>JAWKKO010000001.1:0-295452 GCA_041393235.1 Bacteroidales bacterium
GTCCCCGGCGAACCCGTTGCTGGTGACCATCACCATGCCGCTTTGTCCGTCATTGTAGGTCGAGGTGACCGAAATGATTCGGTCGTCGGTGCCCAGCACCTCTTTTTCCACGTCGAAGGCATGCTGGATCTTCACCTGGGGATCGATGGAGGCGAAGGCCCCGTCCACGGTGCCCAGATCGGCTCCGCCCCCCTTGTAATAAAGCCCGGGATCGGGCAGGGTGCGGAATTCATCTTCGGCCAGGTACCGGGTACCGGCGATGGCGTTTTCTATGAAGCGCCCCAGCTCTTCCTTGTTGTTCAGTCGGTTCGTGGAAATGCTGGAATACTTCCGGTCCACGTACAGGGCAATGCGCATGTTGGTCCGGTTGGCTTCTTCCAGTTTGTCGATCTTCTCTTCCCGGACTTCCACCCGGCTGCTGTTGTTGGTGTAAATGGTGACGCTGGCCTCCTGGGCGCCGTTCGAAACGGCGTGTTCCATGGCCCATTTCGCGATGTTGTATTTTTCTTCTGTCGTCATGATTCAATCGTTTGGTGCTTATGCACTGGTTCCACCTACTGTCAGTTTGCTCACAAGGACCGTGGGAAGGCCCATGGTCACGGGAACGGATTGTCCGCTTTTCCCGCAGGTCCAGGTCCCGTCGTCGGTCTTGTAATCGTTGGCGGCCATGGTGATGTCGGCCAGAGCCTGGGGACCGTTCCCGATGATGTTGATGTCCTTGATGGGCCGGGTCAGTTTCCCGTTCTCGATGAGGTAGCCCGATTTGACAAAGAAGGTAAAGTCGCCGGCACCGATGTTCACCTGGCCGTTGCTGAAATTGTCGACATACACCCCGTAGTCCACCTGGGCGATGATGTCGTCTTTTTCGTGCGGACCCGGGTCCATGTAGGTGATGCGCATCCGGGGCAGTGGGGTGTGGCGGAAGGATTCCCTCCGGCCGTTCCCCGTGGGATCCACCCCGTAGAAGTTGGCGGAGATGCGGTCGTGGATGTAGCTTTCCAACACGCCGTCCTTCACCAGGTACACCTTTTTGACTTCGTTGCCTTCGTCATCGATGTTGATGGACCCCCGGTTGTTGGGAAGGGTGCCGTCCTCGACGATGTTGATGAAGTCTTTTGCGATGGCCTTGCCCATTTTGTCGCTGAAAATGGACGTACCCTTGCGGTTGAAGTCGGCCTCGAAGGCATGGCCCATGGCCTCGTGCAACAGGATGCCCGATCCGCCGGCCCCCAGAACCACGGGCATTTCGCCGGCTTTGGGTTTCGTGGCCCCGAAGAGGATGTTGGTGTTTTTTACGGCCTCGCCGGCGATCTCCTCGATGACGTCGTCGCCCAGCCATTCGAAGCCTTTCCGGTAGGAACGGGCACTGCTTCCGTTTTCGATCTGTCCGTCCTGTTCCATGACGCACCGGACCCGGAAACTGGCCATGGGCCGGTAGTCGTAGGTGAAGGTTCCCTCGGAATTGTAAAACATCACATAGGAACTTTCGTCGGACAGGGAGGCGTTCACCTTGGTCACCTTGCCGTCGAGTTCGAAGACACGGTCGTTGATGCGCTGGACGAAGGGCACTTTGTCCTCCACCGAAACGTCTTCCCATTTCCTGGAGATCCGGTAGTGGTCGGCCGGCAGTTTTTCCAGCAGTTCGCCCTGCTTGAAGGTGCCCGGGTTGCTGGCGATGTTGGCCGCGGTGGTGGCCACCTTGAGCATGTCAGCCTCCGAGATGGTTTCCGTGTAGGCAAACCCGGTTTGTTCTCCCTTCAGAACCCGGACCCCCATGCCGTAGTCCACGTTGGAGAAGGCGCGGTTCACCTTTCCGTCTTCCAGGGCCAGGGTGTTGGAAATCTTGTGTTCGAAAAACAGATCGGCATAGTCCCCGCCTTTGGACATGGCCTGGGCCAGGACTTTTTGCAGCATTTCCGGGGTGACTTCAAAATGATCGAGGTAGCTTTTCACGTTCGGCGAGAGTTGGAGATTGGTACATGAGGAGAGCAGGGGGGGGATCACCATGGACCCGGCCATGGCCGCTCCGCCCGTTTGTATAAAACTTCGTCTGCTAAGTTTCATGGGGTTGGTTTTTTGTTTCTGAAATGCAAGGTACCATTTTTACCCATTCACGGGCGGAAAAGGACCGTCCGTTCCCGGACGTTAACACTTTCTGTCCGCTATCGCGCAATTTTGCGTACTTTTAGTGGATCATAACCAAACCTGCCAAACGCTTTCTCATGAAAACCAACTTGTTTGCCTGCCTGTGTGCCGCTGGTCTCCTGCTGGCCGGATGCAGCACCGCCCCTGCCGATGAATGGACCTCCCTGTTCGACGGGGAGAGCCTGAACGGGTGGACCCCCAACGAAAGTCCTGAATCCTGGAAGATCGAAGACGGGGCCATCGTCACCGCCGGCACCCGGTCCCACCTGTTCTACACCGGGGATGTCAACGGCGGATCGTTCAAAAACTTCGAGCTTTCCCTGGAGGTAATGACCACCCCCAACTCCAATTCGGGCATTTACTTCCACACCGCCTTTCAGGACGAAGGCTGGCCCGCAGCCGGCTACGAGTGCCAGGTGCTCAATTCCAGCAGCGCCGAACCGGGGAATCTGCCCGAGCACAAAATGACCGGGAGCATCTATGCCATCCGGAACATCTGGAAATCGCCGGTTCCGGACGGGGAATGGTTCAATTACCGCATCCGCGTGGAAGGGAAGACCGTGCGGACCTACATCAACGACATGCTGGCGGCCGAATACACCGAGCCGGAATCACCCTACCGTCCCGAAGGATTCCCGGGCCGTCTCCTGGGCGAAGGCACCTTTGCCCTCCAATGCCATGACCCTGCCAGTGTGGTGAGCTACAAGAACATCCGTGTGAAGGTCCTGGCCGACGACCTGCCCACTCCCGGGACTCCGCCGGAGGACCTGGAATTCGAAGAAGATCCTGGACCTGGCAGCACGGAATTTCCCCCTCATCGACCTCCACACCCACCTGAAGGGCGGACTCACCTACGACGATGCCCTGGCCCAGGCCCGGAAATATGGATACACCTACGGGGTGGCCGTCAACTGCGGTCTGAAAATGGGATTTGAGTCCGACGCCGAGCTGGAAGCCTACCTGGACACGGTGCACCCGAGCCCCTTCACCTACCACGCCATGCAGGCCGAGGGCCGGGAATGGCTCGAGCTGTTCAGCCCGGAAAACCAGGAGCGCTTCGATTACGCCTTCACCGATGCCATGACCTGGACCAACCGGAACGGTACCCGCCAGCGCTTGTGGATTCCCGAGGAGACCGAAGTGGGCGATCCCCAGGATTTCATGGAGCAGCTGGTGCAGGCCATCGAGTCCGTCCTCACCGAGCCCATCGACATCCATGTGAACCCCACCTACCTGCCGGCTGAGATCGCAGACCGCTACGACGAATTGTGGACCGAGGCCCGCATGGACCGGGTGATCCAGGCCCTGCTCGACAACGATGTGGCCCTGGAAATCAACAGCCGCTTCCGGATCCCGAGTCCCGCCTTCATCAAGCGGGCCAAGGACGCCGGGGTGAAGTTCACCTTCGGGACCAACAACGGGGGTGCCGACGATCTGGGCCGGATGGAGTACGCCATCGAAATGATTGAATTTGCCGGTCTGGAGCCCCTGGACATGTGGGTTCCGGGATACTAGACAGAAGGCCCGGTGCGCACCGGTGCGTCCGGGTTACCGAGATGCCGGGAGGCCGGGATGTGTGATTCCCGGCCGGACGGAACAACGAATCGAGACCACTGAACCATGAGGCAACGCGTCTGGATCTGGGTGGCTCTCTGGAGCCTGCTTTCCCTGCCCCTTCGGGGGCAGCGGCCGGAATGGACCCTGGGTTTCGACCAGATCCTGGACAACCGGGAATACTTCGGTTCCTTCGGGGAACACCAGACCCTTTTCGGAGCCCGGATCGATCCGGGCTTCCTGGTTTCCTTCGACAGCGTTCACCGGATCCGGGCGGGGGTCAATGCCATGTTCGAGTACGGCGGTGATCCGGTGGCCCTTCGTCCCCAGCCGGACCTCAGCTACGAATATGCCGGGAGGTCCCTGGAGGCGGTCTTCGGGTTTTTTGCGCGCAGGGACCGCCTGGCCTATCCCCGCTTTTTCCTGCGGGATTCCCTGGCCTACTACCGCCCCAACGTGGAAGGCGCCCTGGTGGCCTACCGGTGGTCCTGGGGCCGGGCCCGGGCCTGGGTCGACAGGATGGGACGGGCCGACGAAACCACCCGCGAAGCCATCCTGGCCGGGGTGGATCTGGAAATCCGCAGGGGGCCCGCCCTCCTCCAGGGCCTGGTGATCCGGCACCACCTGGCCCGTTCGGAAGCTCCGGACGATGCCCACGGGATCAATGAGGACGGGGCCCTGGCGGTTTTTGCCGGGGTGGATCTGGAGGACCGGTTTTCCCTGGACCGTTTGACGCTGACCTCCGGCTATGTGGCCTCCCACCGATGGGACCGGCCCGAACCCAATGTGTGGTTCAACGGCTGGTTGTCGGAGGCCAAGGCAGCCCGGGGAATCCTTCACGCCGAAGCCAGCTATTACCGGGGCGACCCTTCGCCGTTGCGGTATGGAGAACCTCTCTATGCATCCGGGAATTACGGTCGCTTCGATCTGTTTGTGGATCCCTTCCGCAACCCCCGGATCGATTCCCGGATCGGGTGGAGTTTCCACTTCCTGCCCGGCGACGGGCTGTACCACAGCCAGCAGATTCTGATTTCCGTGCGGTTGTAAGGGGCGAAGGAGGGATCAGCCCTTTCTTCGCAGCAGGTTCATGGCACAAAGGTAGCCCCCCAGGATGGCCCCGGAAAATCCGCCGCCGGTTTTTCCCCAGGCCGAAGCCACGTGGACATTGGCCGGAAGGGCATCCAGGTAGTCCAGGCTGCGGCCGGGGTGCTGGGAGAATCCGTAGACCGCTCCGCCCGGGGTCCGGATGAACCGTCGGACCGTCCGGGCAGTCCCCACTTCCGCATATTCCACCGCATCCCGGAAACCCGGTATGAAGGCCTCGCACCGGTCGGTCAGTTCCTCGGCCAACCGGTTCTTCCGCTCCTCGTATTCCTCCTTCGACAGGCTTTCCCAGTCCGCCAAGTAATCCACGGCGCAGATCGCCCCCACGCTTTTCCCCTCCGGGGCCAGCTGCGCGTCCACGTGGCTGTAGTCCACGAAGGTGAAGCTCCGGGTCCGGAAATCGCTGTGGTTGTTGGCCAGGATGTCGCGGGGACCGGTCACCGATTGGTCATAGATGAAGGTGGAGTAGTGGGGATTGATCTCCTTCAGCGGCCTGGAGAAACCATAGTAGACGGTGAGCAGGGAGGCGCCCGGCACCTGTCCCTTCAGGGCACCGGCCAGCTTTTTCCCGTCGGCCGGGGACAGCAGATCGGCCAGGTCGGGAAGGGAGGCGTTGACCACCAGATCGGAGGCCGTGTCGGCGTGTTCGTCCCGGTCCCTCCCCCGGATCCCGTGGTAGAGGACCCCCGTTGGATGGCCGTCCTTGTAAGTCAATCCGGTGACCAGCATGTTCAGTTTCACCTCTCCGCCGTGTTCCCGGATGATGTCGGCCAGGGCATTGGACAACACCTGGGAGCCGCCGCGGATGTAGTTGGCCCGTCCCCCGAAATAGCTTCCCTGGGCGTTGATGTAATAGAGCCAGGACAGGGAGTAGGGATCGTCGTGGAAATAGCCCAGGTTTCCCAGAAGGCAGAGCTTCAGATCCTTGTCCCGGATGATCTCGTCGAGGAAAGCGCCCACGCTTTTGTCCGGCTTTCCCCGGTGGGCCACGGCGATCCGGCGGGCGTTGGTCACGGTGCTGAAATAGGCGTCGATCCCTTCGCTTTCATCGGGGAACCTTTCCTTCAACACGGCTTTGGCCTCTTCCGGGTCGTGGGGCATCACCAGGTCGGTTCGCGGGTTCAGGAACCGGTAAAAGGCCGGAAGGGGGAGGAAGTCGACCCGGTCGAACAGTCCCAGGTCCTCAAAGATCCGGTTCTTCCCGTCGCCGGGATGGAGGCCGTCCATTTCGTGCAGGCCCACCTCCATGGTGAAATCCCTCCGCCGGAAGGTGGTGGCGCATCCGCCCGCCCGGTCGTGTTGTTCCAGGACCAGGACCTTCCGCCCTTCCTTGGCAAGCTTGGCTCCGGCCGTCAGTCCCCCCAGGCCGGCACCGATGACGATCACATCGTAGTGCATGGGTTTCGCAGGTTTAGGGTTCTTCCGGTATGGGGTAGCGCCTGAACGGGGCGTTCCGGTCGAACAGGTATCGGTAGGTAAGATAGTGTTTTACCGATTGGCAGCCCACCGAAACAAAGATCTTTCGCATTTTGGGGTTGAAATCCCCCACCCAGGAAAACTCGATCTCCTCGTAATGAGACTTCCGTTCGAAGACCTCGGCCAGTTTGAGGATGATGGCTGCCTCGATGCCCCGCCCCTGAAACTTCGGGACCACCCCCATGAGCACGCCCCGCGCCCGGTTCATGGTGTTCCGCCGTTTGAGGATCAGGAATTTCACCAGGGCCAGGGGATGAAGCCGTCCCTTCAGGTGTTTGAGGATCAGGTTCACATCGGGGTACATCAGGTAGATGGCGATGGGGGTGTCCTCGTGGTAGGCGATCCAGATGAATTCCTCGTCAAGGATGGCCCGTGCTTTCTTCAGGGTCCGTTGGATGTATGCCACCTCCAGGGGTTCGAACCCTTCCTTGAAGGAGGCCCAGGCCTCGTTGAACACGGTGACGAAGTCCCGGACGTACCGGTCCGTCTCGTTCCACCGGAAATGGGAAAAGCGGTATTCCGGCTTTTGGGCGATTCGTTGGGCGATTTTCAGAAAGCGGGGCGGAAGGGGTTCCCGGAGGTTGAGATGGAAGCCTTCCTGTTTGAAGTAGGTACGGAACCCGTAGTCCTCGAACAGGGCCTGGTAATAGGGCGGATTGTAGGCGAGCTCGTAGGACGGATGGGTGAAGCCCTCCACGAGCAGCCCCCAGTATTTGTCGGTCTCCCCGAAATTGACGGGTCCGTCCATGGCCTCCATCCCCCGCTCCTTGAGCCAGTCACGGGCCCGGTCGAACAGCATCCGGGCCGCTTCCGGGTCATCGATGCACTCGAAGAAACCGCACCCCCCGGTGGGTTGATCGTGGTTGTGGCAGGCATTCCGGTCGATGAAGGCGGCGATGCGGCCCACCGGACGGTTCCCGTCCCGCAGGACCCACCGGGCAGCCTCCCCGTGGCGGAAATACGTGTTTTTGTCCGGGTCGAAGATGGCTTCGATCTCTTTTTCGAGGGGACACACCCACACCGGATCGTTCCGGTAGATGCCATGGGGAACCCGGTGAAAGGCCCGGATGCCGCGTGCACCTGATACTTCCTTCAGGATCATGCCAGCCGTTCTTTGGAATAAATGGATTCGAGCAGATGGGGATATTTGTCCATCAGGACTTTGCGCTTGAGCTTCAGGCTGGCCGACAGCTCCCCGGTCATGGGTGACCATTCGTCGCTGACCAGGCGGATGCGGTTGATCCGTTCCCATTCCTGCAGGTTCTTGTTGATCCGCCGGATTTCCTGCTGGAAGGCATCCACCACCCGGGCATCCTCCAATAGGCGGGTCCGGTCGTTGCCCTGGGGGATCTCCCGGGCAATGCACCATTCCTTCAGGTAGTTGAAATCAGGAACCAGCAGGGCACTGGCGAATTTTTCGTGTTCCCCGACCACCATCACCTGGTCCACGAAAACGGAGGTTTTGATCTGGTTTTCGATGGTCTGGGGTGCCACGAATTTTCCATTGGACAATTTGAAGATCTCCTTTTTCCGGTCGGTGATGCGAAGGAATTTCCCGTCCTCCAGCACCCCCACGTCTCCGGTATGGAACCAGCCTTCCTCATCGATGACCTCCCGTGTGAGCGTCTCGTCGTTGTAATAGCCCAGCATGACGTTGTGTCCCCTGCACAGGATCTCACCGTCCGGGGCGATTTTCAGTTCCACCCCGTCGATGACCGAGCCCACCGTGCCCAGGCGGGTGAGCCCGGGCTCCTGCCGGTTGATGGTGATGGTGGGGGAGGTTTCGGTGAGTCCGTAGATGTTGATCACTTTCAGACCGCAGGCCCAGAAAACGCGCTGCAGGCGGTCCTGGAGACTGGCGCCGCCGCAGCCCACCAGCCGGGCTTCCCCTCCCAGGGCCTCCCGCCATTTGGAATAGATCAGCCGGTCGGCCACCTTGAGCTTCCGGGCATAGAGCCAGGATTGTTCTCCGGGGGGCACATAACGGAACCCCAGGTTCACCGCCCAGAAAAAGAGGCGTCGTTTCATCCCCTTCAGGGCCCGTCCTTTGGCCAGGACGTTGTCGAAGATTTTTTCCAGGATGCGGGGGACGGCATCGAAACCCGTGGCCTTGATTTCCTTCAGGTTGGCGGCGATGGTGCCCATGTTCTCCGCGTAGTAGATGCAGGCGCCCGCGTACTGGGTCTGGTAGTTGCCCAGCCGTCCGCCCACATGGCATACGGGGATGATGCTCAGGTAGCGGTCTTCGGGACCCAGCTGGAACACCTCGTGTCCCGCCAGGAAATTCTCCACCAGGTTCCGGTGGGAGAGCATGACGCCCTTGGACCGGCCCATGGTGCCGGAGGTGTAGATGATGCAGGCCAGATCGTCGGGACGGATTCCCCCGCTGATCCGATCCAGTGTTTCCCGGGTCGAAGGCGATGCCCCGGCGCCCCGCTCCAACACCTCCGTCCAATGGGGAACCCCGTCAATGGCATCGAAGGAGTGGAAGGTATCCACATGCGTTGCTTCCTCCGCCAGGGGCCGGATCAGGTCGCACAGCTTCCGGTCGGAGACAATCACCCCGCGGGCTCCGGAATGTTCCAGAACGTAGGCATACTCGTCCCGGTTCATGGACGTGTAGGCCGGCACGTGCACCAGCCCGGCCAGGGTCATGCCCACTTCGGCGATGTTCCACTGGGGCCGGTTGTTGGAAACGGTCAGGATGCGGTCGCCCGGCTGGAATCCCAGTTCCAGCAGTCCCAGGGCAAAGTGACGGGACTGTTCGGCATACTGTTCGGACGTGAGGAAGGTCCACTTTCCCCTGACCTTTTCAGCGAATACAGGGTGTCCCGGGAAGCGGGAGACGCAATGCCCGGGCAGGTCGAAAATGCGGGTGGGTTTCATGGGGGTCTTGTTGGCGGTGATGGGTTTGATGCAATGTACGGATTATCCTTCAAACCGGGATGGGCGCCCGGGGGGGTGTCCCGACGGATTTTTTGCGGGCAGGTTGTCGCCCGGAGGCAGATCCGGCTTTTTCTTCTTTTTCTCGAGCCGGTCCCGGAAGGACGAGGGAATGAGGTTGAATCCGCGGATACCAAATTTCCGGGCCAGGAGTTCCAGCCCCAGCAAGGACACCACGCCGCCCGGGAGGATGACCAGGGTTGCGAAAACCGAAAACCGGCCCACATCTTTGAGTTGTTCCACGGCCGCCCTCACCTCCTCCTCGGTGGGGGGCTCGCTCCGCTCGTTCAGATTCAGGCGTTGTTCCAGGAGCCGGAAAAAGGAACGTGCCATTTGTTCTGTCTCTCCGGCTTCCTCCCCGAGGATTTCCATGCCCTCCCGGATGAGGTTTTTGGTCTTGGCCGCATAGGTTCGGGCAAAGGCCCGGCTCTCCCTGGAAAGCTTGTCCCGGTTCCATACGCGGGCTTTCAGAGCCCTGAGTTTTTCCTGGATTTTCCCTTGTTTTTCCATTATCTTTGTGGCCCGTTCTTCGGAGCCGGAACAAATGGCACCGACAGGTGTTGAACAACGAAGATAAAATGAATCAAATGAAGAAGAAAAAAACATTGTTGATGATCCTCGATGGCTGGGGGCTCGGTAAAGGGGATGCATCGGATGTGATCAGCCAGGTGCCCACCCCCAACATGACCCGACTTGCAAAAGAATACCCTTCGTCCCGTTTGCACGCATCGGGCGAAAATGTGGGTCTGCCCGACGGCCAGATGGGAAACTCGGAAGTGGGACACCTCAACATCGGCGCCGGCCGGGTGGTGTACCAGGATCTGGTGAAAATCAACAGGGCGGTGAAGGACGGCACCATCGGTGAAAACCCGGTGATCGTGGAAGCCTTGTCCTATGCAAGGGACAAGGGAGCCCAGGTTCATTTTCTCGGGCTTCTGTCCGACGGGGGCGTGCATTCCCTCGACAAGCACCTGTACAAGCTGTGCGATCTGACCGCAGATTACGGACTGGAGAAGGTGTTCGTCCACGGGTTCGGGGACGGCCGGGATACGGATCCCCAGAGCGGAAAAGGCTACATGGAAAACCTGGTGAACCACCTGGCCGGATCGAAGGTGAAGGTGGCCTCGTTCATTGGACGGTACTATGCCATGGACCGGGACAAGCGCTGGGAACGGGTGAAGGACGCCTACGACCTGCTGGTCCACGGAAAAGGTTCGCCCGCCAAGGATGTGGTGTCTGCCATCGATGCATCCTACAAAGCCGGCGTCACCGATGAATTTGTGAAACCCATCGTGATGACCGATGACGCGGGCACCCCGGTGGGAACCATCCGGGAAGGGGATGTGGTGATCTTCTTCAATTTCCGGAACGACCGGGCCCGGGAGCTTACCATTGTCCTGACGCAGAAGGACATGCCCGAGGCAGGAATGAAGACCATCCCCCTTCATTATTGCACCATGACCCCCGACGATGCCACCTTCCAAGGCTTGCATGTGATCTACGACAAGGAGAACGTACAAAACACGATGGGGAAGTCGTTGCCGCCGCCGGTCGCACCCAGTTGCGGATCGCAGGAAACCGAGAAATACGCCCATGTCACCTTCTTTTCAGCAGGGGACGGGAAAAGGAATTCGATGGGGAAAACCGCATCCTGATTGCCTCTCCCAAAGTGGCCACCTACGACCTGAAACCGGAGATGAGCGCCTTCGAAGTGAAGGATGCCGTCATCGGAGCCATGAAGGACAAGGCGCCCGATTTCATCTGCCTGAATTTCGCCAACGGCGACATGGTGGACACACCGGTGTGTACGAAGCCATCCGGAAAGCCGTGACCACGGTGGACCAGTGTGTGGGCGAGGTGGTGGAAACTGCAAGAGAGAAGGGCTATGATGTTCTGATCATCGCCGACCACGGGAATGCCGATCATGCCGTGAATGCAGACGGGTCGCCCAACACGGCCCACAGCCTGAACCCGGTGCCCTGCATCCTGGTGACCGATGATTACAAGCGCATCGGCGAAGGAATCCTGGCCGATGTGGCACCCACCCTGCTGACCATCATGGGTGTGGCCCTGCCGAAGGAAATGACCGGAAAGGCGCTGGTGTAAATCAGGGAAGCAGCTCCCGGCGGAACTGGATGATGGTGGCGCAGATGGCCTCCATGGTCTGAGGTTCGTATTTCAATTGTGCTTCGGTGGCGTGGATCCGCTTCCGGCTTCGGTCGATGTGAAAGTCCTCCGTGGGATAGGTGATTTCCACATGTTCATAGAACCGGTTCAGGCGTTCCAATTCCAGAATGCATCGTCTGACCCAGAGGGATTCCTGGTAATTTGCCAGAAGACCCGTGAGGCTCTTCAAGGCGTATTTTTGCTGTAGGATGCGGTCGCCCACTTCCAGGTTGTTGTTTTCCAGGTAGATGTTTACCCCAATGTAGGCGGCTTCCAACCATCCTCCCATGAGGCTGAGGCTGGCCAGGGCATCGTTTCCGGTGGATTTGAAATGGGCGTCGGTGGTCTCGTAAATGTCCAGAATGAGTTCGGTGAGGGAGTCGGGCTGATCCACGAAAGACTGAAGGTCGTCCCGCGTCTTCGCGAACACATCCTCCGGCACATCGAGACGCTCGGCAAGGAATTCAATCTGCCGGTACAGTTCTGCCGCATCCTCCACCTGGTTGAAGAGCTTGCTGTAGCTCATGTCCACTCCGAGGGCCCCCAGCAGCACAGCCATCTGATCCGGGTTGTCCATCAGGGGAACCTGGTTCAGATCCGGAAACAGTTCTGGCTTGTATCCGCTTCCCGTTTCGTCAAAAAGGGAAATCACATCGGTGGGAAGATCCATGGCATAGATCACCTCAAGCGCGGCATCGGGATCGCCGCCCCCGGGGCTGGCAACAAAGGGATGGGACGAGGAAGAATCAATCTGTTTGCAGGAAAGGAACAATACGGGCAGCGTTGCCAGGCAGAGTAGACGTCTGAGCATCATGAATTCGTTTGGTAATGGCAAGCTAAAAATAATAAACTTTCAAATCATCTGCCGGGTTTTTAATGCACCGAGGATGATATCGATCATTTCATTCATTTCCAGTGTCATGCAATTCAGCTTCATGTCGAAGCGTGTGTAATCATTCCCCTTTCCCTGGAAATAATCCCGAAACACAGTGCGCTTTTTGTCGATGTTCTGTGCGTAGGTACGCGCCTGTTCGAGGCTGTAGTCGTGTTTTTCCGCCACCCGCATGGCCCGCCACTCCAGCGGGGCTTCCAGAAAGATGTGCAGGGATTTGGGAATGTCCCGGGTGATGGCCACCCCGCCCCGACCCACGATGATGGCGTTTCCTTCGTTGGCGAACCGTCGGATGACCTTGGCAATGGTGGTGCGGATTTTTTGATCCGATTTGTAATAGTCTCTGGATTGGGCCAGAAGGAGGTCTTCCAGGACCCCCGTGTTTTGTAATCAAAGACATGCTGGATCTGGGCTGAATCCACATTCAGTTCCTTGGCCGATTCCAGCATGATTTCCTTGCTGATCCATTTCCAGGGCTGATCCTTGGCTTTCTGGCGCTTCGTGCTGTTGAGAGCTTCGGTGAGTCCGGCCGCCAGCTTTTTGGCCGGACATCCCACTTCCCGGGACAGGGTGACCACGGGTCCCGGGTAAAACTTTTTTGAGGGGTCTTCTTTGTACCAGTCGGTGAGGTACCTGGACAGATCGATTTTCATGGCGCGGGAGGGTTGGGTACATGGTCAAGGTACCATTTTTCAGCGTCCAAGTCAAGTCGATCCAGGCCCCGGAAGGCTGCTTTTTTACCAATATGCTCTACAACAAGCTGGCTTTCGCTCCGAAAATATGTACATTGTATGACCCTATTTCAAAATTTCAAGTGAACCCGATTGAAAAATCCATGTTAACCTAAAAATTCCCTACGTATGAACAAGATTACCATCATTGGGGCGGGCAATGTGGGCGCCACCTGTGCCAATGTGATCGCCCACAAAGACCTGGCCAACGAAGTGGTCCTGCTGGATGTGAAAGAAGGCCTGGCCGAAGGAAAGGCACTGGACATCTGGCAGACTTCTTCCATCAATCACTTCAACACCCGTGTGATCGGCTGTACCAACGACTATCTGAAGACAAAAGGATCGGGCGTTATCGTCATTACCTCAGGCATTCCCCGGAAGCCCGGCATGTCCCGGGACGATCTCATCGCCACCAATGCGAAGATCGTCAAGGAAGTGACCGAAAAGGCCATCAAGTATTCCCCGGACGCCATCATCATCGTGGTGTCCAACCCGCTGGACGTGATGACCTACGCGGCGTTCCTGGCGGCAAACAAGGATCCCCACAAGGTGTTCGGGATGGCCGGCATCCTGGATACGGGCCGGTACAAAGCCTTCCTGGCAAGCGCCCTGGATGTGAGTCCGTCCGACATTCACGCCATGCTGCTTGGGGGACACGGCGACACCATGGTACCTCTGCCCCGGTATACCTCGGTCAGCGGCATTCCCGTCACCGAATTGCTGGGCAAGGAGGTGATCGACAAGATCGTCGACCGCACCCGCAAAGGGGGAGGCGAATTGGTCAGCCTGATGGGAACCTCGGCCTGGTATGCTCCCGGAGCCGCTGTCTCCCAGATGGTGGAAGCCATTGTGGACAACCAGCACCGGATTTTCCCGGTCTGCGCCTACCTCAACGGAGAGTACGGACAGAAGAAGATCTATCTGGGGGTACCCGTCAAGCTTGGCAAGAACGGAGTGGAGGAAATCATTGAGATCAGCCTGAACGCAGAAGAAAAGAAGATGTTGGCCACCTCCGCTGAAAGTGTGAAGCAGGTGATGAAAGTGCTGGACGACATGAAGATGTTTGACAGCTAGCCTCAAGGCTCAGATTGTCAGTGGAATATTTCAATGCCAAACGCGCAGGCGGCCTCGAGCCGACCTGCGCTTTTTTTTCGGGCTTGCCCAAGAAGTGCGGAAAATTAGTGCTATATTTGCGGCCTATTCAAAATTGCCAATCAAGTAACTATCAATAAACTAGTTCAAAATGCAGAATAAAGGTGCTATCAGGTTCTTTACGATTGTTCTGGCCCTTGTCAGCGTGTACCAGCTTCTGTTCACCGTGTTCGCCCAGAAGGTGGAACGGGATGCAAAGAAGGTTGCAAACGGCGATGTACGGATCGAGCGTTCCTACCTGGACTCGATGAAAGGTGAAACGGTGTACAACATGCTGTTGAAAAAGTACACCTACCAGGAATGCAAAGAACGGGAAATCAACTTTGGTCTCGACCTGAAAGGCGGGATGAACGTGATCCTGGAAATCGCGGTGGAAGACATCATCCGTTCTCTGGCCGCACCGCAATACCTGACCGATCCCACGTTTACCCAGACCATGGCCCTGGCACACGACCGGAAAGCCAACAGTCAGGATGATTTTGTGGACCTGTTCGCCGATGCTTTTGAAGAATTGAACCCCGGCGCCCAGCTGGCACAGTTTTTCATGACGCCGGAAACCCGGGGTCAGATCGACTTCAGCACCAACAACCAGGATGTCGTCAGTTTCCTCAAAGAAGAAGCCGAAAGCGCCATCGACAACTCCTACAACGTTCTCCGGAACCGGATCGACCGTTTCGGTGTCGTTCAGCTGAACATTCAGAAGCTGGAGCGCCAGGGACGGATCCTTGTGGAGCTTCCCGGCGTGAAGGAACCCGAGCGTGTCACCAAACTGCTCACCGGAACGGCCAACCTGGAATTCTGGACCACCTATGAAGCCGCCGAAGTGTGGCAGTTCATGGATCAGGCCAACACCCAGCTTTCCGGCATGCTCGAAACCACCAAGGCCCCCGTTCTTTCACAGGGCCCCGTGGAAGAAACCCAGGAGGAAGAATCCATTCTGGACCTGCCCGAAGACGATTTGCTGCTCGACACGAGCGGATTGGATCTGTTGTCGGACCTGGACAGCACCCAGTCGTTTCAGGACCAGTCCGATCTCTTTGCCGAGCAAAACCCCATTTATGCATTGATCACCCCCTATGTGGACAACCAGCGTCAGTTCATTCCCGGTTCCACCGTGGGTGTGGTGATGCTCAAAGACACGGCCAAGGTCAATGAATACCTGGCCATCCCCCAGATCCGGAACCTCTTTCCCTCCGATCTGAAATTTGCATGGCACTTCCAGCCCGACGGGGACGAACAACAATACATCCGCCTTCACGCCCTGAAGGCCGCCCGGAACAACCAGCCGGCCCTGGAAGGGAAGTATGTCACCGATGCACGGGTGACGACCGATCCCTACACCAGCGAGTTCGAGGTCAGCATGAACATGAATGCCGAAGGCGCCAAGCGCTGGGCCAACCTGACCCGCGAAAACACAAACAAAGCCCTGGCCATCGTGCTCGACGGTCTGGTCTATTCCGCACCCACGGTGTCTGGCGAGATCAAGGGAGGAAGCTCCTCCATCTCGGGTCAGTTTTCCCAAACGGATGCAGACGACCTGGCCAACATCCTGAAATCCGGGAAAATGCCGGCTCGCGCCCGCGTCGAATCCAGCGAAGTGATCGGGCCCTCCCTGGGTGCCAAATCGGTGAAGGACGGGATGAACTCCTTCATGATCGCCTTCGTGGTGGTGCTGGCTTACATGGTCTTCTATTACAGCCGCCGCGGCGGACTGGTGGCCGACATCGCCCTGCTGGCCAACATGTTCTTCCTCATGGGTGTGCTGGCTTCCCTGCAAGCCGTGCTTACGCTGCCCGGTATCGCGGGGATCGTGCTCACCATCGGGATGTCGGTGGATGCCAACGTGCTGATCTATGAACGAATCCGGGAAGAATTGGCTGCGGGTAAGAATCTCAAAGCCGCCATCAAGGACGGGTACAAGAATGCCTATTCGGCCATTTTCGATGCCCAGCTGACGACATTTTTCACGGGTCTGATCCTGTTCTTCTTCGGTACGGGACCCATCAAGGGTTTTGCTACCACCCTGGTCATCGGGATCATCACCTCCCTTTTCAGTGCCATCGTGCTGACGCGCCTGACCTACGAGCGCATGCTTGAAAAGAACCGGAACATCACCTTCGATACGAAGCTCACCCGGAATGCTTTCAAGAATGCCAAGATCGATTTCATCGGGAAAAGGAAACTCTTCTATGTCATTTCTTCCGTCGTCATTCTGGCCGGCATCGCTTCCCTGGTGACCCGCGGTCTGCATCTTGGCGTGGACTTCTCCGGTGGACGGAACTATGTGATCACCTTCCCTCAGGAGGTGGAAACCACGGAGGTGCAAAGTCATCTGACGGAGGCCTTCGGCGGTGATGCTCCCATGGTCATCACCTACGGTACCAAGAACACCGTACGTGTCACCACCACCCACCTCATCGACGACGACCGTCCCGAAGCGGATTCTCTGATCAAAGCAGAGATGTTCACCGGCCTGCAACCCTACCTGGATGGAAATGTCACCCTGGATGAATTCATCAACGGACAAGACTACATCATTTCGTCCCACAAGGTGGGACCCACCATCGCCGACGACATCAAGCGCAGCGCCATCTTTGTGGTCATCGGTTCGCTTCTGGTGATCTTCCTGTACATCCTCTTGCGTTTCCGCAACTGGCAGTTCGGACTGGGTGCCGTGGGCGCCCTGGCCCATGACGTAATGATCGTCATCGGCTTGTTCTCCCTGCTGTACGGGGTCATGCCCTTCTCATTGGAACTCGATCAATCCTTCATTGCCGCCATCCTGACGGTGGTGGGGTATTCCATCAACGACACGGTGGTGGTCTTCGACCGGATCCGGGAGTATGTTGGACTCCAGAGAAAGAGAGAGCGGAAGGAGATCTTCAACACGGCTCTGAACAGCACCCTGAGCCGGACCTTCAGTACGTCGCTCTCCACCTTCTTTGTGCTTCTGGCCATCTTCGTCTTCGGAGGGGACGTGATCCGGGGCTTTATCTTCGCCCTGTTGATCGGGATTGTCGTGGGGACCTATTCTTCCCTGTTCATTGCCACCCCGTTGGTGTATGATACCATCAAGGGAGATGAGAACAAGCGGATACTGAAAGGGACCGTGCGGAAATAAGAGAATTTGAAACTTACCGAGGGGTGTGGGTTCCTGTTCGCAGGATGAAACCCACGCCCCTTTTTGTTTCCAGGCTCACCGTGGGTTCCCCTTCCAGGTACTTCCGCAGGCGGGAGATGAACACATCCATGGAACGACCCAGGAAATAGTCGTTTTGTCCCCAGAGCTCCCGGAGGATGTCCTCCCGCTTGAGCACCGCATTGGGATGATCCATGAGGTAACGGAGCAGCTCCCCTTCCCGGGGAGTCAGGTGGTGCTCCCGGTCCCCGTCTCGGATCACCAGTTCCCCGAAATGGATGTCCAGGCCGCCCAGCTTCCGGGATCCTTCCTCTTCTTTTCCCGTTCGCTTCAGGATGTTTCGCAGTCGAAGGACAAGTTCCTCCGCCTCGAAGGGTTTGGTGATGTAGTCGTCGGCCCCCAGCTTCAGACCGGTGAGCCGGTCCTCCTTCTGGTTTTTGGCCGTCAGGAACACCACGGGCATGTTGGGATCGTGTTGCCGGATTTTCCTGGCCAGGCCGAAGCCGTCCAGGACAGGCATCATCACGTCCAGGATGCACAGGTCCACATGTTCCTTCTGAAACTGCTCCCAACCGTGTTTTCCATGGTTGGCCGTGCGGACCCGGAAGCCGGAGAGTTCGAGGTACTGGGCGAGCACCTTCTGAAGGTCGATGTCATCTTCCACAAGCAAGAGATCCATGATCGTAGGGTATTTGGATCGTGAAGGCGCTCCCTTCGCCGGGCCGGCTTTCCACGGAGATGGTCCCCCCGTGTCCCTCCACGATTTGTTTCACATAATACAAGCCGAGACCAAGACCCCGGATGACCTTTGTTTTGGCCTCCGTACCCCGGTAGAATTTTTCAAAGATGTGTTTTTGCTCTTCCCGGGGGATGCCGGGTCCCTCGTCGGTGATGCGGACTCGAAGAATCTCCGGGCGGCTGTGAACCTGGATCCGCATGGGAACCCGGTCGGGTCCGTATTTCACGGCATTGCCGAGCAGGTTGTTGATGGCCGTGGACATGTGCACTTCATCCATCGGCAGGACCGGAACTTGCAGATTCAGATCCAAGTCGATCTCAGGTGCACGTTCCCCTTTCTCCAGGAGAAAGGCCCCCACCAGGTGCCGGATCCAGGGTTCCAGTTCCACCGGCTTCACCTTCAGCGCCACCTGGTCCTTTTCCCAGATGCTGATATCGAGGATGCGGTCGATGAGTCCCGACAAATGGATGTTTTGCTTTTTTATGAGGGCCGACAGTTCTTCCACCTTGCCGCTGTCGGATACGATCTGCCGGTTTCCCAGGGAACTGGAGGCCACGGAAATGGTGGACAGTGGGGTTTTCAGTTCGTGGGTCATGTTGTTGATGAAATCCGTCTTCATGTCCGACAACCGCTTTTGGGTCATCAGGTTCCGAAGGGTGAGGAAGAACACAAAGAACACAAGAACCAGCGTGACCACCGACAGCAGCAGGATGCGACGCATTTCAGACAGAATCATCGCGGAACGGTTCGTGAAATTCACGTACACCTCGTAGGTCACCCGGAAGAAGTTCCGCTCGTAGGTGTAGGTGCCGGCCCGGAGTGCTCCCGGAGGGACGGCGGGAAGCAGGTCAGAGGTCGGATACACCGGAATCTCCAGATCCATGTCCAGCAGTCGGAGGTCCCGTAGCTGGTTGTGGTAGGTGAACAGTGGCACTTCCCCCGCCGCCAGGAGGAAGAATTGGAGGAAGGTTTCGGGTTCCCTGTATTCATTGAGGATGCGGACAAAGGTTTCTTCCAGTCGTTCCTTCAGGGTGTCCGGGTCGGCGTACTGGTATTCCAGGGAAATCCGGTCGAGCACATACAACAGAGAATCTCTGTCGAAGGGCGACTCCTGCTCGTTGAATTCGTTCATCCCCTCCCGGACAAGTCCTCCAAAGCGAGCATCGAACTGCTCCCGTTTGGTCCGGTACGTGTCGGTGATGAACACCGACTGCGCCAGAAGAAGGACCCCCAGCGCCAGGGCAGAAAGGAATATGTAGAAACGATTGGTCATTCCGGCATCTTGTCTGACACGAAGATAGGGTGTTTCCGGCCACCTTAACCTGCCCTTAACACAGCATTAACCAAGTCGTACGGCCCGGGCTCCTACTTTTGTTTTCAGGAACAACAAACAAAACCATACACGCATGAAAACGAACGGACGAATCGGATTCTTTGTCGCTTTTTTGTGCCTCGGATCCACCGCCATGTGGGCCCAGGAGAAGAAGGAAGACAAAACCGAACAACAACAGAAGGAGCTGCAGCAGAAGAAAGAAATCCTGGAGAAGGACATGCAGCAAATGCAGGAATTGAAGCAACAGCAGGAAGCATGGAGCTTCTTTGAGGACCAGCAACGAATGACGGAACGGGACAACCGCGCAGTGCGGGCCGAAGCCCGGGTCCGGTCCTCCACCGGGTTTCCCATGGTGTTCTCCGACGATGGGGAGGGTGCGTTTGTGTACTCCATGGGAGATGATGTGTTCAGCATCCGTCAGAATTCTTCCCAGCTCATCCTCCGGAACACCTTCAAAGGCGGAACGGATACCTCGGAAGGGGAATTTGAGGTGGAGGACGGGACGCAAAGGTTCCGTTGCATGATCAACGGGCGGGTGCGTTCCGGTGAGATCACCATCCGGGTGAAGTACCCCAACGGCAAGGTGTTCAAGGAGCTGACCATCACCTCCTCGGCCGAGGTCACCTTCAACCAGTCGAACACCATCGGCGATGAGCAGAAGGACAAGTACACGGGGACGTGGAGCTATTCGGTGAAGGCGGACAAAGCCGACGGCAACTACATGCTGCAGATTTCCACGAACTAACACATCGGCTCCCCCTGGAAACAGATGGGACCCTGTCTCCGGACTCAAATTTTTTGGGAAAAAATTTGGCAGGTCCGATCGACAGGGTCCCATCTGTTTTTCCACCCCCACCGATGGTTTGTTGTGGAAGTCAGGAAAAGGGGAGAGGGAGGAAAGGAGTTATTGGGGAAAAATTTGGCAGGTCCGATCGACAGGGCATATTCGTTTGACCCCGCATCCCCGATGGGTTGTTGTGGAAGTCAGGAAAAGAGGAAAGAAATTCCCCATGGAAACCGGGTTTCTGCTGCACAAGCCGAATGGGAATTGCTATCTTTGCAAAAATTCGGTTGAAGATGAACCCTACCATCCTATTCATAAGCGGTCAGGAAATTGTGATCATCTTTCTTGTCGTCCTGCTCCTTTTCGGATCCAAAGAAATACCCAAGCTTGCCAAGACCTTCGGAAAGGGGATGAAGGAATTCCGGAAAGCCACCGACGACATCAAGCGGGAGTTTGAGAAAAGCTCACCGGAAGTCATGGACGATTTCAAGGAAATCAAGGAAAGACTGACCAAGGACGCCAACATCATCAAGGAAAACATCACCAAGGACGCCAACGAGATCGCACGGGACGTGAAGAAGAGCATGGACCTTTAGATCCCCGTCCCCGCCCATCATGATCCTTTCGCTTCTTCTCCTGGTCATCGGCCTGGCGCTGTTGTTCGCCAGCGGCAAGTACCTGGTCGACAGCAGCGTAGCTCTTGCACGGATCCTGCGGATCCCCACGATGATCGTGGGACTCACCGTGGTCGCCTTCGGTACGTCGGCCCCCGAGCTGCTGGTGAGTTTGCAGGCGGCCTTTTCCGGTTTGCCGGAAATCGCCATGGGCAATGTGGTGGGCAGCAACCTGAGCAACATCCTTCTGGTCCTGGCCATCACCGCGGTGATCTACCCGATCCCCGTACCCGCTTCTTCGGTTCGTCACGACTGGCCCGTTTTGATGGCCGTGTCCCTGATCCTCTTTGGCTTTGCCTTTGATGGACACCTGTCCCGGACGGAAGGGCTGGTTTTCGTTCTCCTGCTGGCAGCCTACCTGGTTTTTGTCGTTCGCATGGGCCGGAGGAACATGAGGCTCGCCGTATCCAATGCAGGGGAGAATGAACCATCCTCACACCGGGAGGCGGAACCATCGATGAAGGCCTGGACCGCGGTTCTGGTTTTGCTTGTCTCGGTGGCGGGGCTGGCTGTGGGAGCCAACCTGCTGGTGAAACACGCGGCCTTGATTGCGGAAAGCCTGGGGGTTTCCCAGCGTGTCATCTCCCTGACCATGGTGGCGGTGGGGACCAGCATTCCGGAGCTTACCACCAGCGTGATCGCGGCCCTGAAAAAGGAGACCGATCTGTCGGTGGGGAACATTCTGGGATCGAACATCATGAACATCCTGGCCGTTCTGGGCTTCACCGTTCTGGTTGCACCGGTCGATGTGGACCGGGCCATCGCCCGGGTCGATGTCCCTGCCATGATGGGGGCCTCCTTCCTTTTGCTGCTCATGATGGTGCCGGCTGCGCGGTCCCGGATCACCCGATGGGAAGGGATCTTCATGATATTGATCTATCTGTTGTATATTTACCTGATCTTATAAGCCCATGATCACCGCACGGAACATCACCAAATCATTCGGAAGCCTGCAGGTATTGAAGGGCATCGACCTGGACGTTGCCGCCGGCGAGGTGGTGTCGGTGGTGGGAGCATCCGGTGCCGGCAAAACCACGCTGCTGCAGATCCTCGGCACCTTGAGCAAAATGGATACGGGAACGGTCGAAATCAACGGGGTGCGAACGGAAAGCCTGATGAACCACAAACTGGCCCGGTTCCGGAACCAGCACATCGGATTTGTGTTCCAGTTCCACCAGCTCTTGCCCGAATTCACTGCACTGGAGAATGTGTGCATCCCGGGGTTCATTGCCAACCGTCCGCGACGGGAAGTGGAAAAGCGGGCCGGAGAGCTCCTCGATTTTCTCGGTCTGACCCAACGGCTCGATCACAAGCCGGCCGAAATGTCGGGCGGGGAACAACAGCGGGTGGCCGTCGCCCGGGCCCTGATCAACGACCCGGAGGTCATCCTGGCCGACGAACCCTCGGGAAACCTGGACAGCGAAAACAAGCAGGAGCTTCACAAGCTTTTCATCACCCTCCGGGAACAATTCGGCAAAACCCTGGTCATCGTCACCCACGACCAGAACCTGGCCGCCATGGCCGACCGCATTGTGACGATGAAGGACGGGTTGGTGGTCTGACCGGAAGCGTAAGCGACACATATCCATAACGTATCCATAAATCCACATTCCTTTCCGGTAAGAGAGGAAGCAGGAAAGACAATAGGCAGGGGGGACGACCGGGGGTCAGGTAGTGATTTCCACCTCCTCCTCCTGGAAGCGGATGCCGTAGGTTTCCAGCTCTTCGAGGACGGGGTTGTAGACTTCCGGGACGATGGGCAGGCGGACGCCGGTGCCCCGGTAGCGTTTTTCCAGGATGAGCCGGGCCGTGATGGCCAGGGGGAGTCCCACGGTCATGGCCATGGCCGTTTCCCGTGTGTTCTTGCCCATGCACACCAGGGTGGCGTAGCGTTTGAGGTGCTTGCCCTCCTTTTCGAAATCGAACTGGTGCTGCATGAGGATCATGTCCTTGTCGCCCTCCTCCAGGGCCCATTTTTCCTCCAGCAATTTCTGAAGGACTTTGGCCGGGGTGAGTCCGGGCACGCCGATGACCCGTTTTTCAAAGATGCCCAGCCACTTGAGCCGGTCCATCATGGCCGAATCCTCGTCGATCCCCAGGTAGGTGGCCACCTTGCTTTCCACATTGCTGTGGACGGAATAGGCCAGGAAGCTGTTGATGAAGTCCCGGTAGGTCATGTGTTCCGTATCCTCCATGACGTATCCGTCGTCGGTGGCACCCAGCTGGACAAACACATCCCAGGCCTCGCAAAATCCGGGTCTCCGGATGGTTCCGCGGAACATGGTCTGCAGGTCGTGCAGTCCGTAGGTGTCGCGGTAGGTCAGGGAATCCCGGTTGCCGTACACTTCGTATTCGCCAAGCTCGGGAACCTGGATGATTTCGGTGCGGGAAAAGAGTTTGTGGTAGGGGATGTACTTGAATCTTCCGTTGTGCAGGAACCGGGCGCCGTCTTTCCCCGCCAGCACCACATTCCTTGGATTCCAGGTGAATTTGTAGCGCCAGGGGTTGTTCTCAAACCCCGGTGCCACGAGTCCCCCCGTGCTCGATTCAAAGGCCAGCATCCGCCCTCCTTCGTCCCGGATGCGGTCGAGCATCTGCATGGCCGACATGTGGTCGATGCCCGGGTCCACCCCGCATTCGTTCATCAGCACGATCTCCTTGCTCCGGGCGGCGCCGTCCAGGGCCTTGATCTCGGGCGACAGGTAGGAAGCCGTGACCATGTTGGTGGCGTATTCCACGCAGGTCGCCGCCACCAGATGGTGCATGCGGGCGGGAAGAAGGCTGATGACAATGTCGGCGCCTTTGACCTCGGTCCGGCGTTGTCCCTCGTCAAACACGTCGAAAGCAAAAGCTTCTCCGGCTGGATGTCCGCCCACTTTCTCCCGGGCCAGCCGCAGGTCGATGTCTCCCACCCGGACCTTCCATTGGTCCGACGCGTGTTCCAGAAAATAGCCGATGAGGGAAGTGGAGGACAGGCCTGCACCCAAAACGAGGATGGTTTGCATGGGATGAAGAATTAACCCCTAAAGGTACAAATCCCGCCACGAGGCCCATCAAAGGCCCTCCTACTCTTAAACATATTTTCCTGCCGATACCGGCGCTTATTTTCCCAGTTGGGCTTTCAGGATCCGGGCAATGTATTTGCCGATGATGTCGAATTCCAGATTCACCACCGTTCCCACCTGGAACTGGTGGAAGTTGGTCACCTCGTGGGTGAAGGGGATGATGGCCACCTGGAAGCTCTTGTCCTTCGAGTTCACCACGGTGAGGCTGACTCCGTTGACGGAAACAGATCCCTTTTCCACGGTGATGTGCTCCTCCGAAACGGGATCGTAGGCAAAGGTGTAGTACCACGAACCGTCGGCCTCGGTCACCTCTGTGCAATGGGCCGTCAGGTCCACGTGGCCCTGGACCATGTGTCCGTCGAGCCGGGAATCGAGCCGGGTGCTGCGCTCCAGGTTCACCTTGTCGCCCACCTGCAGCAAACCCAGGTTGGATTTGAGCAGGGTTTCCCGGATGGCCGTCACCGTGTAGGTGTCGTCCCGGATGTCAACCACGGTCAGGCAAACCCCGTTGTGGGAGATGCTCTGGTCGATCTTCAGCTCCCCGGTGAAGGAACAACGCATGGTGATGTGCAGGTTGTCCTGCTCTTTTTTGAGGGCCACCACGGGGGCGGCTTCTTCCACAATCCCCGAAAACATGAACGTAGTTTGTAAAGTTTGTAAGGTTTGTAAAGTTTTTAAAGACTGAACGCCTTTTTGAAGGTGTCGACGTAGTCGAGTTTTTCCCAGGTAAACAGTTCGACCTCCAGGGTCTTTTGGTCCCAGTAGGGGGAACCGAAGGTTTTGGTAACGGTTTCCGGGGTCCGGCCCATGTGTCCGTACGACGCGGTTTCCAGGTAGATGGGGTTCCGCAGCTTGAGCTGTTTTTCGATGGCGGCGGGGCGCAGGTCATACACCTCGCGGATTTTCCGGGCGATCGCACCGTCGGACAAACCGACCTTGCCTTTGCCGTAGGTATTGACGAAGACCCCGATGGGTTCCACCACGCCGATGGCGTAGGAAAGCTGGATGAGCACTT
Source organism: Bacteroidales bacterium (assembly GCA_041393235.1). GTDB lineage: Bacteria > Bacteroidota > Bacteroidia > Bacteroidales. Next base: position 24,913 of record JAWKKO010000001.1, read on the forward strand.
CATCGGCCACGCCGGCTGCGACGATGTTCTTGGCAATGTGGCGGGCGGCGTAGGCAGCCGACCGGTCCACTTTGCTGGGGTCCTTGCCGGAAAAGGCTCCGCCTCCGTGGGCACCCTTCCCTCCGTAGGTGTCGACGATGATTTTCCGCCCGGTGAGGCCTGTGTCCCCGTGGGGACCCCCGATGACAAATTTGCCGGTGGGATTCACATGGAGGATGAAGTCGCTGGTGAACAGACCTTTCAGGCGCTCCGGCAGCTGGGCCACCACCCGGGGAATGAGGATGGTTTTTACATCTTCCTTGATCTTGGCCAGCATGCGTTCGTCGTCCGTGTCAAATTCATCGTGCTGGGTGGAGACCACGATGGTGTGCACCTTCTGGGGGATGTCCTCGTCGCTGTATTCGATGGTCACCTGCGACTTGGAGTCGGGGCGCAAATAGGTCATCACCTTGCCTTCCCGGCGGATGACAGCCAGCTCAAGAAGGAGCCGATGGCTCAGATCCAGGGCCAGGGGCATGTAGTTGTCGGTTTCGTGGGAAGCGTATCCAAACATCATCCCCTGGTCACCGGCTCCTTGTTCCATGGGATCGCTCCGATCGACACCCCGATTGATGTCGGGCGATTGCTCGTGAATGGCGGACAAAACGCCGCAGGAATTGTATTCGAACTGGTAGTCGCTGTTGGTGTATCCGATCTTCTTGATCACTTCCCGGGCCACCTTTTGCACATCGATGTAGGTGGTGGTGTGCACTTCACCGGCAAGAACCACCTGACCGGTGGTCACCAGGGTTTCACAGGCCACTTTGGATTGGGGGTCGTAGGCCAGGAATTCGTCCAGCAATGCGTCGGAAATCTGGTCTGCGACTTTGTCGGGATGCCCTTCGGAAACCGACTCGGATGTAAATAAATATGCCATAGCTTTATGCGTATAATTGTTATCCAAACAAGGAAGGGAAGGGCTGGTTGCAAAGGGAAGGTTCCTGCTTTAGCATTTTTTTCCGTGGTTGCAATCAGTCAAATCTGTCCACTTCAGGATGCAAAGGAAAGAAAAATCCCGTTTCCGGCAAAATCCCGGTCCAAAAGCGAGGTTTTCGCCGATCTCGCGGCGCTCGGCTATTCCGCTTTCTGCGACGCTGGCTATTCCGCTTTCTCGCTGAATTTCTTCCTTCGGAATAAATATAGGCTTCGAAATCGGAATAGCCTCGCTTGGGGAACGGCTGCAAAATCCGAATGGCCTCGCTTGGGGAGCGGCTTCGAAAGCGGAATAGCCTCGCTTGGGGAGCGGCTTCGAAAGTCGATAACCCTCGCTTGAGGAACGGGTTCAAAAGCGGGGGTGGGGGGTCAGGGAATGTCTTTGATGTAAACTGGCATTTTTCCCGAAGGGAACAAGCACTTTACGAAAAGACATTTCCTGACAATTTTAAAGCGAAGGCACGTTGAGAAAAGACATTCCCTGACATAAAAAAAGGCTGCCCGGGTGGGACAGCCTTTTCGTATGAGGTGGTGGTTTGTGCTAGTTGCAGCCGGGAACCGTTTCCAGTTTCTTTTCGGCGCGGGAGAGGAAGGGCTCTTCCATGACCTTCTGCAGGGTTTCGCAGGCTTTTTCGTATTCGGCGGTGTTGGAATAGGCCAGGCCCAATTCGTAGTTGATGGCGGAGGTCCACACGGGATCCGATTCAAATTGCAGGGCTTTTTCGGCGTTCTGAATGGCTGCGTCGAACTCGATGTTTTTGTTGTTGATCATGGCCATGTAATAGTAGGCGCGGGGATTCTCTGCATTGGCCTCCAGGGCTTTCTCACAGGCTTCGATCACGTAGGTGTAATCGGCTTCTTCTTCGTCTACCTGGTCGAACTCGCTCTGGATCCTGCCATTGTAGTGCGAATTGATCACGTCGTTGATGGCGCTGATGGTTTTGTCATCGTTTTCGGCCAGGGCCCCTTTCTTGGCCAGGTCGAACTCCTGCAGCATCATGTCGATCTCACCCTTGTCGAAGAAGACCAGTCCTTTTCCCTGGTGAGCCTGATAGAGGGCCTCGTTCATGGAAAGGGCTTTGTCGAAATACTCCAGGGCGGCGTCCTGGTTCTGATTTTTCCAGGCAGCGTTTCCTTCCCGGACGTAGAGAGGGGGCAGGTAACCTTGCGCTTTTCCGGCGATCTCCTCGTTGTTACCGAATTGAGCTGCCGATTCCACCGTCTTTTCCAAATACGGAATGGCGTTGTCGTATTGTTTCCGCTTCATGAACACGGTGGCTTGCCGGTAGTACGTTGCGGGAATCTGACTTTGCGCATTTGCTTTCATCTCGTCGGCCTCGGCGCCCACTTCATCTGCCAGGGAAATGACCTGGTTGAAATGCTCCAAGGCAAGTTCGTACTCCTGGCTGTTGATGTTCTCAACACCCGTGTTGAACTCGTTGATCACGTCGGTGAGGGTTGTCTGGGCAGAAAGGCTTGCTGCCGCAAGGAACCCTCCCATCAATGCTAGTGTGCGTAATTTCATAGGGTAATCATTTGGTTAACAAAATCGAATCGTCAAATATATACATATTGTTGACAAATCCAATGCCAAAATGTTTGCGGGGGTATTGCAATAAGAATCAAATGATTATCCGCGCGTCATCTGTTTGAAGACCTCTTCCAGGCTGAGTTCCTTCAGGGAGAGGGAAAGGATGGTCAGGTTCTTGCTGACGGCAAATTTCGAAATTTCGGCCCGGACATCGCGGGGGGCGGAAGTCTCGAGAAGAAATTGATTGGCGGCCAGTGTTTTTACCGCGTCAATGAAGGGGAGCCCTTTCCAGATCTCCGCCTCACAGGCGGGTTCCACTTCAATGTGGATGGTGCGGGTGCTGGTTTCATTCTGCCCTTTGAGGTTGCCTGCCCTGTCGTTGGCCACCAGCCGGCCCTGGTTGATGATGATCACCCGGTCGCAAATGGCTTCCACCTCCTGAAGGATGTGCGTGGACAGCAGAATGGTCTTTTCTTTGCCGATCTCCGTGATGAGTCCCCTGATTTCGGTGAGCTGGTTTGGGTCCAGGCCGGTGGTGGGCTCGTCCAGAATCAGGATGTCCGGATCGTGGATCAGGGCCTGGGCCAGACCCACGCGTTGTCGGTAACCCTTGGACAAAGCGCCGATGCGTTTGCCTGCCTCCCTGGTCAATCCCGTGGTATGGATCACATGCTCCACCTGGTGAGCGGCTTTCTTCCCCTTGATTCCATAGATACCGGCCACGTACCGAAGGTACTCCCGGATGTACATGTCGGTGTAAAGCGGATTGTGTTCGGGCAGATAGCCAATGGTGCGTCGCATGGCTGTTCCCTGGGATTCCCAGGTTTTGCCATGGATCAGCACCCTTCCCTCATCGGGTTGGAGGGTGCCTGTGATGATCTTCATGGTGGTGGATTTGCCCGCTCCGTTGGGTCCGATGAACCCGGCGACTTCTCCTCCGGAAACCTCGAAGCTTACCTCCTTCACCGCCCACTGGGCGCCGTATTTTTTGGAAATGCTCTCTACACGAACCGACATGCCTGAATTCCCTTGGTTTCGGTCCGGCCTTAACCGTACATGAATTGTCCCACCTTGGCGAAGTTGGATTTCGGGTTCACGCACATGACCGGGATCTTCTCTTCGTTTGCAAGCAGGTATTGTTCCCGGGCACCGAACATGTAGTCCATGGTGGTGATGTGCTTGGTGGTCGTGATCAGGATGAGGTCGGCGTTGATTTCCCTGCAAAAAGCAAGAACTTCTTTCTGGATGTTTCCTGAACCCGTCTTCTTTCCTGTATGGATCTCGTAGTCGATGTTGTTTTGAATGAGAAAGCGGATGGCAAAGTTCAGATTCACATTCATCTTCTTTTGCAGATCCTTGTCATTCATCGGCGCTTTGTACAGATGAATTTTGGAATTCAGGTACTTCCCCAGGAAAATGGCCCACTGGAGTTTCTCTTTGTTCTCGGATTTAAAATCCACCGGAAAAACAATGTCCGTGTACCGATCCTTGGCCGGAGGTTCGTCCTGTACCACGATGAAGGGAACCGATGAGCCGGCGATGACTTTCAGGGCCCAGCTCCCGAAATACTTCTGTCTTCCTTTCATTCCGTGGGTTCCCATGACCACGAAATTGATGTTGTTCTTTTCCTCGGAGGCAAAATCGGCGATTTCGCTGAAAATCTTGCCCTGCTTGATGGCGTATTCCACGTCAAGACCATAGGCATCTTTGATGCGCGTGACCTCGCCTTTCATCCGTTCGCCGGCGGAGGCTTCCTGTTCGGATTGTTCCACGATGTGAAAGAGGAGGATGTCGTTTTTGACGATGTGGGCCAGTTTGGCCGCGTGCTTCAAAGCGCTTTCGGATACAGTAGAAAAATCCCAGGTCACCATGATGGATTTTCTCTCTTGCTCCATGCCATTTCGTTTATTGGTAATCAGTAAAAGTAATCGATTTGTTTTGATTATAAAACTAACGACTCTAAAATGATAAAATTGTATTTTTACATCTCGCAAAACGGACAGATATGGACAGATCGACAGTAAAACAGCTACTTACGGGAAAAATGTTGAACCAGGAGGTCCGGCTTATGGGCTGGGTGCGGACCCGCAGAGGAAATCGCCAGGTGGCTTTTGTGGCCGTCAATGACGGCACCGTGATCCACAACATCCAGGTGGTGGCCGATCTGGGAAACATCCCGGAGGAGAGCCTGAGGCTCGTGACCACGGGCAGCAGCGTGGACGTAACGGGAACCCTGGTGGAATCACAGGGCAAGGGACAAAAGTTCGAAATACAGGCCAGGGAAATCAAGGTGTTGGGCGCGTGCGATCCGGAAGTGTATCCACTCCAAAAGAAAGGTCATTCCTTTGAATTCCTGCGGGAAATCGCCCACCTGCGGTTTCGTACCAACACCTTCGGAGCGGTGTTTCGCATCCGGCACGCCCTGTCCTTTGCCATTCACAAGTTTTTCAATGACAAAGGGTTCTTCTACCTTCACACCCCCATCATCACCGCATCGGACGCCGAAGGCGCCGGGGCCATGTTCCGTGTCACCACCCTGCCACCGGACGGAGCGCCGAAAACGGACGAGGGGAGCATCGACTACAGTGAGGACTTTTTCGGCCGTCCCACCAATCTGACCGTGTCGGGTCAGCTCGAAGGGGAGTTGGGGGCCACGGCCCTTTCGGCCATCTATACCTTTGGTCCCACGTTCCGGGCCGAGAATTCCAACACCCCGAGGCACGTGGCTGAATTCTGGATGATTGAACCCGAAATGGCCTTTTATGACATCACGGGGAACATGGATCTGGCCGAAGAATTCCTGAAATACCTCCTGTCCTATGCCCTGGAGCATTGTGCCGATGACCTGCAGTTTCTGAACGACATGGTGGACAAGGGGCTGTTGGAGCGTCTGCATTTTGTGCTTGGCCAACCCTTCGAACGGAAAACCTATTCGGAAGCCATTGACATTTTGAAAGCATCCGGACAGAAATTCGAATTTCCCGTGGAGTGGGGGCTGGACCTGCAGGCGGAGCACGAACGCTATCTGGTGGAGAAGCATTTCAAGTCGCCCGTCATCCTCACCGATTATCCCATGGACATCAAGGCCTTCTACATGAAGCAGAACGATGACGGCCGGACCGTCCGCGCCATGGATGTGCTCTTCCCCCAGATCGGGGAAATCATCGGAGGGTCGCAACGGGAGGAAGTGCTGGAGAAATTGCTGGCCCGCATGCACGCCATGAATATTCCGGAGGATGAATTGTGGTGGTATCTGGAAACTCGTAAATTTGGAACAGTCGAACACAGTGGATTCGGTCTTGGTTTTGAACGGATGATCATGTTTGTGACCGGGATGAGCAACATCCGGGACGTGATTCCTTTCCCACGGACACCCAAGAGCGCCGAGTTCTAGATCGTAGCGCATGTTAAAACAGAGACTCCAGCAAAAGCTTCTCCAGAAGCTGTCCCCACAACAGATCCAGATGATCAAGTTGCTGGAGATCCCTGCCATTCAGTTGGAACAGCGGATCAAAAAGGAGCTGGAGGAGAACCCGGTGCTGGAAGAAGGCGCCCCGGAGGACAGCTACGAAGAGGAAAGGGAGGAACCGGTCAACGAGAATCAGGACGAGTTCTCCCTGGAAGATTACATGCAGGACGATGAAATCCCCGGGTACCGTCTGCATGCCCAGAATTATTCGGCAGATGACAAGCGCGAGGAGATCCCCTTCAGCATGGGGAGTACGTTCCGTGAGCAACTCAAGTCGCAGTTGGGGCTCCGCAAAATGTCTGAGGAGCAGGAAGTGCTCGCTGAATACATCCTGGGGAACATCGACGATGACGGGTACCTGAGAAGGGAACTGGAGGCGATCGCAGACGACCTGGCCTTTTCCGTCGGGGTCGAAACCAGCTACGAGGAGTTGCATGCGGTGCTCATGATCATTCAGGATCTCGACCCTGCAGGGGTAGGAGCCCGAAGTCTGCAGGAGTGTTTGCTCCTTCAGATCGTTCGAAAGGATCAGGACGATGAGGTGGTGGCTTTGGCACACCGGATTCTGAAGAGCCACTTTGAGGAATTTACCAACAAGCACTATGACAAGATTCTCCAGCGGCTGGGAATTGAAGAAAGCCAGCTGAAGGCGGCCCTGGACGAAATCCTTCGTCTCAATCCGAAACCCGGTGGCGCTGTGGGGGATGCCCAAAGCAAGTCCTTTCATCAGATTGTTCCGGATTTTATTCTGGAAGAGGATGAGGGAGAGCTTCAGCTGTACCTCAATTCAAACAATGTGCCCGAATTGCGGGTCAGCAAGACCTATTCCGAGATGTTCGAAACCTATGCCGCCAACAAAGCGGGCGCATCCCGGGAGGACAAGGACGCCATCACCTTTGTGAAGCAGAAGCTGGATTCGGCCAAATGGTTCATCGATGCCATCCGACAAAGGCAAAACACCATGTTGCTGACCATGAATGCCATTCTGGAATACCAGGAAGCCTATTTCATGGAGGGCGACGAAACCCGCCTTCGTCCCATGATCCTGAAGGACATTGCGGATATGACCAGTTTGGACATCTCCACCATTTCCCGGGTGGTCAACAGCAAGTACATCCAGACGCATTTTGGCATTTATCAGCTGAAATATTTCTTTTCGGAGGGTTTGCAAACCGACAGCGGGGAAGAAGTATCGACCCGCGAAATCAAAAAAATACTGCAGGATTGCATCGACGGAGAGGACAAGCGAAAGCCCCTGACCGACGACCGGCTGTCCGCCATCCTCAATGAAAAAGGGTACCAGATTGCCCGCCGCACCGTGGCAAAGTACCGGGAACAGCTTGGGTTGCCGGTGGCCCGTTTGAGGAAAGAACTCTGATGTATGAAGGCCAACTCCATCGCCCGCCTCGGCTCCTATTTGTTTCATCCCCTGTTGATGCCCAGTTTGGGTATGCTTCTCCTTCTTAACTCGGGGACCTACATTGCACTGCTGGATCCGGCCGTGAAGCGAGCATTGCTGACGGTTGTGGCCCTGGGAACGTTTGCATTTCCGATCCTGATTCTTCCCTTGCTCATGGTCCGGAACCTGGAACGTCATCAGCCCTGGTCCTTCCACCAGACTTCGGCCCGGTACCATCTGGTGATCGTGCAGATTTTGTTTTTGATCACCCTGTTTTATTTCTACAAGCTTCCTCTCAGCCGAACCTTGCATTCTTACATGCTGGGGATCAATCTGGTCCTGATGGTCTATCTGTTGTTGAGTTTCCGGTTTCGGGTTTCGCTCCACCTGATGGCTCTGGGGGCCCTGGCCGGTTTGTTGCTGGCCCTATTTCTCCGGTACCAGAACCAGATTCAGGGTCCGCTGATTTGTGTGATCCTGGCCTCCGGAATCTGTGCTTCCTCCCTTCTCTCCCTGGAGGAACAAAGGCCCGCAACCCTTCTTGCCGGGTTTGTTTCCGGATTTGGTGTGTTGTTCCTTACCCTGCTGCTGTATTAGCTCGCAAGGTTCCTCCTTGTTCAGGGATCGGTGCTGTAATCGTTTTCGTCCTGCATCATGTTCAGTTTCATGAGGACATCGTTGTACAGTTCGTCGAAGAGGGCGGGTTGACGGCTGTAGGCTGTCATGGTGGAATCGAAGACTGATTTTTCCACCCCGTATTTGTCCAGAATGGGTCCCAGGAGATCAATGCTGTCGGTGAGGGGATATCGTTTTACGTAACTGGGGTCGTTGGTGACGCCATCCACCAGATGAAGGTCCACCAGCATGTTCACGAAAACATCCCGTGCAACGACTCCTTCCCCGCTTATTTCCGGGGTTTTTTTGCAGGAAACCGTCAGCATGAGCATCCCGGCAAGGATCAGCAGAAGGACACCGTTGGTCTTCATGGAGGTCATTTGATCTCGTTGAATCGGTACCCGATCATGATTTCGTGGGTGCCGCTGTTGTACTTCCGGAGGCTCGAAATGCCGATGTCGTAGGAATAGCCAAACAGAAGGGTGTCTTCGTAATTGTAGCCGATCAGTACACCCACCGATTCTTTGAGCCGGTAGGCGAGTGCCCCCCAGAACATGCGCTGCCATTCGGCCCGGGCGGTGAGATCGAAACTCAGTTCCTTCGGTGCCGTGCCTTTGATCATCACCGAGGGTTCCACCATCCAATCGTCGTTGATGTGATAGCGATAGGCACCGGTCAGGTTGATGTGGGTTTTCAGGCGGTTCAGGCCGTTCTTGTCGTCGAAGATTTTCAGGCTGTTGTTCAGGAGCTGGGCCACGGACAATCCGGCATAGAAATCTTCGGAATACAGATAGAATCCGATGCCAGCATCGGGCAGGTAGGATGTGGAGACCATTTGCAGCAACGCCGGGTCGGAAACATCCTCGGGACTGAGCTGGGTGCCGTCGATCCGGAATTGCATGAAGCTGGCCGACAAGCCCATGGACAACCGGATGTCCGTGGCCACGGCGATGTTGTAGGCATAGGAACCGGTGATCCCCGTCCGGCTGGTGGGACCTGTGACATCGTTGTAGACATAGCCTCCGTACCCCATGTCCAGCTTGGCGTGGGGACCGTAAAACGCGATGGAATTCGTCAGGGGGGGATCCACCAGACCCACCCATTGGAAACGGTGGTTGGTCCGGATCTGATAAAAGTCATGGACCCCCGCGATGGCCGGATTGATCACGAAATCGTTGAACATGTACTGGGTGTACTGGGGCATTTGTTGCCCCATCAGCCGGGGCAGGGCCGCACAGAAAAGAATCCCTAGGAGCGTTCCAACTCGTTTCATGTTATCGTATAATCGTGACGTTCCCGGTGATCGGTCTCGCACCGCTGTAAGGAACAATGATGTAATAATAGGTCCCCACGGGCACCTCTTTCCCCTGGGACGTTCCATCCCACCGGCTGTCGCTGTCGTATCCCACGGTGGAGAACAACAGATCGCCCCACCGGCTGTACACCTCCACCAGCATGTCCGGGAACAAGTGGGCATTCCCGATCACGAAGTAATCGTTGTGCCCGTCGTTGTTCGGTGTGAACACATTGTATACATTGAGATTCTCAATGACATCCACGAAGAGGGAATCCGACTCTTCGCATCCGTATTCGTTGGTGCCATAGACGATGTACATCTGGGGATCGCTGAGGGTCGCCACGGGATTGGCAATCAGGTTGTCGTCCAAACCGGCGGCAGGATCCCACCGATAGGAATCAAAGCCTGCGGTTGCCTGCAGCTGCAAGGGGACGCCGGAAAACACGGTGGTGTCTTCTCCGGCATCGAGGCCGGTCTCAGGATGCAGGCTCACGGTGATGGAATCGGTGGCATAGCAGCCGTTTCCACTCACTTCCTCCGTGATGGTCAGCACGAAGGAGGTGGTGGCGATGAGGCCCTGCACGATGGGATTTGCAACGGTGGGATCGGAGAGCCATTGCGCCGGCTCCCAGGAAGGCGTATGTCCGCCCAGACCCCGGAGCTGCAGGCTGACCCCGGGACAAACCGTGGTGTCGTTGCCGGCATCGGCTTCCACGAGAATCTGACTGCCCACGTCAAAGGTTTCGGTATGAACGCAATTGTCTGCGTCCGTCACTTCCACCTCATAGGTTCCGGCCACCAGACCGATCCGGTCTTCGTCCGTGGCACCATCCGACCATAGGAAGGAGAATCCTCCGGCTCCTCCCGACACATCCAGTTCGATGCCGCCGGTCTCGCTGAATGCAGAACACAGGGCCGGCGTGACACTGGCCGAAAGCTGGATGGAGGAAGGTTCCTGGATGGTCACCGTGTCCCTGTATTCCTTTCCCTCCCCGTCCCGGGCCATCAGATGATACAGCGAATCTCCGGGCAGGTTCTCAAAGAGAGGCGTGTTTACGAAGTTCTTGCCGCTGTCGATGGAATATTCGACTGCACCCACGGCATCCACAGGGATGAATTCAATGCTGCCGTCCGCAACTCCGAAACAGGAGTTGTGGACCACCTGGAGGGTAACCGTCAGCGGCGGCACCTCCGAGATCTCCACATCCTGTTCAAAGGTACACCCGTTCTGATCCATGACGACCACCGGATAGGTTCCGGCGACGAGATTTTCATAATAGGTGTCGGTCGTAAACGTTCCGGAAGGTCCGTCGATGCTGTAGGTGTAGGGCCCCGTCCCACCGGCTGCTCCACCGATGGTGATGGTCCCCAGATTGCCGTTGATGGCGTCTGTTTTTGTGATGGTGGCCGACACGGGTGCCGGTTCATTCAGGGTCAGGGGCAGGGTGACCGAACAACCCGATTCATCTCTGGCATAGAGGGTGTATGCACCGGCACTCAGGCCGGCAAAGGTGTCGTTGGTCTGGAACAGCAATCCGTCCAGCGACAGTTCCAACACGCCGGTTCCTCCGCCGGGATGACCCACGATGGAGCCATTGTCGTCCCCGGCACAGGGTGCGATGTCGAAGGTTTCTGCCGTGAGCGTGATCTGCGGCGGATCGTTCAGTACGAAGGTTCCGCCCGGAAGGATGCACAGGTTGGCATCCTGGATGAAGACATCATAGGTTCCCGGGGTGAGTCCGGAAAAGAGGTTGCCCGGATCCCAGGAAGTCTGGTTATCGACGGAATAGGAATAGGGTGCGACGCCTCCGGAGACATAGATTCCGAGGGAACCATCGCCCAGGCCGAAGCAGGAGATGGGCGTTTGTGTCACCGAATCGAGAACCAGAGCCGGAGGATCGGTCAGAACCAGTGGGCTCGAGGTGACGGGTCCGCAACCCTGGCTGTCATCGACGGTCACCGTGTAGGTTCCGGGCGACAGACTGGCAAAGACGCCTGTGGTGTTCGAGGTTCCCCCCGGCATCAGGGTGTAGGTCAAGGGAAGGGTGCCTCCGGTGCCCAGAACGTCAATCTGACCGTCCGCTGCCCCGGCGCAGGTGATGGGGGTGATTCCTTCGTTCAGGATGGCCAGGGGGGCCGGTTCCGTGATCTCCACCGTGCTGTCGAGCGTGCAACCGCCCGCATCGATGACGGTGATGACGTAGGACCCCGCAGCCAGACCGCCGAAGTTGCCCACGGGCTGGAAAGGCGATCCGTCCACAGACTAATTGATGGAACCGGATCCGCCCGAAGCACTCACGCTGATGGATCCGTTTGCATTTCCGGGACAACCCGTCACATGGGTCAGGGTCAACACGTCCACCGTGATGGGAGGCGGCGCGGTGAGTACCACGGTTGTATCCTTCACACAGAGGTTGTCGTCTTCAATCTCCACCAGATGGGATCCGCCGGGCAGGTTCTGGAAATCGCCCGTACTCTGGGTGAGCGTGCTGTTCAGACCATAGGACAGGGAACCGGTTCCCCCGGCTCCGGAGATGATGATCCGTCCGGTGAGATCGTCAAAGCAGGTGGTGATGTTCACCTTGCTGAATCCGGTGATCCGGATGGCCGTGGGTTGCGTGATGACATTCAGGTTTCCCGACGAGGTGCACCCGCTGGCATCCCGGACCACCGTCTGATAATTCCCGGCCGGCAATTGGGTGAAAATGGGCGAGGCAGAGAAGTCCACTCCTCCGTTGATGGAGTATTCATAGGGTTGAACCCCTCCGGTGACCGCATCAATGGAGATTTGCGCCAGGGAGTCGCCGTAGCACTTGTTCTGACCGCTTTTGGTCTCTCCCAGGATCTGCAATTCCTCCGGTTCCTGAATGGTCACGGTATCCGTCACCACGCACAAGTTCGCATCCCTGGTCCATACGGTATAAAAGCCGGAGCCCAAACCATTGAAGCTTGCAACGGGCTGGTAGGTTGGGCCCAGATCGCCCAGGCGGGAGTATTCATAGGGTCCGGTGCCTCCCGTGGTGGCGATGGTGATGATGCCGTTCCCATCCCCGTAGCACTGGATGTGGGTGGGCGTCAGGGTGCTGCTCAGGGGCGTGGGTTCCGAAATGGTGGCCAGGTTGTTGAACGCATAGGTGCATCCGTTGTTGTCGGTGACCACCACCGAATAGGAGTCTGCCGGAAGTCCGACCGGATCTTCATCGGAGGAGACGGAACTTCCTCCGGCATTGCGCCACAGGAAGGAATAGGGGGCGGTGCCGCCGGCAACATCAATGTCGATGGAGCCGGTGGAATTTCCATAGCAAGCCACGTTCACCTGAGACGCCAGCGTCACCACGACGGCCGTGGGTTCCACAATGGTTTCCAGGGTGGGGAAATTCATGATGCAGCCGTTGGCATCGGTGATGGTGAGGTTGTACGAACCTGCTGCAAGGCCGCTCAAATCCTCGCTGGAGGAGGTGAATCCGGAAGGACCGGTCCAGGCAAATCCATAGGGACCCACACCTCCCGAAACGGTGATGGCAATGCTGCCATCGCTCAGTCCACCGCAGGAAATGTCGGATTTTACGCTGGTCACCTGAATTTCCGAGGGTTCGGTGATGGTGGCAATGTCACTGAAAAGGGTGGCACAGGATTGGGCATCGGTGACGGTCACACTGTACGCACCCGGAGCCAATCCGCTGATGTCTTCGTCGGTGGAAGTGAACCCGGAAGGTCCGGTCCACGCCTGGGTGTAGGGTCCGGTTCCGCCGCTGATGGTCAGGTTGATGGTCCCATTGTCCGCGCCGAAGCAATCGACCGGGGTGGAGGAGGCCGTGGCTGCCACCGGGGTTGGTTCGGTCAGGGTCTGGGGAGCCATCGCCTGGATGCAACCCAGGGCGTCGGTGACCGTGAGGGTGTAGTTTCCGGGTACCAGGGAGGAGATGTCTTCGTTTGTCGAGGTGTATCCCGAGGGTCCCGCCCAGGCAAAGCCGTAGGCGGGTGTGCCTCCGAAAGGGTGACATTGATGGCTCCGTCCGATCCTCCGTTGCAGCTGATGTGGCTCAGGGTGAAGGACCCCAGGATGGCGGCGTTCTCATTGACGGTCACCAGGTCGATGAACTGCCGGTTGCATCCCCGGGCATCGGTCAGGATGAGGCTGTAATCGCCCGCTTCCAGATTGGTCAGGTCCTGGGATGAGGACGAGAATCCATTGGGCCCGGTCCAGGCATAGCTGTACACGGGGGTTCCCCCCGAGGGGGTGATGGCAATGGCGCCGGTGTTCGCCCCGTTGCATAGCACATGGGTCACATTGTCCACGACCACATTCAATTCGGCGGGTTCGGAGATGGTCACGAAGTTGTTGTACAGCCTCGTGCAGCCGTTGTCATCGGTGATCTCCAGATCATACACGTCGGCCACCAGGTTCATGGGGTCTTCATCGGCCGTGCTGAATCCGCTGACATCACCCGTCCAGTTGATGACGTAGGGGAAGGTCCCGCCGGAGACCGTGATCTGGGCACGACCGGTGTTGTCGCCGAAACAGGCCACGTTTGTGCTGCTGTTCAATACGGCGCTGATGGAGGGCGGAGCCGTCAGGGTGATCAGGTCGGGAAAGAGCTCAGAGCATCCGTTGGCGTCGGTGACGGTCAGATCGTAGCTGTCTGCGGGCATGTTCATGGGATCCTCGTCCGCGGAGGTGTATCCGCTTCCTGTCCCTACCCAGCTGAAGGTCAGAGGAGCCGTTCCTCCATTGACCGATATGTCCACATTTCCGTCGCTGCCTCCGGCACAGGAAACATCCGTGCTCCCGTCCACAGTGACCAGGAAGGCATCCGGTTCTGCAATGGTGGCAAAGGAGGTGAAGATTTCCGTGCAACCATTGCCGTCGATGAGGGTGAGATCATACACATCGGCGAGCAGGTCGATGGGATCCTCAGCCGAAGAAACCAGGCCGTTGTTCTGTCCGTCCCAGGAAAAGGAGTAGCTGCCCACGCCGCCGCCCGGCGTGATGGAAGCCGTGCCATCGTTGCCCCCGTTGCAGGTCACATCGGTGGTGCCCAGGAGCAAGGCACTCAGCTGAGAGGGCTGGTTGAGGGTGATGGGCCCGGCCGTGGAAGAACAAAGATTCCCATCATACACGGTCACTGAATAGGCACCGGCTTCCAGGTTGATGAGGTCCTCGGATGTGGCAGTGAAACCATTGGGCCCCGTCCAGGCATAGGTGTAGCCGGTTCCGGCCCCTCCCGGCGTACCTCCGGAAGGTGAGATGGAGATGGATCCCGTGTTGTCTCCGAAGCAATCCACATCGGTGGTGTTGTCCACAACGATGGAGATGGGGCTGGGATTGGCGATGGTCAGGGTGGGGGTGACATCGGTGGACGGACAGCCGTCTGCATCGCTCACGGTGACGGTGTAATCTCCCTGGGTAAGATTGCTGAAGGCTCCGCTGCCATTGGACTGAACCATGGGCCCGTTGAGCGAAAAAATAAAATTGCCACCCTCTCCCGTGGCGGTGACCGAGACGGTTCCGTCGTTGGCTCCGTTGCACGAAATGTCTCCCGACAGGTAGGATGTGATTTGTATGGGATTGGGCCCGGTGATGTTGGCGAAGTCAAAGTCGTCTGCCGTGGTCCCGCTGGCATCCGACACAATGACGATGTACCCGGTGTATTTGGTGTGGCCGGTGAAGGTATAGCTCGACGCAGCAATGGGTCCGCTCGTTTCCACGGGAATGGCCCCCTTGGTCAGCAGGTAGGTGTAATTGCCGATTCCCCCCGTCACCGTGACCGTGATGGTCCCGTCCGATCCGTCCCCGCAGCTGACGGGTGTACTGGATACGCTGGTGATGATGACATCCTGGGCGGTCAGCGCGGCAACTGCAGCCCAGAGAGCAATGCCGATGGCGTATAGTTTCTTGTACGATTTCATAAAAAGTGAGCTGGTATCTATCAATACAGCAAAAACCCACAATTCGTTGCAGACTCGGGGTCTTCCGTCTAGGGCTCAGATAAAAATAGAGCTTCCGGGCATTGACCTCGCACAAAGTTTTAAACAATCCGGTCCTGCTCCAGGCCCCGGAGGTAGCGCCCCGAGATTTGTTTCACGGGGTACCAGGCGGCAAGCAATCCGATGAGATTGACGGTGACCCCAATCAGGAGTATATCAAAGCCCTCAATCTGAACCGGATAGGCATCAATGACAAAGGTACCGCTTCCGGACAGGCGAATCAAGCCGAAGTGCTGCTGAATCCAGGCAACGCCTGTTCCCAGAAGCATTCCCAGCCCGGATCCCAAAAGGGTGATCAACCAGCCTTCCACCAGGAAGATGCGTTCGATGAGTTGCTTTCCGGCTCCCATGTTTCGAAGGGTCAGGATGTCATCCGTTTTATCGATGATGAGCATGCTCAGCGAACCCACGATGTTGAAGGAGGCGATGATGAGGATGAAAGTCAGGATCAGGAAGATGGCCCATTTTTCTGAGCGCATGACTTTGTAGAACAAGGCGTTTTGTTCCTGCCGGTTCTGCACCACGCGTTCCGGCCCCAGCAATGTTTCGATGGCAGCCTCGGTCCGGGGTAGGTCTGCGCCGGGCCGGAGCTTGACTTCCAGGGAGCTCACCTCCACCGGATAGGAAGCCAAATCGCGAACAAACTCCAGGGGTGCGATGATGTACCGGCTGTCGAACTCCTGTTCGATGGCAAAGATTCCCTTGGGGTAAATGAATTTCCGACGGATGGATTCCTCGGGCTGGGCCATGTTGATGCGGGATTTCCGGTCGATCGTGTACACGAAGAGGGGATCCACGAAATTCAATCCGATGTTCAGGGCGTAGGCCACTCCCTGTCCGACGATGGCATAGGGCCGGACGGGGTCCCGGAGCTGGTAGATGCCGTCATAGATCATCGAATCGATTCCCGATACCTCCTCGAAGTCATCGTCCACGCCTTTGACGGTGGCGATGTGTTGCCGGTCTCCGTATACCAGCAGGACATTTTCTTCCAGAACCCGGGAGACTCCCGCCACATCGGCCATGTTTCTCAATTGCTCCAGCTTCCCGGCATCCGGCACAAAGGTTTTCCCTTCCGTGGCCAGGATTTTCAATTCCGGATCGAAGGTGGAGAACAAGGACTTCACCACCCCATCGAACCCGTTGAATACCGACAGGACGATGACAAGGGCCATGGTGCCGACCATCACCCCCACGGCGGAAATCCCCGAAATGATGTTGATGGCGTTGCGGCTTTTCTTTCCCAGCAAATACCGGCGGGCGATATACAGGGACAGTCTCATTTTTTCGCCCGGACGATTAAGCCTGTTCCTGTGGAATGACTGCGTCGAACGTCGGCACGGTTGAGGAAGAAGCAAACGGGGTAGGCAATCAGGTAGTAGAAGGGCAAAAGAAGGAGGAACAATTTGCCCTGGTTGGCCAGCAGGATCGGATATTTCATGGACAATTTCCAGGAAAGCTTTCCAGGCTTTCCATAGGAGTAGCGCACATCCACCTCCCGAAACCCGGCTTCCGTCAGTTTGACCCGGAGCTCCTCCACGCCATAGCCGTCGCGCACATGCTCCTCGATGAAGGATTCGTCCTCGTCATGGTGTACGTCGGATCCTCCCTGGTCGGAGGGGGTGGAAATCAAGAGGATGCCTCCGGGCCTCAACCCATTCCAGAAATGCCGAAACACAAGCCGGTCTTCCTCAATGTGTTCCATGACGTCCACGGACAACACCAGATCCCAGGCTTCCTTTTCATCCAGGAGGGTGAGGTCGGTGCAGGCAAAGGCGATCCGTTCTCCCATCTCCAGCTTTCCGAAGAACCGGTTGCAATCGTCCACCTGTTCCTGCTTGATATCCATTCCAAGAATCCTGGCCATGGGGAAGAGCCGGCCCAGGGTGTGGACATATTGACCGAAACCGGATCCGGCATCGGCGATGACGGAAGGGTGGAATCCCTCTTTCTTAAGGGCTTTCAATTCCTTCCGGATGTGCCAGGAGCGCAGCAGCAGCAAGTCGAGAAGCTTGTAAAAAAGAATGCGGAGCCCGGGAGTGACATTGAAGACCCGGCCCAGGCTTTGCTTGATGGGATCGTACTTCATGGTCAATCCTTTAGCAACTCATCGATCCGGTCCACATAGTCCAGGGAATCGTCCAGGAAAAAAGCAAATTCGGGGATGTGTCGCAACTGGTTTCTCAGGCGTTTTCCCAGTTCGCTGCGCACCAGCCCGGCATGTTTTCGGATTTCTTCCAAAGCCGCAGCACTGTCGGCGGGCGGGAACAGACTCAGGTAGACTTTGGCGATTCCAAGGTCGGGGCTGATGCGAACCACGGTGACCGTTACCATTTTGCCTCCGGAGAGGGAGGAGCCCCTGTGCTGGAAAAACTCGGCCAGTTCTTTTTGCAAAAGCCTGGATACTTTGAGTTGACGGGTACTTGTCATGGGGGCAAAAGTACGTTTTTTCAATTACATTTTATAGTTTTGCGTATTCCTGGAAACACGTGGAAAAAACAGAACAAGGAGCAAAACCTATGGATACAGTATTGAGTGGAATCCGGTCGACGGGGAATCTTCACCTGGGCAATTATTTCGGTGCCGTCCGGAATTTCGTGAAGATGCAGAAGGAAAACAACTGCTATTTTTTCGTGGCCGATTACCACGCCCTCACCACACATCCCAAGCCGGAAAACCTGCAGGACAACATCCGGAAGGTGTTGTCGGAATACCTGGCCGCCGGACTGGATCCGGAAGTGGCCACCCTTTACATCCAGAGCGATGTTCCGGAAATCATCGAATTGTACCTCCTGCTGAACATGAATGCCTATGTGGGCGAACTCGAGCGAACCACCACCTTCAAGGAGAAGGTGCGGAAGCAGCCGGAGAATGTGAACGCCGGCCTGCTGACCTATCCCGTCCTCATGTGTTCCGACATCATCATTCACCAGGCCGACAAGGTTCCCGTTGGGAAGGACCAGGAGCAAAACCTGGAAATGGCCCGGAAATTCGCCAAGCGGTTCAACCACATGTACGAGGTGGATTACTTCAAATTGCCGGAACCTTACAACTTCGGGGAGGAGCTGGTGAAAGTTCCGGGTTTGGACGGCACCGGGAAAATGGGCAAGAGCGACGGCAATGGAATCTACCTGGCAGAGGATCCCAAGTCGATCCGCAAGAAAGTCATGCGTGCCGTTACCGATGCGGGTCCCACCCAACCCAATTCTCCCATGGCAGAGCCCGTGGCCAACCTCTTTTACCTGCTCGACCTCCTTTCCACCCCCGATGTGGCGGACCATTTCAGGGAAAGCTACAACAATTGCACCATCCGGTACGGCGATCTGAAAAAGCAGCTGGCCGAAGACATCATTTCCTTCACCACCCCCATCCGGGAGCGCATCCTGGATATCTACAACGATTCGGATTACTTGCGAAAGGTGGTGAAGATGGGGGCGGAACGAGCCCGGGAAAGCGCCTCCAAAACCGTTCGCGACGTCCGGGAGATCCTGGGCTACCGTCCCTGGTAGGCAAAATAAAAGTCCGCCTGTGGTAGACGGACCTGGCCCCGGTGTTCAGGGAATATGATTGGATGAACTGTCGCTATTGAAAAAACAAATAGCATGCCAAAACCCGGTTCACAGGGTCCAATCGATCCCTTCCATCCCGTTTTCTTTCAGAAAAGCGTTGGTTTTTGAGAAATGCCGGCAGCCGAAGAATCCACTGTGCGCGGAGAAGGGTGAGGGGTGGGCCGCTTTCAGAATCAGGTGTTTGCCCTGGTCCACGAGGCTTTCTTTTACCTGGGCATAGCGTCCCCAGAGCAGAAACACCACATGGTCCCGCTCCCTGGAGATGTGCCGGATGACACTGTCGGTGAAGGCTTCCCATCCTTTTTGCTGGTGGGATCCGGCCTGACCCGCCCGGACGGTCAGGGTGGCGTTGAGAAGAAGAACTCCCTGGCGGGCCCATTTCTCCAAATTTCCATGGGCAGGAATGTCCGTCCCCAGATCCTGTTGTAGCTCCTTGAAAACATTGATCAGGGAAGGGGGCTGACGGATGCCGGGCGGAACAGAGAAGCACAGCCCATGGGCCTGACCGGGTCCATGATAGGGATCCTGACCCAGGAGGACGGCTTTTACCGATGGGAGCGGGGTGTGCTGGAAGGCATTGAAAATAAGAGGACCGGGTGGATAGATTCGGTGGTGTTTCTTTTCCTCCTCCAGAAAGGACTTCAGTGAGGCAAAGGAAGGAGCCTGGAATTCTTGGTAGAGGATGTTCTTCCAGGATTCTTCGATCCGGGGTTCGACGGGACACATGTCCGAAAGATAAGAAATGCACGGAGCCCCTGCAATGCGTTACCGCCGATAGCGCAATGTCAGGTTGAAATTCCGTCCGGGAGCGCTCACACCGGATGCATAGGGTTTGTAAAACACATCAAAGATGTTCTCCAGGGAGACATCCATCTGCATCTCCTCAGACAACCGGAACCCGGCCGATAGGTTGGCGGTCCACCAGGAAGGCCAGCCGTAAAGCATGGCTTCTTCGTCGTTGTCCTCCCCATAGGGAGAAAAGTCCTCCCGCAGTTTCCACCCCGCATACCGTGCATAGAGGATGAGGTTGAACCAGTCGTTTTTCCGGTACTCCAGGCTGCTTCGTCCGAAAACGGGAGGAATGTGTCCCAGCGGAACATCCTCGCTCAGGTTCCATCCCCGGGTCAGGTTCAGGGTGCTTTTCAGTTCTAGGTGGCTGAAAATTCTGGATTTCAGGCCAAATGCCGCCCCGTAGATGTGGGCTTTCCCGGCATTCGTATTGGCGGTGATGCGATATATGTCCCCGTCGTAGAGAAGGGAATCTGCGCCTTTTAGGGTGAAAAACGACCGGACAATGGCATCCCGCAGGCGGGTGTAATACACCTGGGCCTCCACACTTGTGTGATCCTGGAGGGTCCGGCGGATCGAGATCTCTCCGTTGTAGCTGTATTCGGGTGCCAGATCCCCGTTGGGGATGGTGACAAAACCGTCCTTGGCCCGGACTTTCCCAAATCATCCACATTTGGGTTCCGGAAGCCGGTGGCCAGCAGCACTTTGATCTGCCATACTTCATCCGGTGTGTAAATGAGGCCCAGACTTTCTGTCAGGGCCCCGTTCCGGAGGGTGATGGAATCCAGGGAATACAGGGGTTGTCGAACCGGGATAACAACAGCGCCCTGCTGTAGCGGAGTCCTCCGTTCAGCAGGACCCGGGGATTCAAGATCCATTTGTAACTGGCGTAGAAGGATGCATTCCAGGTTTGGCTGCCCCCTTCGGGATACCGGGTCTGGGCGTCTGAAAGGGCGCCCGTGCCCGTATCGAAATACCAGGCATCGGAAGCCACCAGATTGTGATTGACTTCTGTGCCATAGTTCAGTTTGTGTTCCGGATTCCAGATTTTGATGAAATCGCCCGTAAAGCTGAAAACCTCCACATCTTCCTGTTGCACCAATCGTTGGGTTGCATCCATTTTCCGGGAATATCGGTCCTCGTCGATTCGCTGGTACGACAAGATGGATGTGAGCCGGGTGAACAGGAAACCATTGGCTTTCACCGTGTTTTTCAAGGAGGCAAGAAAGCGGTTTTGGGGTCCATAAAAATATTCCGCGTATTTGAGCCGTCCGTCGCTGTAATCGTTGAGCATGTCGAGTCGATGGACATAGGACGAGGTGGAGTATTGCAGGTTCAATCCCAATTCCACCTTCGGGGAGGGGACAAAGAGGAACTTCTGCATCAGATCGGTCTGCCAGTAATCCGTGTATTTTTGTACCCGGGGATCGGGATTCGCCACCATGGAATCCCGCTGAAAGGTCCGGTCGGCATAGTGTGGGATCAATCCCCAATCGCCCAGAAACGGGGCGCGGTTCCCTCCGCTCCGGACGTCCCCCAGCCGTTTGAAGGTGACACTGGACAGGGATCCAAACCTCCGGCCGCCCAGGGAAACATCCAGGTGGCTCTGAATTCCCCTCTCCGCCGTGGAATAGCCTGCAGAACCTCCGATATGGAAGGCGGGTCCCTGCCCTTCCGGTGACAACACGGGTTCCCTGGTGAAATAGTGAATCACACCCCCCAGGGCATCGCTCCCGTACATCACCGAAGACGGTCCGTAGAGAATCTCTGCGCGGTCGAGAACGGCCTGGTCGATGGTGATGGCATTGTGCAGGTGACCATTTCTGTAAATGGCGTTGTTCATGCGGACCCCGTCCACCACCAGAAGAATCTTGTTGGCTTCCATCCCCCTGAGGATGGGACTGCCTCCGCCACCCTGGGATTTCTGCACCAGAATGTTGCCTGTGGCTTCCAAAATCTCGGCCGAATTGAATCCACCCGAATGCCGGATGGCATCGCCGGCCAGTACATCCACCCGGGCAGGGATTTCCATGGTGCTTTCCCGGCTTTTGGATGCGGAAATCACAAATTCATCCAGCAGAACATTGCGACGGTAGAGGGTCAGGTTCTGCTTTCCCTTGAGTCCGGACCAGGGCATCTTTCTGGACAGGTAGGACGGGTGCTGGAATTCCAGTGTGTCCTCGGCTTTGAAAAGACGCAGATCGATGGTTCCCAAGCTGTCGGAGAGCGTGGAGCGGTTCTTTTGCTGATTAAACACGGCCACATAGGGAACCGGGGCATGGTCACCTGCGTTGATGAGCTGAAGGGACTGTGCCAGAGAAGGCAGGCAAAACAGGATCGCAAAACCTGCGGTCAGAAACAGTTTCTCAGGTTTCATCGGCTTTGCAAAAGTAGGAAAAAAGAAGCGGTGTTGGTAATTAATGATCGGGACGGCCCATGATTTTCCTAAATTTGATTCAAACAGGCAGATAGGATGAAAAAGGTTGTGATCGGCGGAGTGTTTGCGTTGGTAATTTTGGGACTATTGGCATTGATTGTCGGCAAGCGTTTCGAGCATACGGACGTGGCAGAGGTGATCGAGGCGGTTCCCTCCGATGCGGTGCTGCTTGTGGAGGACCTGGACCTGGTGTTTTTCACGGAAAATGTGTTGAAGGAGAACCGGATGTGGATCGATTTTGTCAACACCACGGGTCGGTTGACGCTGGATTCCCTGCTGCAGGTTGCCATCGGCCAGTGGTCGGCTTCCGATGATATTTGGAATCTCCTGCTCAAGGAGGGACTGAGCCTGTCGCTTCACCTGCAGGGCAAAGAAAATCTGGTTCCGTTGTTTTACCTGCCCTATGGGAACCACGGCAGCGATCACGACTTTGAACAGATGCTGACCGGATTCCTGGACCAGGTGGGGATGATGAACGATCGAAAGTACGAAGGGACCAACTTGTATGACGTATCGGGAAAGCCCGGTTTTGTTCCCGGGCGGTTTACGTTTGCCTGCAGCAACGGTCTTTGGATGGTCAGTCCTTCCTCTCTGCTTGTGGAGGAAGCCATTCGGACCCTCCATTCCGATGTGAATCTTTCGGGGGACAAAGACCTGGAACTTGTCCGGAAAACAGCCGGCAGGTATGTCCACGCAAATGTTTACCTGAATTATTCCAAGTTGCCCGACCTGTTCCACCCTTTGTTGAGCGATGCAAAAATGAGGGATGTGTCGGTATTGGCCCGTCTGGCCCAATGGGGGGAACTGGATCTGGACGTGAAGGAGGATGCGCTTCTGTTCAACGGCATGACCCGGGCCACATCCGAGGATAATGACTTCCTGGACCTTTTTAAAAGCCAGTCGCCCGTGAAAATGGAGATCCATCAGATCATGCCCGCCGGAGCGACCAGCTTCCTTCACATGGGCATCAGCGACAAAGGTGTTTTTTTGGATCGGTTCGCATCGTACCTGGCTTCTTCCGAGTCCTGGGCAGGAACCAGGAAAGGGATGGAAGCCCTGAAGAAAGACTATGGGGTGGATCTCCTGGAGGGGTTGGTATCCGTCATGGATGATGAGGTCGCCTGGATTGCACTGGAAGGAATCACCCGGGAAAAAAATGAGGAGGTTCTGATCCTGGAGACGAAAAGCCGGTCCGAGACCCGGGAACTGATGTTGGGTTGGCTTGAGGCCTACCTGCAAAAGAATGCATTCGACATGGATTCCTATCGGACCGTGTATCAGCTGGACAAGCAAACAAGTTTTCCCATTTACACCCTGCCAGAGCCTTTTCTGGTTGCCGGTGGTTCGGGAAGGCTGCTCAACCGCCATTTCACGTTTTACGAGAATTGCCTCCTCTTCGGTCCCTCCGTGGACGTTTTATCCCGCGTTATCTATCAGAACGTACTCCACAAAACCTTTGTGAGCGATCCGGTGCACAAGGAAATTTCGGAATACCTGGCCAATCGGAGCAACATCACCCAATTCATCCGGCCCTACCCCTATCTGGAATACCTGGGCAGCGGGATCAACGAATCCGCCAGGAAGCCCCTGGCAGACACGGAATTGTTTTTGCGCAGGATCCCGGGTGTTGTGATCCAATACAGCGCGGAAGATGAATTGTTCTACCAGAGCGTCGCCTTTCGGTATACGTCTCAGATCAAGGAAAAAGCCCTCACGGTGTGGGAGAGCCTGCTCGATTCGGCCGTCACCATGAAACCTGTGCTGGTTCAAAATCATGTCACCGGGGAAAAGGAAATCTTTGTTCAGGATGCATCCAACAAAATCTATCTGATCAACAGCACGGGACGGGTGGTGTGGTCCCAATTTGTGGACGGGCCCATTTTGGGTGAAGTGAACCAGGTGGATTTTTTTAAAAACGGGAAATTGCAGTACCTGTTCAATACGAAAGAGCAAATGCACCTCATCGACCGGAACGGAAACTATGTGGAGCGTTACCCGGTCAAGTTCCGCGTGGGTGCAACCAGTCCGCTCGCATTGTTCGATTATGACAAAAGCCGGAATTACCGAATCTTCGTTGCCGGTGAAGACCGTCAGATATACTGCTATGACATCGCTGGAAAGCTGATTCCGGGCTGGAAGTTCGGCAAAACGGAATCGGTGGTAAACGCTGCTCCCCAGCATTTCCGGGTCCAGACCCGGGATTTCATCCTCGTGCACGACCAGACCCGGGTGTACGTTCTCGACAGGCAGGGGAAGGAGAGAGTCAAACCCCGGCAGCGGCTTGTTGTGTCGCATAACAACGGGTTTCAATTGGACATGAACATCCGGGAAGAGCGTCCCCGTTGGATCACCACGGATACGGCAGGCAACATCTCCTGCATCTATCTGGACGGGACCGTGTCAATCCTCGGCCAACAGAAGCTGGGACCCGCGCATCATTTTCTGATGGACGATCTGGACCGGGATGGCATCCCCGAATTCATCCTGGCCGACGGCAAGGATCTGTGGGTCCGGACCCAGGACGGCAAGACGTTGTTCAGTTTCAGTGTACGGGATGGCATCCAGACCCCTCCCGATGTCTACAAATTCTCATCCTCTGATATAAAAATTGGGATCACGGACAACAACCGGAACCGCATCTATCTGGTCAATTCGGACGGATCCCTCTATGAAGGGTTTCCCCTGGAAGGTTCGACCCGGTTCAGCATCGGATATTTTGCAGGATCCGACAGCCGGTTCAACCTGATTGTGGGAAGTGCCAACAATTTCCTGTACAATTATTCAATCGAATGATCATGAAGCGAGGGATCCGATTGCCTGGCATCGCACTCCTGATTCCGTTCCTTTTGTCTTCCTGTCAGAAAGAACAGTTCCAACTGTGGAAGCTGAGTGGCGAAATGGAAGTGGAACCCCAACTGGCCACACCCCTGGTGTACGGCAGCATGTCGATGAAGGATCTCGTGTCCCTGTTCGATTCGACGGGTTATGTGGACAGCGATGAGGAAGGATTGATTTATTTAAGCTACAGGGATTCACTGCTTTCGGCCCGGGCCGATACCCTGGTCGATATCCCCGACAAAACCGTGGAGGAGGTGTATACGGATTCCGACATCAACAATCCAGCCTGGATGGCCAGTGTGGTGGGGGAGACGGTGTCTTTTTTCAAATACGAGGACTTTGCCTTTTCCCTGGACGGAAACGACCGGGTCGACAGCATCCAGATCAAAGGAGGGGAGATCCAGATCGATATGACCTCCTCCTTTGAACATTCCGGCGTTCTGACCATCAGCAGCGCCCAGATCCTGGACATCAACCGGGACACGTTTTCCACCCAGATTCCCATCAGCGATGCGGGGGGCAATTTCTCGGATCAGAGGCTTTTCCTGAGTGATGGATATGAAGTGGTGACGTTCGAGCGGAACGATTCCGGCATCGTACGACTCAACTTCCGACTCGATCTGATCAACTCCGGCGCGCCGGTGAATGCGGACGATGAATGCGTGGTTGCCACTGAATTCATTGACCTGGATTTTTACAGCATTTACGGGTACATCGATTCACGGGTCCTGCTGGATGAGGACGGGGAAGTGGACATCCCCCTGTATGAAAACTTTCCCGAGCTGGCGTACATCAGCTTTGCGGATCCAAGAATCAACCTCTTCACCTCCAGCTCGGTTGGTATCCCCATGGAGGTGAGCCTGGACCAGGTGCTTGCCTTTCCATCGGACGGCAGCGCCCAGGTCGCCCTGGCTTTTACCGAAGGACATCCTTTCCTCATCCCCGGTTTGGCGTTGCACCAGACAGGCCGGGCCGATACCGTGATCCGCGTCAACAAGGAAACCTGCAACATTGACGAACTGATCAATTCCGCACCGGATCAGATCACCTACCAGGCTTCGGCCCGGACTCAGACCGGGACCGTGGGGCAGCAACATTTCATTTACGATACCAGCCGCTTCGATCTTTCGGTGGAGTTTCTCCTGCCCATGGATTTGAAGAGTTCGGGGGCCAGTCTTCGCGATACCATCGAATTCGATCTTGGGGAGACGGGGATCGATACCACATTGATCAGGAATGTCAGACTGCACCTGGAAACAGTCAACGAATTGCCCATTGAGCTCGGTATGCAAATTTATCTCATGGATGCATCCCACCTTGTCATGGATTCCTTGTTCGGAGGAGAAACGGCCCTGCTGGAAGCCTCCGCGGTGGATGAGGAAGGCCTGTTGCTCACTCCCTCCGAAGGAACCCTGGTGGTCGATCTGGATCCGGAGAAACTTTCGGCCCTGGGCGACGCAAAGTTTTTGAGTGTGGTGGCCCGGTTGCTGACCTCCGACGGAGGAAGTCCGTTCGTCAAGGTCTATGAGTCCTACCGTCTGGAATACGATCTGAGTCTGGAAGCCTCTTTCCGGTTGAACACGTACGATATAAAGTAAAGCGCTATGGGAAAAACAACGCTTGGGAGCAAGCTGATCCTCGGTGGAAGTTTTCTGCTGCTGCTGGCCTTTCCGGCCCGCTCCCAGATGAACAACACCCTGTATTTCATGTACGGGGTGCCACAGTCCACCCTGGTCAATCCGGCGAAGCAACCCCAGTGCAACCTGGTGCTCGGTATGCCTGTGCTTTCGCCTGCACGATTTGATGTATCGCCGGGATTGTCCTACGGCGATGTCATTCTCCCCCATCCCACGGAGGATTCACTGATGACCTTTTTGCATCCCCTGGCCGATCAGGACGCTTTTCTGGAAAAGCTGGATCCGCTCAATGTGTTCCAGACCGAGGTGTCGGTATCTCTGGCGAGCCTTGGGTTCCGGACTCCCATCGGGTATTTCACCCTCGGGGTGAACACGCGCATCGAATCCCAGGTATATTATCCCCGGGATTTGTTTCGGATTCCCATCGAGGGATTGGCCGAAGGGGATGTGATGGATTTGAGCGGTCTGGGAGTCGATCTGGTGGCTTTCGACGAGGCCACCTTTGGGTGGTCCCTGCCC
The DNA here is from genome assembly GCA_041393235.1 of Bacteroidales bacterium. Classification (GTDB taxonomy): domain Bacteria; phylum Bacteroidota; class Bacteroidia; order Bacteroidales. The sequence continues at coordinate 51,973 of JAWKKO010000001.1, forward strand.
CTGGGGGACAAGTTTCAGTTCGGATTCCGGGCCAAGGCCCTGTTCGGGGTCGCAAGTTTCGCCACCAAGCAATCGGAACTGGAGCTCAGCGGGGGACTGGACGCTGTGAGTCTGCAGGCCGACATGCAGTTTCAGGCCTCCCTGCCCTTTGGAGAGCTTGGATACGATGCGGACGGGCTTGTGGAGAGCTTCGTGCTGGACGAAGGGCTGAACCCCTTCGACCCGAGGGTTCTCCCCCGTTACCTGTTCAATTTCAACAATCTGGGGGCCGCCCTGGATCTGGGCATGACCTACAGGCCCGTCGAAAAACTGGAATTGAGTCTCAGTGTGCTTGACATCGGAGGGATCACCTGGCGGGACGAGATCCAGGAACTGAGTTATCACATGGATTACCGCTTCGAGGGAGCCGAGCTGAACCCCTTCCGCATGAATGAGGGTGGGTTTGGAGAATACACGGACTCCGTGTTTTCCATCTTCGGGGACACCCTGATCACGGGGCTTGAAAGCGGGCCGGGAGTCAGCTATGGTCAGAGCCTTCATCCGAAGCTGTATGCAGGTGTGGGGTTCTATCTGACCCCGAAAATCAATTTCGGGTTGTTGTCGCGGACCGATTTTCTCCGGGGGACCGTCAAACAGCAATTCACTGCCTCTGCCAATGTGACCACCGGCCGGTTTCTGAACCTGACGATGAGTTATTCCGTAATCGACAACACCTACAAAAACATGGGAGCGGGTCTGTCCCTCCACCTGGGGACCTTCAATGTCTATGCCGTGACCAACAACGGTCTTTCTGCGGTCTTTTGGCCGGCGGAAACCCGGTCAGTCAATCTGTGGCTTGGCTTCAACCTGGTCTTTGGATGTCAGGGGATGAAGAAGGCGGAAAAGCTCGACTTGCCCTTGATTTATTGACCCAGGCCTTCCTTCATGTGTTGGGCCATGCGGGTGGCGAACACGAAGTGCTGCAGGGTCTCGTTGTCGCTTTGCAGGATGTCCCGGTTCGTGCCCTCCCAATGGATCCGTCCCTCGTGGATGAAGGTCACCCGGTCGCCGATCTCCAGCACCGAATTCATGTCGTGGGTGTTGACCAGGGTGGTCATCCCGAATTCGTGGGTGATCTCCCGGATCAGCTGATCGATCACGTTGCCGGTTTCCGGATCGAGCCCTGAATTGGGTTCGTCGCAAAAGAGGTATTTCGGGTTGAGCGCCATGGCGCGGGCAATGGCCACCCGTTTTCTCATGCCTCCGCTCAGGGCCGACGGATGCAGGTCGTTGGTCCCGGCCACATGGACGCGGTCAAGACAAAAATCGACCCGTTTTTGTTTTTCCAGTTTGCTTTGTCGGGTGAGCATGTGCAGGGGAAACATGACATTTTCCTCCACACTCAGGGAGTCGAACAGGGCGCCCCCCTGGAACAACATGCCCATCTGTTTTCTCATTTCTTGTTTTTGCCGGGGGCCCATGCGGGTAAACTCCTGGTCGGCATACCAGATCTCCCCTTCATCCACATCGATCAGACCCACAACGGCCTTGAGCAGAACGGTTTTCCCTGATCCGCTTCTACCGATGATCAGGTTGCATTTGCCGGGCTCGAAACGGGTCCGGATGTCATTCAGGACCGGATTTCCTTCGAAGTTCTTGGATATGTTTCTGACTTCGATCATTGGAGGATGGTCCGGGTGAGAATGAGGTTGGCCAGAAGAATGAGAACACTGCTTTGCACCACAGCCCGGGTGCTGGATTTCCCGACTTCCACCGCGCCGCCTTCCACCGTGAAACCGAAATAGGAGGAGACGGAGGTGATGATGAGGGCGTAAAAAACCGTCTTTGTCAGAGCATAGGCAATGTAATAGGGATAGAAGACGTACTGGATTCCATAGATGTACTCGGCGGGAGGCACCACCTTCCCGACGACGCAGGCCAGGTAGCCGCCGAACAAACCAACGATCATGCTCAGCAAACAAAGGATGGGGAAAAACAGAACGGCTGCAATCATCCGCGGCAGGATCAGGTACGATGCCGCATTGACACCCATGACCTCCAACGCGTCGATTTGTTCCGTAATCCGCATCAGCCCGAGTTCCGACGCGATGCTGGAACCCACCTTCCCGGCCAGGATCAGGGCCACCATGGTGGAGGAGAACTCCAGCAGGAGGGAATCCCGTACTGTAACGCCCACGATGTAGCGGGGAAGGAGCGGGTTTTCAATGTTGAAGTTGGTTTGGATGGTGATGACAGCTCCCACAAACAGGGAGATGATAACCACAATGGGAAAGGAATTGATCCCCACCTTGCCGATCTCCCGGATGGTCTGGTCGTAAATGACTCCCAGACGCTCCGGTCGGCTCAGGGCCTTGGCCATGAGGATAAAATAGCGACCGATGTTTTCCAGGATCCGCTTCATGCTTCTAGGAAACGAATATATCAAATCTTGTATAAAACATAAGCGGGCTCCGGCCGCCTTATGGAAAAAGCGGCTATCTTTAGTGACCTGAGCAGAGAATTGGAATTTTTTATGGATAAGAACAACTATTGTGTCATCATGGCGGGGGGGATCGGAAGCCGATTCTGGCCCCTAAGCAGAACCCAGCGTCCCAAACAGTTTCTCGATATTCTCGGAACGGGCCGCACCCTTCTTCAGCAAACCTTCGATCGTTTCAACCAGGTGGTGCCGGCGGAGAATATTTTCATCGTCAGCAACCTGGAATACAAGGAACTCATCCGGGATCAGGTTCCCCTTGTGCCGGAAGGAAACATCCTGTTGGAACCATCGCGCCGAAACACGGCGCCCTGCATCGATTATGCAAACTTCATGATCCAGAAGAGCAATCCGGAAGCCCGGATCGTGGTTGCTCCCTCCGATCACCTGATCATGAAGGAGGCGGAGTTTCTGGAAAGCGTTCGCAAGGGGTTGGACTTCGTTTCCCGCGAGAACGCCCTTCTCACCATGGGCATTGTCCCGAGTCGGCCCGAAACCGGGTATGGTTACATTCAGTCGGTTCAGTTGGAAGGTGAAGCGCAGAACGGTTTCATGAAGGTGAAAACATTCACTGAGAAACCGAACCTGGAGCTTGCCAAAGTTTTTCTTGAAAGCGGGGATTTCTTCTGGAACTCCGGCATCTTCTTCTGGTCCCTGAAAACCATCATGTCGTCCTTTGAAAAATTCCTGCCCGAAGTTCATGACCTTTTCAAGGAGGGGGTCGGTTTGTACGGGACGCCAAAGGAAGCCGAATTCATCGCCCAGACCTACAGCAGTTGCAGGAACATCAGCATTGACTATGGGATCATGGAGAAAGCGGAGAACGTGTTCGTCCTGGTTTCCGACTTCGGCTGGTCCGATCTCGGCACCTGGGGATCCCTCTACGACCAGCTTCCCAAGGACGAGGAACAGAACACCGTCAGCGGAAGGAAGGTTTTTCTGTACGAATCGGCCGGCAACATCGTGAACGTCGAAGACGACACCCTCGTCGTCCTTCAGGGCCTGAAAGATTGCATTGTGGTCCAGAACGGATCCGTCCTGCTCATCTGTCGCAAGGAAGACGAGCAGAAAATCAAGCAGTACGTTACGGAGATCAAATCCGAGCTGGGCGAATCCAAGGATATATAGGGGCTATCGCCTTTCTCGCGGTGCTCGGGCATTCGGATTTTTTGCTGAATTTCTTCCTTCGCTCGGCTATTCCGCTTTCTCGCTGAATTTCTTCCTTCGGAATAAATATAGGCTTCGAAAGCGGAATAGCCTCGCTTGGGGAACGGCTTCGAAAGCGGAATAGCCTCGCTTGGGGAAGGAAAAAAAAAGAGGCTGTCCGGAAAGGGCAGCCTCTTTTTATATGGAGTGAAGGTAGGTTCTAGTATTCCCAGAGGTCGTGTTCCATGATGAACAGGTCCTGCTTGATGCGGTCGGCTTCCAGGAGCACATCCTGGCCGAGTTTGTAATCTCCCACCAGGCGGTTGCCGAAGACGTTGGATTCGGCAATGACGGTGCTGGAGAAGCGGCGCTGGAAGAACAGGTCGTCGAAGGAGATGGCCTGGGCGTCGTTGTTCGGGTTGTACACCGAATGAGTGGCGAACAGCCTGCGGCACTGCGGGAAATACACCACGAAGGGGATCTGCTGACGAGGGGCCGGAAGCAGCTGGTTGAATTCATCGTAGCGCTCGTAGAAGACGGGTGCCAAAGCAATGATCCGGACATTCATGACCGAGTGCTTCTTGTCGAAGTACCACTGTTCCTGCAATTGGAACTGCATGATGTCGTTGGAGCGCTGCTGGACATAGAGGAAATTCCCCTCGGCATCGTTGATGGAGTCCCCGCCCGTCAGGCTGTAAATCCGCTCCAGGGTGGTGACGCTGGAGAACGGATCCTTCCATCCGGACACCGGAAACTCGTAGGGAGTGACTTCTTCACTCTTGATTCCCTCCATGAGGAGGCCGAACAGACTGTAGCGTTCCCCGTCGCCCATGACGCCTTCGGTGGGATACCGCAGGGGCATGTTCATCCGGTGCCGCAGGTCGATGACCCGCCACACATCTTTGGCCCACATCACATCGGCTTCCCGGATGTATGCGTAGGGCACAGGTTTTTTCTCAGGAATGATGGTTTCGTTTTTATACACATCTTTCGAGGGGACCTGCGATGACATCACCGGTGTACTTCCGGGTGTAACGGAAGTTGTCTGGGCAGCCAGGGAAACCCCGGTTGCCACCAATACTGCTCCGAATAAAAACCTTCTTACCTTCATCTTATATAACAGTTATGGTGATATTGTTCAAGGTCCGGACCTTCCCATCGGGTCCGGTGGCTTTGATCTTCTCAATCATGACCCGTTGCCCGGCACGCAGGGCACGGAAAATCTCTTTCTGACGGGCGGTGAAATCCCCGCTCTCCGATTTTTCATAGTTCCAGATCCCCCCTGAGCCCTGAAAGGCCACGGTAAAGGAAAGCACCTGGTATTTCACATCGAACAGGAAGTCCTCGGCTTCGGCACGCACTTCTTTCAGGGAGGAAAGCTGACCGAGCGTCAGGTTCCCTTCCGGACCCTTGACCCCTTCCACGATGGCGTTGGGGGTGGGCAGGTCTTTGACACGGAAGTCCATTTTGTTCATGAGCTTGCTGGAGCCGTCCACTTTGGCATACACGCTGACGGTGGCCAGGTCGCCCTGGGCACCCGGCTTGACCACGTACATACCTGCACCGGTCCGGCTGATGTTCCCGGAGGAGATGCGGGCTTCCACATCCCGTTCGGCCACGCCGCCGGCGGAAATGGCCACGGGGTTTGGAACCCCGCGGTAAAACACGTTCATGGCGGTGGCGGAGATGGTGGCATTGGCTTCCGCCACCTCGAATTCGGCGTTGAATTCCCGCTCAATGATCATCCCGTCATTTTCCAACTGGATGGTCCCTCCCCACTGCCGCATACCGACGGTGTTGGAGGTGGTTCTGTAAATCCCTTTGCCGCTTTGGACATCCAGTTCGGTGCCGTCCTTGAGCACAACCTTGGGCATTTTGGTGGAGTCGTAGGCTGCGAGGAAGATCTCGGCCCGGTATTCCTGTCCCTTGAAAACGTAGCTTGTGTTGGGAATGACCACGGCCTCGAGGACGTTCACCTTGAAGTCACCTGCGTCGATCTGCCCCAGCAGGTAATTGAGCATTTCCTCCTCCACGTTGCGGACGTCGCCCTGCATTTTGGACAGAAGGGTGATGACCGATGCAAGGGGAAGGTGTTCGAAATAGGTTGACTCCCAGGTCGGATGCACGTTCTTGCCTCCGCCGTGTTCCATATGCACTTCCGGCAATTCGGTGTTCAAGTTGGATTCGATGGCTTCCACCGTGACTGCATATTTCTCATGGTCGTCGATCATGGAGAGCAGATGTTCCTGGTGCGCATCGATTTTGGCTTTGAGTTCCTCCCCTTTTTTCTCCAGGAGCATGATTTGAGCCGGGACGTTTGTGTCGTCTTTGCCCTTGACCAATCCCAGTTCGGTTTCCCCTTCATGGATGGCATCCTCTTCTTTCACGGAAAGGATGGCCACTTTGCATTCATTGATGAATTCGTACAGCTCGTCGGAGGTCTCCCGGACATCATCCGCCTTCTCTTTCCAGTCACCTACTTTGTCCGGATTGAGTTCCATTTGTTCATCAAAGACCCCATAGAGGCCTTCGCTTTTGGCGTGGAAGTTCTCCGTGGTGGTGGTCAGACCGGCATCCACGAGGACAAAAGCGTTCAATACATCTTTCGACACGTTCATGGCAAGCATGGCAGTCAGCACGAGGTACATCATGCCGATCATCTTTTGTCTCGGGGATTCTTTACCGTGTCCCATACCTTCAGGTCAAATAGATAGCTTGTACAATTACTTCTTTCTGATGCTCATGGCCGAGAGCATGTTCCCGTACACATTGTTCAATTCAGAAAGACTTTCACTGAGTTTGACAATTTCCTGCTTGTATTTTTCAGTTTCCGCCACGGAGGCTTTCAGGTTGCTGATCATGTCGTGCAGGCCCTGGTAAACGCCAGTGGTTCCCTGAAGGTGCTCCTGGCTGCCTTTCAACTGGGCGGAGTAGGAGGTGTTCAGTTCGTTCAGGTTTTTGTTCAGTGACAGGAGCTGTTCGTTGAATTGCTTCTGACTCTGGGTGATGTTTCCGTGCTCGGTTTTCACTTCTCCGGACATGGCCTCGTAAGTGGCGGACAGATTGGCGCTGGAGGTGGCGAAACGTTCGGCGATGTCCTTCCCCTTCTGGTCGATGAGGCTGGCTGTGTTTTTGTAGGAGGTGGCAAGGGCGGAAACCGACTCGTTCAAAACCCCGGTGTTGTCTCCGTAGGCAGAGGCGACGGAATCCATGTTCTGTGCGGCATGGCCCATCTTGTTGAAATACTCCTTGGTGGCCAGGGAAGCAGCGGTGATGTCGCCGATGGATTCCGTGGTGGTGGAAATGGTGTTCAGATGTTTTCCAAGGCTGCGGATGTCCTCCGCGTTGATCTGGGATTGCTCGAACAGTTCGTCGAATTTCTGGAGCCCCACGTTGCGGTCGGTGATGGATTGTTCCTTGATTTCGTCAATCTCGTCCGGGTCCGACATACCGGCAAGCTCCGGGTACACCAGAGTCCAGTCCAGTTCTTCATGAAGGGGTTCGAAGGCGGAGAAAAAGAAGATCAGGGCCTCAATGATCAGGCCGGAGGAGAGGGCGATGGCGGCACCCGGCCAGTGCATGATCTTGAACAGGGCACCGAAGATCACGATGGATGCTCCGATCCCGTAGAGTTTCGCCGTAAAATTCTTCCAGCCTGAACTCTGAACTAATTCCGTAATTCCCATTCTATCAGATGTTTAGTTTTCAGTACGAGGGTTAGATCGTCGGATTTCGTTTACTGGTCTCCCAGGTAGGACCGGACGCAACGGAAGCCGATGTAGGATTTGGCCGTGTCCTGGTATTCGAAATCGCGGCTGCTGACCTGCAGGTAGCGGGCAATGTCCTTCCAGGATCCGCCCCGAACCACTTTCCGCTTCATCACCGGCGGATCGTCGGGTTTGGCGTTGTAGTTGTAATAGGGGTTCATGTCGTGGGAGAAAACATAGGCGGACGGATCGTAGGCCGTGATGGTCCATTCGGCCACGTTTCCGGCCATGTCATACAGACCGTAGTCGTTGGGGACGCCATAATAACCAACCCGTGCCGGATACATGGAACCGTCATCGGTGTAGTTCCCGCGCAGGGGTTTGAAGTTGGCGATGAAGCATCCCAGCTTGTTTCTCAGGTAGACGCCTCCCCAGGGATACATGCTGTGGTCCAGACCGCCGCGGGCTGCATATTCCCATTCGGCTTCGATGGGGAGCCTGTAGTTCTGAACGATGGGTTGCCCGTTCTGCACAAGGGCCTGGTTCAGGTATTCGGTCCGCCAGTTGCAGAAGGCATTGGCTTGCTTCCAGTTCACGCCAACCACCGGGTAGTTGTCATAGGAGGGCGAACGGAAGTACATGTTGGTCATGGGCTCGTTGTAGGAGTAAGTGAAGTCGGCGATCCACACCAGGGTGTCGGGATACACCAAAACCCAGTCCTTGTTCACAAAGGAGGAGCGGCTGGTGACATCTTCCTGTTCCCCCGTGGGACGGGTCACCGTACCGTTGTACTGCACCACGGGATCGGCCGTACCGCCGGAATAATCCAGGCTGAAACGGTTGGCTGCCTTGGAGGCTTGCACCAGGTCGACCCAATAGTAGTTGTAGATAAGCTTGGTTACGTTGAGTTCTTTGCTGATGAAGGAAAGACGGTCGTCCCCTGTGTAATAAATGCCCAGGTCTTCAATGACCTGCTTGATGTTTCCATCCTTGTCCTTGGAGGCATCGACGGAGGCATCCCAGTTGATGACGGGTTCGCCGTTGCGGTCCTCGATGGGCTGGTCCTCATCGTCCAGGAGGGCGAAATCTTCCCCGATGTCGATGGCAAGCTGCTTGCGGATGATGGAATCCCTCACCCAGTTGACATATTGCCTGTATTCATTGTTCGTGATTTCGGTTTCGTCCATCCAGAACGCATCCACGGCCACGGTCCGGGCCATGGTGTTTTGCGTCCAGGTCACATCCTGGTCACTTGGCCCCATGGCAAAAGAACCTGTGGGAATGGGCACCATCCCAAATGGATCGGGCTCACCATAGGCTTTTCTACCCTCAACACCTACGAGTTCTCCGTTGTTGTAGCTGCTACAGCCGTACAACAGAGCCCCGATTGCGGTCAATACAACGATTCGTTTCATAGCTTACCTCCTAAAAGATGCAATAATCAACGTATTACGAATTCTTTCTCCTTTGAAAAACTATCTAAATATAGTTAATTTTTATAAAAATCTTATACTCTTGTACTTTTGCGGGCTTCTGTCCGTCCCGATATCAAAGCAATAGCGCACAGTGACCTCATGGGATCCACTGTTGTATTTCATCAGGGAGGAAAGTTCAAAATCATAGGAATACCCGACCATGATTCCATTCAACATTTCCACTCCGAACAAGGCACTGACGGCTCCTCCCACTGCATAGGAAACTCCTCCCCAGAACCTTTTATTGTATCGCAGGTTGGTATTCAGGTAGATGTGGTTCGACCGGGCATCGGTTTGAACCATCAGGGACGGCATCAATTCAAACATGGGATTGGGCAGTTGGAGGGTGTAACCCGCCAACAAATAATAGTGCCGGATCAGCCTTGTTTCGGCATTCTCCTCCGGGTAATCGAAGGTGGTCTGGTTCAGGTGGGTGGAAGACAGTCCCACAAAAAAATCTTCCGTATGGTAGTACAGACCAAATCCCAGATCCAGTCCGAACACGCTGCCCCCGTTTTGGGGAATGGCATCGTCGCCCGCCACATCGATGATGTCCGCTCCTACCCAGCTCGGACTGAGGGATTGGTTGGCCACGCCCGCGTTGAGCCCGATTCCCAGGGTTCCCCGTCCCAGGTCCATGCGATACGCATAAGAAGCACTGAACAGGAAATCGTTGCTGAAAGCGAGGTTGTCGTTGGTGAGGTTGATGCCGATGCCATGGGAATGGCCCAGAAAGCTCAGGGGCATGTTGGCGGAAAACGTGGTTGTCACAGGAGCGCCCGGCAATCCGGTCCACTGGTTGCGGAACGCACCGGTCAGGCAAATCCTGTCATGACTTCCCACGGCCCCAGGATTGTAATAGGGCGCAAGAAACATGTTCTGGCTGAATTTCGGATCTTGTTGAGACAACACACCCAATGAAATCGAGCCAAGAAAAAATATGACCACCAATCTCTTCATCTGCCACAGTGAATTCACCGCATTGGCTTTGTTTCTTCAGCGTTTTAACGCGTTGGTAAAATAAGCAAAAATAGTTCGACCTGGCAAATTTTATTAACAGTCAATTGTTCATAAGCATGCCGACCCAACTGCCTTTGCTGCAAAGAAAACGGGATTTATTCGTTTTCGGTGCCCAAGCGATGCAAATAACGCCACCAGCGGTCCGGGATTTCGTTTTTGCAGGCCAGCTGGTAGTCCTCATACGTACATGAGATAAAAAAGTTATGCCCGGTGGCCATATTTTTTACGGGGATCTCCATCCACCAGCGGTCCGAGAGTGTGCTTTTATGGAAGAGGATGTCGTGTCCGGCCGCATCGATGTGGACGATGAATTTGGTGATGTGTCCCGGCGAATCCAGGGGATTCTCCTTGATGCAGTGACCGATGCCGTCCAGGTAGTACCAGGCGGCCTGGGCGCACAAATGGGCCCCCTGACCGTTCATGTCCATGGAGGGGTTGAACTCGAACATCCCGAGGATGCTGTTTTTTTCGCTGAGACCCGCATAGCGGGCCACCTGGCATACTTCGTCCGCAAAAAAGCCGTTGGGCGACGGGGTCGAGCTGCCGGGGGCATCCGAATGCCGGACGGCGCACAGGTCGATGCTGAGGAATTCCGCGTCCCGGACCAGGGGCTCGGCGGCCTGGATGTTCCTTCGGGCATCGCCCAGGCGGATGCTTTCCAAATGGCTTTTTTCCAGCATCCCCAACTGGGTTTCGGTGACGAAGTACGCCTGGTGCCCCAGGTTCGTGTAGCTGAAATGATTCCGTTTGTCCTTCCCAAACAGGTAATTCAGGTAATTCCTGGAATGGAGAGCTTCTTCCCTGGCCGAGAAATCCAGCATGGCATCCATGGTGAGCACGTGGTGCAGGCCGGCTGTTTTCTCCAGGGCGAGAAACACCCCGTGCCCCAGGTCCTGAGAGCCCCCGAGGAGCAGCACCCGGATGTTTCGTTCCCGGAGTTCCAGCAGGATGTCCCGAAGGGCGAAGTAGGTATCGGCACTGGTTCCCCCGGTCTTGATGTTGCCCAGGTCGTAGACCGAAAGGCCCTTTCTCGGGTGCCGCAGCTGATACAGCCTGGTTCGGATTTTGTCCGGACCCTTTCCGCTCCCTTTGAGAAAGGCGTTCCGGTCGTCGGGAATGCCCACGATGGCAACCTCGTGCCGGTCCAGATCCCGGATGGGCTGGTCCGGCGTATGGATGGTGATGTGATGGCTGAAGGCAGCCTGTTCATCCAGGAGTTCAAAAGCCGGACGGTCCAGGCTCACGGGTTCAAAATATCCGTTCAGGTCCATGCATCAGATATTGGCGCGGTTTATTTTTTGCTTTTGGAGCCAGACTTTTCAATGATGTCGAGGCATTCCTTCAAACCCAATTCTTCGGGTTTGACGTTTTTGGGTATCCGGTAGTTCTTTTTCTTGTAGGAGATGTAAGGACCGTACCGGCCGTTGAGCACCAGCAATTCAGGTTCTTCCTCGAATTGCTTGATGTTCCGGTTTTTTTCCTGGGTTCTCTTTTCCTCGATCAGCTCGACGGCCCGGACGAGGGTGATTTCCATCGGGTTGTCGCTTTTGTCCAGGCTGAAGAACTTTCCTTTGTGGCGGGCATAGGGACCGTATTTGCCCACCCCGATGACCACCTCTTCGTCCTCGTAATTCCCCAGGGCCCGTGGAAGTTTGAACAGGTCGAGCGCTTCTTCCAGGGTGATGGTCTCCAGACTCTGTCCCTTCAGGAGGCTGGCGAAACGGGGTTTTTCCTCGTCTGTGGCTTCCCCGATCTGGGCGATGGGCCCATAGCGTCCGATCTTCACGCTCACCGGCTTGCCCGAAGCAGGATCGGTCCCCAGCACTTTTTCGCCCTTGCTTCGCTCGGTGTTCTGGGTGGCCTCGTCGACCCGGGTATGAAACGGCTTGTAGAAGCGGTCGATCATTTTGGGCCAGTCCACCTTGCCCACGGCAATTTCGTCGAACTGCTTTTCCACCGAGGCGGTGAAGTTGAAGTCCATGATGTTCTGGAAGTTCTGTTCCAGGTAGTCGTTGACCACGGACCCGATGTCGGTGGGGAACAGCTTCCCTTTGTCCTGTCCCACCTTTTCCTCCAATGTCTTGCGCGTAACTTTGCCCTTGGAGAGCAGAAGCTGGGTGTATTCCCGAAGGTCCCCTTTCCGGTCCTCCTTCACCACATATTCCCTCTGTTGAATGGTCGAAATGGTCGGCGCATAGGTGGAGGGGCGCCCGATGCCCAGCTCTTCCATCTTTTTCACAAGGCTGGCTTCGGTGTACCGGGCCGGTTGCTGCGTGAACCGCTGGGTGGCCTCGATGTCATGTGCGTCCAGGCGCTCGTTTTGCTTCACGGGAGGAAGGAGCCCTTTGGTCTCTTCTTCCGTTTCGTCGTCGGTGGATTCCATGTACACCTTCAGGAACCCGTCGAATTTCAGGACCTCGCCCGTGGCCACGAACCGTTCGTCGCTGTCGGAAACCAGGATGGTCACCGTGGTTTTCTCCAGTTGGGCCTGGCTCATCTGGGAAGCCAGGGTGCGTTTCCAGATCAGTTCGTACAGCCGCTGTTCGGCCCGGTTGCCGCTCACGCTTTCCTGGTCCATGAAGGTGGGCCGGATGGCTTCGTGGGCTTCCTGGGCTCCCTTGGATTTGGTGGTGTAGTTCCGGGACTGCAGGTATTCTTCCCCGTAGCTTTCCCGGATTTTCTGGGCGGCGGTTCCGATGGCCAGGGAGGAAAGGTTGACCGAATCGGTCCGCATGTAGGTGATCTTTCCCGATTCGTACAGGCGTTGGGCCACGGACATGGTCTGGTTGACAGAGAATCCGAGCTTCCGGCTGGCCTCCTGCTGCAGGGTGGAGGTGGTGAAGGGCGGAGCCGGTGACTTTTTCAAGGGTTTCTTTTCCACCTTGCCGACCTGGAATGTGCTGTTCTTGCAGGTCTCCAGGAACTTCTGCGCCTCTTCCTCGTTGGCCAGCCGCCGGGCCAGTTCCGCTTTCAGGAAAGACGATCCCCCTTTGTCGCCGGGGATGGCAAAGGTGCCGCGAACCCTGAAGAACGGGGTGGACTGAAACTGCTGGATTTCCCGTTCCCGCTCCACGATGAGTTTGACGGCCACCGACTGGACCCGTCCCGCCGAAAGGGAAGGCTTGTCTTTTTTCCACAGCAGCGGGGAGAGCTCAAATCCCACCAACCGGTCCAGCACCCGCCGGGCTTGCTGGGCATTGACCAGGTCGGTATCGATGTGTCTGGAATTCTCCAGGGCTTCCAGAATGGCGTTCTTGGTGATTTCGTGGAAAACGATGCGCCGGGTCTTGTCCCGGTCGAGCTTCAGTTCCTCGAACAGGTGCCAGGCGATGGCCTCTCCCTCCCGGTCCTCGTCCGTTGCGAGCCAGACCATCCGGGAATCCTTGGCCATGTCCTTCAGATCCTTGACCATTTTCTTTTTGTCGGGGGGCACCACATACTTGGGGGCATAACCACCGTCCAGTTCGATCCCCAGGTTTTTCTTGGCCAGGTCCCGGATGTGACCGAAGCTGGAACGGACCGTATAGTCTTTTCCCAGAAATCGTTCGATGGTTTTTGCCTTGGCCGGTGACTCGACAATGACCAGATTCTCTATCATATTTGCAGCCCTTCCACGTTTTTTAACAGACCACAAAATAAGTCAAATGCGCGTCGACCTTCAAAATTTTTGAAGCAATAATTACTATTTTTGACCCAAATCCAGCGTCTTATGACCCAGAAATCCGGTAAATCCAGGCAATATCTGATCATCCTCTGGTCCCTCTACACCCTGCCGATCCTCCTGTTTCTTCTGATCATGCTCCGGATCGGGAGCGGGAAGATGGGATTCATGCCGGATTTTGATCTTCTGGAAAATCCCCAGACCAACCTGGCGTCCGAACTGATCACGGAGGACGGGGAATTGCTGGGGAAATACTTCATTGAAAACCGGAGCTTTGTCGATTACAGCGAGCTGTCGCCCTACCTGGTGGATGCCCTGGTGGCAACGGAGGATGTGCGGTACTACCGGCATTCCGGAATCGATGTGCGCGGGCTGGCCCGGGTGGGGGTGAAAACCATCCTGCTTCAGAAGAATGACGGAGGCGGCAGCACCATTTCCCAGCAATTGGCCAAAAACCTGTTCCCCCGGGACACCACGGTGCGGAAAACCGGGCTGGGTCGGGCGGCACGACTGGCCGTGAACAAGTTCAAGGAATGGAACACGGGGGTCCGGCTGGAACGCAGCTACACCAAAGAGGAGATCATCACCATGTACCTCAACACGGTGGAATTCGGAGGGGGCTCCATCATGGGGATCAAATCGGCTTCCCGCACCTTCTTCAACACCACCCCGGATTCCCTGTCCATCGAGGAAGCCGCAACCCTGGTGGGCATGCTGAAGGCCACCACCGCCTACAACCCGCGGATCAATCCCGAGCGGTCCCAGGTCCGGCGCAATACGGTGCTCAACCAGATGGTCAAATACGATTACCTGGACAAGGTCCTGGCCGATTCGCTGAAGACCATGCCCATCGTGGTGGACTACAACCTGTCGAGTCACCTGACAGGGGATGCCAAGCATTTCCGGACCTTCCTGGCCGGGTTCATGAACCAGGAAGAGCCGGTGCCGCCCGATGAGAATGCCGGCATCCTGTCCTGGGAAAGCTACCGGCGCGATTCCCTCCGCTGGGCCGGGGACCCGTTGTACGGATGGATCAACAAGAACCAAAAGCCCGACGGAACAAAATACAACCTCTACCGGGACGGACTGAAGATCTACACCACCATCAACTCAAAGATGCAGGTGTATGCGGAGGAGGCGATGACCTTGCAGATGCGGGATTACCTGCAGCCCTTGTTTTTTAAAGAGAAGAAGGGCAGACGCATGGCCCCGTTCGAGGACATCTCGCGGGAGGAAATGAACAGCATCCTGAACCGGACCTTGCGGTGGACCGACCGCTACCGGTTTCTGGCCGCCAAAGGCATGTCCTGGGATTCCATCCTGCACAATTTCAATCAGCCCGCGAAGATGCAGATCTTCACCTGGGACGGTCCGGTCGACACCGTGATGACCCCCATGGATTCGATCCGCTACATGAAGCACATTCTGCAGGCCGGCTTCATGGCCATGGATCCGGCCACGGGCCAGGTGAAAGCCTTCGTGGGCGGACACAACTACCGGTATTTCCAATACGAACACGTGTACCAGGGCCGGCGCCAGGTGGGATCCACCATCAAGCCGTTCCTTTACCTGCTGGCCATGCAGGAGAACTACTCCCCCTGCGACATGATCCCCCTCGTGCCCACCACGTTTGAAGCCTATGTGGACGGACGCGACACCACCTACCAGCCCCGGGCCACCAGCACCAAGTTCGCCGGAGACATGGTCTCCCTGAAGTGGGGCCTGGCCAATTCCCACAACTGGGTGTCGGCCTGGCTGTTCAAGAACTTCAATCCCCAGAATGTGATCAACCTCATGCGAAAAATGGGGGTGACCTCCTACATCGACCCGGTGCCCAGCATGATCTACGGACCCTCCGACATTTCCCTGGAGGAAATGGTGGGAGCCTTCAACACCTTCTCCAACCGCGGGATTTACGTGGCTCCCAGCTATGTGACCCGGATCGAAGACCGGTACGGGAATGTGATTGCCACCTTCCACCCCCGGGAGGCGGAGGCCATCAGCGCGCACACGGCGTATCTGATGATCAGCCTCTTGAAAAACGTGGTGGACATGTCGGGGCAATACAAGGGGGAATGGTACGCGGGAACGGCCCACCGCCTGCGCACCCGAAGCGAATTCACCGGAGAGCTTGCCGGGAAAACCGGAACCACCCAGAACCAGAGCGACGGATGGTACATCGGCCTGGCACCGAAGCTCAGCGCGGCCGCCTGGGTGGGCGGGGAGGACCGATCCATCCATTTCGACGAGCTGGGCATGGGAGCCGGCGGAAACACGGCCCTGCCCATCTATGCGGAATTCATGGCCCGGGTCTACGCCGACACCACCTTGCACATCACCCAGGAAGACGAATTTGAAAAACCCCTTGATTTTTACGTGGACATGGATTGCCCGGACATCAAGGAGGCCAATGGGAACTCCCAGTACGGGGACTTCTGAGCGAAGAGATCACCCGAACAGAAGCTTGGGAATCTCCTGGACTCGGCGCAGCTCCACGCATTCCATGGAACGGGAACCATTGGACGGCCCATTCTTGGGGAAGGCCGGCATCAGGATGCGCTTCATGCCCAGTTTGGAGGCTTCGGCCATGCGTTGTTCCATCCGGTTCACCGGCCGGATTTCCCCGGAAAGGCCCACTTCACCTGCAAAACAAACCAGGGGGTCGATGGGAATGTCCACGGTGGAGGACAGGATGGCTGCGATGACGGCCAGGTCGATGGCCGGATCGTCGACCCGGATCCCCCCGGCGATGTTGATGAACACATCCTTGCTGGCCAGTTTGAAATTGGCCCGTTTCTCAAGGACGGCCGCGGCGCAACCACTGGTCGTCGCAGATCAAAGCCATTGAGTTCAACTGGGGGTGTAGACCGCCGTGCTCACCAGGGCCTGGACTTCGATCAGCAGGGGCCGGGCACCTTCCACGATGGCCGAACCGCTCAGTCCAAGCGCCTGCTGGCTGATGAGCTCCGGGGATTCGGATGCTCCAGGTCCCTGTCCCGACGTACTCGATTTCGGCGGTGGATCAGAACCGGTTTTTTTTTTTTTTTTTTTTTTTTTGGAGGCGCGCGGGATGCGGCCGTGGGTGGTGGAGTCCTTCGAACTGGAGGACCGTGTCCACGATGTGCTCCAGCACCTTGGGTCCGGCGATTTGCCCCTCTTGATGGTGTGGCTGATGAGAAGGACGGGAATGTGGCTTTCCTTGGCCAGTTTCAGCAACCGGGCTTGCACATTCCCGGACCTGAGACACCGTGCCCGGGGTCGATTCCAGGTCCTCCGACCACAGGGTCTGGATGGAATCGTTGCTCGAGAATCCCGGCTTGTGGTGGTGCCTGAGCGAAGGATGGCCTGAAGGCCGGTTTCGGCCAGAATGCTGCACCGGTTTGCCCCCTGTTCCAGGCGATCGGCCCGGAGCCGGATCTGCTGGGCGCTTTCCTCCCCCGACACATAGAGGGTGTCCCGGTCAAGTTTCAGGGCCACCTGCAGGGCCAGAGGGTGGATTTCCCGATGCCCGGCTCATACCCGATCAGCACCAGGGATCGGGACCAGTCCGCCCCCCAGGACGCAGTTAATTCCTGGTTCGAAGGTCGATGCGGGGCAGTTTCTCGAGGTCTACTTCCTTCAGCAGCACCGGCCGCGCGGGAGCTGTCGGGGCGGGTGCTGCGCCCGGCAGGTTCCCGGACTGAATCTTTTTATTCCGCAGGGTGTTCCATTGTCCGCACGAACCGCATTGCCCCATCCATTTGGGGAAATCGGACCTGAAATTCTGGCACACAGTACACGGTTTTCAAACATATCAGGGGTCAGGTGTTTTGGAGAATGCCTTCGGTGGAGAGCCCCTCCAGCAGGGGAATGGTCAGGACCCGGCCCCCAGGCCGGACTACATGTATCCGACGATGTCTTCCACCCGGTAGTCCCATGCTATGGTCATCGGGTTCCAGAGGCTTGATGAGCCCCAGGGCGTGTCTTCCTCAAAAATCACCACGTGGTCCACAAAGGCCAGTGCCATAGGACTTCGGCCCGGGCATCCTGGGGTTGACCGGCCGGGACGGACCCATCAGCCGGCGGACCGACGTGTCGCTGTTGAGCCCCACCGCAGCATACCGCCCAGTTCCCGGGCACGGGCCAGGTAGTACATGTCCCCGGTGAAGGATGCCTCGAAACACCCGTTGGTGAAAACGATGGGGCCTTCCTTTCCCCCGGGCGGACTGCCGGAGACCGGGCAGGCGGTCCCCGGGGGAGAATCTTCAGCCGGAGAATCGTCATAATGACTCTCATCAGCGGGATAAAGTTTTTCCGTCGGGACGACATGACCAGGGCATAGGACGGTGCCCAGAGGATGGTGAACAGAGAATTAGTTTCATGGGCCCATGGCGCAAATCGCCCCCTGCTCCAGGGTCAGCCCGTACACCACATGCAAGCCCCGGGAGGTGATCCAGTGGAAGGCTCCGAAACCCGCCGTCACCGGTGCGCTCATGCCCAGTCCGCCCACCACCAGAAGGAAGACCCCGTCGATGAATCCCAGGTGGGCCACGTGTCTTTCAACGCGAACACCACCACCCAGGTCGCAGGGATGTAGAACAACCAGATCAGGACGGAATGGAGGATGAATTCCCAGTTCGTTCATGCTGCTAAATGGTCTTCAATCCGTCGGCGATGCCTTTCAAGAAGTCCAGACCTTCCGGACCAGGGCCGACCGCCGGAGGAGCGGCACGGAACGCAAAACCCAACAGAGCAACCAACAACAGAACCCCCAGCACCAGGAGCCAGAACCACAAGGTGCCTCCGAAGGCGCCGGTGATTTTCAGTTTCAACGGGCCAAACACCATGTCCCCGAAGAAAGTGCCGAACCGCTCCATCCAGCTCAGAAGCAGGACAAGCAGGATCAACAACAGCATGACCACGTCGATGACCCGTTCCACGATGACCGTGCCGATGAGTGCATCGGTTGGAATCTGTTCTTTTTTGTTCAGGGTGACGCACCGCGTGATTTCTCCCAGCCGGGGAAGGGCGAAGTTGGACAGGTAGCCCACCATCAGGCTGTGGTAGGTGTTCCAGAAGGACGGTTTGTACCCGAGGGCTTCCACCAGGAGCATCCAACGACGGGCCCGGCTGAAAAAGGAAATGAAAGCAAAAAAGCAGGACAGTGCGATCCACCCGTACCTGGCCTGGCGGAGGGTTTGTCCCAGTTCATCCAGCGCCACTCCCCGAAATGCCAGATACAGCAGGAGGACTCCCAGGGCCAGGAATCCGGCGATTTTCAGGAATTGGACGAAGGTTTTTTTCAATGGGCAGGCTTAGGAAAGGGTGTTTGTTTCTGTATCCGGAAAATGAGCGAGGGCTTGGAAACGCTTGGCTTCCTCGAAATCCATGGATGCGTAGGAGATGATGATGACGATGTCACCTACGGCCACTTTCCGGGCGGCGGACCATTCATGCAAATCTGCCCGCTGCCCCGTTCCCCCGTGATCACATAGGTCTCGAGCCGCTCCCCGTTGTTGATGTTGACCACCTGGACCTTCTCATTTTCGATCAGGTTGGCGGCATCCATCAGATCTTCGTCGATGGTGATGCTCCCGATGTAGTGCAAATCGGCTTCGGTGATGGTGACACGGTGTATCTTTGATTTGACGACCTCCACGTTCATGGTGCTGTGCTTCTCCTTCAAAGTTAGTCAAAAAATAGGTTGTCGATGAGACGGATTCCATTCAATTGAACAGCGATGCAGGCCACTTTGTTCACCGGTTCCTTCCAGTCGCCGATTGCCCTAAGAAACTTATCGTCAACAATTTCAAAGTATTCAAGCGTGAATTCGGGACGGGTTTTGAAACGCTGTTCCATCCAGGATATCAGGTCGTCCGGTGCCATGTTCCGGGCTTGCTCCCGGGCTTCCAGCAGGCTCGCGTAAATAAAAGGCGCCGCGTCCCGGGCCTTTTTGTCGAGCCGGACATTCCGGGAGCTCATGGCCAGGCCGTCGGCCTCCCGGACAATGGGACAGGCGACGATTTCCAGGGGCAGTCCCAGCTGCCGGACCAGGTGGCGGACGATGACCAGCTGCTGGAAGTCCTTCTGCCCGAAATAGGCCCGGTGGGCCGGCACGGCCTCAAAGAGCCGGGTGACGATCTGGGCCACCCCGTTGAAGTGTCCTTTTCGCTGCCGCCCCTCCATCACCCGGTCCAGACCGCCCAGATCGAAGGTCCGCTCGTCGGGTTCGGGATACATTTCCTTCACCGAAGGCACGAACACCACGTCGGTGTTCACGGCCTGGAGGGCCAGCAGGTCCTCATCCAGGGTCCGGGGGTATTTTTCCAGATCGCCGGGGTCGTTGAACTGGGTGGGATTGACGAAGATGGATACCACGGTCCGTTCGTTTTCCGCAGAAGCCCGCCGTACCAGGGAAATGTGGCCCGGATGAAGGGCGCCCATGGTGGGAACGAACCCGATGCTCTGGTTCTCCAGGCGGTATTTCTCAAGGTGATCCCCGAGGTCCTGTTTGGTTCTGAGTACGATCATCGGATGAGGCTGGGGGCAAAGATAGAGAAAGGGAATCAATATTTTTTAGTAAATTTGCGTGATCTCAAATCCAGGCTTGCACACATGGAAAGTAAAAAGGTATTATTTGTATCCCAGGAAATAACACCCTATTTACCCGAATCGGAACTTTCCCTTATCGGAAGAAACCTGCCGCAAGCCATCCAGGAGACCGGCAAGGAGATTCGAACCTTCATGCCCAAATTCGGCAACATCAACGAACGCCGCAACCAGCTCCATGAAGTCATCCGCCTTTCCGGGATGAACCTGATCATCGACGACACCGATCATCCCCTGATCATCAAGGTGGCCTCCATTCAGGCGGCCCGCATGCAGGTGTACTTCATCGACAACGACGATTATTTTCATCGCAAGCAAACCGTGAAGGACAAGCAGGGTCATTTCTTTCCCGACAACGACGAGCGGATGATCTTTTTTGCCCGGGGCGTTCTGGAAACCGTCCGGAAATTGCGCTGGTCGCCCGACCTGGTCCATTGCCACGGCTGGTTTACCTCGCTGGTCCCCCTTTACATCAAGAAGGCCTACAGGGAAGATCCACTTTTTTCCCATTCCAAGGTGGTGTTTTCCTTTTATGATAACGGGTTCACCCTTCCCCTGAACAAGTCGTTCTCCAGGAAACTGTTGGTCGACGGGGTGTCGGCGGATCATGTCCGCATGGTGGAAAACCCGGGTTACGAGAATCTGGTGGAATTGGCTTCCACCTATTCCGACGGGCTCATTCATGGCAGCCACTCCCTGCCCGAATCGGTGGCACGGATCTTGAGTAAAAGCGGAAAGCCAAATCTGGATTATGTGGATGGAGAAGACTATGTCAACCGGTTGTCCGTTTTCTATGACAAGATCATTGGTGAATAAGCACACAGCACATACGGCATTCGTCATGAAGAAGAGTACCCTCCGGAGCATGCTTGGCTTCCTGTTGGCCCTGGTGTGGGCCACTTCCTGTGAATTCAAGGACAAGGATCTTGGCCAGGATCTCCTGCCTCCCGGCGACAGCATTTTCCTCCACTTCGATACGGTCTTCGACATCAGCGTCACCCCGGTCCTGAGTCCGCCCTACGTCACCTCCGAATACTTGCTCAATGCCGACCGGATTTTCCTGGCCGGACGGCTGAGCGACACCATCGTGGGGACCTCCCGGGCCACCCTGGTCACCGAGTTCAATACCAACACCACCTTTGATCCGGCGCCCAACTTCGTCATGGACTCGCTGGTGTTCTTTCTCTACGTGACGGGCATGCACGGGAACCTCGAGCAGGAAGTGACCTACCGGATCTACGAATTCCAGGAGCGCCTGCGCATCGATACCTTCTATTATTCCAATTACGATCCGGAGGGCTTGTACGATCCGGTGCCCCTGGCCGAGCTGACCACCATCCCGGCCAAGGACACGGTGTTCGAATTCCTCATCGAGGACCAGGACTTCCTGGACAAATGGATGGAGATCATCGACGATTCCACCTATTTCAGAAACGACACCGTGTTCAAAAGCCAGTTCCCCGGGTTGTACATCACCGTGGAATCGGCGTCGGAAGAGGGGCTCATGAACAGCCTGGCCATGTCCAATTCCCGTACCCGCATGGCCCTCCATTACGCCAACGACAGCACCGACGTGGACTCCACGGACGGACCCGATTTCCGGTGGCTCACCTTCCCCATCAACCAGTATTCGAGCCAGAAGATCAACTGTTTCAGTCATGATTACACGGGGACCCATCTGGCCACCGTCCTGAACCAGGAAAATCCGCCGGATCCGGTGATGGTCGTCCAGGGGCTGGCGGGGGTGAATGCCCTTCTGTCCTTCGACGATCTGGCCCAATGGATGGCCCAGGAGCGGGTGGCCATCGCATCCGCCAAACTGGTGATGGATGTGGTGGACGAATCCGTCAGCGGAATCCCCACGGAGCTTTTGCCTGTGAGGCTCTGGCTGGAAACGATGCTCGACGACGGCAAAACCGAGGACTTGTATGATGTGGCCGTCCTGCGGGGGAACCAGGACGAATCCGCCTCCCGGTTCGGCGGCTACTTGAAGGGTGTTTCGGAAGGGATGTTCTACGACACCACCTATGCCTACACCTTTTCCCTCCCCCTGCATTTCCAGGCGCTGATCAACGGGGACAAGAGCGACAACCGGCTCGTGCTGATGCTTCGCGACCCCCAGCTCAATCCTCTCAAGGTGAAACTGTGGAGCAATCTGCCTGCCAATCCTTCCAGAATCCGTCTGGAAGTGACCTACATTAAACTGTAACAACTATGTGTGGAATCGTTGGGTACATCGGAAGTCGGGATGCCTATCCAATCTTGATCAAAGGCCTGAAAAGGCTGGAATACAGAGGGTATGATTCGGCCGGCGTGGCTTTGTTGAATGGGAAGACCGCCATTTACAAGAAAAAGGGCAAGGTTTCTGATCTGGAGGAATTCGTGATCGGAAAGGACACCCGGAGTTCGGTGGGCATCGGGCACACCCGGTGGGCCACCCACGGGGAGCCCAACGATGTGAACGCTCATCCCCATCGGTCGGAGAAGGGCCTGTTCACCATCATCCACAACGGCATCATCGAGAACTACGCCGACCTGAAAAAGGGCCTCATGGAACAGGGGATGCGCTTTGTCAGTGAAACCGACACCGAGGTGCTGGCAAATCTCATCGAATACGTCTACACCACCAGCAAGGTGAGCGTGGAAGAAGCCGTGAGCCTGGCCCTGCAAAAGGTCATCGGTGCCTACGGCCTCGTGGTCATCTCCCAGGAAGACCCCAACCTGATGATCGCCGCCCGGCGAAGCAGTCCGCTCGTCATCGGCCTGGGAAACAAGGAGTACTTCGTGGCCTCCGATGCCATGCCCATCGTGGAGTACACCGACCGGGTCATTTACCTGAAAAACGACGACATCGCGCTGATCCGGCGCGACGAGCTGGTGTTGAAGAACCTGAGCAGCAACGGGATGTCGGTGAACATCCAGACCCTGGACCTGGGTTTGTCGGAGATCGAGAAACACGGGTTCGATCATTTCATGCTCAAGGAGATCTTTGAGCAGCCGCGATCCATCAACGACACCCTGCGCGGGCGGTTGCTGGTGGAGAGCAACGAAATCCGACTGGGCGGTCTGCACGACGTGAAGGAGAAGCTGGTAAACGCCCAGCGCATGGTCATCATTGCCTGCGGGACCAGCTGGCATGCCGGATTGGTGGGGGAGTACCTTCTGGAGGACCTGGCCCGGATTCCCGTGGAGGTGGAATATGCCTCCGAATTCCGGTACCGGAACCCCATGATCGGACCCGAAGACGTGGTGCTGGCCATCAGCCAGAGCGGAGAAACCGCCGACACCCTGGCGGCCATCCAGCTTGCCAAGGAGTCGGGGGCCCTGGTTCTGGGCATCTGCAACGTGGCCGGATCCAGCATTTCCAGGGAAACCCATGCGGGGGTGTACACCCATGCGGGGGCCGAGATCGGCGTGGCTCCCAACGAAGCCTTTACCGCCCAGGTCACCGTTTCCGCCGATGATGGCCATGATGATCGGACGGGCCAAAGGCCATCTGTCCGAAGCCGACATGTCCGTCCTGGTGAAGGAGCTGAGCCTGGTGCCGGAAAAATTGAAAAGATCCTGGAACACAACGACCTGTTCCGGGAAATTGCGGAGATCTACAAAGATGCCACCAACGCCCTTACTCCAGCTGGGTAGGCTCTCCTTCCCCGTGGCCCTGGAGGGTGCCCTCAAGCTCAAGGAGATCTCCTACATCCATGCCGAGGGCTACCCGGCCAAGCCGAAATGAAGCACGGGCCCATCGCCCTGATCGACGAAAACATGCCCGTGGTGTTTCTGGCCACCCAGGACAAATCCTACGAAAAGATCGTGTCCAACATCCAGGAGGTCAAGGCCCGGAACGGCCGCGTCATCGCCATTGTCACCGAAGGCGACGACACCATACCGGGCATGGCCGATCATGTCATCGAGATTCCGGAAACCCACGAGTCCTTTGTGGCCCTGCCGGCGGTGATCCCACTTCAGCTGATTTACTGCTACTGCCGTGATGCGCGGTTGCGATGTGGACCAGCCCCTGAACCTGGGCCAAGTCGGTGACGGTGGAATAGGTGGAATTGGCGGGGCGGTTGGCTCCCTTCCTCAGCGATTCCCGTATTGTTGTTCGTAGTAGGTCTGGTAGGCCCCGGAGGTCACCTGTTCCATCCAGTCCTGGTTTTCCAGGTACCATTCCACGTTTTGGTGAGGCCTGTTTCAAAGGTGTAGAAGGTTTCCATCCAAGTTCATTCTGGATGCGGCTGCCGTCGATGGCATAGCGCAAATCGTGCCCCTGCCCGGTCCTTCACAAAGGTGACCAGCTGCTCCGAGCTCCCCGGCTCCCTTCCCAGCTTCCGGTCCATGATGCGGCAGAGAAGATGAATGAGGTCCAGGTTCGATCACCGTTGAGTCCCCCGGATGTTGTACGTTCTCCCATGAATGCCCTGGGAAAGGATCCGTCCGATGAAGTCGAGGCATGGTCCTCCACGTGGAGCCAGTCCTCACATTCTCCCCCCTTTCCGTAAATGGAATGGGTTTCTCGCGAAGAATGTTCCGGATCGACAGTGGAATCAGCTTTTCCGGAAACTGGTTGGGCCCGTAGTTGTTGGAGCAATTGGACACGATCACCGGCAGTCCGGAAGGTGTGGTGATAGGCCGGACCAGGTGACGGAGCTGGCCTTGGAGGCCGAGTAGGGACTCCGGGGATCGTAGGGCGTATCTTCGGTGAACAATCCCTGGCCCAGGCTTCCCATAGACCTCATCGGTGGAAATGTGATAGAAAAGGCGGTCCTGAAAGGGAGTCCCAGGCTTTGATGCAGGCATTCAGCAGGCAGAGGGTTCCCAGCACGTTGGTGTGGATGAAGGAGTTGGGATCGCTGATGGACCGGTCCACGTGGGACTCGGCGGCCAGATGAACCACCTTCCGGATGTCGTTCTCCCGGAACAGCCGGTCGAGCAGCTCCGGGTCCCGATGTCGCCCCGGACGGCTCCACTCCCGGATGATGTTCCACGTCCTTCAGGTTTTCCAGGTTGCCCGCATAGGTGAGTTTGTCCAGGTTGAGGATGCGATGGTTTTCCTGCTGCAACAGCCGGCGGATCACATGGGACCCGATGAATCCGGCACCCGGTGACCAAAATGGTTGTCATGGCGTTCGTTCTTTGTTTCGAAAATACTGTTCCCAGGCTCCAGGCCGACAGCAGGGTTTCCTCCACCCCTTTTTCCGCCTTCCAACCCAGCACCCCGTCTGGCTTTCCGGTGTCGGCCCAGACCTGCCCCACATCCCCCTTCCCGCCGGGCGACGATGCGGTGGGCAGCGTTCGGCCCGTGACCTTTTCGAAACGGGATCTTCATTCCAAGCACGGGAGACGCCCTGCCCGGTTCCCAGTTGAAGACCTCGAAGGATTCGGCCTGTTTTTTCTCCAGGAGACGCTTCGATGGCCACCACGTGTATTCGGGCCAGGTCCACCACATGGATGTAATCCCGGATGGCCGAACTGTCCGGTGTTGTAATCGGTTCCGAACAAGGTTCAGGCTTTCACGGACACCCATGGCCGTCTGGTGATGAAGGGAACCAGGTTGTTGGGCACCCCCCACCGGGAGCTTCCCGATGAGCGCGACTCCGCGGGCGCCGATGGGATTGAAATAACGCAGGGAAATCACCTGGAAATCATCCCCGGAGGCGGCTGAGTCACGGAGGATCTCTTCGGAGATCTGTTTCGTGTTCCCATAGGGGGAATTGGCCGTTTTGATGGGCGCGTTCTCGCCCACGGGCAGGGCGTCGGGTTCTCCGTACACGGTGCAGGAGGAGGAGAACACCATGTTCGCCACCCCGTGTTCCCTCATGGCTTCCAGCACGTGGATCAGCGACAGAAGGTTGTTGTGGTAGTATTCCAGCGGTTTTTCTACGCTCTCGCCCACGGCCTTGTAGGCGGCGAAATGAATGACCGCGGCGATGTCGGGATGCCGGGAAAAGACACCCAGGGTGGCCTCCCGGTCCCGGAGATCGACGCGTTCAAAAGGGGGAGTCTTGCCCGTGATTTCCCGAATCCCGTCCAGGACCCCCGGCTGGGAATTGGACAGGTTGTCGAGGATGACGACATCCAGGCCTTTTCCGATCAATTCTACCACTGTGTGGGACCCGATGTAGCCGGTCCCTCCTGTCACAAGGATCGTCGCCATGTTTGCAGGGGATTACAGACTCCAGTACTTCAATTCCTTGATCTTTCCGCGGAAAATGCCTTTCAGGTCGGCGAAAACCGCGCCTTCGTGGCAGAGGGATTTGAAGTGGACTTCATCGAGCCGTGCGTACTGACGGTGGTTGACCGCCACCACAATGCCGTGGTAGGGGCCTTTTGCTTCGGGAACCAGTTCGAAGGGGTATTCCTTCTTGATTTCTTCCGGCGAGGCATAGGGGTCGATCACGTCCACCTTCACGCCGAATTCCTTGAGCTCGGCAACCACGTCGGCCACCTTGGAATTCCGGATGTCGCTGACATTTTCCTTGAACGTGGCGCCCATGACCAGCACGCGGCAGTCCTTCAGATTGGAGAAAGCCGCCGAAAGTTTCTGGGTCACCTGCCGGGCCACATAGGCCCCCATGCCGTCGTTGATGCCCCGGCCGGCATTGATGATCTGGGCATGGTGTCCGAAAATCGCCGACTTGTAGGTCAGGTAGTAGGGATCCACCCCGATGCAGTGTCCCCCGACCAGACCCGGGAAGAACTTCAGAAAGTTCCATTTGGTGCCGGCGGCTTCCAGTACCTCGTACGTGTTGATGCCCATTTTGTTAAAGATCATGGACAGCTCGTTCATGAAGGCGATGTTGATGTCGCGCTGGGTATTTTCAATGATCTTGGCCGCCTCGGCCACCTTGATGGAACTGGCCCGGTGGACGCCGGCTTCGATGACCAGCTCGTAGGTTTTTGCAATTTCTTCGGCGGATTCGGCGTCGCACCCGGAACTCACCTTGGTGATCTTGGTCAGGGTGTGCTCCCTGTCGCCCGGATTGATCCGTTCCGGGGAGAAGCCCACCTTGTATTGGTCGATGTATTTGAGTCCGGACATTTTGCTCAGCAGGGGGATGCAGTCTTCTTCCGTACACCCCGGGTACACGGTGGATTCATACACAACATAATCGCCTTCCTTCAGCACCTTGCCCACTGTTTCTGCTAAGCTGAGCAGGTTTGAGGTCGGGTTTCTTGTGGACATCAATGGGGGTGGGAACGGCCACGATGTAGAACGAAGCTTCCCGGAGCTCCTCAAGATCGGCCGTGAAAATGAATGTCGCAGCCTTCGAAGGCTTCCGGCTCCAGCTCCTGCCTGGATCCTGGTGGTTTTTCATCATTTCGACCCGCTCGGGTTTGATGTCGAATCCAATGACAGAAATCTTCCGGGCGTATTCCAGCGCAATGGGCAATCCGACATAACCCAGACCGATGACGGCCATTTTCTTTTTCCTGTTCACTAAATCGTCATAAATCATGTTGTATGTTCTTTAAGATGGGATGATAGTCATTCTTGATGCCAACGGGCTCCGCATTCCGGATGTCGTAGACCGTCTGGATCGATGTCCGCGCAGTCTCCAGCCCGAAGCCCTTTCCGTCCAGGATGTGCTCATAGGACATGGTGTGGAGGTCGGTGAATCCCCCGCTGAACTCGATTTCCCTGCCGTCGACCCGGATGCTTCGGAAGGTCCGTTGATTCCTCGATTTCACGTCGGCGGGTATGTCCTTGTAATCAATGCTGAGAAACCAGCGGACCCGGGCTCTCTCCAGCTCCAGGAAGCCGGCGGCCTTGTCCGGCTTCAGCAGGTGGGTGGTGCTCTCGACTTCACCTCGCCGAAGATCCAGGTGAGCATGTCGAAGAAATGGACGCCGATGTTCGTGGCCACCCCGCCCGATTTCTGGGACATCCCCTTTCCAGGAATAGTGATACCAGTTTTCCCCGGAGGTGATGTAGGAGAGGTCCACCTCGTGCATTTTCGGCAGGGCCTTCCAGGACGTTCTTTCTCAGTTCCACGATGGAGGGATGGAGCCGGAGCTGGAGGATGTTCCACACCTTTTTGCCGGTTTCCGATTCATAGTCCTTCAGGGCATCGATGTTCCATGGATTCAGAACCAGGGGTTTTTCACAAATGGCATCGGCTCCGTTTCTCAGGGCGAACCGGATGTGGGAGTCGTGCAGGTAATTGGGGGAACAAATGGACACATAGTCCACATGGGTCCCCTGCCGGTTCAGCCGGGCGATGTGCCGGTCGAAGCGCTCGAATTCAGTGAAAAAATCCGTGTCCGGAAAATAGCTGTCCAGAAACCCCACGCTGTCGAATCGGTCCAGGGCCGCCACCAGACGGTTTCCCGTTTCCTGAATGGCCCTCACATGGCGGACGGCGATGTAGCCGGCCACGCCGATGACTGCAAAATTTCCGGATTTCTCATTCGTCATGTTCTTCTGTTTTTCTCACCTCCCCGTTTTCCAATTGATACATTTCCCCGCTTTCCTCGCACCGGGCACGCCCCCGGTCATCGAACCGGAGACGGTGGCCGTATTCGCTCATCCACCCGATCTGCCGGGAAGGATTGCCCACCACCAGGGCATAAGCCTTCACTGTTTTTGTCACCACGGCGCCGGCTCCGATGAAGGCATAGTCCCCGATGTCGTGGCCGCACACCACCGTGGCGTTGGCCCCGATGGTCGCGCCCCTTCCAACGCGGGTGTTGACATAGGCATTCCTCCGGTTTACGGCGGAGCGGGGGTTCACCACGTTGGTAAAAACCATGGAGGGTCCGAGGAATACGTCGTCCTCACAGGTGACGCCGGTATAGATGGAAACGTTGTTCTGTACCTTCACATTGTTGCCGAGGACCACCCCGGGCGAAACCACCACATTCTGTCCCAGGTTGCAGTTCCGGCCCAGCACGGCACCGCTCATGATGTGGGAGAAATGCCAGATCCGGGTATCGTCTCCGATGTGGACCCCTTCGTCAATGACCGCAGTCTCGTGTGCAAAATAGGCCATTCTTTACCGGGGATTGAAATAATTCTGGATCTGTGTGCAAATGAACATTGCCTGGTCCGGGGTCAGCTCGGTGTGCATGGGAAGGGACAGAACGGTATTCCCAAGGGATTCGGACACGGGCAGATCGCCTTCCCGGTAGCCCAGGTCGCGGTAGGCCCGCTGGAGGTGCAGGGGCAGCGGGTAATAGACCATGGAGGGAATCCCGTGTTTCTGCAGATGCTCCTTCAATCCGTCCCGCCTTCCGCCGTCGACGACCAGGGTGTACTGATGGAAAATGTGGGTGCTGAAGGGGGAGCGCAGGGGAAGACGAATGTCGTCGAGTCCTGCAAGGCCTTCGTCGTAGAGGGCCGCCGCTTCCTGTCGCGCCCGGTGATAGCTATCCAAATGTTTCAGTTTGACCCGCAGGATGGCTGCCTGCAGGGTGTCGAGGCGGGAGTTCACGCCCACCAGGTCGTAGTAATATCGTTCCTTCATGCCGTGGTTCACCAGGGCCCGGAGCCGGGTGGCAAAACTGGCATCGCGGGTGAAGATGGCCCCTCCGTCCCCGAAGGCCCCCAGATTCTTTGACGGAAAAAAGGAGGTGGTTCCCATGTGTCCCAGACTGCCTGCGGGGGCAACGGTTCCGTCTGAAAACCGGTACGCAGACCCCAGGGCCTGGGCCGCGTCTTCGATGACGTACAGGCCGTATTTCCGGGCCAGGTCGAGAATGGGTTCCATGTGGGCGCACTGGCCGAACAAATGCACCGGAAGGATGGCCCGGGTGCTCTCGGTGATGGCGTCCTCGAGAAGCTCCGGATTCAGGTTGAACGTGAGAGGGTCCACGTCCACCAGCACGGGTTTCAGGCCCAGGACCCGGATGACCTCCACCGTGGAGATGAAGGTGAAGGGGGTGGTGATGATTTCATCTCCCGGGTTCAGTTCCAGAGCCATGAGGGCTGCCTGAAGGGCATCGGTCCCGTTTCCGCAGGCGATCACATGAGTGATGCCCAGGTGGGCGGCAAGTTCTTCTTCGAATTGGCTCACGGCGGGTCCCTTGATGAAGGCCGTGGATTCGATGACCTCTTCCATGGCGGCTTCGATCTCCGGTTTGATCCGGAGATACTGGCTGTGGAGGTCGACCATTCTGATTTCTTTCATGTGCTTTCCTTGCGGCGTTTGGCCTGGACAGACAACGAAGATACAATTTTTTGCGGGTTGATAACTTCGTTTTGATTTCCTTGTGTGGCTCTGTATTTTTACCGGTATAAATCCAGCATTTTGATCCTAGGAAAATACATTCGTCAGCTGCTCGACCAGCGTCAGAAAGTGGTCCTGCCCGGCTTTGCCACCCTGGAAATCCAGGGGACCGGTTCCGAAACCCCGGGACCCCGCACCCGCCTCGATCCTCCGGGGCTGAAAATCAAGGTGGACCCGTCCTTCAGCAAAGACGACGGGGCCCTGGCCCAGGCCTTCGCCCGGGGCGAAGGATACGAGGCGGAGGAGGCCCGCCAACGGGTGCTGGAGTTGGTGGATGCCATCAAATTTGCCCTCGACCGGGGGGAATCCTACGGCATTCCGGAGACCGGGACCTTCAGCCGGGACGACAACGGACGGCTGCATTTCAAACCCGTGGCTGCCTGGTTGCTGGAACCGGAACAATACGGACTGGAATCCATGGACCTGCTGGAGCTGGACCCCGAGGGATCCGAAGGACAACCGGCCGCCGGCGTCCCGACGGTCGACCGGGAGACCCGAAGCCATCCCGAATTGGTTCGGCCCGAAAGGGAGCCCGCTTCGCCGGATGCTTCCGAAGAGGTCACCGAGCTGGCCCCACCGGTGCAGAATGCGCCGAGATCCAGGGCCTGGCGGGTCATCTGGATGGTATCGGCCTTTCTGCTGCTGGTTCTGCTGGCCCTGGTGCTGTTCCCGGTGGACCTGAGCCGCGACGGAAGGGAAAAGGAACCCCGGACCCGGACCCGGACCGAACAAGCCCCCGAAGTCAAGGAAGAAACCGATCCCGGGACCGTGCAGGAAACGCTGGAACCGGAACCGGAGCCTCGGGCCGAGGAACGGGCCGATGTCCCGGAAACCACCCCGGCGGAGGTTTCGGATCCAAAGTTTTTCCTGATCGCGGGGAGCTTCAAAAACCTTCAAAATGCCAGCGAGCTGCAGGACAAGCTGAAAGCGCTGGGCCATGGGGCCGAGGTGATGATCACCGAGAACCGCATGTACCGGGTCAGCGTGTCGTCTCATGCCACCCAGGCCGAGGCCGAGGCAGCCCTGAAAAAGCTGAAGACCCAACCCGGCATGGAATCCTGCTGGTTGTTGTCCAACTAGTTGATTTCCGCCCCGTTGGATGCGTCCGGTCCGGGCTCCACGAAATGAAGCCTGCCGTCTGCATTTTCCGAAAGGAGGATCATCCCCTTTGATTCGATGCCTTTGATGTTCCGCGGGGCCAGGTTGGCCAGGACGGTGACCCGCCGTCCGGGAAGCTGGGCGGGATCGTAGAATTCGGCGATGCCCGAAACGATCGTGCGGACCTCAAACCCCAGGTCCACCTGCATTTTCAGCAATTTCTTGGTTTTGGCCACCTTTTCGGCTTCCAGGATCGTGCCGCAGCGCAGGTCCATTCGTGTGAAGTCCTCGAAGCTGATTTCCCCTTTCACGGGAGCATGGGTGGCTTCGGTGCCGGCGCCTGCCTGGTTTTCTTCCTTGGTTTTCAGCAGCCGGTCCACCTGGGCCTGGATTTGTTCGTCCTCGATCTTGTCGAAGAGCAGGGCGGCCTGCCCCAGGGCATGGCCCGCCGGAAGAAGCGCTGCGTCCCCCAGCCTGTCCCAGGAGGACGCTTCGATGTTGAGGAAACCCCGGAGTTTCTCCATGGAGAAGGGCAGGAAGGGTTCCATCAGGATGGTGAGGTTGGCCGTGATCTGGAGGGCGATGTTCAGGATGGTCGCCACCCGCGTTTCATCGGTCTTGATCACCTTCCAGGGTTCGGTGTCGGCCAGGTATTTGTTGCCCAGGCGCGCCAGATCCATGGCCGTTTTGACCGCTTCCCGGAACCGGTAGGATTCCAGGCTTTTCTCCACACAGGCTCCGATGTTGGCGATTTCGGCCAGCACCTCCCTGTCCCCGTCGGTCCGGTCGCCGGGCACGGGTACCTTCCCGTCGAAATACTTGTGCGTCAAAACGATGGCCCGGTTCACGAAATTTCCGAGAATGGCCACCAATTCGTTGTTGTTCCGGTTCTGGAAGTCCTTCCAGGTGAAATCGTTGTCCTTGGCTTCCGGGGCGTTGGCGCAAAGTACGTAACGCAGGACGTCCTGCTTGCCTGGAAAGTCCGTCAGATACTCGTGAAGCCAGACGGCCCAGTTGCGGGAGGTGGAGATCTTGTCGTTTTCCAGGTTCAGGAATTCATTGGCGGGCACGTTGTCGGGAAGGATGTAGGAACCCTCGGCCCGGAGCATGGCCGGAAAAATGATGCAGTGGAACACGATGTTGTCCTTCCCGATGAAGTGGACCATCCGGGTTTCCTTGTCCTTCCAGTACAGCTCCCATTGGTCCGTCAGTTCCTTTGTTGCCGAAATGTAGCCGATGGGCGCATCGAACCACACGTACAGGACCTTCCCGTCGGCGCCCTCCACCGGGACGGGAACCCCCCAGTCCAGGTCCCGGCTCACCGCCCGGGGCTGCAGGCCCTGGTCGATCCAGGACTTGCATTGTCCGTACACATTGGGCTTCCATTCCTTGTGTCCTTCCAGGATCCACTCCTTGAGCCATCCCTCGTACCGGTCCAGGGGAAGGTACCAGTGTTTGGTTTCCCGGAGCACCGGCTTGCTTCCGCTGATGGTGGACACGGGGTGGATGAGCTCGGTCGGACTCAGCGAGGTTCCGCACTGCTCGCATTGGTCGCCATAGGCCGAGGGGTTGCTGCAGTGGGGGCAGGTGCCCGTGATGTAGCGGTCGGCCAGGAAAGCGGAGGCCTCTTCGTCGTAGTATTGTTCGGAGGTCTTTTCCAGGAATCCCCCCTTGTCGTAGATGGTCCGGAAAATCTCCGAAGCCGTCTCGTAATGGATCTTGTTGGAGGTGCGGGAATAGATGTCGAAGGCGATGCCGAAGTCGGCGAAGGCCTTTTTGTTCAGTTCGTGGTAGCGGTCCACCACCTCCTGGGGGGTGATGCCCTCCTTGCGGGCCTTCAGGGTGATGGGCACCCC
Source organism: Bacteroidales bacterium (assembly GCA_041393235.1). Classification (GTDB taxonomy): domain Bacteria; phylum Bacteroidota; class Bacteroidia; order Bacteroidales. The sequence goes on from JAWKKO010000001.1 coordinate 85,229, forward strand.
ATGCTCATCCGAGCCGCACACGGAGATCACATCCTCGCCCCGCATCCGGAGGAAACGAACGTAGATGTCGGACGGGACATAGACCCCGGCCAGGTGGCCCAGGTGGATGGGGCCGTTTGCGTAGGGGAGGGCGGAGGTGACGAGGGTGCGCTGGTAAGTCATCGAAAGTTTGTAAAGTTTGTAAAGTTTGGAAAGGTAGCAAAGTTGGGGGAAAAATGCTGATAAGGGGGGGTGGGGCACAGGAAGGGAAAAAGGGACGTTGAACAACTGGGAAAAGGGACAGCGGGCCGAAGGCCTGGCCGCCCGCTACCTGCGGACCCGGGGATACCGGATCCTGAAAACCAACTGGCGGTGGGGCCATCGGGAACTGGACCTGGTGGCCCGCTATGGGGAGGTACTGGTGGTGGTGGAGGTCAAGGCCATGTTCGGCAACCGGGTCAATGTCCCCTCGGAAACAGTGGACCCCAAGAAACAACGGCACATCGTTCTGGCCACGGATGCCTTCATCCGGTTGCACCGTCACGCAGGGCCCACCCGTTTCGACGTGATTTCGGTGCATTATGCCGGGGACGGGGTGCACATCGAGCACCTGCCCGGGGCATTTTTCCCGGATGCGGAATGAGGGCCGGCGGCACCGGCGGCCCGGATGATCCGGGCCTACTGCAAGGTCAGGTAGAAGGTCTGAAGGAGCCGGATGCCCTCCTGAAGCCTGAACTCCTCCACGCGAACGGTGTCATATCCGGTCTTTGTAGCGCAGAGGGTGTAGTAGCCGGCCGGGATCCCGGGCAGGGCGAAATATCCGTCCTCCTCGGTGAAGGCATTGGCCACCACGCTGTCCTTTTCAATCCATACGTTGGCATCGGCAAGGGACAGGGAGTCGGAATTTTTCACCCAGCCCTCGAGCTGACCCGTGGCAATTTCGTCCACGGCCCTTATGACGGGGGAGAAATTGAAGCCGGTGATGCCGTCGGGCTGATTCAGGGTTCCCTTCAGGATGAAGGACTTTTCCAGATTGAAATCCAGGAGGATCACACTCAGACCGCCGGGAGCCAGGCGAACTTCCGGGTCCAGTTTGATCTTCAGGCCGGACTGGAATCCGCTCGGGACCTTCACCGAATAGGTGGTGCCGTCGACCAGCTGCAGCTCCGTGTTGGTGACATGCAACCGGATTTCATCGTAGGTGCCCGCCGGTACCTCCAGGTTGGCGAGCTGTGCCCGGATTCCATTTCGCAGTTCCATCATGTCGAATTCGGCGCTGTCGCTGAATATGGTCAGGTAGGGATTGCCATCCTGGGTGTTTTTGCTCCGGATTTCCACCTTGGTGATGGTGACCCCCGCTTTTTGAATCTGTTCGATGGGAAAGGGCGCATCGGTCAGATTCACCACCAAACGTCCGGGTTCCATGGCCGATTCCTGGCATCCCGCCAGGACCGAAAGCAACGCTGCCAGGCCAATCATATTCCTCACGATACCTCTCTTCATCTCCAATCAATATTGTTTCATACCTGAAAAACGCAGATTCGTCAAAAATCTTGCGTGCAAAGATATTTTTTCTTTTCGGATTTCTACGGGGTACGAAAGGGAAATTCCGGATCCGGGGAGACAAGCCGGCCGTCCCAGTCCGCCGGAGGGATGGGGCAGTGATCCGCGTGGCCGAACCAGGCGTGGCGATGCCGGGCCACCAGGGTGTAAACGGCATCCCGGAGAAAGCGGGGGAACACGTAGAGCGCCCGGGTCATTTTCCAGGCCCCGGGAAGGCGGGAGAGGATTTGAAGGACCGCATCGGATTTCTCGTACCACCGGCCCTGGTGGAAAAAGAGCACTGTGTCGGGAGGGACGCATGCCGTGGCGTCCCGGTTTTTGGCACCGGGGTCGGGGTGTTTTATCTCAGAGAAACGGAACAAGCTCTTCCTGTCCTTTTTCAGGAGGAACATGACAAAGCGATTGCACAACATGCACGTGCCGTCGAAGACGATGAGATTCGGGTACCTGTCCACAAACAGAAAACAAACGAAAGCATCTTTTGATGCCAGGAGAATCCGGATTTTCAGGATCGGGTGATCGGTTCGATGCGAATCACTCCCGGCGGGCACACCACCTGGCAGGCTCCACAGCCCACGCAACGGATTGAGTCGATGAGGGGAAGGCGGTTCGAACCCGGAAGTCCCGATGGAATGCGAATGGCATCGAAGTCACAGGATTGGAGGCAGAGGCTGCATTCCTTTCCCGTTTGCAGGAGACAGCCTGCCGGTTGAAGAACGGCATGTCCGATGGGGAGGCGGGTTTTGTCCTCTGCACCGAACGGAGCCAGCGCCCCGCTGGGGCACACCCTCCCGCAATCCGTGCAGGTGGGCAGGCAGTAGGAATCGGAAAAGGAAAGCTCCGGGACAAGAAAAAGGGCAGGACGGGACAGGTCGGTCGAGGCGCCGATGATCCCGCTGGGACAGGCGGCGGCACAGGATCCGCACCGAATGCACACGGCCCCCAGGTCTTCTTCGGGGAGGGCGGACGGGGGACGCAGGTTGGGTTGCCGGCTCCGGCCGAACAGGCGGGGAAGCAGGCCCCGGCCGGCCAAAACGGCCAGTCCGCCGGCGACCCCGGCACCCAGGGTTCGGGTCAGAAACGTTCTCCGGCCCGAATCCTGCAAAACGGTTGACCCTGGTCCTTGAAAGACCGGAAGGGCGGCCAGACTGCGCCGGAGGGAGAAAAGCATCTCCTGCATCCCGCCCAGGGGACAGATCCCTGCACACCAAAGACCCGGGTGCAAGAAATTGAAGAGCAGAAGGACGATCAGGGGGAGGGCTTTCCACAAACCAGATCCTGCCAAGCCGGTCCGCACGGGATCCCATCCCATGAAGAACAAGTTGAAGGGATCCAGGATCATCAGCACGGGCACACCGAAGGCGGCCAGGACCAGGGAAGCGACTGCCAGTCCCCGGTTGAGGTGTCCCCGCAACCACCGGTTCAGGGCAAGGGACCTCGTGCGCATCCCGGTGGAGGAGGCCCGGGACGAGAGGTCGCAGAGGGCCCCGAGGGGACAGGCAAAGCGGCACAGCCACCGTTTCCGGAAGAGCAGCGGAACCAGCGTGCCCAGAGCCAGGGCGTGGAGAAGGCGAAGGGAGGATCCGGACACCCAGGCATTGAGGAAGAGGTAGGGGCTGGCCCAGAGATAGAGACCGCAGAAAGGAGCGGGAAGCAGGGGGAGGGAAAGCAACACGGCGCCGCCGGAGATCAACCAGCGGATGCGGGTCGCCTGGTTTCGGGGCCTTCGGTTCTTCGTTCGCGTCATCTGTCCGGACCGGCTTCGTCCCCCGGTGATCAGGCAAGGACCGCTTTTTGTTCTTTCAGGAGGGACCGGACGGCCGCCGGATCCAGCTCCTGAACCGCCGTGGCCGACCGGGCGGCCAGGGCCGCACCGGCCCCGGCCCCGTGGCCGGTGATCAGGCAGGTGCCGATGATGCGGGCATCCTGAAAAAGATCCTCCTCAAAGCTGAAACACCGGCCTCCCACCAGCAGGTTCCGCGTATTCTTCGGGACCAGCGATCGGAAGGGGATTTGCCACAGGGGCCGTTTGTCCCAGGTCGTTCTCCGACCCTCGTACAGCACGGAAGTCCACCCTCCGCTGATCCCGATGGCGTCGTCGAAGCGCCTGTAGGTCATGGAATCTTTCAGGCTGAGCCGGTACATTCCGTCCAGGACCCGGGACATGCGCACACCCTGCTGGGGGGCGGTGTCCAGAAGAAACACCTCCTCGTGACCCGGGGTGGAGCGGATCTCCTGCACCTGCTCCCAGATGTCGATGCGATGCTGCCGTTGCAGGGCCGAGAGTTTCCGGAAGTCGAGGGCGTCTTCGTGCGGACCCCCGGTCATGTTCACCCAGTTGACCGAGGGCAGGGGGGTTTGTCCCCCCAGGGGAAGGTCGCGGTACCCCGGCGCCTCTTTGTTCACCCGGTCCACGTTGCCCAGACGGTGGACCAGTCCGATCTCATACTGCACATTCACAAAGTTCTCTCCGCACCAATGCAGGATGTCCCCGTCGCCCGTGCAGTCCACCACCACCTTGGGACGGACCGCCACCCGGCCCGATTTCGTCTCCAGGAAGACCGCCCGGATGGTTTGATCCTCCACCAGGACCTGGGAAGCCCAGCTGTGGTAGTACACCTCCGTTCCCGACTCCTGCAGCATGACCTCCAGCACGTATTTTCCGGCTTCCGGATCGATGGAGGGATTGACGTCGAACACGGTCATGTTGAGATCGCGAAGGCGTTCGTACATTTCGTTTCCGATCCCGTGGAGGGTGCGGACCTGTTTCTGATTCTGGTCCAGGCCATGGGTCGAAAGCAGCGGGAGGACGAGTCCACCCGTCCACAACCCGCCCAGGTGGTTGTAGCGCTCCACCAGGAGGGTCTTGGCCCCGGCGCGGCTGGCGGAAATGGCGGCGGTGGTTCCGGCCGGTCCGCCGCCCACCACCAGGACGTCCACATCGGCCACCACCGGAAGGTCCCGGGCAGGTTCCCGAACCGTGGAAGAAGTGGCTGTTCCCGGATCCGGAGTTCCGGCCGGAGGGACGGCGGGCGGCGCATCCGGTCCCGGTTTGCATTGGGTTGCCGTGAGAAGGGCCCCGGAAGAGAGGAGGAGCCGGTTGAGGAAGGACCTGCGTTTCATGGGGATGGGGGTGCTTGGTTCCCCTCAAGGTAGGGAATTTTCCCGGAACCGACCCGATTTTGTGACGGTTCTCCTACAAACTGCAGGCAAAGGAAAACACCAGCATGTCCAGGTCCTTCATCCCGGCAAACAGATTGTTTCCCTCCCCGTCGAAGATCACGGCCGAAATCGTCAGCTTTGCGTTTGGGGTGGCCTGGTAGCTGAGTTCCGGCATGTAGGCCAGGGCATGGTTGTTCCCGATGTCGGACCAGTCGGCGACGATGAAGGCCCCGTTGACCGGAGACAGGGTCAGCTTTCCATCGAAAAGGGCTTTGTTGAATCCCAGGAACAGGTAGTCGTTGAGCGCCTCCCTCCCCCTTTCGTGGGCGAACCCATGGATGAACTGGAGATTCAGGTAGGACCCGTCCGCGAAGTTGTAGTCGGCCCCCACCACGAATTTCAGGCAGGCTTCCTTTTTGAGGACCACGGAATCGGACAACACCGGATCGGGCGACAGGGGGTAGAAGGCCGAGAGATCGTTGGTCATCACCACCTCCCGGTCGGGCAGGAAGAGGGCGGCTTCTCCCCACAACCCCACCCCTCCCAGGCTGGTGGCCAGATCGACGCCCAACACATGGAATCGTTCGTAGGAAAGCCGGGAGGCCACCCCCACCCCGCCCAGGAGATCCACCGGGGTCAGGGTGTTCCAGGTGTTGAAGGGCAACCCGTCCCGGGACCACACGTAACTCAGCGAAAGATCCACCCCCGCGACAAACCCCTTGAGGCGAAGTCCGCCGCTTGCCTGTTGCGCCAGGGTTTTGGCCGGGGTCAGGAGGGTGTCGGCGGCGCTGCGGAGCACCATGCCGGTGGGAAGCTCCATGGCGGAGGAAAGACTGCCGGCAAAGATTCCCACGGGAAGGTTGGCCGCCTGAAAATGGGGCAGGAGGACGGCCTCCAGGGACACATCACGTCCCAGGTAGTACTGCAGTCGGATGGCGTCCGAGCCCCTCCGGCGGCCGAAGTCCAGCACGTCTTCCATGTCGGCCGGATTCAGGTTGTCGGTGGGATTGATCACATCGGCCGTGCCCCAGGCAATCCGTTGTCGTCCCAGGGTCACATCCAGGTTCCTGCACAGGAAGCCATTCAACTGAACATATGCTTCCCGGATTTCCAGGCTGAGAGGATCCACGATGCCCTTGTTGTAGAGATCGGCCGAGGAATGCAGACCGGGCAGTCCCAGGTTGCGGAGCCAGATTTCCCCGTGGAATTTGGCATTTCCCCCGGTCCGCTTGTCAAGCCGGGTGGTGAGCCGGGTTTCGTTCCAGGCCCAGGGCTGATGCTCCCGGAGGAGGACGCGCTGGTCGCTCATCAATTCGCCGGACAGTTCCAGGGTGGCTTCCTGGCCGCTCAGCCATGGGGACGGGAGGGCCAGGAGGAGGACCGGTGCAAGGCGGAGTCTGGCAAAGGTTCTCATTGGGTCAGTTTTCGGACGGTGAATTCATCATCGGACAGACCGGAGTCGAAGACCACGTCCGACATGAGCATTTTCGTGCGGTGTCCCTTTTTCAGGTCGGTCATTTCGATTTCGGCCGAACTCCAGTAGGTTCCCACCTTTTTCCAGACATAGGTGGCTTCCTTGATTTTGGTTCCGCCCTGGTCGTAGTACTCCATGCGCAGGGGGTAGAAGTGTTCGCGGTGCACCCGGGCGAGAATCCGGGAATAGGAGGAGCGGTTTTTCGGCACCAGCTCCAGAAGGTAGGCATCCCCCTCGCTACCCTTCAGCGTGGGGACATACTTGTCGCTGTAGGGAATGGGTTCCATGTCGTCGTAGGAAAAATCGGTGCCGGCGAAGTTCTGGTTCTTGATGCTGCCGGCGATGCGGCGTTCTTTTCCAAAGGCGGGCAGGTACATGTACATGACGTCGTTGGGCAGGGCCAGCACGGAAATCCCCGCCTGGGACGCCGGAGCCGTGAAGCGCATGATGCGCATGTCGCTGCCCTTTTGTTTGATCAGGGCTTCCCGGGACTCTTCCTTACCACTCTTGTCGATGAGGACCAGCTTGTTGGTTCCGGTCATGTCCCGTGGGCCGTACATGACCCGGTCCATTTGTTTCAGGATGGACGGACCGTCCTGGGCGTTTCCGGGGGTCGACCCGAAAACCAGAAAAACGAGGGCCAGGTGCCGGATTCGGAGGTTTGTTTTCATGTCAGTTCTGAATTTGTGAGGATTGTTTTTGAGCCCTTCGCATCGATCGCCGGTCGGACAGAAGCAGGATCACCGGAAGAAGGGTGAGGGCGCCCAAACCCGAGCCCACCATGCTGATGGCGATGAGCACCCCGAAATTCCGGATGGGCAGGAGCTGGGCGAAGCGGAGCACCAGGAATCCGGCTGCCACGGACACCACATTGATGATGACCGCCTTGCCTTTGGTGGCCAGGGTGGCGCGGATGGCCTCCTGCGCATCCCCCAGGCGTTTCATGTGTTCGTGGTAGCCCGTGATGACGTGGATGGAATAATCGATGCCGATCCCCAGGGCGATGCTCCCCACCAGAACGGTGGCAATGTCGAGGGGAATCCCCGCAAACCCCATGGAGCCCAGCAACAGGAGGATGGTGGCCACAATGGGCACGATGGCAACCAGGCCCTTGGACAAGGATCGCATGATGGCACCGATGATGGCCAGGGTAAGGACGAGGGCGATGAGGAGGCTGCTGTACTGGCTCCGGACCAGGCTGCTGTTCAATTTCACATACAACGGGGGGATGCCGGTGAACAGGATCGTGGCTCCCTGGTCCTGATGCTGTTCAACGAACCGGTCCATCCGGTCGGTGAAGGTTTGGATTTCTTTCGTCTCAATGGAGGCAAAGCGGCTTTGGATGATGCCCCGGTCCAGCTCCTCCGACACCAGCTGCTTCAGCACGTCCTGTCCGTCGAGCAGAAACCAGAGCTGTTCGATTTTTGCCTTTTCCGCGGGGATCCGCTTTCCTTCCCCCATGGCATCGTTCATTTGTTCCACAAGGTCGGCCACCGACTGGGCCGACCGGATGTTGGGATCCGTTTCCATGAAACCCGCCGTCTGAACCATCAGATTCAGCACCCGGGGATCCTGCATGTCCCCTTCGAATTCAACGAAGACTGGCAGGGAGCCTCCGAACTTCCGCTGCATGAGGTCTTCGGCCACCCGGGTGGGGTTGTCCGGTTTGAAATACTCGGTGATGTTGACACTCGTGCGGATCAGAAAAATGCCTCCCAGGCTCAGGACCAGGATGCCCACCCAGGTGACCAGGACGGTGACCGGCCGTTTGAAAAGCAGCACAGTCAAGGGCTCCAGAATCCTCCGGTAGAGAAAGCTCCGGTCGCCTTCCCGCTCCGCATGCCGCGGTTTCCGGTACAGGGAGAAGGCGGAGATGAGCGCCGGCACGAAAAAGACCGAGAGCAGCAGGGCGAAGAGAATGCCCAGCGCGCTGCTGATCCCGAATTCCTTGATCATGGTCAGGTAGGCGCCGAACACGAAGGAGACAAAACCGATGACAGTGGTCAGAGCGGCCAGGATCACCGACACCAGGGTGTGGGACAGGGATTGGACGAGCGCGCGTTTCCGGTCCTCCTCGGGATTCTGGTTGATGCTGTTCAGAACGTGGATGGTGTAGGCGCTGCCCAGGGCCAGAAGGACCACAGGCATCATGTTCGTGATGATGGTGATCTCAAATCCGATCCATGCCATCGCGCCCAGGGTCCACACCACCGTGATCCCCGCCGTCAGCAGGGGAAGGATCATGCCCCGGACCGAACGGAAGCTGAGGAACAGGATGAGGGCGATGATCACAAAGACGATGGGAATGAGCCAGATCATGTCCGAAAGGATGAGATCCGTGATATCGTTCAGCATGAAGGGCAGTCCGCCGAAATACACGGTTTCGGGCAGATCCATCTTCTTCACCATGTCCTGGATGCGGACGGCGATGGCCTGTCGTTCCGCCCCGGGCAGGACGGTGAACAGGATGGCCGTGGCCGTCTGGTCCTCCGATACGATGACCCCGCTGTACATCTCCCTGGAGGCCACATAGGTCCGAAGACTGTCCAGTTCCTTTTCTCCGGACGGGAGGACCCAGGGATCGACCAGCCAGCCGATTTCGATGCCCCAATCGGAACTGCGGATGTCCATGATGTGCGTCAGGCTCGTGACGGTGGAGACGCCCGGGGTGATTTGCAGGCTGTCGGTGATGTCGCGGACATGCTCCAGCACCCCGGCCCGGAACACCTGGTCCGTTTCCAGAACAATCATCCCCACGTCGTTCCCGCCGAACTGGGAACCGATCCGTTTGTAGAGATGACCCGTGGGATCGTTGTCGGGGAGGGTGCTGAGAATGTCCGAATTGACGCGGAGGTTCCGGAGCTGGTATCCGAACAACAGGGTCAGGAACAGAACGAGTCCGATGATCAGCCACCGGAACCGGATGATGCGATCTGCAAGTTTTTCCACAACAGGGAGATTGACCGAAAACGTTTTGCAGTCAAAGATACGGAAGATTATGAATTGACCAAATTCGTTTATTGGTCAAATAACGGGGAAAAAATTTATTCCTTCCTCTGGTTTTGAAAGCTCCGGGTGATCATGGTCAGGAGTTCCACGATGGTTTGTTCGTATTCGGCGTATTTGTCCTGGAGAAAGAGGGGGATGTCGATGCTTTTGATGATCATCATGGCCACGTTGACCGTGGGCTCGATGCTTCTCAGCTGGAGGTAGCCATCTTCGGAACCTTCCCGGATGATGCGGGTGAGCTGCTCCTGTTCGAAGGCATCGAAATCGTCCCGGACATCCTTCACGAAGTGGTATTTTTCGAAGAAATCGGCCTTCAGGGTCTCGTGGTAGTTCACCGCCCGGTTCAGCAATTCGTAGCGGGTGCGGATGTATTCCGTGATCTTGTGGATGGCGTCGTCCGGACTCCGGACAATGACGAGCAATTCATCCTTGACCGCCTGAAGTTCGGCCCGAAGCACCTCGTTGAACAACTCCTCCTTGCTTCGGAAATAATAATAGATCAAACCTTTGGCCTTGTGGATGTTCCGGGCGATTTCCTCCATGGTGGTTTTGTGGAAACCAAAGCGGGAAAAGAACTTGGTGGCCGAGGCCACGATCTGGGACCGGATCTCTGGGGAGGGAGTTTTGGGCGCCGCCGTTGCCATGGATTTGACGTTTCGGATGGGTCGGGTCAAAAATAAGGAATTTTGCCTACATGCCGAAGCTCCGCCCGTTTTCCCTCGCCATGCGGAAGGCTTCCGCCTCGAAGCGGTAGAGGTAGGGGCGCTTGTGGGCGACCCCTTCCTTCCGTTCGTCGAGCCGGAGGAAGATGCCCCAGCGAAGCACCTTCCGTTGAAAGGCACTGCGTTCCAGGGGTCGGCCCAACACGATTTCATACAGATTCTGCAATTCCGGCAGGGTGAATTTCTCGGGAAGAAGGCGATACAAAATGGGGGAAAACTGGACCTCCTTCCGCAGGGCCCGGAGCGCCTCGCCGACGATCTCCGCGTGGTCGAATTCCATCTCCGGCAGCGATTCCAGGGGACACCAGCAGGTCTCTTCCCGGAAGTCCCCTCCGGTGACGGTGACGGACTGGAAATCGACCAGGGCAAAATAACCGATGGAGATCACCCGGTCGGGCAGGTGCTCCAGCAGGGCATCTTCCTCCGGCGTCAGGGGGAACTTGCGGGTCTCTTCGTGGAAGGAAAAGCGCCGGGGATCGCTGAAGATCTTGAACTGGTTGAGGTAGACCCGCTCCACCCCGGTCCGCAGCTTCAGGATGCGGCCTGCCGCCTGGTCCGCGTCCTCGTTCCGGAACATGAATCCCCCGGGCAGCATCCACTTCCGTACGGGCTCCATCCGGTTCAGCAGGAGATGCAGATTTTTGTCCCGGATGCTGAAAATGACGCAGTCCACCGAAAGGTGGAAATCCACTTCCGTCCGTCCTTTGTGGAGGGGCACCAGGTAATTTCTCGAATGCATGGGACAAAGATACAACGTTTCATTGTGGTAAATTGCCACAATGAAAAAATTCGCCTATCTTGTGTACAAAACCTGGCATGACTCCGGCCCTTCCCGGGACCGATCCTCGCGATCGTCCCGAAGGGTGCCCCAAAACCAAACCAACATGAAACAACCGATGCTGAACGTATGGATCCGGAACCGCTGTGTCCCGGTCCTGGCCTTTTTCCTGTCCGTGCTGTTGTCTTCCTGCACCACGGCACCGGACGTACCTCCCACCCCCCTGGGCGATGGCTCGCCCATCTACCTGAACACAAATTTTTCCTTTGAGGAACGGGCCGCCGATCTGGTGTCGCGGCTGACCCTCGAAGAGAAGCAAAGCCTGATGGGCAACACCATGGCGGCGGTGCCCCGGTTGGGCATCCATGCCTACAATGTGTGGGGCGAGGCGCTCCACGGCTATGCCTCCTTTTTCAACCCCACCTCGGGGCCGGCCACGTCCTTCCCCAATTCGGTGGCCCTGGGGGCCAGCTGGGATCCGGACCTCATGGAACGGGAGGCGGTAGCCATCTCGGAGGAATGCCGGGGATTCAACGCCGGGGTCATTCACGGTCTCACCTTCTGGTCGCCCGTGGTGGAGCCGGTCCGGGACCCCCGCTGGGGACGGACGGGAGAATCCTTCGGGGAGGATCCCTTCCTGATTTCCCGGATTGCCGGAGGCTTTGTGCGGGGGATGATGGGCGACGATCCCACCTATGTGAAGGCCTTTCCCACCGGAAAGCACTATTTCGCCAACAACAGCGAATTCAACCGGCACATGGGAAGTTCCAACATGGATGACCGCGACATGCGGGAGTACTACCTCACCCCCTACAAGAATCTGATCGAGAACGACCGCCTGCCCAGCATCATGACCTGTTACAACGCCGTCAACGGCGTCCCCGTCACAGCCAACCCCTACCTGGTGGATTCGGTGGCGCGCAAGACCTACGGTCTGGAGGGCTACGTGACCAGCGATTGCGGCGGGGTTACAGACATTTTCACCGGGCACAAGTATGCGAAAAGCAACGCGGAAGCGGCGGCCTACGGACTCAAGGCCGGGGTGGACACCGATTGCGGCCAGGTGTACCAGACCAGGGTCCTCGAAGCCCTGAGTGCCGGTCTCATCGAGGAAGCGGACATGGACCGGGCCCTGCACCACGTGTTCACCGTCCGCATGCGCTCCGGCGAATTCGATCCCCCGGTGAGGGTTCCCTACGCCTCCATCGGCCGGGACGTCATCAACTCGGCCGCCCACGCGGACCTGGCCCTGGAAGTGGCCCAGAAGACCCCGGTGTTGCTGAAGAACGAAAGGCTGGCATCCGGACAAAAGGCCCTGCCCCTGGATGCAGGCACGCTGCGGACCCTGGCCGTCATCGGGCCCCAGGCCGACAAAGTGGAGCTGGGACCCTATTCGGGCCGTCCCCTCGAGGAGAACATGATCACCCCCCTGGCGGGGATCCGGGCCTACCTGGCGGAGCAGGGAGTGGAAGCAAGGGTGGTCCACAGCTCCGGGGCCAACACCACCAGCCTGAGCAACCTGTTCAATGTCTACCAGTTTGACATGGTGGGCGCGGACGGATCCCTGAGGTCCTACGACGCCACCGAATTCTCCGCCGCTGCCCCCGGCATCGCCCTCGGGTCGGGCATCGACCCCCGGCTGGCCGTCAAGAACATCAAGGACGGGGACTGGACGGCCTACGAGCAGGTGGACATATCCAACCTGGACCGGGTCCAGGTGTCCATGGTGGTTCCCGGAGACGGGGGCGCCATCGAATTCCGGGTGGGATCCGAGACGGGCAACCTGCTTGCCTCCGTGACCACGAAGGACCAGGAGGGCAGTCCCTTCCGGTCCCAGACCTACTCAGCAAAAATCAACAAACTGGGACTGAACGGGAGTCAGACCGTCTACCTGGTCTACCGGGCGCCCGAGGCGGACCGGATCGACCGGGCAACCCTGGACCTTGCGCGGGATGCCGACGTGGCGGTGGTTTTTGTGGGCACCGACGACCGCACGGCCAGTGAGGAAGCCGACCGGCTGAGCCTTCTGTTGCCCGGAAATCAGGTGGAACTGATCCGGGCGGTGGCGGAGGTCAACCCGCACACCGTGGTGGTGATGCAAAGCCTGGGCATGGTGGAGGTGGAAGCCTTCAAGGACCTGCCGCAGGTATCAGGCATCCTGTGGACGGGATTCAACGGACAGGCCCAGGGAGCCGCCATGGCCCGCATCTTGTTTGGCGCGGCCAATCCCGGCGGCAAGCTGAATGCCACCTGGTTTCGCTCGGTGGACGATTTGCCCCCCATCACCGACTACACCCTGCGAGGCGGCGAGGGTAACAACGGCCGCACCTACTGGTACTACGACAAGGAGGTTTCCTATCCCTTCGGGTACGGCCTGTCCTATACGGAATTCTCCTACGCCAATTTCCGAATCAGCCGGGACGAAATCACCCCCAACGATGTGGTCACCGTGGGAGTGGATGTTCAAAACACCGGTGCGGTCGCGGGCGATGAAGTGGTCCAGGTCTATGTCCGGACCCCGGAGAGTCGCGCCGAATGGGAGCGTCCCATCAAACGCCTGAAAGGATTCCAGCGGGTGAGCATACCGGCCGGAGAAACCGTGGCCGTGGAGATCTCCATCCCCTGCGCGGATCTGTATTTCTGGGATCCGGCGGCAAACAAGATCACCTTCGATCCGGGACGCTATGTCTTTGAGATCGGGTCCTCCTCCGTGGACATCCGCGGCGAGGTGGAGGCCGTGCTTTCGGGGAGTTTCCGTGCCGAGCTGAAAACCGTGGTGGCGGAATGCGGGCGGATCGTCGCCGGGGTGGGAGACGAAATCCAAAGCCGGGTGTCCGCCGCCCTGTCCGATGATTCCTTTTATGACCTCGGAAAGGCCCGGGTGCGGTATGCCAGCAGCAACGAAGAGGTGGCCCGGGTCGATTCGAAGGGCCGGGTGGTCACGACCGGACCCGGCGTGGTTTCCATCCATGCCTTTGTGACCGTCAACGGAAAAACGGTTTCCGACAGCTATCCCCTGAAGGTGATGCCCGATTTCCATCTTGCCTCCCTGACCGTGGGCGGTGACGCACTGGATGTCAGCCGTCCCGGGCAAACGGCCTTTGGCCTGACCCTGCCTGCCGGTTCCGCTCAGGCTCCCCTCGTGGAAGCCACGGCGGGTCCCGGCCTGGACATGGACCTGCAACAGGCTGCCTCCGTGCCCGGCACGGCCATCCTCACCCTGACCGAACCCATCACCGGCGAATCGCGGGTCTACATGGTGAACCTGGGGACCGCCCTGCAGGGCGATGAATTCGGCGAAGCGGCCCTGGGGGCCCAGTGGTCCTGGGTTCGGGAGAGTCCCGACCGCTGGAGCCTGGATCCGGCCCGGGGTACGCTGCGCATTGCGGGAGAGGAAGGCGAGATCAGCGGGGAGGCCAATTCGGCCCGCAACCTTCTGTTGCAAAGCGCCAACACCGACTGGACGGTGCAAACCAGCCTGACCCTGTCCCGCCAGCCGGCCAAAGTGGGGCAGCAGGCCGGTCTGGTGGCCTACCAGGACGACGACAACTTTGTGAAGCTCGTCCTTCAAAGCGCCTCCAAAGGCTTCGGCATGGGCATGGGTTCGGTGTACCTGGAGCTTCTGGTGGAGAACCAGGGAGCCCAGGTTCCCTCCATCCAGGTGCCGGCCACAGAACTGAACCTGTCCGAGCAGCCCCGGCTGCGACTGAAACTCGTTCGGGAAGGCAATGTCTACAAGGCCTGGTATGCCATCGGTGAGGGCGAGGAAGTGTACCTGGGCGAAACACGGGCCGTGCTGTCCGACATCCGTGCCGGCTTGGTCGTATGCGAAGGCCTTCCCCCCCGGCCCTCCGCCTTTGGCAGTCTGATGGGCCTGCGGGAGATGGCGCCCCCGGAGCCCCTGACGGTGGACATCGATTGGTTCCATGTCCTCCCGTGACTTTGTCCATCGAACCAGGCAAGCTTTTCCTCCGGGAAGGGTTTGCCTGGTTTTGTTTCTTGTGGGGTGGATCGGTTTGTCCCTGAAGGGCCAGGAACCCGGGTACCGCGACATCGCGCCTCAGGGCGATGGATTCGTGGCCGTGGGATCCGGGGGACGGGTCGATCGCCTGGATCCGAAGGGACGGCTGCGCAGCACAAGCCGGATGGGGGACGGAACCTGGCATGCCGTTCTGTGCCACGGCGACGAGGTGTGGCTGGCCGGAGAGGCCGGTGGCCTGGCGCATGTGGCCGGGGATTCCATCCGCCAAGTGAAGACGGGTTTCCGGGACGACCTGCTGTGCCTGGAGACCTTCCGGGGAAGTGTCTTCGCCGGGGGGGACGGGGGGAGGCTCCTGCGGACGGTGGATGGAAGGGCCTCCGTGTTCGTGGACCTGCCGGTGTCGGGAAGCATTGTTTCCCTGTCTGCCACGCCGGCCCGTCTTTATGCGGTCACCCGGGAGGGCTTCATCCTCTCCACAGCCGATGGATCGACCTGGACATGTTTGGATTTCAACCGGACCTACAGGGGCTATGTGAAGCCCTGCCGCTTTGTCCGCGTGCTTGCCACCGAACAGCGGGTGGTGGTCCTGGCGGAATATGAGGAAGGTGGGCCGGTAGCCCTGTATTCCACGGACGGAGACGTGTGGACGGAGCGTCCTTTCGTGTACCAGGATGGGGAGGGGAGGTGGCAACGGTCCGGACAGCAGCCCCTCGACCTGGCCCATGACCCGGAGCGGGATCACTATGTGGTGGCCTGTTCCGGGGGCGAGGTGTTTTGCCTTCCCTCCTGCACCCGGTGCAACACCTCCCACCGGATCTCCGACGGGGATCTCCGGGGCATCTGCTCCGGGAACGGCCGGAATGTGGCGGTGGGGGACGGATTCGAAACCATGGTGCTTTTCTTGTAGGTGGTTTGCAAACGATTCCTGCGTCAGAAAGCAGGGAACGCCATGGCCGAAGCCTTCGTGGCCAACATGCGGCAGGAGCGGTCCATGTACGAGCGATATGGTTCCCAGTACGGGTACGCTTTCTACATCGGGCGAAAGGAATAGAGGACGTTTCCGGGCGGGAATGCACCGGGAATGAACCGGACAGGGGGATGGATTGTTTCTGCATTGCCAGGAATTCCGTACCTTGGTTTGCATGAAGATGGAGCTGGGTAAAATCGTTGACAATTTTCTTTCTTTCCTGCCGGAGCTGGGTGTTTCGGCGGCTCTGCTGGTGGTGTTCCTGATTCTGTCCGGGGCTGTCAAACGCACCGTCACCCGGCGGATCAAGCCCAAAACAAAAAATCCGCTTCTGGCGGAATTTCTTGGGAGAATCGCTGCTTTTCTGATCACGCTGACTGGCCTGATCCTGGCGCTTCAGGTGGTGGGCCTGGGGGGGATCGCGGGACACATCGTCGCTGGTGCGGGTCTGACCACCCTGATCGTCGGATTTGCCTTCAAGGACATCGGGGAGAACTTTCTGGCGGGCATCCTGATGGCCTTCAAGAGTCCCTTCAAAATCGGTGACCTGATTGAAACGGCGGGGACCACCGGGTATGTGAACGGCCTGGACCTGCGAACCACCTCGGTCAAGACGACCGATGGAAAGGACGTGTTCATTCCCAACGCCCAGATCATCAAAAACCCCCTGTACAATTACACGATCGACGGGTTTCTCCGGTACGAGATCCGCGTGGGGATCGATTACCAGGCCGACCCTTCCCGCGCCATCGCTGCCATCCACCAGGTGCTGGAAGGCGTCCCGGACGTGTTGCAGGGGGAGAAGAAACCCGTGGTGATCGTGGATGAATTGTTGTCCAGCTCGATCCTGATCCGGGTTTTTTACTGGATCGACACCTTCGAATCGAAGTCCCGGGCCTACCACCTCCTCCTGAAGTCCGACATCACGGTCCGACTGCTGGAAGCCCTGGCCGGACAGGGCATTTATCTGCCCGGAGACATCGTGGAGATCAAAAACTACCGCGACCAGCCGATGGTCACCACGTAGACCGTGCGGACATCGGTGACCGGGGAGCGTTCCCCCCGGGAAACAGGGAGCGCAGTGAAACGACCTATGCAAACGCCCATGAAAACACCCTTGCTCGTCCTTCCGGTTCTCCTGCTTTCCCTGTCCCTCCAGGCAGCCATGCAAACCGATTCCCTGCAGGTTGGATCCGGACAGAACCGGGATTCGGAAAAAGCAATGGAACTGCTCATCCGGGCCGATTCCATCGCCCTGGCCGACTCCCTGAATTCGGCCGTGCTCATCCGGCAACTGGAGGGACTTCGGATGTCGGAGCGGTCGAAGCGGGAGGAAATCGAAAGGGAGCTTGAAAAGATCCGGCGGAGGGATTCCCTCCAACAAACCCAGCTGCAGGATGAAATCCTGCGGCTGAAAGACAACGCGGTGGGGTACCCCATCGTCATTCACAAGGACACCCTGTTCAGCGTGTATACGCGGATCGGGTCCATGACCTCCCGGGAACGGGCCACCGTGCTGACGGAGCGACTCGACCGGCTCTATCGGGAGTTCTTCGTTAAAACGGATTCCCTGTTTCTGGTGAACACGGGTCAGAGCGTCGATCTCTATTTCAAGGACCGGATCATCCTCAGCGTGACCGAGCTGGACGCCCTCTGGCAGAACCGGGACAAAACAAGCATCGCCCAGGACTACCGGGACCGGATTCTGGCCGACATCGCCCAGTACAAAGTCGACCGTTCGGTGATGAAGGTCCTGAAGGAGATCGGACTGGTCCTGGTGGTCATCCTTGTGCTGGTCGGACTGATCCGGGGGATCAACTACCTGTTCCGGGCCCGGGTCAACAAATTCCTGTGGAGCAAGCGGGGCAAGTGGTTCAAGGGCATCAAAATCAAGAACAACGAGATCATCAACGACAGCGCGGCCACGAGCGCCGTCCTGTTCCTGGCCAAGTTGTTCCGCTTCGCCCTCATCTTCCTGCTGATCTACCTGACCCTGCCGGTCCTGTTCTCCATCTTCCCGCTGACCCAGCGCTTCGCCGAGTCCCTGTTCGACTACATCCTGAATCCGCTCGTGAAAGTGGGCCGGTCCTTCCTGGATTACATCCCGTCCCTGATCACCATCGTGGTCATCGTGTTCATCACCCGGTACGTGATCCGTTTCCTCCGCTTCCTGTCCGAGGAGGTGGAGCGGGAGAAGTTCCGGATCCCGGGGTTCTACCCGGATTGGGCCAAACCCACCTACAACATCATCAAGATGATGATCCTGGCCTTCATGTTCGTGGTGATTTTCCCCTACCTGCCCGGATCCGACTCCCAGATCTTCAAGGGGGTTTCCGTTTTCATCGGGGTGCTGTTCACCCTGGGCTCGTCCTCCATCATCGGGAACCTGATCGCGGGTCTGATCATCACCTACATGCGGCCCTTCCAGATCGGCGACCGCATCAAAATCGGGGAGATCGTGGGGAACGTGGTCGAGAAAACCCCCTTCGTGACCCGGATCCGTACCCCGAAAAAGGAAAGCATCACCGTGCCGAACACGAACATCCTGCTCTCCAACGTGGTCAATTACAGCAATTCGAAACAGCAGGGCGGGCTGATTCTGCACACCACGGTCACCATCGGCTACGATGTGCCCTGGCGGAAGGTGCACCAGATCCTGATCGGGGCCGCCAAGAAAACCGGCTCCATCAATCTCGACATCGCTCCCTTTGTGCTGCAAACGAGCCTGGATGATTTTTATGTGTCCTACCAGCTCAACGTCCACACCAACGAACCCGACCGGCAGCCCGCAATTTACAGCGAAATCCACCAGAACATCCAGGACGGGTTCAACGAAGCCGGGATCGAAATCCTCTCGCCCCATTACCGGGCGGCACGGGACGGCAATCCCATGGCCATCCCCCGGCAGTACCTGCCCGAAGACTATGTGGCCCCCGGCTTCAAGGTCGAAGGCGGGGACGCCCGGACCGAATCGGGGAACTGAATATTTCCTGGTCTCGGTTTCCGGCATTAGCTTTGCATGGAGGAACTCTAACGTAATAAACCGATGCGGATGAAACCCTTTGCCATCGCCCTCCTGGGCCTGGGCCTTGCCCTGAACGCCCAAGCCCAGCCCGTTTCCAACGAAACCATCGCTCAGAGGATCGCCGCCTACAAGGCGGACCTCCGGGGGCCCTACAAGGAAATCCGCTGGTATTGTCCCGACGGATCCATCCTGCCGCCCACCCAGCGTTGTCCCGAACCCGGCGGGGTGCAGCGGGCCCGCCACAAGGACGAGGTGACCCTTTTGGGCGAATCCAACCATGTGTTTCTCGGGCAGATTCTGGCCACCACTCCCTATCCCGATTTCTGGGACGAAAGCGGCTTCAACTCCCGGCTGAAGCAGTACCAGCTGGAAAAGTACCTGAGGTCGGTGGACAACGGCTGGGTGCTGCGAAGGGCCCAGTACTACCGGGGCGCCTTCCAGGCGGAGGACGAGGAGCTGTGGGGAGTCCGTTTTTTTCACTGGTTGCTGAGCGAGCCGGAGACCCTGGAAACGCAGTTCTTCCTGATCCGGGAGGCCGCCAGGGACATTCCCCACCAGGGCGACGACAACACGAAGCAGACCGTCCGGCTCTTGTCCCGGGAAATCTCCGATGCCTACCCCCCCTTTCTTGACATCCGCGTCAAAATTCACGGTCAACCCGAGGCCTCCGACATCCAGAAGGTGAAGCAATTCCTGGAGAAACAGGGAACCAAATTCCCCCGGGAGCTCAATGGGAAAATGGACACCCTCCTGCGGGAAATGGCCAAACAGTACAAGGCCTTCGACATCACCACCATCCGGCCGAAGCTCCGGGCCCTCTCCGGCGAACCGGAGATCCACGGCGACCTGACCGGCTTCCTGACCGGGTACGGCAAGGCCGGGAGCAAATCCGACAAAGTCTCCCTGCTGTGTTCCGAGCTGCACACCCTCCGGGCTCAGGCCCTGCAGGCGACGACGGGCCCGGCCCGGCTGGCCCTCCTGGATGTGTCCCTGGTTCTGGAAGATTTGCTCTTCAAGGAACTGGCGGGATACCGCCCCGGGGATCTGTCCGGACAAATCCGGTTGCTTGCCAGTCTGGGGGAAGCCGCCACGGGGTGCGGGTACCTGGAATTCTGGGAATGGGACCTTCTCCGGAAGCGACTGGAGATCGGGGAGGAAGAGGAAATTTCCGAAACCGCGTTGTTTCAGGTCTTTGAATCGGCCCGGAGCATTTCCGAATGGGGCAGCGGCATGTTCATGGCCGTGTACGAGGAGGTGATCGGACTGTATGGCGGATTCGAACCCCTCGCGGGCGGATTCCTGGACGAGAAGGTCCGGGCGTCCCTGCTCCTGCAGATCGGAACGGCCGTCAACGCCCTCGGTGAAACCGTGGCCCTGCACCTTCCGGTTTCCAATGACATGATGGATATTGCCGGATCCCGTTCCGTCCGGGGACTCAATCCGGGGATCGCCCTGGGGGAGCTGGTGGTGGTTTCCGGACCCGCCGGCGAGGTGGAGATCGATCCGGAGAAAATCTATGTCTTCGACAAACCGCCCTCCGATCTGAAACCGGTGGCAGGAATCGCCACGGCCAGCGAAGGGAACCCGGTTTCCCACATCCAGCTGCTGGCCAGGAACCTGGGCATTCCCAACGCCGTCATCCCCCTGCCGGTTCTGGAAGAGCTGAAGAAGTTCGAGGGGCAGACCGTGTTTTATGCCGTTTCCCCCGGCGGGGTGGTGGTAATGAAGCCGGCGGACCGTAGGAACCCGGATGAAAAGGCCCTGTTTGAGGTGAAAGCCCGGGCCGAGACCCGGATCCGGATCCCGGTGGATCGGATCGACCTGGGCCAGGACCATGTCCTGCCACTGACCCGCGTCGATGCCCGGTCGTCCGGAAAGGTCTGCGGACCCAAGGCGGCCAACCTGGGTCAACTCAAAAAGATGTACCCCGATCATGTCGTGAACGGGCTGGTGATCCCCTTCGGAATCTTCCGGGACCACCTCGACCAGCTCATGCCCGGAACGGAGCTCTCCTACTGGGGCTCCCTGAACCAGATCTTCGAAACGGCCGACGGAATGAGGGAAGAGGGCCGGGAGGATGCGGAGATCGAGGCGTTCATGCTGCAGGAACTGAAGGCCTTTCAGGCCGCCATCCGGCAAATCCCCCTGTCGGAGGATTTTGTGACGGAGCTGGAGCAGATGTTCCTGCAGGAATTTCAAACCGGAATGGGGGCGCTGCCCGTCTTCCTCCGGAGCGACACGAACATGGAAGACCTGAAGGACTTCACGGGGGCCGGTCTGAACCTGACCCTGTTCAACGTGGTGTCGCCGGAGGCCATCCTGCAGGGGATCCGCGATGTCTGGGCCTCTCCGTACACAGAACGTAGTTACAAATGGCGGCAGCGCTACCTGCTCAATCCGGAAAATGTGTTTCCCTCCATTCTGGTGATCCCGTCGGTGAATGTGGATTGCTCCGGGGTCGTCGTGACCAAGGGGGTGGGCCAGGGCACGGCCGAGGATGTCACCGTGGCCTTCAGCCGGGGAGCCGGCGGAGCGGTGGACGGACAGGCCGCCGAATCCTGGCTTTTGCAGGAGGGTGGGGAGAACCGGTTGCTTTTCCCGGCCCGTGAACCCTTCTACCGGACCCTGCCGTTGAGCGGGGGGACGGCCCAACAGACCGCCCGGTTCGATGAGGGCATTCTGAAGGCCGGGAATCTGGACGACCTGCGGACCCTGACCACCGACATCAAGGACCGGATGCCCGGTTCCCCGGGGGTGGACAGCCGGGGACCCTTCGACATCGAGCTGGGTTTCCTGGACGACAAACTCTGGCTGTTCCAGATCCGGCCGTTTGTGGAGAACCGCAACGCGGCCACCCGCTTGTACCTGGAATCCCTGGATACCCCCCTGGATGACCACAAGATGATCCACCTGAAAAACCAATGACCATGAGAAAGATCTTCGTCCTGATTCTTCTGCTCGGCGCGGGCGGCAACCTGATGTCCTATCCCATCGACGGGTACGAAACCACGGGCATCCGGCGCCTGTTGTACCTTCAACTGGTTCTGAACGGGGAGCTGACGGGACGAACGCCCAAGCCCGGGGCCATGCTGGGAATGAACGACATCCGCCTCCGTCTCACCGGTCCGCGCGGCGACAGCCTGGAGATCCTTCCGGCACCGGATGAAAAACTGCAGAAAGCCGTCGACGCCCTGTTTCCCATCCTGGACGAGAGCTATTCCATCGCGGTGCTGGATATCACCGAAGGGAAGCCCCTCCGGTATGCAAAGCGGAAGGAAAAGGCGGGGTACCAGCCCGGCAGCGTGGCCAAGCTGGTGATCGTTGCCGCCTTGTTCCATGAGTTGCAGCAGATGTACCCCGATTCCTTCGAGAAACGGCAGGAGCTCCTGAGGAACACCTACGTCCGGGGAGGAAAATGGGTGAACTACGACGAGCACACCATCCCGGTCTTCGATACGGCCACAAAAACCATCAAGAACCGGGTGGCAGTGGAAAGCGACGTGTTTAACCTGTACGAATGGGCCGACCACATGATTTCTGCCAGCAACAACGGTGCCGCGAACGTGGTGTGGCGGGAGGTGATCCTGATGCATGTCTTTGGCAGGGAGTACCCCTCCCTGACCCCGGAGCAGGCGGAGTCGTTTCTGAGCAACACCCCGCGGGGCCGGCTGTCGGAAATGGCCGTGGACATCGTAAACACGGCCATCCGCCAGGCAGGGATTCCTCCGGAGGAGCTTCGGCTCGGCAGTTTTTTCACCGGTTCGGTGAAATCTTTCCTGCCCGGGACCGGCGGGAGCCTGGGCACCCCGATCGGATTCATGAAGTACCTGGTCGCCGTGGAGCGGGGATTGATGGTGGACGAAGCCTCCAGTCTGGAGATCAAGCGGCTCATGTATGCCACCGCCACCCGGATCCGCTATGCCTCCTCCCCCCACCTGGATGCGGCCGCCGTGTATTTCAAATCGGGGAGCCTGTACCAGTGCGAGCCCGAGGAAGGCTACGACTGCCAGAAATACATGGGCAACAAAAGCAACTACATGAATTCGGTCATCATCGTCGAACAGAAGGATGGAAACACCTACCTGGTGGCACTGATGTCCAATGTGCTCAAGCGGAATTCGGCGGTGGACCACAACGCCCTGGCCTCCAAAATCGACCGGGTGATCAAGAACAGCCGGTAGGGCAGGCTCAGTACGGGTACCCGCCGGGATGCAATTCCTCCCGTTCCGGACCCGTCAGCATGGCCTCCACCGCGATGTGGGAAAACCGGCGGATCCGGGCATCGGCGTGGTTCATGCAGGTTCGGGCCAGGGGCAGGTATTCCCGGTCTTTCAGGGTGGAGATCAGATAGAGGACGGCCAGTTTGACTTTGGTGTCGTGTCCGTCCAGCAACATGGAGAAACAGTCCGACTGGCTCGTGATGTGGATGTGCAACCCGTCCAGCGCCTCCTTTGAAATGGACTCCGTCAGGGAGGTTTCGATCAGCGGGATCAGGATCCGTTTCAGGTCGGTTTCCAGCATGTTGTCCAGAAACTCGAGGGCGTTGATCCGCATCTCCTCCTTGGGGTTCCGGATCTCCCGGTAGATGGTGTCGATTTCTTCGGGCGGATATTTCAGCCCCAGGAACTTGAAAATCCGGGTGAGGTTCTCATCCAACCGGCGATCGAGCAAATCCATGAGATTTTTCCGGGCGTCGTACACCTCCCGCTGGCCTGAAACCTCCTCGTGATCCATTTTTTCCTGCTGGATGTGCAGGGCCGAGTGCATGTTCATGAACAGGATGGCTTCCTCATAGATGTTCTGGATGATCCGCTTGTTGTAGAAGACCAGATGCGGCGCGGCGGACTTGAGCCGGTACAGCGACTGGATGGTGAGGGTGCGGACGGCGTCGTTGGGATATTCCAGCAGGGCAAACAAAAAATCCACCGCATACTGGGTGCCGATCTTCTCGGCCACCACGGGCAGCTCCCGGACGATTTCGGTCCCGATTTTTTCACGGACGATCTGTTCCTTCAGGTAATCAAACACCCGGAACCCGAAACCGGCGATGGCTTCCAGGGCCGTAGCCCGCAGCTGTTTGTCCTTTACGTAGAACAACAACTCGGGAAGAAAGCGGGTGTCCAGGGTTTTTCCCGCCGCCCGGATGGCCAGTTTCCGGAGATGGACGTCGGGGTTCTTCAGGCATTCCGAAAGGAAGGGATGAAATTCGGCCAGACCCGGAGCCCCGGTGATCCGCAGAAGAAGTTCGGTTTCCCGGGCCCTGCTTTCCGGATCCGGCTGTTTCGGGAGTTCCTTGATTTTTTTTCCGATGGATTCGATCAGTCCCGAACTTGTCCGCAGGATTTCGTTGTCCCGGGTTTCGTTGGCCAGGGCGACCAGGGCCGCGTTGGCAACGGACCGATCGGGATGTTCCCGGTAGGTCCGGATCAGCTCCATCCGGTCCTCCGCGTGCTCGATGAGGTATTCGATGGCCGCCACCTGAACATCCAGATGGTCCGAGGAGAGAAGCCCGGTCATTTGTTCCGACAGGTTTTCGGCTTTGTAATCGTACAGCTTCCGGATGGCTTCGCTGACGATGTCGGGGGAGGGATGGGACAGCAGGCCCAGGATGGAGGGGAAGAGGGTTTCATGCTGCACATCGGTGAGGTTCTTCAGGACATAGTGAATCTGATCGTCGGTTCCGTTTTCCAGCACCTGGGTCATTCCTTCGAACACGGAGGTCCTGGGAAGGTCCGGGTCCCGGCGCTCCGTTTCTTCAGCGTCGCCGTTCAAATTCAGTTTCTTCCGGAATTGATCGATGTACTCGTTCCGGATCCGGGAAATCATCTTGAACCAGACCAGCAGCAAAAGGAGGATGACCACGCTGACGAAACGAACGGGCAGGTGGAGTCCGTTCACGAAGAACACCAGCAGCAACCCGCTGATTCCCGTGGCGATGGCGTCGACAAACACATCGATGAAGGTCTTCGCCTGATTCTTGATGTCCGACGGGATGGGAAAGGCCAGCAATTCGATGGCCGATTTGTTGACGGATTGTTTCAGGCTGCCGTCGCTGGCTTTGATCAGGACGGCCGAAAAAAGGCCCGGAGAGATGAGGATGGCAACGGCCCCTGCAAAAATCCCCACGGGAAGGAAGAACAGGGAAACCCCCACCCCGTAAACGCCCACGATCCGGCGGGTCAGAAACAGCTGGATCAGCAGGGAAAGGAGGTTGAAGTTCGAAAACCAGAAACCGAAGAAAGCGGCCAGTTCGTCCTCGTCCAGGATCCGCATGGAGGAAATGGCGCTGAACTGGTAGTCGACCAGTTTGGCCACGAGCACGCTGAGCGCGGTGATTCCGGCCAGGTAGGTCAGGTGCTTCGAGCTGAGGACCAGCCGGTACGGTCGTTCCGATACCTTTCCCATCCGCTGTTTCCGCCGGTACACCGACGAGGTCACCGCCTTGTTGCTGTTCCAGATGGCGCGGAACAGGGGGATGCAGAGGATCAGGAAGAAGGCGCCCACAAACAGCACATTTTCGCTCCCGATCAGCGGGGCAAGGACCGATGTGAGGTAGCCGCCGAAGATGCCGCCCCCGATGGCCGCTCCCCCGATGACGCTGAACAACCGGCGGGCCTCCCGGGCATTGAAGATCACGTTGGCAAGGATCCAGAACTGGGAGGCCGACAGGACCCCGAACACGGCCACCCAGACATAGAACACGTACAGGATCCAGGTATCCAGCAAATCCAGGCGCAGCAGCACCGAGAAGATCACGATCAGGACGACCGAAACCACCAGGGTGAACTGGATGACCTTGTTCAGGGGGATCCGGTTCAGGATCCGGGAATAGAACGTGGTCATGACCCCGGCGAACACGGCCACCAGGATGAAGGCCAGCGGCAGCTTCCGGATGCCCACATCCGACAGGAAGAGGGCGTTGATGGTGGGTTTGATCACCAGCAGGGTGGCGATGAGCAGGAAGATGGTGACCTGCATGAGCACCACCTTCCGGACTTCCCCCTTTCGAACATCAAACAACCGGATGAAGATTCCCTGGAGGGGTTTGTTCAGGCTTGTTTCGAAGAGGGTGTGCAATGTCATGCCTGGCGAAGCAGATTGTCGACCGGAACCACCAGCCGCCTCAGGATGGCTTCCCCGTCCGGATCATCGATCAGCGCCACGAGGATGTAGCGCCTTTCGGGGCCCCACACGAGGACCGAATCCGAATGATAGGATTGCCATGTGCCCGATTTTCTGTAAAAATGAGCCTGCGGAGCAATGGTTCGCAACGTATTGATGAATTTGTGATTCAATTCGGGATTGTCCATGTAGGACAACATTTCAGCGGAACGGTTCCGGCTGACCAGCTGCCCGTAGGCCATCAGGTAATAAAAGCGGCATACCTGGGTGACCGTGGCGCCGTGGCTGATGCCGAACAGGGGATCCGGATGCCTTTCCCCGGTCTTTGCGTAGCGCTTGCCCACCCAGAGGCCGCCCCCGTATTCCTCGTCATAGAGGTCGTACACCGGGTCCTTCAGCACGCTTTCGATCTTGTCGAAACCCACCAGGTCGATGAGCTCGGTGGCGGCGGCGTTGCTCGACTTGGCGATCATCAGGCGCATCTTGGCCCGGATTTCCGGACTGTCCTGCACCTCCCCCTTTTCCAGGGCATCCTCCACGGCGAGAAGGATCCCGATTTTTGGAAGGCTGGCCGCGTACATCATCACGTTGCCGTTCAACCGGGCATAGCGCACGTTGTAGGGGTCGCTCAGATCGACCAGTCCGACCGCCATTTTCTTATCGGAAACCAGCCGCTTCCATTTCGGGTTCTGGTTGATTTCGTTCAACAAGTCGGCCTGCAATTCGGGATCGACCACATCCCGGAGGAATTTCACCGAATCGGGGGGAATGTTCATCGGCAGGGGGGGGACGATTCGTTCGGCGCTGTGGGTCGAATAGACGAGATTTCTCAGTCCCTGCGGAAAGCCGGCCAGCATGATGGCGGAAAGGATGACCAATACCCTCATACGGAATTTTTTTGCAAAGTAATAGCAATTCCATCAATCCAACAAGAAGACGAAAGAAATTGATTTTCGGGGATTTCCGGCACCGGACAGGTGCCCATCGGGAGAGGCTCCCGAGATTCTTGCCCGGAAGAAAGACTTTGCTGGCAAGGAAATGTCATATTATTGAAACAGGGAGTTTCGTTGTCGATGGAGGAAAGCGGTTGAAGTTTGATATTATGTCAAATAAACTTTACATTTAGCATTAATATATGTAAAATAAGATTTCATGGTACGCCGTCCATTTTGGCTGCAGAACATCCAGAATGCATGGGAGAAACGGCCCTTGATCTGGTTGTCGGGGGTGCGAAGAAGTGGCAAGACCACCCTATGCAAAATGATCCCCGATGCAGTGTATTTCAATTGTGATTTGCCCTCGGTGGCAAGACAACTTCAGAATCCGGAATTTTTCTTTCGCAACCTAAGCGAGGATGCGACGGTAATTTTGGATGAAGTACACCGGAT
Organism: Bacteroidales bacterium; assembly: GCA_041393235.1. GTDB lineage: Bacteria > Bacteroidota > Bacteroidia > Bacteroidales. The sequence continues at coordinate 112,400 of JAWKKO010000001.1, forward strand.
TGATCATCCCAGCGGAGTTCTGAAAATAGGGACTGATGAATTCCCCCGGCTGAAAATCCTTGCCACCGGATCATCCACACTCGCCGCAACGAGCAAATTCCGAGACATGTTGACCGGAAGGAAAATCCATCTCTTCCTTCCTCCGGTGCTTTGGAGTGAGTGCAAAGATGATTTCCGGTTGATGGATTTCGATGAAAGGCTCCGGAGGGGTGGATTGCCTGAGTTTCTGCTATCGGAGGAGAAAGTGGAAGAACTTTATGCAGAATGGATCGAAAGTTACTATGCAAGGGATATCCAGGAATTGTTCAGTGTAAGGAACAGGGTGGGGTTCCTGAAACTCTTGCATTTGTTATTCATGCAAAGCGGAGGAATGTTTGAGATTACCACGCTGGCCAGGGAGAGCGGATTGAGCAGGCCTACGGTGATGTCTCATCTGGAGGCGCTGACGGTAGCCCATGCAATCACTTCCGTTCCACCCTTCTTCGGTGGAGGGACAAAGGAAATTGTGAAGCGTCACAAGGTGTATGGGTTTGATACGGGTTTTGTGACCTATTCAAAAGGATGGAATGAAATCCGGGAATCGGACCGGGGATTGTTGTGGGAACATTTGGTATTGGATATGCTCCGGGTTTCTTTTGGAAGGGTTTGGTACTGGACCGACCAGAACAGAAATGAGATTGATTTTATCATCAAAGGAAGCGGTGACGAAATTCACACCATCGAATGCAAAATCAATCCCGAGAAATTTTCATTTCGTTCCATTGAGAAATTCAGATCCTACTATCCGAGGGGAAAAAACTATTGTTTCTCACCTCATGTTGACCTACCTTACAGAATCGAAAGGAACGGGATGGAAGTCTCCTTCCGGTCGGTTGTTGAGACTGACATGGTGAACGAATGAACTGCATACCCCGATGAACATCGAAGAACTCCGCGAAACCTGCCTGGCCAAACCCGGCGTCACCGAAGGCTTTCCCTTCGGTGAAGACGTCCTGGTGTTCAAGGTCATGAACAAAATGTTCGCCCTGACCGGCCTCGACAACCACCCCCCGTATGTGAACCTGAAATGCGATCCCGAACGGGCCGTCCGGCTCCGGGAGGAATACGGGGACATCCGGCCGGGGTACCACATGAACAAGGCCCAGTGGAACTCGGTGTATTTCACCGGATCGGTGCCTCGCGACCTGGTCCTGGAGCTCATCGATCATTCCTACGATTTGGTCGTGCAGGGACTGACGAAAAAGGACCGGGATGCACTGAAGAATTTCGTGTGACCCTGGTCACCTTGTTTTGCTCCCGACGCATGGTAGATTTGGTCTAAATAAAAACAACCAAATCAACATTCCATCCAATGAAAACATACAGATTTTTTTCCGTCCTGGCCCTGGCAGCGACTCTGGGCCTGCTTACCCCCGCTTGCCTTCCAGGACAACGGAACCCTGACGGCCACCAACGGGACCGTCACCTATGACGGCATCTGGAGCGTGGATCAGAGCGGAAGCGACGACGACAGTCCGGAGGACCTTCACTTCCACATCTTTTTCTCCCTGTCCAACGACTTTGAGGACCTGAACGACGATTGGGAAATCCTCTCCCATTCAGCCACCAAGATTGAACTCGTCGACGTGAGCGGCGGGAACGGAGGCACGGATTACCTCACCTTCACCAAGCAATAGCGTGCCGTTCGAACGGAGGTCGGGTCGTCCTGAACAAGGCCAGGATCAGCAGTCGGTCCCGGGACAGGGATGAACCTCAATTCAGGAACTGATCCGGCCTTCCAGGGATTGTTTCATCTGCCGGTATCCCTCCTTGAGCTCCTCAAAGAGTTGTTTCACCGTGGTGATTTTGTCCACCCGGGGGGCGTTGGTGCCGGAAAAGGCGAACCCGTCGTTCAGGTTGCCGTGGCTGGCTTCCACCAGGGCGTTTGCAATGCAGTACTCGGTGGTTTTCGGATTGCAGGTTTTGATGCAATTGTATTTGCAGGATTCGGGCCGGCGTTTTCCTTCGGCCGTTTCCCCGAGGAAACGGTTGAAGATGGTCCGCCCGGGCAAGCCCACGGGGCTCTTGATGATCCGGATGTCTTCCTCCCTGGATCGAACGAAGGCTTCCTTGAAGGAGGGGGAGGCATCGCATTCTTCCGTGGCCACAAACCGGGTGCCCAGCTGAACGGCCGAGGCTCCCTTTTCCATGATGCGGTACATGTCGTCGCCTCCAAAGATGCCTCCTGCGGCGATGATGGGGATTTCCTTCCGGAACTGATCCCGGATGCGCGATACCACGTCCCGGACCTCCTGCACCAGGGTTTCCAGCGAATGGGACAGGTTGTCAAGGTCCTGAACCCGGAAACCCAGATGACCGCCCGCTTTGGGTCCTTCCACCACGAAGGCGTCCGGAAGGTAGTCGTAGTTCCGTTTCCACTTGGAACAGAGAATTTCAGCGGCCCGGCCCGAGGAAACGATGGGGACAAGCTTGGTGCGGTTCCCTGCCTGAAGGTATTTGGGCAGGTCCAGGGGGAGTCCGGCTCCCGCAAAGATGACATCGATCCCCTCGTCGATGGAGGTGCGGACCATGTCGGCGAAATTCGTCAACACGGTCATGATGTTCACCCCGAGAACCCCCTGGGTTTTTTCTCTGGCCTTTCGGATTTCGTCCCGGATCGCATCCATGTGGCCGATTCTCAAATTTCGACCCGGATGGCCGTTCAAAAACCCGATCCCTACGGTGGAGATGACACCGATTCCGCCCATGTTGGCCACTGCCGAAGCAAGGCCAGACAAGGAAATCCCAATCCCCATGCCCCCCTGAATGATGGGAACGGGAATGTGGAGATCTCCGATTTGAAGTGCTTTCAATGGGCTCTACCAGTTGGAGCGCCGGTCTTTTTTGGGTTTTGCTTCGTTGACCACCAGGGTACGGGATCCGTGGGTGGTGCCGTTCAGTGCTTTGATGGCTTGCTCACCTTCCGATTTGGAATCCATCTCCACGAAACCGAAGCCGCGGCTTTTTCCGGAAAACTTGTCTTTGATGATGCTTGTTGAGCGCACGGCGCCGAATTCAGAAAACATCTGTTCCAGATCCCGCTCATTTACCTTGAATTCAAGGTTACCGACATAAATGTTCATTGTTCTAAGTCCTTGTTAAATAAAAACGGATGACATCCTGAAACAGGAGGTTGACCGACGGAGTAAAGGTAGTCGAATATTTCACACTGCGCCTATCGATTTGATTTTTAACCGGAGTATGTTGCGGTTCCGCGCAAATCACCAGTTCAGCAGCCAGGCGAAAAGGAGGGGCGCCACGATGGTGGCATCCGATTCCACGATGAATTTCGGCGTGTCCGCGTCCAGCTTTCCCCAGGTGATTTTCTCGTTGGGCACCGCCCCGCTGTACGAACCGTAGCTGGTGGTGGAATCGCTGATCTGGCAGAAATAGCTCCAGAAGGGGGTATCGGTGCGCTCGAGATCCTGGTACAGCATGGGCACCACGCAGATGGGGAAATCGCCTGCGATGCCGCCTCCGATCTGGAAGAAACCCACGCCCTTGTCCCGGGTGGTTTCTGTGTACCAGTCGGCCAGCCACATCATGTATTCGATGCCCGATTTCATGGTGGACGGTTTCAGGTCGCCCTTGATGCAATAGGAGGCGAAGATGTTCCCCAGGGTGCTGTCTTCCCAGCCGGGAACCACGATGGGGAGGTTTTTTTCGGCCGCGGCCAGCATCCAGGAGTTGGCCGGATCGATTTCATAGTCCTTCTGCAGGTCGCCCGACAACAACAGCCGGTACAGGTATTCATGGGGAAAATACCGCTCGCCTTTCTTCTCCGCTCCTTTCCAGAGCTTGTACACATGGTGCTGCAGCTTGCGGAAGGCTTCCTCCTCGGGAATGCAGGTGTCGGTGACCCGGTTGAGGCCCTGGTCGAGCAATTCCCGTTCCTGCTGAGGCGTCAGGTCGCGGTAGTGGGGCACCCGTTTGTAATGGCTGTGGGCCACCAGGTTCATCAGGTCTTCCTCCAGGTTGGCACCCGTGCAGGAGATGATGTGGATCTTGTCGCGGCGGATCATTTCCGCCAGGGACCGGCCCAGTTCGGCGGTGCTCATGGCGCCGGCCAGGGTGACCATCATCCGGTTTCCCTGCGCCAGCTGGTCTTCGTAGCCTTTGGCCGCATCCACCAGGGCGGCGGCGTTGAAGTGGCGGAAGTGCTCTTCGATGAAGGTCCGGATGGGCGTGCCGGGCGATTTTGTCTTGTCAGCCATTGTAACCTAGAATGTTAAACATTTCCTGCACCGATTGTTCCTCGCGGTACACCATGTCAACGATGTTCCCCTTGGCGTCGCGGTCGATGATCACGTGCTTGGGGGCGGGGATCAGGCAATGCTTGATCCCTCCGTATCCGCTGATGGAATCCTGGTAGGCTCCGGTGTGAAAGAAGCCCAGGTAAAGAGGTTCCTTGTCCTTGGGATGGGACAGGGGCAGCATGACCTCCTGGTTCAGGTCCTCCGAGTTGTAGTAATCGGAGTGGTCGCAGCTGATCCCGCCGATGTTCACCCGCCCGTATTCGTGATCCCACTTGTTGATGGGCAGAAGGATGAATTTCTCGTGGATCGACCAGGCATCCGGGATGGTGTTCATCAGGCTGTTGTTGATGATGTACCAGGTTTCCGTATCGTTTTGCTGCTTTTCCTCCAGAACCTCGAACACGATGGCCCCGGCTTCCCCCACCGTGTAGCGCCCGAATTCGGTGAAAATGTCGGGTTCGCGCACGTTTTCCTTCTGGCACGCTTCCTTGATGTTGTAAATGATCTCCTTGATCATGTATTCGTAGGAATACTCGAACCCCAGCTGGTTCCGGATGGGAAAGCCCCCGCCCAGGTTGAAGGAGGTCAGGTTTTCGCTTTCCTTCTTCAGCTCCACATAGAGTTTCAGCGCTTTCTGGAATTCTCCCCAGTAATACAGGGTGTCCTTGATCCCCGAATCCACGAAAAAATGGAGCATTTTCAGTTCCACCTTGTCGTTGTCCCGGATGTGGGAGGTGAAGAAGGGGACGATTTCGTCGTGGGGAATGCCCAGCCGGGAGGTGTAGTAGGCCGATTGGGCTTCTTCGTTGATGGCCATCCGCAGACCGATTTTCACTGCTTTCTTGGGTTTGAGCGCCAGGAGGCGGTCCAGCTCGTCCTTGCTGTCGAGGACGATGATGGAGTTCTCGAACCCCTCGTCGTACATGGCGATGATCTTCTTCAGGTCTTCCACCGTTTTGATCCCGTTGTGCACGATGATTCGCTTTCGGTCCACTTTCCCCTTCTCATACAGGTTCATGATGAGATCGATGTCGAAGGACGAAGAGGTTTCCAGATTCACTTTGTGCTTCAGGGCTTCCTGGATCACATGGTAGAAGTGATTGCATTTGGTGCAATAACAGAAGTAGTACTTCCCCTGGTAATTGTTGTGTTTGATGGCCCGGTTGAACAGGTTCCGGGATTTCTTGATCTGGTCGCCGATCTTGGGCAGATAGATGAACCGGAAAGGGGTCCCATGCTTGTCGATGAGATGTTTCAGGGAAACCCCGTGAAAGGTGAGCGTACCGTCCCTCAGGTCAAATCCCTCCTGGGGGAAATAATAGGTTTGCTCGATCAGATCGAAGTAGGTGTTTTTCATTGCATCGGTAAGTTGCGAACGTCAAAAGCAAACGGGTTTTTAAAAAGCCCTGCAATATCTGCAAAAAAACATCCACCGGGGTCATCCCGGGTCAAAAAATCCAAAAAAAATCACATGCGGAACTTCACTGCCGGCAAAGCCTCCGCACGGAATATCATCCTCAATCCGGCTACTCGATCCGGGTCCCCTTCACCGTGTATTGGCTCATCATGGTTCCCGTGACCGTATCGCCGTCAATTTCAAGGGCCATGGCGATGTCCATGCCTTCCGTGAAGAAGGTGAAGAAATCTTGGCTCCGTCCACCACCACGTTGGTGCATTCCAGCAGGACGGCGTTGTCCTTGTTCTCCTGGAGGGTGACGGCATATTCTTTTTACCTTGGTGATGACCATGGTGCCCTTGATGAGTCCATAGGGGAATCGATGTCCATGGCATAGCTGCCCTTGATTTTTGGTTTTGCTGCGGGGTTTTCGGGCGTGTGTGCATACATGCCGGCGGTTGTCAGGATGGCCAGGAGAAGGAGCGCTGCTTTTTTCATTTGTTCTTGGTGTTAGGTTGTACACTGCAAGATAAAAATTTTCCGCAACGACCCGCCGCGAGGGGACCGCATCTTGCGTCCTGTTTGTCCAATTCTTACCTTGGGCCCTTCATCTGAATCGAACATGTCATGAAAACCATACGCATTTTTCTTTTGCTGATCCCCTGCCTTCTGAGTCAGGGCAGCCTCCTGGCCCAGGAAAGAGGCCCCCGGTTGCGAATCACCGACGGGGACGGCCAGGCCACGGTGGTCGAAGGAGGAACCAGTTCCTCGTCCTCCTCCTGCAACACCTCGGACTTTCCCGTGTATGTCGGGGAAAACCGGGTGGACATGGATTTCAAGGAACTCACCGAGGTGGTGGTTCACCCCCAGCGGCCCACCCGCAACAACCAGGTGTACATCAGTGTGGAGATTTTCACCCTGGACGGACGGTCCGACATGGTGGAGATGGTCCGCCAGATCCGCATCGGCGGTCGGACCGGCGACGGGACCTTCGGGTTGAAGGTGGAGGACATCCAACGGGTGGAAGTGCTTCGCTAGGGAACCAGCAGGTTGCAGCCCCGGACCGTGGCATGGTCGAAACGGCCCAGGACCTCGAACCGTCCGTCGGCGTGGATCTTTCCCAGATCGCCCGTGGCCAGGAAGGCACAGCTGTGCAGGTTGGCCAGGTCGATGAGGTTGATCCCCCCGGTGCGTCCCTCCGGCACATAGCCAAAGGGATCGTTGGGATCCCGGATCAGCACCTTCAGCCAGGGAGGGGCTTGAAACAATCCCCCGCCGGTGGACCAGGCCTGGGACAGCAATTCCGTCATTCCATACTCTGAGAAAATCCGTTCCTTCCCGAAGGCCCGCCCCAGGATGGCATGCAGCTCGGAGCGGATCAGCTCCGTCCGACGGCCCTTCATTCCCCCGGTTTCCACCAGGGTGATGTTCTCCCCGAGGACCTGGGAATGGGATTCGGCCAGATCCAGCAGCGCAAAGCTGACACCCACCAGGAGGGTGGGGGTTCCGTCTCCGTTCCGCTGGCGGAGAACACCGGAGAGGCGGTCGAAGTCGTCGAGGTAAAATCCATTGTCGGGATGACCGCCGGCATCCATCAGAACCTTCATCATGTGAACCAGGGAGGATCCGCCCCGTTCCAGGTAGGAGGGCAGCAGGGCCAGGATGCACATCCCCCGGGGATCGCCGAACACCCTGTGAAAACCCCGCAGGAGACTCTCCTCGTACAGAGCCGGGTCGGCCACCCAGTGCCGGGAGGTGGCAGCTCCGGTGGTCCCCGAGCTCTCAAAAACCAGCGCCGGCTCCCTGTCCCCGGTCACCACGCGGTGGTTCCGGAAAAACTCGATGGGCAGAAAGGGGATGTCCTCCGGTTCCGATACCCGGCCCGACCGGGAACCCAGGATCCGGAGGTACTCCCGGTACACGGCATTCTCCCGGGCCTGGTAACGAAAAACCTCCAGGGAAAGCTCCCTGAAGGTTTTTGAATCGTGGTCCCGGATCAGGTCCTTGTACGAAACAGGGTCCATGCGGGCAGGGATTATTTGCCCCGGATGGCCAGGATGCCCGGGAGGATTTTGCCTTCGATGTATTCCAGCATGGCGCCGCCACCGGTGGAAACGTAGCTCACCTTGTCGGCCAGGCCGAATTTGTTGACGGCTGCGACGGAATCGCCGCCGCCCACCAGGCTGAAGGCCCCCTTGGCGGTGGATTCGGCGATGGCCTGGGCGATGGCCACCGTGCCCTTCTGGAAGTTGGGCATTTCAAAAACCCCCATGGGTCCGTTCCAGAGAATGGTTTTGGACTTCATGATGACCTCGGTGTAGGCTTTCACGGTTTCCGGACCGATGTCCAGACCCATGTAGCCGTCTTTGCCTTCGTCGATGCCGGCGGCAAGGGTGTTGGCCTCGTTGTTGAAATCGTCGGCAAGCACCTGATCGACCGGAAGGATCAGCTTCACCCCTTTGGCTTCGGCTTTTTTGATCAGGTCCAGGGCCACATCCAGCTTGTCCTCCTCGCAGAGGGACTTGCCGATGGCGCCGCCTTTGGCCTTCACAAAAGTGTAGGTCATCCCGCCCCCGATGATCAGGTTGTCCACTTTGTCGAGGAGGTTCTCGATGACCTGGATCTTGTCGGAGACCTTGGCTCCTCCCATGATGGCGGTCATGGGCTTGTCGGAATCGTGAAGCACCTTGTCCATGGCCTGGATTTCCTTGTTGATCAGGAAACCGAACATCTTGTCCTTCTCCGGGAAGGATTCGGCGATCACGGCGGTGGAGGCATGGGCCCGGTGGGCCGTTCCGAAGGCGTCATTGACATAGACATCGGCCAGTTTGGCCAGCTTTTCGGCAAAAGCTTTGGTGGCGGCTTTCTCCTCGTCGGTTTTCACCTTGTTCTCGGCGGTGTAGAAACGCAGGTTTTCCAGCAGCAGCACCTGGCCCGGCTTCAGTGCAGCCGCCTTGTCCCTGGCCTGGGCGCCGATGCAGTCGTCGGCGAACTGCACGTCCAGACCCAGGTGGCCGGACAGGGCCGGAATCACATGCTTCAGGGAGAACTTTTCCTCGGGGCCCGATTTGGGGCGACCCAGGTGGGACATCAGGATGGCCGATCCCCCGTCTGCCAGGACCTTCCGGATGGTGGGAAGGGCTCCCCGGATCCGTGTGTCGTCCGTCACCTCGTACTGCGCGCTCAGGGGCACGTTGAAATCGACCCGAATGATGGCCTTCTTTCCTGCAAAATTATAATTGTCAATGACTTGCATAGTGCGTGAAATTTAATGAATGAATGGAAATACGTCTTGGGAACCCAAAGGTAGCAAAGAAATTTCAGTTGCATGCATCTTTTTTGGCTACATTTATGGCATTCGTTTGTCATGCGTTTTCAGGACATCATCGGGCAGGAAGAGGTGAAGCAAAAGCTGATCCGGCTGGTGAGGGAGGACCGCCCTCCCCACGCTCTTTTGCTGCACGGTCCGCCCGGCACCGGCAAGCTTGCACTGGCCGTGGCCTTCCTTCAATACCTGTCCTGCGGAAACCGGCAGGAACGGGATTCCTGCGGCACATGTCCCTCCTGCGTGAAATTCGCCAAGCTGGTTCATCCCGACCTGCATTTCGTGGTTCCGGTGACCACCACGGAAGCCGTCAAGAAGGACCCGGTCAGCAAGGATTTTGCCGCCCCCTGGCGGGAGGCCTTCCTGGCCGACCCCTACCTGTCGGAAACCCAATGGTACGAAGCCATCGGAGCGGAGAACAAGCAGGGCATCATCAACAAGGACGAAAGCCTGGAGATTGTCCGGAAGCTGAGCTTCAAGCCCTACGAATCGGACTACCGGATGCTGGTGATGTGGCTTCCCGAAAAGATGCATCCGGTGGCCGCCAACAAGCTGTTGAAATTCATCGAGGAACCGCCCTCCGGCACCCACCTGGTGCTGGTGTCGGAGCAAACCGACCGCATCCTGCCCACCATCCTGAGCCGGAACCAGCTCATGCACGTTCCCCCGCTGCCCGCGGCGGTGATCCGGGAAGCCCTCCTGGAGCGGGGCGAAAGCGATTCGCGGTTGTTGGAGGATGCCGTCCGGCGGTCCAACGGGAACATGAACCTGGCCCTGCAAACCCTGAAGAAGGACGAAATGGAGCTGGAACATTTTCAGCGATTCACCTCCTTCATGCGTCTGTGTTATGCCCGCTCCATCATTGAACTCAGTGCCTGGGTCGATCAGGTGGCCGTCATCGGTCGCGAGAGGCAGAAACAATTGCTGGACTACAGCCTCCGCCTCCTGCGGGAGAACTTCATCCTCCGGATGGGGCACGGCGAACTCAATTTCATGTCGTCGCAGGAGGAGGAGTTTTCCCGGAAGTTCAGCGCCTTCGTCCACCTTGGAAATGTGGACCTCCTGGTGGAAGAATTTCAGGAAGCCGCCAATCACATCGAGGCGAACGGAAACCCCCGGCTGGTGCTTTTTGATCTGTCCATCAAGGTGATACAGGCGCTCATGCGCAAGGAAGAGGAAGCCGTCTGAGGGGGTTTTGAACTGAACGGGCGAATCACTATTTTTGCTCCATGGACAGCCTACAGGCCAGGGGATGCTGCTCGGAGCAACATCTGGACATCAACAACGACAATTCGGACCGGATCCATCATTACTTCAGTCCGTGTGCCAAGCTGGACAGCTTCAACTGGCTCCGGGAGATTTCCGACATGGACATTCCCGAGGTGGTGGAAGTGCGATTCAAGAACACCCGGAAGGGATTTTACCGCAATGTGAACGAGCTGCGCCTGAAGCGGGGCGACATCGTGGCGGTGGAGGCCTCCCCGGGTCACGACATCGGCATCATCACCCTGGCGGGGGAGATCGTGGACAAGCAGCGCGAGCGGAGTCGCTTCGACGGAGGCCGGGAGGAAATGAAGAAGGTGTACCGCAAGGCCAAGCCGGTGGACATCGACAAGTGGAAGGATGCCCTCGACCGGGAGATCCCCACGATGCTGGAGAGCCGGAAGATTGCCACCAGCCTGAAACTGGACATGAAGATCGGGGATGTGGAATTCCAGGGCGACAACACGAAAGCCATCTTCTACTACATCGCCGACGAGCGGGTCGATTTCCGCCAGCTGATCAAGGTTCTGGCCGATTCCTTCCGCATCCGCATCGAGATGCGGCAGATCGGGGCCCGGCAGGAAGCCGGCAAGATCGGGGGCATCGGAACCTGCGGCCGGGAATTGTGTTGTTCCACCTTCATCACCAACTTCGTGTCGGTGAGCACCCACGCCGCCCGCATCCAGGAGGTGGCCCTGAATCCGCAAAAGCTGGCCGGCCAGTGCGGCAAACTCAAATGCTGTCTGAACTACGAACTGGCCGGTTACGAAGACGCCCGGAAGCAATTCCCCGACCATGCCCAGACCCTCAAGACCAAAACGGCGGTCGCCCAGTTGTTCAAGACCGACATTTACCGGGGCATCATGTGGTACGGGTATGAAGGCAGCGGCGCCCAGGCCCTGGTCCCCGTCCCCGCGGAACGGGTGCGCGAAATCCTTCAGATGAACCTCCGGGGAAAGATGCCCGATGAACTGACGGATTCTCCCGTGGAGAAAAAAGCGCCCTCACTGGAGTATACCAACGGCGCCGGGGAAGACAGCCTCACCCGCTTTGAAAAGAACAAGGGAAAGAAGCGGAAGAAAAAGCGCAGACCGCCCCGGGGTCCCCAACCGAACCGACCTTCCGAATGAAAGCACGGATTTTCTTCCTTCTGACAGGGACGGTCCTGTTTCTGATGGCCTGCGACCCGCAGATGGTGTTCGACGATTTCGAATCGACCGGAGACGGGACGTGGGATTGGAAAGAAATCAAGGAATTTCCCGTGTCCGTGACCGACACGCTGTCGGCCCACCGGATGTTCCTTCAGCTCCGTCACGGAACCGATTATCCCTTTCAGAACCTGTATGTGTATGTGCACGTGGAAGGTCCTTCGGGCCAGGTTCTGGTGGACACGGTGAACATCCCCCTGGCCCGGCCCGACGGCCAGTGGCTGGGAAACGGCTCCGGCAAGCTTCGCGAAATCCGGATTCCCTACCGGACCGGCACCCGTTTTGGCGAATCCGGCACCTACCTGTTCCGCCTGGAACAGGCCATGCGCACCGAATCCCTGCCCGTGACCGACGTGGGGATCCGCATCGAGCGAATCAATCCATAGCGTTTTGGGAAAAAAGAAACTGGCAAGATTCAGGGAGTTGGAAAGCCTGGAGCGGGTGATCCAGCCACCCTTTGAGGATGTTTTCGGCAAGGACCACCCCCTGAAAGGGAACTGGTCCCGCGAGGTATTCGGCAATGGGAATCCCCTCGTTCTGGAATTGGGCTGCGGAAAAGGCGAGTACACGGTGGGCCTGGCCTCCCGGGATCCGGAACGGAATTACCTGGGGGTGGACATCAAGGGAGCGCGGATCTGGGCCGGAGCCCGACGGGGACACGACCTGGGATTGAAGAACGTGGGTTTTCTCCGCACCCGCATCGAATTCATCGGGTCCTTCTTTGCCCGGGACGAGGTGGACGAGCTCTGGATCACCTTCCCGGATCCCCAGGCAAAGAAACGCAGGCAGAAAAAGCGACTCACCGGTCCGCCCTGTTTGAACCGGTACCGGCTTTTCCTGAAGGACGGAGGCCGGGTGAGCCTGAAGACCGACAGCGGGGAGCTCTGTGATTACACCCGGGAGCTGGTCCGTTTCAACCACCTGGAGGTGGAACTGGATTCCATGGATGTGTACCGGGAGGATTGGGACAATGAGATCACCGGCATCCGGACCCACTATGAGTCGTTGTTCCGGGCCGAGGGAGCGAAGATCCATTTTCTGCGGTTCCGTCTGCCGTCGGACCGTGCCATCCTGCCCCTGCCCGATGAGGACGAATGAGGGCTTTTTTCAGCGGGTGTACGAACTGACCCGCAAGATTCCCCGGGGGCGCGTTACCACCTACGGCGCCATCGCCGCCTGTCTGGGCAGCCCGGGCGCCGCCCGCATGGTCGGCTGGGCCCTGAATTCCTGCGGAAGCGAAGAAGAATTCGTGCCCGCCCACCGGGTGGTGAACCGCCAGGGCCTGCTCACCGGAAAGATGCATTTCGACGGGCGGAATGCCATGCAGGAGCTCCTCGAGAACGAAGGGGCCGTCATCCGGAACAACCGCATCCAGAATTTCCAGTCCCTTTTTTGGGATCCCCGCGAAGCCCTGGATTTGTAAAGACTTAATCTAAATAAAAAGCTATCTTTGCATTCTGGCAGGCATCCCGCCGGAAACCAACCGCAAATCCGATGACATGGAATTGAAAAAGGAACAGATCCTGGAGGTCCTCGACCGGATCAAACATCCGGAGACCAGGCAATCCATTGTGGCTCAGAACATGGTGTCTGACATTGCCTATCGTGAGGGAAAATTGTGGATGGCCCTGGAGTTTTCCAGAGCCAATGATCCCTTCATTCAATCCCTGAAAAAGGCCTGTGTCCGCGCCGTCAATTCTGCCTTCGGTGAGGGCAGCCTGGAAGCGGAGCATGTGCAGATCAAGGTGCCCGCGGCGCCGCCGAAACGGGAAATTCTTCCCGATGTGACCAACATCATCGCCGTCGCTTCCGGCAAAGGGGGCGTTGGGAAATCCACCGTGGCGGTGAACCTGGCCGTGGCCCTGGCCGCCCAGGGTTTCAAGGTGGGCCTGGTGGACGCGGATGTGTACGGACCGTCCGTTCCGAAAATGCTGGGCGGAGAGGGAGAACGGCCCCTTGCCCGGCAGGAGGAGGGGGTCGACTGGATCCTTCCCGTGGAACGCGCCGGCGTCAGGTTCCTGTCCGTCGGCCTGTTCGTCAAACCGGACGAAGCGGTGGTTTGGCGCGGACCCATGGCCACCAGCGCGCTGAAACAGCTGATCACCAACGGCGACTGGGGGGAGCTGGATTACCTCCTCATCGACCTGCCCCCGGGCACGGGCGATGTTCACCTGACCATGGTGCAGGAGGTTCCGGTCACCGGTGCCATCATCGTGAGCACGCCCCAGGAGGTGGCCCTGGCCGATGTGATCAAGGGAATCCACATGTTCACCGGCGAGCGCATCAACGTTCCCGTCCTCGGGCTGGTGGAAAACATGGCCTGGTTCACCCCGGCCGAACTGCCCGACAACAAATACTACATCTTTGGAAAGGAAGGGTGCAAACGGCTGGCCGAATCGCTGAACATGCCCCTGCTGGGTCAGATTCCCATCGTGGAAGGAATCCGCGAATCGGGGGACGACGGAAAGCCCGTGGCCCTGGACGAGAACCTGGCATCGGGCAAGGCCTTTCATGACCTGGCCCGGGCGGTGCACCGGGCCGTGGAAAAGCGAAACAGCGAGATGGCCCCAACCAAAAAGGTGGAAATCACAACACGCTAACAGCCCAATACCGAAAATTGATCATGGAAGAGATCAAGGAAAGAGCCGAAAAGGCATTGAAAAAGATCCGGCCCTATCTGGTGGCCGATGGCGGAGACATCTCCATCGTGGGCCTCACCGAGGACATGGTCCTTCAGGTGGAAATGAAGGGTGCCTGCAACGGGTGTCCCTTCAGCATGCAGACCCTGAAAGCCGGGGTGGAGATCGCGGTGCGCAACGAGGTGCCCGAGATCAAAGAAGTGGTGGAAGTGCGCAAGAGCTGAGTTTTTCTGAGAGAAACATAATATCTTCGAACGTTCCAAGTTACATAGTTGTACCTGGATTGTAACCAAGACAGAAGCGGATCACTTTGCCCAAGCGGAAGATCATATTCAGGGGAGTCGTCGTACTTCTCTCGGTGCTGAGTTCCTGCAGCGTGGAAAAAAACACCTCCCTGAGCAGGAACTACCACAGCCTCATTTCCCACTACAACATCTATTTCAACGGCCGGGAAAGCTACAAGAAGGGCCTGGACCGCGCCCGGACCGAGTTGAACTTCGATTACAGCCGAAACCTTCCCCTGTTCCTGTATGAACTGGAGGAGTCGCAATCCCTGGTCTCCGGGGACATGAAGCGGGCCATCGACAAAGCCACCAAAGCCATCACCTTCCATTCCATCACCGCCAAGCCCAAGGTGAAGGAGGGCCGGCAGAGCGCAGCCGACCAGGCATTTTTCGACCGGAACGAATACAACAAATGGGTGGATGATTCCTTCATCCTGATGGGATCGGCCTACATGCACCAGGGTGAGTTTTATCTGGCCGGGGAGACCTTCAAGCATGTGCTGGTCACGTTTCCGCACGACGACATCCGGTTTCTGGGGATGATCTGGCTGGCACGGGCCAACCTGATGAACGGGGAAGCCGGGGATTGCGAGCGCATCCTGACCACCCTGTCCGGTGAAGAAGCCTTGCCCGGGGAGTTCCGGCTTGATTACGAGCTCACATGGACCGCCCTGTCGTTGAAGCGGGGCGCGTACGCCAAAGGAGCCGAATATCTTTCCTCCGCTTTGGAGCGTAGGGGGATTGACAAGGAGGACAGGATCCGTTGGACCTACCTGTTGGCCCAGCTGTACGAGGTGACCGGCGACAAATCCAGGGCGCTGGAAGCCTTTCGTCAGGTAAACAGCTACAATCCATCCTACGAAATGGCGTTCAACGCACGGGTGAGCATGGCCGAGGTCTTTGAATCGACGGATCAGGGCAGCGACGATCTGAAAAAGCTTCTGACCAAGATGCTGCGCGACAGCAAGAACAAGGAGTACCTCGACCAGATCTATTTTGCGCTTGGAAACCTGGCCCGGGAGGAAGGCGATCTGCCCGAAGCCATCGACCTGTACCAGAAATCCGTCTCCGCCAGTGTGCAGAACCGGAACCAGAAGGGGATCTCCTCCCTGACCCTGGCAAAAATCTACTATGACCGACCCGATTACATGCTGTCCGCGGCCTACTACGATTCGGCGGTTTCCTTTCTTCGGGAGGATCATCCGGGCTACCGGAACCTGATGACCCTGTCGGCCAGTCTCAACGACCTGGTGTACCAGGTGACCACCTTCGAAACCGAGGACAGTCTCCAGCACCTGGCCGCCCTGCCGGAGGAGGAGCGGCTGGCCGTGGTGGACGCCATCATTGCGGAACTGCGGGAAAAGGAGGAAGAGGCCCGGGCGGCCGAACAGGAGGCCCTGCAGGACATGGCTTACAACCAAAACACCTACCTGAACAACAGCCAGGGGAGCGCAACCGCTTCCACGGGCGGACAATGGTATTTTTACAACCTCAACGCCAAAAGCTCGGGTCAGCCCGAATTCCGCATGAAATGGGGCGAACGCCGCCTGGAGGACAACTGGCGGCGCAAGAACAGACAAAGCGCGGCTTCTCTTCTGCCCGGTACGGAAAGCGGGTCGGACAGCCTGGCCGCTCCGGGAGGCCGGTCGTTGCTCGACAACAAAACCCGGGAGTTTTACCTGGCGGCCATCCCCCTGAGCGATTCGGCCATGAAGGTTTCCAACGCCCGCATGGAGGAAGCCCTCTTCCACATGGGAGAGATCTACAAGGGGAAGCTGCTCGACTACCGGGAGGCCATCGGCGCGTACACGAAGCTGATGGAACGGTTTCCCGGAACCGAACGGGCTCCCGGGGTCCTGTACGCCTTGTACGAGCTTTACAACTCGACCCAGGATCCGGACCGGGCCGGCCGCAGCAAGGACAAGCTGGTTCGGGAGTATCCCGACACCCACTACGCCAAGTTGCTGAGCAACCCCAACTACCTGAAGGAACTGGAGGCGGAGGAGATGAAGGTGGTGCGTCACTACGAATCGGTGTACGAGGACTACCGGAGGGGGCGGCACGGGGAGGTGATCCGGAAGTCGGACCAGGCCCTGGCGCTGTATCCCGGCGATCGGCTCGAGCCCAAATTCCTGTACATCCGGGCCCTGTCCGAGGGCAGCCTCCGGGGAAAGGAAGCCCTGAAGGCCGGACTGGATTCTCTGATCGCACGGTATCCGGACACGGAGGAAGGCATCCAGGCAACGGAAACCGTGGCCTACCTGTACATGGAATTCCCTGAAATCCAGCAGGCGGAGCAGGAACAGCGTGCGGAGGAACTGTACACATCCTTCGATCCGTCCCAGGAACATTACTTTCTTCTGGTGTTGCTGAAGCAGGCCAATGTGAACCAGGTCAGCTTTGATTTGTTGAATTACAACCTGGACCACTTCAACCAGTACAACCTGGAGATCGACCGCCTGACCCTGGAGGATGCCTCCCAGGTGTTGGTCGTGAAGCTCTTCAACAACGCGCGGACCGCCACGCGGTATCTGGACGCGATCCGCGGAGCCGGCGACCAGGTGGTGAAGAACCTGGAACCGTCCCTGTACCGGATGATGGTGATTTCCCGCGACAACCTGGAGATCCTGAGCCGGGACAAGCACCAGGAGCCCTATTTTTTGTTTTATCAGAACCAATACGATACGCCGGACTAGTGCAGCGAGACATCCACATACTCTGGACGGACGACGAAGTGGAGCTTCTGAAACCCTACATCCTTTTTTTGCAGGAGAAGGGATACCGGGTGAGCACGGCCGCCAATGGCACCGATGCCCTGGAACTGGTGAAGCAACATGAATTCGATCTGATTTTCCTGGATGAGAACATGCCCGGGATATCGGGACTGGAAACCCTGGAACGGATCAAGGCCCTCTTTCCCGCCCTGCCTGTGGTGATGATCACCAAGAGCGAAGAGGAGGACATCATGGACGAAGCCCTGGGGTCCAAAATTTCGGACTACCTCATCAAACCGGTGAAGCCCAAGCAGATCCTTCTGACCATCAAGAAGAACCTGGATTCCAGGCGGTTGGTTACGCAGAAAACCGCCTCGACCTACCAGTCCCAGTTCGGGCAGATCGGCATGCAGATCCAGGGTGCCGGGAGTTTCCAAGAATGGGTGGACATCTACACCCGGCTGGTTTTCTGGGAAATGGAGCTGGAGACCAGCGGCAGCCAGGGCATGGATGAGGTGCTGAGGCTTCAGAAATCGGAAGCCAACGCGGGTTTTTCCCGCTATGTTCGGAAACATTACCACGACTGGTTCGGGGAAGGCCGGGAGGAAGCCCCCTTGTTTTCCCACCAGGTGTTCCGGAAAAAGGTGTTCCCCCTGCTCGACAGGCACAAGGTGGTGGTGGTTCTCATCGACAACCTCCGCTACGACCAATGGAAGATCATCGAGCAGGAAATCGCTCCCCTGTTCCGGAGCGACGAGGAAACCGTCTTTTCCAGCATTTTGCCCACGGCCACCCAGTTTGCCCGGAACGCCATGTTTGCCGGGATGATGCCGGCCCAGATTCAGGAACGGCATCCGCGCTTCTGGGTGGATGAAGGCGATGACGAGGGAAAAAACCAGTACGAGGAGGAACTGTGCCGCAGCCAGCTAAAGAGCCTGGGCCTTTCCCCCGGGTTCTATTATGAGAAAATCAGCAACCAACGCAGCGGGAAGAAGTTGGTGGAGCGGGTGAGCGACCTGATGAATTTCGATCTGAGCATCCTGGTGTACAATTTCGTGGACATGCTGTCCCATGCGCGGACCGAAATGGACATGATCCGGGAGCTGGCCTACGATGACGCATCCTACCGGTCCCTCGTCCACAGCTGGTTCCAGCACTCCTATCTCTACGAATTGCTGAAGCTCCTCGCCGTCCAGGACGTGAAGCTGGTGGTCACCACCGACCACGGTGCCGTGCATGTCCAGAATCCCCTGAAGGTGGTGGGGGACCGGAGCACGTCGGCGAACCTGCGATACAAGCAGGGCAAAAACCTGAATTACAATCCAAGGGAGGTATTCGAAGTGACCCGCCCGGAAAAGGTGGGACTTCCCAAAACCAACCTGAGTTCGGCCTACATCTTCGGCTGCAACTACGATTTCATGGTGTATCCCAACAACTACAATCATTTCGTGAATCTCTACCGGAACACCTTCCAGCACGGGGGCATTTCCATGGAGGAGATGCTCATCCCCCTGTCCATTCTCAGTCCCGTATCCTGACATGCCCGAACTGATCATCCCCGACCTGACCCGCATCGACGAGGCGGCCCGCACCTTTCTCGAACCCTTTGAAGATCCGGTCCTGGTGGCTTTTTCGGGGGACATGGGTGCGGGGAAGACCACCTTCATCCAGGCCCTGTGCCGCGCCCTGGGGGTCCGGGTGGAGGTGAGCAGCCCCACCTTTGCCCTTGTCAACGAATACGAGTCGTCGGACCGACGGCCCATATATCACTTCGACCTCTACCGCATCGAGGATCCGGCCGAGCTGTTCGACCTGGGATACGAAGAGTACTTCTACAGCGGGCACTGGTGCTTCATCGAATGGCCGGAGAAGGCGGAACACCTGATTCCGGAATCCGCGATCCGGGTCCGGGTCGAACCCCTGGAAACGGGCGGGCGGATCCTTCGGTACTGAGCGCATGGGTCCCGGCTTGACAAGACGGGGGATTTGTATTATTTTAGGCTACCCCAAATACCTTGCACATGGAGAATGACGGAACGGGTTCATTTATTCGGCGGGAAGGGCTCATGCCCCGCGAAGAGATGCTGGAGGTGGGCAGCCGGCAACAACAGCTGAGAATCGGCATCCCCTGCGAAGACCACGAGGTGGAAAGCCGGGTTCCCCTGACCCCGGAAGCCGTGGAAATCCTCACCGGCTACGGCCACGAAGTCATTCTGGAGGAAGGAGCCGGCAACGCGGCCAACTACCCCGACACCAGTTATTCGGAAAAGGGCGGACTCATTGCCTCGAGTCGACAGGAAGTGTTTTCGGAATGCGACGTCCTCCTGAAAATCAGCCCCCCCACCCGGGAGGAGATCGGATGGATGAAGGAAAGGCAAACCCTGCTGTCGTCCTTCCAGATGGTGACCCACTGCACCGACGGCTACATCCGGAGCCTGATGCAAAAAAAGGCCACGGCCATCGCCTTTGAGCGGATCATGGATGAGCACAAGTGCTATCCCGCCGTGCGGAGCATGAGTGCGATCGCCGGAACCACCTGCGTCCTGATCGCCGCCGAGTACCTGAGCAACAGCCGAAGCGGGAAGGGCGTCATGCTGGGTGGGATCACGGGGATCACCCCCACCGAGGTGGTGATCCTGGGAGCCGGTACGGTGGCCGAATACGCGGTGCGGGCTGCCATGGGCCTGGGATCGGAAGTGAAAGTTTTCGACCAATCGGTTCATCGCCTTCGCCGCCTTCAGGGAGCCGTGGGATTCCAGGTTTCCACGTCCATTTTCCATCCCAAGGTGGTACGAAAGGCCCTCCGGTCGGCCGATGTCCTGGTTGGAGCCATCCGGGAAGAGGAGGGAGCCATGCCCTATTTCATTCCGGAGGACATGGTCCGGGAAATGAAGAAGGGATCGGTGATCATCGACGTGAGCATCGACCGGGGCGGGTGCATCGAAACCTCGGAACTCCGGTCGCAGAAAGATCCGGTTTTCATGAAACACGGCGTGATCCATTATTGCGTGCCCAACATCCCCTCGCGGGTGGCGCGGACGGCGTCCATCGCCATCAGCAATGTGTTTCTGCCTCTCATCGTGAAGCTGGGGGAAGCCGGGGGCATGGGAAAACACCTCAAATCGAACCTTGGGCTCCGGAACGGTGTTTACATATACAACGGGATCCTGACCCGGGAGGCCATCGGGAACCAGCTCGGTCTTCCCTCCCAGGACATCGACCTGTTGATGGCGGCTTTTTGATCCTTTGAATGCACACACCATGGAACACCGGGCGTTGATCCGATTCTGGTCGATTCTGCTGGCGGTTCCCGTCCTTTCCCTGTGCTCCCGCGAGCGGTGGTTCGGACCGGACCGCGAGGGCGAACTGCAATTGAGTTCCCAGCGGTTCGGCGCCGAAACCTATTACACCAGCGGCTACCACTACGACGACGGAGCCTATTACCGGTACGACCGGTTCAGTCCCACCGGTGACCCCACCCCCGACATCATCAACGAGGCCTTCCACCCTGCAGAACGGGTCAACCGTTCTGCTTCCTGTTGTTTTCCACACCCGGCGAGACCAACGGCTTTGCCCTGGTAGGGTCCTTTGAATCCCTTGCCGATGCACGGAGCTTCTACAAGGATTACACCCGGGTGGAATCGGGTCTGCACCTGAATTCAACAGCGACACCGTGGAGTTGTACCAGGTGTGGGTACAGAAAACGGCCGCAGACACCTACGCCAAGCTCCTGGTGAAAGAGATCCTGGACGAGGAGGACGAGGGGGGCAACCAGTTCAATGTGGTGGTGGCGGATTTCACCTACCAGCCCAACGGATCCGCCAATTTCCCGATTGGAGCCGCCCGGTGGGCGACTGCTCCTTTTTTATCTTGGGGCATGAATTTTGCGTTGCTGGGTTTTCTCCTCTACCTGTCATCATCCTCGTGGTGGGCTTCATGACCTACCGCATCAACAAATCCCACCAGGACTTCTTCATCGCCGGCAGAAAGCTGAACCCTGGGTCGTGGCGTTCTCCGAGCGGGCATCCGGGGAGAGCGCCTGGCTGTTGCTGGGTTTGCCCGGTGCGGCCTATGCGGCGGGACTCATGGAATCTGGACCGCCCTGGGCTGTGTGATCGGAATCATTTTCTACTGGTTTTTCATCGCCCGGCCCTCCGGGAGGAAAGCGAACGCTCCGGGGCCATCACCCTGCCCACCTTTCTGGCTGCATCCTACCGGAAGGGACAGTCGGTGATCCGGGTTTTATCGACCTTCATCATCGCCTTCTTTTTCATCTTTTATCTTTCGGCCCAGTTCAACGGCGCGGGAAAATCCTGAATGTCACCTTCGGCATCGAACAGACCCACGGGATGATCCTGGGAGCCGCCGTGATCATTTTTACACCATGATGGGGGGCTTTTTTGCCGTGGCCTGGACCGACCTGGTGCAGGGCATCATCATGATCGGCACCCCAGGTGCTTCCGCTGGTGGGGTTGGTGGAGATCCGGGAAATGCATGAGGCGGGAGGAACCCTGGCCCACATGCAGACCGAAGCGGGTTATCCGCTGCTCAGCTTCACGGGCGGAAAGAGCGGCTGGGCGGCCGTGGCCCTCATGGTTTCCGGGCTGAGCTGGGCCCTGGGCTACATGGGGCAGCCCCACCTGCTGACCCGCTTCATGGCCATCCGCAAGGCGGAGGAAATCAAGATTTCCCGCCGGATCGCCATTGCCTGGGTGATCCCGGCCTTCACCGGGGCGGTGCTGATCGGACTCATGGGAGCCTCCCTGTACGGACAGGGGGCTTTCGACGACGTGGAGAAAATCATGCCCCACCTGGCCACCGAATTGCTACCGGCCTGGCTGGCGGGGATTTTCGTGAGCGGGGCCATCGCCGCCATGATGTCCACCGCCGACAGCCAGCTGTTGGTGATTTCCTCCTCCATCATCGAAGATTTCTTCCACCAAACCCTGGGACGGAACGTGAGCGACCGGTTTCTGCTCAAGGCCAGTCGTTGGATCACCATCGTCGTGGGCCTCACGGGCTTTCTCATCGCACTCACCTCCGACAAGTTGATCTTTTCCATGGTGTCCTATGCCTGGGCGGGGCTGGGATCGTCGTTCGGTCCACTCGTTCTGCTCATGCTGGTGTGGAAAAAGGTGACCCACCAGGGAGCCATCGCCGGCTTGCTCACCGGCTTTGCATCCACCGTGATCTGGTCGGAGCTGCCGGCCCTGGATGCGGTGATCAGCGTGCGCTTCGTCTCCTGGGTGTTGGCTTTCTGCGCCGTTATGCTGGTGAGCGGACTCACCCGAAACAAATCCTGAAACCCGGACAGCGTGCGCTTTCTTTACGACATCGGCATCCGGCTCTACTCCCTTGCAGCCCGCATCCTGGCCCTGTGGAATCCCAAAGCCCGGCTCTGGGTCCGCGGACGTCGCAACTGGGAGGAGCCCCTCGAAAAGGCCCTGGGAGGAAGGGGGCCGGTCCTCTGGTATCATTGTGCTTCCCTGGGGGAATTCGAACAGGGACGACCGGTGCTGGAAGCCATGAAGGAAGCCTGTCCGGACAAGGCGGTTCTGCTGACCTTCTTTTCTCCGTCGGGCTATGAAAAGCGAAAGGACTACCCAGGCGCCGACCATGTGATGTACCTGCCCCTGGACACCCGGCGCAATGCCCGGCGGTTTTTTGACCGGGTGCAGGTCGATGCGGCCATCTTCATCAAGTACGAGTTCTGGTACCATTTCCTGACCTCCCTTCACCGGAGGCAGATCCCCACCTACCTGGCGTCCGGCATCTTCCGTCCCGGCCAGATCTTTTTCCGCTGGTACGGCGGCTGGTACCGGGGTTTCCTCCGGTCCTTCACCCACATCTTCGTCCAGAACCAGGAGTCGGCCCGGTTGCTGGAATCGGCCGGAATCCGTTCCGTTTCCGTGGCGGGGGACACCCGCTTCGACCGCGTGAAGAAAGCCGCTGAAACACCCTACGCTCATCCCGGTGTGGAAGCCTTTGTGAAGGGACACCGGGTTCTGGTGGCCGGAAGCACCTGGGAACCCGATGAGGCGCTTCTGGAGGAGGTGCGGGGACGACTCGACCCGGACCTGCGGTGGATCATCGCCCCCCATGAATTGTCCGCCGCCCACGTAAAAAAGCTCCAGTCGCGGTTTCCCGGAAGTGTGCTGTTCAGCGGGCTCGCCGGCGATCCGCCGGCCGGAGCCCGGGTCCTGATCGTGGACAGCATCGGCCAGCTGAGCTATTTGTACCGGTATGGGTTGCTCGCTTACATCGGCGGGGGCTTCGGCAAGGGGATCCACAACATCCTGGAAGCGGCCGTGTACGGCAATCCGGTGGTCTTCGGGCCGGCATGGGAGAAGTTCACGGAAGCCCGTGAAATGCTCGCCATCGGCGCTGCCTTCCACATTGCATCGACCGAGGAAATGTTATCCACCGTTCATCAACAATTGGAGGATTCAAAACTGTTGAAAACCTCCTCCGATCTCGCCCGAAACTACGTCCTGGAAAGGCTTGGAGCCACATCCCGAATCGTGGCGGCCATGTGCAAAAAAGCCTGACGCAAACCTGTTGTAGCGCAGCAACCCTCCGGTGTTTTTCTTGTTAATTTGTAAGGCTTGTTTGGCAGGTGTGCATTGGCAATCATTTCTTAACCTTTTCTTCATGCGTGGAAGACGGTCAGGCCCTAATTTCGCAGCGATTTCGTGTTACTTACTATAAACCTTAATACCTATTAATTCTATGAAATTCCTCTTGACTAAATCTGTTTTTGTCCTCTTGCTGGCCATTTTAGTGGCCCCGCTTCGCGGACAGAGCGCCAGTGAGATCACGGGCGTGGTAACCGACCCGGCCGGCGACGGTCTGGTGGGAGCCAGTGTGTATCTGAAGGGAACGACCGTGGGGACGGTCACCAACCTGGACGGGAAGTTCACCCTGAAGACCGATTTGCGCGGGGAGCAGACCCTGGTGATTTCTTCCATCGGCATGCTGACCATGGAATCCAAACTGGATCTGACCGGCGGAAGCACCGACCTGGGTGCCGTCATTCTGGAAAGTGATGCCGTGGGCATCGCGGAAGTGTCGGTGTTTGCCAACATCGCCATCGACCGGAAAACCCCGGTTCCTGTGTCCAACATCAAGCCGGCTCAGATCATCGAGCAGCTGGGAGCCCAGGAATTTCCCGAGATCCTGAAGTCCACCCCGGGGGTGTATGCCACCAAGCAGGGAGGAGCCTTCGGTGATTCGCGGATCAACATCCGCGGCTTCAACGCCCGCAACTCGGCCGTGATGATCAACGGGGTGCCCGTGAACGACATGGAAAACGGCTGGGTGTACTGGTCCAACTGGGCCGGTCTGAGCGACGTGACCCGCACCATGCAGGTGCAACGGGGTCTGGGCGCCGCCAAGATTGCCATTCCCTCCGTGGGAGGAACCATCAATGTGCTCACCAAAACCACCGATGCGGAAGCCGGCGGAAACGTCACCTACGGCATCGGAAATGACGGATACAGCAAGATGGGCCTGACCCTGTCGTCCGGTCTGACCGACAACAACTGGGCCACCACCGTCTCCCTGGCAAAATCGAGCGGAAACGGTTACGTGGACGGAACAGATTTCGAGAGCTATTCCTACTACCTGAACATCTCCAAGATCGTCAACGATCACCACCGCCTGGCCTTCTCCGTCTTCGGAGCGCCCCAATGGCACGGCCAGCGTTCCAGCGCCATGGCCATTTCGGAGTACATGGATCCGACGATCCGCAGCATCCGGTACAACCAGGACTGGGGATACAAGAACGGGCAGAAATACTACATCCGGAAGAACTACTACCACAAGCCCATGGCCATCCTGAACCACTTCTGGGATGTGAATGAAAAGCTGAACGTCCTCACCGCCGCCTACCTGTCCATCGGAACCGGCGGGGGCACCGGACCTTACGGTCTCAACAAATTCTCCAACCCCGACTATTTCGTTCAGGGGCAGCCCGACATCGACCGCATCGTGTCTGAGAACATGGCCGATCCGGCCGGTCTGTCAAGCACCATTTTGCGGAGTTCGGTGAACAACCACTTCTGGACCGGGTTGCTGACCAACGCCAACTACCAGGCCAACGACTGGCTGACTGTCTCCGGGGGGATCGACCTGCGTTACTACAAAGGAGAACACTACCGCGAAGTGGTCGACCTGCTGGGCGGCGAATACTACATCGATCCCACCGCCGATGTGAACTACCCGAACAAGGTGGTGCACGTGGGCGACAAGATCGCCTACTATGACGACGGACTGGTTCTCTGGGAAGGGGTCTTCGGTCAGGCCGAAGCCGACTTCGGCGAACTGACGGCCTTTGTGTCCGCCTCGGCCAACAACAAATCCTACAGCCGGGTGGAATACTTCCTCGAGGAGAACGACGGAAGCGGGGTGCAGGCTCCCTGGTACAACTTCTTCGGCTTCAGCGCCAAGGGAGGTGCCAACTACAACCTGAGCGCCAACCACAATGTGTTTGTGAATGCCGGGTACTTTGAAAACCAGCCCGATTTCAACAGCATCTTCTACCGCTACACCAACGAGGCAAACGCCAACGCACCAAACGAAAAGGTGGCCTCCTTCGAACTTGGATACGGTTTCCGCAGTGGGATCTTCTCCGCCAACATCAACGGGTACTACACCACCTGGAAGGACAAGTCACGGGTGTTCACCTATCAGCTCGACAACGGGGAATACGCCGCTGCCAACCTCACGGGGATCAACGCCAAACACATGGGGATCGAGGTGGACTTCGTCCTGAAACCCATCGACAAACTGGACATCAACGGGATGTTGTCGCTTGGCGACTGGCGCTGGATGAACGACATCATCGATGCCCAACTGTTTGATGAGAACAACGTATTGCGGGGAACCGCCGATGTGTACATCGCCGATGTGCACGTGGGGGATGCCGCCCAGACCACCGCTGCCCTGGGGGCCAGCTATGAACTGCTCCGCGGCGTGAAGTTCGGATTCAACTACAACTACTACGACCGGCTCTTTGCCCGCTTCGATCCGGAATACCGGACCGCCGAACCCGCCGACGGAGTAAACAAGGACGCATGGAAGGTTCCCGCCTACAACCTGATGGACCTGTATGCCGTGTATCGTTTCGATCTGGGCGGATTCAACGCCTCCCTCATCGGGAACATCAACAACCTCTTCGACACCGTGTACATCTCCGACGCATTTGACGGTTCCGGAAACGACTGGCAATCTTCCGAAGTCTACTATGGTTGGGGCCGTTCCTATTCCGTCACCCTGCGGTTGAACTTCTAAGCCTGGATTGACAAGTACAATGAAAAACAAACAGAAAATGAAAAGAACAGCATATTATTTGATTCTTCTCGTCTTTGCCCTGGTGAGTTGCGATCCCATGGAGGACATCAATCAGGAGTTGAAGGACATGGACACGGGCTTCAGATCGAATCTGACCTATGCCCTGACCGAGGACGACTATGCCGACATCGCCGACCTGGCTCTGGAAGCTGACGAGACCGACACCGACAACGCCGGCTTCATCGCCAGCCGCATGTACTTCACCGACGCGGTTCCCGCCGCCGACTACATCCCCCTGCTCATTGCAGACATGTATCCGGGCCTTGGACTGGGTTCCACCGTGGATGTGACCTACAACTACAGTGGCGACATGCCCGAGGATTATGCCATGTATACCGAGGCCGCCGACTATGAGCTCAGCACCGAAGAGTACAGCAGTTTCGACGGGATCCTGGAAGTGACCGGGTACTATTCCCCCGCCTATCCCCCCGAGGTGTACCTGCCCGAGGTGCTGGCTGCCGGAATCGCCGATCCGTCCAACGGAGACATGGTGCTTGTGGAATACCTGTATTCGGGAACCGACGCCAAGGTTGATTTTGAATCCGCCAGCGATGTGACCGTGTGGTCCGAAGGGTTTGACACGGATCTGGGGGTCTTCACCGCCACCAGCGTCGTGGGAGCCCAGGAATGGGCAGCCAGCTCGTATGGAGATGATGCTTATGCAAAAATCTCCGGATATTCGGGCGGCGCACAGGACAACGAGGACTGGCTCATTTCATCGGCCATCAGCATCGACGGCATCGACCAGCCCGCGCTGCATGTCACCCAGGCCGCCAAGTACCTCAACGATCAGTGGGACCAGATCACCGTTCTGGTTTCCACCGATTATGATGGTTCCGACATTGCCGGTGCCACCTGGGACGAGCAAACCTTCACCACCCTGCCCAGCGGCAGCGACTATGTGTTTGTCGCCTCGGAAGGCGCGGACCTGAGCGGCTATGCCGGCCAGGACATCTATGTGGCGCTCAAGTACCTTTCCACCACCGCCAACGCAGCCACCTGGGAAGTCGACGAGGTGGTCATCACCACCCCCGGTGCAGCCACCGTCATTGGTCCCGCCCCCGAGACCCGGAAGGATTTCTATGAATACAGCAACGGAGAATGGACCAAGGCGGAAGGCGTGTACAATGTCCAGGCCGAAGATTACAACGCCATGGGCTCGCCCGGCAAATACGACAACTTCTCCTCTTCCGATGTGCCCGGAGACTACATTCCCGCCCTGCTGGACGAGAAATATCCCCTGGCCGGAGAAAGCGTGGAAGTGGTGGTCGTCTACAGATATTATGCAGGCAGCACCATGACCCTGGCTTCCACCTACACAAAAACTGCCGGCACGTGGGCATCCTCCTATGACTATGTGACCGAAACCAGCGGGCAATTCCTGTACGGGAGTTCCGGATGGGTCTTTGATCCCACCATCACCTTCACCCTGTCGGCGGCCGACTTCCAGATCATCGTCGACTACGTGGAGTCCAATTTCGGAGCCTCCTACATTGATTCCTACGGCACAGGCGATTATTACTACGGAGCCAGTGCTTACTACGGAAACTTCGACATGCGCGACGGCCACTGGAACGCCGATGTCTTCGGATCGGCCGAAGAAGCCATTGCCGAAGCCATTGCCCTGGCCGTCCTTCCTGCCAAGTACCCCAACATCACCACCCAGGTGAACGGCGTGGACATGTATTTTGTGGTGAACTATGCCTATTACAACGGAGCCAACGGTTCCGGTTCCGTCAAATACCAGGTGACCAAATCCGGCCCGGATCCGGAGTTCACCCTGGTGGATTGATTTCATCCTCGTGATCGTCCGGCAGGGATTCTGCCGGATGCAGGACAAAGGGGCAGATCGAGACGGTCTGCCCCTTTTTTCATGGGGTCCCGATGCCTTCCCCAGGGGCCAACTACCAATTTGAAAGCAGAAAAAAAACGCCCCGGCGACGGCCAACGAAAACAGGGGGAAAGCGGACGTGCGGTGTTGAGCAAAATGCCGTGTAAGAATCAGAAAAACAACGAAATAACAATCTCGCAGGGGGTCGTTTGGGACAATAACAACCCATCTTCCTGAAGGTAAAAACCTTAGGTCCGGGGTTAATTTCTTGTTGAAAAAAACGAATCCGTAAGACGGCTCCGGGCCTTGAATTCTTCTTAATTTCATTTCCCGAAATCAGTATCGCACAAGAACCCTATTTCTTCGCCTAACCAGGAAGATCATTTTTTTTCTACGATGAAAAAAAGGGGGATGGTATCCCCTTTTTTTGGGTCTTTGCTGTCCGGTTTCGACAAAGAAACAAGGGGCTGTTGATATCTTGAATTGATACAGGCAATCCCACGGTGTAAATTCGGGTTATTGGTAGACAACCCCGCAGGAAAAACAACAAGAAAGGCATGGCAGAAAGAGCAGCATCAAAGAAGGAAATGACGACAGTTGTCGGGAACGAACAAGCAAAAGAAAACGCAATCAAAGGGGGTACGTCCAACCGCACCTACAGTTTTGATGAAGCCTTCAGGGCTTCTCTGGCGTATTTCAAAGGGGATGAACTGGCCGCCCGGGTCTGGGTGAACAAGTACGCCCTGAAAGACTCTTTCGGAAAAATTTACGAACAGACGCCCGACGACATGCACCGCCGCCTGGCCTCTGAGATCCATCGCATCGAAACCCGCTATGCCAACCCCATTTCGGAGGATGAGCTGTTCGACCTCATGCAGGGGTTCAAATACATCGTTCCCCAGGGGTCTCCCATGACGGGCATCGGCAACAACTTCCAGATCGCCAGCCTGAGCAATTGCTTTGTGATCGGCCACCAGGGGAATGCGGATTCCTACGGCGGAATCATGAAGATCGACCAGGAGCAGGTCCAGCTGATGAAACGCAGGGGCGGCGTCGGCCACGATCTGTCCCACATCCGGCCCACCGGGAGTCCCGTCCTGAACAGCGCCCTGACATCCACCGGCGTGGTTCCCTTCATGGAGCGCTATTCCAACTCGACCCGGGAAGTGGCCCAGGACGGACGCCGGGGCGCGCTCATGCTCAGCATTTCCGTGAAACATCCCGATTCGGAAAATTTCATTGATGCAAAACTGGAATCGGGAAAAGTCACCGGCGCCAATGTCTCCGTGAAGATCACCGACGAATTCATGAAGGCGGTCGTGGAAGGGAAAAAGTACACCCAGACCTACCCGATCGACTCCGACAAGCCTCTCTATTCCAAAGAAATCGATGCCCGGTCTCTGTGGAAGAAGATCGTTCACAACGCCTGGAAATCGGCCGAGCCCGGCATCCTTTTCTGGGACACCGTCACCCGGGAGTCGGTGGCTGACAGCTATGCCGACCGTGGATTCCGCACCGTGAGCACCAACCCCTGCGGCGAAATCCCCCTGTGCCCGTACGACAGCTGCCGGCTTCTGGCCATCAACCTGTTCAGTTACGTGGAGGAGCCCTTCACCAAGAAGGCCAAATTCAACTGGGAGAAGTTCCGGAAGCACGTGGGCCTGGCCCAGCGGATCATGGACGACATCATCGACCTGGAACTGGAGAAGGTGGACGCCATTCTGGAAAAGATTTACGCCGATCCGGAGGACGAGGAGATCAAGCGGGTGGAGGTGAATCTCTGGAAGAACATCCGGAGCAAGGCCCTGGAAGGCCGTCGCACCGGCGTGGGCATCACCGCCGAAGGCGACATGCTGGCCGCCCTGAATTTGCAATACGGGAGCGAGAATGCCATCGATTTTTCCGTGGAGGTTCACAAAACCCTGGCCCTGGCGGCCTACCGGTCCTCGGTGGACATGGCCATGGAGCGGGGGGCCTTCGAAGTGTTCGATTTCAACAAGGAAAAAGACAATCCCTTCATCAACCGGCTGGGGCAGGAAGATCCCACGCTCCTGGAAGACATGAAGAAGTACGGACGGCGGAATGTGTCTTTGCTCACCATTGCGCCCACGGGCACAACGAGCCTGATGACACAAACCACCTCGGGCATCGAGCCGGTTTTCCTCCCGGTGTACAAGCGTCGCCGGAAGGTGAATCCCAACGACAAGGAAGCCAACATTTCCTTTGTGGATGAGGTGGGGGACAGCTGGGAAGAATACAACGTGTTCCATCACAATTTCCTCACCTGGCTGAAGATCAACCGCATGGATCCCGAAGAGGTCAAACCCCATTCCGACGAGGACGTCCAGGAACTGGTGAAGCAATCGCCCTACTTTAAGGTCACCTCCAACGATGTGGACTGGATGCAGAAGGTGAAAATGCAGGGGGCCATCCAGAAGTGGGTCGATCATTCCATCAGCGTGACCATCAACCTTCCGTCCAATGTGAAGGAGGACCTGGTGGGCGATTTGTATGTCAATGCCTGGAAAAGCGGCTGCAAGGGGGTGACGGTGTACCGGGACGGTTCCCGCTCCGGCGTGCTGGTCTCCACCGACAAGAAGAAAAAAGAAGAGGAAACCAAGAGTTTTCCCATCAAACGGCCCGCAGCCCTGGATGCGGAAATCCTGCGGTTCAAGAACATGGAAGAAGACTGGATCGCCTTTGTGGGGCTGCTCGACGGAGAGCCCTATGAAATCTTCACGGGCCGCAAGGAGGAGGACACCTTCCCCATCCCGGTCAAGGTGAAAAAAGGAAAGATCCTGAAAACGACCAACGAGGACGGGACCAAGCGGTACGACTTCCAGTACGTGGACAAATACGGGTACAAAGTCACCATGGGCGGCTTGTCGCACCAGTTCAACAGCGAATTCTGGAACTATGCCAAGCTCATTTCCGGGGTGCTTCGTCACGGCATGCCCGTGGTGGATGCCATCCATCTGATCAGTTCCCTCCGGCTCGACAACGAAAGCATCAACACCTGGAGCGCCGGTGTGGTGCGGGCCCTGAAGAAGTACATCCCCGACGGCACCAAGGCAAAATCGGATCAGAAGTGCGAGGACTGCAGCTCCGGCAACCTGATCTACCAGGAAGGGTGCCTGATCTGTACCGACTGCGGCTCGTCGAAGTGCGGCTGACCTAGCGGATCATCAGCTTGTGGGCCTGGCTTCGGCCGCCCTCCGTACGGATTTGCAGGAAATACAATCCCTCCGGCAGAACCGGGAGGGCATAGACTGCGGTGTGGCTTTTGTTCCACCTGCCCACCACGCGTCCTGAAACATCCAGAAGAAGCACGGATTCGATGACCGGATCGTCCTGGGACGTCCGGATGTGGAATTCCCGCGAGGCCGGGTTGGGGTAGATGCTCATCCCCGCAGTCTGCACGCCGGTTTCGGAGATCCCCGTGATGACGGTTTCACCCTGGGCAAACCGGGCGACGAATTCCTGGTAGTACGCGTTTGCCACACCCTGGTCGTGGACGATGAGGGTGTTTTCATCGTTCCGCAGGTCGGCCGAGGAGCTCCAGTTGTGGGAGCCGGTCAGCACGAGTGGATCGGACGTAGCCTCGGCCTGATCGACGATCATGTACTTGTGGTGCATCAGTCCGCTCGATGCATATTTCCTCACCTCCGCCCCGGCTTCCTGAAGGATGTCGATCACCGTTTCCCCGTAGCTGTCGTAGTCGTCGATGAGCACCCGGACCGGGCTGTTGCGATGTTCCGCGTTCGCCAGGGCCGATGCGATGTCGGTTCGGGTGATCAGCATGGAGGCCACATCCACGGTGCGATCCGCGGTTCCGATGGCGGAAATGATCCGGGCATTGGTCCCGTCCGACGGGGAAAAGTAAAGTTCCACATCCTTGCCGCCGATCCGGAAATGGTGGGGGGTGTTGTCGGTTTTGTCCGGACCGAAGAGGGCCTTGTCCGGGTCGGGCTGATCTCCCTCGCTGCCGAACATCTCATTGAATTCCATCCGGTAGGCTTTGGCCAGGCTTTGGTCCTGGATGAGGATCACATCGTTGGGATCGGTCAGGATCTGACCCTCCGTGAAATTGGTGGAGCCTGTCCAGACAAGGGGCAGGTCGGGATCGGCGGACAGGGCATCGAAGATCACGAATTTGTTGTGCATGATGCCATAGTCCGGATACACCGCGGCCGGACTGGCCTGTTTCCCGATGCCCGCCACCAGGTTTTTGATGCCCTGGGGATCGGTGTCCTTGTTGTACACCACCCGCACGGTGACCCCACGTTGGTGGGCGTCGTTCAGCGCCCCGCTGATGTC
Organism: Bacteroidales bacterium; assembly: GCA_041393235.1. Taxonomy (GTDB): domain Bacteria; phylum Bacteroidota; class Bacteroidia; order Bacteroidales. The sequence goes on from JAWKKO010000001.1 coordinate 145,023, forward strand.
TTCCAGCTCCGAGTCGTTGATGTTGTAGATGGCCATGTCGATGGATTCCTCTGCCTGCTGGATGTACCCCACCAGATCCACATCGATCCCGAATTCCGGAACCTCCGCTTCCAGGAGTCCCATCGATACCGTCGGGTCGACGGGCCGGTTGAACAGAACCCGGATGTCCCCGCCCGATTCGGATTGGGTGATGTAGACCCCCAGAGGGGCTTTGGCCGTGTCCCCGTCGAACACGGAGAAGGGGCGGGCATAGACCACCTGGGAGGGAGAAAACCCGGAGAGGGTGACGGTGTGATCGGTGCCGGTTCCTGCTTCCGTGATGGTCGCCATTTCCAGTTCGCTTGTCAGACCCACCTTCACCTGGGTGCTTCCGGCCACATCCGTGGTCCATTGCAGACGAAATCCGCCGGTCTGGATCTGGTCGACGGTCACCAGTCCGTCCAGATTGATCTTCAGCGAGCTCACGATGTCGTCCAGGTCCCGGGGAAGGATCTGATAATTGCTCTGGTACTGGCCCAGGGGGCCGATGACGGACACGATCCCGGACGGGATGGGGGTTCCGATGAGCTCCGAGCCGCTGGAATTGATGTAAACCTGTCCGCTCTCTCCACCGGCTTCGATGGTGTAGGAGGTCCGTGAAAAGACACCGGTGGAAGTAAATGCGGCTCCATTGACCCGGACCAGCATCCCTTCGTAGGATTCGTCAAATTCATCGGGGGTGAGCACGAGAGGCGCCGGACCCGGATTGCCCGAGCTGTGGACGGTGAGTCCGGTGACCGGATCCATTTCCAACAGGTTGTTGTACTCCTTCAGGGTCCCGGTGACCGTGATGCTGTCGCCCCGTTCCACACCGCTGAGCTGACTCGAATAGATGGCGAGTCCGGCCGTTGCGTCCTGCACATAGCGGATCGTGCCCAGCTCGTCGCCGTTGGTGACGATCCCGCTGACGGTCACCGTGGCGCCCGTCCCCTGGGCACGGGCAGCGGCGATGTCGGTCTGGGAAAAGCCATGGGTGGCGGTTGTCAGGAGGAGCAGGGCCGCGAGGGCGAAGGATGGGAGGAGTGGGTGGCGCATGGTGGAAGATTTCCCACAAAGGTGCCGAAAAACCCCGAAAAGAAAAAGCCGGATCTGTAGCATGGGAGAGGGTGGGGCCCGTGCCATGTCTCATGACGTGCTTATCTGCGCGAAAATGCCAGGTCATTTCACCAAGGCAAGGGCCCCACCCTCTCCCGCGGAGATCGCGGTTTTTTTTGGGGAAGAAGAAAGGAAGGGGGTGCTGTCTCACGACGTGCTTGTTCCCTTCGGGAAAAATGCCAGGTCGTTTCGACGCACCCATTCGTTCGATCAGAGGTGATCATGCGGTCATTCACCAGCAACCACCGCCCCCCGCGGAGATCGCGGTTTTGGTTATTTGCGGGACTCCTCTTTCTCGTGTTTGCGGCCGATGAAAAAGGCCAGGGTAAGGCCGAGGCCTCCCAGGCAGAGGGCGGAGCCGAAATAGGCGGCTTCCTCCAGGATGCTGGTGTAGGCCTCCAGGATGCTGCCGATGAAGATTCCCAGGCCGACACCCACCAGAAGCAGGGCCCATTTCAGGATGCCGTAGCTGTTGGTCCGGGGGGGCTGGATGAAATCTTTCGGATTGACGTCTTTCTCGATCATGGCCATCCGCTCTTTGTTGCGGGCGGTCACGAACACATAGATGATGCCGAATACGGCGGCAAAAAAGACGATGGGTATGACAATTTCTTCTCTCATGGTGCGTATGTTTTCTGGTTTGACATGTTTGACGATTGGACGCCGGGTCGGAGAGTCATGTTACAAGTTTTCACGATGTTTTGTAACGTTTTGCGGGTCCGGGCGTCTTATGGGGGCATGGAGGAAAAAACGGAGGCATATTACCTGGAACAAATCCGGAGCGGGAACAAGGATGCGTTCCGATGGATCGTGGACCAATACAAGGACATGATCTACACCCTCAGTTTGCGCATGCTGGGGCAGGAGGCGGATGCCGAGGAGGCCACCCAGGACGTGTTTGTGAAGGCTTACCGGGCCCTGGACGGCTTTCAGGGAGAAGCCCGGCTGGCCACCTGGCTCTACCGGATCACCTACAACCACTGCATTTCCGTGATCCGGAGAAAGGTCCGGGTGATCGATCTGGTGGACGAGGTGCCGGACGGCGAGGTGGATGAGGGGGACCTCAGCGGACTGGAATTGCTGACCCGGGACGAACGGACGCGTTTTGTCCGTCAGGCGCTGGAAGCTCTCCCTGAAACAGATGCGGTCATTGTGACCCTGTTTTATTTTGACGAATCTTCCATCGAGGAGATCGTGGACGTGACGGGACTGAGCAGCGGGAATGTGCGCATCCGCCTGCACCGATCCCGCAAAAAGCTCTACCAGGTATTGAAAGAGCAACTGAAAACGGAGATCAAAAGCCTAGTATGATATGGAACGGGATCCGAACATTTCGAGACTTCTGCGGGAGTCGGGCCTGGAGACAGCCCCCGGCCCGATGACCGACCGGGTCATGCAGCTCCTGGAGCAGGAGCAGCCCAGGCCGGTGAAAAAGTACAGCCCCCTGATCGGCAGGCGGATGCTGTGGGTCATCGCGCTGCTGGTGGTCCTGGTGGTCGTCCTGAGTCTGGTGCTTGGGGATACACCGGCGGAGGCTGCTTCCTGGTGGAGCCGACTGACCCTGCCGGAGGTCGCCCTGCCGGAAGTTGCCCTGCCGACGGCGGAGTTTGACTGGGACCCGAAGGGCTGGAGCATCTCCTCCGGCATCGTGGCCGCTGCGGTGGCCCTGTTTTTGCTAGCGCTGGGCGAAGCCCGCTGGGGCAATCGCAAAGGGCACCTGGTCTGAAGCAGCCCGGTGTCCGGGTTCCGGTCAGATCACCTTCAATTCCTTCCCAACCTTGATGAAGGCCCCGATGGCCTTGTCGAGTTGTTCCCTGGTGTGGGCCGCGCTGAGCTGGACCCGGATGCGGGCCTGGTCCTTGGGCACCACGGGGAAGTAGAAACCGATCACATAGATGCCTTCTTCCAGGAGCCGGGCGGCAAAGTCCTGGCTCAGTCGGGCATTGTACAGCATGACAGCGCAGATGGCCGACTGGGTGGGTTTGATGTCGAACCCGGCTTCCGTCATCTTTTTCAGGAAGTGGGCGGTGTTTTCATGCAGACGGTCCTGCAGCTCGGTGGTCTCGTCCATCATGTCGAACATCCGGATGCCGGCGCCGGCCACGGCCGGGGGAATGGAGTTGGAAAACAGGTAGGGCCGGGACCGCTGGCGAAGCATGTCGATGATTTCCTTCCGACCGGTGGTAAATCCGCCGATGGCGCCGCCGAAGGCCTTGCCCAGGGTTCCGGTGATGATGTCCACCTTTCCCCGGATGTTGTAGAGTTCCGTCACGCCACGACCAGTGTTTCCCACAACGCCGGCCGAATGGCATTCGTCCACCATCACCAGGGCGTCGTATTTTTCGGCCAGCTCGACGATCCGGTCCAGGGGAGCCACGTTCCCGTCCATGGAGAACACCCCGTCGGTGACCACAATCCGGAAACGCTGTTCCTGGGCCTGGATCAGTTGTTGTTCCAGATCGTCCATGTCGGCGTTGTTGTAGCGATAGCGAACGGCCTTGCAAAGCCGGACCCCGTCGATGATGGAGGCGTGGTTGAGGGCATCGGAGATGATCGCATCCTGGGGGCCAAGCAGCGGTTCGAACACCCCTCCGTTGGCGTCGAAACAGGCCGCGTACAGGATGGTGTCCTCGGTGCCGAAGAATTTGGCGATTTTTTCTTCCAGTTGTTTGTGCAGGTCCTGGGTGCCGCAGATGAAGCGGACCGACGACATGCCATAGCCATGGCTGTCCAGGGCATCCTTGGCCGCCCGGATCAGCTCGGGATGGTCGGAAAGTCCCAGGTAGTTGTTGGCACAGAAATTCAAGACCCGTTCCCCGGAGCTCAGGCCGATCTCCGCACGCTGGGAGGTGGCAATGATCCGTTCGTTTTTGTAGAGACCGGCTTCCTCGATGGACTGAAGCTCGGAGCGGAGGTGTTCTTTGATTTTCCCGTACATGGCGGTGGCATTTGGTTTGTCTGCGAAATTAGCGCTTTGCGGTTGTCCAAAAAATGATTAAGAACAGCATTGCATTGTTTATCTTTGTCCACATGTCAGTTTTATGAGTGAAAATACGAGGGTCAGCATGAGTGGGAATACAAGAGTCAGATTTGCCCCGAGTCCGACGGGGCCCCTCCACATCGGAGGGTTGCGCACCGCATTGTTCAATTATCTGTTTGCACGGAAGCGCGGAGGAACCTTCATCCTTCGCATCGAAGACACGGACCAGACCCGTTTCGTCCCCGGAGCGGAGGACTACATCCTGGAGTCGCTTCGCTGGTGCGGACTGGAACCGGACGAAGGTCCCGCCCAGGGCGGAGGGTACGGTCCCTACCGCCAATCGGAACGGAAGGAGATGTACCGGGACTACGCCCTGAGCCTGGTCCGGAACGGCAAAGCCTACTATGCCTTCGACACGCCCGAAGACCTGGATGAGCTCCGGAAACGGGCGGAAGAAACGGGGGAGACTTTCGTGTACGATGCCTCTGTCCGGGACGGTCTGTTCAATTCCCTGAACATGTCGGAGGAAGAGTTGCAGGTCCGGCTTGCCTCGGAGGAACCCTATGTGATCCGGTTCCGGTTCTACCCGGACGAGGAGCTGGTGATGCAGGACCTGATCCGGGGCGAGGTGGTGGTGAACACCTCCACCCTGGACGACAAGATCCTGTTCAAATCCGACGGGATGCCCACCTATCACCTGGCCAATGTGGTGGATGACAACCGGATGGCCATCACCCACGTGATCCGGGGGGAAGAATGGCTTCCATCCCTTCCCCTCCATGTGTCCCTGTACAAAGCCTTCGGGTGGGAACACATGATGCCCGAATTCGCCCACCTTCCCCTCATCCTGAAACCCACGGGGAAGGGAAAGCTCAGCAAGCGGGACGGGGAGAAGGGAGGATTTCCCGTGTTTCCCATCGACTGGAAGGACCCGGAAACCGGGGAGGTTTCTCCCGGCTACCGGGAGGCGGGGTACCAACCGGAGGCCGTGATCAACCTGCTGGCCCTTCTGGGCTGGAACCCGGGCACGGAGCAGGAGCTGTTCTCCCTGGACGAACTGGTGGACCAGTTTCAGCTGGAGAAAGTGGGCAAATCCGGTTCGAGGTTCGATCCCGAGAAGGCACGGTGGTTCAACCACCAGCACCTTCAGCGGATGCCTTCCGAATTGCTGGTTCCCTTGTTTGAAAAAGAAATCTCCGCCCACGGCCACCATCCCGACCGGGCCCGCCTGGAAACCCTGGTTTCGCTGCTGGCTCCCCGCATCGGTTTCATCAAGGATTTGTGGGAGGAAGCCTGGTTTTTCTTCGAAGCGCCCCGGAGCTACGATCCCAAGGTGGTGCAAAAACGGTGGAAGGAGGATGCACCCGGAATGATGAGGGATCTGGCCGGCTTTCTGGGCACCCTTCCCGAATCGGATCCGGAAACCCTGGAGCACCAGGTTAAAACCCTGATCGCAGAGAAAGGATGGGGCATGGGGGCTGTCATGAACGCCTGGCGGCTCCTTCTCGTGGGGGAAGCCAAAGGCCCCGGCTTGTTTGACCTGGCGGTCTTCCTCGGTTTGGAGGAGGTGGTCCGCCGGATGCACAAAGGAATCGAAACGTTGTAACCGAACCCATGGCAAAATACATCAACATCCATGCCCACAGGCCGGCCCAGACCATCGAGGAGCTGGTCCTGCAAAACCTGATGGCCGAAGACTATCCGCCGGACGATCTCCATGCCGGGTACTACAGCGTGGGATTGCATCCCTACAGCCTGGGAAAGGTGGATGAGCAGGAGGCCCTGAACAAGGTCCGTCTGGCCCTGGAGAACCCGCGGGTCCTTGCGGTGGGGGAATGCGGATTGGACAAAACCCTGGATGTTTCCCTGGAACGCCAGGGGGTGCTGTTCGAGCTCCAGGTAGAGCTGGCCGAGCAGGCCGATGTGCCCGTGATCCTGCACGTGGTCCGGAGCCACCAGGAGATCCTGGACTTCATGAAAAAACACCGGCCCTCCGTGCCCATGATCATTCACGGGTTTTCCGGAAGTCCCCAGCTGGCTCTGGATCTGGCCCGGGCCGGGTTGACGTTGTCCTTCGGGGATGCCCTTCGCGACGACCGGCCCAAGGTGGAAGATGCCTTCCGGGCCCTGCCCCTGGAACACATCCTTCTGGAAAGCGACGAAGGACGGGAGGACATCCGGGAACTGTACGCCCTGGGGGCGGAGCTGAAAAACATGGACCCGGAGGTCTTCCGTCGGGAGGTCACGGAACGGGCGCTGGGCCTGTTCCCCGGCTGGGCCCATCGGATATGAACCGGATGAAGGGAGGCACGGCACACCCCCAATGGCAGGAGCGGACCGTCCAGCTCCTGGGTGAAAGCAATGTCCGTCGGCTCGCCAAGGCCCACGTCCTGGTGGTGGGGCTGGGCGGCGTGGGCGGCATGGCGGCCGAAATGCTCTGCCGGAGCGGCATCGGGAAGCTGACCCTGGTGGATGCCGATGTGGTGCAACCCGGAAACCTGAACCGGCAGCTGGCTGCCCTGCACAGCACCCTGGGGCGGTCCAAGACGGACGTCATGGGGCAGAGGCTCCTGGACATCAACCCCGGTCTGGACCTGGAGCTCCGGCAGGAGTTTCTCCGGGACGAGGGCATGGAGGAACTGCTCGACCGGGGCTTCGATTACGTGGTCGACGCCATCGACACCCTGTCGCCCAAAATCTTCCTGATCCACCACAGCCTGAAGCGGGGACTGCGGCTGACCAGCTCCATGGGATCGGGCGGGAAGATGGATCCTTCGCAAATCCGGGTGGCGGATTTTGGGGACACCTACAACTGCAAGCTTGCCTTCATCCTCCGGAAAAAACTGAGAAAACTGGGTGTGCACGGGGACTTCCCCGTGGTGTTCAGCACGGAGCAGGTGCCCAAACACATGGTGGTGCCCGTGGAAGGAGAACCGAACAAGAAATCGACCGTGGGCACCAACGCCTTCATCCCCGCGGTGTTCGGGTGCACTCTGGCATCGGTCGTGGTCCGGGATTTGGTTGATTTTCCCGCCTGAATGCAACTCTGGAGAAGGTTTTCCCGTTTAACAGGGGAACCATCTTTTCTAACAAAACCAGAAATCATGAAAAAGATCTTGTTTGTGGTGCTTGCCAGCTGCTTTGTGTTTCAGGCCAGCCAAGCCCAGTTTTTCTCATACGGAATCAAGGCAGGGGTGGGATTCTCCTCCCTGAAAATGGACGATATCACCAACATTTCGGACGGTACGGATGTGTATGACCTGGTAACGGGCGAAGGAGTCACCGGCTACCATGTGGGGTTGCAGACGCAGGTGAACCTGGCCATGATCGTCATCAAGCCCGAAGTGTACTTCAACGCCGGAGGCGGAACCCTCGACCGGGTGGTGCAGGGCGGTGCCACCGAAGCGCTGAATGTGAAATTCTCCCGCATCGACATTCCCCTTCTCGTGGGTGTGAAATTCGGACCGGCCCGGATCAACGCGGGTCCCGTCGGCTCCTACGTGATCAGCGAGGACAGCGACCTCACTTCCATCGAACCCGATTTCACCCTGTTCACCAACAGCATGACCTGGGGTTTCCAGGCGGGGATCGGGCTGGACATCCTGAAAAAGGTGTCGCTGGATGCCCGGTGGGAAGGCAGCCTGAGTCGGCTCGGGGAAAACCTGACCATCGGTTCCAACGATTTTGCCCTGGATGCAAGGCCGAACCAGTTCCTTGTTTCCCTGGGCCTCTGGTTCTAGAAAACATTCATTTCCAGGTTAAGAAAGGTCGTGCCTCCGGGCCGGCCTTTTTTGCCTTCGAAGGAATGCCCAAAGTATTTTGGCCAAAGAAACTTTTTGTATTACTTTAACGTAAGAAAAAGCATTGGAATACAGGCGATCAGGAAAACCCCGTTCATGATCCTTTTGAAGTAGATTCTGGATGATTCCCTGAATACAAGGTGCATCCCGGGCACAGTTCCGGAATTGTATGAATTGTAAGGCATCATTCTATGAAAATCCAATTGATTGACACAGGCGGTCCCACGGCCCTGGCCCGGGCTCTGGAACAACTGGAGCAGGAGGAAGGCATGCAGACCATCCTGGTGCTTGCTTGCGATGGGGACGGTTACGAACCCGGGAATCTGGATCCCATCCTCACCAACCGAAAGATCCCCGTATACGGAGGGGTATTTCCCGCTCTGATCCATCAGGACAAGAAGCTGGAAACGGGCATCATCCTCGTGGGGTTGGAATTCGCTCCGGCACCCGTGCTGATCGAGGAATTGAGCACGTCCGGGATCGACCTGGAAGGGAAGATGATGGAGGTTTCCTCGTCCCTGCTATCGTCCCGTTCGCTTCTGGTGTTTGTGGATGGCTTTTCCCGGCGGATCAGCAAATTGATCGACGGCCTGTTCACGATTTACGGTTTGGAATTCAATTACATCGGGGGAGGGGCCGGTTCACTCAGTCTTCAACAGAAGCCCTGCATCATCACCCCCAGGGGCCTCCTGAAAGATTGCGCCATCCTCCTGGGATTGCCCATGGTTTCCGGCATTGGGGTGCAGCACGGATGGACCCCCATTGCGGGGCCTTTCCGGGTGAGTGCAGCCAAGGGGAACGTTGTGCAGGAGCTGGACCACAAACCGGCCTTCGAGGTGTACAAATTGTATGTGGAGAAGCATTCGGGCCAGACCCTGACCCCGGAGAATTTCTTCAGCATTGCCAAGGCCTATCCCTTCGGGATCACCAAGATCGGTGCGGAAAAAATCGTTCGGGATCCCATCGCCGTCGGGGAGGACGACAGCCTGATCTGTGTGGGCGAGGTGGAGCGGGGGGCGTTTCTGGATTTGCTGCACGGGCAGAAGGAGCGACTCATTTCAGCCGCCGGGCTGGCCGCCCAGAAAGCAAAAAAGAACCTCGGCGACTCCCCGGGCGAATTCGTGGTGTTCATCGATTGCATTTCCCGGGTCCTGTACCTGGAGGAGGATTTTGACAGGGAGTTGGAGGAGGTGAGTCTGCAGAACGATCTGCCTCTGTTCGGTGCGTTGACCATTGGAGAGATTGCCAACAATGGAAAGGATTACCTGGAGTTTTACAACAAGACTTCGGTGATCGGGTGTTTTTGAGGTTGAACCGGTAGAAATACGTGGAGTATGATGGATCAGAAATTGCAGCAAATTCAGGTGTTGTACGAGATCGCCCTTTCGGTGGGGCGAAGCCTTAGTTTGCATGAGATGTTGAAAAAGGCACTGTTTGCCTACCTGCGGAAATTGAATTGCACCGCCGCCCTGGTGTACAAAGTCAGCCCGACCCTGGCCGGATTGAACCAGGCCCTTCAGGTGTTCACCCTGCCCTACACTTACAACATCAATGAACGCTTCGCCGGTTTGCATGAGCTGTTGCCGGAAAAGATGACCGTGGGCCAGTTGAAGGATTGGGAGAAGGACCTGCCCTGCCTGGGCAAGACCGATGACGACCAATACTATCACATTCTGTCGCTGGGAGAATACGGGCTGCTGGTCCTGATCAAGGGCTCGGAATACATCGACCGGGACCTGCTCCATTCCCTGGCCGACATCAACGACAAGCTGGGCAAGGCCTGCATGGCATGCGAAAGCAACGAATCCCTGCAGGAAAGCGAAAAGAAATACCGGGACCTGGCCGAATTGCTGCCGGAGATGGTGTGCGAAACCGACCTGGAGGGAAATTTCACCTTTGTCAACGAATACGCCCTGCACCGTTTCGGGTATGGAAAGGAGGAACTGATCAAGGGATTTTCTTTCCTTCGGATCTTTGCTCCCCAGGAGGCCCAGAAGGTGAGGGACAATTTCCAGAGGGCCCTGGCGCATGACAACCTTCCCCCCCGGGAATACCAGGTGATCACCAAGCGGGGGGAGATCTTTCCGGTCCTGGTGTACACCAGTCGGTTGATGGTCAACAAGAAAGCCTCCGGGATCCGGGGGGTGATGATCGACATCACGGAACGGAAGCGGATGGAGCAGGAGCTGAAGTTCGAACGGGACCTCTTCCACAACTTCATGGACTACATCCCGGCCGAAGTTTACTTCAAGGACCGGGACGGGCGGTTTGTGGAGGTAAACCAGATGAAGGCCGACCAGCACAACCTGAGCAAGGAGGAGCTCCTGGGCAAAACGGATTTTGATTTCTATCCCGAGAAGGAGGCGGTTACCAAGCTGGAGGACGAAAACTTCATCATGGAAACCGAGGAGCAGGTCCGGAAAGAAGAAGAAGTGAATTCGACCTACGGGAAGCGGTGGGTGATGACCTACAAAGCGCCCCGTTACGACCAGGACATGGAGGTGATCGGGACCGTCGGTTTGTCGCTTGACATCAGCGACCGGGTGCTCATGGAGCGGAAGCTCCAGCGAAGCGAAATCCGGTTGAGGGAATACACCGAGCGTCTGGAATCGGCCCTCATCGGAAGCAATGCGGGTTTGTGGGACTGGAACATCAAAACCGGCAATGTGTTTTACAGCGACCGCTGGTATGCCATGCTCGGGTATCCCAAGACGGAGCTCAAGCCGGGGCTGGAAACCTGGGAAGCCCTCATCCATCCCGAGGACAAGCCGGCGGTCATGCGCGTTCTGACCATGCACCTGGAAGGCGAAACGGAATTCTACCGATCGGAGCACCGGCTGAAAACCAAGGCCGGACAGTGGAAATGGATCCTGGACACCGGGAAAGTGACGGAACGGAACGAAAAAGGCGAACCTGTCCGCGCGGTGGGAACCCACATCGACATCGACCAGCTGAAGCAGTACGAGCTCACCCTGCAGCAGAACCTGGACCAGCAGGAGCTGCTGTCCGAAATTGCCCTGCAATTGAATTCCCTGGTGGATTTCCAGAACCGGATCGATCAGGTTCTGAACCAGATCGGGAACCACACGGGAGTGAGCCGGGTCTACATTTTCGAGGATGCGGAGGAAGGCTCGGTGACAAACAACACCTTCGAATGGTGCAACAAAGGGGTGGAAGCGCAGATCGAGGAATTGCAGGGCATCCCGTACGAGATCATCCCCAGCTGGAAGAAGTTCCTCTTTTCAGAGGGTCGGGTGTATTCCGGAGAACATCCTGGAGCTGCCGGAGGACCTGCAAGCCATTCTGGAACCCCAGGGCATCAAATCCATCGTTGTGTACCCCTTGTGGGTGAACGGTCAGTTTTTCGGCTTCCTGGGCTTTGACGAATGCTCCCGGATCAAGAAATGGGGGAAGTCGGAGCTGGAACTGCTCAGGACCGTTTCCGGCATCATTTCCAATGCTTTCGAAAGGCGACTGATGGAGGAATCCCTCATCAGCGAGCGGGACAAGGCCAACCGGGCCAACGCGGCAAAAAGTGAGTTCCTGGCCAACATGAGCCACGAAATCCGGACCCCCATGAACGCCATCCTGGGGTTCTCCGAAGCGCTCTACCACAAACTTGAATCGCCCCAACACAAAAAAATGGTGCGGTCGGTCCTCAGCTCAGGGAACCTGCTGCTGTCCCTTCTGAACGACATCCTGGATCTGTCCAAGATCGAGGCAGGGAAAATGGATTTGTCCCTCCAACCGGTCGACCTGGCCCATCTGCTCCAGGAGATCTACCTTCTCTTCGAGGAGAAGGCCCGGAAAAAGGGTCTGCACCTGGAACTGAATGTGCCCCATGGATTCCCGGGCGCTTTGCTCCTGGATGAGATCCGGATCAAGCAGGTGCTGTTCAACCTGGTGGGCAACGCCATCAAGTTCACCCCGCGGGGCTATGTCCGGATTCAGGCCCAGTATGAACCCTCCTCCTCCAAACAGGGCAAGTTGATCCTGGAGGTGGAGGACTCGGGAATCGGCATTCCGGAATCCCAGCAGGAGGTGGTCTTTGAAGTGTTCCGACAGCAATCGGGACAATCGAACCGGGAATACGAAGGGGTGGGTCTCGGATTGGCCATCTCCAAGCGGCTGATCGAAAAAATGAAGGGCCGCATCGAGGTGGAAAGCGAAGTGAAAAAGGGATCGGTGTTCCGTGTGTCCCTTCCCACCGAGGTCAACAAGGAGGAAATGCCCAGTGTGAGCGAGATCCTCAAGAAGGAGAACGATGTGCGGTTCGAATCGGGGTCCCTTCTTGTGGTGGACGACATCAACTCCAACATCGAAACCGTGGTCAACCTGCTCGACGGAACCGGACTCAACATCCTGACGGCCAAGAGCGGTGAGATTGCCATGGAAATCCTGAAATTCACGCCCATCGACATGGTGCTGCTGGACATCCGCATGCCGGGCATGGACGGGTACCAGGTGGCCCGGGAGATCCGGAAGGAAGGCCAGTGGGACCACATCAAGGTGATTGCCTGCACGGCCTCGGTCCTGAATCCGGAACGCATCGAGTCCAACGGTGATTTCGACGGGCTGCTGTTCAAGCCGGTGCGCCGGGACGAGTTGCTGGGACAGCTGACCCGGTATCTGCCTTACGAAGATGTGCCTCCCGGGGAAGAGACGGAAGAAACCTGCTGCGACGAACAGGATCTGGACGATCTGCCCGAGGAGATTCAGGTCCGGTTGCCCGAACTCGTCGGACGATTGAAGGACGAGTTCCAAGGACGGTGGGAAGCCATCAGGGACACGCTGGTCCTCTACAAGATTGAAGGATTTGGCAACGACATCCGGTCGGTCGGTGAGGAATACCAGCTCACCTACCTGTCCGATTACGCCGAACAAATTCTGGAAGCTCTGGAAATCGTGGACCTGGATGCCATGCGATCGGCCATCCAGGTGTTTCCCCACATATTGAGTACCATTGAATCAAAAATCAAAACCGAACAAACATGATGCAGGATATTCACATCCTGGTGGTGGACGACAACCAGGAAAACCTCCGGGTGGTGAGCAATTACCTCCGGGAAAAAGGGTACCAGATTGCCCTTTCCTTCAACGGTGAGGGAGCGCTGAAGCTTCTGGAGGAAAACAAGATCGACCTGATCTTGCTGGACATCATGATGCCGGGCATGGATGGCTACGAGGTTTGCAAAAGGCTCAAAGCCGACCCCCGGTTCAAGGCCATTCCGGTGATCTTTCTGACGGCCAAAACCGACACCGACGACATTGTGAAGGGGTTCCGCGTGGGAGGCGTGGATTACATCACCAAGCCCTTCAAGAAAGAGGAGCTCTATGCCCGGGTCAACAGCCATGTGGAGTTGAAGCTGCTCCGGGATTATCTCAAGGCCCAGGCGGAGGAAAGCCGGGACTCCCGGAACAACATGATGAAGATGTTGCTTGACTTCGGGAAAATCATCGATCCGAAAAGTGCGTGAGGAGGGTTCTAAGGAAGTGGAAGATCAAGGCATGTCAATGAAGGGAACGATCCTCATCGTGGATGACAACCACAAAAACCTGGAGCTGATCAGCCAGAGCTTTCAGGGAACGGGATATCAAATTGCACTGGCCGATTCCGGATCCTCTGCCATCGAATGTGCAAAGGCAGAACGGTTCGATTTGTTCATTCTGGATGTGATGATGCCGGGGATGAACGGATTCGAGCTGAGCGACATTCTGCGGAAGGATCTGAAGCTGAAGGCTCCCGTGATCTTCCTCACCGCCCGGGCCGACAAGGAGGATGTGTTGCAGGGGTTTGAGCGGGGCGGACAGGATTATCTGACCAAACCTTTCGACAAACGGGAATTGCTGGCCCGGGTCGACACCCAGATCGAACTGTTCAGGACCAAATCGGCTCTGGAACAAATGAACCTTCTTTTGGAGGCGAAAGTGGACGAGCGGACCCGGGAACTGTCCGAGGCAAACCGGGACCTCAACCGGGCCAATGAAAAATTGATGAGCCTGGACAAGGCCAAAATGGATTTTCTCGGGATCATCTCCCATGAGCTTCGAACGCCTCTGAACGGGATCAAAGGATTTGCCAGCCTGCTGAAGCAAACGAACCAGTCAAAAATGCTGGACAACCTGATCAACATGTTGATCGTCTCCGTGGATACCCTGGAGGAGTTCAGCTCTCTGGCACTGGACATCACCAGCCTGCGTCTGAACAAGCACAAGCTCAAGGTGACTTTCTTTCCGCTGATGCCCTGCCTGATCCGGGCGGTGGAATCGTGCCGGATCCAGGCAGAAGAACGGGATGTGACCGTTGCCTGGGACATTCCCCAAAGCGGCCTGGATGCAAGCGGGGAAGAAGCCATGATCCAACGGGCGGTGGCCATCGTGGTCGACAATGCCGTCAAGCACACGGCCAGGGGATCGCGCGTACGAATCGCCGTTCGGGGGGATGAAGCCGGTCTGGGGATCTCCATCGCCGACGAGGGCCGGGGGTTCCATCCCTCCCTGCTCGAGGGAGGCATGGGATTGTTCCAGACCGGGACCAAGCACATCAACAAAAACATGGGACTTGACCTGCCCCTGGTCCGGTTGATCGTTCTGGCGCACAATGGAACCCTGGAACTGGCCAATCGTCCGGAAGGAGGTGCGGAGGGGATCCAATTGCCTCCGAGCAGGTGGTTCAGCCCGATCCGGTCTCCGGGAAGCGACCTATAGGATCCAGCGCTTCTCGTGCCGGCTGCAATCCAGGACCCGCAGTCCGAGAAACTTCCCCAGATTCAATGCTTCCTGCGTCATCCGTTCCCGGTTGCCCCGGCAGATCTTGATGTAGCGTTCGGGTCCGTCCACCACCAGATTCACCCGGTAGGTCCGGGCGTCCCGGGTGTCTTCGGGGACCGCGAGCGGACTCGCCATGGTGCGCTGGCTGCTCAGCTTGATGCGCACTCAGGGGTGACGTAGGACAGGGGCAGAGGTTTCCACGAACCCATGCGGAACCGGAAGAAGCGGTCGTACCGCATGTACCGGCCCTTCTCTGTGTCGATTTCCACCCCGCTGTACGACCAGAGAAAGAGAAACAGAAGGGAAGGAAAGGATGTGGCGCCCACTCCATTCCCCGGTAGATCAGGAACATGACGGCCAGGATGAGGAAGGCCACTAATAGCGCGACGCGAAAGTTGTAGGTTTCGTAACGGTACATGGTTCGGGGCGTTGGGCAACCTGGTTGCTTTCCGCAAGATAGGAAATTCTGCGGGCCGGTTCGGCCGAATGCCGTAACTTCACAGGCAAGACCATCTCCCATGAACCACAGCGAGCCGATTCGAAACCGACGTCCACCCCCGGATCCTTTTCCGGGCGCTGGAATTTGTCGTCCTGTTTTTCGGGATTCCCCTCTTCCTTTTCCTCGACTGAGTTTCACCCACCCCAGCGTCCTGGTGATCCCGGTGCTGGTGTGTTCATCATCCCGGTGCTCCGCCGCACCAGCGATTTCCATTGGCGGGAGCTCTTCCCGCTGGGGATCCCCGCCGCGCGGATCCGCTCGAGCCTGCTCGTTGTTCTCCTGGCCGCCCTGGCCATGGGCGCCTATGTCCTGCTGTTCCACCGAACCGACTCTGTTCAACCTGCCACGGGCCCATCCGGGCATCTTCCTGGCCATGTGCGTGTGTTCCCACCTCTGTGTTTTCACTCGGACAGGAGGTCATCTACCGGACCTTCCTGTTCCGCCGCTATTCCCTCCTGTTTCCGGGCACCTGGCTTCCCGTGCTGGCCTCGGGGATCAGCTTTCCTTTCTGCACGTGGTCTATTACCACCCCATGTCCATGGTCCTCACGTTGATCGGGGGGATTTATTTTGCCCGGGTCTACCAGCAAACCGGAAGCGTGTTGTTTTCGGCTCTCCTGCACGGGCTCATGGGCATCCTCGTCTTTGGCATAGGCCTTGGAAAACTTTTCTGGCTCGATATGCCATTGTGATGTATCTTGGTGGGTATGAAAACCCTGATCACTTCGCTTGCACTGATGACCTGCCTGACGCTGGGCGCCCAGACCCGGGTCGATCTGATGACCTACAACATCCGTCTCAACAATCTCCGGCCGACGGGGAGCATGCCTGGCCCAACTGCAAAGCGGACGTGAGCCGGGTGTTCCTGTTCCACCGGGTCGATGTGTTCGGCGCAGGAAGCCCTGCCCGAACAGATGGACGACCCGCCGAAGCCCTGCCCGGGTACCGGTACGAAGGCGTGGGTCGGGACGAGGCAAGCGGGAAGGGGAGTTCTCCGCCGTTTTACCGACCGGGACGCTGAAAGGCTCGACGGCGGCACTTCTGGCTGTCCGAAACCCCGGACCAGTGCACCTCGGGCGGATGCCGCCTGCCGGCGGGTGTGTTCCTGCGCACCTGAAGGAACGCAGCAACGCAAGAGTTTTTGTGTTCAACACCCATTTCGACCACCGGGGGGAGGAAGCCCGCAGGCAGTCGGCCCGGCTGATTCTGAAAAAGATCAGGGAGATCAATCCGAACGGATTGCCGGCCGTGTTGTGCGGGGATTTCAACCTGGCGCCCACCACCGAAGCCATCGCCCTGATTGGCTCGGAACTGAAGGATGCCTTCCGGGTGTCGGAGCTTCCCCCCCACGGGTCCGTGGCCACCTTTCACGGGTTCACCTACGATGACCCGCCCCAGGACCGCATCGACTACGTGTTTGTTTCCAAGGAGGTTGCCGTAGAGCGGTATGGCGCCCTGACCGAATCCCGGGACCGGAGCTTTTTTTCGGACCATCTCCCCGTTTTGGTCACCCTGCGGTTCTGACCCCCCGGCCTTCATAAGCAATTGCATAACCCGACCCTTCGACCTGACCTTGAAACCCCGCCAATCCCAACCCCGCATGCGTTTTTTTCTTTCCTTCCCGGTCCTCGCCCTGCTGGCCTGTTCCTGCACCAAGACCGAACCCGAGCTGCCCTACAGTCTGCCCCTGAACATGAACGTCACCCTGTTCGAGGGCACGAACGCCAAACGGATCATCGCCGACTTCCACTACCGCGACGAGGATCACTTGCTCGACCACATCACGTGGAGCAACCACCAGACCCATTATTTCCAGTTTGACGAAGCGGACCGCCTTGCCCTTTTGACCATGGTGCGGGTCGATGCCAAGGAGCAGGAAGAGTGGTGGTTCCGGTACGGAGGGGCCGGCGTGGAACGGGTCGATGTGGTCAAGCGGAACCTGGATTACATCTACCTGGAACCCCTGGATTCGATCTACCAGGGTTCGATCCGATACGAGTACGACAAGAAACACATCGTGAAGGAAACCCGGATGGCTGCGGACGCGGGCGGGGAGACCGCGGAGTCTGTGACGGACTACACCCGGGACAAGAAGGGGAACATCCTTTCGAAGGTGACCTCGAAACCCGGCCTGGGCGTGGTGGAGACCCTGAACCTGACCTACGACGGGGAAAAACATCCCTACGCCGACCTGCCCTATTACTTCAGCGGGGAATCTTTTGTGAACAACGCGCTGACCCTGCGGAACGAGGAGGAGAACATGGATTTCGAATACGAAGTCCACCTGAATGCCCTGGGGTACCCGGAAAGCATCTACGAAACCCTGGGCAGCGCCAACACCCGGATCATCCGCTACACCTACCTGGATTTCGAACCCGGGGAATGACCGGGGAGGACCGGATCAGAAGGCGTCCCCGGCCTTCCGGTTCATGACCACGGCCACCGATTCGATGGGTCCGCCCATGGGCGGATGCATTTTCCGGATCTTCACCGTGGCCTGGCGGATGCCCTCCATTTGTCCGAACAGGGAATCCAGGATCCGTTTCCCGATGTTCTCGAGGAGGTTGGAATTGGTCCGGCGCATTTCTTCCTTCACAATCAGGTAGGCCTGCTGGTAGTTGACCGCATCGTCGAGCTGGTCGGAGACTGCCGCCGGTTCCAGGTCGGCCTCCATCTCCAGGTCCACCAGAAACCGGTTGCCCACGATTTGCTCCTCTTTGTAGTGCCCGTGGAAGGCATAGAACTCCATGTTTTCGATCAGAATTTTCCCCATGATGTTGTCGGCTGCATCTGGTATCAAATGTAGCAATTGATTTACTATTTTTGTGTTCCACGCAAACCAGTGAATGATGACGGATCACAGCGAAGACACCCCAAGAAAAAAAGGCCCCAATTTCATCGAGGCCATCGTGGAAGAAGACATCCGGACAGGCCGCGACAGCGGGCGGGTCCACACGCGGTTCCCGCCCGAGCCCAACGGCTACCTGCACATCGGTCACGCCAAGGCCATCTGCCTGGATTTCGGGATCGCAAAGAAATACGGCGGGAAATGCAACCTGCGTTTCGACGACACGAACCCCTCCAAGGAGGATGTGGAGTACGTGGATTCCATCAAGGAGGACATCCGCTGGCTGGGTTTCGACTGGGAGGACCGGGAATACTATGCCTCCGATTACTTCGGTCAGCTCTTCGCCTTTGCCGAGGAGTTGATCAGGAAAGGCCTGGCCTATGTGGACGACCAGAGCTCCGAGGAGATGGCCGCCCAGAAAGGCAGTCCCACCGTGGCCGGAACCGAAAGTCCCTACCGAAAGCGGACCCCGGAGGAAAACCTGGACCTGTTCCACCGGATGAACGCCGGGGAATTCCCGGAGGGATCCCGGGTGCTGCGGGCCCGGATCGACATGGCCTCGCCCAACATGCACATGCGCGATCCGGTGATCTACCGGATCCTGTTCCACCCCCACCACCGGACGGGCGAGGCCTGGAAGGTGTACCCCATGTATGACTTTGCCCACGGGCAGTCCGATTATTTCGAAGGGGTGACCCATTCCCTCTGCACCCTGGAATTTGAAGTCCACCGGCCCCTGTACGACTGGCTGGTGGAGCACCTGAAGGAAGATTCCTACCGCCCCCGGCAAACCGAATTCAACCGGCTCAACCTGACCTACACCGTCCTGAGCAAGCGCCTGCTCCTGGCCCTGGTGAAGGAAGGGAAGGTCAAGGGGTGGGACGATCCCCGGATGCCCACCCTTACCGGGCTCCGCCGCCGGGGCTACACCCCCGAGTCGATCCGGAACTTCAACGACTCCATCGGCTACACCAAGGTCATGGCCACCAACGACGTGGGATTGCTCGAGTTTGCGGTCCGGGAGGACCTGAACAAGCGGGCACCGCGGGTGATGGCCGTGCTGGATCCACTGAAGGTGATCATCACCAACTACCCCGAGGGGAAGGTGGAGGACATGGAGACCATCAACAACCCCGAGGACGAGTCCATGGGAAGCCGCACCATCCCTTTTACCCGGGAGGTCTACATCGAACGGGGCGACTTCATGGAGGATCCTCCGAAAAAATACTTCCGCCTGGGTCCCGGCCGGGAGGTCCGGCTCAAATCGGCTTACATCATCCAGTGCGAGGACTACAAGAAAGATGAGACGGGGAAGGTCACCGAGGTATACTGCACCTACGACGAAGCCACCCGCAGCGGCGGCAGCCAGGCCGACCGGAAGGTGAAGGGCACCCTGCACTGGGTGTCGGCCACCCACGCCCTGGAAGCGGAGGTCCGCCTCTACGACCGACTGTTCAGCGATCCCGAGCCGGGTGGACACAAGGACAAGACACCCATGGATTTTCTCAACCCCGACTCCCTGACGGTGGTCAAAGCCTATGTGGAACCTTCCCTGAAGCAGGCCAATCCGCTGGATCATTTTCAGTTCCAGAGGCTGGGGTACTTCAACCTGGACCCGGACAGCCGCCCGGATCAGCTGGTGTTCAACCGCACGGTGACCCTGCGGGATACCTGGGGCGGAGGAAATTGAGTTGTTTCTCAGGCGTGGTTGTACACGTGGACGTCACGTTGCGGGAAGGGGATGTTGATGCCGGCGGCGTCGAATTTCTTTTTCGCAGCTTCGGTGTATTCAAAGAACACATCCCAGTAGTCGGAGGAATTCAGCCAGACCCGGAGCTTCAGGTTCACGGAACTGTCGGCCAGGGCTTCCACCATCACCTGGGGACCGTTGTCCTTGAGAATCCGCTCGTCGGCCTCGGCCATGTCCAACAGAATTTTCTTTGCCAGGTCGATGTCATCCCCATAGCCGATGCCAAAGGAGAAGTCGATCCGCCGGGTTTCCATGGCGGAGTAATTGATCAGTGAGTTTGTGGCCAGGGGCGAATTGGGGATGATCACCTTCCGGTTGTCCGGAGTGAGCAGGACCGTTGTGAAAATCTGAATTTCCTTCACCGTGCCCATGTACCCCTGAGCTTCGATGAAATCGCCGACTTTGTAGGGTTTGAACAGGAGGATCATGACCCCGCCGGCGAAGTTCTGAAGGGTACCCTGGAGGGCAAGTCCCACGGCCAGACCTGCGGCTCCGAGGACAGCAATGAAGGACGTCATTTCAATTCCCACCATGTCCATGACGGCGATGATCAACATGGCTTTCAGGAGAATGTTGGCCATGGTCCTTAGGAAGGGTACCAGGGATTCACTCACATTGGCCCGTTTCATCATCCTCACCAGGCCTTTGGTGATCCATTTGATGGCAAACAGTCCCAGGACCAGGACCAGGATCGCGGTCAGGAATTCCATACCGTATTCGGCCACTTTGGTGTAGACCATGTTCAGAATGTCTTGGATGTTTTCCATAGTGAATTGGTTTTTCAGGTGCAAATGACTATCGCTTGGTGCTGGGTCGTTTCGACCAGCGGCGGGTGATGCCGTGAACCAGGAGAACCCCCAGCATGATCGTGGACAGGAGGCGGGCCACCCATCCCAGGTAATCCCCGTGCTTCACGTAGAAGGTGAGGTCGTCGTACAAACCGGCCTGTCCGATCAGCACCCCCTTCTTGTCCCAGCTGAGGGCCTGGGTGACCTCGCCCCGGGGCGAAATGAAGGCGGAGATCCCCGTGTTGGCCGAACGCACCACCCAGCGGTGGGTTTCAATGGCCCGGAGGCGGGCGTAGCGCATGAACATCTTGTGACCGGGCGTGTCGCCCCACCATCCTTCGTTGGTGATGTTGAAGATGATCCCGGCCCCGTTGCGGACAAATCCGCCCACAAATTCCCCGTAGATGTTTTCCCAGCAGATCACCGGGGCCACCACGTCCTTCCCGTCGCAGGAGGTGAGGTTGTTCCGTTCCGCGGATACGGCGTGACTCCGGGTGGTGCCGCCCAGGTTGAGGATGAGCCTGCGCAGGAATTTCAGGGAGTTGGCATAGGGCATGGTTTCCACCCCGGGAAAGAGCTTGGACTTGTGGTAGGTCTGGAGATCGCAGCCGTTGATTTGCACGGCGGAATTGTAGGTGTCGTAGAAATTGCCCCGGCGGTCCTGCTGGGCCGAGGGGGAAGGGACCTCGTCGGGACCGTAGCGCTTCAGGAGTGTCATCCCGAGAATCACCCGGGTGCCGGGCAATTCACGGATGCTTTCCTCCACCTCCCGGACGTTGGGGTCGGTGGAGAGGTGGTCCACATCGCCGTAGCCCGTGATGGCGGTTTCGGGGGTGAGGATGTAGTCCGGTTTGTCTTTCAGGTAGGGCGTGTACAGCTCCTTCAGCAGGGCGGTTTGCTCGGCCGGGGAATAGCTGACAAATTTCTCGTAGGGGTCCACGTTGGGCTGGACGGTGAGCACGGTGACAGTGGAAGCAGCCTTCTCTTCCCTTCCGTACATGCGAAGGGAAAGGAGGGCGGGTGCGACCAGAACCACCAAAAGGGCCGCCAGCAGACCGGAATTGAGGTTCCGGAACTTCCGGAAATCGACCAGGGCCTGGTAGAGCAGAATGTTCACCAGAAGGACCCACAGGGTGCCGCCCAGGGTGCCGGTGACACTGTACCACTGGATCAGGCGGAGGTTGTGGGACAGTCCGTTGCCCAGGTTGATCCAGGGAACGGATAGCTCGGCGTTGAGGTAGATGTACTCAAAGGCAATCCAGAATACCACCAGGGCCAGGTAGGACATCCACCGCCCCAGCCTCATGCGGACCAGCTTGTAGAGAAGCAGCACCACCCCGTACAGGACGGTGTCCAGGGCGATGAGAAACAGGATGCCCGCCACCGTGGCGTTCTTCAGCCACCAGCCCGATGCCGTGGCCCACACGGCCACAAGAAGAAGCAGAATGCCGAAGCCGGAAAAAAGTCGTTTCTTGCCCGATTCCAGGGAGACATCCACCAGGTGCAGGACGGGGAGAAGGCCCACAAAGAGGACCAGTCCCGTGCCCCGGTCGTACCAGGGAACACTCAGCAACAGCCCGGCTCCGATGGCCAGGGCATAACGATACAAGGAGGCGAATTTGATCCCTTTTTCTCTCATGACGGATCCGGGTTTTTCTGAGACGAAGATAACACAAATCGGCCCATGATGTTCTGTGGGCTTACGGCCCTAGGGGCAGGCCACCGTTTCCGAGAGGGTTCCGATGCCGTTCTCGTTGAAGGCTTCTACCGCAAACCAGTAGGATTGTCCCACCGTGAGGGCTTTCAAATCCAGGAAATCCTCCCCGTACACCTGCCAGCTGTTGTAGAGCTTGTCCGGCGCAATGCCCCAGCGGACCGTGTATCCCTGGGCCCCTTTCCGGGGCTTCCAGCGGATCATCACATCCCGGGGATCGGCCGACCGGTCGACGCTCAGCCCTTCCACCCGGCCCGGTGTCTTCCCCGTCCCCAGACCGAAGACCCGGAAGCCGGAGATGGCCAGATGGGGGGTGGGAACGTGGATGTTCCGGTAACGGAGGTAGCGGGTGCGGACCGCCTTCTCCAGGGCCAGGTAAGCATTGGGCGTGTCCAGGTCGCTGTCCGACCGGTCCGCCACCACCTCCCAGTTGGTTCCGTCCGTGGAGGCTTCCACCACATAGCGGTGATGCAGGCCGGGAATGCGGCCGTAG
The DNA here is from genome assembly GCA_041393235.1 of Bacteroidales bacterium. GTDB lineage: Bacteria > Bacteroidota > Bacteroidia > Bacteroidales. The sequence continues at coordinate 167,799 of JAWKKO010000001.1, forward strand.
TAATCCGATTTGTGGTCCTGGAAATTGATCTGCACGGCATGCACCCAGCTCTCCAGCCCCAAATCGACCCGGAGCCATTGGTCCCCGTCGTTCGCCCCGGCCAGCCAGTAGCTTTTGATGCGCTCGTCCACCGCCTGCTCCGGACCGAATCCTTCAACCGCGGTGGAGGAGGTCACTTCCTTCTGGTAGGAAAGCAGCATCCACCCGGTGTGTTCCCCCGCCCTGCCGGGAACGGAGGGGGCGTAGTGGGGGTAGTCGCCGTAGGCCGTGTTGCAGGCCAGGAGTCCGTTCGTGTCGAATCGGACCGGGAACATGTTGATGCGCCGTTCCCAGTTCACGTTCAGACCCAGGGCCGCGGTCCCGAAATACCAGGATTGTTCCCCGGGACCTTCCACCAGGCTCCCGTGCCCGGCCCCGTTGGCAAAGCCTCCGGGTTTGTACACCACCGGGTTGTTGGGAGCGTAGACAAAGGGACCCAGCGGGGATGTGGAGGTGTAGACCCCGTCGGCGTACACATTGAATTCCGTCCCAGGAGCACCGTAGTGAAGATAGTAGGTGTCCCCGTGTTTGGACATCCACGACCCTTCGATGTAGCCCTCCAGGGTGTCGGTGTGGTTCTCCCCGAACCGTTCCCAGCCATGCCGGGACTCATCCAGGTTGATGAGCTCGGTGATCTGGGGATCGGGCCGAAACCGCTTGTTCCGGTCCAGTTTCCTTCCCCGGATGGGGTAGAGGTTCGACGATCCCCAGTACATGTAGGCCTGGCCGTCGTCGTCGATGAACAGGCAGGGATCCTGCAAATCGTAGAGGATCCCGGGGACCGCCTTCCAGCGTCCCCCGGCCGGATCATCGGAATAGAGCACGCTCATGCTCCCCGAGGGATGGCCTGCCACGTAGAGCAGGGAATCCTTGTAATTGAAAGCCGCCGGGGCGTTGGATCCCTCGAAATACCAGTTCACCGGCTCGATGAACCGCCAGTGGGTGAGGTCGGTGGAATGCCAGTAGCCCATGGACCGGGTCACGAACATGTAGTACTCGCCCCGGAATTCCACCACGGCCGGATCGGCGCCCGACCGGTAGGACCGGTCCTGGTGGGAATTGTAGATCATGTAGGTGTAATCCAGATCGAGCGGATTGCAATAGGTGTCGGGTTGCTGGGCCTTCAGTCCCGCCAAGACGAAAAGAAAGAAACCCAGGGAAAGGATCATGGTCCGGTTCATGAACAAGTGATTTGATTATCACCTGCAAGGTAGGGAACTCCCCGGAACCGGAAAGAATTCCCGGCCCGAAAGAACCCTTTGCCCCCCGGGACTGTTATATCCCATAGCAACGCAATGATTATGAAACCGTTTCAGGCAGCCCTCCGCTTTGTCCTGGAGATTCTCTCCCTGACCGTCTATGCCCTCTGGGGCTACGACAGCGTTGCGGAACCCGGGACCAAAGCCGTCCTCCTGGCCCTGGCCCTTCCCGTCGCCTTTGCCACCCTGTGGGGCGTGTTCGCCGTCCCCGACGACCCCAGCCGTTCGGGGAAAACCGTCGTCCGGACCCCGGGCTGGCTGCGCTTTCTCCTGGAGATCGCCCTGCTGGGCGCCGCCGCCTGGATGCTCCTCGACCTGGGCCACCGCCAGCTGGCCCTCCTTTTTGCCGCCGCCCTTCTTTTTCATTATTCCGCCTCCGGCAAACGCCTTCGCTGGCTCCTGTCCCAGAAATGAAAAAAATTGCTACTTTTGTTGTCCCAAACAGGGTCGGTTGGCCGAGTGGCTAGGCACCGGTCTGCAAAACCGGGTACTGCGGTTCGAATCCGCAACCGACCTCACTGAAATGAAAAAACCCACTGATCTTCGGTGGGTTTTGTTTTTAGGGGTGGCTTATTGACAAAGGGATATAGTGGAAATTATCATCCTATTATTTTTGGAAGACTGTTTGATATTGTTTCTCAATTAATTCAACTTCACCATCTTCCAAAGCGGCAAATTCCTTGGTCCGTGCTCTATTTGAAAGTTCTCCATTGTTTTGCTCAAGGAATCGGATCAATAATGCAACCGTTGTGTCCGGCATTTCAAAATTATCATCCAACCATGCTTTCAGTTGGTCGTAATTCTTTAGATATGAAACCTCGGCCGGAATGATCTCATTCATCGTATAATCGATGCAATCAAAAAGGAATTCAGCCTGCATGGTTGCATCAAAGTATTTATAGTAATCCCCTGTTTCATTTAATACCTCGATATTGTGATTCGTGGTTGCCCTCCATTCTATATAATCAAGAAGAGGATGCGAGTAGCTTTCGAGTACTTTTCGATAATCATCAATTCGTTCTAAAATTGCTGCCGAAATCGGGAATATTATTCCCTGGGGAGTGAACCTCATCTTTGTCAAAATATGATGTATGAGATATCTGTGGATTCGTCCATTGCCATCAACAAAGGGATGGATGAAAACGAAACCAAATGCAATCAAAGTAGCAGCTAAGACAGGATGAAACTCTGTTTTCTCCAGTTTGGAATCAGTTTTAACCAATCCATCCATCAACATATCCAGGTCCTGCCATCTTGCAGAAACATGTTCCGGAATAGGTTCTCCTGTCGATCTTTCGTGTTCTCCGACAAACCCACCTTCTTCACGGAATCCCATATTTATAAATCTTGTATTCTCAATGACAATTTTTTGAAGACGCAATAATTCTTCCTTCGACAGAGGACGGTTTCCGGCCTGGCCAATAACTTTCCCCCATTTCGTAGCCCGGCTATTTGACGGGATTTCACCTTCAATATTAAATGAAGCTTTCGAGTCTTTTAGTAATAGAAATGCTGATGTTCTTCGTAAGATGTCTTGATGGACATTGCTTACTAAACCAGTCGTTTTATCTGAGAGATCTTCTTTTATGTACTGCTCCAGTTTTTCACTTTTACTCACCAATGGGCAAAAATTTAAGGTACCAGGAAGATTGTTTCTAACCCTGTGCCGAGGTGAGTTATCTCCCTTTCCTATCGTATACTGGAGGTTCCCATCTAACAAAGGAATGTAATTTCCTTCTTTCAGATCAGGATGATCCAGGGTCTTTTGCAGTAACCACTCATAAAGAAACCAAATCCTCCTGCTGAATTGACTCAATGGTTCATTCTTAACCAGCACTTCGATAACTAATTCATCCACAGAGTCAAAAAGCTTCTTGAAGAAAAGAAGATTGATGCCTTCGTATTTCATACCAAACACAATATGATTGTATAGAGAATCCTGAGGTTTATGCCTTGGGGTAAAGACAATCCAACCTGGAGCTGAATATTGTCTGTGCTTTTCACTTATCAGAGCCAATGTATTGGGGAACGGCATCGAGAGTCCCAATGTTTCTATAATAGCTCCATATCCAACCAATGTTCCTTTTTCGGGAGGTTGCCTTCCGTGAAAAATGCTTATTTCTTTTGAAAAAACTGTATTTTCAATTATATCACGTGAAAAACGGTTAATATTTGGCATATCTCGTGAAATGTGTTTAATACAAATCTACATGAAAAACGTTTAGGAATCATGAAAAATGTTTAATATAATACACAAAACATGAATAACGTTTATAGTGGGTGGTATTGTTTTAACGGTTAGTGTAAATACCGTACAACTGGCGCGGCTTTTGCCTTTTCGCAAAAGGTGTGACAGGCAGTATGGAATTTACATAGCCGTAGTTTTTTCATTTTATGCAGTTATAGGCATCCTCATTTTCAACACCAGTTCCAGACAATAGTTCCTTATTGAATCCCTTACGAATTGGAAATATCCGATTGTATTTCGAATAGGATTTGAAATAATATCTAACGAAATTGGCATCAAACTCAGAAAAATCTCCTTCAGATACTTTTTGCTTGGTATTTTTGAGATAGTCCAATTCTACCTGAATATTTCTGGAATTCATACCCATTTGTTTAATTGAGATCGTGTCAATAAAATAGTCAATTTCTAATGCTGTGATATTGTGTTCGTCGTCAATTGAGTAAATTCTTTTATAGGGCACCTCACACACAACTCCGTTCATTGGTTGACCATCCGATTCAAAGAGCTCTTCTATAATCGTTTTCGAATCAGGGTATTCATAGGTGACATAGGCAGGCAGGTAACACAACTTCTTATTTATTAATTTCCCATTCTCAAGAAAATCTAACCTTGTAACTCTTCCACATTCATCATATGACTCCTTAACTATCCATTTAAAGATTACGGAGGAGTCTTTAGGCATGTTCCATCGTACGATTGTAAAGGATGAAGCAGTTGGCTCGAATTGATGGATTTTCGTTTTCTCTTGTGCTGAAGAACTTAATGAGAAATGTATGATAATAATTGTAGCTAGAAGCTTCATTGGTTCATTTTTAAAATTACGGCTAACGAGGGAGTAAAGCAGGCCCATCCGTCTTTTTCCACAGAACAAGGTGGTAAGGCCGTTCGTTGTGATGTTTGAATGAAAATCTCCCGCCTTCTTTGCTCATGCGGGTTGAACCAATCTTTGATCAAGATAGATTAAGTTTTTATGTGCCCTAGCCATGATTTTTAATATCCACACACAGGAGCAAGACCTGCATCGTTTTTTACATTTACCGGATCTTCCTTCTGCAGGAATTTGTGAATTAATCGTAACTGATCCGCACTTGCATTGTCTTTGCCAATTTCCCGGAGGGCTTGAATAACAAGACCACTGATTTCTCCTTTTTCAGCCAAATTCCTGGGACTTGTTTTCTTGAATTTGATAGATTGCTTGCCTATGTGCAAACTCTACACAAAATGGTTTATTTAGCTTTTATTCAAATTGATGTATTTAATGAACTCCATTACTATTTGATCGCCTTCAGGATTCTATCAGCTTGAATTAGTACATCCCTCATAAGCAGTTTATAGGGTAATTCTTTCATTTTTGAATCCTTAAATCCTTCAAGAATTGCAGAAAGAGATCCTGCAGAAATCAAGGAGAGATTCAGTTCATATTCCAACTCACATTCATTGACAAATTCATCAGTGAATTCAGGGGCAATGAGTAGGGATTTGATTACTCTGAAATCATTCTTTGCTGCAAGATCTCGATACGCCTTCAATTGTCGGTACACAGAGCTGAACTTATTGTATCCGCTTTCTTTGTGAGATTTGCACTCAACAACAATTATCTCATTATTCCCAATATTCAGAACGATATCAATTTTATCCTTTGAAGTATTAAGTTGTTTTCGGAGCTTTTCATCCACATTGAATCCGAGCTTCATGAAAATGGTCTTTGATAGCTCTTCGAATTTTACCCCAAGTTCAGCTTCGGGAATTTGAATCCCATTTTCCTTCAAGGTATTGTGATTCCTGTAGGCTATGTTTTCAAAGTTCTCAAGAAACAGATTTTCGGAATCCTTGTAATGTTCAAGAATGTTTGATTTGATGTCTCCTCTTGACTTTATGCCCTTTTCAGCAATAAATGATTTCAGTTCTTCTTCTGGAATAATATCTAGAATATCCATCGGCTTGAGGTGATAGTCCAACAGAAATTTGCTATTCATTACCTCTTCATCCTGGAACTCGAATTGCTTTTGAATTCTCTTCTTCACCGATTGAAGAGAACCATCCAGCTCATGCAATAGCTTGTCATAGCCATCCACAGAGATAGATACCTTATCTTCCAGTTCCTGCTCATTGAAATATGCAATCAGGTTCTCGACTTTTTCATCGATGGTCACTCCTTTGATTGGTGGCGAAATATTCAAGCCTTTATCACTTAACTCATTGAAGTATTTCTTTTTATCAGTTAGTGTTGTGCCCTCCTTGTGGATGCCATTGATGATGAATTGTGAAAAGGAAATGCCTTCTGAAAGGATGAGCTCGATTTTTTGGTCGATTGGTAGTCTCCAATCGATGTTATGCTTCCTGCAGGCAATGTTTATCAGGGGTTCTCTAATTTGGCCCAGTACTCTACGGTAGTACTTTTTGGCAATTTCATGTCCCCTTATTTTCCTTAGAACTCTGACGATCTCTTGGGGGATATAAACTGTGTTGTTCTTCTTTGAATCAAACAGGACACCCATAAGTCGAAGCTCGTTGATCACTTCTTCAACACGCTTCTTTTCGATGGGGAGTACGGAGTAATTTATTAGTTTGATTTCCACCTGGGATAATTCAAGGCCTATCGAAAGCGTCCGGAGAATTGTCTGCTCATCCGATGTAATCTTTCTTTCCTGATTCCTTTCTTCATCATTGACAAAGGCTGTATGGGTACAAGCCATGTAGATGAGGTAATCCCGTTTTCTTGAAGCGTCTATATCCGATGAATCTGAATCCAGGTCTTTCTTGAATTTCTTTATTCTTCTTTCAAGAGATTCAATCTCATTTTCATACAATCGGGCAAACCAATCATGTTTTGCAATGCAACGACCATCCCGGATCAGGATATCAGTAATGATGTCAAGTTGAGAATCGAGGTTATTGAATTCGCAGCGAACATGCTCCAAGAATTCTTCCTCAACGAGTTCGAATATCTTTGTAACGTTAATGATATCAACATTTTTCAAATCCCTGGATTCAGCGCTTAGAATGCTATCGATCTCTTTTGCATTTTTGGGATTGTTTGATATAATGTTGTCAATGATTTTAAGAAATGAGTTTTTTTCGAACGAGTTAAGTAGAGGCAGAACGGCTTCTAATTTCATGGCTTTTAGGAAGGTTTGGGTTCAGTTCGACATGAAATTTACTGAAATTTGGATTCAATCCAAAACTAATTGGCTTGTACCTCATTGCAAATTTGAAATGTGGTTTCTTTGTGTATGAGATTTTAAGGCAAAAGATACTGGCTCGACCTGTGTTCAGAACCACTTGCGAGGCTGAAGACATACCAAGAAGTTTGGAAGCACTCGTCTGAATGCTTGAGAAAATGGGGGGATTGTTACTTCAAAATCCCCTATTGTTTCGGTTTCGGTTTCCGAAAGAAATAGATTCTTAGAAACCCAGTGACTGTAATGAATAAAATCCCAATGATCAATCGATACTCTGAAAACGGATTGTTCTCAATTTTGTCAATAAAGGCAACGATCAACAGAAGAAAGCTCAGAATCCAAAGGATCGACAGGATGATCAGGAGGATGCGTTTCACGGGGGTTGTTTTCATGGTTTGTTGTTTATAGGGTTTTCAAGTTTCATTCAGCCGGGCGAAATCAATGCAAAAGCCTATGGGTTATGATCTGCATAATGTATTGCCGATTTTCCCATCAATCTTGTTTGGTTGCTATTTCATAAATTTTATACCAATAGAAAAAAGCCTCAGGGTTTGATTTTTTCAACCTGTTAAGACTGGCATTCAATGGCTCCCCAATATTCCAATCCTTCATCTGCAGAGGTTTGTCAAATTTTTCAATCTTCGCTGCATCCACTTTGATTAAAGTTGCTAAATACGCTGCCTTAGAGGCGTGTACAATAGCCTTTTCAATATGATAACTTTCAGAAAACACAAAACGGCTAATTCTTTGAATACCTTTTTGCAAGGTATCGTATTGACCCTTACCGTCTGCTCCTCTTGTCACAATGCTGAGGGCTGTTTGATAAATATCTTCAATGACATCTTGTACCGCTACGTTGTCTAATTCTCTGTAGGAAAGCTCGGTTATAGCAAAAGTCTTAAAAGTTGATTTGATCGTTTCAATATCAGAAACATGATCTGCAAGGTTGCCAATATCGTATAGCTGCTTGGTAATTTCCATACTCATACTGTCCTCGCCTTTAAAGTAAGGTATTCCGGTTGTATTTGGTGCAAAAGCTGTTAGCTTATCTCCGGTAATATCTTCTAAACAAGGAGATTTTACGGTCAATGGAGCATCCTTTTCCGGAACAAAAGAGGATTGGATTTCAATGTTTTGCAATTTTTGATAATGAACCGCTTCAAAAAGAATATCAAGCAATACATATTCCTCGTCCTTACTGGTTCTATGGAGTGGCTTGTAAAAGTATTTGTAATGTGCTTTATCAATCTTTGAATCTGTTGATCTTTTTTGTTCCTCTTTTCTAACAAAACCTTGTTCTATTGAAACCTGATCCAAAATATCATTCAGATTACCAGGTTTTTCGGTCATAATAATATCAATATCTATCGATAATCTTTTCGAGGAATTTAAATGTAACATTAAAGCAGTACCTCCTTTGAAAATAAAAAATAGTTTTTGCTTTGCCAATCCTTCAAGAAGTAATAGTGCTCTTATTACTTTTTCAATCAAAATTTTGTCTGCCTTTCGGTTCGCTTTGGATACTTTTTCAATCCACTCTAAGGTTATTTTTTCTTTATCAATCATGAACTATAATTTGGCAGCATGTTCGCGTTGCTGCCGTAAATTTGATACAGAAAGCAAATAATTCATAAAAGCTTGCTTTTTTCTCCTTCTGTCGGCATATCGAATCATACGATTCTCATTAACAGTATATTTATTCATTGCTTCCTGAAATATAATTCTCATCTCTGATCCTTGTTGGGCAGAGAGAATTACATCTTCACAAAAGACATCAACCAACATTTTTTCTATCGTTGTCGTATTTATTCCTCCAGTTTTCTGAGTAGGAGCCTCTGTAACCAATGGTTTAACAATGAGTGTTTCTTTTTCGTCTGAAAGATATTTCTCAAGCAAATCGCTTGTTGGGTCAATAAATACTGAATACTTTGACTCTTTCAGAAAAAAGAAAACGGATTGAGTAGCACCTTTTTCAACTTCAACTAGAATATAAAACCTACCTGGTTGATGAACCATAAATTCATTGAAGGAGGATGTATTCCATAAACAGATTTCTAAAAACGGGAATTCCCTTTTTAGCTTTGAGTTTAGTGCATTGATTTTGCGGCTTATTTCGGGTACAAATATTTTACTTGTGCCTATAGAATATTTGCCTCTTCCAATTCTTGTTATCACACCCTTTTGAATCAAGGCATAGATTCTCCAATTTATCGTTGTTGTTTTTATTTCTGGTTCTTTAATTCTATAGAAATTAACAATATCATTGGTATTCAAAGATTGTATGTCTTTGAATCGTTTTGTGAATTCTTTAATGTTTAGTTTCTCAGTTGCGATGGCCATTATTTTAAGAAAACAAATAAAAGCAATATAACTATAAAATGGCAGCAAATCGAAAATGCTGCCGAAATATTGGCGAGTGAGTTGTTATCTGGAATGGGTTTCTTTCTCCTCGTACAGGGGGAGAAAAAGAAAAATATTCCCTTCAAATTGAACCTCCCGAGCAACGGAGTAATCATCCAAGCAATCTTCTCTTTGCATCTACTTCAAATCGTATTCGCTTTCACCCGCATTCAAATAGGTTTTTGACTTCCATAGGTCCTGACTATCAATCTTGCCAACTCGGATGCTTCAGCTCAGGGCACGAATGCCTGAACGATCGGCTAGGCATTCCGAAGGAGATCGAGCAACTTCCGGTCGAGCTTGTGACCGTGCCAGTCTTCGTAGCTCACATCGGCTCGTCCCGAGTCCAGGATGCCGAAATCGCCCCGGAAATTCCACAGGGCAAAACCGATTTCGTTGCTGCTCAGGATGTCCACCACGTCCCCGAACCACGCCAGGAAAATGTCGTGGGGTGTTTTGTTGTAGGCCCCGCACTCGCCGCAATGCACCCCCACGCCCGATTGGACGAGCTTGATCCAGGGCGCGTAGAATTCTTCCAGCATGGCTCGGCTGAGGTACTGGTCGCCGACCTGACCCGGGTACTGGAGGGTTGGCAGGTTGTCGATGTCCTTCATGGCCCAGGGGGCCTTGTAGTGCGAGATGATGCCCGGATAATAGCCCCTGCAGCTCTGGGCGATGGGCAGATGCGTCAGTTCCGGGATGACTTTTGTCCCCACCTCATTGCCATCGGCAATGACCAGGTGGTCCGGATTCTCCTCCCAGATGGCGCGGGCTGCCGATGTGGCCACCTTCGCATAGGTGTCGCCCGGGATCAGGACCTTGCTCGAGTGTTGATCATTCATGTCCTCGATCAGTGCCGGTTCATTCAGGAGGTCAAAGCTGATCTTGTCCCGGGAGATGCCCTTGTATCGCTTTGCCCACATGTTCCAGTGCCAGCTGAACGCTTCCCGGGCTTCCGGGTCCTTCCACAGGTTGTAGGGTTCGTGGAAGCCCGCATTGATGCAATAGCCCGGCGCCCGGTGCAGGTTCAGGCTGACATGCAGATGGTATTTCTGGGCCAGGGATACGATCCGGTCGACCCGCTCCAGGGCGGCCTCATCGAGTTGGTAGACCTCCTCGGGGGTGATGTCCCTGCTGCGGTCAAAATCCAGGTACGACGGATAGGCCATGGGGACCCGGACAAAATCAAAGCCCCAATCGGCCATCCATTTGAAATCATCTTCCGTGGAGGCCCGCTCAGGGTTGTAGGGGCCGGGGGAAAAGAAATCGAGAATGTTGAAGCCCTTCCATTTGGGCAAGGGGTTGTTTTTCTTTTCCGTCCATCGGGGAGAGGCGAGGACCGCATCACCGGCCAGGCCAAGGGTTCCGGCGGCCAGGGTGACCTTCCTGACGAAGTCTCTCCGGTTTGTTTTCGCAGGCATCTTTTTTGGATTTGGTGGGCGTATGGCTTGCGCTTTCTTTGAATCGCTTAGCTAGTTTACTGATTTTCCCGAACATATCGAAATTCTGCGGAGTGGATTTGGGACGAGCACAAGGGCATCTTTCATCCATTTCCGTTCATTTTGTGCGCATGGAATTCGATTGTCCGTGAATGCAGGCAGATTCTTGGAGCGCATAGGTCAAAGAAAAAACGCCGGTTCATCTCAACGAGAAAGGCGTTTGTCAAACTTCTTTCTTCCAGCCTGCTTTGGATGAAACCTGCAGGAATCGTTGCCGTAAGAGGATCAGATCATGTGCGAAGTCTCCTTGAGGATGAGCGGCCGGTTGAGTATCACGGACCGCTGATCTGGGAAAGCCCTCGGTTTGCCACTTGAAGCAAACAAGGGGGGAATGGATGAAGAGGGGAAAAACACGCAACTCTCTGTTCGAAAAGGAAGGAAAGTGGCAGAAGCCATGGCGCTTCGTATGCTTCCTTGTGTGATGTGGCCCGAGTCTATTTTTGCGCTTTTTCCTAAACAACACAACATGAAATCCTCAACAAAAAGCAAACGCATTTCAACCAAAATTCTCTTCCCTGTCCTTGGACTGATCCTGGCAATGGCCTTGGCCCTTGTGGGGATCAGTGAAAACTTCTTCAAAAGAAACAGCCGGGAAACCACCAGCAACACCATCAAAGGCAAGGTTTCCGAAACCCAAAAGAACATCGAGAGGGTCTCGAAGAAGGCTCTCTATGGGGCCACCGTCATCGCGGAAATGGATGTCGTAAAAGAGGCCTATGCCCATTTCTATGAAACGGACGACCTGGAGTCCTCCGTGGAGATTCTGAAGACCCAGATGGAGGCCATTGAAGGCAGCATGCAGGAAAGCTTCCCGGGATCCGCCAAGATCCACTTTCATCTCCCGCCGGCCCGGTCCTTCTACCGGGTGTGGTCCGGGAAACGGGGCGACGATCTTTCGGATTTTCGAAACACGGTCCTGGATATCAGCAAGACGCACGAACCCATCGCAGGCATTGAATCGGGTCGAAGCGGTTTGGTGGCCAGGGGCCTGGCCTGATTTTCTGAGGAAGGAGAATACTACGGCTCGGTGGAAATGCTGGTGCCCATCACCGAGGTGATCAAGGTCCATCTTCACAGAGAACGAAGAGCTTGCAATCTTCATGCACAAAGACCAGCTGGCCGTGGCCAAAGACTTCTTTCAGGGGGAGAATACCACCATTCGAAAGGATCTGGATCTTGGCAATTTCGTATTGATGGAGCGAAGTGCAGAGGATGTTTCTTTCGCGAATGTATCCGCTTCTCATTTCGAGTCCGTTCCCAAAGTCACCGAGGTGGATGGATGGAAGAACTTCGAGTATGCATTTTTCCCGATCTATGATTACAAGGAACAGGAAGTGGGCATGGGGGTATATCGCCTCGACATTTCCGGGTTTCAACACAACATGAAGCAGATGAATCAGGCCATTTTCATCCTGGGGTTGCTTCTTATGGGAGGAATCTCTCTGCTCATTCTGTCCATCATCAACCGGGTACTCGCCAGGCCCATGAAAGAAGCCGTTCAGGCCATGAACAAGTTGAAGGAGGGGGACCTGGACATGCAGCTGGAAGTGCGAAGCAACGATGAATTGGGCGGGTTGTTTTCCACATTGAACGGGACCATGCAACGATTCCGCGAAGTGATTCAACAAATCGTCCTCTTCACCAATGAATTGTTGCAGGCCAGCGAGCAAGTGAATGCCACCTCTCAGCTCCTCGCTGAAGGGGCAAGCGAACAGGCCAGCTCCATCGAGGAAATCTCCTCCACCATCGAGGAAATCACCGCCAACATCGAACACAGTGCAGACAATTCGGGGCAGACCCAGAACTTGTCCCGCCAGGCATATGAAGGCATCAACCGGGTGCAGATGGATACACAACGGGCCGTGCTTGCGAACAAAGACATCTCTGAGAAAATCGGGGTGATCACGGACATTTCCACCCAAACCAACATCCTGGCATTGAATGCCGCCATCGAAGCCGCCCGCGCAGGGCAGCACGGCAGAGGCTTTGCCGTTGTGGCGGCGGAAGTACGGAAATTGGCCGAAAGAAGCAAGTGTCTGCGACGGAGATCGTCGAATTGGCCAAAAAACAGCTATTCCATCACCAGTGGAATCGGGGAGGAGCTGAAACGAATCATGCCTTCCTTGAAAACCACCCAATTGGTGGAGGAAATCGCGACATCCAATCAGGAGCAGACAACGGGAGCCCGGCAAGTCAACAGTGCCATCCAGCAGCTCAACGAACTCACCCAGCGTACGGCGGCTTCGAGTGAGGAGCTGGCAGCCAGTGCCGAAGAATTGTCCAGCCAGTCCCACCAGTTGCGCGACCTGGTATCCTTCTTCAAAGTTGGCGGGAATTCCAGGGTGCTGACGATTTCGGCCTAATTTGCGCAAAACCAGCGGGCACCGTGTCGTGGGCATACAATCTCAGGCAGGTGTTTCGAATCTCAGGAAAGTTTGCCATCTTGTGGGACTGACCCAAAAAACCTGAGATGATTGAACTGATTGAAAGGGCCCGGAGGTTCGGGGACCGGATTGCGATCCGGAGCGGCGGCCGGGCCCATTCCTATGACCAGCTGCTGGAACGGTCCGGGCGAATCGCACGACTCCTGTTGAACGGGACGAACGATTTGAAGGAGGCCCGGGTGGCCTTCCTGGTGCCGGCCGGCTACGATTATGTGTGCATCCAGTGGGGGATCTGGCGGGCCGGGGGCATCGCGGTTCCTCTTTGCGAGAAGCATCCCACGGAGTCGCTGCAGTATGTGATCGACGACACCGGTGCGGCGGCCGTCCTCTGTGCCCCGGAATTCGAATCCCTGATCGGACCGTTGAAGAACCTGCCGGCGGGCGGATACATTCGGACCGGCGATCTGGGAGTTGATGAGCAGGGGAGCGGCGAAGCGGGGATGGATCCCGGGAACCCCCTCCCGGACATCGGTCCGGAGCGGCGGGCGATGATTCTGTACACCAGCGGGACCACGGGTCTGCCCAAGGGGGTGGTGACCACCCACGCCAACATCCGCAGCCAGATCACTGCCCTCACCACGTCCTGGGAATGGGACCGGGACGATCATGTGCTGAATGTGCTCCCCCTGCACCACGTCCACGGCATCATCAACCTGCTCAGCTGCGCCCTGTGGAGCGGTGCCTGCTGCCAGTTCCTGCCGAAGTTCGATGCAGGGGAGGTGTTCGGGATCTTCGGACGGGGCGAGGTCAACGTGTTCATGGCCGTTCCCACCATCTATTTCAAGCTCCTGGCCCATTTCAACACCTTGCCGGCGGAGGAGCAGGCAGGGCTGACAGCCCGAATGAAGCGCTTCCGGCTCATGGTGTCGGGGTCGGCCGCCCTGCCGGTGAGTGTCTTTGAAGAGTGGGAAAAGATCAGCGGCCACGTGTTGCTGGAGCGTTACGGGATGACCGAAATGGGCATGGCCATCAGCAATCCGTACCGGGGCGAGCGCAGGCCCGGACACATCGGTCAGCCCCTTCCCGGGGTGGGCATCCGCCTGGCCGACGAATTCGACCAAACGGTCGAAGAGGGGAGTCCCGGGGAGATCCAGATCAAAGGGGAGAACGTGTTCCGGGAATACTGGGGAAAGGAACAGGAGACGGCCCAATCCTTCACCGCCGACGGCTGGTTCCGTTCGGGCGACATGGCGGTGCTGGACGAAGGCAGCTACAAGATCCTGGGCCGGAATTCGGTGGACATCATCAAGTCGGGGGGATACAAGATCTCGGCCCTGGAGATCGAGGAGGTCCTGCGGACCCATCCGGCCGTCAAGGATTGCGGGGTGGTGGGCATCCCGGACCTGGAGTGGGGCGAGGTGATCGGGGCCAGCCTGGTGCCCGTCGGCGAGGCCCCGGATCTGGAAGCCCTGAAGGCCTGGCTCCTGGAAAAGCTGCCTTCCTACAAGGTGCCGAGGCGGTACATCCTCCAGGACGACTTGCCCCGGAACGTGCTGGGGAAGGTGACCAAGAACGAATTGAAGACAGCCTTCACCAAAACCGCCGGATCATGAGAATTTACGGAGTGGCCCTGCTCGCCGGGTGTTTTCTGGTGGGCAAATACGCCGGGAACCTCCTGGGCGCGCTGATCGGCGTGAACGGGGACGTGGGCGGCGTCGGCTTTGCCATGATCCTGCTGATGGGCCTGAGCACCCTGGGACGAAAGAAGGGCTGGCTGTTGCCTCCGACCGAGGACGGCATCCTGTTCTGGTCGAGCATGTACATCCCCGTCATCGTGGCCATGGCCGCCACCCAGAATGTCCGCGCCGCCGTGTCGGGCGGATGGGTCGCCATCCTGGCGGGCCTGGCGGGCACCCTGGTTTGTTTTCTGCTGGTTCCCCTGATTGCAAGGATTGGACGAACCTCAACGACCGGAGACCATGGAAATCGTTGAAAAGGTCATCGGGACGAACGGACTCGTCTTCGGCTTCCTGGTGGTGGGGGTGATCCTGTTGTTTTCCTCCTGGGTGTCGGACAAAGCGACCCGCAAACGGATTCCCGGGGTCGCCCTGGCCATCCTCATCGGGCTTGGATTGGCCTTCGTGGGTCGGGACAAGGGCCTGGCCAACGTGCCTGCCTTTGCCGGCATGGCCCTTTTGGGCGGATCCATGTTCCGGGATTTTACGGTGGTGGCCACGGCCATGGGCGCCGACCTGGACAAGATCCGGCGGGCGGGACCGGCCGGACTCGTCTCTCTGCTCACGGGGGTCACCGCGACCTTTTTCATCGGGGCCCTCATCGCGGTGGCCATGGGCTACACCGATGCGGCGAGCATCACCACCATCGGGGCCGGGGCCTGCACCTACATCGTGGGACCCGTCACCGGATCGGCCCTGGGGGCGCCTTCCGAGGTCATCGTCATCAGCATCGCCACCGGGGTGTTCAAAACCATCCTGGTGACGGTGGGCACCCCCCTGGTGGCAAAACGGATCGGACTGGACAACCCCCATTCGGCCATCGTGTTCGGGGGATTGCTGGGGACCAGCAGCGGGGTCACGGCTGGACTGGCCGCCACGGATCCGAAGCTGGTGCCGTACGGGGCCTTGACGGCGGCCTTCTACACGGGCCTGGGCTGCCTGCTGTGTCCGTCCGTGTTCTATTTGCTCATCCACGCCCTTCCCTTCACCCACTGAGGAAACCATGATTCCGGAATATTTTGCCATCATCGGCGCCATCATCGGCTCACTCGGGGGATTTTTCTACCTGCGCGAAACGGTGCTGGGGCGGGCGAAGCCCAACCGGGTCACCTGGCTTCTCTGGGGGCTGTTCCCCATGATTGCTTTCACGGCCCAGCGGGTGCAGGGGGTGGCGGAGGTATCCTGGACCACCTTCGCGGCCGGGTTCACGCCGCTCATCGTCGTGCTGGTGTCTTTTTTCAACCGCAAGGCTTACTGGAAAACCGAGCGGAAGGACTACGTCCTGATGGCCGCTGCCATCGCAGGCATTGTCCTCTGGGCCTTCACCCGGAATCCCAATCTGGCGATCTTCTTCTCCCTGACCGCCGATGTGTTCGCCAGTCTGCCCACCTTCCTCAAGGCCTGGCGGCATCCGGAAACGGAAAGCGGAACGGCCTATGGCATCAGCGCGGTCGGGTTTGGGATCGGGATGCTGGCCCTGCCGGCGTTCACCTTTGAAAACGCGGCCTTCCTGACCTATGTCTTTCTTCTCAATGCCGTTCTGGCCGTGTTTGCCTTCCGCAGGAAAACCTGAGTCGCCCGGGGTGCCCCTCCCTGTTCCCAAAGTGACTCCGCTGCTTATCCGGGCGTGATCTTTTTTCCCTACCGGGTGTTGTATGTTCAAACTGAATATCATGAGGAACATCATGTTCATGCTCCATTTTCTGGGACTGGCCATGGCCTTGGGGAGCAGCATCACCCAATTCTATCTGGCCCGGAAGAGTTCGAAACTGGACAAAGCGGAGGCGCGCAAAATTCACATACACAACAGTCAGGGCATCGTCCTTGGGCACATCGGGCTGGCTCTTCTCCTTCTGTCGGGAGGCTATCTGATGACCCCCTATTGGAAGATTTTGTTCCATGAACCCCTGTTGATGGCCAAGCTTTCACTGGTCGTCGTGCTGATCCTTGAAATCAGCATCCTGACAGTGAGGGCGAGGAAATACCGGGAAGGGGGAGAAGGGGCAGATTTTCGCAAGGTGGCGCTGCCGGCCCGCCTGGTGCTGGGCACAGCTCTACTGATTGTGATCCTGGCTGTGCTGATGTTCGAGTAGGTTTCGAGGATGGAAGCCCGGATTTCCCCGGAGTTTTGTAACTTATGGCGGATCATCCCCAACTTCCATGAAACCCACGTCCCTTCTCTTCCCGGAGTTGCGTCCCGCCCTGCGGACGGTCCTGCTGCCGGCCTTTCTGTTTCTCCTGACCCATCCGGGTGCGCAGGCCCAGGACCTGGATTCCCTCCTGCGGAACAAGCGGGTGTACAACGCGGTATCGATCGGGGAGCAGGCGGGACCGAAGATCGACGGGGTGCTGGACGAGGCGGTGTGGTCCCTGGGCGAGTGGCAGGGGGGCTTTACCCAGCAGTACCCCCAGAGCGGCCGGCCGACCACCGAGCCCACAGTGTTCAAGGTCCTCTACGACCACAACAACCTCTATGTGGCCCTGATCTGCTCCGACCGCGAACCGGAAAAAATCATCGAGAAACTGGGTCCGCGCGATTCCCGGGCCGGGGACATGATGGGCATCGGGCTGGACAGTTATTTTGACAAGCGCACGGCCTTTGAATTCAGCATGACGGTGGCCGGACAGAAAACCGACATCAAGCTCCTGGGCGACTGGGGCTTCGATATGAACTGGAATGCGGTGTGGGACGGGGCCACCTCCCGGACCGATTCCGGGTGGATCGCCGAGGTCCAGCTGCCCTTCAGCCAGATCCGCTACGCCAACCAGGCCGACCACACCTGGGGGCTGCACGTGTACCGGGTCATTTCGCGAAAGCAGGAAGCCACCTCCTGGGATCCCATCCCCCGGGAGGCCCCGGCCATGGTCTACCTCTTCGGGGAGCTGAAAGGCATCGAAAACATCCGCAGCTCGCGACAGGCGGAAATCCTGCCCTATGTGCTGGGCTCCTGGTCCCGTCTGCAGGGGGCCGACCCCCCGGGCTCCTTCGGCGGCAATGCGGGTCTGGACGCCAAGGTGGGGATCAGCAGCGACTTCACACTCGATCTCACGGTCAACCCGGACTTCGGGCAGGTGGAGGCCGACCCTTCCGTGCTCAACCTCACCTCCTTCGAGACCTTCTACACGGAAAAGCGGCCCTTCTTCCTGGAGGGGAACGATGTGTTCGACTTCGAACTCGACGGCGACATTCCCTACTATTCCCGGCGCATCGGCAGCGCGCCTTCCTTCGTGAATCCCCTGAGCGACTGGGATGTGACGGAGCTGCCCGACCGAACCACCATCCTTGGGGCGGCGAAGGTCACGGGGAAAAACAAGAAGGGATTGTCGGTCGGATTTGTCAACGGTCTGACCGCCAAAGCCTACGGGGTGGTGCGCGATCCGGCCGACCGGGAAAAGGACGTCGT
Source organism: Bacteroidales bacterium (assembly GCA_041393235.1). Classification (GTDB taxonomy): domain Bacteria; phylum Bacteroidota; class Bacteroidia; order Bacteroidales. Next base: position 185,950 of record JAWKKO010000001.1, read on the forward strand.
CGTGTCGCCCCTGAGCAACTACCTGGCCTCCCGGATCAAGCGGGATTTCAATGGCGGGAACAGCACCGTCGGGGGGGTGTTCAGCATGGTGAACCGGTTCTCGGAGGATTCGGTCAGTTCGCTCGTCCTGCCCTCCCGGGCGGTCAGCGGCGGATTGGATTACCTGCAGTACTGGGACAACAAGAACTACTTCCTGGAGGTCAAAACCATCGCCAGCCAGCTGAAGGGGTCCCGCGAGGCCATCCTGCTCCAGCAGTTGTCGCACAACCACCGTTTCCAGCGCCCCGATGCGGAGTACATCCTGGTGGACAGCCTCCGGGAAGAGCTGGCCGGTCACGGGGCCCTGGTGCGCATCGGAAAAAACGGGGGCCGGTTCAATTTCCACGCCCAGGGGCAGTACCGGAGCCCCGGACTGAATCTCAACGACCTGGGCTACATCCGTCAGTCCGATTTCATGGGGGAGAGCCTGGAAGCCACCTACGAGCGGAACGAGCCGGGCACCTGGATCCGGAATTACCTCCTGGAGGTGCACCAGGAGGCGCTCTGGAGTTTCGGGGGAGAGAACACGGGAAATCTGGCCGGGGCGGATTTCACCATCCGGAACAATGCCCTGTGGAGCTTCTCCGCAGGCACCCACTACCAGTTCTCCATCCTCGACACCCGGGAACTGCGGGGCGGTCCGGCCCTACGGCTCGATCCGCGGTACCAGCTTGAGCTGGGGATCCGGAGCAATCCCACCAAGGACCTGTCGGGCGATCTGGAATATGAATACACCACGTTCGGACAGGAGGGCTACTTCGGGAACGAGCTGGAGGCCGGGGTGGACTGGCTGCCGGTGAAGAGGCTCAAGATCAGCGGCGTGGGGCATTTGTCGCGGCGTGTCTACCCCCAGCAGTACGTGGGCACCCTGCCCGGACCCGATGCGCCGGAGTACGTGGTGGGGGCCATCGACCAACACACGGCGTCCCTGACCTTCCGGACGGAACTCTACCTGACCCCGGAGCTGTCCATCCAGTACTACGGGAGTCCCTACTTTTCGGTGGGGGACTACGACGATTTCCGGCGGGTGAACCAGTCCCGGGCGGAGGATGCAAGCCTGCGGTTCCAGGCGGTCGACGCGGCGCTCGACCCGACGCTCAACTCGTATTCCTATGACTGGAACGGGGGCACCTACACCTTTTCAAACCCGGACTTCAGTTTCATGCAATTCCGCTCCAACCTGGTCTTTCGCTGGGAATACAACCTCGGATCGACCCTCTATGTGGTCTGGGCCCACGACCGCTCGGGCCGGGAGGCGCTCCATCAGCCCATCGGGGACATCACCGGCGACCTGTTCGGACTCCGGGGGAACCATGTGTTCATGGTGAAATTCAACTACTGGTTCTCGTTGTAGATGTACTTCACCTTCAGGTAATTCCGGGCATCGTTCAGGAAGTGTTCCGTGTCCGGTCCCGACGGGGCGTTGGTGAACACCACGATGGCCGCCTGCAGGTTGGTGTAGATCATCATGTGGCAGTAGAAGCTTCCCTCGGACCCGTAGTGGTAGCAGATGGCGTCCCCGTCGGTTTCGTTGTACCAGCCCATGGCGTACCCGGGGGTGCCGGTCAGCAGAAACCGGATGGTTTCCGAGGTCAGCAGGGCGTCTTCCCCCTGCAGTCCCCTCATGTACTGCGACAGGTAGGTGGCGAAGTCCAGGACGCTCACGTGGATGTCCCCCGCGGGGAGGAGATGGGGTCGGTGAAGAAGCGGGCATCGGCCGGACCCACCGGTTCGAGGGTCCCGTCGTCGCGGCGGCGGTGTCCCCAGGGTTGGGTCGGGTCGGTCTTGTTGGGCCGTTCCTGTCCGATTTCGATGCCAAGGTCCCCGGCCAGTTCGCCTGCAAGCTCCTCCCAGCTTCGTCCCGTGACCTGTTCCAGCATGGCGGCGGCCAGGCTGTACCCGGCATTCCCGTAATTGAGTCCGCTCGTCTCCACCGGCTCCAGGCTCAGTGCATAACGGCAGAAGGCATGCCTTCGTTCCAGGTCCGTGCCCTCGAACGCGGGGAGGTTCTCGTACACCGGTTTTCCGGTCTTCCGGTTGAGGTGGGTGACCATCACGTTGAGGGGCGGAAGCGGGGTGTTGTGCGACAGCAGGTCCATGAGCCGCAGCGAATCATAGGCCCGGTTGGCCTCCTCCCGCCACCCGGGAAGAACATCGAACAGGCGGGTCTCCCAGGTCAGGAGCCCTTCTTCCACACAACGGGCGGCCAGAAAGGCGGTGTAGGACTTCCCCAGCGACCCGATCTGGAAATGGCCGGTGGGGTCGATCCGGATATCGGATCCGCTGTGGATGCGGCCCTCGCTTCCGGAATGGGCCAGGCTGTCGGCGCGGAGCACCGCCCAGGAGCAGCCGGGGATGTCGTAGTACCCCATGCAGCCCTCCAGTCCGCGCGACATCACTTCTTCGAAGCACAGCGGATCCCGGGCCGGAGGCGGATTGTCCCAGGAATCGCAGGACGGGGAGACGGCAGCAAGCAAGGGGAGGAACAGGAAGGAAAAGCAGGTGAATTTCATGGTGTATCGGTTGGGGTGGGTTGCGATCAGAAGGAAAAAAGCAGGCCGGCCCGGATGGAGGAGGAACCCGGCATCTCGAACCCGGCCTGGTTGTACAGGTCTTCGTAAATCTGCGACCCGCGGTACACATCGGCGTAGAAGCCCAGCCGGCTTCCCCCGGGGAAATGCACCGGGGAGAAGGAGAATCCCGTCGTCAGTCCGCCCGACCGGGGCAGGATGCGATAGTCCGGCAGGATGCCGGAATCCATGACCTCCGCCGAATTGAACTGCTGCAGGTACCCGATCCGCCACCGGCCCTCCCACCGGGGAAGCAATCCCCGAAACAGGGGAAGGCCCACCTCCAGGGGGACGGTCCTCTGGTGGAGGGTCACATCGCGCTGACCCATGTGGAACAGGCCGGCGTCGATGTAATAAAAGGATTGATTGCTGCGGAGGTAATCGAGTCCGCTCGAAAACGAAAGCACCCTCCCCTCGTGTTCCAGCCGGATGCCCGCATGGGTCCCGGTCCGGGTGGCCCCGGTGAACGCATCGACGGTGGCCTCGGGAGGGGCCTCGGACCCCGGGACCACCGACATGTCCGTGTTTTCGACGATCCCGCCATGGTGGACCCCGGCACGGAACGACAGGGTGGTGGAGCAGGAGCCGAGGACGGTCAGGACGGCGGCCATGGAAAGGAGATGAAGGAAGGTTTTCATGAGAATCCGGTTTTGGTGCGGCAAACCTAGTTCAAAGACCGGACCCGCACCCTCCCGGACGGGTGCAAAGGAGTCTCACTTTCCAAACGGGGGTGTCCCACTTTCCGGACAGGCGGGTCTCACCGGCCGGAACCCGTGTCCCGCCTGCCTTCCCGGCGGCTCAGAAACTGGGTGGGCGTGGTGCCTTCGTATTTCTGGAAGGCCCGGTAAAAGGCGGCTTTGGAGTTGAAACCGCAGGTGCTGGCCACGCCCATGATGGAATACCGGGCCTGGTCCTCCGCCAGAAACCGGCGCTTGAATTCCTCGATGCGGTAGCGGTTGATGAAGTCGAAAAAGGATTGCCTCACCCCGGCGTTGAGGGCTTCGGACAGGGTGTGGCTTTTTACGTGGAGCTGGTCGGCCAGCTTGGTCAGGGTGATCTCCGGATCGAGGTAGGGCCGGTCCTCTTCCATGCGTGCAAGGATGCGGGAGATGAATTCGTTTTCGGGCAGGGCCGGGTCGGAGTCTGGCATTTTCCTTCCGGATCTCCGGGCGGATTCCTGCCCGGATTCGTCGCCGGATCCTTCTCCGGACAGGAAGACCTGGCCCTGGCGCAGGCCGAAGTATCCCAGGAGGAAGGTGTAGACCGAGGCAAGGGAAAAGGCGACCAGGACGAGGGTCCGGTAGGGCGCGATCCCGAAGATGAGGTCGAGGTTGAAAAGCGACACATTGATCCCGAAGATGCACAGGTTGGCAATGGTCAGGATCTCCAGCCAGCGCAGGTCCTTGTCGTCGATCCGGGAGAAATGCCGCTTCAGCTGCCACTGGTGCTCCCGGATCCGTTTCAGCGCCCACAGGTTGTAGGACAGGGTGGACAGGGCGATCGCAAGGACCGATACCCGGTAGAAATCGGTGGTTTTGAAGACCTCGTCCCGCACCATCTGGATCCGCTCGTCGGCCGGCAAGGTCTGAAAGGTGGCCAGCTGGTACGCAAGGAAGGCCAGGAAGGGCAGGAAATGGACCAGGTGGAACCATTGCAACGGCTTCCTGTGGAGGGCGAAGGACCGGACATACAACCAGAGGGTGGGACCGTGAAGCAGGAGAAAAACCCAGCTGAGGTTGAGGAAGAACGGGAGAGGGAACCCGTGATCGGCGTTGTACAGCTCCAGGTAATTTCCCCCGATGCTGCCCAGGTAGACCAGCAGGAGGAAGGACAGGAAACGATCGGACCGTGTCTTGTTCCGTTTCGCTGCCAGAAGCACAAGCAGGGTGAGGGTGGCCAGGGCACCCAGCAGGATCAGCGATTTCACAGAACCAAAGATACCCTTTTCGGACCAACTACAGCCAGTCCGGCATCCGGGCGCCCTCGAAGAGCATGCGGCGGCTCAGGGAATTCCCGTCCCGGTCCATCATCCAGATGGAAGGCGTGGCTCCGCTCTCGTTGGACGTATTCTCGAATATGATGTAGGCACCGTTGGATGAGTACCTGGGATTCAGATCGTTGGTCCCGTCGGGTCGGTGCTCCGACAGGTTCCAGGTGCGTCGGGTAACCAGGTCGATTTCGTAGATCCGGGCGTCGAGCTGACGTTCATCGGGGACCAGGCTCTCCGACACATCCGCTGTGAAAAGGATCTGGTTTCCGTTGAGGGAGAAGCTCGGGCTTTCGGTCATTCCGGAAAGGCTGTCGACCAGGACCTCCAGGGATCCGTCGCTTACCTGGATCAGGCAGAGCTCGGACTGATCCGCGTCGCTTCCCACGGTTTGCGCCACAATCCGGGATCCGTCCGGTGCATAGCTCAGGTCGCGGAAATGGCGGCCGGCCGGAGCCGTTGCCAGGGTCCGTTCCCCGGTTCCGTCGGCTCCCACTTCCAGGATCCGGTCATAGTAGGCGTAAATGATCTTGTCGCCCCGGGGCGACCAGGCATAGCCCCTGCCGGCGTTGTGGTATCCGGAGATGGGCAGACGCGTGATTTTTTTGGAATTGCTTCCATCGATGTCCATGGTGTAGATGTGGGCTTCCAGGTTGTCGTGGGATACATAGGCGATTTTCTGCCCGGCCGGACTCCGCCGGGGCGACCAGGTGTCACGGGTGCCGATGGTGAGCCGGATGGGCAGGCTCCCCGTGGTGTCGGCAGAGAAGATGGCGGATAGGCCATCCTCCGTTTCCCGGGCAAACAGGATGGGGTAGTCAGGAAAAGGCAGGGTCTGGAACGAGTGGACATCGCTGACGATGGTGTCGTAGGCATCGTAGGCCCGGACCTGCCAGAAGTAGACGGTGTTGTAGGCGAGATCGGTCAGGATCAGTTCGGACTCACTCAGGTTTTCATAGGTCGCCGCTTCCTGGTTTCCGTTCCCAAACAGGCGGATGTCGTAAGACAATGCATCTTCCGGGTTCGGATCGCTGGCAGTCCAGGTCAGTACGACATCCATCGGATCGACCGGCTCCCCGGAGTCGGGTTGAAATACAGATCCGAACTCAGGTGCCTTGTTGTATTCGCTGCTTCGTTCCAGCAGAACCACCACCGTGGCCGTGTCGTCGTGGGTGACAGAAATGACGACCGACTCAGAAACATAGTCGCTTTTTCTGGCGATCAGGGTGTAGTCTCCTTCGGAGAGGGTGCTGAATTCAAAAAAGCCGGTGCTGTCGGTGGCCACGGAAATGGTGGCCGGGTTGGTGGTCAGAATGACCCCCGCAAGCACCTCATCGGAGGTAAAGTCCTTCACATGACCGGCCAGAGTGCCGTCATAGGAAAGTTGGATCCGGTCCTCGGTGCAGGCCTGCAAAAGAAGGAAGGCCAGGCCCAACAGGGGCAGGGTCCGGGAAATGTGGTGGTGAATTGTGGTCTTCATGGTGTGATGGTTGGATCATTTCTGTGTCGTTGGAAAGAGGGGGTTCATGGAGTGGCCCTGTTCGATCACGATCTTCATGTCCTGTCCTGTCTGGGTCACCCGGTACCCCGTCCCGTGTCCATCCTCGGTGAGGGTAATTTCCAGGTTGCTTCCTTGCTGGCTGACGGAAATGTCCATCTCGTTCCCCCGGAGGTACTGTTCGATCCGGTTTTCCTGACCTCGCTGCAACACCTGGGTTTCGTTGTCATTTCCTGTGATCTCCCCGTAATATTCATTTTCCGATCCTTCCTGGATCAGATCCAGGGAATTCCGGCTTCCAAGCTGAAAAACCAGGGATGCGTTTTCCATGCCGTTTTGTTCCAGCCGCACCAGATTGGCCTCCATTTCGACGCGGAATATCTGGGGCGGGTAGACCTCTTTCCCTGTGATGTCCTGCGCCTGGGCGCTGACCGCCATCAGGTGAAGCAGAAGCAGGAGGAGGATGGTTCCCACCCGGGGCCGGAAGTGATTGTGCGGTTTCATTGTTTTCGTTGTTCGTTCGTTTGCAATGGATTCATATGTGGAAGAGAGTGAAAATCCTGGGAGACACCACAGGCGGCATCCCCCAGAATCATCACAGAAGAACCACTCTATTCCATATCTTTTTGCCTAGCGCGGCTGATGGGGATGGGAGCTCTGGGCATTGAACTGCATCACCTCGGATACGTTGCCGTTACCGGACTGGTACACCGTTGCTTCGTTCCAGGTACCCTGCTGATCCACGGAGCTGTAATGTCCTTTCCCGGTCTGGTAGACGGAGGCGGTGTTGTACTCTCCATCGCTGGAAATGGTGCTGTACAGGTCGGAACCGGCGTACTGAGCCACATAAGCGGTGTTGTCGCTTCCCTTCTGGTCGATTTCGCTCAGGATGCCGTCTTCGCCTTTTCCGTGATCCTCTTTGTCGCGGTCGTCTTCGTCGTCTTTCTTTCCGGACTTCTCGCGGGAATCAGCTTTGGTCTGAAGAACGGTGGCGCTGTTGCCATCCCCTTTCTGGGCGATGAAGCTTTCGGTGAACACCGAGGTGCTCTGATCAACCGAAGCGTAGTTGTCGTCGCCTGTCTGCTCGATTTTGCTGAACGCGACGTCATCGGTGCGCTGGGAAACGGTGGCGTAGTTGTCTTCGCCCTTGTCCTGGGAAACGAAGCTTTCTGCGCTGCTGTTCCGGCCATAGCTTTCCTGGGCGATGAACACGGAGCTTTCCTCCACATCCGACTGAAGCACCCGGCTCTTGGTGGCTCCGGAACCTTCCTGTTCCACTTTCACAAAGCTCTCCTTGGATTCGATCTGCTTCACGTTGCTCCAGTTGTTGGTTCCCACCTGCTCGATGATCACCTTGTTGGAGCGGCCTTCGATTTGCTCGATTTCCGATTTGTTGGTGTATTCGCTTCCCTTGGATTTGGAATCTTCGCGATCTTTCGAATCATTGGAATCTTCCGAACGCTGGGTGACTTTGGACAGGTTGTCCGTGCCGTCGTCCTGCAAAATCCGGGAGCTGTTGTCCTCCCCTTTCTGATCCACGAAAGCTTTGGATTCTTCGCTTTTCTGGGTGATCATGGAGGCGTTGTCGCTTCCCCGCTGCTCGACCCTGGCCAGGTTGTCCTGATCGCGCTGATCGATGGAGGACCAGTTGTCTTCGCCATTCTGATCCACTTCGGCGGTGTTGTCGCGTCCGGTTTGTTCCACCATGGATTCGTTTTCTTCACCGGACTGGTACACGGTGGCTTTGGCGGTAGAGGTTTCGTCTTGCAGGATGCCGGAGAAATTCTCCTCGCCGTCTTGTTCGACATAGGCTTCGTTGGTGGTGCTACCCTTGGAATCGTGATCGTCGTGGTCACCACCTTTTTTGTCCTGGGCGAAGGTCAGTGCTGCACTGAAAGCCAGAACGGACAGAATGAGTACTTGCTTTTTCATAATTGCTTGTTTTGAGGATTGATAAAGGTTAATGATGAATTATTTGATGTATAGATTCAGGCCAATCATGGCTTCCCAGAAATAGTCGTTGTAGCGGCCCTGGGCCATGCCGTCGATGCGGTCGTTCCACATCCAGTTGTATCCGATTCTCAGGTCGATCCCGGTTTTGGGTCCGGCCATGAACTCCCATCCAAGGGTCGAATGAAGAAAGAGATAGCTTTGGTCGCTCAGCACGTTCTCGTAGTCGAAGAGTCGGTTTCCGGTGCTGATCAGGGCGCCCAGGCCGGCTTCCACATAGGGAGTGAAGCGGTGATCGTTGTATATGCGGTATTTCGTGGCTATTTTTCCGTAGTGGACAAAGCTGCTGAAAGGATCTTCCACTGCCAGTTTTCCCATGCCCAGCTGCAGGTCCGCCGACCAGGGGGAATCCTGAAAGAATCCAATTCGCAGCGATCCTTTGGGTCCGGGGAGACTGTTGGGATAGTCGCCGTCGTAGAGCAGCACGCCGCTTGAAAATCCGAGGGCAAAGGGTGTGCGGAGGTCGGCCGGACGATAACCCAGATGATCGGTGTGGTCGGCTTCGTCCCGTTCCGTTACGTAGTTCTTCACGGCCTCCTGTTCAAGGGGGTTGGACTCGAGGGTGGTCCAGAGGTTGTCCAGAATGCCCTCCATGATCATGGCATGCACGGCCTTGTCGATGGCTTCCTGCACGGCGATGCCCGATGGTTCGTTGTAGGTGAAACCCACCTCAGCTTCCAGAAGTCGCTTGAGGGACACGTACCGGAACACCCCGGCGTCCATTTTCTGGGAGAGGATGGTTTTGGTGGTGTGGACGGTTTTCAGGATCCGTCCCGTGGAGGTGGAAATGGCCCGGAGGTAAATCGTGACCCGGTCTTCCCGGTATTGCCCCGATCCGCCCGTTCCGAAGTACCGCAGTCCGGCACCCCCTGTGAGCACATTGCTTTCGTAGGAGACAATGCCCCCTTCCAGGATCATGCCTGCGAAAAGCAGGGGAGGGAGCAGGTCGCTGGATTCCGCATCCTGGCCGCCGTAGTTCACCCGGCTCGATCGAATGATTTTACGCTCATTCAGCAGGTTTCCAAGTCCTTCCCGTTCGATGGGAATGAACCATCCGGATTCCTCCAGGGACTGGATCAGGATGGCCGTGGCACCCTGGGTCACCGCGGTGGACCAGCTGGCCCCTGTTTCACTGGGCTTGTACTGTCCGGTCTGGTCCCTGAATTTGTACACAGCCACCACCACAGGCTCCTGGGGTTCGGGCAGTTGCACGAGTTCCTCATACACCCCCGAGCGTTCTCCGAGACGGGCCCCCGACGTTTTCATGGGCTGCTTCATCATGGGCATGCAGGCCTGTGCCAGGAGTGACAGAAGGAGCAGCGTGTATGAGGTGGTTCGGATCATCGGTTTGGGGTGATGTGGTTTGTCGTGTGTTTTTTTCGGAGCGTTGGATCAATAGTAGGGTATGATGACGGTGGTCTCGCTGCCGGTGGTGATGTCCATGATCTTGATTTGCATCCCTTCCGACGTGGGCGATACCTCGATCTGGTAGGAACCGAACTCGTAGGATCCCTCTTCCAGGCCGTTCTCCCCGAATTGCGTGGTATACAGTTGCTTGGAAATTTCGTTCAGGATCTGGCTGTCGATGTTCTCCTGGAAGTCGGCCAGGGGGTCGTCGGTGTAGGAACCGAAGGACAGATCTTCCTCGGTGTGGGTGTTCTGGGCCTGGGCCGAACCCAGCAACCAGGTGTAGTTGTACGGATTGCCTCCGAAGGCCGGGTTGATCGGCTGGTAGACGAAATCCTGGGCGAAGAGTCCGGCCGGCACCAGCGCAAGGGCAAAAAATGCCAGCAGGAACATCCGCTTCCGGGTCTTTGGGTTTGTCTTCATGGCAACGTCGTTCATTTCTTTGGTTTTTCTGTCAAAAGATGCCGGAGCCCATCTGGTCCTCTGTGGAGAGTTGCTCCTGCATTTGTTCGTAATTCTGCACATAGTTCAGGCATTCCTGGGCGGCCGATGCGGCTGCATCCTCAATTTCCTCGGCTCGGGGCCGGATGAATGCCAGGTACACGTCCTGGTCGTTGATGAGAATGCGAACCTGGGTTCCCATGCCGGGGATGGGCCGCTCCCGGACAACGACCGATTGGTCGGTTTCCGTGATCTGCTGCCAGATGACATAAAAGTCGTTGTAGAAATCCCGCCCCAGTTTCGACATGGTTTCGTCATACACCAGTCCCGAAATCTCCAGAAAATCCGTTGTCCGGGACTTCGGCTGCGGGTCGGTGGCTGCCTGCTGTGTGAGCAGACCCCAGATCCAGATGAAAGACAAGTGCATGGTCATTGTTCGCCAATTTTGGGATGAGACAACAACCAACCTGCGTGCCAAAAAATGTAAAACGCAGAAAAAGAGAAAGATAGGATTTTCAGGTGCTTGCAGAGCACCGTTCAGCCACGGCAATTTTCTTCACTTCCGAAGTGGCTTTCTTCGGAAGTGAAGAGGAAGAAGGGATTCTTCGAAAGGAAAGAGTGGGGCCGGGGAGGGTGTAGGCGGAGAGTCAGGCGGGGGTGGCTACAGGGGAAAATTCACCCCGATCAATGCATAGGGCATGAAGCGGGGCTGGGAGATGGCCCTGTCGGCGTCCCGGTACGTGAACTCCTCATCTCCGTTCTGGTTGTCGTCCCGGGGGTTGACGTTGTCGTTGTCGGGACTGTATGCCGTGTCGTGGCCCCGAAGGGTGGAGGGAAGATAGCCATCCAGTCCGCCCGACAACACCAGCTTCAGTCCGCCGCTTAGTCCGAACCGGGTTTCCAGGCCGGCTCCCAGGCCCCACTGGTGGGATGTCACATCGAAGTCTTCGTTCCCCCCGATGTATTTGAAATTCCCCTTGAAGGCGGATCCGCGGGGTCCCAGGACCAGGTAGGATTCCTTCAAACCGAAGAAGGGTTTTGCGAAAACAAAGTCGAGCCGGTAATCGACGGACCGGCCCGATTTTTCCGGCTCCCCGTTGGTGGCGTTGTTGATGAAGATTCGCCGGGCATCGGCGGCATTGCCCGGGTTCAGCAGGGTGTAGCCCAATCCGAGCCGAAGATCGAAGGGCAGTTCGTTGGCGCCGTTGTGGAGGGTCATCTGGAATTGGGAGCCATAGCCCCGGTTGTAGCCGATCTGGACTCCGGCAGAGTACATTTGCTGGACGGGGCCTTTGTCCTGGGCGTTCAGCAGGGCGCCCGACCCTGTGACCAGCAGGGCAAGAAAGAAGGTCAGATGTGTCTGTTTCATAGCGGGTTCGTTCCGGTTTGGTTTGCCCCTTGGCGGGGTATGGATAGAACGGAGAGTGACTTGAAAAAGTATGAGAACAATTCCGTGATCCGGGTGTTTTTCACTTGAAAGATTGCAAACCATGAATCCAAAAGTCGATCTGTATCTTCAGGACGGTTGCGGCCGTTGTGAATTTTATGCCACGCCCAAATGCAAGGTGAACAACTGGCGGGAAGAGCTGGAGGCCCTGCGGGCACTGGTGCTTTCGAGCGGACTCACCGAAGAGCTGAAATGGAGCGTTCCGTGTTACACCCACAAGGGAAAGAATGTGTTGATCGTGAGTGCCTTCAAGGAGAATTGCACCCTGAGTTTCTTCAAAGGGGCGCTGCTGAAGGACCCGGACGGACTGTTGGAGAAACCCGGTGAGAATTCCCAGGCCAGCCGATTTCTCCGGTTCCGGAGTTTGCAGGAAATCCTGGACCGGGAGGCGGTGATCCGTTCAACCATCAAGGAGGCCATCGCCCTGGAGGAAGCCGGAAAAAAGATCGTCTTCAAGAAGGAACCCGAGCCCCTGCCCGAGGAGTTCAGGCTACGGCTCGAGGAGGATCCCGCTCTGCGGAAAGCCTTTCAGGGGTTGACCCCGGGCCGGCAGCGGGCCTACATTCTTCATTTCTCCCAGGCCAAGCAAGCCCAGACCCGGGTGGCCCGGATCGAGAAAAGCATCCCGAAAATCCTGGAAGGCGTGGGCTTGTATGATGATTACAAATGCTAGATTCGCATTCATGAATCCATTGCGCTTAGCCGCCTGGATGGCCCTGGTCGTTCTGGGGGGTACGTTCCCGACGCCGGTGGCCGGACAGCCCGAAGCCTCTGAAAAGCCGGTGCTGGTTGTCACCACCGACATCGGGGGTGACCCGGACGACCGGCAATCATTGGTGCGGCTCTTGCTCTATGCCAACGAATTCGACATCCGTGGAATCATCGCCTCGGCTTCCGGCACGCCCGGAGAGCTGGGGGTGGACACGGTGCGGGACGATCTCGTGCGGAATCACATCATGGCATACGGAAAGGTTCTGGACATGTTGCGGGACCATGATCCCGGGTATCCTTCCGCCGAAGACCTGCAGGCCGTGGTGAAGCGGGGGAACCCCCGCCGGGGCGAGCCCTTCGTCGGGGAAGGGCAGGACACGGAGGGATCGGACTGGATCGTCCGGACGACGGATGAGGCCGGAGATCGCCCGGTGCATGTGGCCGTCTGGGGCGGACAAACCGACCTGGTCCAGGCCCTCTGGAAAGTGAAACACGAACGATCGGAAGAGGATTTCAACGCCTTCGTTTCGCGCCTCCGGGTGTATGACATCAACGACCAGGACGGTTTGTATGGCTTCATCCGCCGGGAATTCCCCGGGTTGTTCTACATACTGGCCGCTGCCCCCGAGGGGCAAGACAAACGGGAGGGAGCCTACCGGGGAATGTACCTGGGCGGGGTGGAAGAACTGACCTCCCGGGACTGGATCGACTCGAATGTCCGCTCGGACCACGGTCCGCTCGGGGCCCTCTATCCCCCCGAAACCTGGACCGAACCCAATCCACACGGAGCCCTGAAGGAAGGGGACACTCCCTCCTGGTTCTATTTCCTTGAAACCGGATTGCAGGATCCGGAGCATCCGGAATGGGGCGGGTGGGGCGGCCGGTTCAAGGAAGTATCGGGCCGGTTTTACCGGGACGATCCCGATTTTGCGGACATGGATTTCAATGCCAGGGCCACGGTTTCCCGGTGGCGGCCCCAGTTCCAGAACGATTTTCAGGCCCGGCTCGACTGGTGCGTGAAGCCCCATGGAGAAGCAAACCATCCCCCGGTGGCCGTGGTGATGGGGGACGACACCCGGGAGGTGGTCCACGTGGACGCCATGCAGGGAGAGGAGGTGGTGTTTTCCGCCCTGGATTCCTATGACTTGGACGGAGACAAGCTGGATTTTGCCTGGTGGACCTATCCCGAGGCCGGCACGAATTTGTCCTGTCCCAGCCTGGAGGACAACACCTCACCCGAGGTTCGATTCACTGTGCCTTCGGGAGCCAGCGGCGTGGAACTTCACCTGATCTGCGAAGTCACCGATCAGGGACAACCCTCCCTGACCCGCTGCCGGAGGATCGTCCTCCACATTTTCTGAGAGGCCTACTTCCGCAACGAGAACAGAAATTCGAGTCCCCCGCCGGAATAGGTCTTGGCGGTGATTTTTCCCCCGTGCAGCTCGATGGCGTTCTTCACGATGGACAGACCCAGTCCCGTACCGCCCCGCTCCCTCGACCGGCCGTCGTCGACCCGGTAGAACCGTTCGAAGATCCGCACCAGGTGTTTCTCTTCCACCGTGTTCCCCGTGTTGGCATAGGAGAAATAGTAATACTTGCGGTCCTCCAGGTAATTCCGCAATTTGATCTCGATGCCCTGTCCCCCGTATTTGATGGAGTTGTCGAACAGGTTGTAAAACACCGAATACAGAAGCGAGGGGTTGCCGGAGATGACCATCTTTTCCGGGATGTCGATGTGGACCCGGATGTCGAGGGAATCCAGTTTGATTTTCAGGTGTTCGTGAACCTCGGTGATGATCTTTCGGATTTCCAGGGGCTCCAGGGAGAAACTCTCGCCGGCCTCTTCGATCCGGGTCAGGGAAGTGATGTCGCCGATGAGATCCGACAGCCGTTCGGTTTGCTTGCAGGCCCGTTCCAGGAAGAGCTTTCTTGTCTCCTCCGGCACGTCGCTGCCCTGCAGGGTCTCCAGGTAGCCCAGGATGGACGTAACCGGGGTCTTGAGCTCGTGGGCAATGTTCCCGGTCATCTGGTGTTTGATCCGTTTTCTCTTTTCCAGTTTTGTGACATCCGTGATGACCACCTCAAAGCTGCGATCGGCGAAAAAGAGGCACCGGACGGCGAAGAACCGTTTGTCCATCTCCACCACTTCCTGTACGGAGGGAAGTTCTGTGAGACCGGGGATGGTCGGTTCGATGAGCTGATGATCGATGAATTTCTGGATCGAGGCCAGTTCCGGAATGGTGAACACATCTTCCGAGCTCAGGGTAGATTCTCCGGAAATCAGGTTCAAATTCTGGATGAATTGCTGGTTGGTCAGGATCTTTTTCTTTTCCGGAGAGAAGAAGGCAATCCCCTCGTTGAGTGCGTTCAGGTGGTTGAACAGCTTTTCCTGTTCGGCGAGTAGATCCCGTTGGGCCTTTTCCAGTTCCCAATAGAAAGAGGTGATCTGGCTGCTGATTTCGCCCAGTTCGTCGTCGGGGAAATGGATTTCCCCCGTGGGACCCCGGCCGCTTCGCAGCTGGATGGAGAAATCCCTCAGTTTCTTAATGGTGTAGGAAAGCCGGCGCGTGATCAGGGTGAGCAGGAAGGAGAAAACCAGGAAGAGCAGGGCCAGATAGGCGATGAACAGTCGTTCCACATGCAGGTTCTCTCTTACTTTGGAATTGTAGAGTGCGGCGGTTCGCACAAACAAATCCGGATAGGCCCTTGCGAAATAATAATAACTGTGTCCCGTGGTTGCGGACGTCCGTACATTGGCCCCGGTCCCATGCTTCAATGCTTCCTGGATCTCGGGTCGTTCCAGGTGGTTTTCCATGGATTCAATCTCCCCCACTTCGGAGTCAAAGAGCACCAGGCCCTTTCGGTCGATCACTGTGATGCGCGTGTCCTGACGGGGCAGGAAGGCCGTCAGCGAATCGAGCATCGGGTAATTGCCGGTTTCGCCCAACCGGTGGTATTCGATGTACTGGTGGGTGAGCTCCGCGATGTTGTCCAGATTCTGTTCGAACATGCTTCTCCGGAAGTTTTTCTCCCGGTCGAACTGGAAGATGAGCACGAGGACAGTGAACACGGTGAAAATGACAGCGAAGTTGAAAAACAACTTTTGCCTGAAAGTCAATCGTTTGAGCATCTTCCGGAACATTTGCTGCAAAAGTAGATATTTTCCCGCAGTTGGATCACTCCACTGCTTTGCGTAATTTATGGGAATGAACCACCGGATCGTTTTCTTCTGCCTGCTCCTGCCCATCGTCCTGAGGACCGGGGCACAACCTCTGCAAACCCCCCAACCGTCCCAACCGTCCGAACCCATGAGAATCTGGTACGACGAACCCGCGGGGCGGTGGGAGGAGGCCCTGCCCGTGGGCAACGGCCGCCTGGGGGCCATGGTGTACGGTCATCCGGAAAAGGAGGTGATCCAGCCGAACGAATCCACCGTCTACGCGGGCCAGCCCCACCGGAACGACAACCCGCAGGCCAGGGAAGCCCTGCCCGAGGTCAGGCGGCTGTTGTTCGAGGGACGGTCCGAAGAAGCCCAGGAACGGGTCGACCGGTTTTTCATCAGCCCGGTTCCCAGGGCATGCCACCAGATCCTGGGGAACCTGCGGCTCGATTTTCCGGGTCATGAACGGGCGGAGGACTATGTCCGGGACCTGGACCTGGACCGCGCGCTGGTGAATGTCCGGTACGCCGGGGGTGTGGGGTTCCACCGGCAGGTGTTTGCCTCCTTTCCGGATCAGGTCGTGTCGTCCGCCTGACGGCCGATTCCCCGGGTCCATCTCCTTTTCCGCCACCCTCGACCGGCCATCGGAGGTAGAATTGCATGCGGAAGGGGAGGAGGAGCTGGTCCTTTCGAGCATCACCGGCAGCCACGAAGGCGTGGAAGGCGCCCTGCCCTTCGAGGCCTGGGTGAGGGTCCGGATCTCCGGCGGACGATCCAGGCAGGGGGATTCCCGCTGCGGGTGGAGGGAGCCGATGAGGCCACCCTCCTGGTGTCCATGGCCACGGGGTTTGTGGACTACCGGACCATCGACGGGAACGCGTCCGTGCGGACCCGCGCCTGCCTGGATCGGGTGCTTGGAAAAAGCGCAGACCGGATGCTGCAGGACCACATCGCCGATCACCAGCGGCTGTTCCGCCGGGTGTTGCTGGACCTGGGAACCACCGAGGCGGCATGGAAGCCCACCGATGAACGGCTCCGGGACTTTTCGCCGGAAGCGGATCCGCAGATGATCGCCCTGTATTTCCAATTCGGACGCTACCTCCTCATCGCCTCCTCCCGTCCGGGGGGTCAGCCCGCCAACCTGCAGGGCCTCTGGAACCACCGGCTCGATCCCCCCTGGGACAGCAAGTACACGGTGAACATCAACACGGAGATGAATTACTGGCCTGCCGAGCCCACCCACCTGGAGGAGCTCAGCGAGCCCCTGGTGCGGATGCTGGGCGAGCTGGCGGAAAGCGGCCGGGAAACCGCCCGGACGATGTACGATGCTCCGGGTTGGGTGCTCCACCACAACACCGACCTGTGGCGGATTGCGGGTCCGGTCGACGGCTCCTTCTGGGGCATGTGGCCCATGGGCGGCGCCTGGCTGAGCCAGCATCTGTTCGAGAAATATGCCTATGGCGGCGACCGGAAATTCCTGGAATCGGCGTACCCCATTGTCCGGGAAGCCTGCCGATTCTATCTGGATTTTCTGGTGGAAGAGCCTTCCCACGGGTGGCTGGTGGTGAGTCCGTCCGTTTCCCCGGAAAACGCACCCTCCGTGCACCCGGCCTCCTCCCTGACCTACGGAACCACCATGGACAACCAGCTGGTGTTCGATCTGTTTCGCCACACCCTGGAAACCGCCCGGGTCCTGGACAGGGATCCGGACCTGCAAAAGGAACTGGAGGCGGCCCTGGAGCGGCTTCCTCCCATGCAGATCGGGCGGTGGGGCCAGCTCCAGGAATGGATGGAAGACTGGGACAACCGGGAGGACCGGCACCGGCATGTGTCCCACCTCTACGGTCTGTACCCCTCCAATCAGATCTCTTCCGTCCGGACGCCGGCGTTGTTTTCGGCAGCCCGCACCTCCCTGGAAGCCCGGGGCGATGAATCCACCGGCTGGTCGATGGGGTGGAAGGTGAACCTCTGGGCCCGACTGCTGGACGGGGACCATGCCCTCAAGCTGATCACCGACCAGCTCACCCCGGCCGTTCGTCCCGACGGGGAAGAAGGCGGGGGCACCTACCCCAACCTCTTCGACGCCCACCCGCCCTTTCAGATCGACGGGAATTTCGGATGCACGGCGGGCATTGCCGAGATGCTTCTGCAAAGCCAGGACGGCGCCCTTCACCTCCTTCCGGCCCTTCCCTCGGCCTGGCAGGAGGGTCGGGTGGAAGGATTGCGGGCCCGGGGCGGGTTCCGGGTCGATCTGTCCTGGTCCAACGGTCGGCTTCGGGAAGCAACCATCACCGCCACCCTGGACGGCCTGTGCCGGATCCGATCCCATGTGCCCCTGGTTGGGGAGGGAATCCGCGATGCCTCGGGGGAGAATCCAAACCCCTTCTACCGGGTACCCGACGTCAAGGCACCCCTGATTCACACGAAAGATCCACTCACCCTGGCACTGGTGAAGCCCGTGTATGCCTACGATGTGGAACTGAGAAAGGGGGAGAGCATCCGGCTGACAGGCTTGCACGCAACGTCAGATCCCCACGTCCCCTGAACCGGCATATCCGTTCCCGATCAAAAGCGAATGTTCACACTTGCCGAGGCGTTCCTACCCATCGCAAAAATCGGAAGGGTGCTTCCCTGAACCGAGCGTGACAAGTGTTCATAATAGGCCGTATCGAACAAGTTGTTCACCCCCAGGCTGAAGCGGAGCCATTCTGTTGCCCGGACGGCAAGGTGTACATCCACCAGAGTGAAGGATGGTGTGACGGTTTCTCCGTAGCTTTCGGAAATGCGTTCCTGTGCCATGGCATGCCGAAGCAACAGCCCGGGAAGCAATTTCCCCTTCAGATACTCTCCCTGCAACCGGAATCGCAGGTCGAGTGGTGCGATCTCCGGCAGGGGTTCCCCACTCTCAAGATCCTTGGCCCGGGTGTAGGCCAGGGACAAACGATGTTCCAACCCCCAGGGCAACTCCTGAACCCAATTCAATTCCAAACCGCTTTTCATCGCCGATTCCAGGTTGGTGAATTGACGGACACCCGGGCTCAAGGGCAGGCGGGGCAAAAGCTCCGGATCGATGACCGAAGAAATGTAATTTTGCATGTAGGCCAGGAAAAAGTCGATGTCCAAGCGTGTGCGCCGTTCTGTCCATTGAAAGGTCAGGTCGGCCTGGTTGTTCACCTCCGGTTTCAGGGAAGGATTTCCCAGCATTTCATAGGGATCCAGCCCCACCGGAAAATAGTTGATGTACCGCTCGGTCAGGCTTGCACTTCGTTGGACCCGGCCCAGCCACAAAGCGGTCTCCACCCTGTTCCCGAGTGATTTCTTCAGCCCCAGGCTGAGGCCCGGATTGACCTGCAGGGATCGGGTATCCGGGTAGATTTCCGCAAACTCCTCGGCCGGATTCAAGACCTCGGCCCGATTGATTTCAAATCGACCCGAGACAATGGCATGGATTCGGGAACCCTGTACCTGGTATTCTGCAAAGACAGCGGATTTGGTAATCCGGCTGTCCTGCCATGCATTGTCCAGGACCCGGCTCCCGGCCATCGGACCCATCAGAAATTCACGGATGCGGGTCCCCTCGGCTCCCTCCATCCGGACATCCGCTCCGGCATGCAGCGTTCCCCTGGAGATAATCCAGCTTCCCTCGCTTCGCCCCCCGAGGTTCCGGGTGGTGGCAGACGTTTCCGCGTTCATGGTTCGCGGATCGAGGGGTTTCAGCCGGTTGTCCATGAAGTGGTTCACAAAGGAGGCATACAGAGAATTGTGCCAGGACCGGAGGTGCTTGCCCCGCAGGTTTGCTTCATGATCCAGGTTCAGCATCCAGGTGTCGTCGCAGCGGAGGTCCATGGGCAGAGCGGGAAAATCCACATCCCGGGCGCGATTGTAAAGGGTCGACATCCGGAGCCTGTGCCGGGGATGGAGCTGGAGCCCCGCATCCAGGCCCAGACTGCTCCGTGGGAAATCGGCGGGTACCTGCATCCCATTTCCGTCCCGATAATCATCACCCTGGGACCAGGCGGCCAAAAGCCGGATGTCACTTTTTGCATGACTCAGACCAATCTGGGCCTCGCTTCGCAGGGTGTTGCTGTTGCCCACATACTCCGTTGAGACTCGTCCGAACAGGTGATCCTGATCTCCGAATCGCAGGGGAGATGGGATGAAATTCAGGGTGGCTCCGATGCCCGTTCCATAGCGCAGGGCATAGGGGCCCTTCAGAATTTCGATCCGGTCCATCAAGTTGGGGGCCATCTGGCTGGTGGGGGGGTCCATTCGATTCGGACAGGCTGCTGTTGCCCCCTGGGATCCGTTGAAAACAATGTTCAGCTGGTCGTATTTGAATCCCCGGAAGACGGGATCAGAACCATAGGCTCCGCTTTTTCGGATGCCCTGGATGGACGGAGTCTGATTCAGGATTTCCCCGGCATCGTGTTGCATGTGATCCTCGTAATCCATGTCCATTCGATCACCGGCCTGCACCAAGGGGCGGATTCCCAGGACGGTGACCGGCTGCAGGGGGAAGCGCATTTCGGTCAGGAAAGCTTCTCCCGTGCGGATGTGCTCCTTGAGCTGACTTTCGTCCCATTCCCAATGTCCGTAACTCACATGAGTGAGTTGCATGGTTTCATCGGGTAGCAAATAAAAGGCAATGGTTCCTTCGGGTCCGGAAATGCCCTGTTGATTTCCATACCGGTAGGCTACCCCTTCAACCGCCTGGTTGCTTTCATCCAACAGCGTGATGGATTGCCTCTCCTGCGCGTTCAGGTTGCACGCAACGAGCAGGCTGGCAAGCAAGCCTGCACATTTCAATTTGATGTCCATGGAATTGTCATTCAGATTGTGAGGGAAAAATTCGATTTTCAGGTCCAAAAGGAATAACACCTGGTTCGGCAGATTGTTCCCCCCCCCCTTCTGTTCATCCCTGGATGGATGCCCGTGGCGCGAGTCTTGTTTCATTCACCCACCGGAGGGCGGCATCCGCCTCAAACTTGTGCATTTCGTCCCAATTCCCCCGGGAACGGTCTCGTTTTCAGGGGCTCCTTCTACCTTTGCCTGGAAGAACCACCCCATGAAATACATCGAAACCTATTACGAACTCAGGTCCCTGTTCCATTCGGACCGGGCCGACAAACACATCGGCGGCGTGGACGTGGAGGAATCCGGGTTTTTGTCCCGGTCCGCCCACCTCCTGCCCGGCAACGAGACCCACCGGTGCGACCTCCACGGAAAGGAGATCCGAAGCGATTACAAGTATTTCAACGACGTGGGCACCCTGGAGCACGACGTCCACATCCGCGACAATTCGGTGGAGGAGAACCGGCGCTTCCGCTACCAGATCCTCTTCCCCCGGGGCGAGGTGAGGAGCCGGAAGCTGGTGTTCCTGTTTCACGGGTTCAACGAAAAGGACTGGAGCAAGTACCTCCCCTGGGCCCGGGCCATCTGCGAGAACACGGGCAGGGCCGTGGTCCTGTTCCCCATCGCCTTCCACATGCAGCGGGCACCCCGCCACTGGAGCGATCCCCGGGACATGTTCCCCCTGAGCGAGGAACGGAAGCGCCGCTTCCCCAACATCGTCCATTCCACCCTGTCCAACGTGGCCATCAGCATGCGCCTGCAGACCATGCCCCAGCGGTTTGTGTGGTCGGGTCTGCAGACCTACGACGACATCCTGCAACTGCTCGAAGAATTCCGGTCGGGCCACCATCCGCGGATCCACCCCGACTTTACCTTCCACATCTTCGCCTATTCCATCGGGGGCTTCCTGGCCCAGATCCTGAAGCTGACCAATCCGGACGGACGATTCGACGAAACCAGGGTCCTGCTCTTCTGCGCCGGGGCCACCTTCAACCGCTTTGCCCCGGTCTCCAAGTTCATCCTGGACAGCGAGGCCAACGTGGCCCTGTATTCCTTTCTGGTGGAGCATTTCGACCGCATCCTGGAAAAGGACAGCCTCCTGCGCCACTACATCCGGGAGGACCATCCCGAAGGGCGGGTCTTCCAGGCCATGCTGGATTACCAGAAAATGCGGGAATTCCGGGAGAATCTCCTGCGAAGATCCGAGGGGCAGTTCTATGCCATCACCCTCCGGCAGGACCGGGTCATTCCCTCGTTTGAGGTCATGAACACCCTCCAGGGGGCCTACCGGGACATCCGGATCCGGGTCGATGAGATGGACTTCGCCCGGCCCTGCATCCACGAGAATCCATTCCCCGCCAAGGGGGTGGATTCCCACCGGGTGGATGAGGATTTCGAACGGGTGTTCGGCCGGGTCTGCGCCTTCCTGGACTAGGTCTCGAAGGTGTTCCGCACGAAGGGCTGGTGGTAATACCGCTGACCCGTCACCTTGTGCAGGGCGTTGGCCAGGGCCGCCATCACCGGCGGATACCCCGGTTCGCCCAGTCCCGTCGGATGGATGTCGTTCTCCACGAAATGGACCTCGATCTCCTTCGGCGATTCCTTGTGGCGGATGAGCCGGTACATGTCGAAGTTGTTCTGGTCGGGCATGCCCTCGGAGAAGGTGAGTTCCGGGTACATGGCGTGACCAATCCCGTCCACGATGCCGCCTTCCATCATGTTGGCGGCTGCATCCGGGTTGACCACGATGCCACAGTCGGCCGTGGCCCAGACTTTTGTGATCACCGGTTTGTCGCCCTGCATCTCCAT
This sequence comes from Bacteroidales bacterium, assembly GCA_041393235.1. Lineage (GTDB taxonomy): Bacteria > Bacteroidota > Bacteroidia > Bacteroidales. Next base: position 207,880 of record JAWKKO010000001.1, read on the forward strand.
ATCCACCACGTTGGCCACGTAGGAATTGTGGCAGAAATAGGCCGCCACCCCGCGTTTGCTGCCATCGGTTCCGGTCTGCCATCCCGATTTGTCCCGCACCAGCTCCAGCACCCCGGCGTAGCGGGCGGCGTCGTAGTCGTTGTTCTCGCCCACGGGATCGGTCTGGGCCCTTCGGAGCAGATCGAGCCGGAACTGGATCGGATCCTTGCCCGCCAGCTCGGCCACCTCGTCCAGGAAGGCCTGTTCGGCGGCCGCGTTGAATTCGGAACCCGGAGCCCGCATGGCCCCCGTGCTGATGTTGGAGGGGAGGGTCCAGCTCTCGGCCAGGTAGTTGTCCACCGCTCCGGCCGGGAAACGGTTGGCATGGAGGGCGCTGGAAGGCACCCCGCCCATGCGCACATGGAATCCGATGAGGTTGTTGTCGCTGTCCAGGGCCGCCCGGTACAGGGCGTGGTAGGCGGGACGGTACACCCCGTAGGTCATGTCGTCTTCCCGGGTGTAGACCAGCTTCACCGGGGCGTTCATTTTCTTGGAAATCACTGCGGCTTCCACCATGAAGCTGCCGTACAGGCGCCGGCCGAAGCCCCCCCCGATCCGGGTCATGTGCACCTCCACCTTCTCCAGGGGAAGGCCCAGGCGGGCGGCCACGCTCTGTTGCATGGGCTCGGGCGACTGGGTGGGACCCACCAGGATGGCGCGGTCGTCCCGTACATCGGCGAAAAAGTTCATGGGTTCGAGCGGACTGTGGGCCTGGTGGGGAGCGGTGTAGGTGCGTTCGATCACCTTCGCGGCCCGCCGGAAGGCTTCTTCCGGATTCCCGTCGCGCCGTGCTTCCCTTCCGGGCTTCGCCGCAGCTTCGGCCATCCGGGTCCGGTGGTCCGCCGAACTTTCGAGTCCGGCCGGCACCGTCACTTCCTGGTCGCCCCGCCATCCGGCCTGTTTGTAGGTGTACTCCCCGAAAGGTTCCCATTCGATCTGCAGCATCTGCTTGGCCTGGTGGACCTGCCAGGTGGTTTCGCCCACCACCACCACGAGTTCGGGAAAGGAGGTGTTGTCGGACCACTGCCATTTGAAGTCGTCCGGGTAGGCATTGATGGCAAACACGTCTTTGATCCCGGGCATGGCCAGGGCTTCCGTGGCATCGAAGCTCTTCAGTTTCATGCCGAAGGCCGGGGGATGGGTGATCATGGCCAGGAGCATGCCCTCCTGCTTGTAATCCAGTCCGAACAAGGGCTGACCCGTCACGATTTTCTTCCCGTCCACATTTTTCTTCGAGGTGCCGATGATCCGGAAATCGCCCAGGTTCTTCAGCTCCACTTCTTCCGGGACCTCCAGCCGGGAGGCCGCCGAGGCCATGTCGCCGTAGCCGGCCTTTTTCCCGCTGCCGTCGTGGTAGATCATTCCGGCATCCGTACGGACCTCCTCCAGGGGAACCCCCCATTCGTTGGCCGCGGCCTGCCGGAGCATGGTGCGGGCCGAGGCGCCCGCCGTCCGGAGGCCGTCCCAGCTCGAGCGGATGGAATCACTCCCTCCGGCCAGCTGCCTTGTGAACACCTTCGTATTCAGGGGAGCCTGTTCCACAAGCACCCGGGCCCATTCCACATCCAGCTCTTCGGCCACGATCATGGGCATGGAGGTTTTCACGTTCTGCCCGATTTCCGGGTTGGGCGACAGGATGGTCACCACCCCGTTCTCCCCGATTTTCAGGAAGCCTGTGATCTCGTGCCATTCCTTGGGAATTTCCAGACCGGTGGATGTGCCGGTTGTGCAGGCCTTGGCCAGCCAGGGGAAGGCCAGCATCAGTCCGCCGCCCCCCACCATGGTGTTTCGTATGAAGGACCGCCGGTCCATCGTCGTCTTTACTGTTGTCATGTTGTTCTGTTTAGATCTTGCGTGGGTCCGTTCGTGCAGATCGGGTCAATCCCCGAAATCAGGTATTGGCGGCGGTTTTGACCGCTTTTTTGATCCGGGTGTAGGTGCCGCAGCGGCAGAGGTTGCCGTTCATGGCGTCTTCGATCTCCTCATCGCTGGGATGGGGGTTCTTTTTGAGAAAGGCCGCGGCCGTCATGATCTGCCCCGACTGGCAATAGCCGCACTGGGGGACGTCGTGTTCGATCCAGGCTTCCTGGAGGGGATGGTCGCCCTTTTCGGAAAGACCTTCGATGGTGGTGATTTCCCTGTCGCCCACATCGGAGACAAAAGTGATGCAGGAACGGACCGCTTCCCCATCCACATGGATGGTGCAGGCGCCGCACTGGGCCACCCCGCAGCCGTACTTGGTTCCCACCAGGTTCAGGTGATCGCGAAGAACCCACAGCATGGGGGTGTCCGGATCCACGTCCACCTGGCGAATTTCTCTGTTGACGCGTAAACTGAATTGTGCCATATCCAAAAGTGCTATCTGAACCTCCCATTTGTCGGGAGACATTCAGATAACAACCATTGGATAAGTTGGTTCAAATGAGGTGCCGGATTAGGGCAGGGCATCCAGGACACCCCGGACATAGCCCGCCGATTCGGCAAAACCGGCAAAGGGATTGTCCCCGTCTTTTTCGTATTCGAAGGCGACAATGCCGTCGTACCCCAGGTCGATGAGGTCCGTCAGGAAGGCCGGAATATCGATGACCCCGCGGCCGATCTCACAGGTGCTCCCTTCGGCGGTGGCCGCGGTCACGTCCTTGATGTGCACGTCGAACACCCGGTCGAAATGATCCCTCACATCGGCCGAAGGGTCCCGGCCGATGCGCACCGTGTGGCCGATGTCGACGCACAGACCCATGCGCGGATCCATGTCTTTGATGAGCGCATAGGCACTTTCCGCACTCGGATAAAGCTTGTCGCCCGGACCGTGGTTGTGGATGGCAAGTTTGATGTCCGTTTCTTTTACTTTCCCTTCCACATAGGAAAGCAATTCGTGGTTGGGAACCCCCACGATGAGCTGCATACCGGCCTTTTGTGCGTAGGCAAAGGCCTGGTCCACTTCTTCTTCGGTGGTCATGTAGATGACCCCTCCGGCATAGAGCCGGATTCCCGCGGTCTTGCATTTCTCCACCAGGGCGGCGATTTCCTCGTCGGAGGCATCCAGGGGCAGGTGGAAGCTTTTTACCGAAAGCCATTCCATCCCCATTTGTTTGCAAAAAGCGAGCAGGGTGTCGGCGGAGAATTCCCGGAAGGTGTAAGAAGCCACCCCCAGCTGGAAGTTGGCCTCGGGCCGATCGCCTTGCTCCGGGGCCGGAGGCGCGGGGTTGCAGGAGGGAGCATCAGCAGGGACAGGGCGGCGATCGCCAGGGGAAGGAGGATCCGGTGTTTCATGGTTTGTTGGTTTCGGTCGTGGGTTGTACGTCCAAAAGTAAAAGAACAGGGGATGTCTTTGCGCAGGCCCGCGTCAAAGACATCCCCGGAAAATGAAGGGAGGGGGGACTATTTCAGGCGGATGGCCGTCAGGGTCCGTTCACCGTCGGTCTGGACGTTCCCCGAGAGGATGTTTCCCCAGTAAGTGATGGCCAGTTCCAGGGTTCCATCGGCATCCAATGTAACCAGTTTGAAGCCCGATTGGGCGAACACGTAGCTGGCCGCCCATCCAGTGGCGGGAATGAAGGCGCTGGCAATCCCATCCTTTGGAAATTCAAGGCTTTCCCCGCTCACCTTCACCCCAAAGGCCAGGTTGACGCCCAGGGAGGAGGTGCTGGTGTTCCGGATGGGGCAGGAGAAATGAACCGCGTAGGTCCCGGCAGGCACATTGCCCAGGGTGAGCACGGTGACCGGAGTGTTCCCAGGCAGCGTCGTGGAAGCAAAGGCCACGGTCTCCTCCCGGGTGGTGGAAAGGTAGGTTTGCTCCTGGACGGTGTTGGCATGGAGGGCATAGGGAACGCTGAGAAATTGGCTGGTTCCGGTGATGCTGTAGCTGGTTCCGCCATTGGGGTCGGTTTCTGTTTTGATGAAATACGGACCGGCACTCCAGTCGATGTCGGCAAAGGAGCCGGTTACCACCGTTCCTGCACCGATTTCCAGGCTAACCAGACCGTTGGCATTGGTTTGCGGAGTCTGGGTCTCCACATACACAGCCGTTCCGGAGACCGATCCTTCCAGGATGCTGATTCGCATGCCCACGTTGCTTTCAACCACCAAATCGTCGTCGCTGTCCCGGACGACGGCCTGATAGCTCATTTTTCCGGGAGCCTGGGCGGCAAGTTGACTGACAAAGAGGAGGCCGGTGAAGGCGAAGGTGGCAGCAAGGGTAAAAATTCGTTTCATGGGTGTGGGGTTATTTTTTTACGATTTGAAAATGAGCGATGGGTTTGGATTCATCCAGAACCGAGATGAAATAAGAGGAAGGAGCCAGTCCGGACATGGAAATCCGGGTTTCGGTGCCGGTGACCGGACCCGAATGCAGCAGACGGCCCTGCAGGTCCGTCAGACGGTACGTAAGCGTGTTCGCGGCCGCGTCGGTTCTTTTCAGGACGACATGGTCGGTGGCCGGGTTGGGGAAGGCTTCCAGGTCAAGCACGATCTCCGGGGAATCTGTTCCCCCTGTGATGCGTGTGATTTCGAAAGGAAGCTGGACGCCCTGGGTCAGGGTGCCGGAGCTCCCCGCGACCGCGGTGTACACCACCTGTCCCAGGGAGTAGCTCGAGGAGCCTCCGCTTCCCGAAGCATCGCCTCCGGATGCGGACACGGCATGCTGTGCGTGCAACCCGGACAGGGCCCCGAGAAGGACCAGGGAGGCACACAGGCAGCGTGTCATTCTTTTCATGGATTTGGTTTGTTGCATTGATAAATTGATTGATGGATAAATAAATAGAAAGATACAGACATACACGATCCGGTTTATGGATCACATAAACAAAAACATACAATGGTAGGAAACAAGGTCAGGAATTCGGGGCTGTTTGAATTCGCTCTATCGAATGTAGGGAGAATTCCCGGTTTTTTTTATGCTTCAAAACCCTTTTCCGGGAAAGGGTACCCTGCTTTTGATTAACTTGAGGAAAACTCATGCCAAACCCTTCCAAACCAAGACGATCATGAAAACTTTTTCGATGTTCCGATCCGCAGCCGTCCTCTTGCTTTTCTGGTACGGCCTCTCGCTTTCCGCCCAGAACCCCTTCATCCGCAACCAGTTCACTGCCGACCCCTCGGCCCGGGTCTTCGGCGACCGGGTGTACGTGTTCCCATCCCATGACATCCTGGCGAACGAGGAACGGGGTCGGATCGGCTGGTTCTGCATGGAGGACTACCATGTGTTTTCTTCAACCGATCTTCGCGCCTGGACCGACCATGGCATGATCGTCACCCAGGAAAAGGTGCCCTGGGTGGACGCCCATTCCTACAGCATGTGGGCACCGGACTGCATCGAGCGAAATGGGAGATACTACTTCTATTTTCCTGCCAACAAGAAGGACACCACCAATGGCCGGGGCTTCACCGTCGGCGTGGCGGTGGCCGACCGGCCCGAAGGGCCTTACACCCCGGAGGCTGCCTCCATTCCGGGGGTGGTGGGCTTCGATCCCAACGTGTTCATCGATTCGGACGGTCAGGCCTACCTCTATTATTCCATTGGCCACCTTTTCGGTGCCAAGCTCAAGGAAAACATGGTGGAGCTGGCTTCGGATCCGGTCATCCTGCAGAAGTTTCCCGATGTGGGACTGAAGGAGGGACCTTACCTGTTCGAACGGAACGGTGTGTACTACATGACCTATCCCCACGTGGAGAACAAGACCGAACGGCTGGAGTATGCCACCGGGAAAAGTCCACTCGGGCCCTTCGAATACGCCGGGGTCATCATGGACGAATCCCCCACCGGCTGCTGGACCAACCACCATTCCATCATCCGATACCAGGAACAGTGGTACCTGTTCTACCACCACAACGACTATTCCCCCGGCTTCGACAAGGCGCGTTCGGTCCGGGTCGACAGCCTGTTTTTCGAAGCCGATGGTTCCATCCGGAAAGTGACCCCGACCCTCCGGGGCGTGGGCATCACTCCGGCCCGGGAGGAGATCCAGGTGGATCGCTACAGCGCCGTGAGTGTTTCCGGCACATCGCTCCGTTTCCTTTATCCCTTCGACACCTTCCAGGGCTGGGTCGGTCATTTTGAAGAAGCCGGGTCGTGGATGCGTTACAACCGGGTGGATTTCGGACCGGCCTCCCCGGCTTCGGTGGTGGTGAAAGCTACGGGCATTGCAGGCGGACGGTTCGAGATCCGGACCGGGGATCCGGACGGAGAGGTCCTGGCCGAGGTCGTCGTGCCCGACGGTCTGTCGTGGCACCGGATCCGGGCCGAGCTGTCCGATGCACCCACCGGAATCGAGGACCTGGTCCTGGTCTCCGTGGATGGGGACCCGGTGGACGTGGATTGGATCCGTTTCGTGGACTGAACCTGCCTTGGAGACCCAATCCGGGTTTACACAAACACGCTGGCCAGCATGCAGAAGGCCAGGCCGCACACGGCGATGATGGTTTCCATCATGGTCCAGGAGCGCAGGGTTTGTTTTTCGTTGAGACCGAAATACTTGGATACCAGCCAGAAACCGCTGTCGTTCACGTGTGACAGGATGGTGGCGCCCGAGGCGATGGAAAGCACGATCAGGGCCAGTTCCGGGGCGGAGGGTTCCAGGAAGCCCAGGACCGGGGCCATGATGCCCGCGGCCGTGATCATGGCCACGGTGGCCGATCCCTGGGTGATGCGGACGATGGAGGCCAGGATCCAGGCCAGGAGGATGGGGGGCATGGAAGAATCCGCGATGGAATTGGCCATGAGCTCGCCCATGCCGCTGTCCACCAGGATCTGCTTGAGCACCCCGCCGGCGCCGGTGACCAGGATGATGATCCCGGCCGGACCCAATGCTTTGTTGCTCAGCTGGAGCAGCTCCTGTTTGCTTTTTCCCCGTTTGATGCCCAGGAAGTAGACCGCCAGCAGGGCGGCGATGATCAGGGCGCTGAAGGGATGGCCCAGGAAGACCAGGGCGTCGGTGAGTACGCTCTTGGTCCACACGTCCTTGTCCACCAGCACCGAGGTAAAGGTGTTCACCAGGATGAGAAAGAGGGGGACACCGATCAGCAGGGCGATGCTCCGGAAGGAGGGGAGCTCCTCCACCGGGGTGTTTTCCCGGGAGGTGTTTTGCATCATTTCCTCGGGCGGCATCACATGGATCTTCCCGGCAATGTATTTCCCGAATATGGGTCCCGCGATGATGGCCGTGGGAATCCCCAGCACGAAACCGAAAAAGATGACCCAGCCCAGCTGGGCGTCCAGGATGTCGGCCACAGCAATGGGTCCGGGCGTTGGCGGCATGAAGCTGTGGGTGACGGCCAGACCCGCCATCAGGGGGATCCCGTAGTAGAGCAGGGATTTCTTCGTGTCGCGCGACAGGGCGTAGAGAATGGGCGCGAGAATGACCAGGCCCACATCCAGGAAGACGGGGATGGCCACAATGAACCCGGTGATCACCATGGCCCAGGACGCCCGGTCGGTTCCGAACTTTTTCACCAGGTAGTGGGCCAGGGATTCGGCCCCGCCCGAGCTTTCCAGGATCTGCCCGAAAATGGCCCCCAGGCCCACCACAACGGCCACGAAGCCCAGGGTGCTGCCCATGCCCTTCTCGATGCTGTCCAGGACGCTCTTCACGGGCATCCCGGCCAGCACCCCCACCAGCATGGAGGTCACCAGCAGCGATATGAAGGCGCTGATCTTGAGCTTGAGGACCATGAAGAGCAGGAGGCCGACGCCGGCCACCACAATGAGGATGATGTGTGGAGTGGACATGTTCTGGAGGTAGGTTGCCTGGGTTGTCCGACAAACATAGGGTTTTTTCGCCATCTCCCCGTGTTTCTTTCCTCCCAATGCGGTCAGGACAGATTTGGGCCGACCCATGAGTCCTCTTCCCGTATTGTTATTGTTTTGTTAATGCCGGGGACCCTGTGGGGGAAGGTGTCCGCTCGTTTTCATATCTCAATCCAACGGCGTACTTTGGTGCCATTCATATCCAAGACCGCCACCCATGTTTCAAAATCTGATCAAAACCGCCTTCCGGAGCATCACCCACAAATTCGGTTACAGTTTCCTGAACATTCTCGGGATGACCCTGGGCATCACCGCCGCCCTGTTTCTCATTCTCTATGTGAGCGACGAGCTGAGCTACGACCGCTACCACGAACATGCCGACCGCATTTACCGGGTGCAGTCGCACATCACCGAGACCGACGATGAATTCACCTGGATCGTGGCCCAGATCCCCTTTGCCCCCCAGGTGAAGGAGGATTATCCGGAGGTGGAGGCCTACACCCGGTTGTTCAATTTCCAGAGTTCCCTGTTCATCAACGGGGAGACCGAATTCACCGAGGAGGATGTGAACTATGCTGACTCCACCTTTTTTGATGTTTTCAGCTACGAGGCGTTGGAGGGGAGCACGGCCGGATCGCTGGACCGGCCCTATTCCATCGTGCTTACCAAAACCATGGCGGGACGGTACTTTGAGCCGGGACAGGCCGTGGGTCAGACCCTCAAGGTGGGAGAGGACCTGTACACGGTGACGGCTGTCATCGAAGACGTGCCCGAAAATTCCCATGTGCTGTTCGACGGGTTGGTCTCCCGCAATACCCTGCCGGCGGAAATGGGTTCCTGGGGGAATTTTGGCGTGTTCACCTACCTCCTGCTCCGGGACGGGGAAGACGCGGCTGTTTTTCAGGAGAAGATCCAGGAGATGTATGACCTGTACATGGCCTCCATTTTCGAAAACATGGGCATCACGGTCGAGTACCAGCTCATGAAGCTCACCGACATCCACCTACACTCGGAGGCTTCGGGCGAGCCCCGCCCCACCGGCAGCATCCAGTACGTGATCATCTTCAGCATCGTGGCCTTCTTCCTTCTGCTGATCGCCACCCTGAATTACATCAACCTGGCCACGGCCCGTTCGGCGAAACGGGCCCGGGAGATCAGCCTGCGCAAGGTCATCGGGTCGAGCCGCCGGCTCCTGGTCACCCAGTTCCTCACCGAATCCACCCTGCTTACCCTCTTTTCCGTGCTTCTGGGGGTGGGATTGCTCGTCATCTTCCTTCCCCAGCTGAACCAACTGTCGGGCAAGGAATTCGACCTGGCCGTGCTGGGACGGCCCGTGGCCATCCTGAGTCTGGCCGGGATCGTTCTCCTCATGGGCATCCTGGGCGGCTTTTACCCTGCCCTCTACCTCTCCCGCTTTTCGCCCGCCCTGGTCCTCAAAGGCGTAGACCAGTCGGGCAGTTCCCGGGGTTTGTTCCGCAAGGTGCTCACGGTGATCCAGTTCACCATCTCCGGGGTGATGATTGCCAGCACCCTTGTGGTGATCCGGCAAATCGATTACATGCAGGGCATGGACCAGGGATGGGACATGGAGAATGTGGTGAGCCTGCGTCTTCCGGACAACGAACCGGTCACCAACATGCGGGTTCTGAAAGAGCGTCTTCTCGAGAATCCGCGGATCGTCCATGCCGGGCTCACCAACACCACCCTGGGCGATGGTTCGGGCAAGGTGATCTTCCAGATCGAGACTCCCAACGGCATGGAAACCCGGGGCATCAACTTCGGGGTGGTGGACCACGATTTCATCGAGACCGTGGGGATCGAGATGGTGGAGGGTCGGGATTTTTCCCGGGATTTCGTGGGGGACACCCTCACGGGCGTGCTGGTGAACCAGACCCTGGCCCAGCGTCTGAACTGGGACGAACCCCTGGGCAAGCGGGTTCAGCTGGGCGACGGAAGCCAGATCATGGGCCAGGTGATCGGGGTGATGAAGGACTACCACCAGACCGGCATGTACAACGAAGTGGAATCGATGATGTTGCTCTACCGGCTCGACAACCCGGTCCTCTATGCCAAGGTGGAGGGGAACACGGAGGAAGCCCTGGCCTTCATCCGCCAGAAATGGGAGGAGGTCTTCCCCGACAAGCCCTTTGCCTACACCTTCCTTCAGGATGATTTCATGGAACAGTTCAGCGCCGACCGCAACCGCCGGGCCGTGTTTGCCGGCTTCACCCTGCTGGTGATCGTGATCGCCTGCCTGGGGCTGTTCGGACTGGCTTCCTACACCACCGAGCGGCGGAGCCGGGAGATCGGCATCCGGAAAGTCTTCGGAGCGAGCGTAAACCGGGTTCTGGGCCTCATCTCCCGGGAATTCCTCCAGCTGGTTTTCCTATCCTTCGTCCTCTCGATTCCGGCGGTCTGGTTCCTGATGAGCGACTGGTTGCAGAACTACGTGTACCGCACCACGTTGGGTCCGCTCGTGTTCCTCTGGACCATCCTCCTCATCCTGGTTCCCACGGCCTTGACGGTCAGCTACCAGTCCTACAAAGCCGCCACCGCCAATCCGGCCGATTCCATGAAGGCGGAGTGAGCGGTGCCGGGAACGACGGAACGCTTCATCGTCCGATCCACCGGCTGAACAGGACATCGTAGACTCCGTAGAAGGGGCGGCCTTCGCTGTCGTGTTCCCTGTAGACCAGCTCCTGTTTCAACAGAGAAAGCAGGGAACGGTGCACAGTGGCCTGGTTCCTCAATCCATGACCGGAGAGGAAGAAAGCCCCGTGGGGATGATGGACGATCTCCTCCTTGGCAATGGCTTTCAGGAGATCCCATTGTGGTTTTGTCAGCATCTCCCGATAGGCAAAGAAGACCGGCTCCTGTTCCTTGAGTATCTTCAGGGCCTCCTCCTTCCAGGTTTCGTCCCGGATCAGTTTGGTGTGGGTCAGAAAGACCCGGTTGCAGAGCAGCTGCACGTAGTAGGTGTGCCCGGAAGCCCAGGCCAACATGGCATCCACGATCTCTGCATCGATTTGTCGTCCTTGTTTCCGGAAACTTTCCCCGATGAAAGGGGCATACCTTTCCCCGGGGATCTTTCCGATCTTGAGGAACTGGGTGCTCCGGAAGAAGGGGCGGTCGGGGCTGGAAAAGAGTTCCGTCATCAGGTGCTGCTGGCTGCCTGAAAATACGAAACTCACATTTCTCAGTTCCTGGACCAGGGAACGGAGCCATGCATCGGTTCGTGTTTCCCGGTAGCGGAGGATTTGCTGAAACTCATCGATGGCAATCACCACCGGCCGGGATTGAGCCTCCAGCAGGCGCAGGAGTTCGCCGATGGATTTCTTGCTTTCCTCTGGATTGGAGCGGATGCTGATTTGTGGTGTCCCGCTCAGGGCGTCGTAGCTCACCACGGGCCGCAGGGAGCGGATCGCGTGCCACATTTTCTTTCCGAGCGGACTTTTTTCCGGAATTTGTTCCAGGATGGCTGTCGACAGGCGATTGAGAAAGTCGCCCAGGGATTCGGTGGGCAGGATGTCCAGGTAGATGGTCACGGCACCGGACCCAAGGTGATGAAAGAAGTGCTTGATCAGGGCGGTTTTGCCCAGCCGACGGAGGGAGATCAGGGTCGTGGAGTGGCCCCCTTCGAAGTTCTTTCTGAGTTGTTCAAGTTCGGCTTCCCGGTCACAGAAAAAAGCCGGACCATAGTAGCCGGTGGTTGGAAAAGGGGTTCCGGGTGGTTTCATCGTGTTGCAAAATGTATTTTACAAAATGCAATATACAAAATGTAAAAAATATTTCTTCCTTCTTGCGCCGTTTCCTCGTTTTTTCTACTTTGCAGTCATGACATCCCAAGGAAAGCGCATCGTTGTCGGGGTTTTTGGAGGCGTGGGCCTTCTGCTGATCCTGCTGTTTGTTCTGGCCTTTCTGCCATTGGAAAACCCCCTTCCCAACCATCCGGTGGATGCGGACGGAGCCGCCCGGCTCCGCGACGAATGTGAACAAGCCCATTTGGTGTTTGACAGCCGGGACGGGGAAAGCCTCTTCATGCGACGCTGGGAACCGGACAGCCTTCGACCCGGGACCCGGGATGTGGCGGTGTTGATCTTTCACGGGGTGACCGCCCACAGCGGGGCCTATGCCATGGCGGGCGAGCCGCTGGCCGCCGCAGGATACACCACCTTCGGGTTCGACTACCGGGGACACGGATTGTCCGGGGGACGGCGGGGCGACTATGCCAGCCGCCAGCTCTGGGTGTCCGATCTGGCGCACGCCCTGGATGAGGTCCATGCCCAGGGCTTTGAAAAGGTGGTTCTCCTGGGGCACAGCCTGGGGGTGGCCGCGGCCATCTACACCGCCCGGGAGGTTCCGGACGAGGTTTCCGCCCTCATCCTGCTTTCCGGTGGGTACGAACGCAGGGAGGGCACCGGCGGAATGACTTTCACCCTCCTTCAGAAACTGCAGATCCTCTCCAGTGCCTTCCTCCGGCCGGGTCGGCCCGTGGTTACCTACTACCGGGAGAACATCACCGGAATGGACGATCCCCTGTTCAACTTTCGCTATTCCTACCGGGCCCTAAGCATGGTGCAGCGCGAGTACCTGGATCTTCCCGCCGACCTGGACATTCCCGTGCTGGTAGCCGTGGGGGAGGAGGATGAGTTGTTCGGACCCGAAACGATCACCGACCTGTACAACGACGTTCCGGGAACCCACAAGGAGCTGATGTTCCTTCCGGGAGCCACCCACGCCAGTTTTCCGTCGGAAAGCTGGGCGAGCCTGATCGATTGGCTCGACCGCACCTACGGAGGAATCTGACCGGACCGCTTGCCGAACCGGGAATTGTCGTACATTGCAACAAATTCCTGGAAATGAAACCCGTACGCTATATCCAGACCCTGGGGTCCTTTCGCCTGTATTACAGGTCCATCAATGAAATTCTGGCCAAGGCCTTCGGCCGTCTTCACATGCTTCACTATCCCCTCTATGTGACCGATGCGGAGAGCCTGGAGCGTCGGCAGCAGAACCTGATCGACCATTGCCTCCATTACCTGGGCGACCTGAAGGGGAAGGACTTATTGGAGGTAGGCTGCGGGAACGGGCTCAATTGCCACTACATCGACCGGAACCGGGAGACGGGAAGCATCACCGGCATCGACCTGAATCCGGCCAACCTGGAGCTGGCCCGGTCGGTGGATGCTCAATCCTCCGTGGTGTTTGTCCATGACAATGCCCAGGAGCTGGCCACCGTCCCCGATGGATCGGTGGACGTACTCATCTGCATCGAAAGCGCTTTCCATTATCCGGACAAATTTGCCTTCTTCCGGCAAATCAAGCGGGTCCTCCGTCCCGAGGGCACCTTCCTGATCGTGGACATCATCCTGGCACCGGAGGACGAGGGCCGCTCCCTCTGGTTCTGGAAGAAGAACAAAATGCTTTACCATGCCAAGGAAACCGACTACCAGGCGTATTCAAGCGGCAACCAGCTGAAGTTCCAGTCGGTCGAAAACCTGACCGAGCGGGTCATCCGGGGCTACGAAGGCCACCGGGCATGGGTCGATAGCGCCCGCATGAACTGGATGGATTTCACGCTGATGCGCTTCTTCAACCGCTTGCAGGTCCGCCTGAACGTGGCCGAGCTCCAATCCCACAAGCAATACATGCTGTTTCACGGGCGGCATGCCTGAAACACCGGCCAGAGGTTACCAAACATAGGTCCCCACGGCGCCCGGGGCCAGGGGAAGGGTGGCGAATTGACCCCGGAACTGGATTTGAATGTGCCGGGTGTCATGGCTGTCATTGGCCACGATGAGCACGGTGTGGCCGTCGGGCGTGCGGAAGGCCACATTGGGCAACACCCGGCTGTCCTCCACCACGGCCACGCGGTGGATGTAGGGTCTCTGCTCGTCCTGGGTCAGTTCCACGCTGCGGTCGCCCGGTCCCGTGGAAGCGATCCGCCGGGAGCCCGGCCGGACGAATTTTGAGGCATGGGCGATGACATAGTAGGCGATGTTCCGGCTCACCTCGTTGCCATCGATGGTGATGGCGCCCTGGCACATGGGGCAGCCTCCGTTGTCGGTGTGGGGATCGTTGAGGGGATCGGCCGCCAGGTTCCAGAGCAGCACGTTGGTGCTCCAGTTGCGGGACACGTCGATGATCATCCGCCGTACCTGCCGGGCGATCTCGATGGTGGTGCTTTCCGGATCCTCGATGACCATCTGCTCAGTGAAATACAGGTTTTTGTCGGGCCGGGCCGTGTGCAGGGTGCTCATGGCTTCCATGTGCCCCATGTAGTGGTGGAAACCGGACCCGTCCGCATACTCCGAGATGACCGGATTTTGCAGGAGGTAGAGGGGATAGTCGATGCGGTCGAGGTTGTGGTCGAAAAGCACCAGTTTGATGTCCAGCCCCGCCTCCTTCAGGGCGGGGATCAGGTGCCGGCTCAGGAATTCCTCCTGTTCTTCGGGGAACCAGGGCATGCTGGGGGTGTTCCGGTTGTTCAGGGGTTCGTTCTGGATGGTCAGTGCAGAAATGGGAATCCCTTCCCGTGCCATCTCCCGGATGTAGCGCACAAAGTAATCCGCATAGGTGGCATAGCAATCCTTGCGCAGGTGACCGCCCCTCACGTTGAACTCTTCCTTCATCCAGGCGGGGGCCGACCAGGGGGAGGCCATGATCTCGATGTCCGGCTGGATGGCCAGAATCTCCTTCATCACCGGAATCACATCGACCCGGTCCTGGCCCAGGTCGAATTTCTCCAGGTCATCGTCCCTTTCTCCTTCCGGCAGATCGTTGTAGGAATACACGAAGCTGTTCAGGTCCGAAGCCCCCACCGTGAGTCGGATGTAGCTGAAACCAACCTCGTCCGGACCCGTGCCGAACAACTCTTTCAGGAGGGCCGACCGTTTGGCGGCATCCATCCGGATCAGGTGCTCGGCGCTGCCCCCGGTGAGGGCAAAACCGAATCCGGCCATATGCTGGAATTCACTTTGCTCGTCGATGACGATGGGGGCAACCCAACCCCGCCTTCCCGGGACCGAATTTGTAGGTCTCCGCCTGCTCTTCGAACAGGACCGAGCGGTCGGGGAGGGTGACCCATGCGTTGATTGGTCCCGGCTGGGCAAACAGGTTGGGAAGAAAACACAAGACGAAGAGGGCAGGAAGCCAGAGCTTTCGAAAGAAAAGGGAGGTCATGGATCGTCGGTTTGGTTGCAGGTTTGGTCGGTGTTTGGAAACACCCTCCAAAATACGCAAATGCCCCGACCGGACAAAACCCCCGGGCAGACACCGGACGCTCCCCTTGCTTTTGAACCGGGGAAACCGCACCTTTGGGGCATGCAACCTACCGTTGACATCGCATCGGTTCGCACCGACACTCCCCTTGGACCTGTGGTTTTGCGGGCTTCGGGGAGGGGAATCACGTCCCTGTCCTTTTCTGCCGATGCCACGGAGACAGCTTCGGACAATCCACATTTGTCCCTGGCGGTGCAGGAACTGAAGGAGTATTTTGCCGGAAGCCGGAAGCAATTTGAGGTATCCCTGGACCTGCAGGGAAGCGATTTCCAAAAGCGGGTCTGGACCAGCCTGTTGCGAATCCCCTTCGGTCAAACCACCACCTACGGCCAACAGGCCCGGGTTCTGGGCGACCCCAGGGCCGTGCGGGCGGTTGCATCGGCCAACGGCGCCAATCCGGTGGCCATCGTTGTGCCCTGTCACCGGGTGATCGGCAGCAACGGTCGACTGACGGGCTATGCCGGGGGACTGGAGCGGAAACGCTGGCTGCTGGAATTTGAGCAGAAGAATTCCGGACTTTATTTATAGAATGTAGAGTCGCGGATGAAGTCCTCGTTGTGGTGTCCCAATTCGACTTCCACCATCTCATTCTGGATGCTTTCCACCGCATCGATGGAGGGAAGATAGAGGTTTGATGTCAGCACCGGGGTTCCATCAAAGGCATCGACCCCGGAAGATACAACACCCCGTTTTCAATCTTTTCCAATTTGACAATGGAGAAACCAATGGGATTGGGTCGTTTGGGACTCCGTGTTGCCGACAATCCAAAACCGTGGGGATGGAGTGGAGGAAGGCGGTTCCACAGTGAGACGACCCCACCTGGTCGAAATATTAGAGGACGATGATGTACTCAAACAGATGCAAATCCTTCAAGCCCGGGCGGTAGGGGCTCAAAAGATTTCAATTCTGCCTTTGCTTTCGGGCCGCAAAAACCCCCTGGCGCGGGGCTCGGTTTGGGTGTTAAACGTCGTATGAAACACGCCGATGGGATGGAAAACAATTTCATCCCACTTGGGATTCTGGACCGGGGCATCCATTTGTGCCATGCGCAACAAGCCGAATGCAATCAAGAAAAAATACCCTGAAGTCATTCGTCAAAGTTCAATCTTCCCCCCGATCGCATGGGATCACTTCCATAGCCAAGTCCTTCCCAATCCATGCGGCTTCGGGCCGGATCGGTGTGATGGCAGGCCGTGCATTTCAGGGCATCTTCGGCCGGGGCCACCATGTGGTTGATGGGCCAGTGCATGGTGGTTTCCACAAAGCCATGGGAGCCTGAATAGGTCAACCCGTTTTCTTCCATCCCGAGCTTCGCCGCACCGTTCCAGTCATAGGTCTGCCAGTATCCTCCGGGTCCATACAGCTTGGGGACCACCAGGCATTTGGCCCCCGCGTCGTAAATCTGCTTGCCCTTCATGACCTTGAAGGGGCTGATCTTTGATCCGGGGTCCTCCAGGCTTCCGGCGAGCCGGTTCAGGGGAAGGGGTTTGGAGGGATCAACGGGTTCTCCCAGACTGTAGTAATCTGCCTGACCGTTGTGCCAGGCGTAGGCCGGGACCACGTTCATGGCCCAGACAAAATCGCCCTTCTTTTTGTCGTAGGTTTCCTTCCCGAATTCATCCACGGGGACCTTTTTATCCTGGCCCGCTGTGGACCAGTCCCACCAAACCTTCGTGGGTTCTTCCCGGGCGAACGCGGGAATGTGGCAGGTCTCGCAGGCAAGGGATGCCGTGTGGTTGTTGATCACCCGCATCTCGTGGGGACGCTCGTCGTGGCAATCGAGACAAGAGATGTGGTTGGTCCCGGTGGCCAGGGAACCGTGGCTGGCCCCCCGGATCTGATGGTTTTCGCCGGCATGGCAATCGGAACAGGTGAACCCCAGCTTCCCCATGTGCACATCCAGTTGTGCCGAGGGTTGCAGCATGCTTCCGTCCAGGTCGCCGTGTTTGACCCCCGTACCTCCGCCGCCGTCGAAATGACAGAACCCGCAGTTTTGGTTGCCGGTGGGACCCACACTCTGGGCCGCCCTGGCCAGGTCGACGGAGGGATCGGGCAGACCGGCCCCCGTGGGTGTCTTTTTGTAGGTTCCGCTCCGGTCGTGACACACCAGGCAATCGATGTTTTTGCCGTCGGTGAAATCAAAGCTGTTGTCGGACCATCCGTACCCAATGTGGCAGGAGGTGCACCGGGGCCAGTTGGAATCGAGGCCGATGCAGTAGTTGTTGATCACGTTTTGCTTGCCCCGGCGGACCTGCGTTCCGTCTGCTGTCGCGTGGGCGTCTCCCAGCCAGTTCCAGTGCCGGGTCTTCATGATGTCCTGGTCGATGCCGTCATGGCATAGCAGGCAGGTTTCGGTGACCTCCTGAGGGGAGGAAAAGGGGCCTTCCATGTATTCCGAGTGGTTTTCCTGAGCCAGCAATGCAGGGCCGGCCAGGCAACCGAGGAGTGCAAGCGTCGCGATTTTCATGATGGGAGTCTTTCCCGGAAAGGTACAACTTTTGCTGCCCCGGTGTCGGATGCCGAAGCTATTCTGGGACATGTCTCCGGCTGATCGGAGGCAGCTTTCGGATTGAAAACTTGCAGGAAAAATCCCGGAATCCTGTATCTTGTGGTTCGAACCCCAAATCAACACAAAACGTCCCAGCATGAAAACTTTCGCAACCCTTTGTACTGCTTTGTTCCTCCCTGCGGCCGTTCAGATCTTGTCGGCCCAGGAACGGCAGGTGGATCCGGTGAGCCTCCAACAAATCTCCGACCACGTTTACCAGATCAACGGAGGCAGCGGCGCCAACGGCGGCCTGATCGTCTGTGAGACGGGTCTGGTCGTGATCGATTCCAAAATGGACGAATCCTCAGTAAAGCAAAGCCTGGAAGCCATCCGGGCCATTTCCGGCAAGCCCATCCTGTACCTGGTCAACACCCACAGCGACGGAGACCACATCCAGGGGAACCGCTTCTTCCCCCAAGGGATCACCGTGGTGGCCCATGAGAATTGCCGGGCCGATTTCTTCAAGGAAAATTTCGGCCGGCCTTCGGATTGGGGAGAGGAAGCCTTCTATCCCTTCACCCCCTCCCTGACCTTCACGGATCACCTGACCCTGTGGCTGGGACAGGACCGGATCGACCTGCAATACTTCGGCCGGGGGCACACCTCCGGAGACATCGTGGTGACGCTTCCCGGAGAGAAGGTCGCCTTCATCGGGGATTTGTTCTTTGCCGGGCGGCCCCAGCTGATCCATTCGGTCAAGGAGGGCGATTCCTTTCAGTATGTGAAAACCCTGACGGGCATTCTGGAGTCGGTGGATGCCGAAACCTACATCAGCGGTCACAGCGCACCCGTTGGCAAGGAGGAATTGATCGCCCACATTGCCGGAGTGGAAAAGCGGCAGCAGAAAGTCAAAGAACTGATGGAGGCGGGCATGGACCTGGAGGCCGTGCTGGGAGAATTCGAGGAGAGCGAAGCCCGGCTGGTGACCTCCATGGTGGAGGAGATCGGCGGACAGTGAAAGGCCTGAGGTACATACGTATTCTTCCCGCAGCGATCCTGGTCCTGCTCCTTTCCGGCTGTGGGGGGAATTCCTCCTTTGAACTGGCGCCCGGCTACGTGATCCTGGACAAGAAAAAACCCGTGGAAAGTGTGGAAGAAATGCTCTCCCTGCTGCCCGACAGTCCGGTCTACCTCGATTCCTGGGCCACCTGGTGCGCCCCCTGCCGGGAAGAGTTTCGCTACTACGACAGCCTGCGGCCTTTTTTCCGGGAGCATGACATTCACGTGCTATACCTGAACACCGATTCCTACCTGGAAGAGGCGGACTGGTTCGATTTTATCCGCGAGCACCAGCTGGAGGGATACCACCTCCGCCTCACCCAGAAACTGCAACGCTCCCTCATCGACGAAAAGCTTTTCCTCCCCCTGATCCCCCAGTTCATGATCATCGACAGCGCCCACCGGGTGTTGGAGAAGAATGCCCTTCGCCCCAGCGATCTGGACTCTCTGAAGCTGCAGATGACCATGCTGCTGGATTTGAAGTGAGCGGATTCTGGCGGCGATCAACCTGCGTCAAAGGAACCTTGCGACTGGGCATGGAGGATTTCCAGCACACGGTGTTTGTAGCTGCTTCCCAGGGGGAGGGACCGGTCCCGGAGCTCGATGCGGCTGGGGGAAAAACCGGTGATCCCGTCCACCGGTACGATGTAGGAGCGGTGGATGCGCAGAAAGCGTTCCGACGGCAGACGCTCCTGGAAAGCGGAGAGGGTGTGTTTGAGGGTCAGTTCTCCCGCATCGGTGTGGACCGTCAGGTAGTCCTTCCGGCTTTCGACACAACGGATCTCTGATATGCGGATCCGTTTCACCCCGTTTTTCAGGTTCAGGGAAAGGTAGTCGGATTCCGGCCGGCCGGAAGACTCCCGCGGGCGTACCTGGAGGTCGTCGTACCATTTCTTCACCACCACCACCAGGGCAAACACGGCGGGGATCCCGATGTTGGTCACGATGCGGTCGAAGATGGTAGGCAGGTGGAACCAGGGAAGGTCCGATTCCAGGAGGCACCCGTGGCAAAAAACAAAGAAGTAGTGAACGGTCCAGATGGCCAGGCCGAACAGAAAGGCAAAGGGAACCATGAGAGCAAGAAAACTCACGTACTTCTTCCGGAACAACAGTGCCGGCATGAGCACATAGGCCAGGAAGTAGGTCGATCCGATGCGCACGGGCATCAAGTACAGGTTGCTGATGACTTCGGTGTGGTTGTCGTCATAAATGGTTCCGAAAAACAGGACGTACAGGCCGTAGGTTCCGGCCCAGAAGAGGAGGTGCCACAGCACCCGTTTCCCGTCAATTATCTTTTTTCCCGTCATTCGATGTTGGAAATCGAGCCTTCAATGTACATCATTCCGCGCAAAAGTGACCCCTTCCGGACAAAAGGCCTCCGCTCTTCGTCCCCCCCAGGTCCCTCTTCGTCGATGGACTGTGCCGGGCGTGTCCGGCTTTTTTATCTTGGGGGAAAACCACGAAACGAAACAATCTCATCCCAAATGAAAAACCGACCCTTCCCTTCCTCCCCCGGCGTGTCGCGCCGGCAATTTTTCAAGCGCATGGGCGCCACTTCGGCGGCGGTTTCCCTTTTTCCCACCGCCCTGATGCAGGGACAGCCCCTCCAGGGTGCCGCATTCCCGGCTTCCTTCCAGGAAGCGCCGGCCGTAGTTTCCCCTGAAATCCTGGCAGACGGCCGGGTTACCTTCCGGCTACTGGCCCCGGAAGCCGGTACGGTCCGTCTGGGCGGGGACTTTTTTCTGGGCCGGGATCTGCCCATGACCAGGGACGCCCAGGGCATCTGGTCGGTGACCACCGGTCCGGTGGAATCGGGTTTCTACGACTACCACTACGTGGTCAACGGCATCCGCACCCTGGACCCCCTGAATGTGTACACGACCCGGGACGGATCAAGGTATTCCAGCTCCCTGAGGGTTCCCGGAGCCATCGGCGACGACTACCAGGTGAACGATGTGCCCCACGGTACGGTCCATCAGGTCTGGTTCCCCTCGCCCTCCCTGGAACTGGAAGGCCGGCGCATGTTTGTCTACACCCCGGCCGGATACGAAACCGGAACCGATCGGTATCCCGTGTTCTACCTCCTCCACGGCGGCGGTGGGGACGAGGATGCCTGGACCAACATGGGCCGGGCCCCGCAGATCCTGGACAACCTGATTGCCAAAGGCAAAGCCAAACCCATGATCGTGGTGATGACCAATGGCAACTTCAACCAGAAGGCCGCCCAGGACATGCTGCCCCTGCCTCCCAACACGAGGGGACCCCAGGGGCCTTCCACGGAATTCCGGCGCCACATCCTGGAGTTTCCCGAAAGCCTGCTGAAGGATGTGATTCCTTTTGTGGACAAAGCGTACCGGACCCGGGCCGACCGGGAGCACCGGGCCATTTCCGGACTGTCCATGGGTGGGGCCCAAACCCTGTATGCCGCCTTCAACCACCTCGATGCCTTTGCCTGGGTGGGCGAATTCAGCGCGGGACTTCCCCTACTTCCCGGGGTGGCCGTCCCCATTCCGCGTCCCGCCAACGCCGATGTCCTGCGTGGCCCCGACATTACCAACACCATCGATCCGGACAAATTCCTGGCACTGATGCCCCAAATGAATGCCTCCGCAAATGACAAGCTCAAGCTGCTCTATGTGTCCATCGGTCTCATGGACGGACTCATCACCGCACACGGCGTCTTCAAGGACATCCTGAAGAAGCAGGGCCTGAAATACGAACTCTTCGAAGCCCCCGAATGGGGTCATGAGTGGGGGTTCTGGCGGCTCACCCTGCGGGATTTTGTTCCGCGGTTGTTTCGGTGAGGTACATTTGCATTAACAGTACCCGCGTTGCATACCATAAGAACTGCTCGCGGGTCATTTTTTTTATGATGCCTCATAAACCTCCCAAAACCTGCCAAGATGAACATGTTCACCTATCATTCAATCCTTCCTGAAAATCAGGATCGCTGAACCAGGGACTCAGGTCGATGGTGTCACGCCAGGGAGCTTCGGCGGTCACCAGACCGAATCCTCCTTCGATGTTTGAATATACCTGCACTTTCTGCAAAAAATCCTGGTCCGGCATGGGATCATAATGCATGAAGGATTCCAGAAAACGGAAGAAATGAACATCATGTTTGAGCAGGGTGACGTGCAATTCGGGGATGGTGTCGTTGTACAATTGATTCAGATTTCCCCGGGCCATCAGGCGGTGGCTGCTGCCATCGATCTCCATGTCACTGAAATAAAAGGGTCCGCTGTTCCAGCTGGTCGGATCGTAGGAAGAAAAGCCCCGGGGTCCGCCCGTATATTTGATGATCGGATCCTGGAGGGAAATGCCGTATTTTAAATAGATCTGAGAGGTGTCGGTTCGTTCGATCCCGGTTTCCTGATCGATGGTGCGAACGGTTTGCCTGCGCCAGCCGGAAAGGAAGAAACCGTAAAAGTCATCGGAGCCGGCCGGATCGTCCAGGGTGATTTCCAAGGTGAAGGCAAGGTTTTCATCCACCTGGAAATCAAGATCGTGTACCGATGGAGCCGCCGGAATCTCCAGGACGACGCCGGCGTCGGTCAACCCTTCTCCGGAGCAGGTCAGCACCAGAGTTTCCCCGGAAGCGGGCAGGAATTCTGCATTCCCATAAAAACCTCTTCCTTTCGGAGCCAGTTGATACAAGTCGTTGCCTCGCCTTAGTTCCATTTGAGCGTTGTTCAGATAGAGAAGGGTGTCTGCAGCGATGATGGAGGATCCACGGGTCAGGTTGATGAGCGGGGATTGTCCGGCCACCACCCGGCCGCTAATCACGAATTGGTTTTCGGAGTGGGCGAATTGATCTGTGATGTCCTCTTCACAGGAAACCAGGAAAACCAACAGGACAAAGGGCAACAGAGGGGTTGACGACTTTTTCATCAGAACTGGATTTTGTAATTTATGTACGGTAGGAAGGGGAGCATGGTAAATTGCTTCACCACCCTGCCTTCCACCCCATAGACTTCTGTGGAGTAGATGTAAAAGGGGTTTTTTCGTGCATAGGCGTTGTAAACCCCCACGCTGAGGGTCCGGTGAAAACGTTTCTTTTCCTTTTCCAGATTCACCCCCAGATCGAGGCGGTGATAGGCGGGCAGTTGGTAATTGTTCCGGGTCTTGAAGGTGCGGATCATGTCGCTTTGTCCGAGCGGCCTCCCGGAAAAGGGATCATTGTCCGAGTCGCCCAACAGCAGGGGATTGTAGTACGATTGTTCTTCCGTGGTCACATGGATGCCGGAGGCCAGGACCCAGATGGCACTCAGGGAGAGACGTTCAGTCACTTTCATTTTGGCGGTGACGCTCACATCGTGACGGCGGTCGTACTTGAAGGGAAAGGGCATGCCGAAATTCAGTTCCTCGAATTTCCGGGTCGTTTTGGACAGGGTGTAGGCCAGGGTGCCGGTGATCCGTCCGGTTTGCATTTCCGCATACAGCTCCACTCCGTAGCTGGTTCCCTTTCCGACGAGAATCCGGTCTTCCCAGTTTTTGTCGTTCAACTGCATCTCGGCCCCTTCGGCGTATTCGATGACATGATCCATATCCTTGTAGTAGCCTTCCAGGGAAAAGCGAAGCCCGGAGGATGGCTGAATCGAGATTCCCAGGGCAGTTTGCCAGGAGGTGGCCGGAGCCAGGGAGGCGGTCGCCGGTACCCAGCTGTCGGTGGGCAGGCCCACCGAGGCACTGGTCAGTAGATGGACCGGCTGGGACATACGCGAAAACGATCCCTTTACCACCCAGCGGTCGCTCAGCAGGAAGCGGGCCGAGAATCTGGGTTCGGGGAGAATGTAAGCTGTGTCCTGAACCGCAAAGCGAGACAGGTTCAAACCCACATTGGCCTGGAAGCGCGAACCGAGGGTGAATTCGTCTTCCAGATAACCCGAGATCTGCCAGGCCTTCACGGCATCCGCTCCGGTGACATTGGTATACGTTCCGCCCATGGGGGAAGGCATGGTTTCCGAGGATGTACCCGGGTCAAAACCAAACAGGCTGGCGGTGATTCCAGTCCGGACCGTCTGTTTTCCACCCGGGCTCCATTGCAGGTCGAACCGGCTGCTCAGATCCTTGATCCGGTTGTGATAGTTGTCCTCCCAGTCATAGTCAGAAACTTGGTCTCCACTCCAGACTGAGCTTGTTCCCTGATCGTATTGCGTGTGCTGGTACGAACTGCGGGAGAGAGTCAGGTTCGAGAAAAGGGAAGGGGTCCAGAGGTGATTCCATCGCAATGCGGAGGTCCAGTTCCCCCAATTGAAGCCATTTCGCAAAACCGATTTTTCGATGGCCCCGTTGGCAGGTGTCACATCCTTCCTGTAGAACTCATCCTTACCGGCGTAAGCACTTAGGTACAGGTGGTCCTTTTCCGCAAGTTTGTGGTTGATCTTGAGGTTGAGGTCATGGAAATAGTATCCCACATAGGTATCAGGCAGCCGGGGATTCTTTTGGTTGATCAGGTATTGGATGGGAAAACTGAGCGCATCGGCATAGGTGCGACGGGCCGAGATCAGAAAGGATGTCCTGTCCTTCCGGATGGGACCTTCCAGCATGAATTTGGTCGCCAGGATGCCCACGGAGGCCGTGCCATGAAATTCCTGCATGTTCCCTTCCTTCAGGCGGATGTCCAGAACCGAAGACAGCCGACCGTTGTACCTGGCAGGAAAGCCGCCCTTGTACAACATGGCGTTGTTGATGGCATCGCTGTTGAACACGGAGAAGATGCCGAACAGATGGGTTACGTTGTACACGGGCATCCCATCCAGCAAAATCAGATTTTGATCCCCGCTCCCTCCCCGCACATGCATTCCGCTTGTCCCTTCGGTGCCCGCAGCGACCCCGGGGAGGAAGTGAAGCGCTTTGATCAGGTCGGCTTCCCCAAAAAGCAGAGGCATGTTTTTGATGTCGCTGGCATGTATCCGGTGCGCACTCATCTGGGAGGAGAGAAACTCTTCCTCTTTGGAGCGGGCCCGGACGGTGACTTCACCCAGGGAAAGGCTCGGCTCCAGGGTAAGGTGGATCAGGGTGTCCCGGGAGAGATCCAGGGGAAGCAGAAGGGATTGATATCCCACATAGGAACAACGGAGAATGACACGGGTCGAGCGGGATGTAAGGCTGTAGTAGCCATACTCGTTGCTGGCGGTTCCATGACGGAGAAGGGTGTCGTACACGGTGGCGGCCACCAGGGCTTCACCGGTGCGGGAATCGGTCACTTTGCCGTACACGCGGTGTTGTGCGGACAGCACTTGGGCGCTTCCTGTAAGGCAAAGTACCAGCAGGAAGGTGGTGGCAAGACGGATGTTTTTTTCCAAGGCATTCGGGGTGTCTCCCAAAGTTCGCCAAGGAAATTCATAAAAAGTCCAAAAAAGCACCAAGAATTGTTAACGTTCCGCCACCACGATGAAGTTTGTGGGCAGATCGTTGTGGGAGCGGATCCCGGAAAAGCCCGCATCCAGCAGTTGCTGTTCCACATCCTCCACATCGACCCGGATTTCCAGGGAGGGACCCTGGTTGGTGCTGACCTTCTTCCAGTCGGAGATGGCGATCTTGCCTCCGGGTTTGAGCAGGCGCCGGCATTCGGCCAGGGTTTGATCCGGCCGGTCGAGTTCGTGGTGGAGGTTGATCATGAACAGAAAATCGGCGCACACGTCGGGGAGCGGAATCCGGCTGTCCTCCATTTTCAGGGGCCGGATGGTCGGGTACCTCGGAACCAGGTGTTCTTCCATCCATCCCACCATGACATCCGAAATGTCGCATGCGTGGATTGTGCATTCCGGATAGGCCTCCGCAAAGGGAATGCTGAAGAATCCGGTTCCCGCCCCCAGGTCGATGAGGGTCTTCGGGTCCGTCAGTCCGGCCATCTCCCGGATCCGATCCGGCGGAATGGCCTTGAGGCGTTCCGGGTTGTTGAGGCGCTCCAGTTTGGAGGGATCGAAGCGTTTTGTTTCCATGGTTGCCAAGCGTTGTTGGCAGCAAAGATAGCCAGCATTCCCAGTCGGCCAACACCTTTCAGAAGCAATGAGTCAGCGCCGAGCGCCACCAACCGTAGTGGGTGCTCTCCAGGTCGTTCAGGGAGGGGAAGGGGAAATGCAGGCAATCGTCCCGGTCGCCCAGGAAAAAGCCGGTTTGGATGGTCCGGTAGTTGAGATCGCCTGAGAACTGCCGGATCACCGTTTTGGTCTGGCGTTCCTCGGAGGCCATGAGGCGGGTGAGGCACTCCCGGAGATGGTCGGGATTGGGGTAGGGCAGGTCGTGGATGGGTGCCTTCGGGTCGGTGGCCAGGCGGTTCAGCCTCAGGTCGGCAAAGCATACCTTCGGAGCCCAGACCGGTTTGGAGGAATCGGTGAGGAAGTGGATGAACTCCCGGGGCGAGAGCTTGCTGGCCACACGGGTGGGGATGGGGTTGAACTGCTGGTAGAGATGGATTACATCGGGGGCCCCCATCGGACAAACCTGGGAGACAAGCTCCAGGACTTTTCCGTCGGAGGTTACAAGATAGAGGCTTCTGAAAGCGCCCAGCGGTGTTTTTTCCGAGCGCGGTAGATGGACAGGTAGAGCGACCGTTTCGGTTCTCCGTTGGCATAAGGCACCAGCCGCTCCCGGATGTAGTCGGTGGGCAGGTCCATTTGGAGGGATCGACTTCCAGGAAGATGGCCTGGCCCCGCAGGCGTTTTTTGGTGCCGGTGGCCAGGTAGTTGCCGAAATCAGAGGGGGGAAGCTGCGAAGCCACGAGGGATTCTGGGGTGATGCAGAGGTAGAAAAACTCTTTCATGACGGCCGGTGGTTTGCATGCTCCAAAGGTACGGCCTCCAACCCCTCCTTGTCAAGCAAAACAATCAGAAAATGAACCTGTTGTGCAGCCTATCAGAAGCAAGTCCCGAAATGCGGATTGACAATGTTGTTGCAGAAGAATGATCATTTGAGATTCAGTACATAAACAAACAGAAATTGCACGATTGACAAACTTCTTATGTGACAGTAATGTGACTTGAAAGGGGAGAAAAATGTGTAAAAAATAGAAAATAAGGTATTTATCTAAGGGAAGTAATGTGACGAATAACGAAATTAAGACATTATTGGAGGTCTTGAATTCCCTTCCAAAGGAAACAGAGTGGATTGAATTTAAAACCAACAATTCACAAGATATCGGTGAGTATATCTCTGCCTTGTCAAATTCCGCATGCATTCATGATGAGAATTTTGGATATCTGGTCTTTGGGATTGCGGATCAATCGCATGAGATTGTGGGAACAACATTCTCACCTTTTCAAAAAGGAAAAGGAAATGAGGATCTCATACCGTGGATCTCTCGTTTGCTGGAACCGAGAATTCACTTTGAGCATTTTCAAATCGAAGTCCAGGGCAAGTCGGTGGTAGTATTTCGTATTCGCGCATCTGTGAATACTCCGGTAAAATTCTCTGGTGAGGCCTATGTTCGCGTTGGCTCATATAAAAAAAAATTGAAGGATTTCCCAGAGAAGGGGAGGATCATCTGGACCAAAGAGCCGACATATTCATTTGAACGAGGAATTGCTTCCTTTCATGTGTCTGGGGATAGGGTGTTGCAACTCATTGATTATGCTGCCTATTTTGATATGATTGGCAGCCCGCTTCCTGACAATCGAAGTCAGATATTCGATAGATTGGTTCAGGAAAGCATTCTTGTTGAAACGGGTTCAAATTACGATATCACAAACCTAGGGGCCATCCTTTTTGCAAAAAAGATTACTACGTTCGAGAACCTTGCCCGGAAAGCAATCAGAATAGTCATTTATCATGGCAAGAATAAGTTAAAAACCAGAAAGGAGTTTGAAGGATCGAAAGGCTATGCTTCGGGTTTCCAGCAAATGATCGATTATATTCTTGATCAATTGTCAGTGAATGAAGAGATAGGAAGTGCAGTTAGGAATCTTTGATGATCGAATCGATATCTCGAACCCCGGCAAACCCCTAATCAGTACCATGCGGTTTGTGGACCACAATCCCAAATCAAGAAATGAAAGACTGGCTCACTTCATGAGAAGACTCAATATTTGTGAGGAAAGAGGCAGCGGAATTGACAAGGTGATATTCGAATGTGAATACAACCGTCTTCCTGCTCCGAAATTCATTGAGGGAGATAATTTTACTTGTGTGACTCTCCTTGCTTATAAAACTCTCAGGCAGATGGATAGAGAGGATAAAATCAGAGCCTGTTATTTGCATGCTTGCTTGAGATATGTTTCCGGGGAACCAATGACAAACCAGACCTTACGCACAAGATTCGGCATTCAGGATAAGAATTACTCCATAGCTTCCAGGATCATTGGTGAGGGAGTAAAGTCTGGATTGATAAAGGACTATGATCCAGGTAACAAGTCAAAAAAGCATGCGAAGTACTTACCATTTTGGGCATGATTTCCTGGGGTTGTTCCATGTATCCGTGGAAACTGTCCCACTCAATGGTTCGGTGAAACGAAGGTCGATGCAGCCTGCAAGGAACCCAATTCTTTTTTACCAGGGTCTTTATAAAACTTTTATGCGGGCCAAGTCATTCCTTATACGGGATTTATGGAATCGGAGCTTACTTCGCGGCGCGAAAAGTAGGCGGAGCAATGCTGGCAATCATCAATTTGGGGATCATCTTCCGGGTCATCAGCCGGAACATGTACATTTTGGCGGTTTCGCTGGCTCTGTGCATGGGTGTGGCCCTGATCTTTCATGAATCCGTGGTTCCCTTTCTGATGTCCGGTCTGGTGGCCGGTGCGATCGGATTGCTGGCACAGGTGATGAAGCGGAAGCAGGAAGAGGAGCTTCCCTTTCAGGGGAAGGAAGCTTACCTCATTGTGACCATCTCCTGGTTGTTGCTGAGCCTGGTGGGCGCCCTGCCCTACCTGATCTCGGGTGCGATTCCCGGTTTCGTCGATGCCCTGTTCGAATCCGTGTCCGGGTTCACCACCACCGGATCCAGCATCCTCACCGACATCGAAGTCCTTCCCAAATCCATTTTGTTCTGGCGGAGCCTGACCCACTGGATCGGGGGGATCGGGATCATCGTGCTGGTGATCATCGTCATGCCCCGTCTGCAGATCGGCGGGCATCACTTGTTCACCCTGGAATCGTCCATGCAGGAGAAGATCAAGCCCAAAATCAAATCGGTGGGAAAGAGCCTGTTGAAGATCTATGTGGGATTGACGGTGGCTGAAATCGGGTTCCTGCTGCTGGGGGGCATGAATCTGTATGAATCGGTGTGCCATGCCTTCGGCACCGTGGCCACGGGCGGATTTTCCCCTCTGAACTCCAGCATTGCAGGGTATTCCCCCTACATCCAATACGTGATCATGGTCTTCATGCTGCTTGCGGGGACCAATTTCATCGTCCACTATTACCTTCTTCGACGCGATTTCAAGCGTGTCGGTGCCAACGAGGAGTTGAAGTTTTATCTTTTCATGGTATTTGTCATCGGCACGCTCATCACATGGGTCCTTTTCCGGAAGACCGGTCTCGGTTTGGAGGCGGCATTCCGGGAAGCCTTCTTTCAGGTGATCTCCATCATCACCTGCACCGGATTCGCCAGTGCGGATTACATGCAATGGCCGGTTTTCGGGTGGACCCTCCTGTTTATCAGCATGTTCCTCGGGGGGAGCACCGGGTCCACCGCCGGAGGGATCAAAATGGGCCGCCACCTGGCGGTTTACAAGAACCTGAAGCGGTATGTTGCCCAGCTGGCATCCCCCAACGCCGTGCTTCCCCTCCGGATCAACGGGAACCTGGTCAGCGATTCCGCCAACCGCTCCATCCTCACCTTCGTGTGGTTGTATTTTGTGGTGTTCGCCATCGGCAGCCTGGTCATGGTCATCCTGGGTGTGGACGGAGCCAGCGCCAGCAGCTCGGTGGCCACCTGCATGGCCGGGATCGGTCCCGGCATCGGAAAAGTGGGACCTGCCCACAACTTCTCCCATCTTCCCGATGCAGGAAAACTCGTCCTTTCCTTCATCATGCTGGTTGGCCGGCTCGAGATTTACACCATCGTGATCCTGTTTACCCGGAATTTCTGGAGAAAATAATCGCACCATGTGGGCCGCAGAATCCCTACCTTTGGGGTACACCTTTGGTATGAGCCGCAACAAAAACATCGGATCACGGGTCCTTCGTGTGGTGAATCACCCGGTCAGTCACCATGCCCTGGCCATTGTCCTGGTGGCAGCGGTTGCCCTGATCTTCGCTCCTTTCTCTACCACCCTGAATTATCATGTGGTCTCCTTCATCCTGTTGCTGTTGGTCTCCATCCTCTCGACTTTTCTGGGGATCGGACCCGTGCTGGTGGCTGCCACCGGTAGTGCGGTGGTGTGGAACTTTTTTTTCATCCCTCCCCATGGGACTTTTCACATCGAACGTGCCGAAGACATCCTGATTTTCAGTTTGTTTTTTATCATCGCCCTGGTCAATGGCATTCTGACCACCCGGGTGCGCCGACAGGAAGTGCTGGCACGGGAGAGGGAAAGGCGCACCAATGCCCTGTTTCAGCTGACCAAGGAGCTTTCCAAAGCCAGTGGCATCGACCAGGTGCTGCAGGTGGCCATTGATGAGATCCGGGACGATTTCGGGACGCAACCGTTTTTCATCCTTCAGGACGGCAACAACATCCTGCATTCCAGCGGAAGGTTGCAGAAGGAACGGTCGTTGAGCCCGGAGGAATACAAGGTGGCCGAGTGGGCCTTCCGGAATTCCTCCGTGGCCGGGGCACACACCCCGGAAAGTCCGGACGTTGCCTACACGTTTTATCCTCTGTCGGGCACCCGCACCAACCCCGGGGTGCTCGCTGTGCGGCAGGATGCCCCCATGGATCCCGACCAGCAATCGTTCTGGGACACCTTCGTGGTGCAGATCTCCAATGCCCTGGAGCGGGAATTCCTCGCCGAGCTAGCCCAGAAGGTCCGTTTTCTGGACGAATCGGACCGCCTGTACCGGACCCTGTTCAACTCTATCTCCCATGAACTGCGGATTCCGGTGGCCACCATCATGGGGGCGTCCGATTCCATCATCAACACGGCCAACGGTCCGGAGGTCCAATCGGCCCTGTGTCAGGAAATTTTCACGGCTTCCATGCGCCTGAACCGGCTCATCGAGAACCTGCTGAACATGTCGCGCCTGGAAAGCGGCCACATTTCCGTTCGCCCCGACTGGTACGACCTGACCGACCTGGTCAACAAATTGTCCGAGGATTTGAAGGAGGACCTTGCCCCTTTCGATTTCCAGATTCGGATTCCGCAAGCCATGCCTCTGGTAAAAATCGATTACGGGCTCATGGAACAGGTCCTGTACAATCTTTTGTTCAATGCCACCCAGTACACGCCCGAAGGGTCGGCCATCCTCCTTCGGATCGATTACCGGAACGGCGAACTCGTGATGGAGGTGGAGGATGAGGGACCCGGGTTTCCGGAGGAGGAGCTGAAGAATGTGTTCCGCAAGTTTTTCCGGGTCGATCAGCGCCGGACGGGCGGACTAGGTCTGGGGCTTTCCATTGTGAAGGGGTTCGTCCAGGCCCATGGGGGAACCATTGAAGTGACGAACGGGTCCGGGTCCGGGGCACACTTTCTCCTGCGGATCCCCACCCAGAAACAGGATCTGGACACCCTCGCCTAAGCCCATGCCTATGAATGCACATGAACTCATCCTGGTCATCGACGACGAATTGCAGATCCGGCGTCTTCTGGAGATCACCCTTTCGGCCAACGGGTACAGGATTTTGTCCTCGGTCAATGGGAAGGAAGGGCTGGTGGATGCAGCCACCCACAATCCGGCGCTTGTCCTTCTCGATCTGGGTCTGCCCGACGTGGACGGCCAGATGATCCTGAAACAGCTCCGGGAGTGGTACACCCAGCCCATCCTCGTTCTGTCGGTGCGAAAATCGGAGGAAGACATCATCCAGGCCCTGGACAACGGAGCCAACGACTACCTGACCAAGCCCTTCAAAACCGGGGAATTGCTGGCCAGGATCCGGGCAGCCCTGAGGAATTCCGAACGAAAGGAGGATGTGTCCCTTCTGGAATTCGGTTCTCTTCGCATCGACATGGTGAGTCACGTCGTGAAAAAGGACGGCGAGCTCATCAAACTCACCGCCACCGAATTTTCCCTTCTGGCCATCCTGGCACAGAACCGGGGGCGGGTTCTCACCCACCAGTTCCTGCTCAAGGAGGTCTGGGGATATTCCTATGTGGAACAAACCCAGTACCTCCGGGTTTTCATCGCCCAGTTGCGGAAGAAAATCGAAGGTGACCCGTCCAAACCGACCCTGCTCATCACCGAGTCTGGCATCGGTTACCGGTTCGGGGAGTGAGGGATCTGCGCCGGACCGCAAGCCCGGTCGGGGCTGTCTATTGCCTTCCCCTTTTTTCTGTTTCGGCCTGTTGCTGGTCCGTGCTTTTCAGGGATGCCCGGATTCGGTGCCGCCCCGCATCTCCATGGTGCGGGGATCGGCTTCCGTCCCGGCCAGATTGTCGTTCACCCCGTCGCCGTTCAAATCCACAAAGGGAAGTCGCTGGCTCCGGTTGCGCCGCTTCCAGTCGGGATCCAGCCCGTTGGGGATGCCGTCGCCGTCGTGATCGGGGGCATTGTCGTTGTAGCCGTCGCCGTCCAGGTCCACGAAGGTCTGTTTTTCTCCATGTTGAACGGTCGGGCCGGTTCCCTGCCCGTTCCGGACCTCGGAAGCCGGTTGTCCGGTCCGGGCGCGGACCGTGTCCTGTCCCTTCGCCATTGGAAGGGCAAACACGAGGAGCAGGCCGGCAAGGACGATGGGATGGATGAGTTTCATGACTTGTGGTTTTTCGAATGGTTGACGATCTCCAGCTTTTGCATCCGCGACCGCAGGTGTCGTTCGCTGATTCCCAGCAGGGCGGCTGCCTGGCTCTGGTTGCCGGATTTGATGTCCAGGGCCTTTTCGATCATGGTGCGCTCAAAAGAAGCCACCTTTTCCGTGTACGGGGTGTCGAAGTCCAGGGGGTCGAGGCTCTGGTTTTCAGACACAGGCGCCAGACCGGCCGGAAAATCCAGAGACGACAGGAGGGGTCCCCTCGTCAGCGCCACCGCCCGTTCCATGATGTTTTCCAGTTCCCGGATGTTGCCCGGAAAATCGTATTTCATCAGGTAGTCCTGGGCTTCCTTGGAGATCCCCTCCAGCTCCTTTCCGTTCTCCCGGGCATATTTGTCCAGGAAATGGCGGATCAGCGGGGGAATGTCCGTTTTCCGGTCCCGCAAGGGGGGAAGGAGGATGGTGACCACATTGATCCGGTAGAAGAGGTCCTCCCGGAACTCCCCCCTGCCGATCATCTCCTCCAGGTTCCGGTTGGTGGCGGCGAGGACCCGGACATCCACCTTCAATGTGCGGGATCCGCCCACCCGTTCGAATTCCCCGAACTGGAGGGCGCGGAGCAGCTTGACCTGCACGGGGAGGGGGATGTCTCCGATTTCGTCGATGAACAGAGTGCCCCCGTCGGCTTTCTCGAACCGACCCATGTGCCGTTCCGTTGCTCCCGTGAACGCTCCTTTTTCATGCCCAAACAACTCGCTCTCCAGCAGGCTTTCCGAGAGGGCGGCGCAGTTCACGGTGACCATGGGTTTCGCGCTTCTCCGGGAAGCAAAATGCACGGCGTGGGCCACCAGCTCCTTCCCGGTTCCGCTTTCGCCCCGGATCAGGACCGTGGCGTTGCTGGGTGCCACCCTTCCTGCGGTGTTCAGAACCTCTTCCATCTCCCCGCTCTGGGAAATGATGGCATCGAAGGCAAATTTCTCCTGAAGCTGCTCCTTCAGCGCTTTGTTTTCGGATCTCAAATAGTCCAGCTCCCGGGCTTTTTGCACGAGAATTTCTAGTTCGTCGAGGTCGATGGGCTTGGAGAGGTAGTCAAAGGCCCCTTCCTTCATGACCTGGACCGCGTCCCGGGTGTCGCTGAAGGCCGTCATCACCACCACCTGGATCTCCGGATTCTCTTTTTTTACCCCTCGTAGCACATCCAGACCATTCATGTCGGGCATGCGGAAATCCGTAAAAACCAGATCGACCCGGTTGTTCCGGATCACCTGGAGCCCTTCCTTTCCGGAATGGGCGGTGAGCACGGTAAAGCCCCTCCGGACCAGGAAGGATTTGATGGAAGTGACCTGGCTGGGTTCGTCGTCGATCAATGTGATCACAAAATCTTTCATGCGCGGCAGCTTAAAAATCAAACAGGATTCCCAGGTTCACGTAATTGTAATTGTATTCGTACCAGTAGCTGTTGGACGCATTGTTCAGGTAGCTGTACGAAAGATAGGGCTTGATGGCATTCATCCAAGGCGTTTTCAACAGAAAGGTCTTGGAGAGCTTCAAATAGGCGTTCCATCGCTGGTCCTCCCTCAGATCGCCCTCCCCCACGGCATCCTCCGCCGAGAGATAGCTGGTTTCGCTCACATAATGTTTGGTTGTGTAGCCTCCGCCGGCCAGGATGCTCAGGTTTCCCGGCAGGATGATGGTGAGCCGGGAGGAAAGCCCGGAACTCCGGTAGCTGAAGGGATCGTCGAAGAGTTCCTCGTCCTGAAAATAGTCCGTGCTGTTGGTCCGGCCGGTGTCGTTCAGGACATACTGACCGCTGTATTGGACGTAAAGTCCCACCCGGTCGTGAAGGGACTGGGCCACCCGGAAGGTCAGCGCCAGCTGGCTCATGCCGGGGATGCGCTCCTCCACCAGCATGTAGCGCTCGTTGCCGTTGATTCCCACGCTTACGGGCACCCAGGTTTCGACCGCCTGAAACGATTTGAATCCCAGGTTGCTTTCCATCATCAGGGTGGTCCGGGTCTGAAAGCTTCGGCTGAGTTGCAGGAAGAGGTATTCCTGAAAGTTGGTCAGTTCGGGGATGCTGGGATAGTTGCGGTAGCGGGCATTGACCCCCAGGCGAAGAAAGGTGCCGTTCAGGTTCAGCCGCAGGTTCACATAGGCATATCCCTGTTGGTAGTTGTAGTAATTGAAGGTTTCGGTGTTGCGCCGGTCTTCTGCGTTGGCGCCCAGGTAGAGCCAATGCTGGCCTGTGGCGCCGAATTCGCGGTTGTGGCTGATCCCGATCTTGTTGAGGAGAAGATTTCGAACGGGATTGTATTGGTAAAGGAGGCCGTTGGCCGAATAATACACACTGGTGGCTGTGTCTCCGAAGGTGTATCCCAGGGTGAGGTCGGTGTCATAAATGAAATCTCCGATTTTCTGGGGCGAAAGAAACACATTGTCGTCATAGCTGGCCGACAGATCGATCTGGGCACTGGGCTGTGCCAGGACAACGGCCGGGAGGCCGGAAAGGAGCATCAAGCTCAACAAGGGACAGGATGGGTGGACGCATGGCTGTGGGATTGGTGAAAAGTTACGAAAAAACTGACTGCCCGGAGTGGGGGGCGAAGTCAGCATCCTTAGCTATGTTGGGAACCTAGTTCCCGCGTCCACCACGCCCTTTGCGGGTCACGGTACCGTTGGAGGAACCACCGTCGGTTCCACCGATTTGTTGTCCGCGGCGATTGCCGGAGCAGTCCTGGGGAGCTTCGTAATCGGGATCCTGTCCGTTGGGAATGCCGTCGCCGTCGTCATCGTATGCGTTGTCGTTGATCCCGTCACCGTCTGCATCCACGAATCCTTTGGCATTGCCGCTTCTGCGAGCTTTCGAGCCAAGGTAGTCGGGATCCTGGCCATTGGGGATGCCGTCGCCGTCCGAATCCAGAGCATTGTCGTTGATGCCATCACCATCGGCATCAATGAAACCTTTGGCTTTTGCACCTTTGTTCTGGGCTCCGGTGTAGTCGGGATCCATGCCGTTGGGGATGCCGTCGCCGTCCGAATCCATGGCATTGTCGTTGTATCCGTCTCCGTCTTCATCGATGAACCCGGCTTGTTTGGTTGCCGTCTGGGATTTCTCCTGGTAGGCGTACCGATTGCCTTTCTGGTATTTGTTCTGGATACTGTCCTGTGCCATCACATTTGCGGAAAGGAAGATGGCGACCACGCTGAGCAATTGAATGAGTTTTTTCATGATGTTTTATTTTTTTTGGTTTGAAATGTTTTCGAACTGATCAGACATAACCAAAGGGCGTGCCAAAACATGTAAAACACATAAAAACAGCAAGATGCGACAATATTGAGATTTGTGGAAGTCCACTCGAATCCGGAAAATCCGACCAAACGGTCGAGCGATTCTACCGGATGGTCGATTTTTTTCCTGCCTTGCGGGGGAGAGAGATGCGGAAGGTGGTTCCTTTGTCCGGTTGGCTTTCGGCATGGATCATGCCGCCGTGCTCGTAGACGATGCGCTGCACAAGGCTCAGACCAATTCCGGTTCCCTGTGCTTTGGTGGTGAAATAGAGATTGAATATGTTAGAAAGGGTGCGGGCATCCATGCCGGTCCCCGTGTCGGTGACCCGAATGCCGATGGAATCCGGTCCCCGGGCCTGGAGGTCCAGGGTGATGGTCCCACCGTCCGGCATGGCCTCCATGGCATTCTGCAACAGGTTGATCAGCACCTGCTTGATTTGATTCTTGTCCCAGTGCACCGGGTTCGTTTCGTCCGTTTCCAGTTGCAGCCGGATGTTTTTTTCCTTCAACATCGGATCGTACTGGGTCTTGAGTTCCTCCACCAGACGGACGGGGTCCATGTCGGCCGGATCGATGGGCTCGGGACGTGCGAACCGCAGAAACTCCTCGATGGTTTTGTTGATGCGGCGGACTTCGGTGTACACGATTTCCGTGAGTTCCCGGTATTCGTCCCCATATTCCACAGGGGTGAAGTCCTTCTTGAGTTGTTGCACGATGGTTCCGATGGCGTTGAGGGGATTCCGGATCTCATGGGCCACGCCGGAGGCCAGCTCTCCCATGGCGGTCAAACGCTGGTTCCGCTCTGCTTCTTCCTCCATGCGCTTTTGTTCGGTGAGGTCGCGGAGCACCAGGATGATGTAGTCCAGTCCGTCCGGATCCGTGAAACTGCTCCTGGAGACGAGCAGGTAGCGAAGGGATTCCTGCATGTGCAGCTCCATCGTCCGCACCCCGTCCTCCTTGCCGGTGAGCAGCGCCAGGTCCTTCTCCACGGAGATGGCGCGGATTCCTTGTTCCAACACCTGCTCCGGGTCCACCCCAAACAGTTTTCCGGCTGCTTTGTTGAAGATCCGGCACCCGTTCTCCCGGTCGAAGACAAGGATGGCATCGCTTGCATGTTCCAGGATGCTTTCCGAATAGCTTTCCACCACCGTGTAGCGCTTTTGCACATAGCGCAATTGCTGCCGGATGAACAGGTAGGTGAAAACCAGAAAGCCCACGAGAAACAGGACCACGGAACTGATGATCAGGCGGCGATAGATCCGCTGGTTGATATCCTGCAACGGTTGGGTGGACAGGGCGATGCGGATGATGCCGACTTCCACGCCCCCGTAGGAAAAGGGGTGGCTGACTTCAAAGATCCGGTCCCCTTCAAATTCGATGATTCGGCTCAGGTACAGGGAATCCATGAAGGACCGGTACAGAAACTCCGAACTTTCAATGGACTCCAGGGCTTCCACGTTGCCGGTGGCGGCCAGAATCCCGTCCAGATCCTGCAGGGCGATGTACCGGATCTGCTCGTTCTGCGATGCCACCGTATTGATGAGCCTGCCGAAACCTGTGTTGCGCCGGAAATCCAGGTAGGCTTCCGCATCCATGGCCAGAACCACAGCCCCGCGTTCTCCGGTGGCCAGGGCCAGATGGTAGGAACTGGTCCCGTTCCCGTTGCGCAGGATGCCCACCACCAGGGTGTCGGTCTCCCCGCTGAAAATGGGTTCCAGGCGTTCCACGGGAAAGTGGATGGAATCGGCCGGCTGGTTCCGTGCCTCGCTCCCGTACAACCGGTTTCCCGAGGGGGCAAAGATGGAAATGCCGTCGAGGCGATTTTCCCGGGCAACGGAACGCAGCAAGTCATCCGTGACCTCCCCCCGGGCAAGCAGGGTGCGGATCAGTCCCGCGTTGTTCAACAGCCGTTCCCGGGTGAGGGCCTCCAAGTACTCGTTGGCCCGAAGCGAATTCTGGGAACCGATGGTGATGGACTCCAGCAGGGTGTGGGATTGGCTTTCCATCAGAGAGTACAGGTCGTTCCGGCTCCTCCGCAATTCCAGCACGGCGCTGCTGATCATCAGAATGGCCAGGGTGATGAAGATCGACAGGATCAATCCTGCACCTTGGAGATTGGCTCGGATGCGGATGCGCTTCATGCGGTTCACCGATTTTCGGAACGGTCCGGTGAGTGAAGATAATCAATTTGACCTGATTTGGCTACCTTCGTACCATGGCCACACACCGACAGGCAAGAACGGGCTGGTTGGGAATTCTGGTGTTTCTTGGCTCCGCTTTGCTGGGAATCCGGACCTGCCAGACGGAAGACGACGGCCCCTTTGCCTTCTTTCCGGATGACGCGTTGTTTCAGGTCCTGCTGGACCAGGGCGTGGACCGCAACGGGGATGGTCTCATCAGCCTCCGGGAGGCGGAGTCGGTAAAGACCCTGACCCTTCCCCCGGCCGGCATCCGGAGCCTGGAGGGCCTGACGGTCTTCTCCCGCCTCGACTCCTTTTCCATGACCCTGAACCCCATGGATTCGGCCAGTTTCTCCGCTTTGCCTTCGCTGCGGTACCTGAGTTGCACCAGTTGCGAACTCAAGCATCTGGAGGTGGGGGACAACGGGAACCTGGAAACCCTCATCGCCGGCCGGAACAGCCTGGAATCCCTGGACCTGTCGGGGAATGGCTCCCTCCGGACCCTGGTGCTGAACAACAACCTGTTTGCCGAACTCGACCTGTCACACACGCCCTTGCTGGAGAAGATGATTTCCTGCGGAAACCGGCTCCCGCGTCTCGATGTGTCCATGCTGAGCGGACTTACCTTGCTGGGCATCGACAACATGCCCATGCTGGAGGAAGTCCTTGTGTGGACCCTGCCGTTTCCCCCGGCCGGACTGACCGTCCTGATGGAATACAGTCCAGCCGTGCAATTCTATCTTTCGGGAGATTGAGCCGGAGCCGGCGGGGAGGTCGGAAGGGAAAAGGAAAAGGTGCTTCCCTCGCCCGGAGCGCTTTTCACCCAGATCTGTCCGCCCTGCTGTTCC
Organism: Bacteroidales bacterium; assembly: GCA_041393235.1. Taxonomy (GTDB): domain Bacteria; phylum Bacteroidota; class Bacteroidia; order Bacteroidales. Next base: position 246,593 of record JAWKKO010000001.1, read on the forward strand.
ACGAATTCCTTGCAAATGATCAGTCCCAGCCCCGTACCCGTTTCCTTCTGGGTTCCCTTGGCGCTTTGCTGCACATCGATCCGAAACAGGTTTTCCCTCTGTTCTTCGGTCATCCCGATGCCCGTGTCGGTCACGGATACGATGAGCATTCGCTCCTGTTCCCGGGTGGCCAGGGTGACCCAGCCTCCCTTTTCCGTGAACTTGATGGCATTGGAGACCAGGTTGCGCAGTACGGTTTCCACGGCCTTGAAATCGGCCCAGATGAACTGGCTTTCCTGCACCCGGTTTTCCAGGTTGATCTGCTTGTTCCGGGCCGATGGCGTCAGCAGCTCCAGCACATGACCGCAGAGGAGGCGAACGTCGATCCGTTCCGATTTGTATTCCATTTTTCCCGTCTGGGTCCGCGCCCATTGCAGCAACTCCTGCACGAATTCATATTGTTGCTCCGTGGTTCGCCGCAGGAGATGGATGAGCTCGCGTGTCTGCTCGGGCGGCCGTTCGTCGAACTTTGATTCCAACACCTTGGTGATCCCCAGCATGCCGTTGAAGGGACTTTTCAGGTCGTGGGAGATGATGCTGAAGAACTTGTCCTTGCTGTCGTTCATTCGCCGAAGCTCCAATTCCGATTCCTGGAGCTGAAAGGTCAGGTTCCGGAAGGTCCGGCGGCTCCGGATGACCAGAAAGAGGATGGCCAGGACCAGGGTTCCTCCGGCCAGCAGGATCATCCTGAAATTCTTCTGGCGCTGGATGGTCATATCCCGGATCTGGATGTTCTGACGCAGAACCAGGTTTTCCCGGGATTCCTCCTCCACGTGGTTTCGAACCTGCAGTTCGGTGATCCCGGCCAGCTCGTCGGCGTTGAAGAGGGAATCGCGAAGGAGGGAGGCCTTCTTGAAATAGGAGTACGCCATTTCCACATGCCCCGATTTTTCTTCGATCTCGGCAAGGACAAAGCCATTTTGGGACAACAGTTCGGGGTAGGAATTCTCCAGGGAGTTCAGGTAGCTTTTCCGGGCATACATCCGGGCGCGGTCCAGGTTCCCCTTCATCAGGTACACATCGCCCAGATGGTGTTCGGCCACAGCCTGCCGGTGTTTGTTTTTGTATTGCTCGGCGTACCACAGGGCCTGGCTGAAGTTGATCTCGGCCGAATCGAGCCGCCCCATTTTCTTGAATGCTTCCCCGATGTTTGTGTAATAATAGGTGTAGGAGTTTGTCTCCCCGGTTCGCTGGATCCGGGCAAGCCCCAGCTTGTGGTAGTGAAGGGCCGAGTCGGGTTTCTCGTCCAGCTCATAGCATTCCCCCAGGCTGGTGTAGGAATAGGCGATGGCCCCGTCGTTGCCCGACAGAAGCGCAAGTCGCAACCCCCTCCAATGCATCTTGAAGGCTTCCTCCTTCAGCCCCCAGTCCTGGAAGATGAGACCGATGTTGTTGTGAATGAGGGATTGACCCCGGATGTCCCCAAGCCGTTCCCGGTACCCCAGGGCGATCTGGTAGTTTCGCATGGCCTCGTTCTTGTACCCCATGTTGGTGTATACGACCGCGATGTTGTTGTACACCTTGCCCAGCCAGATGCTGTCCTCCACGAGTTCAAAATCGTCCCGGGCCTGGAGGTAATAATCCAGCGCTTCCTCGTAGTTGCCCGACCGCCAGCTGAGCACGCCGATGGTGTCGTACAGGGTGCCTTGTTGAAAGGGATCTTCGGTGAGGTCGATGGCCATCTTGTAATAGGAGATGGCTTTGTTGCGGTCCGATTCCATGTATTTGCGTCCCAGCCCCAGGAGCATTTCCCTTCGCTGTTCCTTGCCCTGGCCCTGCAGGGAAAGGTCTTCCTGCCCCTCATCCAGGAACTGGGCACCGGCCCCATTCCAGGTGAAGGCCCACAGGGCAATGACTGCAAGCAGACGATGCATTCCGGGGGTAATCACGAGGCTTTTTGGATTCGTCTTCCATGTCGAAGATAACGAAATATGAACACAATCCCTTATCTTTAAGAATTCATTGCCCGATCCTTGAAACGTTCGCACCCACTCCCATACCGCCTTCTGTTTGCTTTGCTCTGGACGGGTTTTCTTCCCTGCACCGGGCAAGAAATCCGGACGGAAGCTCCGGAAGCGGTGCGGCAGGCCCTGGCTTTTTTTGACGCATCCTACGGATCGGACGTCAATCTTCTCAACGGTCGAAGTTATTCTCTTGTTTATTCCCCCAGCAGCCATCCATTTTATCGCACCGGGGAATATCTTCCGGGGACGGTGGTCCTTTCCGGGGTGACCTACCGGGCGATTCCCCTGAACTACGACCTGTACCAGCAGGAGCTGGTCCTGCAGTATGTCAGTTATTCGGGACGACCGCGTCCGCTTGTGCTTCCCCGGTCCCTGGTGGACGGCTTCGAGACAAACGGCGTTCAATTCAGGCGCTTCGACGTTCCCGGCACGGGCCCGGTCTACCTCGAGGTGATCCGGGACGAAGATCCGGGCTGTTACCTTCACTGGGAAAAAGAGTTGTTTCAAAACGCGGAGGCCACGGGAACCACCTACCGGTACGGGGATGCGAAACGGAAGGTCGTTCTGGTCCGGGGCGGCCATCCGGTGGCCGTCGGTTCCAGAAAAGCTTTTGTGAAGGAATGGCCGCCGGAACGGCAGAAAGCCATCCGCTCCTACCTACGTCAGAACGGAATCCGGTTCCGGAACGCGGGTCCGCTCGAACTGGGCCTTCTGATGGATCACCTCAACCACCCCCGGCCATGAACCGCCGCTGCCTCCTCCTCTTGCTGGTGTTCCTGGTGCTTCAGCCGTTGCGGGCGCAACGAACCGACCTGCGGGTTTCGGGTCATTTCGAGAATCTGTCCCTGGCCGAGCTCGCCGATACCCTGCGCGTGAGCCGGGGCATCCATCTTTTTTTCCGGGAGGCCTGGGTCCCGGATGTGCGGATTTCGGTCTCGGGCGATTCCCTTTCCCTGGTGTCCCTCCTGGAACAGAGTCTGGCCGGCCGGTCGCTGCACGTGGTTCCGGGACCGGGGAACAACCTGTACATCCTTCCCTTTTCCCCGGGCGGGGAATCCGCAGAAAGGGATGCCCCCGGGGAGGGCCTTCGTTCGGGGGAGATTCCCGGTAAGGAAGCCCTGTATTTCGGGGGAAAAAAGCTGGAGGCCGTCCGGCAGGTCGCCCGTTTCGGGCAGCGGGGAACCGAGGTGACAGGCAACCGGGTGACCCTGTACGGTACCATCCGGGACCTGGAGCGGGGCGAAACCCAGGCCGGAGTCAGTCTGGCGGTGGCCGAAACCGGGAAAGGAAGTGTGAGCGACGGGAACGGCGACTTTCAGCTCACGTTGCGACCCGGACAATACACCCTGCACGTGCGCAGCGTGGGCATGCGGGAAATCGTGTACGACCTGGACCTGTTCGGCAGCGGCCGGCTCGACATCGCCATGGAGAGGGAGATCATTCCCCTGGACGAAGTGCAGGTCTCGGCCCGACTCAACGATCCCCTGGCGGGGGTGCGACTGGGAGAGGCCCGGATCGATGCGGGCAGCATGAAAGAGATCCCCCTGGTCCTTGGCGAAAAGGATGTGCTTCGGGTGGCGCAGATGCTGCCGGGCGTACAGCAGAGCGGTGAAGGCAGCTCCGGTTTTCATGTCCGCGGCAGCTCCAGCGACCAGAACCTGTTTTATGTGAACCACGTGCCGGTGTACAACACCGCCCATCTGTTCGGTTTCTTTTCCAGCCTGAGTCCCGACATCATCAAGGATTTTACCCTCTACAAGGGACACATTCCCGCAGAATACGGCGGCCGGATCGCCTCGGTGTTCGATGTCAGCACCCGGGAGGGAAACACCCGGGAATTCGGCGCCCGGGGCGGCATCGGTCCGGTCACGGGCCATCTGGCCGCCGAGGGTCCGCTCAAAAAGGACAAACACAGCTATGTCCTCAGTGCCCGGTCGAGTTATTCGGACTGGATCCTGGAGCGCATGGAGGACCCGGAGTTGCGAACCAGCACCGGCTCTTTTTCCGATTTCAGCGGGGGACTGAACTTCCGGGCCGGGGAGCGGGACCAGGTGCGATTCTTCGCCTACCACAGCCGGGACCGGTTCCAGTACGGGCCGACCGTCGGCTATGGGTATGAAAACACGGGGGGATCGCTCATCTGGAAACGGCGGGTCCATCCCGACCTGCGCACCGAAACCGCCGCCGTGTTCAGCCGCTACGGATTTCAGACCCGGAACCGGGAGCTCGCCAATCAGGCATACAGCCATGCCTACCGGCTCGATCACAGCGAGCTGAAAACCCATGTGCAATGGACGCCCCTTCTGTCCCATCTGTTCCGCTTCGGCGGAAGCATCGTACGGTACGACCTGGACCGGGGCAGCATCCTGCCCCTCGGGGAGGAATCCCTTCGGGAAGGGTACGAGCTGGGGAGGGAACGCGGCCTCGAGTCCGCCCTCCATGTGTCCGATCTGTGGCAGCCGGGGGAGAAGTTCAGCCTGTATGCCGGGCTGCGGCTCAGTCACTTTGCCCTGCTGGGTCCGGCCTCCGTGTACACCTATCCCGACGGAACGGACCGTCGGCCCGGGAACATCCTCGACACCCTGAGCTACGGTCCGGCCGAGGCGGTGAGCCGCCGGTGGGGTCCGGATGTTCGCCTCGCCCTCACCTACCGGCCCGCAGAGGCCCATTCCGTGAAGCTTTCCTACAACCGGATGCACCAGTACCTGTTTCTTCTGAGCAACACGGTGGCCATCGCCCCCACCGACCAGTGGAAGCTGGCCGACACCTACCTCGTGCCGCCCCGGGGCGACCAGGTCTCGGCGGGCTACTACACCCGACTGCCCTGGCTGGGGCTGGACCTCAGTACGGAATGGTATTACAAGGTCGTGCACCACGTGGCCGAATACCGGAACGGCGCGGATTTCACCGCCCCGGATCCCGTCGAGAGCGCCGTGTTGCAAGGAACCCAACGGGCCTGGGGATGGGAGCTTCTCCTGGAGAAGGAGACCGGACGGCTGAACGGCTGGCTGGCCTACACCTGGTCGCGGTCATGGTCACCGTGGACGGGCCCCTGCCCCGGTCCCTCATCAACCGGGGGACCCTTTCCGGCAAATTACGACATCCCCATACCTGAACCTGGTCCTGAACGGACGGTTCACCCGGCGGATCAGTGTGTCAGAAACTTGGTCTCCAGACGGGCCGACCCGTCACCCTATCCCGAATCCGCCTATGTGCTCAACGGCATGGAGATCGTCTCCTATTCGGACCGGAATGCCTACCGGATCCCCGACTACTTCCGCATCGATCTGTCGCTGAACCTGGAAGGGAACCTGAAGGCCCGGAAGCTGGCCCACAGCTCTGGATGTTCAGCGTGTACAATCCACCGGCCGGAAAAATGCCTATTCCGTTTTCTTCCGGTCCGACGAGGAGGGCCTCCAGGCCTACAAGATGTCCATCTTCGGGGTGCCCGTTTTCAGCGTCACCTGGAACTTCAAACTCGGAAACTATGCCAGCGACTGACGACTTCCTTCGGCGCTCCTTGCTCCGTCTGAGCCTGGTATTGTTTTCCGGACTCGGCCTGGTGTCCTGCGTGGAGCCCTTCGATCCGGCCTTCGACGACGATGGAATCCATCCGGTGGTGGAGGCGCTGATCACCGATTCCCCCGGCATCCAGACCGTGCTGCTTTCCTGGTCCGCTCCCTTGAACGACACCGCCCGCCGGGGCATATCCGGGGCCCATGTGGCATTGGAAGGCGATGGAGGCACCGGGATCGAATTTGCCGAGAAGCCTCCGGAACCTACCGGGGGCGTTCTGACGGAGCTGCCCGAGCGGACCGAAGCCACTTCCAGCTCCGCATCGTCCTTTCCGACGGCCGGCAGTACCTGTCGATTCCCAGCGCTATCCGCCTGCGAGTCCACCCATCGACAGCCTGTATTGGGAATTTGAGGACCAGATCACCGCCGATCCGGATGCCGCCCCGGAAGGGAATCCGCTTTTTCCTGGACATGGAAGGGGGGGAAGACCAGAGCCGGCACTACCGGTGGGAACTGGAGGAAACCTGGCGGTATCACGCTCCGCCACATCCAATATGTGTTCGACGGCGAATTTCCAACCCTGGTCCGAGAGCCCTACGTCTATGCCACCTGCTACCGGACCCGGGGGGTCGGCCAGATTTTTCTCGGCTCCACACTGAACCTCGTGGCCAACCGGCTCGACGCCCAGCCCCTGCTCTATGTATCCAACGAAACCCGCCGTCTGCAATCGGGGTACAACCTGCGGGTCCGCCAGCTGGCCCTGACCCCGGAGGCCCATGCCTACTGGAACCAGGTGGCGGATCAGAGCCAGGGGACGGGCGGACTCTACCAGAGTCAGCCTTCGGCCATTGCCACCAACCTGTGCAACCCGGACGATCCGACGGAACAGGTCCTGGGATACTTCCACCTGTGTTCCCTGGCCGAGAAACGAATCCATGTGCCCGGCATTTCCAGTTTGTTTTATCCTCCCCAGGATTGCATCCTGGACACCATGATGGGGGTGAACGACAAACCGGCCGGACTCATCGCTCCGTTCTATGCGATTTCCCTCAATGAGATGGGCAGCGGTCCGCCCTACGGCGTGGGGGACGACGAATGCTTCGATTGCCGGACCGAGGGCGGCACCCTCACCCAACCTGATTTCTGGGAATGAGACGAACCCCGAAACCCACCGTCCCGATCCTCTGGATTCTGCCGGCCCTCCTGTTCTGCGGGGTCCTTCGGGCCCAGGTTCCCTCCGATTCGGTGCTGCTCCGCGATCCGGCCTTCCGGGAACGGTTTCACCTCTGCACCGACCGCAGCCTGTACGGCACCGGGGAAGCGGTCCGGTTCCGGGCCTTCCACGCAATCCCGGGTCCACTGAAAGAGATCGGATGGAGCCGGGTCCTGTATCTGGAAATGATCGATGAAGGGGGCTGGCCCGTGGCCCGTGGCAAATTCCCGCTGGATGAAACCGGTGCGGAGGGGAGCCTGCCTCTGCCGGACAGCCTGGCATCGGGCCTCTATGTGCTTCGGGCCTACACGCACTGGATGCGAAACTTCCCCGCCGGAGAATTTGCCCAGGTTCCCCTGGAGGTGGTGCAACCCCGGGATCTCTCCTTCCGGGAGGAGGCTTCCGCCACCGGGGATGGCTTCTTCAGCGATCAGGGATCCGCAAGGTCGGATGCCTCCCCCTTCGACGATGCGGCCCGTGCCTCCCCCTTCCGGATCCTGTCTCCTCCCACGCCGGTGGAGCGGGGCGAAAAAATCCGGATCCGCCTGGTACCGGCCCCCGGCCTGCACTTCCCGGACGGGGTGTGCGTTTCGGTGTTTCGGCAGGGAACCCAGACCCAGGGAGAATCTTCCGTTTCCCGCGACGCATCCACCGGACTGTGGGCGAAAACAGCCTCCCAGGTGGTGACCCACTTCCCCGAGACCCGGGGGGTGTCCCTGACGGCCACCGTCCGGAAGAAAGCGGACGGATCCCCGGTGCCCTTTGCGGGTCTGGGGCTTGTCCTTCTGGGCGACAGTCCGCAATATGTCAGTCATGTGGCGGATGAAAACGGACGGATCCGCTTTGCCCTTCCCACCCACCGGGGGGCCTCCGACCTGTTGCTGGTCTTTGAGGGAGAGGATGCGGGCGACTGGATCCTGGATGCGGATCCCGAATACGATCCTCGGCCCCCCCTCCGGGAGGCAACCGCCGAAACCACCTTCCGGCACGACCCCCGGATCCGGGAATCCTTCCAAACCCACTGGGAAATCGCCTCGGCCTTCCGGGATCCGGTCGTGCCTCAGTCTCCTTCGGGGGGCGAGCGACGCGGCCCTCCCTTTTACGGGGAGGCCGACCACCGGTACGTACCGGCCGATTATGTGGATCTGCCCGACCTGGAAGAATTTCTCTTCGAACTGGTGCCCCAGGTGCAGGTGCGCACCATCGAGGGAAAGCGCCGTCTCCTGTTGCTCGACGACGGGGGCGGGTTCCTGGAGTACCTTCCCCTGGTCCTCCTCGACGAGGTTCCGGTGTCCGATCCCGAAGACCTTCTCTCCCTTTCGCCTGCCCTCTTTGCCCGCATCGATGTGGTGAACCGGGAATACATCCGGGGCAGCCACCTTTACGGAGGCATCGTCAGTTTTCGTTCGGTCCGGGGCGACCGGGCCGGACTGGGGCTTCCGGATCGCTCGGTCTTCCTTACCTACCAGACCTATTCCGTGGCACATGAATCGCCCGGAACCAAGGCCGAGCCGGGCGACCGTCTTCCCGACCTCCGCCACACCCTGTCCTGGGAGCCGGACCTGGATCCCGGTGTGCCGGGTGGTGCGGTTCTTGAATTCGACTCGAACGACCTGCCCGGCGTCTACGGAATCCTGGTCCGGGGGACGGATGGCTCGGGAAGGCTTCACGTCGGAATCTCCGAATTTGTGATCGGAAGGGATTAGCCGGAGGAGCGGCAGGCGTATCTTCATTTTGTGTAACTTGGGGGGCAATGAACGGACGAGGTTTTCTCTGTGGGAATCATGGATCCGGAGGCTGGCGCTTCCCCGGCCGGACGGGGCATTTCGGGTTGTTGGTGCTGTTGGTGATCCTCCCCGTCCTGACGGCCCGGGCCCAGGAACACATGGTGGTGTACGACGGCATCACAGGGCTGGCCAAATTCACCATGCAGCAGGACACCCCCGTGGTTGCCACCGTAATCCGAAGGAGTCCGGCCGACAAAGCGGGGATTCAGGAACGAGACCGTGTTCTTGCCATCAACGACACGGTGGTGGCCGGTCGGAATTTTTCCCTGAATCAGATCAACGACATGCTCCAGGGCAAGAACGGCGAAGCGGTCCGCCTGACGATCCTTCCCCGGGGATCCGGCGAAGTTGAGGAGCTGACGTTGGTTCGGGACCCCTACCTTCATCTCATCTTCGGAAACAGCTACCTGTATTTGCCCGATTCCCTGGGGACCTTTGACATACGCGAGCTCATGGAAATGAATCCGGACAGCCTGTTCCGGGATCCGGTCCGCACCCGCTCCCAGGTGTTCGACGTCCGCCCGGGAAGCCGGGCAGAAGCCGCCGGCTTCCGTCCGGGGGATGAGCTGGTGAGTTTGCAGGAGGAAATGAAGCGCAATCCCTGGCTCCGGCTCGGGGGCGGGTTCGAAGCGGGGTTCTCCTCCGACACCGCTCTCACCGTCCAACGGGGCGATTCCCTGTTCACCCTGCCGGAAAAGCCGGGTGCCGGGGGGATGTTCGAGGGACTGGTGAGTCAGTTCGATCACGACCTGCGCAGCGAGTGCATTTGGCTCCGGATCATTTTGGACGGTCAGCTCTCCGAAGGGCGGACCTACCTCCTGAATTTTGCCGGACTGGGCATGCAGGATTCGGCTTCGGTGTTCGAAGTCATGCGCCGGGGCCGGGTCATGGAACGGCGCACGGGCAAGGGTCTGACCGTGGAACGGCGCGATTTCGTGTACCAGAACTGGGACGCGGTGCGCATCCAGCTCTTTCCTGACCGGGACCAGGACTTTTACATTCGCCTGTGTTCCCGCCATCTCCGAGGCATTCCCGACATGGGGATCATCAGCCACGACACCCTTGTCCGGCACGACCGGGTCGAGCGCATGGTGCTGTTCGGGTTCCTTGGATCCATGGTCATCATCGCCTGTTTCTTTGTCATCCTGTTCCTTGCTCTGGTCCACCGCCAATACCTTTATTTCGGACTGTACATCCTGTCTCTGGCGGCCTATCTCTTTGTGTCGGAGGGCTACCTGGGTGAGTTCCACTGGCGGGAGGGAGGATTGATGCTGGAGCTGATGCCCCTGTTCCGGCCCATCTTCATCTCCCTGGCTGCCGTGTCCTTTCTTCTGTTCGGAAGCAAGTACCTGGAGTTGCGGAAGCTTTCCGTCTGGTGGCACCGGAGCATGCAGTTCGCCATCGTGCTGATCAGCATCCGGGTGGTGGTGGTTTTTCTCCGTGCCATTTTTCATTTCCGGCTGGGCAGGGAATTGGAGGAAGTTCTGTTGATTACCTGGACCCTGTCCGTCTCTGCCCTGCCCCTGCTGTTGCTCATTGCTCCTGCCATCATCCGCATCCGCAAGGGAAAGCGATCGGCCGTTTACTTCCTCATTGCCAACCTGGTGCTGATTCCCCTGGCGCTGATTTCAGGCATGTCCTCTCCCTTTTCCTTCACCATTCTTACCCTCTACGAGTCCGTCCTGGGCCGGATCCTGCATGTGTCCGGAGTTTACGTGGGGGTGATCCTGCAGATTCTGATCTTTACGGTGGGTCTGGCCGAGCGGCTCCGCCAGGACGACAAGGAACGGAAGGAAGGCCGGGAGCGGATCATCGAACAGCTGAAGGAAAACGAACGGTTGAAGGACAAAGTGAACCGGGAGCTGGAGGAAAAGGTGCAGGAACGCACCCGGGAGATCCGTGCCCAGAAGGATGAGATTGAAGCCCAGAAGGACGAGATCGAAGCCCAGCGCGACGAGATCGAAGCTCAACGCGATCTGGTGTTCGCCCAGAAAGGGGAAATCACGGACTCCATCAAATACGCCCGCCGGATTCAGGCGGCCCTGTTGCCCACGGAGGAGGTCCTGCAGGAGGTGCTGGGCGATCATGCCGTGTTCTACCGGCCCCGGGACATTGTCAGCGGTGACTTTTACTGGGTGAAAAAACTGGACGAGCTTTTCGTGGCCGTGGTGGCCGATTGCACGGGACACGGGGTCCCCGGTGCCTTCATGAGCATGCTCGGGGTGACCATGCTCAACGACTTGTTCGAGAACTTCCGGCCCGGCACCCGTCCCGGGGAAATCCTCGACCAGCTCCGCTTCAAGATCAAGGAGATGCTGGTGCAGCGGGGCGACCTTTACGACCAGAAGGACGGGATCGACCTGTCCATGATCCTGGTGAACCGGGGCACCCGGCGGCTCCACTTTTCAGGGGCCAACAACCCCCTGATTCTTCTCCGTTCGTCCCGGGGCGGCGGAAGTCCGTTGCCCACGGAAGCCCGGGTCACCTCGGGCGAGGACGCCCTGCTTTGCGAGGTCAAGGGAGACCTGCAACCCATCGGCGTGTACTGGGAGGAAACCCCCTTCCAGACCCATGTGATGGATCTGGAAGACGGTGACCGGATCTTCCTGTTTTCCGACGGGATGGTGGATCAGTTCGGCGGTCCCGACCGGAAGAAATACAAGTTCCATCGCTTCCGGGAATTGCTGCTTTCCCTGCAAGCCCAGCCCATGAATGTCCAGCAGGAAGCCCTGGAAAAGGCCTTCGACGACTGGCGGGGATCCCACGAGCAGATCGATGACATCTGCGTGCTCGGGTTCCGGTTCGAGACGGACTGACCCTCTACTTCCCGTGATCGTAGGTATCCCACACCGAGTAGGGACGGAGGGAGGAACGCAATTCTTCCAGTCCCAATGCGCTTTCCACGCGGATCACCTTCGTCTGTCCCGGCAGGAGATCGAAGAAGGCATCTGAAAAGCGTCCTTTCCCTTCGAAATACAGATCCTTTGCCAGGGACCGGCTCCGGACGGTGAGTTCGAACGCCTCGCCGGCCTGGTTCAGCGACCATTGGATCCCGGGGTCTTCCAGGGCCAGGTCGCGGGGCAAAACGAAGTAGTGGAGGTTGGTTGCCTCGGTTTTCTTTCCGCGGGTGAGTACGAGCTCGCAGACCAGGTTCGTGCGGTCGGCCGGCACCCCCAGATCCGCCATCGACGCCGCGTAGGCCAGGGTGCTGGTGTTGGCCGCCACGGTGACCCTGGAACCGCTTTCATGCACCACCTTCCCGTTCACATCCAGGATCCGGATTCGGAGCCGGCCGGTGAAGCCTTCCCTCAGGTCGCTGACCGCCCGGACTTTCAGGCTGTCGTTTTCCTGGGTCGATGCGAGGATCACGGGCCGGAAGGCTTTCTCCACCGTGTAATGGAGGGCCTTGGGACGGTTCTTGTAATCCAGGCTGGCCCAGGTGGCCCCCGGCCACACGTCGTTCAGTTGCCAGTACAGGCTGCCCATGGTGTAGGGCATCCGGCTCCGGTGGGTTTCCAGGGCCAGCTTCATGGTGAAGGCCTGCAGGACCTGGGAGAGGTAGATGTAGGCATCGAAATCGACGGGTTCCCGGTAGTGCATGGCAATGTACCGGCCCAGAAGGGCGTTCCCCTGCATCTCCCTTACGTGGGCGGCCATGACCGGGGAGTCGGTCCTCCGGTCCTCCGGCGACGTGAACTCGTACACCGTTTCCTTGCCCGGCCATCCGTGGAAACCGTGCTCGCTGAAAAAGCGGGCCTCGAATTTCGGGTAATCGGTCACGGGCAAACCCAGCATGGCGATGTAGAAATGCAGGTCGCCCGACTGGGGCCGGTCGAGGGAAATCACCTCCTTGGGAGCGGAGAGGGGAGAGGAGGGCCAGTAGTCCCGTGCATTGTAATCGTAGGCAGCGATGGCCTCGGGGATCATGTGGTAGAACAGGGTGTCATAGGACCGGATCACCCGCTCGGTGACCTCCGGAGCGGCCGTTCCCTTGGGGAAGAGGGCACCGAGTGGACCCAACGCACGGTTGGGCGGGGCTTCCAGGCCGAAGGCCTTCTTCATGAGCAGGTCCCATATCAGTTCGGTCTCGTTGTTCCCGCACCAGAGCACGATGCTGGGGTGGTTCCTCAGGCGCCGGATGTTGTCGCGCAGCTCGGCTTCCACCGTGGCGTAGAATTCGATAGTCGGGGTGTGGTAGATGGCAGGCGCGAAGTCCTGCCAGACCATGATCCCGTACCGGTCGCACAATTCATAGAAGAGGTCGCTTTCGTAAATGCCCCCGCCCCAGACCCGAGCATGTTCATGTGGCCCCGGCCGCGGCCCGGATCAGCTCTTCGTAATGGGCCGGGCTCACCCGCGAGGGATGTCCGAGGATGTAATTGGCCCCTTTGGCGGGTGACGTAACTGCCGCCACCAGTGTGCCAGCCTGTCGGGCTGGGTCCCGGCGAGCCGCACTGCCGAGGCCGGTGCAGTGTTTCATCACCAGTGGTGCCACCCGAAGCCAGTGCGCTGGAGGTGACATCATAACGCCCAGGCCAATGTTGGCCACCCGGCAGTAATAGGATCACTCAGGATCACCCTCGCAGAGGCACCCTGCGGAAGACGGTCAGGGGGTCAGCCTTCAACCCGGCGCCGTTCCTCGTGCCGACACTCGAGTCGGCATCCTCCTCGGAGGGTTCCAACAGTAATAATTCTCCTTTACCCCTACCCGGCTTTCTTCTCTCTCATTCACATCAGACCGGCGACGATGTCAGGTCCCGAGGCATCTCGTCCCAGCCTCCGTGATAGCCGGAGCCGGGCCGCTGGAGGTCAGCACGGGTCCCCAGTCCCATCCGTACATGAGTGCGGCTTTCCGGGTGTAGGGACCGCAGTTCGATTCGACAGGAGCCCTTCCATGTTGTACCCGCGCGGGGCCTCCAGGTTGAATTTGTCCTTGCTGAGCTGGCCCATCACGTGGGGGGAATGGAACAGCACCCGCAGGGTGTTGGTCCCCCTTTCAGAAAGGGCTTGATGTCGATCCGCCACCCCGGAACATGTTGTCGGTCGATTGCAGGTGGGTGCCATTGAGGTTGACTCCGCGTAGGTGTCCAGTCCCATGGGTCGCAACAGGACGTGGTCCTGGCCCCATCGCCGGGCTCACCTCGAATTCACATTTGTATTCCCAGGAAGCCTTGTCGATCCATTGCAGGTTCGTTTCGTTGTCGCGGTAGAAGGGATCGGGGATGAGCCCGCGTCCAGCAAATCGGTGTGGACGCATCCCGGGACGGCGGGATGCCATTCGTTGGTCCCCACCCGGTGGAAGGTCCAGTCTTCTGCTCAGCGGGCTGGGTGGGTTGCCGGCCCCGGGCGGCGGGGGTCGAAGCGACCAGCAGAAGCAGGGCGGCAAATCGGAGTAGGCGCATGGCGGGTGTCGTTTGGTTGGGTTCAATTACTGTGTATATTGTACGCAATATAGGAATTTCTTTTTATTGCGTATCTTGTACACATTAATTTTTTGCGGATGCTGATTACCGACGTGCACGCCTTCATTCAACACGGATACAGGGACTTCATTCCCCACCTGTCCATCGATTGCGCCATCCTTGGCTACCACGACGGGATCCTGAAGATCCTGCTGACGGCCTGGCCCGACCTGGACGGCTGGTGCCTTCCGGGTGGATACATCAGCCGGACCGAATCCATCGATCACGCCGCCCAGCGCATTCTGGAAGAACGAACCGGTTTGGCCGACGTCTTCCTGCAGCAGTACCACACCTTCGGACAGATGAACCGTGTGCTTCCCCTGGAGGAGAAGCCGGAGTTTCACGACAACCCGCTTTACCGGGCCATCCGGGGCAGCTGGCTCGACGCCCGCACCGTCTCCATCGGGTACTACGCCCTCATCGATTTCTCCCGGGCAACGCCCCGTCCCGACGAGTTTTCCCGGGAGTGCCGCTGGTGGGACATCCGGGAGCTTCCCCCCCTGCTTTTCGATCATCCCCTCATGATCAAAACCGCCCTGGACACCATCCGAAAGGACCTGCAGGTCCACCCGGTCGGCCTCCAGCTCCTCCCCGAGGAGTTCACCGTCCCCGAGTTGCAGCGGCTCTACGAAACCCTGCTGAACCGCACCCTCGACCGGAGAAACTTCATGAAGAAGATGCAGCAGCTGGGAATCCTGATCCGGCACGACCGCACCCGGTCCATCGGGTCGCATCGTTCCCCCTACCTCTATTCCTTCGACGAGGAGAGGTACCGGGAAGTGCTGACCGACCAGCGGAACATGAGCTTCTGACCCGTTCCGCCGGCCGGTGTGGAGCCCTGCCTATTTTTTGGCCTTTTCCTCTTTTTTCTCCTTCTTTTCCTCCTTGTCGTCGTCCTTCCTGTCTCCTTTTTTCATGTCGGCGAATTTCTCCACCAGGTTGGGTACCTGATCGATGAGGGAGGAAAGGGGCGTTTTTTTGTCGGAGGGGATGAAGGAGATTTCACCGCCCCGGGAAACCAGGAAGCCCACCGGGGTGACCCCGATGCCGGCGGCGGCCCCTTCGCCACCTCCGTCGGTGCTGCTTTTGGGATCCTTGCCTGTGCCGGCGGCGGATCCGAATCCGGTGCCCACCTTGATGACGGGACGGCAGTGGAATTCGCCCAGGGTGAATTCGTCGCCCAAAACGGTCTGGGTGTTTGCCAGGGCTTTTACTTGTTCTGAGATCTTGTCCAGAAGATTGGCTGCATTGTGTTCCATGATGATGTGTTTTTGTTTGATGGTTTGTGTTTGATTCGATGGGTGATTGCGATGAAGAGCAGGGTTCCCAGGCGGGTCTGAAAATCAGCGTCCAGAAAGAGTCGCCCTTCGAAATTGATGGCGGTTTGGATGCGGGGGGTGCGGACCAGGGCCAGGGCCGGATACAGCATGGCATTGAGACTGAAATCCCCCGTGTCGAGATCGAGGTACAGGTGCCGGATCCGGACGGCACGAAGCAGGGCCCGGACCAGTCCGGCCTGTTGGGCCGGCGACCTGCCGGTTTTTCTTTTGTCTTTGGTCTTTTTCTCCGGCTTTGTGCTCTTCTCCTTTTTCTTTCTCCGCCGCGATGCCAGGGGATCGAGGGTGAATCGGACAAAGAACACCCGGATGCGGAGCAGGACCAGGCTGCCGCCCGGCCGGAGGGTCACCCCGGCCAGGCCCGGCAGACTCACCGAGAGGGTGCGCTCGTCGGAACGGACCCGCACACGAAGCGGTGAGGCCAGAATCCACACGACCAGGGCCAGCAACACAAGGATGGGGATGGACCAGTACATGATCCAAAACTACGGACACAGACCGCAGTTCCCCAGGTCTTTTCGATGGAAGGCCGGGTTTTGCCGGTGAACGGCAGGGGGCCGGGGTCAGTGCCCGTCCCGGAAGCCCTTGAGGGGATAGAGGGTGCCGGACACCAGTTCCGTTTCCCCTTCCCCGCAGTAGATGGCGATCCGGTTGAAGGGCCGGGTGGGGAACACCAGGTCGGTCATCACCGCCTTCCCGTCCTCGGCAAACACCTCCACCGACGACTGATCGAGGTACACCCGAAGGGTCAGTTCCTCCCCCGGATCCATCCGAAGCGGGTGGACATGGGTTGCGGCGAAACCATTCGAAAAGGCCCCATCCCCGGAGCGGGTCCGGTCGACATACAGTTCTCCCCCGGGATTCCGGAAGCCCGCGCGGACTTCCTCCCCTTCATCGTTGGAAAAGACAATCCCCAGGTCGGCTCGACCCCCCGGCACCCGGAGCGTCAGGTCCACCTCGAAGGGTCCGGCATCCATCCCGCTGATCTCGCTGATCTCCCGCAGGGCGGTCACGGGTCCGGGCACCAGCGGAACGGAGTCCTTTCGCAGCGAAGCCAATTCCCGGACGGGCCGGCTCCCCAGATGGGTCTCTCCCCCCGCGTCGAACAGGAAGAGGGATCGGGGCAGGGTCATCGCACTGCGCCAGGGATGGGTGGGCACCTGCTGGGCATAGGCCCAGTTGCTCATCCACCCGAGCAACAGACGCCGTCCGTCCTCCGCCGGAACGCCCGACCAGCTGACCCCGGCGTAGTTGTCCGCGCCGCCGTCCATCCACAGGGTGTCGGTTGGATTCTGCTCGGGTACGAAACGGGAACCGTCGAAGTCGCCGACGAAATACTGGGTCCCCGATCCCCCCTGGGGTCCCCCGGGGTTCACGCTGACCAGCAGCACCCATTTTTGTTGCCCGTACAGGTCCATGGGAAACAGGTCGGGACATTCCCACACCCCCTCGTGCGTCCCCCAGCCCGGACCGAACTCGCTTTCCCGGGTCCAGGTCCGCAGGTCGGGCGAGGAATAAAAATGGACCCGGTCCTGCACCGCAAGGACCATGATCCAGCAGGAACGGTCAGCGAACCAGCTCACCTTGGGGTCCCGGAAATCCCGGATGCCCGGATTCGCCAGCACGGGGTTCCCTCCGTACTTGGTCCAGGTGCGTCCGCGGTCCAGGCTGAAGGCCAGGCTCTGGACCTGGAACACATCGCTGCCATCCCGGGCCAGGTCGGGATCGTGATGGGTGAACACCGCCACCAGGGGCGTGCGTCCGTCCTGCCCCAGCCGGCTCGTGTTGGCCGGATCGGCCACCGCGCTCCCCGAAAAGATGTAGCCCAGGCTGTCGGGAACCAGGGCCACGGGGAGGTGCTCCCAGCGGACCATGTCCGGACTCACGGCGTGACCCCAGTGCATGGGTCCCCACACCTTGTCGCCGGGATAGTACTGGTAGAAGAGGTGGTATTCCCCGTCGAAATACACCATGCCGTTGGGATCGTTCATCCACATGGAGTCGGGACTGAAATGGATCCGGGGGCGCCAGGGCTCGCTGCCGAGTGCGGTTTGGACGGATTCACCGGCAGCCGGCTCCGGGCGGGTGCAGGCCGCGAAGCTCAGGAGGACGGCAATCAGGGGGACGGCGATCCGACGAACAATGATCCGCAGAAAAGCGACCGGGAAAACAGGGACCGGAAAAATGGGTTTCAAACGGAAGGGAAGGGTGGTTTTCATGGATCCTGGGTTAGGCATCCCCCTGGGAGGACGGTTTCAAAATGGATTGGATTTCATGCATGGCATAGGGGGGCGTTCCGCCGGTGCGGGAAGCCACCAGGGCCCCGGTGGCACAGGCATAGGCCAGGCTGTCGGCAGGGGTTCGTCCCTCCAGGTGGGAGGCCACCAGTCCCGCCAGAAAGGCATCCCCGGCGCCCACCGTGTCGGCCACCCGGACCTTGAAGCCGGGATGGCGGTGGATCTCCCCTCCGTCGGAAAGCAGGGCTCCCTCCGCTCCGCGGGTCACCACGATCCGCTCGAGCCCGAATTCCCCCGCTGCCCATACCATGTGCTCTTCCAGGGATCCGCTCGTCCGACCCGCCCAGCGGGCGATCTCCACCAGCTCCTCGTCGTTCATCTTGGCCACCTGGGCCAGGGGGAGCAATTCCTTCACCACGGCCCGATCGGTGAACGGGGGCCGCAGGTTGACGTCCATCACCCGCAGGGCGGAACCCTGCAGGAGGGTACGGATCGTCTTCCGGCTGCGGGGATCCCTTGATGCCAGGGAGCCGTAGACCACCACCCGGGGGGCAGCGGCCTGACGGTCCGGTTCTGCCGGTACTTCCAGCCGGTCCCATGCCACGGGTCCGGGGATGTCGTAGCTGGCATTTCCGTTGCCGTCCAGGGTCACCAGCACCCGGCTGGTGGGCAGGTCCGGATCGGTCTGCACCATCCCCGTGTCCAGTCCACCCGACTTCATGAAATCCAGCAGCTCCTTTCCCAGGGCGTCCGCTCCCACACGGCTGAACATTTGGACCCGGAACCCGAAGCGGGCCAGGTGAAGGGCCACGTTCATGGGCGCGCCCCCCGGTTTCTTGGTCGGTCCGAGAACGTCCCATAGGACTTCACCGGCGCAGAGAATGGTGTCGGAATGTGTCATATTGCATCAGGTTGATCCGGTATTGATCCGGGGTTGGTCCGGTGTTGATCCGGTTTTATTTCGGTTTTGGTCCGGTTTTGGTTCCCTGTCCCCAAGATAACAGGATTCTTTGTAAATTGTCTCCTGCACCAAGTCAAAACCCCATGAAGTCCCTTGTTCCCTGCCTTCTGGCATTCGCCTTTTTCGCCCCCTGGGGCAGCCTGCACGGCCAGTCGGCCTATCCCGCCTGGAAACACATTTCCATCGATCCGGTGCTCCCGGGGTCGTCGTGGGGGACGGGCGGACCTGCACTTTGTGATTTTGACGGGGACGGGGACCTGGACGTGGCCATCTCCCGCAGGAACACCCGGCTGGCGTATTGGTACGAACGCCGCAACGACAGCCTGTGGATCTCCCACCTGATGGGGGAATGGGCCACCCTGGACAACACCCTGGGGACCACGGTGGTGGATGTGAACCGCGACGGTCTCCCCGATGTGCTTTTCAACGGCGTCTGGTTCCGGAACCCGGGTCGGCTCGACGAATACCCCGACCAGCGCTGGACCCCCCAGCCCATCAAGGCCGGGGGACACGATGCGGCCACCGCGGACGTGGACGGGAACGGCGTGGATGACATCCTGGTCTACGACGGAAACAAGCTGGCCTGGTACAATCCGTCCGACGCGCTGCGGGAGCACGTGATCTCGTCCGGACACCGGGACCACGGCGGCATGGCTCCCCGGGGATTCGGGGACCTGGACGGGGACGGGGACCTGGACGTGCTTGTCCCGGGACTCTGGTTTGCCAATCCGGGACGGGGAGACGGTGTCTGGGAACGAAACAACTGGCCCTTCGATTCCATTCCGGGCGCTTCTTATGGTCCGAGCATCCGGAGCTGGGTAACGGACTTCGACGGGGACGGGGACATGGACATCATTTACAGTCATTGCGATACGGGCGGATCCCGCGTGGTGCTGGTGCTGAACCAGGGAAGGGGAAGCCGGTGGGAGGTGGTGGCCCTGCCCGATCCGCCCACACGCCCCGGGGACGTGCCCGGGACGGGTTCCTTCCATGCCCTGGGGGTGGCCGACTTCAACGGGGACGGGCTGCTGGATGTGTTTGCAGGGGAACAGGAGGATCCGGACACCTACATGGAAAGCAGCGGCAAGGTGGCCATGAAGCCCCGGGGACTGAAGGAGCGGGGGATCATCTGGTACCAGACCGGTTCACCGGGCATGACCTTCCACATGGACGTGATCCAGGTGGACAACCCCGGCTGGCACGATGTTCAGCTGGGGGATGTGGACGGGGACGGGGACGTGGATCTGGTGAGCAAGATCTGGAATGCCGACGGCCCGGCCTACCATCTGGACTACTGGCAGAACCGGCTGGAGGAGGAAAAGAATCCCTAGCACCGACCCCGGGCGCAGGGACTGTTGGTGACGAAGAAGCCGAAGAATCCGCCGATGAGCAGGGAGCGGAAAATGTCCCTTCCCTCCATGGCATCCTGGAGGCGGCCTTCGGTGAAATAGAAGAACAGGAAGCCGGCCAGCGCACCGACGACGACGGCGGTGAGGGTGGTTTTCAGGCGGGGGGAACGGACCAGGCGTTGGATCGGGGTGCCTTTCGGCTTGATTTGCAACGGTTTGACCTTGATTTGTTCTTGTGGCATATCTAAATATGTAGATAAATCAATATTATTCGCTCACAAATATACAATTTCCATCATGAACCACAGCAGAAGAAATTTTTTGAAGCAAAGCGGGCTGACCCTGGCCGGTGCCGGTCTGTTGCCCGCCCTGGGCGCATCGGGACGGAATGCCCTGTTCCAAAGCCCGGGAAAGGATGGCTGGCCTCCCTTCGGGTTCCAGTCCTGGACCATCCGCGAACCCCTGAACGCCGACTTCGGGCCCACCCTGGAAAAGATGGCCGGCCTGGGGTATTCCTACGTGGAAATGTGTTCCCCCCTGGGGTACAAGGAGTCCGGATTTGCCGCACTGAACGAACTCACCGGAAAGGAGATCGCTTCGGTGGTGAAAGGTGCCGGGCTGATCTGCAACAGCAGTCATTTCACCATGGGGGAATTGCGCGATCATCTGGAGAACCGCATCGAATGGGCCCGGGACGTGGGCATGAAGCAAATGGTGTGCTCCAGCTTCTGGCTCCCCGACGACGCCACTCTGGACGATTACCGCCGGGCCGCCGGGGAATTGAACAGGATGGGGGAACAAACCGCGTCGGCCGGACTCCAGATGGTGTTCCACAACCACCACATGGAGTTTGAAAAGCGGGGCGACGTGCTGATCTATGATGCGCTCCTGGAAGAATTCGATCCGGCCCTTGTGAAGATGCAGTTCCAGGTGGCCGTGGTGGACCTGGGCTACCAGGCGGCGGATTATTTCCGCATGCATCCGGGACGTTTTCAATCCGCCCATCTTGCCGACTATTCCACCGAACTGGAAAAGCAGGTGGCCATCGGCCAGGGCGTGGTTGACTGGGACGATTTCTTCGTGGCGGCCAAAACCGGCGGCGTGAAGAATTTCTACGTGGAGATGGCGCCGGAGCTCTTTCCTCCCAGCGCGGAATTCCTGAGTGCCTGAAGCCTGCCGGATTCAGGGGATCAACTCGGATTGTGCCGGGTCCATGCCGGCAAAACCAAACCAAACCGAACCGGACCCCGGAGACCGGGTCAGAACCGGTAGGCCTTCAGGTGGGCCCGGCCCCGGATGAGGTAGGCGAGCCGGTCCCGGCCCAGAAAGCGGTCGGCGTAGCGTTCCTCGATGCGCCGTTCGGCATCGTGGACAAACACCATCCCCCCGGGAGCCACCAGGGTGGAGGCCATGTAGATGCTGGACATGCGTCCGGGGATGTCGTCCCGGAACTGATGGCCGCGCGGACCGTCCACCAGGATCACATCCCATGTCCGCTCTGCCACCTCGGGGGGCAGGTCCAGGGCCAGCATGGGCGGATGGTCCAGGCCTTCCTCCCACTGGGTGATGTTGCAGGGATAGGCGATGGGGTAGGCCTCGATGTCGGGAAACCGGTGGGAGATTTTGTTGAACCAGGGTTGGAAGTCCTCCAGGAACACCGTCCGGCCCTTCTTGTTGATCTCTTCCCAGAAGGGACTGTCGTTGCCCATGCCGAATACGAGCATGTGGCATCCCTCCCGTTCTTCGATGGCATGGGCGATGCGGATCAGCTCGGCCGTTTTCAGCTGGATGCCTTCGTAGCATTTGCGAAGTCGCGCGATCCGGAGGGCATCCAGGGGATGGGCCCACAGGTAGTTTCTGCCCCGTCGTTTCAGGGCCCGGATCTGTTTGCGGGTCAGCTCGGCCGCTTGCGGCAGGGGTGGGTGGTCTTGGTTCATCCGGCAACACGTTTGAATTGAAACATTTGGAAATCGATGGCTTCCTTGCCCGGGATCTGCAGGGCACGGAGGCGCAGGGTGTCCCGCCCGGCTTCCAGCCGCAGGGTGCCCACCTTCAGGGGACGGAAATCTTTCACATAGGATTCGATGCGGGGGACCCGGTCGTTTTCCATCCCCCGCAGGGGCGGATCGTGGGCCTCCTCCACCACAAAGGTCAACGCGTTCCCCCCGAAGGACAATTCCAGTTCGCATCCGGTGTTTTCCGCGGCGCAGGTACAATACAGCGTAACCTCAAATTCCCCTGGGGCCGGCACCTCCACCTCCCAGAAAATCTCATCCTCCGTGCGGGTCCACCCGGTAAAAAACGAACAATTGGGGTATTGGTTCGAACGCCGGATGTCCCCCGTCCCCGTCCCGTCCCGGGCGGGCATCCAGGTCCATTCGACCCCCGGATCCCCCAGGGGGAAGGTCCGCTCGTCAATTTCAGGAAGCTCGGCAAGCACCTCCCGTTCCCACATCTCCCGGGCCCGGAGCAAAGAATCCCTTAGGTCCGGGTACAGGTCCGACACATCGGTGCGCTGTCCCGGGTCGTTTTCCATGTCGTACAGCTGTCCTGCCGCATCGAGCCGGAAGCGTTGGCTACGCACGCTGGTGGCTTTCCCCCAGTGGCTGAACAGGAGCCGGTTGTCCCGGGAGGAATCCGTTCCCAGAAGCAGGGGGGCCAGGTTGTGCCCGTCCAGGGGCTTCCCGCCTCTCAGGGGGATGCCGGCCAGGGCGGCCAGGGTGGGCAGAAGGTCGATGGCCCCGGCGATGGGAGCAATCCGCGTTCCGGCCGGGATGTGGCCCTCCCACCGGATGAACAGGGGCGAGCGCACCCCGCCCTCGTCGGTGGATCCTTTCCGTCCGCGCATGCCGCCGTTCCAGCGGACCCCGTTGGGACCGTTGTCGGAGAGATACAGCACGATGGTGTTTTCGGCCAGACCCAGGGAATCGAGCTGCTTCAACACCCGGCCCACGTTCCGGTCGATGTTCTCGCACATGGCCAGGGCGGCGCGTGTGTGGTCCGGGTCCTCTCGTTCCGGATCCCGGTTCCGAAGGATCAGTTCTTTGTCCCGGAAACGGTCCCAGTCGGCCGAAGGAACCTGCATGGGGCTGTGGGGGGTGTTGAAAGGAAGGTAGAGCAGGAAGGGTCGGTCTCTGTTTTCCTCCAGAAAGGCAAGGGCATGATCGGTGAAATCGTCGGTGAGGAAGCCGTGGCCCGTGACCAGAGCGCCGTTGTGCTCCAGGGGGGGACTGAAATAATCGCCCCAGTGTCCGGAACAAAAGCCATAGAAATCCTCGAATCCCCGGGCGTTGGGATGGTAGGGCGATTGCATGCCATTGTGCCATTTGCCATAGGCGGCGGTGGCGTAGCCGGCGTCCCGGAAATGTTCGGCCAGGGTCTTTTCGTCCAGATCGAGCCGTTCCCCACCCGCCGAGGTGGAATACACCCCGCCCCGGGGGTGGTACCGTCCGGTCAGCAATTCGGCCCGGGTGGGCGAACAGACCGGGCACACATAAAACCGGTCGAACCGGGCCCCTCCTTGGGCAAGACCGTCGATGTTCGGGGTGTGCAGGTTGGTGTTGCCGTGAATGCTTAGATCGCCCCAGCCCTGGTCGTCGGTCAACACGAGGACGATGTTGGGACGGTCGGTTCGCACCACCTCCGGAGCCGGGGTTTCACGGGGTCCGCAGGATGTGGCGAGAGAGCACAAAATGCCGCACAAACTCATAGGGAACCAGGCCCTTACGGGGTTTCCAAGCCCGGTGAATTCATTTGTGAGCAAAGAAAAGAAGGATGATCCTGAAGAGGTCGCCGCCTGGCTCATGTCGCACACTTTGCGATGTAAAATACGTTTTTTTTGGCGATCTTGCGGAGATTTTCAAAGGGACGGACATGAATTACCTTTCGGTGGAAAACCTGGGCAAATCCTTCGGGGACCAGCAGCTGTTCAAAGGGATCAGCTTCGGGCTTGCGAAGGGCGACAAGGTGGCCCTGGTGGCAAGAAATGGCATAGGCAAATCAACGCTGTTGCGCATTCTGGCCGGTGGGGAAGGGTTGGACGAAGGGGATTTCCGCTTCCGCAAGGGGGTGAAGCTCGCCTTTCTCGACCAGGACCCCCGCCTGGAGGACCACCTGACCATCGACGGGCTCATCGGAGGGGCCCACACCCCCTACCAGGAGGTGATTCAGGCCTACCATGCCGCGGTGGACCGACACGCGGCGGATCCCGGCCCGGACAGCGAACGGCACTTGCAGGAAGCCTCCAACGGCATGGATCTGTCGGGCGCCTGGGACTACGAGCGGCGGCTGATCCAGTTGCTCGACCTGTTCCGGATCACCGACACCACCCGCCGGGTCGACACCCTGTCGGGCGGGGAGAAGAAACGCCTGGCCCTGGCCCTGGTGCTCCTCGACGAGCCGGAGTTCCTCATCCTGGACGAGCCCACCAACCATCTGGACGTGGACATGATCGAATGGCTGGAGGAGTACCTGGCCCAGGCCAACCTCACCCTGCTCATGGTGACCCACGACCGGTATTTTCTGGACCGGGTCTGCAACCGCATCCTGGAGCTGCACCAGGGAGGTCTCTTCCAGTATCCCGGGAATTACGAGTACTTCCTGGAGAAGCGGGCCGAGCAGCAAGCCATCCGTCACGCCGATGCGGAGCGGGCCTCCCAGCTGCTGAAGCGGGAACTGGAGTGGCTGAACCGCATGCCCAAGGCCCGGACCGGGAAGTCGAAATCGCGGATCGACGCCATCGGGGGTTTGAAGGACCGGGCCCGTCTGGTGAAGGAGGGCAACGACCTGCGCCTGCAGGTGGACGTGCCCCGGATGGGGGGAAAGATCCTGGAGGTGAAGAGCCTGAACAAAGCCTACGGTACGACGGTCCTCCTCCGGAACCTCACCTACAAATTCGCCCCGGGCGACCGGCTGGGCATCGTTGGACGCAACGGGTCGGGCAAAACCACCCTGCTGAACCTCCTGTCCGGTGCCGAACCCCCCGACGGGGGACAGGTCGATGCGGGTGAAACCGTGGTGATGGGCTACTACCACCAGATGGGGGAGGAATGGAAGCCGGGGCAGCGGGTGATCGATGCGGTCCGGGAAGTGGCCGAGGTGGTCCGGCTGGCCAACGGGCGCACCATCTCCGCCTCCCAGTTTCTGGAGCATTTCATGTTTCCTCCCGACAGCCAGTACAAGCAAATCGACAAACTGAGCGGCGGGGAGCGCCGGCGCCTGCACCTGCTGCGGGTCCTGATCAAAAACCCCAATTTCCTGATCCTGGACGAACCCACCAACGACCTGGACCTGTTTTCGCTCAATGTCCTGGAGGAGTTCCTGCTGGGATTTCCCGGGTGCCTGGTGCTGGTGTCGCACGACCGCTATTTCCTGGACAAACTCTGCGATCACATGTTCGTGTTCGAGGGAGAGGGCACCATCAAGGACCACTACGGACCCTACGCCGCCTACCGGAAGAGCCGGACCACAGAGCCCAAAGCCCCTTCCGAAGACACAACCGCCGCAAAGGAAAAACCGAAAAGCAGCGGAGAAGGAAACCCCGTTCGCGCCAAAACAAGGCTCAGCTACCGGGAACAGGAAGAATACAAGCGACTCGAACCCGAAATCGAGGCCCTGGAAGCCGAAAAATCCCGCCTCGAAGCGGAGCTGTCCTCCGGCGCCCTGCCCTACGAAGAATTGCATGGAAAGGCGGACCGGGTCTCGGAGCTGATCCGGGCCATTGAGGAAAAGATGGACCGGTGGATGGAGCTTGGGCAGTTTGTGCAATGATCCCTAATCCAGGTCCCGCAACGGCAGCTCGATGCTGATCTGCACCCCGTCGGGAAGATTGCGGGCACGAATCGACCCGTAGTGCTCGTCGACGTGGGCGTAGGCGATGGCCAATCCCAGTCCCTTGCCCTGGTTTGGATCCTTGGTGGTGAAAAAGGGATCGAAAATCCGGTCGAGGTTTGCCTCCGGCACGGGGAATCCCGTGTTGGAGATTTCAACGATCAGGTGGTTCCGGCTTTCTTTCGTGTGGACCAGGATGCGCCGCGGGTGGGGGTGGTCCTCCAGGGTTGCCTGCATGGCGTTTTCCAGGACGTTGATCAGGGCCTGCTGAAGCTTCTGGGGATAGGCCGGGATCCGGTTCCGGGCTTTGTAGTCCCGTTCGATCTGCACATCCCGGTTTTCTTTGCGTGTGAGAATCAGCAAAACGCCGTTGATCATGGCCTCGATGTCGGTCATTTCCTTTTTTTCCGACCCGATGTCGGTGAGGGTCATCAGGGCCTTGACGATTTCCGTGGCCCGCTCCAGCCCTTTGTCGATCATCTGGTAGGCCATCTCCCGTTTCACCAGAACCTCCCTTGGGTGGGCATCCGGGGCCGCCTCCGACTCCAGCAGGATCATTTTCCCTCCTGAAATAAAATTCAACGGGTTGTTGATCTCGTGCGACACCCCGGAGAGCAAGGTGCCCAGGGAGGACATTTTTTCCGACTGCACCAGATGTTGCTGGGTGGTTCGCAGCTCTTCGATCAGATTCTCCAGGTCCTTGTTTTTCTCCTGCAGTTGTTTCGATTGCAGGGTGATCAGACCGTTAGCCTCTTCCAGCTGCACCTTGCGTACCTCCAGTTG
Source organism: Bacteroidales bacterium (assembly GCA_041393235.1). Lineage (GTDB taxonomy): Bacteria > Bacteroidota > Bacteroidia > Bacteroidales. Next base: position 273,070 of record JAWKKO010000001.1, read on the forward strand.
CCTGATCTGGGAACGGATTTTGTCCGAGGTGCGCACCGAAATCACCACCAGGGCGCCCAGGAGCAGAATCACCACGAGGGCCGTCCCGTTGAGGATTTTCCGCTGCCGGATCTGCATGTCCTTGATCTGGTTTTCCAGGCTTAGCTCCTCCACCTCGGCCCGGCTCCGGGTCAGTTCGCGATAGATGTCCAGGTTGGCCAGGTTCTTCCGGTGGTCCGATTGCAGGGCGCTGTCGCGGTACGACTGGTAGAGCAGGTGCTCCTCCACGGCCGACCGGAAATTCCGCCGCAGGGTGTCGATGCGGAACAGGGCCTGATGCAGGTTGGCCAACCGGTTGTATTCCCGGGAGCCGACCAGGGCCTCCGCGGTTTTTGAGGCAAAGAATGCCGCACTGTCGCCCCTCCCCAGCCGGAGGTAGGCATCGGTCATGGACTGGTACAGGCTGGCGGCATTCTGTCGGCTCAGGTAGGGACTGTCCAGGCTTTTTTCCAGCTCATGAAACATCTCCAGGGCCTCTCCGGCCCGGCCCGAGTAGAGAAACACATCCCCGATGTAAAAAAAGGTGACCAGGGCCCGGGTCGAATCCCCGCTCTGAACGGCCAGATTGTGTGCTTTCCCGAACAGAGTCAGGGCAGTGTCGGCCTGGTTCATGTTCCCGTAGCAGCGTCCCTGGCTGATGAGTCCGTCCAGGATGAGGGCGGAATCGTTTTTCCTGAGCCCGTAGGAATACACCTCCTGAAAGTGAGCCAGGGCCTCCTCGAATTTCCCGTCGGCCCAGTACAGATCGCCCAGCTGCTTGCTCACCCGTTGCCGGGCGTCTTCCTCGTTGTGTTTCGAGAAATGATCTCCGGCCCGCAGGAGATGTTCCAGGGCTTCCGCATAGGAGCCCAGTTGGATGTAGCAGGCCCCAAGGATGAGTTCGGCTTCCGCCAGGTCATGCAAAAGCTTTCGGTCCTGGGCTTCCTCATAGGCCTGAGCCGCCAGCCGGAAGGCTTCCCGGGTGTCGGTGTTCCGCAGGGAATCGGCCCGGTGGAGCAGGCTGTCGATCTTCCTGTCCTGGGCGGAAAGATGTTCGCCTTCATCCCAGAAACCATGCAGGATGCAAAACACCATCCCGATGCATATCCGATGAACCCGGGGGACGGTCATTGATGTCGGATTGTGGTACCTTTCCTCAAGGTACGGAATTCGTGGAATCCAGCGTCTGGTTGCTTGTAAAAGGGCGATAAGACACCCCAAAAACAGGGGTTTTTACTCGATTCCCAGCAATTCCACCTTGAAGATGAGCAGGGAGTTGGCCGGGATCTGTCCCTGGGCCCGGGCCCCGTAGGCCAGGTCGGAGGGGATGTAAAACCGGTACGTGGAACCCACGGGCATGAGCTGCACCCCTTCGGTCCACCCGGGTATCACCTGGTTCAGGCCGAATGTAATGGATTCGCCCCGCTGGTAGCTGCTGTCGAAGATGGTTCCGTCGAGAAGGGACCCCTCGTAGTGGACGGTGACCTGGGAAGTGTCGGCCGGATGGGGTCCGTTGCCTGCCACAAGGACTTCATACTGCAGGCCGGATTCGGTGGTGACCACCCCGTCCCGTTTTCCGTTCTCCTCGAGAAAGGTCAGGTTGCCGGCCAGGGCTTCCTCGGCCACGATCCGGGCCTTCGCCTCCTCCCGGGCGGCCATGGCGGTCTGCAACTGGCGCAATACCTGCTGGCTTTCCTGGGGGGTGTGGCTGGTTTCGCCTTTCAGGGCCTTTTGCATACCTTCGGCGATGAGATCCCCGTTCAGGGCAAAGGGGGCCGACTGGAAATCAAAGCCCAGGGCCAGCCCGATGAAGTAGGAAATGGAATCGGTTTCGTTTTGCAGCGATGGCGCATCCCCGGCCGAGGGATCCTGGGCGTACAATCCGGCAAAAAGAAGCAGACCCAGAAGTATGGTGGTGATTTTCATGATGTTTGTTTTGCCGACGAAAGTAGTGAAAAGCCCGGGATAATGTGCTACATTTGCGGACTTTTAGAAAAAGCACAGAATCATGGATTTGCGCAACATTGCCATCATTGCCCACGTGGACCACGGAAAGACCACCATGGTGGACCGGATCCTTCACCAGGTGAAGATGTTCCGGGACAACCAGGACATGGGAGAACTCATCCTCGACTCCAACGACCTGGAGAGGGAGCGGGGCATCACCATTTTATCAAAGAACGTATCGGTTCGCTACAAGGGAACCAAGATCAACATCATCGATACCCCGGGTCACTCCGACTTCGGGGGCGAAGTGGAACGGGTCCTCAACATGGCCGATGGCGTGTTGCTGCTCGTGGATGCCTTCGAAGGCCCCATGCCCCAGACCCGCTTTGTGCTCCAGAAGGCCCTGCAGCTGGGCAAGAAGGTGATCGTGGTCATCAACAAGGTGGACAAGCCCAACTGCCGGCCCGACGAGACCAACGAGAGGGTGTTCGAGCTCATGTTTTCCCTCGATGCCACCGAGGAGCAGCTGGAATATCCCACCGTCTACGGGTCCTCGAAACAGGGATGGATGGGACCGGATTTCAAGGAACCCACCACCGACATGGCCTACCTCCTGGACGTGATCCTGGAGCACATCGATGCGCCGGAACACCGGGAGGGCAGCCTGCAGCTTCAGATTTCCTCCCTCGACTACTCCTCTTACACGGGCCGGATCGCGGTGGGACGCGTGCACCGGGGCAGCATCAAGATGGGCGACAAGATCTCCATCGTTCAGCGCAACAACCTGATCCATACGTCCGTCGTGAAGGAGCTATACACCTTTGAAGGTCTCGGCAAGGAGAAAACCAAGGAAGAGGTGCATTCCGGGGAGATCGTGGCCGTTCTGGGCCTGGAGGATTTCGACATCGGGGACACCATCGCCGATGCGGTGCAGCCGGAAGCCCTTCCGCCCATCTCCATCGACGAGCCCTCCATGAGCATGCTCTTCACCATCAACAACTCCCCCTTCTTCGGCAAGGAGGGGAAATACGTGACCTCCCGCCACCTTCGCGACCGGCTGTACCGGGAAACCGAGCGGAACCTGGCCCTGCGGGTGGAAGACACCGATTCGCCCGACCAGCTCATGGTGTTCGGACGGGGCATCCTCCACCTGTCCATCCTCATCGAAACCATGCGCCGCGAAGGCTACGAGCTCCAGCTGGGTCAGCCCCAGGTGGTGATCAAGGAGAAGGAAGGCTTCAAGCACGAACCCGTGGAGCTTCTCTTCATCAACGTGGACGAAGCCTTCTCCGGCAAGGTCATCGAAATCGTCACCTCCCGCAAGGGGGACATCCTGGACATCGAAAAACGGGACGACCGCGTAAACCTTCAGTTCAAGATCACGGCGCGGGGCCTCATCGGACTCACCCAGCCCCTGCTGACCGCCACCGAAGGGAACGCCGTCATCTCCCACCGCTTTTCCGGCTACGAACCCTGGAAGGGGAGATCACCCGCAAGCGGAACGGCGCCCTGATCGCCATGGAAACGGGCACGGCCATCGCCTACTCCATCGACAAGCTGCAGGACCGGGGCCGTTTCTTCATCGCCCCCAACGAGGACATCTACGCGGGTCAGGTCATCGGCGAGCACACGAAACAGGACGACCTGGTGGTCAACGTGATCAAGACGAAGAAACTCACCAACATGCGGGCTTCGGGATCGGACGAAAAGACGGCCATCGCCCCGCCCATCCGGTTCTCCCTGGAAGAAATGCTGGAATACGTAGGCTCCGATGAGTTTGTGGAGGTCACCCCGAACTCCCTCCGCCTTCGCAAGATCCTGCTGAGCGAGCACGACCGGAAGCGGGAGAAGAAACCCTGAGCGGACCGTAGATCGCCCTCCCGGCCAGCAGGTGCAGGCCGATGCCCCGGGAGGCCATGAACAGCAGAAAGGCCAGCCAGAGGCCGTGGTTGCCCAGCATGTGTCCGGCCACAAGGTAGGCGGGAAGGAAAACCACCAGGGTGGAGGCCAGCATGGCGTTGCGCATGGGTGCACCTGCCGTGGCGCCGATGTAGATCCCGTCCCAGAGAAAAGCGGCAAAGGACAGCAGGGGCACCAGCACCACCCAGAAGAAATAGGGCCGGGCATTCTGAATCACCCCGGCATTGTCGGTCAGCACCCGGAACATGGCTTCCCCTCCCCACAGGTAGGCCAGGGTGAAAAATACCGCGATGCCCCCGCCCCACCAGAACAGCAGGCGGATGACCTTCCGCAGGTTTGCCGGATCCGCGGCCCCGGTGTACCGTCCGGTGAGCGCCTCGGCGGCATAGGCGAAACCGTCGATGAGGAAGGAGAAAAACAGGAAGAACTGCAGGAGCAGGGAATTCACCGCCAGGATGGTGTCCTCCCCCAACCCCGTGGCGTCGGCCTTCGCCGAGCGGGCGGTGAACACGGTAAAAACCGCGACCAGACACATGGTCCGGATGAAGATGTCGCGGTTGACCTGCAAAAAGCGACGCAATGCCCGGGCCTGCCGGACCGCCCGGAACGACCAATGGACGAACTGATCCCGGTAGGATCGCCGGAGGATGGCCAGGGCCAGGAACCAGCCGCTGTACTGGGCGATGACCGTTCCCAGGGCCACCCCGTCGGAGCCCATGTGGAACCGGACCACGAACAGCCAGCTGAACAGGATGTTGATCACGTTGGTGGTCACCAGCACCACCATGGGTTGCCGGGCGTTTTGCATGCCCAGGAAATAGCCCAGGAGGGCAAATTGTCCCAGAACGGCCGGCGCCGCCCAGATCCGGATCCGGAAGTAGCGGATGGCCAGCTCCTCGACCCGGGGCTCCCCCTGCAACAGGGCAAAGCTGAGCCATTCGACCGGACCCTGCAGGAGGACGAGCAGCACCCCCAGCACCAGGGCGATGAGGGCCGCCCGGCCCAGGGTGTGCAAGGCCTCGGCTCCGTCGCCCCGTCCATAGGCCTGGGCCGTGAGAACCGCTCGTGCCCATGCGCAGGAACCCCAATCCCCAGTAGAGGAAATTGAAAATGAGGGTGCCCAGGAAATGGCCCCGATGTAATCGGCCGATTCGAGGTGACCCATCAGGGCCAGGTCGACCAGTCCCAGCAGGGGCACCGAGATGTTGCTGACGATGTTGGGGACGGCCAGACGAAGGATCGTTCGGTTCATGGAATTCATGTGCCCGCAAATGTAGGGGAAATTTTGGGGCAGCCGGGCGAAACGCCTATCTTCAGGGCACGAACCCGGGGATACCCCGGCCAAACCTGACCCCATGAAAATCCAGCGCCTCCTCAGCCTCCCCCCGGCCATGACGGCCCATGTCCGTTCGTTGGAAATGACCTCCCGGGACAACGGGGAGACCTGGTTTTTCGCCTCGGATCCCCCGGAAAGCGCATCGGATCGGGGGAGGGACCGCCCACCTTCTTCACACGGCGTGGCAGGACTCCCGGGCTGATTTCTTTGCCTGGCTCCGGCAGAAAAAGCGGTTGGTCATCCACTCGGGCGGGGGAAAGCCGCCGGTTGCTGTCCTATGCCGGTTTCGGGAAATCCCTGCTGCCCCTCCCCGTGCTGCGCTGGTCGAAGGGTCAGTTCGTGAACCAAAACCTCCTCGATTTTCAGGATGAATATTGCGGCCGGATCCTGGAGCAAGCCCCGGAAACCAGCCGGGTGCTGGTCTGCAGCGGGGACGCATTGTTCCTGAGCAAGGACCGGTTCCAGTCGCTCCCCGAAGCCGACGTGGTGGTCTTCGGCCTGTGGGTGGAAGCCGATGTGGCCTCCCGCCACGGGGTGTTCTTCAGTCGGCGCGAAACCCCCGGCGACCTGGCCTTCGTCAGGCAAAAGCCGCGTGTGGAGGAATTGCAGCACCTGTCGTCGGACTACCTCTATCTGATGGATTCGGGGATCGTCCTGCTCAGTGAACGGGCGGTGGCGGTGCTCATGAAACGAAGCGGATGGGATCCCGCTTCCGGGGATTTCGGGACGGGTGGACCCCGTTTTTACGATCTGTATGCCGACATGCTGGCCGCCTTTGGATCGGAACGAAGCGGAATGGACAAGGAGATGGACGATCTTTCGGTGCGCCTTCACCCCTTGCAGGACGGAGAATTCTACCACTTTGGGAGCAACCCCGATCTCATCGGATTCACCCTGAAGCTTCAGAACCGGGTGATCGACCAGCGGCTTCACCTGGAACGGTCCGCCCCCCACCACCCGTCCGTGTTTCTTCAAAACTCTCGCGTTGGGGTGCAATTTGGCTCGGGACAACACCACATTTGGATCGAGAATTCGGTGGTTCCGTCGACCTGGACCCTTCGAAACCGTCACATCCTCACCGGGATTCCGGAGAACGAGTGGACCGTGGATCTGCCCGAAGGGGTGTGCGTGAACGTGCTTCCCCTGAAAGACGGGCGATTCGGCCTGCAGCTCTACGGATTTGACGACAGCTTCAAGGAAACTCTGGGTGCAGGGATGCGATGGATGGGGCAGGACCTGGGTGCATGGATGCGGCGACGTGGCATGGATCTCTCCGCCTTCGGACTCCCCCCGGAAACGGATGCCCTGGACCTTCCCCTGTTTCCGGCCGGGAGGCAACGGCACTGTCCGGTTTGCTGCACTGTTTGCTCAATGAGCAGGTGTCCCCAGTCCCCTGGTGGGATGCCCCGCGTCTGACGGCCCGGCAGCTGACGGAGAGGACGGACATCCCCGGGTTTACGCCCAGCGCGGTCAATTCCGTTTGAACGCCCTGCTGGATCTGGCCCGGAACCGGGAACGGAGTGTGTTTTACCACCTGGATCTGGGGAAGGCTGCCCGGGAGCTCCGGGAAAACGGTCTGGCCCTGCCCCCGGAGCCGGGTCCCGCAGAACCGGTCGTCCGCCGGATCAGCGACAGCATGTTCCGGGCCGTCTATCACAACAAGGGGGAGGAGGCAAAGAAATGGGGAGAAAATGCCTTCGGACTGCTGCGGGAGGAAATGATCGCAACCCTGGCCTCCGAACCCCTGGAACCCCATCGGAAGATGCTCGATGACCAGATCCTCTGGGGCCGCAGCCCGGTGCGGCTGGATCTGGCCGGTGGATGGACCGACACCCCGCCCCATTGCATCCTGGAAGGGGGACGGTGCTGAACGTGGCCGTGGAACTCAACGGGCAGCTGCCCCTGCAGGTCTATGCCCGTCCACTCGTTGAACCCAAAATCGTCCTCCGCTCCATCGATCAGGGACAAATGCTGGAGGTGACCCGGTTTGAGGACCTGCTTGCCTACCGTCAGGTGGGCGGAAGTTTTTCCATTCCCTGGCCGCCCTGGTCCTGGCCGGGTTCGGACCCACCTTCTCCCGGGGTCGCACCCCGACCTGGTCTCCCAGCTCCGGGAATTCGAGGGCGGACTGGAAATGTCCTTTCTGGCGGCCATTCCCAAAGGGTCCGGATTGGGCACTAGCTCCAACCTGGCGGCCACCATGCTGGGCACCTTGAGCGAATTTTGCAGTCTGAACTGGGACAGGCACCAGGTGGCCTACCGGACCCTCATCCTGGAGCAGATGCTCACCACGGGCGGGGGATGGCAGGACCAGTACGGGGGGATTTTCGAAGGGGTGAAGTTGCTGGAAAGCCGGCCGGGCATCCGTCAGGACCCCGGCATCCGGTGGTTGCCCGACCACCTGTTTGTCCGACCGCCCTACCGGGACATGATGTTGTTGTATTATACCGGGGTGACCCGCGTGGCGCGGGACATTCTCGGGGAAATCGTCAAATCCATGTTTCTGAATTCGGCCCGGCACCTGGCGATTTTCGGGGAGATGAAACTCCATGCCCGGGAAACCTTCGATGTGATGCTGCGGAATGACTACGAGGGACTGGCATCGCGCGTGGCCCACAGCTGGGACCTCAACCAGCGCCTCGACAGCGGCACCAACCCGCCGCCGGTGAAGGCCATCGTCGACCGGATCGCGGACCTGTCGTTGGGACACAAATTGTTGGGAGCCGGTGGGGGCGGGTACCTGCTGATCCTTTCCAAATCCCCCGAAGCCGCCCAGCGCATCCGCCGGTTGCTGGAGGCAAATCCCCCCAATCCCCGGGCGCGCTTCGTCGACTTCCGGGTCTCGGACACCGGGTTTCAGATCTCCCGGTCCTGATGGCGGCGGGCGTCAGTCCTCCGGCTTACTTGATCCAGGGTTCCCGGCTACCTTCGGAATTCATCTCCATGTGGATGTCGAACTGCAGGAAAAGAACATCTCCCGTGTATGTATCCACACTGGAATCGCGGAACAATCGGCATACCAGCATGCTGCTGATCTCGTCCTGATTTGCATCCGGAGTGAGATCGGTAGAGAATCCGATGACCTGGTGCTGGTGGGCTGTGCCTGATGCAGAGGCTTCTGCATAGATTGTCGTGGTGGCCGGGAAGGTGGCATTCACGTTGGCCCAGGTGTACTCCAGACCCCACCGGATGGTGCCTGTACCAGAAGTAGCCGGTGCAAAGTGGACATGGGGGTACAAAGTGGATCCTTCCTTCCACATGTGGGCCACCTGAACGGTGAAATACACTTGCTCCTCGTTGCTGTTTGAACCCTCATCGGCGAAACTGTACACCAGGGTTCCATTCAGAAAAGTTGACAAGCTGGGGGGATTGAGATTCCGGACTGTGGACAAACCGGGTATCATCAGGTCGTTGAATACTGTGGCCTCCCCCTCGAAGAACAAAGTGCCGTCCTCTTCGAAGTGGGCATAGTCGCTGCCGAAGCCGATTTTGTAGGTATTTGCCACGCGGTTCCACCCGCCGTCGTAATAGAAAACGGAGGCGCTGTCGGTGTTGTACACCAGGAGTCCGGTGGCCGGGGTTGCGATGGCCCCCATCTGAGCGGTTGTGAGCCGGGGGATCAGGACCCCCTTGTCGGTGCCGGACACATCGAGCAGGGCGCTGGCATCGGGACTGCTTCCGTCTTCGTTGATTGAAACTCCCTGGCCGGAAAGGTGAGTGAGCCCGGCAAGAAGAATTGCGATGGTGAGCAAATTGAATTTCATGGCAATGGCTTTGGATTTTCTCTGCTAAGGTAGGGCACACTGGGACAGGGGGAAAGGGTGAATTGCGTGGTTTTGGATTTCTTTTTCGGGTGGTTTTACCTGCGTACAACCCCGGTTGCGGCCCGGCTTCAATAACCCGGTTCCTTTCACCCGGAAGAAGGAGGTCCAGCAAATCCGTCAATCGCGCCGAAGCCCGATCTGAATGGTGCATCCCTGTCCGGGTCGACTTTTCACCTGCACCCAGCCCTGGTTGATCTCAATGAATTCGAGGGCAAGCTTGAAACCGTATCCGGTCCCCTTCTCTCCCCGTGTGCCCTCCCGGGAAACCACTTCCTCTTTGTGAAACAATTGCTTCACTTCCTCCTCCGTCATCCCGATGCCGTTGTCCCGGACCGTCAGGATCACGTGCTCCTTTTCCATGTTGCAGCCCACTTCGATGTGTCCGCCCGGATAGCTGAATTTGACCGCATTGGAGATGAAGTTGCGCAAGCTGGAAAACACCATGTTGTAATCGGCGCGGACCATGGTTCCCGCGGGGACCCGGTTGAGGCATTCGATTTCCTTTTCCATGCAATTGAGCCGGAACAACGAAAGGCTCTGTTCGGCCAGGGCGCGGAGGTCGAAATGCACCGGATTCACATAGTGTTCCTGTTCGAACCCCCGGCTCCATTCCTGAAGCGAATTCAACAGGGAAAAGAACTGCTGGGAGGAATCCCGGATCGTGGACAGGTAGTTGCGCTTCATTTCATCGGTCAGATCCTCGTACTTGTCGTTGAGAAGGTTGAGGAACCCCAGCATGCTGTTCATGGGGTTGCGCAGGTCGTGGCTGATGAGCCGGAACACCCGGTTTTTTGTCTCCATGCTCTCCTGGAGCCTGGCTTCCGTGGATTTCCGGTTGGAAATGTCGTGGACGTACACCAGGATGGAATGGACCTTTCCCTCCTCGTCCGTCTCGGGGAAGATCCGCCATTCGAAAAACCGGGGCGCATCCCCGATGTGGATCACATTGTCGCAGGTGCCGGGCTTGTTCCTGTCCCGGGTCCGGATCATGGTTTTTTGGACGAGTTCCCCGATGGATCCCGGAAAGCCCAGCTCGGATACGGTTTTTCCCCGGATGGCCCCGAAGGGAAACCCAAAGGTATCCTGAAAGGCCCGGTTGGCATAAATCAACGACAGATCCCGGTCGAAGCGAAGGATCATGTCCTGGGCGTTCTCGGCCAGGGACCGGTAGAGCTCTTCGCTCCGGGACAGCTGGTTTGCGGCCCGCAGACGGATCAGCGCCTCCGTGGCCTGACGGAAGAGAAATTCCACCAGGTGGGGATTCTCCACCTTCTGCCCCTTCCGGAGAAAAATGACCCCGCCTCCCATGATCACCTTCCCGACCCCCAGGGAGACTTCCAGGGATCCTTCCAGGTGCAGGATGGATTCGATCTGCTCGCACACCAATTTGGGGACCTGGTGCAGGGTGAGGTCATACAAAGAACGGGTCGACCGGATCAGCTTGCCATGGCTGGCATATTGAAACGTGTCGGGCTGAATGTGAAAGGTCCGGTTCTGAATGTATTTGTCCAGTTGCCGGATGATTTTGCTTCCGGAATTTCCTTCCAGGCCCAGCAAGGAGCGGATCTGCAGTACCGTGCCGGTTTCGTCCACCGAATTGAGGTTCACGATGAAATCGGGAAGGAGAGAATTCAATTGCTTGGAAATCAATGTAAAAAGATCTTCCTCCCGGGTCACCTGGAGCAAATGGACCGTGGTGTTGAACAGGAAATCAAACTCTTCCTGCTTTTGTTGTTGGCTTTCCTTCAATTGCATCTGGGCCGTGACATCCACAAAGACCCCTTGAAAACCAAGGATTTTCTTTCCGCTCCGGTTCAGGCTGAGAAAAGCCTCCCCCCAACGTTTCCCTCCGTTCTTGTGCCGGTAGGCAAAAATGATGCCCTCCCGGGGAAGGTTTCCGGTGAGCGCCTGCTTGAACAATGTACCGTAAGTGGGCTGGTCTTCCCGGAAGAACAAAGGCAATTCCCTGAAATGCTTGCCCACCAGTTCGTGCTCTGCGTACCCCGTCCGTTCCAGAATCATGGGATTCACCGAGGTCACCACCCCACGAACCGACATGGTGGACAACCCGGCCCGGGCCGATTCGTAGAGGGCGTGCAATTGGGACTCCTTTTCGGCCATCTCCCCCTTCAAAAGGGTTTCCTCGGTGATGTCCATGCCAATGCCCGTCCAGTACCGGGTGCCGTCTCCGTCCTTCCAATGCGACATGCGGATCCGCATCCATTCGGAAACGCCCTCGGCTCGTTTCAACTGGAATTCCAATTCGGCGGGCCGGTTCTCCCGGAGCGAGTCGGCCATTTCCTTTTGCCACAGATTCCGGTCTTCGGCATTCATCATTTCTTCCGGGGGAAACATGCCCCGGATATCCGACGCCTTTTCGGCCCGCATGCGTTTCAGTAGGTTGGGGGAGGCATATTCCATGCTCCAATGATCCCCGTTCTGCTTCAGCTTGAAGAGGATCACCGGCAAATTGTCGCTGATCTCGCGGAACTGGCGGTTGAAACCGCTGAGTTCCGTCTCCATGGATCGACGGCGTGAAATGTCCCGGATGACCCCTTCCATGTACCGGGGAATGCCCTTCACGTCTCTGACCAGTTGCGCGTTGAGGGAACAATCGATCCGGCTTCCGTCTTTTCGGGTGAGTACGATGTTGTAATCATCCACATACCCCTGGCCCGACATCAGCGATTGAAGCAACGCTTTGTCTTCCTCCTCCTCCACAAAGCTGCCCACGTTCTTCCCGAGCAGCTCCTCCGGTTCGTACCCGCCAATCCGGGTGACGGACGGACTGACCGCGAGAAGTTGGCCTTCCAGGTTGGCCCGGTAATACAAATCCCGGACCACGGGGAACACCAGAGGGTCGCTCCCCCGATGCCCGTTCTCATTTTGGCGCTTGTCCTTTTCGGCTTGCATGGTTTTGTCGGTCATCGCCTTGTCATCATTCCAGGAAACAGACTTCCATTTCCGGAAAATGGTTGCCCTTTCCAGGGAAAGAAGGGCAGGGAAATCTTCACTCGAAGGGTAAAACTAGTCAATCTGATTCAGATTTCCATTCCTCCGGGGAAGTTTGCTTTTCCGGATCGGGAAGGAGACCCGGGAGGGAGGTCAGTTCGACCAGGGGAAACGCCAGAACAATCCGGGTTCCTTCATTCGATCCGGGATCCAGGATGATCCGGCCCTCGTGGTTCCGGACGATCTGCCGGCAGAGCCCCAGACCGATTCCCGACCCTCCCTGTTTGGTGGAGTAGAAGGGAATGAACACCTTGTCGATTTGGTCGCGGGGAATGCCGGGTCCGTTGTCGCTTATCTCCAGGATCACCTCGTCGAGGACCCGCTTGGCACGAATCCGGATGTGGGGACGGGGGGTGCCGGGAAGGGCTTCCCGGGCGTTTTGGATCAGGTTGATGAGCACCTGCTTGATCTGTCCCTCATCGGCATGAATCCCGTACCGGGCGGGAAGGGACTGGAGACTCAGGGCAATGCCTTCCCGCTCCAGATCGTCCCGGAACAGTACCTCCACATGGCGAAGCAAGCCCTCCAACGCCACCAGCCGCAGGTCGGGGGCCGGCAGGCGGGACAGGCGTCGGTAGCTACGAATGAAACGCCGCAGGGCTTCGTTGCGGTCGTGGATGGTCCGGATGGCCTGATGCAGTGTATCGATGGTTTTTTGGGAAAGGGATTCCACGGATTTCACGCGCCCTTCCTCCTCCAGCATGAGCAAACCGGTTTCGGTCAGGGAGCTCAGCGGGGTGAGGCTGTTCATGATTTCATGGGCCATGACCCGGCTGATGCTTTGCCAGGATTCCAGTTCTTTCCGGTCCATTTCCGGGTCAATGTTTTGCAGGATGATCATGTGCACCGGGTGATCCCCGATCCGCACGGTGTCCTTTTGCACCAGAATCGGGCCGGCCTCCCCGTTTTCGGTCAGGGAAACCATGCCCCGTCCATGGTCCCCCATGGCCCGGATTGCTTCGGCAAACAGGGGGGCGGCTTTCTCAATGTCCTTCCAATGGGGGCGGGGATTGTTCCGGATGCCAAGGCAACGCAGGGCGGTGGGGTTGATCAGCTCGGGCTCCTGAAAGCGGTTCAGGGTCAGGACCCCGACCTGAACATGATCCAGGAGGCTCTGCAGGTAGTGGGATCGGGTTTCTTTTTCAACCTGGGCCGAGGCAAGGGCCTCGGTGATGGAACGGGCCGAGCGCGCCAGCCGGTCGAAACCCAGGCCGGAGGCTTTCTCCTCGATGCGGGTCTGGGGATCGCCGTAGTGGATGGCATCCAGCAATTGGGACAGGATCTGGTTGGTGCGGCGGATGCGAAGGAACAATTCGGCGATGGCAAGACCCAGCAGGGTGGCCAACCCCAGGGGCAGAAAGAGCATGTCTCCCGCTTTCCCTGTCAGCACCAGGATCAAAGCCAGCATGAGCAGAAAGATCAGGGCCAGTCTCGCCCCGATCCGAACGGGGTAGCTACTGGATGCCATATTTCTTCATCCTTCGGTACAGGGCGTTCCGGTCGATGCCCAGATCGGTTGCAGCCCGGGTCACGTTTCCCCGGTTTTGCATCAGGGCGGCCTGGATCAATTCTCGTTCGTTGTCTTCCAGGTTCAGGCTTGCCTTGTGGCGTGTGTTGTTCCATCGGCCGGTTCCCGGGGGGGCCCTGTGCAGTTGACCCCGGTTGGAGAGAATCACCGCCCGGACCATCATGTTCTGCAATTCCCGGACATTGCCGGGCCAATCGTACTGCCGCAGGGCTTTCAAATCCCGGGCTCCCAGGTTCAGCTCGGGTTTCCCGTATTTCCGTTTGGCCCTCTCCAGGAAATGGCGGGCCAGAAGCTCGATGTCATCTTTGCGGGCCCGCAGGGGGGGAAGGATGATTTCGATGGTGTTGAGCCGGTAGAGCAAATCCTGCCGGAAGTCCCCGGATCGGGCCTGGGCATTCAAATCCTGGTTGGTGGCGGAGATCAGCCGGAGGTCCACGTTCCGCGCCGTCCCCGACCCGATTCGCAGAACCGTCCGCTGCTCCAGCACCGTCAACAGCTTGGTTTGCATGGTGAGGGGGAGGTTTCCCACCTCATCCAGAAACAGGCTGCCCCGGTGGGCCAGTTCGAATCGCCCCGGCTTGTCGGCGATGGCCCCCGTGAAGGCCCCTTTCTGATGACCGAACAATTCGGATTCAAACAGGGTTTCCGGAATGGCGCCCATGTCCACGGACAGGAATGCCTCCTCCTTCCGCCCCGACAGGGCATGCACGCTCCGGGCCACCAGTTCTTTCCCGGTTCCGTTCTCCCCGAGAATCAGTACGTTGGCATCGGTCGGGGCCACGATCCGGATCTGCTCTTTGAGTTTCCGCATTTCCGGCGAATCGCCCAGAATGAGCTCCGGGTCCGATCCGTTCTCTCCGGCCAGACCCCGGACCACCCGTTTGTAATGGTCCTTTTCCCCATCGGCCTGCCTCATTCGCAGCGCCGAAAGGATGCTCGCATGCAACTTGGCGTTCTGCCATGGTTTCAGGATGAAATCAAAGGCGCCGGCCCGGATGCCCTGGACGGCCAATTCCACGTCGCCATAGGCGGTCATGAGGATCACCACGGCCCCCGGATCTTCCTCCCGGATCCGTTTCAGCCAGAACAGGCCTTCCTTCCCTTCCGTGCTGCCCCTCCGGAAGTTCATGTCCAGCAGGATCGCATCGAAGGACTGCTTCCGGAGAACCGAGTCGATTCGGTGAGGATCGCTTAGGGTGGTGGTCAGAAAATCAAGTTGTTCCAGAAAGATCCGGGCCGTCAGAAGAACATCGGGATCGTCGTCGATGATGAGAATTCGTGCCGTCTCTGAGGGTGCCATGTCTTTGCGAAAATAAGACATTCCCCGTCGTCAGTCAAACTGCATCATTTCCGAACACAGCGGTGCGTGATTTCCGAGCGGTTCAAGGGTTGTTTGCGGAGGGATCGGATTTCGGAAGTTCCATGCAGACAGAGAGATCGGGTGTATGGCATGAGGCTTGTATCCCTCAGGAAAACAACCGTCCATGGTCAAGCATTATCTCAAACTCACCTTCCGGCACGTGCGCAAGCACCTGCTGGTATCCCTGTTGAACATCAGCGGCCTGGCCATCGGCATCGCCTGTTTTATCCTGATCATGTTGTATGTTCATTATGAATTGCGCTACGACCGGTTCAACACCCACTTCGACAACATTTACCGGGTGGCGGTGAATGCAAAAATCGGGAACACGGTGATCCGGCAGACCTGGACCCCGGCTCCCATGCCGGCCGCCATGTACGATGAGTTTCCGGAAGTGGAGGCCATCACGCGGATATACGACCGGACCTACACCACCCGGATCGGGGATCAGAAGTTCAACGAGGAGCAGGCGGCTGCCGTGGATTCCACGTTCACGGAGATTTTCACCCTCGATATTGTGGAAGGAGCTCCCGGGAGAATGCTCAACGAACCGGGACAGGTCTTGCTGGACCGTCCCACGGCCCGAAAATACTTTGGCGAGGAGACGGCGCTGGGGAGGGTCTTCTACATAAACGATACCATTCCCCTGACCGTGCAGGGTGTGTTTGAGGAAATTCCGCCCCAGGCCCATTTTCATTTCAACATGTTGATTTCCCTTTTGACGGAGGAAGGCCAATACAACAATCCAGGATGGTTTGCCAACAATTTCGAGACCTACCTTCTTCTGAAAGAGGGAGTTCCGCCTTCCGAACTGGAGGCCAAGCTGCCGGCCTTCGTGGACAAGTATTTGTTCAACGGAACCTATGAGGAGAACGCCGACGATGAGAATTTCTGGGAATTGTACCTGCAGCACATCCGGGACATTCACCTGGGATCGGACCTGAACGGGGAGTTCGAACCCAACGGCAACCTGTCCAATCTCCGGGTGTTCTCGGTGGTGGCCATCCTGGTGCTGATCGTGGCCTGCATCAATTTCATGAACCTGACCACGGCCAGCTCGTCCATGCGCTCCCGGGAGGTGGGCATCCGGAAAACCAACGGTGCCACCCGACAAAAGCTCCGGCAGCAATTCTACCTGGAGGCCATCGTCGTCAGCCTTCTGGCCCTGATCCTGGCCATGGGGATCGTGGAAGGACTGATGGGGAGCTACCGGGACTTCACCGGGAAAGCCATTCGGCTGCAGTATCTCCACAACTTTCTCCTGATCCCGGGCTTGCTGGCCCTGTCCCTGGTGGTCGGCTTGCTTTCCGGCACCTATCCGGCCCTGTTCATGAGCCGCTTCTCCGCGGTGGAATCCCTGGGATACAAGGGGGTCCGTCAGGCCAAAAGCGGGTTCCGGAACCTCCTGGTTCTGTTCCAGTTTTCGGTTTCCATCTTTCTGATCGCCGCCACCCTGCTGGTCAACAAGCAGATGGACCTGATCATGGAGGATTCCCTGGGTTTTGACAAGGAGCAGGTGTTGGTGGTCAATCATGCCTACTACCTCGACGCCATCGAAACCATCAGCAACGAGCTCCGGGATTTGCCCGGCGTGGCGGACGTCTCCCGATCGGCGTTCATTCCAGGCGACAAGACCACCAACTGGGGGTTCGGTGCGGAAGGGGTCGAGAAAAATTTTTCTCTCAATGCCAATCTTTGTGACGCGGGATATTTGCAGACGATGGGTGTGGAACTGGCGGAAGGACGTTTTTTTTCAAGCGATCGACCCGGTGATGTGGGCACCGCCCTGCTCAACGAGACCGCCGTTGCCATGCTCGAACTGGAACATCCCCTGGGGAGCGTCCTCTACCTGTGGAACGACCGGGAGCGACCCTTCGAGGTCATCGGGGTGGTGAAAGATTATCACTGGGAATCGAAGCACATGGAGGTGCGCCCCCATGTGATCATGAACATCGATGTTCCGGAGCTCTGGAGACCGGTGTACCTGAGCGTGCGCTATTCAGGGGAGCCGGGTCCCCTGCTGGATCATCTGGAAACCGTCTGGGAGAAGGAAGTGCCCGCCATACCCTTCGAATACGAGTTCCTGGATGAGCATTACGAGGCCATGTACGAGAATGAAAAGCAGACCCGGACCCTGCTCTATGTTTTCGCCGGAATCGCCATTTTCATCAGCTGCCTGGGCTTGTTCGGGCTGGCGTCCTTCATGGCCGAACGGCGGACCAAGGAAATCGGGATCCGGAAAGCCAACGGCGCAACCACGGCCCACATCCTCCGGATTGTCTCGGTCGATTTCACGAAATGGGTGCTCCTGTCCAACCTGTTGGCCTGGCCCCTGGGCTGGTTCCTCCTGCACAAATGGTTGCAGAACTTTGCCTACCGGGTGGACATTCCCTGGATCCTCTTTGTGGTGGCGGGATTGCTGGCCTTTGCCATCGCCTTGCTGACGGTGAGCTTTCATGCCATCCGGGCAAGCCGCCAGAATCCGGGGCTGTCGCTGCGGTATGAATGAGTGATTCAGGCTAGTCCGGACAGGTGTCCCGGGATCCGGGGATTACAAGGAGGGCTGAAGTTCCTTCCAGAAATCTTCCCCGGCAGAGATTCGCCAGGCACCGGCCATGGTTTTCATCATGTATTCGATCCGGTTCAGAATTCCCGGAATGATGAGGCTGTCGCCCCGCAACATCCCGCGGATGGCTTTCCGGGCGATGACCATGTGGGCGGGGGCCTGGGGCCGGAGCAATTGTTCGCTCCCCAGATCATTTTCCGCCAGCAGAATCCGGGGCGATGCCGGATGCATGAGGCTGACCATGATGGGACTGTCCTTCAGCATTTCCTTCAACTCCAGGGCAAATCCGTTCATTTTGCTCACCAGGGCCTGCATGGGCGCGGGAAATTTCTCCTTGCCGAAAGGAAAAGGAATGATGTGCTGGATGAAGGAGGAAGAATGGTGTTTCATCCGGGGGACCAATTCCAGGGTGAAGCGGGCCGCACCCCGGAGGCGGGCGTTGTCGCCGTCCTGATTCAGTTCCGGGATGTACCGGTTCTGGGTGACCGACCAATCGCAACTCACGTTGTTGATCAGGGCCCGGATTTCATAGTTGTCGCTCAGCTCGGCGGCCAATTCCCGGATGGCATCCTCCTGTTCCAGATCCAGTTTCCGGGCCTCCACCTGCATTTCGGTCTGAAGCTGGAGTCCGATGGCAAAGCGCTGGAGGTCGCAGGCCGAGGTGGACACCAGGATCAGGTTGCAGCATTTGCGTGCCACTTCCTTGGCCAGGGCCCGTCCAAGTTCTCCTTCGGCTCCCAGGATGACGGTGTATGGTGCGGTTTGGTTGATCATGTTGTAAAGGCGGTTATGATAAGGACAAAAAAAACCGGAAATGGATGCGTGACGCAGGCAAAAAAAACGTTAAAAAACTTCCCCGTTCGCTCCCTCCTGTCCATACGATGCAAGAACAATGCCAACCCCTTTCAGAATCCCGGGAAATCTCTTGTAAAGTTTGTGATTTTTTCGCAGGCCTGCCAGCCCGCCAGGTCTCGCTCTGCGGGCAGATCCGCAGGAACAATCAACAACCGGCAGATAGTTATGAACAGGTTGCCCCGGCGGTCCGGCCTACCCCTTCAGGATGTCTTCCATCGCCTTGCTGGCCACGGCTCCGGTTTGTCCCGTCGAGGGGCAGGAGCCCCGTCCCTGCTGCTCCCGGACGATGGTTTCGATCAGGGGCATCTGGATGTGCTCGGGACGGGCATGCTCCCAGGACTCCCTGCCTGAGGCGGTTTCCAGAACGATGGGTTCGAAGCTGAAGATGGAAAAGCGAAGCCGTCCGCCCGAGCCGGTCACCTCCACCCGGTCGGCATGAAATTCCGGCGGAACGGTGAAGGCCCAGCTTCCCGACAAAAGGAGGTTTCCGGGAAGGAGCACGCTGGCCGCCAGGCTGTCCTCGGGTTTGTACAGGCCGGAAACATTCGCGGCAAGGCCCCGGGCCGAAACCGGGTCCCCGAAGAGGTAGAACAGGATGTCCAGGGCATGGCAGCCCACGTCATGAAAATACCCTCCGCCTGAAATATCGGGACGAACCCGCCAGGGGGGATTGTCCCGGTCGAGGTCTTCCCGCCGGGTGGCAAAGTGCTGGGTGATCGAAAGGCTCAGGTACCGACCCAGCCGCCCCTCCTCCAACAGGCTTTTCACCTGAAGAAAGTAGGGCAGTGCCCGGCGATAATACGCCACATACACGGGCACTCCGGCCTCTGCCGCCGTCCGGTTGATGGTCAGGCACTCCGCGTGGGTCCGGGCCATGGGCTTCTCCAGGTACACCGGCTTGCCGGCCCGGATCGCCTCCAGGGCGTAGAACAGGTGGGCATCGG
Source organism: Bacteroidales bacterium (assembly GCA_041393235.1). Taxonomy (GTDB): domain Bacteria; phylum Bacteroidota; class Bacteroidia; order Bacteroidales. The sequence continues at coordinate 292,380 of JAWKKO010000001.1, forward strand.
GGGGCGTGGCCACGTACACCAGGTCGATGTCCGGGTCGTGGATGAGATCCAGGGGATTCTCATGAACCACGGGAATCCCGTGCCGCCGGGCATACGCCCTCCCTTTTTCCGGACTCCGGTTGGCCACGGCCCGCAGCACGGATCCCTCCACCTTGGAGAAGGCGGGTCCGCTCTTTGCCTCGGTGACGTTGCCGGTGCCGATCATGCCCCAGCGCAGAGTGTTCATGGCGGGTTGTTTTTGCGAAGATACAAAATGCCTGTCAGACAATGTCGGTATGGTCGCCCGGGGGAAACAGCCTCAGAACGTGCTTGTCGCTTCGCGAAAATGCCAGGTTCTTTCGTCTGCTTCCCCCGGGCTGGCGAACGAATAAGACATGATCTTGCATCGCAAGCCTGACAGGCATTTTGTCTGCATAAAACGAGAACAGGGGGGGGAGAATGGGAAGCTGTCTCAGGACGTGTTTGTTTGCTTCGCAAAAAATACCAGGTCCTATCGTCAGCTTCCCATTCTCCCCAACCACAGCCCGACGCAAAACAGTCAGGGGATGCCTTCGCAGCACCCTGGCATTTGTTGGCGAAGCCAACCAAGCACGGTGCAAGAAGACATCCCCTGACAAGAAAGCAAGGCGGCCTTCAAACGGCCGCCTTTTGTGGGATCAGAGCAGGATCTGGCGGGCGTACTTGCGGCAGGTGGCCACTTCCTTCACGGAGGTGGACCAGGGTTTGATCTCGTATTCGAGTTCGATGTCGCAATAGATGGGCCATCCGTTTTCCTGGATGAGCTTGAGCACGTTGGCAATGGGCGCTTCGCCCTGGCCCCAGACCTGATTCTGGTTGGCTTCGGTGGCGTTGTCGGGTCCGGTCTTGTCCTTCAGGTGGACGCTCACGATTTTGTCGTGGTACTTCTCGATGAATTCACAGGGCGATTTCCCGGTGGATCCATAGTAGTGACCGGCGTCGAAATTCAGGCGGTTGGCGGGCGAAAGGGCCAGCAGGGCATCCACGTCAAAGCCGGGTTCGGCGAACTGAAAGTGGTTGTGGAAAATGGCCAGCATCCCGGCCCGCTCGGCGGCGGCTCCCAGGTTGGTGCAATTCTCCTCGTTCAGCTCGGCCGTGATGCCGACGGCACCCAGGACCTTGGCCACCTGGAAGGAATAATCCAATTCCTCCGGGGTGTTGCCGGCGGTCCATTTGTAAATGTGGATCTCCACACCCGCGTCGTTGAATTTCTGACGAAGGGCCGTGTACTTGTCCATGATCCCGTCCTGGTGCCGCCAGGCGGTCAGCTCCTCCTGGTATGTCGCCAGGGCGGCTTTCTGTTCCTCGGTGAGCTCGGGCTGATTCGGTCCCCAGCGGCGCGGCACCGGGTTCACCGGGGCTCCGAGGGATTCTTCCACCCCCATGCCCATGAGTTCGACCGAAGAGACTCCGGCGTCGACACAGGCCTGCAGAACGGCATCGATGCCGCCGTTCAGGTCGCGAAAGCTGTAAGTGATGGTACCGATTTGCACGCCGCCGTACTTGGAATTCAGTCCGGCTTCGGTGGTGGTCGCAGGTTCCTCTGCGGTGGTGCAGGAAACCAGGGCAAGCGCCATGGACAGTGCCAGGGCGCTCGCTTTGATGGTTTGGAATGTGTGCTTCATACGATCTCCGTTTGGGATGAAATTATCCTTCCAGGCTCCAGCCTTTGCGATACTCGTAGTGGAAGTAATCGTTGGCTTCGGGCAGGTTGGTGATTTTCATGTTCTTGGCGTCGTACTCCAGGGTGATGTTCACCTGCTGGGAAACCACGGCAATGTTGGTCAGCAGCATGATTTCGGTCAGCTTGGAAGCGATTTCGAAATCGTTGGCAGCCTTCCGGCCTTCCTTGATGGCGTCGATGAAGTCCACGTACACGCTCTTGGGACGGGCCAGGGTCTTGGCCGGCTCCTTGAAATCGGGGTTCTCCGGGATGAGTTCCGGGCTGGCACCATGGGTTCCGTGCTGGATCATCCCTTTGGTTCCGACATAGAGGCATTCCCGCAGCTGGCGGTTGGCTTCCAGTTCCTTGGGGCGGAAGGGCTTGATGCCGCCGTCGCTCCAGGTGACCTTCACCGGCGGTTTGTTGCCGCGGGCTCCGAAGGTGTATTCCACATTTTCGGCCTGGGGCAGGTAGTCCTTGGTGAAGGGTGTGGTCGTGGCCTGGATGGTTTCAGGCATGCCCAGGTCCAGGGCCCAGATGGGTGCATCGAAGGTGTGGGCACCCATGTCGCCCATGGCACCGGTGCCATAGTCCCAGAGACCGCGCCATGCAAAGTGGGTGCAGTCGGGGCTGTAGGGCTTCTCGGGGGCCGGGCCGAGCCACAGGTCGTACTTCAGGTGATCGGGAACGGGCTGACCGGCGGGACGTTCTTCCCAACCCTGGGCCCAAACGGGACGGTTCGACCACATGTGGACTTCGGTGACGTCGCCGATGATGCCCGAGCGGATCCATTCCACGGTCTGCATGGTGCCTTCGATGTTGTGTCCCTGGTTCCCCATCTGGGTGATCACGCCGGTTTCCTTGGCCAGTTTGGTCAGGTAGCGGGCTTCGTAAATGGTCTTGGTCATGGGTTTTTCCACGAACACGTGGAGACCGGCGCGCATGGCGTAGGCGGCGATGACCGCATGCAGGTGGTCGGGGGTTCCGATGACCACGGCGTCGAGGCTCTTCTCTTTGTCGATCATCTCCCGGAAATCGTGGTAGGCCTTGGCCTTCGGGTAGCTGCCGAAGATGTGGGCTGCGTAGTTGTGGTCCACATCACAAAGGGCGTAAATGTTGGCGTGTTTGAAAGCCTGGGGTGCGTCGGCATCGCCCCGCTGATTGACATCCATGCGTCGTTCGGGACGCGGAGGCGTGATACCGGGGTACTGGTACCAGCGGATGCCGGTCATGCCCATGCCCTGGCGTTGCACGGCCACTTCGGGGGTGGCGATGTTCATGATGTCGCTTCCACCCTGGCTTCCGAAACCAATGCCGGCGATGTTGGGCAGGTCACTGGGCGCCGTGTAACCGGGTCCGCCCAATACGTGCCGGGGCACGATGGTGAAGGCT
>JAWKKO010000002.1:0-279504 GCA_041393235.1 Bacteroidales bacterium
ATTTCCTCTGTTCAGCGCCTCTTGCTTGCCTTTGCAGGCGGCGTATTGATGTCCTACGGGGCCAAACTCAGCCGGGGATGTACGAGCGGACTGGCCCTGAGTGGCGGAGCGGTGCTGAGTCCTGGTGCCTGGTTGTTTATGATCTCCGTATTTGTTGGAGGCTATGCAGTGGCCTTCTTGTTTCGTAAAGTCTGGAATTGATGGGACCCTTGCAATTTACCATGGAACCCGGGGAAGGACTCCTGCTTGGATTTTCCCTTCTCATCGGTCTGGTTTTCGGTGTGTTGCTGGAGCAGGCCGGCTTCGGGAATGCGAGGAAGCTTGTGGAGCAGTTCTACTTCAAGGACATGCGGATGTTCAAGGTGCTGTTCTCGGCCATCGTGACCGCCATGCTCGGAATCTACTGGCTGGGCTATGCCGGAGCACTTGACACCTCCCGGATTTACATCAACACCACCTATGTGTTGCCACAGGCGGCTGGAGGAATCCTGTTCGGGATCGGTTTTGTGATGTGCGGTTTGTGCCCCGGCACCTCCTGTGTCGCCGTCTTCAGCGGAAAGTTGGACGGATTGGCCGTTTTTGCGGGGATCTTTGCCGGATTTGTCCTTTATGGAGAGACCAGTCCGGGAATGGAACGTTGGGTCAATGGAACGGCCCTGGGGGATGTTTCTCTCTACGAATTGTTCCACCTGTCTTACGGAACGGTTGTTTTTCTGGTGGTGATCATCGCCCTCGCCGCCTTCTGGATCGTGGAGCGGGTGGAAAAGAAAACCAATCCATCGGCCTGACATTATGAAAACAAAGATCACACTGGCCCTGGTGGCCATCCTGCTTGGTGCGAGTGCGGCATTCACGGACTATGGGAAACACAACGGATCCTATCCGGAATGGAAGACCCGGTCGGAACGGGCCGACGGTTCCAGGCAAAAGGTTGTTTCGGCGCCTTTTCTGGCCCGGATGTTGTTTGATCGGGAACCCGGTCTGGTTCTGCTGGATCTCCGCAGCGAGAAGGCGTTCGCTTCCTACCACATTCCAGGGTCATGGCAACCCGCTGATGTTCGGGAATCCGGTTTGGTAGAAGGGGCTGATCTCCTGGTCCTGATCGGAGATTCAACCCTGAACCAGCGAAAGCTTGCCGGTGAAATGAGCGTGATTCCGGATGGTTTTGACGGGAGAATCCTGGTGTTGGAAGATGGAATGACTGCCTGGACCGACGAGGTGTTGTTTCCCGACATGCTCCAATGGAAGGTCAGGTCGGGACAGAGGCTCAACGAAATCCATGTCCTGAGCCACTACTTCGGCGGTAGTCCGCGAAACAGCCAGTGGATGCAGGTCCGTCAGGCCGACAGCCCCTTCCGGGAAGGTTGCTGATCACCCGGGCGTCACCGCATTGGTCAAAGCCCTTCCTTCTCCGGCCTCCTGCAAATTCCGCAGGGTGGTTTCCGCAATTTGTGTCAGGGCCTCCCGGGTAAAAAAAGCCTGGTGGGCAGTGATGAGCACGTTGGGAAAGGTCATGAGCCGGGCGATCTGATCGTCCTGCAGGATTTCCTCGGAGTGGTCCCGGAAAAAGAGTTTTTCCTCCTGCTCGTACACATCGATGCCAAGGTATCCCAACCTGCCGTTTTTCAGTGCTTCTATGGCATCGTTCGTGTGAATCAGGCCGCCCCGGCTGGTGTTGATCAGCATGACCCCGGGTTTCATCAACGCCAGGGTCTGACGGTTGATCAGGTAGGCCGTTTCGGCTGTGAGGGGGCAATGCAGGGAAAGGATGTCGGACCGGGAGAGAAGGGTCTGCAACTCGACATAGGAAAGCAGAGGCTCCTTCAATTCGGGATTCGGGTAACGATCATAGGCCAGTACCCGGCATCCCATGCCCTGCATGATTTGCGCAAAAGCTGCTCCGATTTTTCCGGTCCCGATTATGCCCACGGTTTTTCCCGCCACGTTGAATCCGGTGAGGCGCTCCAGGGAAAAGTTTCCGTCTCTCACCCGGTTGAATGCCTTGTGCGTTTTCCGGTTCAGGGTCAGGATCAGCGCCAGGGCGTGTTCGGCCACCGAGGTGGGGGAATAAGCCGGTACCCGTACCACCTGAATCCCGGCTTCGCCGGCCGCTTCCAGATCCACGTTGTTGAAACCGGCACACCGGAGGGCGATCACCCGCACCCCGTGCGTATGGAGAACAGAAATGCAATCCCGGTCCACCACATCATTGACAAAAACACAGACCGCATCGAAACCGGCCGCCAGATGTGCGGTCCGGGTCCGGAGACGGCCTTCGTAATGCATGATTTCGAATCCGAAGGATTCATTGGCTTTGGAGAAATATTCGGAGTCGTATGATTTGGAACTGAAAAGGGCGATTTTCATGGAAGTGCGCAGTTGATGATGTGGATATAACAAATCCAAACGGAATTTGTGGGTCCGGCTCATGGCGCCTGGCGTGTTTTTCTGTACCTTGTTCTGACAATCAGATTCCTGCGCCATGAAAATTCCCCTTTACCAGGTCGATGCATTTGCGGAACAGCTGTTCCGGGGCAACCCGGCTGCGGTGTGTCTGTTCGAATCCTGGCCTTCCGGGGAACTCATGCAAATGATCGCGGCGGAGAACAACCTGGCTGAAACCGCCTTTGTCGTCCCTGCGGGTGAGGTCATGGAGATCCGGTGGTTTACCCCCGTGATGGAAGTGGATTTGTGCGGACACGCCACCCTGGCCTCCGCCCATGTTCTCTTTGCCCATGAGGGCTTTCCGGGCGACCGCATTTCGTTCCTGTCACTCCGCAGCGGTCCGCTCGCTGTCGGCCGGAAAGGGGAGGTGCTGACCCTGGATTTTCCGGCCGATCCGGTCCGGGAATGTGCCGTGCCCGACCTGTTGGTGCGTGGTTTCGGACGGGCGAAAGCGACTTGTTTCAAGGGACGGGACGATTTCATGATGGTGTTCGGCACCCAGGAGGAAGTGGAGGCTTTGCAGCCGGATTTCCGGGAGCTCCGTGCCCTGGAATCGAGGGGGGTGATTGCCACGGCTCCCGGTCGGACCGTGGATTTTGTGTCCCGTTTTTTCGCCCCCGGAGCCGGGATCGATGAGGATCCGGTGACCGGTTCGGCCCACACGACCCTGGCGCCCTACTGGTCGGGCGTTCTGGGAAAAACCATCCTGAGCGCCCGGCAATTGTCGGCCCGCGGAGGCAGCCTTCTGTGTGAAATCCGCGGAGAGCGGGTTTTGATCAGCGGGAAGGCCCAAACCTACCTGACCGGACATCTGGAATTGCCACTTTCATCCGATACCCCATGAGACACCAGGAAGATCGCATCGAACAGCTTGTATGCAGCGATGGAAAATCGCGGCCCATTCACATCTGGGAACCCGCAATACCAAGGGCTGTGTTGCTCACTGTCCATGGTGCACTCGACCATGGCGGGGCCTATCATCCGACGGGCCGTTGGTTCCGGGAAAAGGGATTCGCCAGCGTGGCCCTGGATCAGCACGGTCACGACCGTCAGAAGCGGGTTTTTGTTCCCCGGTTCGAGGTGTTCCTGGACGATCTGGAGCGAATGCTTTCCTGGGTGGAGGCTGCGTATCCCGGGTTGCCCGTGTTCATTCTGGCTCATTCCATGGGCGGACTCATCAGTTTTCATTTCGGACTCCGGCGGTTGAAGGAAGGGTCGCAGGTCAGAGGCTTTGTGATGTCAGCTCCCTACCTGGTCAATGCCGTGAAGACTCCCGTGGTCATTCAGAAGTTCGCCGGAGTGTTTTCTGCCGTGGTTCCACGGATGAAGGCACCGGTGGAGGATTTTTTTGATGTGGTGACACACGATGAGGTCATCACCCGGCAACACCGGGACGACGTCCGGGACGGGATCAAGGCATCCGAAATATCGATGCGGTTCGGACACCTGCTGTTGTCGGCCCAGAAACCTGTTCCCGGATGGATTGGCGCGTGGCGTTTTCCACTTTTTGTGGTGCTGGCCGGGCAGGACAAACTGGCCGATACGCCGGCGGTTGCCGCGTTGCTGGAGCGCATCGATCCGGGGTTGTGCCACGTGGAAACCTACCCGGACAATTACCACGAAAACTTCAATGAGATCAACCGGGAGGAGATTTTCTCCGGGATTCTGGCCTGGCTGGAGGAACGGATTTGACGAACCGGCTTGACTGTCTGCGGATAAGATCGTATCTTTCTCGGTAAAGCCCCGGAAAGCGAAACCCCGAAAGCACGAATCGCATGTACTATGTTGTCGTAAAGAACCTGGGCAGGGAGCGGTGCATCCATGTGTCCGAATCGGATCAATACCAGGATGGCATGTCCTTCGACTGCCGCCTGGGATTCGAGTATTCAAAAGAGACCTTCCTTCGGGAATTGAAAATCCGTTGTTCATCCAACCCGGAGGAGCTGGTGCTTGCCAGACTGTACCGGGACTGATTTCCTTGCCATGAGAAAAAGCATTTCCCTTCTCCTCCCCTTGTCCGTATGTATCTTTCCCCTGGTGCTCGCTTCCTGCGGGACACTGCATCGCTATGCCTCCGCCAGCTACGGTGGGAGAGACGATCAACTCGCAGACATTCAGCTTTATGGGTACCAGGTAAAAGAAGCCGTCGAGGGAACCTCGCCCCGTGGTTTGTGGGACCTGAATGCAACGGCTCAATCCGATCTGATCAAAGTGCTGGACCGGCGGTTTCCCGGAAACACTGATTTTCTGGAAGCCCTCCGGCAAACCCGGGAATCCGGGTCACCGGATGCAACAGAGGACTACATCAACAAGAACCTGGCCCTGGTTTTCAGCATATCGCGGATGCAGGACCATGCCCTTCTCGAAGAAACCGGGAGTCATTTCAGTCCCGCCGACCGTCTGTCCCGGCTTTCTTTTGAACTGCGAATCCCGGCCTCCTACGGTTTGCGGTTTCATTCGTGGGATCAGTTCGCCACCCGGTACGGCGAATATGAGATCGGCGATGTGGGTTTTTCGCAGACACTTGGACTCGGCGCCGAGAGTGCAGGATGGGAAACCGGAGAGGCAGGGGTGAAGGTGGATTTGAGCAAAGAGGAGAAACGCAAATTGCGGAGCCGGACTTTGTTGCTTCAGGGAAGCCTGAGTGAATTGGCGCTCCGGGTGGATCAGGAGGGGAGCCCCGAATACGATCTCGCCGGCAATGTCACCATGGAAGTCCGGGCGGGATTCCGCAGCATACCGGAGGTGCTGGTCGTTCCGAAATACAAGGATACGGGCGGAACCGGTTCTGCCGGCCGGACGCTGGAGGATCTCTCGTTCCGGATTGTTTCCGTACCGATGCTTGAAGAAGTTCCCGATACCTTGTGGGCCCGGCTGACCATGGACTACGTTTACCGTCATGTAACGACCGGAGAAAGGAGTTTTGGGGAATGGGATGATGGTGTTGTGTTCTATGAAGGCACGGTGGTTCGGAATGTCCCACTTTTGGTGAAAGGGGATGTCGTTCCGTCGTTTTTCGCCCTGGGCCGGAACGAGGAACCGGATCAGATCCTGCGGGTGAAAGATACTTCCGGGGACGTTCTGCCCTTGCATTTTTCAAGTTGGGGGGAGGCCGGGGAGTTCGTCCGTTCTATGCAGGAGGCATGGCAGGCCGATCCAACAGAACCTGATTGCAGGTGTGCTTCCGGTGGGTATGTTTTCCTGTTTGACGGCGAGGAAATGGACTGCACCAAAGTAAAGGACTTGAACCTCGACATTCTTCCCTTGTATTGGTAATTTCTTGCAAACCCTTAAAACAAGCAGCCATGCCCGAATCTTTTTTTACTCAGGAGACCATTCTCACGCTGACGGGTGCCAGTATGATCACCCTCGTGATCACCAACACCGTGCACTATGTTTTCAATTTCAACCCCAGATGGTTCGGGCTGGGAATATCCTTACTGCTCTCTTTTACAGGGGTCGTCCTGGTTGGAGAACACACCGTATTTGCTTATTTTGTGGGATTGCTGAACGGGTTCCTGATCTATGCCAGTGCCACGGGACTCATGCAAATGGTCGGCCGGAAGGGCGGGGCATCCACCGTTTCGGGTGAATCCTCACTCCGGGATGGAAAACCTGCGGATCAAGGAACCGCCGCCCGGCGGTTCCTTGATGCATGGTATTGAATGATCTAAAGCCCGCTTCCTTTCAGATGACTGGCATACCGCCTGTCGGTGCCCTGAATGTGCGAAATGAGCCAATCCTTCAGAAAGGATGTCAGTTCCATGGAAACCACAAGTTTCCCGGCTTTGTGCCGCTGCTCAATGTCATTGACCTTGTCCACAAAGCTTTTGTGGGTGGCCTGGTGGTTGACCAGGTCGGGGTAATTGGACTTTCGGAGCAAGGATTCTTCGTAGTTGAAGTGGACCACGGTGTAGTCTTTCATTTTCCGAAGGAGGTCGCCAATGTTGTCATTGCCTTTCTTTGAACTCAGGGAGTCATAGAACTCATTGATCATGTCAACCAATTTTTTGTGTTGCTGATCGATTGCATCAATATGCAACGAGAGGGTGTCATTCCATGTAATCAAAGCCATACGATATGTGTTGTTAATAATCCTATTCGATTGTTGAATTTATTGCGTGCTTGACTAACAACCTGAGGATTGTGCAACTTTCTTTTTTGGCCGTTCGAAAAACAGGGAAATTTACGTGGCAGACCTGAGGGATTTCCCTGTTCTCCTACATTGGATTTCGTTTTCTGTTGAATGCAGAATTTGAGTGCTCTGCAAATCATTGTTCCTGGGTTATTACCATCGCGGATGGAATGAAACATTTTTGAGGATTCTGAATCCTTTGCCATGAATATATTCAACCGGAAAAGGGAAGGACCCTGCAACATATTTTGTACATTCGCTCCTACATGAATCATGGCATTCTTTTCAGCATGGTTGTCTCACCCATACATTGATTTTCCTATGACACAAAGTAAGAAACAGCATTCTGATTATTCGGGAAGTGAAATTGATGTCATTGCAGTATCCCAATCCATTGGAAAAGCATTTCTAAATCTTTTTGGAATTGTTTTTTCCAGTATACGGTTTCTCCTGTCCTTTGTGTATCAGAATCTGCTATGGATTATGCTTTGTGCAATGCTCGGTTTGCTTCTGGGATGGATTCTGTATAGCAATTCGAACCGGTATTATATTTCGGAAATGTTGGCCCAGCCAAATGGATTCAGTAGTGTGGAGATGGCCAATTATATAAATGACCTTCATGAGTTAAGTGTCAAAAGGAATTATTTGGGGATACAGGATGCGTTTCAGATTGAGCAGGAAGATGCAAAAATGATCAAGAACATCGAAGCCTTTTTCTTAATCGATGTAAATCATGACCAGATTGGAGACTATGTAGATTATAAATACAAGTATTCTGCATTTGATACCTCGCAGCATATTGTTGAGAACCGTTTATTGATTCGTGCAGAAGTGTTCGATAGCAGAGTATTCCATAAGGTGAAGGCAGGACTGAAATATTATGTGAATAACAATCCCTATCTGACAAAAGTAAATGAGCTTCGAAAGGAAGAATTGGATGCCTTGATCAATCTGGTGAATGGGGAAATTAGGAAACTGGATAGTCTGCAGCAAACGGAGTATTTTGCAAAGAACGTACCTGAAGTCGGATCCAACAAAGAGGCTTCTTTGTTTTTACTGAGCGAAACGCCCACACAACTCTACTACAAGGACAAGATAGCGTTGCTTGAGAAAAAACTTGAATATGAGCAGGAATTCGAGCTTTCGACCGATCCAATAACTGTCATAAAGGATTTTACGGAGCTTGATATTGAAGTAAATCCCTTATCGGATTATTTATTGAAATATGCAAGGCGAATGGCTTTGGCTGGTTTTGTATTGATCCTTGTTGTACGGTGGCGAAAAAAGATCAAAACTTTTCTTTTACCGATTGAGAATTCTTGAAAGACCATCCTACCATAATCAAGAATATCAGGTTAAGCGACAACAATGGTCTCTTGCAAAAATCCCTTTTTAAGGACAAGGTAGTTCAGATTCCGTATTTTCTTCTGGGACTCACTGTTTGTATGCCAATTAAATGGCAACCGAAAGGGTTCCTGGTGTTTCTTATTTTGGAATTCACAATTTTCCTCGTTGTCCAGTTCCGAGCTGGTAGAGTTCGAGTTGAGCCAGGGCAATTCCGGATGCCAGAGATATTGTTTATCGGGCTGTTTCTACTTGGATTGCTATCCTTCGCCTATTCAGATAATAAGGGTTTTGGTTGGACAAAAATTGAAACCACACTTCCATTTTTGATCCTGCCTCTGTTGGCTTTTACGAATACCAAGGGAAGGTTACGAGAATCTTCTCCAGCTTTTCTAAGAGGATTCTTTCTGGGAAATTTGGCACTTATCGGGTTCATCGCATTGGGGATGCTGAAGATCATGTTTATGAATAATCTGCCTGCGATCTCCCTGAAATCCATCCCTCTTCTCGATTCCCTTTTTCAGCATCATTATCATCGTACCTATGTAGGAATGATTCTGGTTAGTGGGTACATCTGTTATTCATCATCATACCGATTCGCCGGTTCCCATGGAGTGCGCCTTGCGCGCATTCTTTTTGCAATCATCCTCTGGATTGTTTTGTTTCTTACAGGTGTTCGGTCTGTATTGATTGCCTACTCAGTTATTTTGCTATTTCAGGTCCTGTCAGTGAAATCCAAGTTGCACGCTTTCCTGTACCTGGGGTTTCTTATTCTGTTGTTTCTGGGGATTGTTCTTTTTCATCCAAGGTTAGGTCAATTCATCAATCCTGACCTTTTATTTACCGATGCAGTTTTTCAAAGCAACGTACGTTTTGATTTGTGGCGGGCCTCCATGGGCCTGATCAAGGAAAAACCTTTCTTTGGATATGGAATCGGAGACGGCAAAGACTTCCTTTTTCAGCAAGTGAAGGATTTGGATTCCATTCGATTCTTGAGTTTTCGTCCAGATGCACACAACCAGTTCATTCAAGGTTGGATCGATTCCGGGGCACTTCACCCTGGGTTACTAATCGGTCTGTTGTTATCATTTGCCTTTGGAAGGAACAAGGCCCCTTTTGTCTTCAGGTTCGGAATCCCCGTTCTCTTTTTGGTGGTTATGTCTTTCGAAGTCATTTTCTATCGCTTTTCAGGTGTTCTGCTTTTTGGGACATTGCTTCTTTTCCCTTACGTAGAGTTTGAATTGCCTGAGAATAGAACCAGAAGACATATTGTCTTTTTTCTGGCATGCTTGATTCTTTTTTCCATGTTCTTTGGATTCCGGAAGCAAGTGACAAAATTTTCCTCTTTGGCGCCAGCATCCTATATGCCCTTGCCGCATCAGGCCATACCATTCAATGAGCTCCCTGGGCCACTGCCAGCCGGAATGCCTGAAGGCACGGAAGCCTGTCTTCTGGATAAACAAAGTTTTGGGAAACGAAGACAAGATAATATCTTTGCTCAAACTCCAATTTTCGACAGGAGCGTACAAAAGGGTGATAGCGTTCATTTGTCGGTCTTTTGTTATGTGAACGAAGAATTCAACGGTGATCAGGTTAGACTTTCCGGCAGGGGGCAGGTAAATGAGCCGAATGACGATTATGCAGATTTAGAAATCAGAAATTCGTGGCAATTGTTGGAAATACATACCACAGCTGAAAGGGGACGAGCCATATATGTACTTACCGTTGGGAAGAGTCAAACGGCTTCAATTGATTCCATTCATGGGTGGATTTTGTTTGCCCTTCCACAGATGAAGGTTGATTATTGACCTAGAATTTCGTCTTATGCAAGAACTTGTCTCCGTTATAACGCCCACTTATAATTCGAAAAAATACATTCGGGATGCCATCGATTCCGTATTATCACAAAGTTATGCAAATCTTGAGCTGATTCTGATAGACGATGCATCATCGGATGGGACTCGAGAGGTTTTGAAAGAGTATGAGTCCAGTGACTCAAGGGTTCGGATCATACTCAACAATCAGAATTCAGGCGCTGGAATCTCACGAAACAAGGGGATAAAAGCTGCCAGGGGTACCTATATTGCATTTCTTGACAGTGATGATGCGTGGGACAGAAACAAACTGGCCTCACAAATCTCCTTCATGCAAACCCATGGTTATACATTCAGTTATACGAAATACGCCTACATGAATGAGTCCGGCTGCGTAATTCGGAAAAGGAATCTTGCGCCGAACAGTTGCGGGTACCTTCGCCTTTTGCTTCAGGATTGCATTGGTTGCTCAACAGTGGTTATCAATGTGGAGCAATTGGGGAAAGCCTATATGCCAGAACTCAGGAATCGTCAGGATTGGGCATTATGGCTAACTTACATCAAAAGAGCTGGCCGAGCTCATGGTATGAACAAGTCTTTTACAAATTACCGGATGATGAAAGGTTCCATTTCATCCAATAAATTCCGCCTGTTTCGTTTCCATTGGAAAGTATACCATGAAATCGAACAATACGGAGTATTTGTTTCATCCCTGTTGTTTCTGATCAATATTGTATTGATTTCCTATTATTCAGTCTTCAATAAGATATTGGTCAGGAGAGTCTAATCTACCTTTTCAGCTTCCGGAACGACCCCAAAGGATTTGTAGAGTTCCAATAACTTCTCCTTTTCTGTATCCCAACAGTATTTTTCTTGAATGGCGAGCTTCCCTTTTTCTCCCATTGTTTCCAGGGTTGTCTCAGGAAGATTGGAAAAAGAGACAAGTGCATCTGAGATTGAATCGATATCCATCGGATCGCAAACCATTCCCACACCATTGTCAAGAACCAGAGATTTCCACAATTCAAAATTTGAGCACAAAACGGGAAGCCCAGCAGACATGTATTCGAATATTTTGTTTGGCATGGCTTCCAAATGATTTTTCATTGGTTTGAAAAGGCAAACCCCAAATTTTGCCTTACCCAATTCTTCCCTCATTTGCATGCGCGAGATCGGACCAAGGTAGTGTACGTACCTCCAACCTTTCATTTTACTGAGAGTTAAAGCATAACTTTCCGGTAATATGGGTCCTGCCAGAATGAGGGACAGGGGTGTAGTGACGTTGGCCTTTTCCAGGGCAAGAACCAGGTTGGTAAAGCCGCGGATCTCCGTTATCACACCGACATAAAGGAGATTCTTTCTGGTTCCGGGCTTTTCGTCCTTTAAATTTGACAGCAACTCATCGCTGTACGGAAAATTATGTATGGTTTCAACCCGTTTGAACCCTCTGCGGATGTATGATTCCCGGATGGCTGGAGTTGCCGTGACAATGGCGGTATACCATTTGCACATCATCGCCTCAAGCATCCTGTAAGAGTTGGAAATCACACGGCGTGCAATCGGAGACAGATATGGTTTTTCGGAAAAAGTCGCAATGTAATCTTCATGGACATCATAGATCACTTTTCGTCCCGCAAGCCGGAGAAGAAATCCACAAAATATCAAATCCGGGTCATGAAAATGATACATCCTGCATTTATTGCTTATCCAGAAGAACATGGAAAGGGACCGAAGAAAGCGTCCAATTCTATTTTCTATTCGAAAGCCTGAATTGTATATCACTTTCAGTCGCTCAGAGTAAGCTGAATCGATCAATTCCAATGGTTTGTTTGTGCTGCCACAATGATTTGTGTAATATAGAACCGAGTATCCAGCTTCCAGAAAGGAGGTGATTTGTTTCCCAAATACCCTTGTGTCGTTCGCACAATGGGTTGAAGTAAAGATGCAAATGTCGTATTTCATAATCAGTACAAAAATCCAGGATTGTCTTTTTCTTTGAATAGCATTTCAGGCCGATTCATCAGAAAATCGTACAAATTGTAATTGCTTCTAAGAAAAACCACTTCTTTGATTTCCACTTCGTACGGGTTATCAGATTTTGGTATGGCGTTATAGAAATTCAAATCGATATTGTTGAATGACCGATCTGAAATATCATTTAGGTCAGGAAAACCATTGGCTGATAGCAGCACCAGATTGTCCTTTCCCGGTTCCAGATCGTTCAAGTAGTACCTTGAGATATACTCTCCATCAGCGTTT
This sequence comes from Bacteroidales bacterium, assembly GCA_041393235.1. Taxonomy (GTDB): domain Bacteria; phylum Bacteroidota; class Bacteroidia; order Bacteroidales. The sequence goes on from JAWKKO010000002.1 coordinate 11,998, forward strand.
GACATAAAAACTCTTAATGTAGAAAACTCACAAGCTGAGGATATAACGATTCCAAGATACTTCTCCGTCTCGCTGTCGAATGGTTTATTCAGTGCAAGCTTCATTCGTCCCCGGTTGACAACTTGGTTTCCGGATGGGTTTTTTATGAGGGCTGTTGTTTCGTTCCTTTTCTCAGCCGAGAAGTCGCATTTCAGACTGTATGAAGGCCGGACAGGAGGTGTGGTAGCATAGGGTATTTCTGAGAAGGATGATGTAAAGAGCAGAACACTATCGGATAGGTAATGGGCCCAGATTTCCACTTCCTTGAATTCGGATCGTTCCATGGTATCCAGAAAAAAGCAACGTTCCAAAATGGGATAGTTGAAATCCCTTGGTTTTTCAAGTTTGAACTCCTGGGATTTCCTGTTTTTGATAAATCGAATCTTTGTTTCATAGATGTCTACCCAATACGGATTCGGGGGACCAACCTGAGAAAAAAGAATCAGGTTTTCATTTGGAGACAATGGGGATACTTCCAGGTTGTAATGCTTCTTCAGTACACTTCTGCGCATCTCAGCTTCTGCGGAGAACAGGGGATCATTTGTTAAGGAGTATAGGGCATCAAGAATGGTGAGGTCGAATATTACGTAATGGGGTGGTTCGACGCTTCTGGGGTTAAGATTGTAAAAGGTCCATTCGCCGTTTGAATAATGGAAATCCGAGGATAGTTCCTGAAATGCAGCTCTTCCCTCTTCATAGGCCCGCAAGTATTCTTCTTCTCCTGTTTCCTTTTCGAAAAGCCTGATTGCAAGTAACTGATAAAGAAATCCATTCAAGACAAACCTGGCGTTTTCCATATTTTTTTCCTTAGAAGCATATTCAAGGTACCAGACGCCCTGATGAGTCTTTATGGAACTGCCTCCAGCAAGCACATCGTTCGTTACCCCTCGCATGGCTCGTTTTGCAAATTCCAGGTAATCAGGATTTCCAAAAGCTTTATGAGCCATTAGGAAAGATAGGGCGATCACACTATTCGACATGCCGGAATGCCAATGCCCTGCTTTAAGTTCGTTGTTGTCAGCGTTGTAATTGTAAATTAGTGCTCCATTCGATTCCTCGGAAAAGGGATAGTCTGACATGAGGTAATCCACATACTTTCTGCCCATCGTCAACAGCTCTTCATTGTTTTCCCGGAGCCCATTGTAAAGATTAACAAACGCGAACTTTCCCAGTCCAAGTGGATGTAGTTTCAATGTATCGTTGAGGATTTGGAAATTCTGGTAGCCAGGATCACCGAGAATGCTCTCTCCCCAAAGGAATGGTTTTGCATACGAATAGGGAATAAAATCCCGATTGGCTTTTTGGCAGGAAGTGAGGATGAACAAACTTGTTAACAAGACAGAAAAAATGGATCTCATTTAAAACTAGGTTTGAATTTTATCCCGGAATAGCGCTGCGAATAGTAACAACAACAATACTCCATGAGTCAATAGGCAAGTGAATAATGCACTACTCAGAAAGGTGAAGGTCATGACAAAAATTACACCATCATAGATTGGACTCTTAAGAAGCGAGGTGGAAATTCTCATAATGCCTGCGAATGCAAAAATATAGAGAATAATCCCGATCATCCCGAAATTCATATAGCCATCAGCGAGAAGCCCATTATTTGCGGATCCTTCTGGAGCATGAAAATACAGGGAGGAGATCAGATTGGCCGGGGGTAAATCGTAGGGATAGGGAATGAAAGGAGACAGTACGCTGTGCGACAGGAACACAGGTGAACCTTTGAAGAATTCGAAATAGCACTCATTCATTCGTGCGGGAACAAACATCGTTCGTCTCAGCAGGATGGATTCAAGGGTCGCAGCATGAAGAATTTCATTTGCACCAACCGCAAACAAAAGGAGGGCTGCATAAGATGCAAGGAAGTTGAAAATCTTCTTTTCTGTTCGATGGCCGAAAAAAAAGAAGAGTATAACAAACACCGTGAAAAAAACGGAACGGTTACCGGTCATCAAAAAACCAAAAATTTCCAGAACAAAGAAACCAAAGGCCAACAGAACTCTTTTTCTCTCAATGAATACCAAAATCATTATGGGTACCGCAAACTTGAAAAGAAAGCCAAATGTGTATTGACTTAGCACGTTGCCCGTGCTGCTCTCCTCCCTGAGTTGATAGATGAATTCATTGAAGTACAATGCTTTCAGACTAATATTCTTTCCATAATCACGAAGAACATTGACTAGTAGCAGGAATAGCATTATCAAGAATATCAGTTGAATGATATTTTTGCTGAAGCCGGAAATGCGAGTGGAAACTGGTTTTAAACGGATCCGAAAAATGAAATGGATTGCAACTACAATCAAAAGAAGGGAATAAAGAAACAACTGACTTAGATTGGAATAGGCGTAGTAAATGGTGTTAGGGATGAAATAGAAGAAGGTCAGGGTACTCAATAGAAGATATGCTTTTGAATTTCCCTCCACCAGAGAAAAAGTTAGGATGGCCAGTAGAACCAGTTTGGCTTCGAAAAATTTGAATCGAAAGAAAACTGGTTCAAATCCCATGTATTGATAGTCTTGAGCAACGAAAGTGCGGTACCGGATTTCGAGTACGGCGGTCAAAAGGACAAAAATGCCAAAAACCAGCAGACGGTATGGGTCAACCTTTCGTAACACTTTGATGATATTTCCTGCTGATAAAAATGATCAGGAATCCCTGGAGACTGTATATGAAGACCATACTTGATGAATACAACTTCATGAAAGACGTCTCATCCAGGTTTTTGCACAAATAGAGGGATAGAATGATCAAGGAAAATAGTATCTGCCAAATTGCGAGGAGCTTCAACTTGCGCAAGGCGATAAAGATTACACTGAAGGGAGAGGCAAGAAAATTCGCTGCGAAACCAAAGACCAAGATTTTTGACATTCCTGCAGCATATTCCCATTTCATTCCAAAGAGCAGTGTAAAAAGTGGCTTGCTGAAAAGCAATATGACGATCATCTCTCCCAAGGTAAGAACCAAAGTCAATAGAAACACGGTTCCGACATCCTTCGTGAATGTTTGGCCCTCTCTGACCCTTTCTGTAGTCTTTTGGAGCAATACTTGACTTATTGATCTTGCTATAAGGATGTTAGGGAGGAGTAGTACGGTTCTTGCAAGGTCATACTGTCCGGCTACCTCATCTCCGTAGAATTGTTTGATAATTAGAATAGGAACGAGCAAGCAAACCATATTAAAAAAGCTTGTTATTCCATAATTGATAGGAAAATCGGAATATTTTCTCAATGTATAAAAGAATCTCTTTACTGAGATTCCTCGAAGCACAAAACGCTTTTTCTTGATTTGGAATATGGCAGAAATGATGTTGACAAAATTCCCAACCAAATCCCCTAGAATCAACCCCACCGGTAGGTTCATTATCGAGGAGGAGATATGGACTGTTCCTTCGGCTGACCTTCTGGCAACCTTATTTACACTTATCCCCCGGAATCCTTTCACGCGCACAAGAACATAATTCAGAGTATTGTATGAGCTTATAAGCCACACCCCGATAGGGCAAAGATGAAGCCAGCCTGCATATGAATCTGAGAATGGGAATAATTTCAAGAGAGGATTCTTGAACAGAAATGTCAACGCAAGAATGATGATGGAGACGATGAGGTTGAGGAAAAGAGTGGATATGGCAATTGCATTGGCATCTTTGTCCTCCTTTGGGATGACGATGGCTGATTCATAGCGCAGGGAGGTAAGGATAGAGCTGATCCCGATAGCGCTTAGGTATACAGAATAATTCGCGAATACTTCAATTTCAAATATCCGACGAAGGGGTATCTGGACCAGGAAGGGGATGAATTGTGCGATTAGGAATCCTACGGAAAGCGTCGAAATATCTTTGAATACAGAATCTCTATCTCTCGCCATGGCAATTTGTGTCAACTTCTATGTGGAAAACTGAACTATTCTCCTTGTTGCAGTGATTGCCTTTTGATATGGGGAAATAAAACTTTGTGGCAAGAGGGTCACTGAAGCAGATTTTGGTGCAATGATAGGAATTTTTCCCCGACTATCTTTGTGGATGCAGGGCATTTTACCGCGCCTATATGGTCAAATCCGCTGTGTATATTGCCATCAGTTGCCATTGACTTCTTTCATTATTTCTTTGATGCAATTTCGTTGTGATATTATACAAATATGAAAGCAAATAGATGAAATGGATTGCATTTATTTTCATTTTGCAATGTATTACTGCTAATTTTACTTTTCTTGTTGAATTGGCACTGTGGTTCCAAACTGTCATTCGTTGTTCTATCTTTTGAATTGATTAGACGCCAATAGAGAATACACACCAAAATGAAGCCCATGAAAGAATTGGTTGAGCATCGGCTCAGGATTGATGAGATCGACGATCAAATCATCGACCTTTTGTCCCGTCGATTCACGATTACCCGGAAAATCGGTGGCATAAAAGCAAGGAAAAAAGTTGATTTGATTGATCAGGAGAGAGAAGCACAAATCCTTTCCCGACTGGTGCAAAAATCACAGGAACAATCTTTGAATCCGGAACTTATCCGGGGTTTGTTTCAGGCAATTCTACTGGAGACGGTGAATGAACATGAAAACCAGAGTGGATTGTTGCATAAATGATGCAGCTGACAGGATGACTCGCTTTGCTCGTGATCCCGGAAAGGGATTACTCGCTTTGCTCGTGATCCTCGAGGAGAAGGATTACTCGCTTTGCTCGTGATCCCATGGGGGGCGATGTCCACAAGGTCAAAACCCATCGCTCACTGCGTTCGCAATGTGTTTTTGTTTGGCCCCCAGCGAGCTCAGGCAAGCCTGGCTCTTTGGGGGCCAAACAAAAACCCGGAAGCACAGCTTCCGGGTTTTGACCTTGTGGCGGAGGAAGAGGGATTCGAACCCCCGGTCCGCGGAACGGACAACGGTTTTCAAGACCGCCGCATTCGACCACTCTGCCATTCCTCCGGCCGCAAAAGTACGATTTTTTCCCAAGTCCTTGTTTTAGGTTTTTGCGTTTTTGTATGAAACGTTCCAATTCCGGTTCGGAGCCCTTAATATTCTGTTTGAAATGGCAAATTGAAGGATTCAGGGTCTCATGTTTCATTCGGATGGACGATCTGATTTTTGCCTTTTCGGGTTTAAAATTTCTTAATTCCTGGTATTTTCGAAAACTTTTGTCCATGGGTCGAAAAGGCAGTGCTGACCGCTGTTGCAGAGCCTTGGAAAAGGGAGGAAGAAAGGAGGAAACCTTTCCACGATCAGGGGATTTTCGGTTTGGGGGACAGGCATTTTTGTCGGTCTGATTGGGGGAAACCTGGTATTTATAAACATTTGCGGGATTTTTTGGAGCGCATTCTTGTTCAGGTATGATAAAAAATTATATTTGTAGAATTTGGCTAAACATAGAAGAATTACTAACCCTTAGAGAGATTCATTTCATTATGAACAAAGCACAATTAATAGATGCTATTGCTGAGGCGAATCTGACGAAGGCGGATGCCAAAGAGGGCGCTTGGTACACGCTTTCATCTCCACCACCACTGCTGCGTTGAAAAAAGGTGACCGTGTTGCCTTGGTTGGATTCGGTTCTTTTTCGGTTTCTGAAAGAGGTTCCAGGACTGGCCGCAACCCTCAAACTGGTGCTGAAATTAAGATTTCTGCAAAGAAGGTTAATGAGGAAGTTTAAAGCAGGTACTAAATTGGGTGACGCTGTCAAGTAAAGATATTCGAACCGATCAGAAGGGCACACGCTCCCATGCCGCGGTGAGTGCACGGCATCGAACGTCGATTCTCCTATGGATGCATATCAAATCGCTCTTCTTGATCATTTGAAACAATTCCTGCAACCACAGCGGGTGGCACCTGATTTGCAGGGTCTGATGCAAGGACCAGATATCTGGCAGTGTTGCTGGAAGATGTGTTTCAACCTCAAAATGCCAGTGCCGTGCTCCGCACCATGGATTGCACCGGCATCCAGGATGCACACATCGTCGAGAACACCAATTGCTTCGAGGTCAACCGGGATGTTGCCCTGGGAGCGAACAAATGGTTGACTTTGCAAACCTATCGGGACCAAAGGGAATTGATGCCGGAGCGGGAAGCTCAGGCTCGAGGTCTGCCCGTTGGCTCCTGGAAGGAGCCGGGCGAGCACTACATCGAACGCGCCATGGAATCCCTGAGAAACAGGGGATACCGCATTGTGGCGACATCGCCGCACAAAAAGGGCAAGAGTCCGGAAACCATCGATCTGGAAGCGGGTCCCCTCGTGTTGCTCTTCGGCACCGAATTGAGCGGGCTATCGGAAAAAGCACTGAAAGGGGCCGATGAGTATCTTCACATCCCCATGGTGGGATTCACGGAAAGCTACAACATTTCGGTGTCGGCTGCCCTGAGTGATGTATACCTTGCGAAACCGCTTGGAGCGGAGCCGGGTGGACTGGTCGATCCCGGAGGAACGGCGGAACAAAAATCCTTTTGCAATGGCTTCGACGGAGCATCCGGAAATCCGGACTGATCGAAGGGCGTTCCGAAGAGCATTCGAAGGGTGAGTGGGTGTCCTGCTTTTTTTCACCCCGACATCCTTGTTATTCATTTATTCTTTACCTTTGATAAAAGGCTGGAAGGATTGACCAGTTTAGTAGCTTCATTGATTAAATCGAATTGCGAATGAATTGCATGATCATTGACGACGACACGCTTTCCCGGCGGATCATTGAGGAGTTTATCCAAAAGACCGATGGGTTGGAGCTCGTAGCGTCAAGTGGGGATCCGGTGGAAGGAATCAACATTCTGAAAAAACATGATGAGATTCACCTGATTTTTCTGGACATTGAAATGCCGGAAATGACGGGAATCGACGTGCTGAATACACTGAAAACCATCCCCCAGGTCATCATCGTTTCCTCCAAAGGGAAATACGCCGTGGATTCGTATGAGTATGATGTGACCGATTATCTATTGAAGCCGGTTGAATACGGACGGTTCTACCGGGCCGTTTCCAAAGCATTCAAGCGATTTGAGCAAATGAGTGCGGAACAGCTGGGCAAGGATGAAATATTTATCAAGAAGAATGCCACCCTGGTCAAGCTGAAATACGACGACATCCTGTGGGTGGAAGCTCTTGAGAACTATGTGATATTCAATACATACACAGACAAATACACCATTCACTTCACAATGAAGGCCATCGAGCAGAAATTGCCGGCTGCCAAGTTTACCCGGGTGCACCGCTCGTACATAGTCAACACCAGTTGCATCAACATCATTGAGGACAACTCGGTTATCATCAAAGTGGAGGAAGGAAACAAATCCATTCCCATCGGGAAGTCCTACAAGGACAAGTTGATGCGAGACATCAATTTGATCATCAAATAGACATGAATTCAAACCGGGCGTTGTTTTTGCGTTTCGTCGCGCAAACGTCTCCGCATTCCCTTCAATTTGAAATCGAAAGGGCGGAGGGTGTCTGGTTTTACGACAAGGAAGGGAAGCCGTTTTTGGATCTGGTTTCCGGAGTGTCCGTCTCCGCACTTGGCCATGGACATCCGGCGGTTGTGGATGCCGTGAAAACCCAGGCGGAGGCGTACATGCATACCATGGTGTATGGGGAGTTTGTCCAATCTCCTCAAGTATCCTATGCCGAGTGGTTGGTTCGACGCCTGCCCGAAACTCTGGACAATGTGTTCTTCGTGAATTCCGGATCCGAGGCCATCGATGGCGCCATCAAGCTGGCAAAGCGGGTGACGGGACGAGCTGAAATCCGGGCTTTTCATCACGCCTATCACGGTGGCACGTGCGGGGCTCTCAACCTGTTGGGATCGGAGCAGGCCCGTTCCGGTTTCTTCCCCTGTTGCCCGGTGTCCAGCATCTGACATTCAACCAGGTGGAGGAACTGGAGCGGATCGATGAAACTGTGGCTGCTGTTGTGATCGAACCCATCCAGGCGGAAGCTGGCATTTTGGAGCCTGTGGAGACCGGCCTCGGAGAAAACTTTCTGCGCAGGGTCCAGGAGCAATGCCGAAAAGTGGGCGCTCTGCTGATCGTCGATGAGATCCAGACCGGAATGGGTCGAACGGGTTCATTGTTGGCATGTACCCGGTACGGCGTCACTCCGGACATCCTATGCCTGGCCAAAAGCTTCGGAGGTGGCATGCCGTTGGGCGCGTTCATTGCCCCCAGAGAGTTCATGAAGAAACTCACCTTCGATCCACCCCTGGGACACATCACGACCTTTGGTGGCCACCCCGTCTGTTGTGCTGCGGGGTTGGCAGCCCAACGCGTTGTTGAAGAGGAGGGCCTGATGGAACATGCTCTTCGAATGGAACAGCGATATCGTTCCCGTCTTCCGCATCCTTGCATTCAGAAGGTACGCGGCAGAGGACTTTTTCTGGCTGTGGTTCTCCGGGACGGGCTGGATGTGTCACAGTTCATGGCCCGGGCCTTTCGGGAGGGACTGGTCATGGATCAGTTTCTTTTCGACCGGGGGGCCTTCCGGATCGCACCCCCTCTGACGATCACGGAAGCAGAGGTCGATCGCTCCGTGGAGATGATCCACCATGCATTGGATGAGCTTTGGGGATGATTTTCTATTTATTGCATACCAAGTTGATGCTCCGAATAGTTATACAAACGATGCGAACAACCATATGCACCGTTCTCCTGATGGTGGTGTTCGGCACGAGCGGAATTGCTCAGGACGGGACCGCCCAGGCAACCCTTCTGGCACTGCAAAAGGACGAACAAGTTCTTGATTCCTTGTTTCAGGCATTGTACGAGGGGGATGAATCGGATCGGGAGCATGTCCAATCAAACATCCTCCGGCTGTTGCCGGAAGCTCTGGTCAAGGAAGGAGCCATGGCCTATCCCTGGAGGGGGCTTTCGCGCATCGGGGTCATTCAATCCGGGGACGGGTTGGTGCGGATTTTCAGCTGGCACATCCGGGAAACTCCGGACAGCTATACTTATTATGCGTTTGCACAGGTTTCCGATAAAAAGGGGAGTCCAGAGGTCTATCCATTTTCAGACAATGGAAAACCGCAACGAAACGCGTCCATCGTGGATCAGACGACGGAAAACTGGTATGGCAAGCTTTATTACCGGATCATCGAAAAGGAGGAGAAGCGGAACACCTATTACACCCTGCTTGGTATGGATTTCAATTCCTCCCTCTCCATCATCAAAAGTGCGGAGGTGCTGGAGTTGCACCGGACCGGTCCCCGCTTCGTCAAGGGCATGTTCCACGAAGGAGGAGACCGGGGAGCCAATGACACCGACCGGTTTCTGCTGGAGTACTCCACCCGGGTGTCCGTGTCCCTGCAATACGATGAGAACCTTGGACTGATCACCTTCAATCATTTGGTTCCCATGCATCCCATCTACGAAGGGAATTTTGAATTCTACGAACCCGATGGGTCATACGATGCCTTTGAATTCGTCACCGGCACCTGGGTGAAACGAAATGACATCGACGCCCGCCTGGGATACTGACAATCCGTCAGATTTGGTTGGTTGGCACAACCTTTGTCCAGGAAGGGTCAAAAATCAACAAAACTAGGTAACCATGCAGACAGGCAAGATCAATGTCACCACGGAGAACATCTTTCCCATCATCAAGAAATTCCTGTATTCGGATCATGAAATCTTTCTCAGAGAGCTCATATCCAATGCGGTGGACGCGACCCAGAAATTAAAAACGCTGGCATCGGTGGGCGAATTCAAAGGGGAACTTGGCGACCTGACCATCCGGCTTGCATTGAACAAAAAGAAGAAAACGCTGACGGTTTCCGACGCGGGGATTGGGATGACCACCGAGGAAGTGGAAAAATACATCAACCAGATTGCATTCTCCAGTGCCGAGGATTTTCTGGAGAAATACAAGAAAGACAGCAACGCCATCATCGGGCATTTCGGACTTGGGTTCTACTCGTCCTTCATGGTTTCCGACAAAGTCGAGATCAATACGCTGAGCTGGAAGGATGGGGCAACACCGGTGAAATGGAGCTGTGACGGCAGCCCCGAATACAGTCTCGAGGAAAGCGCAAAGGAAAGCCGGGGTACGGAGATTGTCCTTCACCTGGACAAGGAGAGCAAGGAATTTCTGGAAGAGGACAAAATTCAGGAGCTGCTCGATAAATACTGCAAATTCCTGCCGGTGGAGATCGCCTTTGGCAAGGAGAAGGAATGGAAGGATGGCAAGGAAGTGGAGACGGACAAGGACCGGATCATCAACGACACCAAGCCTCTGTGGACCTTGCCCCCCTCGGAGGCCAAGGAGGAGGATTACACGGACTTTTATCGCAAGCTCTATCCCGTTTCGGAGGAACCTTTGTTCAACATCCACCTGAACGTTGACTATCCCTTCAATCTGACCGGGATCCTGTATTTTCCCCGGATCAAGAACAACATCGAGATCCAGAAAAACAAGATCCAGTTGTATTGCAACCAGGTGTTTGTCACTGACTCCGTGGAGGGGATCGTCCCGGAATTTCTCACCCTCCTGCATGGCGTCCTGGATTCGCCTGACATTCCACTGAACGTTTCCCGGAGCTACCTTCAGAGCGACTCCAATGTCAAAAAAATCTCCTCCCACATCACCAAGAAGGTGGCCGACCGCCTCGAAGAAATCTTCAAAAAGGACAGGGAACAGTACGAGAAGAAATGGGACGATCTGAAACTGTTCATTGAGTATGGCATGATGTCGGAAGAGAAATTTCATGAGCGTGCCGTCAAATTTGTTTTGCTGAAGAACACGGAGGGGGCCTATTTCACCCTGGAGGAATACAAGAAGCTGATCGAAGAAAAGCAGACCGACAAAAACAAAACGCTGGTGTATCTGTATGCAACCGACCGGTCGGAACAATACAGTTACATCGAAGCCGCCCGGGCCAAGGGATATGATGTGTTGCTTCTGGACGGCCAGCTGGACACCCATTTTCTGAATCACATCGAGACCAAACTGGAAGGTTCCCGGTTTGCCCGGGTCGATTCGGAAGTGGCAGACAAGCTCATCGACCATGAAGGGGAGAAAGAATCCATGCTGAGTCCGGATCAGCAAGCCGATCTTACCCCGGTTTTCCAATCGCAGTTGCCCGGACAGCTTCACTACATGATCAGCTATGAATCGCTCGGAGAGGAAGCCTCCCCGGTGATGATCACCCAGAGTGAATTCATGCGCAGGATGAAGGACATGCAGGAACTGAGCGGCCAGGCCTCTTTTTACGGGAATCTTCCCGATTCCTACAACCTGGTGGTGAACACCGACCACCGGCTGGTGACCCGGGTCGTGGAGCAAACGGAAAAGAAACTGGGTGCGAAGCTTTCGGAGATCCGGGAGGAGAAGAAAAAGCTTTCAGAGGAACAACAACTCCTCGAGAAAGCGAAAGAAGGGAAGAAGGAGGAGGAGGTGCCCCAGAGCGAGAAGGACCAGATGGACGATGTGAACAAGAAGCTGAACGAGCTGGAGGATGCCCGCATCGACCTGTTGAAAAAGCACGGCTCCGGCCAGAAATTGGTCAAACAACTCATCGATCTGGCCCGTTTGGCCAACAACCAGCTAAAAGGTCAGGAATTGGCTGAATTTGTGAAGCGGAGCGTGGAACTGATTAAGTAAATATTACCAGACCTCCTGGACGGGGCTGTCTCCAAGAGGCGGCCCCGTTCTGTTTTCAGAGAAACAGTTCCCTGACTTCCTTCTTGAGGAAATCAATGGCGGTTTGGGAAGGTGGGGTCTGCAATTCGGCGATTCGTTCAATGAGCAGTTTGCCCAGGATGGTTCCCTTCGCATCCGGTTTCAATTCCTGCATGCACGAATTGATCAGCCCGATGATCTGGTTTTTCGCATGTTTGACTTTGTCCCAGGCCTCTGAACTCACATACATTTGCTGGGCCAGGTTGTGGTCGAACTCCTGCTTGATGGCCATCAACAGTTCTTTCTGCAATTGAAGCGCACTGAAATCGGGACGGGAAATTCTCAGGATCAGGGAGTCGGGGGAAATGCGTTCAAGCAACAGGATGATTCGCTCGTAGGCCTGCATCTGAACCGGAAGAATCTCATCGGACAGGTGTTTGTTGAATTCCAGTTTTCTTCTTTTGTCTTCGTTTCGTGACCAGGTCCTCATCAGGATCCAAACGGTCAGAAATACCACAAGTGAGGGAAGGGTGAACTTAATAATTTCAAGCAGGGTGTCCATGTTGATCTTTTTTCGAAACTTGACCCACACAATAATAACGAAATTATCATGAAAGCTGTATTTTAGTCCTCTGAAATGTTTTTTTGACAACACCTAAAATCTGACCTATGGAACATCTTTCAGCCAGAATCAAATCCCTCGCCCCTTCGGCAACCATTGCCATGAACCAAAAAGGACGGGAAATGAAAGAAAAGGGGGTGGATGTGATCAATCTGAGTGTGGGAGAGCCTGATTTTCCAACTCCGGGGCACATCTGCCAGGCCGCAAAGGAAGCGGTCGACGGACCCTGGCACGGATATGCTCCAGTTGCCGGCTATCCGGATTTGTTGCAAGCGATTGCCGGCAAATTCAAACGTGAGAACGGCCTGGATTACAAGCCCTCCCAGATCATGGTGAGCGTGGGAGCCAAACATGCTCTGGCCAATGTGATGATGTGCCTGGTGGACAAAGGCGAGGAAGTCATTGTTCCGGCCCCCTACTGGGTGAGCTATGCGGAGCAGGTGAAAATCGCCGAAGGCGTGAACGTGATCCTGGATACAAGCGTGGAGGCTGAGTTCAAAATCACCCCCAAGCAACTGGAGGCTGCCATCACGCCCAAGACCCGGGCGTTGCTGTTGTGTTCGCCCTCCAATCCCACAGGGAGTGTCTACACCCGGGAGGAATTGGCCGGATTGGCAAAGGTGATCGCAAAGCACCCCGGTGTGTATGTCATCGCAGACGAGATCTATGAACACATCAACTTTGTCGGGGGACATGAATCCATCGGTCAGTTTGCCGAAATCAAGGACAGGGTGGTCATCATCAACGGCGTTTCCAAAGGGTATGCCATGACCGGTTGGCGGATCGGATACATGGCCGGACCGGAATGGCTGGTCAAGGCGTGCGGCAAACTGCAGGGTCAGGTGACCTCCGGGGCAACGTCCATTGCCATGCGTGCTTCGCTGGCCGCACTGAATGGAGATCAAAGCTGCGTTGGCGAAATGAGGGACGCCTTCCTGCGGCGAAGGGATTTGATCCTCGGTCATGTTCTGTCCATTGACGGAGTCAAATGCAACACCCCGGGAGGTGCATTTTATGTGTTTCCCGATTTCAGTGCCTATCTTGGAAAATCAGCAGGAGACCGGAAAATCGAAACAGACATGGATCTTTGCATCTATCTTCTGGAAGTCGGACACATTGCCACGGTGCCCGGCTCCGCCTTCGGTGCTCCGGGATGTGTTCGGATTTCCTATGCCAATTCCGATGAAAATCTGGAAAAAGCCATGCAGCGGTTGAAAAAGGCGCTTGCGGCTCTTTCCTGAAGCAGATTCTCCATGGATCTGAACAGGGGATGTGCGAATTCGTACATCCCCTGTTTCAGTTTCGTTCGGAATTCACCTTTTTTAACAGGTGGCTGATTGTGTTATAAGATCAAGAAAAACAACCAGATAGAATATTTGGCATGTCTTCTGCATGAGAGATTGCGAAACGTTGTGCAATTGTTAAAATCAGAAGTCATGAAAACATCGAAAATCGTTTCCTGCGTGGCCATCCTGGCATTTGCCCTGGCTTTGCAGGCTCAGAACCGGGGGTTCGGAGACCGCATCACCTTCAACAGAAACAAATCAATCCAATATTCCCCAATCGCCTACCAGGCAGAAAAACAAGGGTTTCAGCAGATGGCCGGTCTGGCACTTGCAAGGTTGCCTCTTTTGAAGGCAGAGCGAAACCGGATGGAATCATACGAACCTGTGGTGATGCATACCGTGCATTCTTCCCGCGTGGACGTGCGATACGAGGAACCCCACGGAGAAGGTCCCATCCGACTGGAGTCCTGGATGGAATCGCCCTTTGAGGAAGTGCTGGCAGGATACGAGCTGCCCGTGGAGTCCTGGATGGTTTCGAATTGGAACTGAATCCCGCCTTTGCGGGAAATCCACATATCTTCAAACCGCCGTCACGGCGGTTTTTTTTATGTTCTCTGAACAAATCTTATATTTACCTGTTATTAGATAAGAAAGATTCTTCATTAAGTATTCTTCGCGATGACCGATCACATCGACAGAAATGAGGGTATGCTGGATTTCAAATTGAGTCTCAGCAGGTGCGGGTTGAAAGTCACCCCTCAGCGCCTCAGCATTCTGGAAACCGTGCATGCACTCGGGGACCATCCCACCGCTGATCAAATCATTTCAGAAGTGAGGAAGAGGCATCCCAACATCGCCACCGGAACGGTGTACAAGGTGTTGGACACGCTCATCGGACATCATCTCATCAAGCGGGTGACAACGGATGAGGGCGTGATGCGGTACGATGGTCTCACGGATCACCACCACCATCTCTATTGTTCCGAGTGCAAGGAAATCAGGGATTATCACGACGAGGATCTGGATCGTACCCTGCGGGAATTTTTCCGGTCCCGAACCATCGATGGGTTTGAGATCGATGAGTTCGTTGTTCAGATCAAGGGCAGATTTCACAATTGTTAGAACGAGTAACCAACCTTTAACCCAACAAAACACATGAAAGAAAAGAGCATTGAATTGCTGAACAAAGCCATCGCCGATGAATTGGCGGCGGTTCACCAGTACATGTATTTCCATTTCCATTGCGATGATCAGGGCTTCGACCTGTTGGCCGGGCTGTTCCGCCGCACTGCCATTGAAGAAATGATGCACATCGAACGGCTCGCCGAGCGAATCTTGTTCCTGAAAGGGGAGGTGGAGCTGGTCGCTGCGGAAAGTGTCAAGAAAATCCATGAGGTGAAGGCCATGCTGGAACTTGCCTCGACGATGGAGGAACACAGTGCGGAAGCATACAACAAATGGGCCAATGAGTGTTCCGCCCATGCGGATTCGGTCTCCAAGAAATTGTTCGAATCGCTTGTCGAGGACGAGGAAAGGCATTTCGATCAATACGATGTGGAAATGGAGAATCTGAAGAAATTCGGGGACAACTACCTGGCCCTCCAGTCCATCGAACGAAGCAAAAACATTGCCTCCGGCGCACCCGCCGAATAAACCAAACAAACGTTAAAACTCACAGACATGGAAGAACAAACAACGCACCTCACCCCGATGCCGCGGATCGGCGATCCGGCACCTGAATTCAAAGCCGTCACCACCCAGGGCGACATTCATTTTCCTTCGGACTACAAAGGGAACTGGGTGATCCTCTTCAGCCATCCTGCCGATTTCACTCCGGTTTGCACCAGTGAATTCATGACCTTTGCCACCATGGAGGAAAAATTCGCCAAGGCCAATTGCAAATTGGTTGGTCTTTCCGTGGACGGCCTCTACAGTCACATCGCCTGGCTCCGCACCATCAAGGACAAAATTGAGTACAAGGGTATGAAGGATGTGGAAGTGACCTTCCCGCTGATCGAAGACATCACCATGGAGGTTGCCAAACTGTACGGAATGATCCAACCCAACGAAGCCAGCACGAAAGCCGTTCGGGCCGTTTTCTTCATCGATCCGAAAGGAATGATCCGGACCATCATCTATTACCCCCTGAGTCTGGGCCGGAATTTCGACGAGTTGTACCGGGTTCTGCTGGCGCTGAAAACCGCCGATGAGTTCGGCGTGGCCACACCGGCCGACTGGCGCCCGGGCGACGACGTGATCATCAGTCCGGCCGGATCCTGTGGCACGGCCAAGGAACGGATGGAAGACAAAAATCTGGATTGCAAGGATTGGTTCTTCTGTACCAAGAAACTTGACAAGGATCTGGTTCTTTCCAAGATCATCAAGAAGTAGGCCGGGAGGCCGATCGAGAAATGGACTGTCCGGTTCGCTCGTCGATGTCCGGACGGTCCTTTTTTTTATTGAATGGACCGGCCGATGTATTCCTTGTAGTCGTTGACCCGCCGGCTGTAATCTCCGAGGAAATGGGGTGAATCAATGAGAAAATCGGCGCTTGCGCGGTTGCAGGCCGTCGGGATGTTGTACAGGACCGTAAGCCGGAGCAGGGCCTTGACATCCACATCGTGGGGCTGAGCCGACATGGGGTCCCAAAAGAAGATCAGGATGTCGATTCCTCCTTCGGCCGTGAGTGCGCCCAGTTGCTGGTCCCCTCCCAGGGGTCCTGATTTGAGTTTCCTGAGAGACGGTGGTGTGATTCCCTTGGCAAGCAGGGTCTCCTCCACCATTTTTCCGGTCGTCCCTGTGCAGATCAGGTGATGTTCGGCCAGTTTGCCGGCATTGTACGCGACCCATTCGGCAAGATCGGCTTTGCAGTAGTCGTGGGCCACAAGCGCAATGGTTTTGATTCGCTCCATTCTTTTTTCGGTATCCATGTTCAGATCTGTTTTTGTCGGCGTTTGGCGCCTGAATCCAGGTAAAAATACGGCCACTTCTTCATTTCTTTTACCTTTGGGAGAAAATTAAGTACGAGTACCATGTTTGAACGAAGGCGTACAAAAGGGATGGGAAAGGTTGTGAGGCTCTCCTTGCTTCTGTTCTTTCTGGGTCTGATGATCATGATTCTGGTGGTGTATCGGATGTATGGAAAGATTTTCGTATCCAATGTATCCCTCCCGGATGCTCCGGCCATCATTTACCTGCCCCAGGGTGCCACGTTCCCGGAGCTGCTCGACAGCCTGCAAGGAAAGGGGGCTTTGGTCGATGAGGAGGCCTTTGTCTGGGTGGCACGCAAAAAGAAATTCGGGGAAACCATCAAGCCCGGGCGCTTCAAGATTACGGACGGTATGAGCAACAACGACCTGGTCAACATGTTCCGTTCGGGCCGACAAGACCCCGTAATGGTGGTATTCAACAACATCCGGACCCTGGACCAGCTGGCGGGAAAAGTTTCCCGGTACCTGGAAGGGGACTCCGCTGCGTTTGCGGACTGGTTGCTTCAGGAGGATCTGCCCGGGACATACGGTTTCCGGAAGGAAACATTTCCGGCCATGTTCCTGCCAAACACCTATTCATTCTACTGGACAAGCAGTCCCCAGGAGTTTTGCGAACGGATGCACACGGAGTATTTGCGTTTCTGGGAGGGAGACCGGGACCGGAAGGCCGAAAAGATCGGATTGAGCCGGGAGGAGGTTTCCACCCTTGCTTCCATTGTAGAGGAAGAAACCCTGCACTCGGAGGAAAACCGGCGTGTGGCGGGAGTTTATATGAACCGACTGGAAAACGGGATTCCCCTGCAAGCGGATCCCACACTGAAATTTGCCCTGGGGGACTTTGGCCGTCAGCGGATTCTGAATGTCGACAAGGCCATTGAATCTCCCTACAACACCTATAAATACAAGGGGTTGCCACCAGGCCCCATCCGTCTGCCCTCCATCGAAGCAGTGGACGCGGTGTTGGATTACGAGAAGCACAAGTATCTCTACTTTTGCGCCAAGTCGGATTTCAGCGGGAACCATGCCTTTGCCCGGACCCTGGCCGAACATGGACGGAATGCAAGGGAATACCAGCGGGCCCTCGATCGGAGACGTATCTACCGGTAGTCAGATGACCTTTTACAGGATGCGAACTTCGGGCTCAAGTTCGATGCCGAACAGTGACCCTACTTTTTCCTGGACGGTGCGGGCGAAGTTCCCAATCTGTTCTCCCGTGGCACCTCCGTGGTTGACCAGGACCAGGGGCTGGCCCGGCCAGGTGCCGACCTGTCCTTCTCTTTTTCCGCGCAGGCCGGCTTTGTCGATGAGCCAGGCAGCCGGGATTTTCATCCGGGCTGCCGGAACAGGGTAATGAGGGACATCACCGAATTCCGCACGGAGGCATTTGTACACGATTTCATCCACCACCGGGTTTTTGAAAAAGCTTCCGGCATTTCCAAATTCCACCGGATCGGGAAGTTTTTGCTTCCGGGTTTGAATGATGAGATTGCGTAAATCCGCAGGCGTTCTGCCTCCCAGCCGGGCGAGCTCCTCCTTCAGATTTCCGTATGCTGTGTTTAGCCGGGGCTTCTCTGACAGGGAGAAGACCACATGGCTGATGAAAAAGCGCTCCGGTTGGTGTTTGAAACGGCTCGACCTGTATCCCAGGTTGCACTCCTCTCTGGAAAAGCGCTCCAACCGCCCAGTTTGGGTATCCCAGGCTTCGACCCACGCCAGATGATCCTCCAGGGCAGTTCCGTACGCTCCGATGTTCTGAACCGGGGCGGCTCCCACGGTTCCCGGAATCAGGGAGAGGTTTTCCAATCCATACCAGCCATGGTCCAGGGCATAGGCCACCCACCGGTCCCAGTTCCATGCCGCACCGACCCGAATGAGGAACCTGTCCTGTTTCGATTCCAGGACCTCGATCCCGTCGAAACCTGCCTGCACTATGGTGCCATTGAAGTCCCTCGTGAACAGGATGTTGCTCCCCTC
The DNA here is from genome assembly GCA_041393235.1 of Bacteroidales bacterium. Lineage (GTDB taxonomy): Bacteria > Bacteroidota > Bacteroidia > Bacteroidales. The sequence continues at coordinate 30,502 of JAWKKO010000002.1, forward strand.
TCCTAAAAACAGGAGCGGTTTGCTGCCCTCCTCATGAAGCGATTGAAGTTTGTGAAAATCGTCCTGTGATCCAATGCGAAGCAAACGGATGGCACGGACCGGCAATCCGAAGGTATTTCTCACCATCACCTCGGGTTGCCCGGGCTGGTCGCTGCCCAATGGAAGTGTTTCCTGGTTCAGTTGGGGGGTAAAGATAGGCAAGTCGGAGAATTCCGCTGGCTTTTCCTTACCTTTCGTTTTCAAATTCAACCTTTTGAAACGCGTTTACATCGCCGTCATCAACGATTTGGTTTCCGACCAGCGTGTACACCGCATGTGCAGATACCTGTTGAGCGAAAACCTGGAGGTCCGGTGTTTCGGCAGGGCGTTGCCTGGCAGCGGGAAGGTGGACATAGCCCTGCCTGGGGTTGCCCCCGGGTGGGATCCGTTGCGGTTCCGGGTCGAACGGATGCGGATGCTGGTGAAAAAGGGACCGTTGTTCTATGCGTTTTTCAATGTTCGATTGTTTTTTCAGTTGCTGGTGTTGCCCCGGCCCCATCTGCTTGTCGCAAATGATCTGGATACGCTTTTGCCCCTGTACCTGATCAAACGGATCAAGTCTGTGCCGCTAGTGTACGACAGCCATGAGTTGTTTACCGAGGTGCCGGAATTGCAGGGAAGATCCCGGGTCCGCTGGATTTGGAAACGACTCGAGCGCGCCCTGGTACCCCGCGTCGATGCCGGGGTCACGGTGAGTGCCTCCATCGCGAGAATCTACCAGGGAATGTACGGAACGAAATTCCATGTGGTCCGCAATGTACCGGAACGAAGACCGGTCCTCAAGGACCCGGAATGGTTGCTGCAGACGACAGGCCGGCGTGTTTTGATTTATCAGGGCGCTTTGAATGAGGGAAGGGGCCTAGAATTGCTCATTGATACGATGTCCTTGCTGCCCGGTGTGGTTCTGCTTGTGGTGGGGCGCGGGGATATAGAAAAGGCACTGGAAAGAAGGGTTCTTGAATCCGGGCTGGGCGACGCTGTTTTCTTCCTTGGGCGGGTGCCCCCCGGCAAGCTTCACCGGCTTACATGCTCGGCCGATGTGGGAGTATCCCTGGAAGAAGATCGTGGGCGGAGTTACCGGTATGCCTTGCCCAACAAAGTGTTTGATTACATTCAGGCCCGGGTGCCGGTGCTTTGTTCGGATTTGCCCGAGATGAGGCGGATCGTGGAGATCTACGGGACAGGTATGGTGTGCGGGCAACGGTCGCCCGAATCTCTGGCCGCCGCCCTACGGTTCATGCTGGAAGAAAGACGGAACGGACGTTGGATGGATGCCCTGGAACAGGCGGCAGATACCCTGTGTTGGGAGAATGAAGTGTCAGGGATCCAGGAGATTCTTTCTTCGTTGGGCGTTTTGCAGAATGATCAAAACAATTCGACCCGTTTCCCGTTGTAACGAGAGTAGGAACCATTCAAATGATTGCCAAACGATGTTCAAGAGAGAAAAAATGATGCACTCTGTCCTGTTGGTCCTTCTGGGCATTTTCCTTTTCCCATCCCTGGCCGGCCAGGTGGTGTTCAGGGAAGTTAAGAATTCGGTCGACATGCAGGAGGCGGAACACCTGGCAGCCGAAGAAGGCAAAATGATGTTCGTGGATGTGTATGCAACCTGGTGTGCCCCTTGCAAGCAGATGGACCGGGAGGTGTATCCGGATCCGGACCTTTCTTCCTATATGAACGCTCATTTTGTCAGTGTGCGGTTGGACGGTGAGAGTGATTTCGGCCGGAAGTATGCAGGGGATTTGAACCTACAGGGATATCCAAGCATGTTTGTTTTCGGGCCCACGGGAGAGCTCATCCGGACCCTGATCGGTTACAGCGATGCGGTGGAATTGACGGGCATCCTGAAGACGGCCAGAGAGAATTATGCGCTTGTCCAGGAGCTGGAACGCAAATCCGAAAAAGGAAAGCTTTCGGGCAGGGAGTATGCCGATTACGTTCGTGCCGTGCGGGAAATGGGGAATGAAGAAAAGGCGGAAGCACTGGCCCAATCCTACGTTGAAAAACGCATGGCGGGCAGGGAACTGACCCGGGACGATATCGGTGTGGTGGCCTTTTATATGGACCTGAACGACCGATGGTGGAGCGATTTCTCCGGAGACCCCGATCGCTTGAGAAAGGTGCTGGGTGAGGATTACATGTTGTCCATGGAAAAGATTTACAACAACACGCTCATCGAAGCCATCAACTCCCAGGATGCAAAACTCATCAGCCGACTTGCCAATGAGTTGGCTCCCCTGGTGAAGGAGGAGGAAACGAGTACCTGGGATCTCAGAACCTTGCCGTTTCTTCAGTTTTATTATTACACCGACCGGTTGGAGGAATTGATCTCCTATGTAAACGGACGATTCGATTCCGACAAGAAGGGGGATCACCAGTGGTTGTACAGCGCGGCTTCCCAGATCACGGACATGGACCAGCAGTACATGACCCCCAAGTTGCTTGAGAAGGAAGTGGACTGGTTCAGGCAATGCTTCGAGCTTGAAGAGCAGTTCGACTATTATTTTTACCATGGCATGGTTTTGTACATCCTGAAGCGATTCGACGAGGCCTGGAATTCCTTTGTGAAGGCAGAGGAACTTGCATCCCGCTGAGGAAGAACAGGATATGATCCAACAGGTGAAAGGGTTCTTGCGTTCTCCTCAGACAGGAAATCCCTGATTGGCCCGCAAACCTTTTTGTGAATTCAATCGGATGGTTACTTTTAGAATCAAACGATTTCCATGAAAACCATGCGCCTTTTGCCTGCCCTCGTTCTGTTCGTCTTTGTTTCTTCCTGCGGAGGCCCCAAAGGAGATTTGACCCGATCCAGTCTGAAAGGTCATGTCAAATCGGTGGCCGAACACCAATACGATGCCACGGCAAAGGACGGGAAATGGGTTGCCGGCCGCCCCACCATCAACGGTCATCGGATCACCGAGTACGATGAGGATGGATATTATCTGGTCAGTGTATCCCTCAATCACATGGGCGATACCCTGGGTTCCACCAAGGTCATCCGGAACGGGGAAGGGGACATGATCGAGGAAGTGTATACCTCCCCCTATGAGAGAAACGCAACGCGCACAAAATTGGACAGGGTGTCGCCGGACCAGGTGAACTTTGAATTGTGGGAAGGAGACCGGATGCTTTTCGAGGGAGCGAACTATTTTGATTCCAAGGGTCGCATGATGCAGCAGGTCAGGGTGGTAAACAACGTGGAACTGGCCATTCACTGGGTTTACGAGGACGACCTTCTCATGGAGAACTTCCAGGAGGAAGTGGAAACAGGGAAGCGGACCTACACCCAATTGTACGAATACACGACCTTCGATGACCATGGGAACTGGACCGAACGGCTGGTGTATCCGGGCGCCGACCGGATCAAAGCGGAACTGGTGATCAGGAGAGAAATCACCTATTACTGAGGCGAACTACAAATCCAACAGAGATTGTTCGGCCGAACGGCTTCCGAAGAGCATCCCCACGGGTGCTTCCAGGTATTCTTTCACGGCTTTTAGAAAACTGACGGAATCTTTTCCGTCGATTACCCGGTGATCATAACTGAGAGCCAGGTACATCATGGGACGAATGACCACCTGGCCTTTCACCGCCACCGGTCGGTCCTGGATGTTGTGCATCCCGAGAATCCCCGATTGCGGAGGATTCAGGATGGGAGTGGAGAGCATGGATCCATAAATTCCTCCGTTGGAAATGGTGAAGGTGCCTCCGGTCATGTCCTCGATGGAAAGTCGTGCCTTCCTGGCTTTCCCGGCAAGGTCTGCGATTCCGGCTTCGATTTGAGCCAGTCCCAGGCTTTCCACATTGCGCAGCACGGGAACCATGAGGCCCTTGTCGGTCTGAACCGCGATGCCGATGTCACAGAAGTCCGGACTCACTACCTCTTCTCCCTCAATGTATGAATTCACGGCCGGGTAACGCATCAGGGCCAGACCAACGGCTTTGGCAAAAAAGGACGCGAATCAAGCTTGATGCCGTGTTTTCACAAATTCATCCTGATACTCCTTTCGCAGCTCCATGATGGCGCTCTTGTGTCACCTCATTGAAGGTGGTGAGCATGGCTGTTTCATTTTTTACCGAGACGAGCCGCTCGCTGATTTTTTTCCGAAGCTGGCTCATCTTCTTCCGGTTTTCGGTACGGATCGCTTTCTCCGGGTTGCTCTTGTCATCGGATTTCAATGCCGGGATACATCCCCGGCATTCAGCTTACTAAACCCTGGATCACCTCGTCTATGGAAACACCCTCCTTTTCCATCATCGTCCGGGCCGAAGTCTTTTGATCCGTGCCGCAGGTGCCGGTTCTTCCACCGGGGGCGCAGGCACCGAAGGTGCTGGTTTTGTTTCTGCAGCCGGGCTGTCGTCCCCAGTCGACTGAGGCACGTCCACGCTGGTGTCGATCTGCGCAACGACGGTCCCCACCCGAACCGTATCGCCGGCAGCAGCCATCAATCGAATCCGGCCGGCTTTCTCGGCAATGAGCGGGAGAGTGGCTTTCTCTGATTCGATTTCACCCACTTCCTGGTTTTTATGGACAAGGGAACCGTCCTCCACAAACCAGGAAGCCAGTTCAACTTCTGAAATGGACTCGCCGGGACTGGGTATTTTTATTTCCACTGCCATGGGTTGGGTATTAGGGATTGGGTTTGTCAAAATAGAAATGTTGCTTGAGAATCTCCTTGCGGGAGCTGCCGATGACGCATTGCAAACCGCAATATACGTTCAACAAATCACAGGTGCATTCCCGGAACACCCGGTCGATGATCTCGTTTTGACTGATCTCGTGTATTTTATGCAATCCCGTGGCGGGGCTCCCGGAAGGTTGCCGGGTCACCGGGATCAATTCCATGTCTTTCATCCAGTTTCGGACCGAATACCAGGCGCCCATGTTTTCCGGTTCTTCCTGGACCCACAGTGTCAGCAAATTGTTTTTATATCCGGCAATGACTCTGCGGATTTCGTTCGCAGGGAAAGGGAAGATTTGCTCCACGCGTACCAGAGCAATGTCCCGTACACCCAGTTTCTTCTTTCGCGCCAGCAGGTCGTAGTAAATTTTGCCGCTGCAAAGCACCACCCGTCTCACATCGTCCACATCCGTTTCAGGATCGTCGAGCACGGGTTGAAAGGTATTTTCGCTCAGGTCGGACAGATTGGAAATGCATTCCGGATGCCGGAGCAGGCTTTTGGGTGTAAACACCACCATGGGGACCCTCGATTCCTTTTTCATGTGGTTGCGGAGGGCATGGAAAAGATTGCCGGGGGTGGTCAGGTTGAGGATGTGCATGTTGTTTCCCGCGGCCAGGTTCAGAAATCGCTCCAGCCGGGCGCTCGAATGCTCCGGGCCCTGTCCCTCGAATCCGTGGGGAAGGTAGAGAACCAGTCCGTTCATCACCCCCCATTTTTCTTCGGCACTGGAAATAAACTGGTCGATGACGACCTGGGCCACGTTGGCAAAATCTCCAAACTGGGCTTCCCAGATGGTCAAATTTTCCGGGGAAGCCATGGCATACCCATACTCAAACCCGAGAACCCCGTATTCGTTGAGCGGGGAATTGAGGATGGTGAAATTCCCCTGATCCTCTTTCAGGTATTTCAATGGGGTATACATTTCATTGGTGTCCTCCATGGTCAGGCCGGCATGACGGTGGGAAAAAGTGCCTCGAACACTGTCCTGTCCGCTGATGCGCACCGGATGGCCCTCCATCAAAAGTGTCCCATAGGCAAGCAATTCTCCCAGGGCCCAGTCGATCCGTCCCTCCTCGACCATGGCGGTCCGGTCCTCGGCCATCTTTCTGGTTTTCTTGAAAAACACCAGATTGTCCGGCAGGTTGTTGATGTGCCGGGCAATTTCCAGGAGTCGCTCGTTGCTTACGCCGGTTGGTTTTCCGGACTCAAAATCTTCCGGTTCGGCATATCTGTAATCTTTCCACTCCTTCTCCAGAAACTGCTGGATGACCACATTCTTCATGTTCCGCGAGGCTTCCAGCTGCTCCTCCATGATCCGGTCGAACCTTTCCTGTTCCACCTGCATTTCTTCCTGGCTCATGACCCTTTCATCCTCCAGTTTCTTTCCATAAAGGTCTCGCGTGTTGGGGTGGGTCGCGATGGCTTTGTACAGGGTGGGTTGGGTAAAGCGGGGTTCATCTCCCTCGTTGTGGCCGTATTTCCGGTAGGCCAGGATATCGATGAAAACGTCCGAATGGAAGAATTGTCGGTATTCAATGGCCATTCGCATCACATGCACGAGCCCTTCCACGTCATCTCCATTCACATGCCAGATGGGGGCTTTGGTTACCTTCCCCACGTCGGTACAATACGTGCTCGAACGGGCATCCAGGTAATTGGTTGTGAACCCCACCTGGTTGTTGATCACAAGATGGATGGTTCCCCCGGTCTGGTAGCCCTGGAGCTCCGACATTTGAACCACTTCATACACCACACCCTGTCCGGCGATGGCTGCATCGCCGTGGATGACATGATGGGGAACCAGTTTTTCCTGTCCCCCTGGTACAGATGGTCGATTCGTGCCCTGGAAACCCCCTGGATGATGGGGGCTGAGCTCTCCAGATGGGAGGGATTGGGGACCAGGTTCAGGATGACCTCGTTTCCGGAGGTGGTGCGGACTGTGTTTCCATAGCCCAGATGGTACTTGACATCACCCAGGCTGATCCGGTCTTCGTAGGATTCCCCTTCAAATTCCTTGAAAATATTCCTGGCTGGTTTGCGCAACACATTGGCCAGGACATTGAGCCGGCCACGATGTGCCATGCCGATGTTGAACTCCCGGACACCAAGTTGGGACCCTTTGGAAATCAAATCATTCAGGGCAGGGATCAGGACTTCGGCACCTTCCAGGGAAAATCGCTTCTGCCCTACAAACCGTTTGTGGATGAAATGTTCGAACCCCACGGCTTCTTTCAAGTGGGAATAGAAAATCCGTTTCTCATCCGGAGAAAAGACCGTGCGGTTTTGATTCTTTTCGATTCGTTCCGTCAACCATTGGGTCTTTTCCGGCGCTCGGATGAACATGTATTCCGATCCGATGTGCCCACAGTAGGTGCGCTGCAGGAAATCCACAATTTCCTTCAGGGGGGCTTTGCCGATTCCGATTTCCCTTCCGGCGTGAAACCCGACTTCCAGGAGCTCGCTCTGGAGGCCGTAATTTTCCAGATCCAGGGTGGGAAAGTACTTACGTCTCGATCGTACGGGATTGGTTTTGGTGAACAAATGACCACGTTTCCGGTAGGCATCGATCAGGTTCAATACCTTGAATTCGGCATCGAAGGTGAGGGATTCGGAATCGGGGTGGATGTAATCTCTGCGTGCCAGATCGAAGCCCTGGAAAAAATGCAGCCAACTGGCGTCGATGGAATCCGGATCGTTCCGATAGTTTTGGTAGAGTTCCTCGATGGCGTCCGAGTTGAGGCCTTGCAAAAATGTTAGGGCGTCCATATGGTAAGATCCGGATTTTAAAGCTAACAATTCCAGCCGGTTTTTGTTGTGCATTGCAAAGAAATCCGGCCGGTTGTGCGTGGTTTGACGCTATCGGATTTCGCTGTAATGTTTCATGAATTGCATCCGTTCAAGGGCGGCGGGATTTTTCTCGTAAGCTTCTGCCACTTTTCCACGGAAATCTTCGATGCGTTTGAAACTTTTCGATTCCATCCAGGACGTCAGTTTTTTCAGGATCTTGGCAATCTGATCGGGTCCGTTTTTGTACAGGGTCGAAGAAATCTGGGTGACCATGGCGCCGGCAAGCAACATTTTGACAACCTCTTCTCCTCCGTGAATTCCCGTGGAAGCAGCCAGATCGCAACCAGCCCGTCCCGACATGATTGTGATCCATCGCAGGGTGTCGTACATGTCCTCCGGACCGGTGAAATATTTACCGGTGGCCAGTTCCATCTGATCAATGTCAATATCCGGAGTGAAAAACCGGTTGAACAAAACCATTCCGGAAATCCCGGTGGCCGAGAGCGCCTTCAGGGTCAGTCCCATCCGGGTGAGGTATTTGCTCGCTTTGATGGAAACCGGGATGTCCACCTCTTTGAGGATTTTGTCCACAATCCGGAAATAGGCACCTTCAAACTCCTTGTTGTCGAAATCGGCCGGATTCAGGAAAAGATTCAGTTCCAGTGCATCGGCCCCGGCTTCCTCCATTTTCCGGGTGAAATAGGTCCAGTCTTCATCCGTGACGCAATTCACGCTGGCAATGATGGGAATGTCCACGGTTTTCTTGGCCTTCCGGATCAGGTCCAGGTATTGGGTCAGATTGTTTTCCCGGATGTGCACATCGATGTAATCCAGGGTTTCTGAAAATCCTGTGTAGAGGAGAGGGTCGCGGGACGCTTCATGCATCTGATGGTTTGCTTCCAGAAGGATTTCTTCCTCAAAGATGGATTTCAGCACCACAGCTCCGGCTCCATGCTTCTCCAGGTTTTGAATCCCTTCCACCGTGCCTGTCAGTCCACAACTGCCAACGATGATGGGATTCTTCAATTCCAGGCCCATGTATTGAGAGGAAAGGTCGATCATTGCATTGCATTTTAATGGTCCAAGCACAAATATATCTTAGAATTATCTGATTTTATGTTAAAAATCTGTGTTAAGGAATAGGAATTTTCGCCACGGATCATGGCCCCTATCCCCGTTTTTTCCTGTAATATTGAAACCTGAACGGATCAAAGCATTCTCCTTGCATGAACAAAATCCTGGATAAAATCCATTTCTCAGAGTCTGTCGTTAAGCTTGTTGTGCAAGCCCCTGAAATTGCACGGAGCCGGAAAGCCGGACATTTTGTGATCGCAAAAACGGGCCGCACGGGTGAACGGATTCCCCTGACCATTGCCGGGGCTGATCCGGTCCGGGGCAGCATCGATCTGATCATTCAAAAGGTTGGGGTGAGTTCCGCCAAACTATGTGACCTTCAGCCTGGCGACTGCATCACTGATCTGGTGGGCCCGCTCGGAAAACCCACGCACATTGAACGTGTTGGCACCGTGCTTGCTTCGGGCGGGGGAGTGGGGGTGGCTCCCTTGTTGCCCATCATTGAAGCCATGAAATCGGCTGGAAACCGGGTGATTTCAGTTTTGGCCGCCCGGAAAAAGGAGCTGATTATTTTGGAGGAGGAAGTCCGCCGGCATTCCGATGAAGTGATCATCATGACGGATGACGGTTCCTATGGATCCAAAGGTCTTGTCACCGACGGCCTGGAAAGGGTCATTGGCAGGGAGTCCATTCATTTGGCGGTGACGGTTGGTCCGGCCGTCATGATGAAATTTGTCAGCTTGCTGACTGCACGGCACGGCATTCCCACTGTGGCCAGTCTGAACTCGCTGATGGTCGATGGAACCGGCATGTGTGGGGCATGCCGCGTGAGTGTGGGAGGGAGCACCCGATTTGTTTGTGTGGATGGCCCTGAGTTCGATGCTCACCAGGTTGACTTTGATGAGATGATGTTGCGACTCCAGTCCTACAAGCCCTCCGAGGCGGAAGCCTATGAGGCCTATCTTCAAGAAACCTCCAAACTGGTCTGACATGGAAGGAGTTATCGATTTCAAGAAGGAGCGCGAACAGGATTGGCGAGTGGAAGTTCGCGCAAGAATGAAGAACAAGGACCGGACGACGCTGGACCGCGTGAGAATGCCCGAACAGGAACCCGACCGTCGCCGGGCCAATTTTGAGGAGGTCAACCTGGGTCTGGATGCTGGGCAGGCCATGGCGGAAGCCAGCCGGTGCCTGGATTGTCCCGATCCAACCTGCATCACGGGTTGTCCCGTCGGGATCAACATTCCAAAATTCATCAAACGCATCGAGCGGGGTGAATTTGGGGAGGCTTCCCGTGCGCTGAAGGAAACCAACGCCTTGCCGGCAGTGTGCGGCAGAGTGTGTCCACAGGAAGTGCAATGCGAGCAAGCCTGTTTCTATACCCAAAAACTTGGTAAGCCGCCTGTAGCCATTGGTTATCTGGAGCGATTTGCTGCAGACCATGAACAGAGGCAGGGAGCTGTTTCCATTCCGGAGATTCCAACCTCCAATGGGATCAAGGTGGCCTCCATCGGATCCGGGCCGGCCGGACTGGCTTTTGCCGGAGACATGGCAAAGCTCGGATATGATGTCACCGTTTTTGAAGCACTTCATGAAATTGGGGGTGTGCTCAAATATGGCATCCCTGAATTTCGCCTGCCGAATTCGGTGGTGGATGTGGAGATTGACAGCCTGAACAAAATGGGGGTCAAATTCGTTACCAATTTCGTGGTCGGAGCAACGGCACGTGTCGAGGACCTTAAAATTCAGGGATTTCAGGCATTTATGGTGGCAAGCGGGGCGGGGTTGCCCAATTTCATGCACATACCGGGAGAGAACCTCATTGGCATCTATTCCTCCAACGAATATCTGACCCGGGTCAACCTCATGGGGGCCCACCGGGAGGAGCATGATACCCCGTTGTTGAAAGGCATGAAGGTAGCGGTAATTGGCGGAGGAAACACAGCCATGGATGCCGTCCGGACAGCCCGGAGGCTGGGAGCGGAGCGGGCCATGATCGTGTACCGGAGGTCGCTGGACGAAATGCCGGCAAGGAAGGAAGAAATTGCCCATGCAAAGGAAGAGGGCATCGAATTTCTCACCTTGCACAACCCCGTCGAATACCTGTCGGACCCGAAGGGCCGGGTTTGTCGCATGAGGTTGCAGAAGATGGAGCTGGGCGAACCGGATGGCTCGGGGCGTCGTCGTCCGGTGCCCGTAGCCGGATCCGAGTTTGAGGTTGAGACGGATCTGGTTGTGGTGAGCGTGGGGGTGTCTCCAAATCCCCTCATACCCCAAAGCATGAAAGGGCTTGAGGTTTCCAGATGGGGAACCATTGTCGTGAATCCGGCCGACATGCAGTCATCGGTACAAGGGGTCTTTGCCGGAGGGGACATTGTCCGTGGAGGAGCCACGGTCATCCTGGCCATGGGAGACGGAAGAAATGCCGCGAAAGCCATGCATGCGTACCTTCAATCCAACGATAAAAACAAACACAGTTAATTCCTTTGCTTATGAAAATTGGAATACTCAAGGAAAAAGGGGAAGAGAACCGGGTGGCCATGTTGCCCGAGCACTTCACCTCCTTGCTGAAAAAGAATGTCACCCTTCTGGTTGAAAAAGGTGCGGGGGACCGTTGCTTTGTATCGGATGCTTCCTATGAGGAAGCCGGAGCGACGGTGATGGATCGAAAGCAAATCCTGAAGGATGCGGATCTCTTCCTGGCAATTCACCAGCCGGAAGAAGGATTGCCCGCCGGCAAATCTCTGATCGCCATTTTGAATCCCCTGTCACGACCGCTGCCGGTTCAGGAACTGGCAGCGGGAGGTGCCCGGATTCACAGTCTGGACATGATCCCCCGATCGACGCGGGCCCAGGCCGTGGATGTCCTGTCCTCCCAGGCCACCGTGGCCGGCTACAAGGCGGTTCTGCTTGCGGCCACCCGTCTGCCCTCCTTTTTTCCCATGTTCATGTCCGCCTCCGGAACCATCAAACCTTCCAGGGTGCTGATTCTGGGTGCCGGTGTGGCCGGCCTGCAAGCCCTGGCTACTGCACGGAAGCTGGGCGCTGTGGTTGAAGTATTCGATGTACGAGCCGCCGTCAAGGAAGAAGTGCTCAGTCTGGGCGGAAAGTTTGTCGAAGTGGAGGGTGCCCGCGATGACCAGGGTGCCGGGGGCTATGCGGTGGAGCAAAGCGAAGAATACAAAAGAAAGCAGGGGGAACTCATTCAGAAGCATGCAATCTCAGCCAATGTGGTCATCACCACGGCGCAAATTCCGGGCCGACCGGCTCCGAAACTGATCCTCAAGGAAACTGTGGAACAAATGAAACCGGGATCTGTCATTGTGGACCTCGCCGCCTCCACAGGAGGAAACTGCGAATTGACCAGGGACAATGAAACCTATGTTCACGGTGGGGTGACCCTTATCGGAAACTCCAGCCTGCCCTCCACCATGCCGGCCGATGCCAGCAAGATGCTGGGAAAGAATTTTCTGAATTTCCTCGATCTCATGTTTGATTCGGAGGGGAACCTGAATCTGGACGTTGAGGACGAGATTGTGACAGAAACCTGCATCGCCCGGGACGGACAGGTGGTTCACCCGAGAATCAAGGACCTTCTTGAAAAAACCAAGTAATCTACGTGTTATGGAAAGCGTATTGCAATTTTTTTATACCAATGAGGAAGCCATCTTCATCATTGCCCTCACCATTTTCCTGGGGCTGGAAGTGATTTCCAACGTGCCCTCTGTTTTGCATACCCCCCTGATGTCGGGAGCCAATGCGATCAGCGGGGTGATCATCATCGGAGGAATCATTCTGGTTGGGCATGCCGACTTGAGCAAGCTTGGAGAAGGGGCCCATCTGATGAACCTGATCCTGGGCATATTCGCCCTGTTGTTCGGGACCCTCAATGTAATCGGCGGTTTCGTGGTCACGGACCGGATGCTGGAAATGTTTCGCAAAAAGAAAAAATAAGGAGGAGCCATGACAGATGTACACGTGACCCAAGGACAAATCATTCTTGAATTTGTCTATCTGCTTTCCGCCCTGCTTTTTGTTGTGGGCCTGAAACTTCTGAGCAGCCCCGACTCGGCGCGGAAAGGAAACATGTGGGCCGGCGCCGGAATGATCCTGGCCATGATTGCCACCATGATCCTTCACCGGGATGCCCATGGAAACACCATCCAGACTGCGAATCTGCTGATCATTGTCCTTGCCATTGTGGTGGGAGGGATCGTTGGTGCGGTCATTGCCCGGAAGATCAAAATGACCGCCATGCCGCAATTGGTGTCCTTTTTCAATGCCACCGGAGGGGCCGCTTCCGCGCTCGTCGCGCTGATCGAGTTTTCGAACCCGGAAAATCAAAGTGCACTGGTGACGCTTCTCGGACTTGTCATCGGTAGCATCGCATTCAGCGGAAGCATGATTGCCTACGGCAAACTCAATGGGAACATCAAGGATATTTTCGCCAAATGGCTGACTTATTTCAACTTGATGGTGTTGGCCGTGATCGTGGTTCTGGTGGTTCTGCTTCTTTCTCCGGGGACCGATGCGGCTGGAAAAGAATTGCTGGTTTACATCCTGCTGGCTGTTTCCCTTCTGTACGGTGTCAGTTTCGTGATGCCCATCGGGGGTGCCGACATGCCCGTGGTGATTTCCCTTCTGAACAGTTTTACCGGAATCGCCGCCGCCATGGCAGGCTTTATTTACCAGAACCAGGCTATGATTCTGGGTGGGATATTCGTAGGCGCCGCCGGGATGATCCTGACCATCCTCATGTGCCGGGCCATGAACCGGTCCCTGATCAATGTGATCATCGGAGCTTTTGGCGGCGGAGGCAGTTCAGTGGACCGTGAAAAAGGAACCATCAAAGAGGTGAGCGCCACCGATGCTGCCGTGATGCTGAATTACAGCTCCCGCGTGGTCATCGTTCCGGGATACGGGCTCGCCGTCGCACAGGCGCAACACATCTGCAGCGAATTGGACAAGCTGTTGGAATCCAACGGCGTGGAGGTGAAGTATGCCATCCATCCTGTCGCTGGACGGATGCCGGGACACATGAACGTTCTTCTTGCGGAAGCCGATGTTCCCTATGAAAAGCTGGTGGAAATGGATGAAATCAATCCGGAAATGCCGAAGACCGACGTGGTCGTGGTCATTGGAGCCAACGATGTGGTGAATCCCGCTGCTTTGGATGATCCGGGAAGTCCCATTTACGGCATGCCCATCATCCGGGTGCACGAAGCCAAGAATGTAATCGTGATGAAGCGTGGTATGGGAAAGGGCTATGCCGCCATTGAGAACTATCTTTTCTACGCAGACAACACCCGGATGTTTTTCGGAAGCGCCAAGGATTCGCTCCAGAAACTGGTGAGTGAAATCAAGGAGTTGTAACAGGAATACGCATCGTTTGTAAAGCCGGAGGGTTGCAACCCTCCGGCTTTTTTATTGGTCCTTGTCCCACCGGGAACCCAAGAACCACGGGATTTTACGCAAGGGATAATACCTTTCATCCAGCATCAACTTTCATTGATCAAATTGATGCCCGAATGAAGAGGATGTTAATAAACTATACGGATGGGGCTCAAAACTAAGCCTTTGAAGTGCTATTTTTGATCAGGACCTGCAATCATCCCTTCCAGAATGGACGCTGGACAGGGCTTGGTGCGTATGTTGTATAGCAGGGACTGCAACCACTGAAGAAAAGACCGATGGCTGATTACACCGCTGGAAAGAGAGAACCCATTGCAGGACGTGTTATTCACAGATTGTTGTTTGTTTTCATCTCCCTGTTTTCACTGACCTTGTCAGCACAGGATTCCACCCTGGTGGATGCCAGGGGGATCTGGTTGGACAATGCCATCTGGAGGGATGGAACGGGGCCCGGAAACGACCCCATTCTTCAGGATGTCCATGTTTTCGGGGATGTGGTGAGCGGGGAAGGCCTGGTTTTCAGTGAAGGGGATTTGTATGTACACGACACCCTGACCATCTTTGGTGACCTGACCCTGGCAGACACCCTTCAATTGACCATCGATCCGGGCGGATTGTTGATCATTCGGGGCAATTTCACCTGCGGCGATACGGTGGATGTGTTTCTCTCGGGACAAATGGTGGTCACCGGAGAGTTTCAGATTCTGGGCGACAACGACCAGGGGTCCTTCGACAACGATGGCATCCTTTACGTGTTTGACCTGACTCCAACCCTGAAAACCGGTTTGGGTTTCGAAGACTTCACATGCGTCAATCCGGTCGATTCCTGTACGTTGTATACCGAAGCCGATCTTCTGTCGGTTCCCCTGGGCGATTTCTTTCAATCGGGTTCTTTTGGCATTTCAACCACCGGATCAGCGTCGATCTGCAACGGGGATTCGGTCCATCTGGCAGTGACAGATACGGCCATGAATTACCAGTGGTTTCTTGATGATGTGGCCATCCCGGGTGCGGTATCGGATGAATTGTGGGCCAAGGCCGGCGGGGATTTCCATGTGACTTTTTTCATTGTCGGGGACTCTCTGGTGACGGAACCGGTGAACGTCACGGTATTCCCCCTTCCGGTGGTGTCGGTGGACGGTCTTGCGGCTGGGTATTGCGAAGGCGGCGATGCGGACACCATCGCGGGGAACCCGCTGGGCGGGAGTTTTCTTGCGGCGGCCGGTTTTTCGATTCTCGGGGGGGATTCTGCGATCATCGATCCAGTTCTGGCCGGCAGCTATTCAATACAATATTATTACACGGACGGAAACGGATGCACGGACACGGCGACGGTGTCGACCGTTGTGAACCCCTTGCCGGTGGTGTCGGTGGACGGTCTTGCGGCTGGGTATTGCGAAGGCGGCGATGCGGACACCATCGCGGGAAACCCGCTGGGCGGGAGTTTTCTTGCGGCGGCAGGCTTTACGATTCTCGGGGGGGATTCTGCGATCATCGATCCGGTTCTGGCCGGCAGCTATTCGATACAATATTATTACACGGACGGGAATGGATGCACGGACACGGCGACGGTGTCGACCGTTGTGAACCCCTTGCCGGTGGTGTCCTTTGTTGGCCTTGACCCTGAATATTGCGAAAATTTCCCACAGGACACCCTGACGGGTTCCTTTGGCAGTGGAGAATTTTCAGGAACCGGTATCAGCGACAACGGGGATGGGACAGCCTATTTTCTGCCCAATGTTGTGGGGACCCATGAAATCATCTATGTCTATGTGGACGGGAACACCTGCACGGATACAGCAAGGCAGTCTGTGACGGTCCACCCGCTCCCAGCCGTCAGCTTTACCGGACTGGATCCGGAGTACTGTGCCGGAGAATCGCAGGATACCCTTGTGGGCTCTCAATCCGGTGGATCTTATTCCGGAACCGGCATCAGTGACAACGGGGACGGGACGGCCTATTTCAATCCGACTGTCCCGGGGACCTATGACATTCTGTATGTTTACCTCAATGGAAATGGCTGTTCCGATACTGCCAGTCAGTCGGTCACGGTGCATGCACTTCCGGCGGTCGATTTTCTTGGACTTCCCTCTGACCTGTGTGTGGAGGACCCAGCCCAGACCCTGGAAGGCAGCCATGCACCTGATGGGACTTTCTTTGGCGGAACCGTGGCGGATCAGGGAAATGGATTCGGCATTTTCACTCCGGTGACGGATGGTGCCTTTGATGTTTATTATGCATACACCGATCCCAACGGCTGCAGTGATACAGCCATGCACAGCGTGACGGTTCATCCGTTGCCCGTGGTCTCCATCGGGGTCTATGACACCATTTGGGACGTAAATGATCCGCCTTTTGCCATTGCAGGTTCTCCCGTGGGGGGGACATTCACCGGAAATGGTATTTCCGGGATGATGTATGATCCAGCAATGGCCGGAACGGGATTCGATACGGTGGTTTATTCCTATACCGACGGCAACCTTTGTACCAACTACGATACCCTCGTTTTTGAGATCCGGGACTATGATTTTAAAGCAGGAGCGAGGTATTTGTGGGACATCGACAATTGGTGTTCCCCGAAGCCCACTACACCACCACCGGAGCCACCCCGGATGAATCCAATGCGAGTTGCTGGGCATCCGGACCGAACAACAATCGGTGGTTCATGTTTCAGGCCACCACGACCGAAATTTTTGTGGAAGTGAAGACCGGTGGTTCGGAAGGCACGAACCGGAACCCGGAAGTGGCCATTTGGCGGGAGGATGGGACCGAACTTGCCTGCCAGAGATATTGGGACAGCAACTACGATGACATTGCCGTGGGCTACATCGGCCTGACTCCGGGGATTGGTATTACATCTCGGTGGACAATTATCCCGGCCGCAATGGCAGCTTTACTCTTTGCGTGGACGATGCTGTGGACTATGATTTTCTTGAGGGGGCCAAAACCGTTCCTCACACCAGCGGATGGCGATCCGTTGACGGGGAATACACAACCCTGAATGCCACCCCCGACCGCTCGACTGGGTCCTGCTGGAATACCCCGGTGAATTCGAACCGTTGGTTCACCTTTGTCGCACTGAAGCCCACGGTCACCGTGGACGTGTTGACGGGAGGCGTAGAAGGTACCATGAGGTACATGTATGCTTCCATCTGGAATGAGGCCGGACAGGAGGTGGGGTGCGTACGGTATGTGTCGGACTATGGTGACATCCGCATCGGGACCGACACACTGACCATCGGGAACCGATATTACATTTCGGTTGACCATTACAACAACGATGCCTACGACGGAACATTCACCCTGGCTGTGGATGACGAGGTGGACTATGATTTCAAGGCCGGGGCGGTGGAATTTCCGCATACCTCCGGATTTCGTTCCGCCGATTCCGAGTTTACCACCATCGATGCCACCGCCGACGGAATCCAGGGATCCTGCTGGGTGAATGGTCCAAATTACACCCGTTGGTTCAAATTCCAGGCAACCACCACCCAGGTCACCGCAGAATTGTTAACCGGGGGTCTGGAGGGGACCCTTCGTTATCCCTTCCTTGTGTTGGTGGATGATGCAAACAACGAACTGGCATGCGCCCGGTACTATGCCGAGTATTCCGACATCCGGTTGGGCTTCGACGGGCTTGTGCCTGGAGACTGGTACTACCTCATTGCAGACAATCATGGTGGAAGC
Source organism: Bacteroidales bacterium (assembly GCA_041393235.1). Lineage (GTDB taxonomy): Bacteria > Bacteroidota > Bacteroidia > Bacteroidales. The sequence goes on from JAWKKO010000002.1 coordinate 48,184, forward strand.
ATCAACTACCGGGGAACCTTCACCATGTCGCTGGAAGACCAGGTGAATTATGATTTCAAAGTTGGGGCCGTGGAAATCAGCAATCCCCACAATTATTGTTCAGCGGATGCAGAATTTACGACCTTGAATGCATCTCCCGATGGGGATGCAGGTTCCTGCTGGCCCAACGGACCGAATTTCAACCGCTGGTTCAAATTCACTGCCACCACATCGGAAGCCATGGTTCAACTCAAGACCGGAGGGGATGAGGGAACCTTACGATATGGTCTGTTAGCCCTTTGGGACGACAGCGGAACCGAACTGGCATGTGGCCGGTACAGCTCCGATTATTCGGATATCAACCTTGCCTACACCAATCTGAATCCGGGAGACACCTATTACATCACGGTGGACAACCACGGAGGGAGCATCAATTACCGGGGAACGTTCACCCTGTGTGTGGACGATGAGGTGGATTATGATTACCCGGAAGGTGCCCGGATCCTGAGCGACCTGAACAACTGGTGCTCCGCCGAGCAGGCCTATACCACCATGGATGCCACCGGGGACACCCTCGTGGGATCGTGTTGGAATACGGGACCAAACTACGACCGGTGGTTCAAGTTCCAGGCCACCACAAACGAAGTTCTCGTCCGATTGTTGACCGGTGGCGATGAAGGCACCCTGCGGTATGGGTACGTGGCCATCTGGGACAGCTCCTTCAACCAGGTCGCCTGCAACCGGTACGCCTATGATTATGACGATGTCACCGTTGGATCGGCAAGCCTGACACCGGGGGATTGGTATTTCATTTCCATAGACAATTATGCAGCAGATGGTTACCGGGGAACCTTCAGTCTGTGCATCACCGATGATGTGGATTATGATTTCCGGGAAGGTGCGGTTGTTTTGGCGGACATCGATGGCTGGTGCTCGGCCGATGCGGCGTTCAGCACGGTAGGAGCCACAGCGGACGGGGTGTCTGGCAGTTGTTGGCCCAATGGCCCCAATTTCAACCGGTGGTTCACGTTCCAGGCCACGAGCACGGAAGTGATGTTCCGGGTACAAACCGGGGGTGACCAGGGGACGCTTCGGTATGGACTTGCTGCGTTGTATGATACCCTGGGCAATGAGCTCAATTGCGCCCGCTATGCCAGCGACTACGATGACATTGAGATAGGATACACCAGTCTCGTTCCAGGGGAGTGGTATTTCCTCCAGGTTGACAACTACAACAATACAGGGTACCGGGGGACCTTCACCCTGTGTGTGGATGATGAGGTGGATTATGATTTCAAAGCCGGTGCCAAGGTCATGACCGACCTGGACAACTGGTGTTCTCCCCAACAAGCCTACACCACCATCGGCGCTTCTCCCGATGAGGCCGCCGGCTCTTGCTGGCCCAATGGACCCAATTACAACCGTTGGTTCACCTTTCAGGCGACCACAAGCATGATCAATGCCACGATCCACACAGGCGGGGATGACGGCACCATCCGCTATGTGTTGGCAACCTTGTGGGACAGCGTGGGAAATGAACTGATTTGTCAGCGGTATGCGTCGGATTACGATGACGTGCACATCGGATACACCAGCCTGGTTCCCGGAGAATGGTATTACCTGAGCGTGGACAATTACTCGGGTACGGGGAACCGCGGGACCTTCACTTTGTGCCTGAACGATACTGTGGATTACGATTATCCGGAGGCAGCGGTGGTGATTCCCAGCATTGTGAATTATTGTTCGGCGGATGCGCAATTTACGACCATCGGCGCATCCGGGGATCACATTCAACCTTCCAACTGGCCCAACGGACCCAACTACAACCGCTGGTTTAAGTTCCAGGCCACGGCATCCGGGGAAGCCACCATTTCTTTGAACATCGGAGGTGATGAGGGCACGCTTCGCTACCCCTTGCTCGCCCTTTGGGACACCACTTTGACGGAGTTGGCCAGCAAACAGTACATCAGTCAGTACGACGACCTGGAAATCGGATACACCGGACTAACACCCGGGGAATGGTACTTCGTTTCAGTCGACAACTATGCCAATGCGGCTTACCGGGGGACCTTTTCATTGTGCATCGACAATGAGGTCAATTACGATTATTTCGCGGGAGCCCTCGAATTGAACGACCTGGATGGCTGGTGTTCGAATTACGCCATCTATTCCACCGTCAGTGCCTCCCCAGACGAGGCCATGGGATCCTGCTGGCCCAACGGACCCAACTACAACCGGTGGTTCCGGTTCCAGGCCACCTCCACCGATGTGGCCATCCAGGTTCGCACCGGTGGGATCGAGGGTTCGGTCCGACGTCCTGACATCGCCCTTTGGGATACCTTGAAAAACGAAATTGCCTGTGCCCGGTGGATCACCGATTACGGCGATGAGGAGATATCCGCCAACGGGCTGACCGTGGGCGAATGGTATTACATTTCCGTGGACAATGCAACCGGCGGTACACAGGGTACTTTTACCCTGTGTGTGACCGATCATGCCGTAAACGACTTCAAGGCGGATGCCATCGTCATCAGCGATCTGAACAATTGGTGCAGCACCGAAGCCCTGTACAGCAATGTGCTGGCCACGGACGATGAAACCCAGGGTTCCTGCTGGGGCGGTGTCGACAACAAGAATGTGTGGTTTACATTCCAGGCCACATCCACTCGTGCAACTGTCAAAGTGACCACCGGAGGGGACTTCGGTCAGATGGAGAACCAACAAATTGCACTTTGGGACGGGATTGGGACGGAGGTTGCCTGCGAAGGCCCGCTGTCGGGTCAGGGAGAGCTGACCATGCTTGCCACCGGCATGACCATCGGGGATTGGTATTTCCTTTCTGTGGACGATGACCTGGTTCCCGGGACCTTTTCCCTGTGTGTGGATGATACCATCGATTATGACGTACCTGAAGGAGCCTTCGAAATCCTGAATCCGGGCAACTGGTGTTCGCCGGATGCCGCTTTTAGCAACGTTTCAGCAGGTGCAGGAACGGAGAGTGGATCTTGCTGGGATGGTTCTGATTTCCGGAATGCCTGGTTTACGTTTGTCGCGCCGAGCTCCTTTGTGAACATTCGGGTAAAAACGGGGACCATTTATGGGACCATGGACCGGCAACAGATCGCATTGTTTGATGCCAGTTTGAATGAGGTGGCTTGTGCTTCGCCCGATATCAACGAGGGAATCCGGTTGCTGCAAATCGATACCCTCACACCGGGAAGTCGATACTACATCGCGGTGGACAACGGTGAAGCGAACGGAGGCAATACGGGTACGTTCAGCCTGTGTACCGATACAATCGTAACCTACGATTACAAAGCGGGGGCCGAGGAGATTCCCCACAACTATTGCAGTGCGGAAGAGCAGTATAGCCTGGTCCAGTCCACCGAAGATGAGGGGTTGGCATCCTGTTGGGGTGGAAGCGCCCTTACCAATGTTTGGTTCAAGTTTCAGGCGACGACGCCCTTCGCCACAGTGACATTGAAGACGGCGGGCATTTACGGAGATCTCCGTCGGGGCCAGATGGCCATGTGGAACGAAGCCGGAAATGAGGTGGCCTGCCGGGGTGCTGACATTCTGGAAGGGACGATGCAAATGATGATCGACACCCTCACGGTGGGAGCCTGGTACTGGATCGCAGTTGCTATGGATGAAGTTGGATCCTATGCCAGGCTGGGCACCTTCACGTTGTGTCTGGAGGACGCCCTGGATTACGATTTCCACGATGGCGCACTGGAACTGGATCATGCCATGGGTTGCTCTGGCGAGGAAGCTTATTCCAATGCTCTTGCCACGGATGACGGCGGCATGGGGACATGCTGGGGAACCAGCAATGCAAACAACAACGTCTGGTTCAAGTTTCAAGCCACCACGCCTTATGTGAAAATCAGTCTGAAAACCGGAAATGTTTACGGGGATATGCGGCGCGGTCAGATGGCCCTCTTCAACAGCAACGATGTGGAAGTTGCCTGTACCGGGGATGTGCTGGATCAGGGAACCACCCTCATGCTGGCGGACACCCTGACCATCGGGGACTGGTATTACATTTCCGTGGACGACGACTATGTCAGTGGTACGTTTACGCTCTGCATCATCGATGAACTTGACTACGACTACCGGGTGGGTGCGTATGAGATTGCCCATGACTATGGTTGCTCGGCCAATCAGCAGTTCTCGAACTTTCAGGCAACAGCGGACGGAATTCCCGGGTCGTGCTGGGGAACGAGCAATACGCTTAAGAATGTTTGGTTCAAGTTCCAGGCCATTTCAACCGATGTCACGGTGAAACTGAAAACCGGGAATGTATACGGGACCCTGCGCCGGGGCCAGATGGCTATGTTCAATGAAGCTGGCGATGAGGTTGTTTGTGTGGGTGACGTGCTGGACCAGGGAACCACGGAGATGGCCATTGACAGTCTGACCATTGGCAGCTGGTATTGGATCGCCGTGGATGACGATTACCAGAGCGGAACTTTTACGCTTTGCGTGGAAGACGTTCTGTCCTACGACTTCCGAAATGGAGCTGTGGAAATTGCCCATGACATGGGGTGTTCCGCCAACGAAGCCTATACAAACTACTTCGCAACCGCCGATGAAGTCCCGGGCACTTGCTGGGGAACCTACAACGGAACCAAGAATGTGTGGTTCAAATTCCAGGCCCTGTCCCGTTTCCTGACCTTTGAATTGAAAACCGGCAATGTTTACGGGGACCTCCGCAGGGGCCAAATGGCCGTATTTAACGCGGTTGGCGATCAGGTGGCCTGTGTCGGCGATATTTACGATCAGGGCACCACGACCCTGTCGGCCGATACCCTGAATCCCGGAGATTGGTATTGGATAGCGGTGGATGATGACTACACCAGCAACGACTTTACCATTTGTATCAGCGACCAGCCCACCTACGATTACTGGGAAGGTGCCATTCAATTGTTGCATGACCATGGGTGTTCCGCTGATGCAGCTTATTCCAATGCAGCTGCGACCCCGGATGTAGGCCCCGCCGATTGCTGGGCAACAAACAACACATTGAAGAATGTGTGGTTCAAGTTTCAGGCGACCGCCACAACGGTTACCGCAACCCTTCGTACGGGAAATGTCTACGGAACCATGCGCCGGGGTCAAATCGCCATTTATAATGAAGCGTTTGACGTGGTGGCCTGTATGGCAGATGTTTACTATACCGGAGACACGGAGGTCAGCACCGACAGTCTGACCATTGGAAACTGGTACTATGTTTCCGTGGATGATGACCAAACCTCAGGCACTTTCTCTCTTTGCCTTTCCGATGAGGCCACCTATGATTTTTGGGGAGGTGCCCTGGAGTTGCAGCATGATGGGGGTTGTTCCGTCGAAGCAGCGTACAGCAATCTCATGGCAACGGCCGACCGGAGCATGGCTTCTTGTTGGACGGGAGTGGATCCCACAGACAACAAGAATGTTTGGTTCCGGTTCCAGGCCATCGGCACGGACGTTACCCTGACCCTCCGGAATTACAACATTTACGGTACCATGCGTTATCCGCAGATGGCGCTTTGGGACGCAGTTGGTGCGGAGATCAAATGCATGCCGCGTACGCTCGACCGGAGCACCCACACCCTGAGTTTCGATGGACTGATTCCTGGAGATTGGTATTACGTCTCCGTTGACGATGCCCAGAGTTCAGGTACGTTTACCCTTTGCATCGAGGATGTATTGGATTACGACTACAAATCCGGTGCCTACGAAATCACCAGCCCGATCCGCTGGTGTTCGACGGATGCGCAATTTACCAATGTCTATGGGACACCGGACGAATCGGAGGGTAGTTGCTGGGTAACCGGGGATAATTCCAACGTATGGTTCCGGTTTACTGCCATTTCCAAGAATGTGAATGTCACTGTGAAGAATGGGACCACCCTGGGGAATTTGCGTGACCTTCAGGCTTCGCTCTGGAACGAAGCGGGGGATGAACTGGATTGCGATGCGACGGAGGGGAACACGACCCCCGTGAATCTGAGTTGCGATACCCTCACCATCGGCAGCACCTATTACATTTCCGTGGATGACAGTGAATACAGCGGCACCTTCAGTCTTTGTGTCGACGCCGATCCTCTGGCTGCAGAAATCGTCGGAACCGATGTTTCTTGCAACGGTTTAGCGGACGGGACAATCGTCGTCACGGCGGAAGGGGGAACAGGCGTTGGATACACCTATGCATGGACCCGGAACGGCATTCCCATCGTTGCCAACACTGCCGTTATCAGCAACCTGAACCCGGCCCTGTACGAAGTCACGGTCACCGATGTGGGAGATCCTTCCACCACCGTGATTCTGAATTATACGATTACCGAAGATCCCGTGTTGACCCTGACGTTGAGCAGCACCGACGATACCTGTCCCGGGGATGGTGCAGGCACTGTTTCGGCCACAGCGGGAGGCGGATCCGGCATGGGCTTTACATACAGTTGGTATCGGAACGACATCGCTCTTTCTGACCTGACGCCTGCATTGTCCGGTTTGGATTCGGCAGAATACAAGGTTGTCGTTACCGATGCCGGGGCGACCGTATGCACCATTTCAGACAGTGTTGTGGTGACGAATACCTTCAGTGAATCTCTCGACCCGACTGGTTTTGCGATTGCCAATGACAGCACTTGTCAGGGGACAGCCAAAGTACTGACTGTCCAGGGTGGAGCCCTGGGTACCGGTGCGGTGTGGAACTGGTCGACGGATGCAGGCTTTGGAAGCAGTGCCGGACTCGGAGCCAGTCTTACGGTCGATCCGGCCGTGAATACAACCTATTTTGTGCGTGCGGAGGGAACATGCAACACGACTTCCTCCGTCAACGACCTGGTGCTAGTACTGACCGGCTCCACCGATCCGACGAGCATCAACGTAAGCAACGACAACACCTGCCAGGGCACGGCCAAGACCCTGGCGGTGGTTGGCGGGAGCCTGGGCGACGGTGCCTCATGGCAATGGTACACGGATGCCGGGTTCTCGGTATCCGCTGGCACAGGTGCTTCGATCAGCGTTGATCCTGCCACGAGCACGACCTACTATGTGCGTGCCGAGGGCGACTGCAACAACACGGCGGCAGTGAACGCCCTTGTGACGGTGAAATCACCTTCGACGGATCCGACAGGCATCAGCATCACGAACGACAATACCTGCCAGGGCACAGCCAAGACCCTGACGGTTGTGGGCGGCAGCCTGGGAACGGGCGCCGACTGGTATTGGTACTCGGATGCGGGCATGAGTGTTCTGATTGGATCCGGGAACAGCGTGAGCGTGGATCCGGCCGTGGATGCCACGTATTATGTTCGGGCCGAGGGTGATTGCAACAACACGGCGTCGGTGAGCGCACTGGTGTCGGTGCGGGTTCCGTCGACCGATCCGACGAGCATCTCGGTGGCGAACAACAACACCTGTGTGGGTACGGTCAAGACCCTGACGGTTGTCGGGGGGAGCCTTGGGGACGGAGCGGACTGGTACTGGTACTCAGATGCAGCGTTCACGACCCTGGCGGGAACGGGAAGCAGCGTCGGAGTGGATCCGGCGATCAGCACGACGTTTTATGTACGGGCCGAAGGGGACTGCAACAACACCAACGCGGTCAGTGCACTGGTTACGGTTCGGGCCTCTTCCACGGCACCGACGGGGATCAATGTGAGCAATGACAACACGTGCCAGGGCACGGCCAAGACCCTGACGGTTGTTGGCGGCAGCCTGGGGACGGGTGCAAACTGGTACTGGTACTCGGATGCGGCCTTTACGGTATCTGCAGGCAGCGGCGCCAGCATCTCGGTTGATCCAGCCGTGAGCACGACGTATTATGTGAGAGCTGAGGGAGACTGCAACATCACCGCAGCAGCCAATGGCTTGGTGACGGTGAAGGTGCCATCGACGGCCCCCACCGGCATCACGATCACCAACGACAACACGTGCCAGGGGACGCCGAAGACATTGACGGTGGTTGGCGGCAGCCTGGGCGACGGGGCCGGATGGAACTGGTCAACGGATGCAGGCTTCAGCACGAGTGCGGGCACCGGGGCTTCCATCACAGTGGACCCGGGGGTGAGCACGACGTATTATGTGAGAGCCGAGGGCGATTGCAACATCACGGCATCGGCCAGTGGGTTGGTGACGGTGAAGGCACCGTCCACGGATCCCACGAGCATCACGATCACGAACGACAACACCTGCCAGGGCACGGCCAAGACCCTGACGGTTGTGGGTGGCAGCCTGGGTACGGGCGCCGACTGGTACTGGTACTCGGATGCCGGGTTCAGCGTTGCTGAAGGCACGGGCGCATCCATCAGTGTGGATCCATCGTCAAGCACAACCTACTATGTGCGGGCCGAGGGAGACTGCAACAACACAGCGGCGGTGAACGCCCTGGTGACAGTGAAAGATCCCAGCACGGATCCCACGAGCATCACGATCACGAACGACAACACCTGCCAGGGGACAGCCAAGACCCTGACGGTGGTTGGCGGCAGCCTGGGCACGGGAGCCGATTGGTACTGGTACTCGGATGCGGCCTTTACGGTATCGGAAGGCAGCGGCGCCAGCATCTCGGTTGATCCGGCTACCAGCACGACCTATTATGTGAGAGCCGAAGGCGACTGCAACAACACAGCGGCAGTGAATGCCCTGGTGACAGTGAAAGATCCCAGCACGGATCCGACCAGCATCACCATCACCAACGACAACACCTGCCAGGGCACGGCCAAGACCCTGACGGTGGTCGGGGGCAGCCTGGGAACAGGTGCGGACTGGTACTGGTACAGCGATGCAACCTTTACGGTATCGGAAGGCAGCGGCGCCAGCATCTCGGTTGATCCGGCCACGAGCACGACCTACTATGTGAGAGCCGAGGGAGACTGCAACAACACAGCGGCAGTGAACGCTTTGGTGACCGTGAAAGATCCTTCGACGGATCCCACGAGCATCACCATCACCAACGACAACACTTGCCAGGGCACAGCCAAGACCCTGACGGTGGTTGGCGGCAGCCTGGGTACGGGCGCCGACTGGTACTGGTACTCGGATGCCGGGTTCAGCGTTGCGGAAGGCAGCGGAGCTTCCATCAGTGTGGATCCGGCCACGAGCACGACCTATGTACGTGCCGAGGGCGACTACAACAACGGCGGCAGTGAACGCGCTTGTGACGGTGAAATCACCTTCGACGGATCCGACAGGCATCAGCATCACGAACGACAACACGTGCCGGGTACAGCCAAGACCCTGACGGTTGTGGGCGGCAGCCTGGGAACGGGCGCCGACTGTACTGGTACTCGGATACGGAGCATGAGTGTTCTGATTGGATCCGGGAACAGCGTGAGCGTGGATCCGGCCGTGGATGCCTCCTATTATGTACGGGCCGAAGGTGATTGCAGCAACACGGCGTCGGTGAGCGCACTGGTGTCGGTGCGGGTTCCGTCGACCGATCCGACAAGCATCTCGGTGGCGAACAACAACACCTGTGTGGGTACGGTCAAGACCCTGACGGTAGGGGAGCCTTGGGACGAGCGGACTGGTACTGGTACTCCAGATGCAGCGTTCACGACCCTGGCGGGAGCGGGAGCTTGGCGTCGGGTGGATCCGGCGATCAGCACGACGTTTTATGTACGGGCCGAAGGGGACTGCAACAACACCAACGCGGTCAGTGCACTGGTTACAGGTTCGGGCCTCTTCCACGGCACCGACGGGGATCAATGTGAGCAATGACAACACATTGCCAGGGCACAGCCAAGACCCTGACAGTTGTTGGCGGCAGCCTGGGGACAGGTGCAAACTGGTACTGGTACTCGGATGCGGCCTTTACGGTATCTGCAGGCAGCGGCGCCGTCGGTGATCCAGCCGTGAGCACGACGTGATATATGTGAGAGCTGAGGAGACTGCAACATCACCGCGGCAGCCAATGGCCCGAGTGACGGTGAAGGTGCCATCGACAGCCCCCTACGACATCACGATCACCAACGACAACACGTGCCAGGGGACGCCGAAGACATTGAACGGTGGTTGGCGGCAGCCTGGGCGACGGGGCCGGATGGAACTGGTCAACGGATGCAGGCTTCAGCACGAGTGCGGGCACCGGGGCTTCCATCACAGTGGACCCGGGGGTGAGCACGACGTATTATGTGAGAGCCGAGGGCGATTGCAACATCACGGCATCGGCCAGTGGGTTGGTGACGGTGAAAGCACCGTCCACGGATCCCACGAGCATCACGATCACGAACGACAACACCTGCCAGGGCACGGCCAAGACCCTGACGGTGGTTGGCGGCAGCCTGGGTGACGGGGCATCCTGGATCTGGTCGACCAATGCAGCATTCAGCTCAACGGTCGGGACAGGGGCTTCGATCAGTGTGGATCCGGCCACGAGCACGACCTACTATGTGAGAGCCGAGGGAGACTGCAACAACACGGCAGCGGTGAACGCCCTGGTGACAGTGAAAGATCCTTCGACGGATCCGACCAGTATCAATGTCACCAATGACAACACCTGCCAGGGCACAGCCAAGACCCTGACGGTGGTTGGCGGCAGCCTGGGCACGGGCGCCGATTGGTACTGGTACTCGGATGCCGGGTTCAGCGTTGCGGAAGGCAGCGGAGCTTCCATCAGTGTGGACCGGCTGTGAGCACGACACTATGTGAGCCGAAGGTGACTGCAACAACACGGCGGCAGTGAACGCCCTGGTGACAGTGAAAGATCCTTCGACGGATCCCACGAGCATCACCATCACCAACGACAACACCTGCCAGGGCACAGCCAAGACCCTGACGGTGGTTGGTGGCAGCCTGGGAACGGGTGCCGACTGGTACTGGTACTCGGATGCCGGGTTCAGCGTTGCTGAAGGCACTGGCGCTTCGATCAGTGTGGATCCGGCCACGAGCACGACCTACTATGTGCGGGCCGAAGGCGACTGCAACAACACGGCGGCAGTGAACGCCCTTGTGACAGTGAAAGATCCTGCGGATCCGACCAGCATCTCCACGATCACGAACGACAACACCTGCCAGGGCACAGCCAAGACCCTGACGGTGGTTGGTGGCAGCCTGGGAACGGGCGCCGACTGGTACTGGTACTCCGATGCGGCCTTTACGGTATCGGAAGGCAGCGGAGCCAGCATCTCTCGCCCGATCCGGCTGGCTGACACTACCTATTATGTGCGGGCCGAGGGGGCTTCTGGCAACACAGCGGCAGTGAATGCCCTGGTGACGGTGAAGATCCTTCGACGAGGATCCGACCAGCATCACCATCACCAACGACAACACCTGCCAGGGCACAGCCAAGACCCTGACGGTGGTTGGTGGCAGCCTGGGAACGGGCGCCGACTGGTACTGGTACTCGGATGCCGGGTTCAGCGTTGCTGAAGGCACTGGCGTTTCGATCCGGTGTGGATCCTGCTACGAGCACGACACTATGTGAGAGCCGAAGGCGACTGCAACAACACGGCGGCAGTGAATGCCTGGTGACAGTGAAAGATCCCAGCACGGATTGACCAGCATCAATGTCACCAACGACAACACCTGCCAGGGCACGGCCAAGACCCTCACGGTGGTTGGCAGCCTGGGGACAGGTGCGGACTGGTACTGGTACAGCGATGCGGCCTTTACGGTATCAGGCAACGGAGCCAGCATCTCGGTTTGATCGAAGCTGTGGCTGACCTACTATGTGCGGGCCGAAGGCGGCTGCAACAACACAGCGGCGGTGAACGCTTTGGTGACCGTGAAAGATCCTTCGACGGATCCGACCAGCATCAATGTCACCAGCGACCCAACGCCTGCCAGGGTACAGCCAAGACCCCTGACAGTTGGTTGGCGGCAGCCTGGAGTGCAGGCCGACTGGTACTGGTACAGCGATACGGCCTTTACGGTATCAGGCTCAGGAGCCTCGATCAGTGTGGATCCTGCTACCAGCACGACCTACTATGTGAGAGCCGAAGGCGACTGCAGCAACACAGCGGCGGTGAACGCTATGGTGACCGTGAAGATCCTTCGACCCGGATCCCAGGCATCACCATCACCAGCATCGCTTACTTGCCGGGGTACAGCCAAGGCCCTGACGGTTGTGGGCGGCAGCCTGGGGACAGGCCGACTGGTACTGGTACAGCGTGCGGCCTTTACTGTATCCGGAAGGCAGCGGAGCTTCGATCAGTGTGGATCCGGCCAACTGCACGACCTACTATGTGAGAGCCGAGGGGAGACTGCAACAACACGGCGGCAGTGAACAGCACAGTGACAGTGAAAAGCCTTCGACGGATCCCACGAGCATCCCCGATCACGAACGACCGCCACCTGCCAGGGCGCGGCACAGCCAAGACCCTGACAGTTTGTGGGCGGCGGCCTGAGGACAACCGATTGGTATTGGTACTCTGATGCCGGGTTCAGCGTTGCGGAAGGCAGCGGAGCCAGCATCTCGGTTGATCCGGCTGTGAGCACTACCTATTATGTGCGGGCCGAGGAGACTGCAACAACACGGCGGCAGTGAACGCCCTTGTGACAGTGAAAGATCCCAGCACGGATCCGACCAGCATCACCATCACCAGCGACAACGCACCTGCCAGGCACAGCCAGGAACCTGACGGTGGTTAATTGGCAGCAGAACTGCGAGCGCCGACTGTACTGGTACTCCGATGCGGCCTTTACGGTATCGGAAGGCAGCGGAGCCAGCATCTCGGTTGATCCGGCTGTGAGCACTACCTATTATGTGCGGGCCGAGGGAGACTGCAACAACACAGCGGCAGTGAATGCCCTGGTGACAGTGAAAGATCCTTCGACGGATCCCACGAGCATCACAATCACCAACGACAACACCTGCCAGGGCACAGCCAAGACCCTGACGGTGGTTGGCGGCAGCAGGCTACGGGCGCCGACTGGTACTGGTACTCGGATGCGGCCTTTACGGTATCGGAAGGCAGCGGAGTCTCGGTTGATCCGGCCTGCTGACACGACCTATTATGTGAGAGCCGAAGGCGACTGCAGCACACGGCGGCGGTGAACGCTGGTGGCAGTGAAGATCCAGCACGGATCCGACCAGCATCAATATCACCAACGACAGCACCTGCCAGGGTACAGCCAGACCTGACGGTTGTGGGCGGCAGCCTGTTGGACTGGTACTGGTACTCGGATGCCGGGTTCAGCGTTGCGGAAGGCAGCGGCGCCAGCATCTCGGTTGATCCGGCTGAGCACGACTTACTATGTGCGGGCCGAGGGGCACAGCAACACAGCGGCAGTGAATGCCCTGGTGACAGTGAAAGATCCCAGCACGGATCCGACCAACATCACGATCACGAACGACAACACCTGCCAGGGCACAGCCAAGACCCTGACGGTTGTGGGTGGCAGCCTGGGTACGGGCGCCGACTGGTACTGGTACTCGGATGCCGGGTTCAGCGTTGCGGAAGGCAGCGGAGCCAGCATCTCGGTTGATCCGGCCACGAGCACGACCTATTATGTGAGAGCCGAAGGCGACTGCAACGCTACGGCGGCAGTGAACGCACTGGTAACGGTGAAAGATCCCAGCACGGTCCGTGAGCATCACCATCACCAACGACAACACCGCCGGGGACGGCCAAGACCCTGACGGTGGTTGGTGGCGGCCTGAGGACAGGTGCGGACTGGTACTGGTACTCGGATGCGGCCTTTACGGTATCGGAAGGCAGCGGAGCTTTCCCATCAGTGTGGATCACTGCCACGAGCACGACCTACTATGTGAGCCGAAGGAGACTGCAACAACACGGCGGCAGTGAACGCCCTTGAGCAGTGAAAGATCAGCACGGATCCGACCAGCATCACCATCACCAACAACCTGCCAGGGCACAGCCAAGACCCTGACGGTGGTTGGTGGCAGCCTGGGAACGGGCGCCGACTGAGCTGGTACTCCGATGCGGCCTTTACGGTATCGGAGGCGGCGGAGCCAGCATCTCGGTTGATCCGGCTGTGGCACTACCTATTATGTGCGGGCCGAGGAGACTGCAACAACACAGCGGCAGTGAATGCCTGGTGACAGTGAAAGAGATCCTTCGACCCACGGCATCCACAATCACCAACGACAACACCTGCCAGGGCGCAGCCAAGACCCTGACGGTGGTTGGCGGCAGCCGCCCAGGTGCAGGCGCCGACTGGTACTGGTACTCGGATGCGGCCTTTACGGTATCGGAAGGCAGCGGAGCTAGCATCTCGGTTGATCAGCTGTGAGCACGACCTATTATGTGAGAGCCGAAGGCGACTGCAACTCTTTACGGCAGTGAACGCTTTGGTGGTGAAGATCCCAGCACGGATCCGACCAGCATCAATGTCACCAACGACAACACCTGCCAGGGTACAGCCAAGACCCTGACGGTTGTGGGTGGCAACCTGGGTACAGGCGCCGACTGGTACTGGTACTCGGATGCCGGGTTCAGCGTTGCGGAGGCAGCGGAGCCAGCATCTCGGTTGATCCGGCTACGAGCACGACTTACTATGTGCGGGCCGAGGGAGACTGCAACAACACAGCGGCAGTGAATACCCTGGTGACAGTGAAAGATCCCAGCACGGATCCGACCAGCATCACGATCACGAACGACAACACCTGCCAGGGCACAGCCAAGACCCTGACGGTGGTTGGCGGCAGCCTGGGCACGGGAGCCGATTGGTACTGGTACAGCGATGCGGCCTTTACGGTATCGGAAGGCAGCGGAGCTTCCATCAGTGTGGATCCGGCTGTGAGCACGACTTACTATGTGAGAGCCGAAGGTGACTGCAACAACACGGCGGCAGTGAACGCCCGCTGTGACCGTGAATCCTTACGACGGATCCCGAGCATCACCATCACCAACGACAACACCTGCCAGGGCACAGCCAAGACCCCACGACGGTTGTGGGTGGCAGCCTGGGTACGGGCGCCGACTGGTACTGGTACTCGGATGCCGGGTTCAGCGTTGCTGAAGGCACGGGCGCATCCATCAGTGTGGATCCATCGTCAAGCACAACCTACTATGTGCCAGGCCGAGGAGACTGCAACAACACAGCGGCGGTGAACGCCCTGGTGACAGTGAAAGATCCAGCGCGGATCCCACGAGCATCACGATCACGAACGACAACACCTGCCAGGGGACAGCCAGACCCTGATGGTGGTTGGCGGCAGCCTGAGCACGGGAGCCGATTGGTACTGGTACTCGGATGCGGCCTTTACGGTATCTGGAAGGCAGCGGGGCTTCCATCAGTGTGGATCCGGCTGTAGGCGACTTACTTTATGTGAGCCGAGGTGACTGCAACAACAAGCGAGGCAGTGAACGCCCTTGTGACCGTGAAAGATCGCTTCGACGGATCCGACCAGCATCACGATCACGAACGACAACACCTGCCAGGGCACAGCCAAGACCCTGACGGTGGTTGGCGGCAGCAGGCACGGGAGGCCGATTGGTACTGGTACTCGGATGCGGCCTTTACGGTATCGGAAGGCAGCGGCGCCATCTTTCGGTTGATCCGGCTACCAGCACGACCTATTATGTGAGAGCCGAAGGCGACTGCAACTCTTTACCAGCGGCAGTGAATGCCCTGGTGGTGAAGATCCCAGCACGGATCCGACCAGCATCACCATCACCAACGACAACACCTGCCAGGGCACGGCCAAGACCCTGACGGTGGTCGGGGGCGGCCACAAGAACAAGGTGCGGACCGGCACTGGTACAGCGATGCAACCTTTACGGTATCGGAGAGGCAGCGGCGCCAGCATCTCGGTTGATCCGGCCACGAGCACGACCTACTATGTGAGAGCCGAGGAGACTGCAACAACACAGCGACGTGAACGCTTTGGTGACCGTGAAAGATCCTTCGACGGATCCCACGAGCATCACCATCACCAACGACAACACTTGCGGGGCAGCCAAGACCCTGACGGTGGTTGGCGGCAGCCTGGGTACGGGCGCCGACTGGTACTGAACGCTCGGATGCCGGAGTCAGCGTTGCAGGCAGCGGAGCTTCCATCAGTGTGGATCCGGCTGTGAGCGCGACTTACAATGTGAGCCGAAGGTGACTGCAACAACACGGCGGCAGTGAACGCCCTGGTGACAGTGAAAGATCCTTCGACGGATCCCACGAGCATCACCCTCACCAACGACAACACCTGCCAGGGCACAGCCAGACCCTGACGGTTGTGGGCGGCAGCCTGAGGACGGGCGCCGATTGGTACTGGTACAGCGATGCGGCCTTTACGGTATCGGAAGGCAGCGGCGCCAGCATCTCGGTTGATCCGGCTGTGAGCACGACTTACTATGTGCGGGCCGAGGAGACTGCAACAGCGGCGGCAGTACTGGTAACGGTGAAAGATCCTTCGACCGATCCCACGAGCATCACCATCACCAACGACAACACCTGCCAGGGCACGGCCAAGACCCTGACGGTTGTGGGTGGCAGCCTGGGTACGGGCGCCGACTGGTACTGGTACTCGGATGCCGGGTTCAGCGTTGCGGAAGGCAGCGGAGCCAGCATCTCGGTTGATCCGGCTACGAGCACGACTTACTATGTGCGGGCCGAGGGAGACTGCAATAGCACAGCGGCAGTGAACGCCCTGGTGACGGTATGGCAGGAGTCGTTGGATCCGACAGGTACAACCATCTCCACTGACAACACGTGTCAAGGCACTGCCAAGACACTGACAGTGGTTGGCGGAAGCCTGGGTGACGGTGCCGACTGGCACTGGTACTCAGATGCCGGTCTTACGATCTCTGAGGGTGTTGGAGTCTCCATTTCTGTGGATCCGGCGGTGAATACAACCTATTATGTTCGTGCCGAAGGGCCCTGCAACAATACCTTGGTTGTTACTCAGCTCGTTCAGGTTCTGCAACCGTCTCTCGATCCCATTGGGACGACCATTGCCAATGACAGCACCTGCCAGGGTTCGGCCAAGACCCTTTCGGTGGTTGGCGGCTCCCTGGGCGATGGAGCCGAGTGGTATTGGTATTCCGATGCGGCCATGACGGTGATGGAAGGCACTGGGGTGAGTCTGACCGTCGATCCGGCCGTGAATGTTACGTATTATGTTCGGGCTGAGGGCGACTGCAACACAACAATTGAAGTCAGCCGGGAGGTACAGGTTCTGCAGCCTTCAATGGATCCCACCGGGACGACCATTGCCAATGACAGCACATGCCAGGGCACGGCCAAGACCCTTTCGGTGGTTGGTGGCTCCCTGGGCGATGGAGCTGATTGGTATTGGTATTCCGATGCGGCTATGACGGTTTTGGAGGGCACGGGGCCCAGTTTGACTGTGGATCCGGCCGTAAATGTCACGTATTATGTTCGGGCTGAGGGCGATTGCAACACGACGGTTGAAGTCAGCCGGGAGGCGCAGGTTCTGCAACCATCCCTTGATCCCACCGGGACTACCATTTCCAATGACAGCACGTGCCAGGGCACGGCCAAGACCCTTTCGGTGGTTGGTGGCTCCCTGGGCGATGGAGCCGATTGGTACTGGTATTCCGATGCGGCCATGACGGTGTTGGAGGGTACGGGGGTGAGTCTGACCGTCGATCCGGCCGTGAACGTCACATATTATGTTCGTGCCGAGGGCGACTGCAACAACACGGTTGAAGTCAGCCGGGAGGTGCAAGTGCTGCAACCATCGCTCGATCCAACAGGTTTCACCATTACGGATGACTTCACTTGCGAGGGAACCGCAAAGGTTCTGACGGTGCAGGGAGGAAGCCTTGGAGACGGGGCAGATTGGTTCTGGTATTCCGATGCAGCCATGACTGTGTTGGAAGGAACAGGTGCAAGCATCACGGTGGATCCGGACACGAGCACCTTCTACTATGTCAGAGCGGAAGGGGATTGCAACCTCACTGCGCAGGCAGGAGGAGAAGTCCGGGTGAAGAATCCGTCTTTGGATCCCTCCGGTGTTCATATTTTGAATGACAGCACCTGCCAGGGTACCGCCAAAACCCTGGTTGTGGATGGCGGTTTGCTGGGTGAGGGTGCCGATTGGTATTGGTACTCTGATGCTGCCCTGACGGTTCTGGTTGGAACGGGAGCCTCCTTGAATATCGATCCCGCCATGAGCGGAAACTATTATGTGCGTGCCGAAGGGGATTGCAACATCACGTTGGATGTTTCTGCAGAACTGACTGTGCTGACTGCCTCACAGGCTGCCACTGGGGTGAATGTGACAAATGATGACTCGTGCCCGGGAACCATAAAAATCCTTGATGTCACTGGTGGAGTCCTGGGCGACAGCGCCGAATGGTACTGGGCTGTTGATCCGGCTTTTGCCAGTGTGGTGGATACCGGGGCAAGCATTCAGGTGGATCCGGCTGTGAGCACAACCTATTATGTACGGGCGGAAGGTGCATGCAACATTACAGCAGCGTTTGGACGGCTTGTAAGCGTTAAGATTCCCTCCATTGAGCCGGATTCCGCGTATGTGGATACAACTGGATTCTGCTCGGGTTCTGTGGCAACCATCACACTTTCCTTTGGTGGGGGCCTGCTCGGCACCGGTGCCGTGGCGACCTGGTACACCGATCCGCTTTTCCTCGATCTGCCTGTGGCAACGGGCAACGATGCCATGGTACCTGCTCCTCTGGATACGACAGTCTATTATGTCCGATTTGAAGGAGAATGCGATACAACCCTGGCCAAGGAGGTACAGGTTGTTGTCAATCCGGTGCCATCCGCCAGCATCGCTGGTGACATGGTGGTATGTAGCCCGGACACGTTGGTTTATGTTGCCAGCGGTCTCGAAGGCTCGGTTTTCCAATGGACTGCCACCGGCGGAACCATTGTTGGCGCCGACAATGAAGCCACAGTGACCGTAGTTTGGGAAGGAGACGGTTTAGGAAACCTGCAGGTATTGGAAACGAGCCTCGGGAATTGTCTTGCATTCACCGATTCCACGGTGGTGCGGCATCTGACTCCCACAGCTTCCGAAATACTCGGTGGTAGTGATCTGATTTGCACCGGAGACACGGGGGTTGTTTTCCATGTGGACGGGTTCATGGGATCCTCCTATGACTGGTATGTTCAGGATGCTCTGGTCACCCGGGATGCTGGGGACTCCATCTACGTGAATTGGGAAGTCGGACCGGGATTGTATGAGATTCGATCGGTCGAAACCTCTGTCTTTGGTTGTGTTGGACGGGAATTGACTCGTACCATCGAAATCGTGGGTCCGGATCTGGACCTGGGAGATGACACCTACATCTGCGAGGATGATCAGTATGCAATCGACCTGAGCGGGCTGTTCCAAACCTATTTGTGGATGGACGGTTCCACGGGTCCGGTCTTCCAAACCAACCAGGAGGGAATGATTTCCGTCACTGTCGGCGATTCGCATGGATGTTATGCCTCAGACAGCCTGTATCTTCAGGTGCAACTGCTTCCGGAGGTGGAGCTTGGTCAGGATACCTCCCTTTGCGGAGAGGCTGGGGTCGTACTGGATGCCGGGGAGGACGGTGTTCTGTTCGAATGGTCAACAGGCGATGTGACCCAAACCATCACCATGTTCCAGGGTGAGCGGCAGGAGATCTGGGTGGAAGTGGAAGATGAATTCGGTTGCATCTCCAGGGATACGGTTGTTGTGAAAGAATGTGATCTTCAATTCTACTTCAGGGACATACCGACAGCCATCACTCCTGGCGATCTGAATGGTCAGAACGATACCTGGGTGATTCATAAACTGGAGCCTTATCCACAAGCCCAAATCGAAATTTTTGACCGATGGGGAACCATGGTGTGGAAATCCGACGTGGGGTATTCCTCGCCTTGGGATGGACGGAACATGAATGGAAATCCGGTTCCCATGGATTCCTATCATTTTGTCATCACCCTGAGTACCGGGAGCAAAGATCGTGTTACCGGAATTATCACTGTGATCCGGTAAGAAACTATGAAACGAATGAGAAAGCTGCTTTATATCCTTCTGATTGCCCTGGGGCCGGTTGTCCAGGTTTATTCCCAACAGGTCCCGTTGTACAGTCAGTACATGCTGAATGGTTTTTTATTGAATCCGGCAGCAGCAGGTTCAGAGGGGTATACGGCCGTCAATCTGACGGCCAGAGAGCAATGGATCGGGATGCAAAACGGACCCGGGACATATGCCCTGAGTTTCCAAACCCGGGTATTGAAGAAGAGCTACATTTCCAAAAGCTCTTCGGTGAAGAAGCGTCAACGTTTGGGCAGCCGTAGCGGAAATGTGGGCCTGGGTGGGTATGTGTTCAATGACAGAAACGGGGCCGTTGAGCGCATTGGAATGAAGGGTACGTATGCTTACCATTTGAATTTCTCTCAATCCCAGTTGTCGTTTGGACTATCCTTTGTCGCCTACCAGTTTCGTCTCGACGACGATCTGATCAAACTGGAGGATCCCGGCGATGAATTGTGGCTTGGGGCGCACAAATCCGTATTCATTCCCGATGCGGACATGGGAGTGTATTATACCGCCCGGAATTATTGGGCGGGTTTTTCCGTCGACCAGCTGTTCGAATCGGTGTTGAAAATCGGGGATTCCGGATACGACAACTACAAGATGGAGCGCAATTACTACCTCATGGGCGGATATGATTATGAGGTTCGGCGCGACATCATCCTGTCGCCAAGTACGTTGCTGAAATTTGCGGAGAATGGTAAATTGCAGGCTGACATCGGGGCAAAAGTCTATTACCAACAGTCTTACTGGGGCGGTCTTTCCTTTCGAACGGGCCAGGCAGTCATTGTCATGGCCGGGGTGAGCATCGACAAACTCATTTTTGGATATGCCTTCGATATCGGGCTCAACAGCATCATGAAGCATAGCTACGGGACCCATGAATTCACGTTCATTGCCAAATTTGGAGACAATGCAAGGCGGTACCGGTGGTTGAATCGTTTCTGATTCGCCTCCCATGGACACTGTTCACCGGTGAAATTTAGCTTTTCCCCGATTTCCATGGGAGAAGTTGTTCATTGGAGCTTATTTTTATTCAAATTATACTCACATGGAAATGCATGAGCCACAATACAGGCGTTCGGGGAGAGCACACCTCATTCTTGGGGTCGTTCTCATGTTTCTGGGATTGTTCATCATCGCCGATCTGGCGGACATCGTGCCCTGGCGATTCAGGGATTTTGTGTTTTCCTGGCAAGCCCTGTTGATTTTCCTGGGCCTGGTTTTTATTTCGAACCGGGAAAACAAAGGGACCGGTGTCATCCTGATTGCAGTCGGATCCTTTTTTCTTCTTCCCAAAGTACTTGAATTGCCCTACTATTGGCGTTCCCTTTTCTGGCCTTCGATGCTGATCCTTCTGGGGCTGGTTGTGATCTTCGGATCGAGGCGACACCCCCACGGATTCAACCGTGCCCGGAACAAAACCTCAGGGGAAGATTATGTGGACGATGTGGATGTATTCGGTGGTGGAGACAGAATCATCACCTCCCAGAATTTTCGGGGAGGCAAGATCACGCACATCTTCGGCGGTTCAAAATACGATCTTACGGGTGCAAAGCTGGCCCCGGGGAAGGCTCATCTCGAGCTGGTCATGGCCTTTGGAGGTACGAAGCTGATCATTCCCGAAGGGTGGAACGTGAAGATTGAAGTGACCTCCGTATTCGGTGGCTTCTCCGACAAGCGTTCCCGGTCCCTCGTCGCCCAGGATCCCGACAATGTGCTAGTGATCACCGGTATCAATGTGTTTGGGGGCGGCGAGATCGTGAATTATCATTGATCATGAGTCACCCCATTACAGGAAGCAGGAGATCCATCCTGATCTACGTCCTGATATGGTTGATTGTCGCCATCTTGTATGGTGTGCTTTCCTGGTATTACCTGGGTCTGGACCTGGTGTACCTTGTGGTGGATTCCCTGATCAGTACCTTGCTTTATGGATTTCTCGGCTTGTTGATCTGGTATCCCACCCGGTACATCCCTTTCAGCAGGCAAAACCCTCTCTATTCGGTTTTTGCACATGTCATGGCCGGGGTGTTGTTCCTTGCAACATGGCTGTTGATCTCCGTGGGCCTTCTCAGCACCTTGTTTCCTTCACGCGAAAGTTATCTTGACTATTTGAACGGAAGTCTCACCATCCGGGCCATTCTTGGTGGAATCATTTACCTTGTGCTCGTGTTGGTCTATTACCTTGCCAGCTACAGCGTGAAACTGGCCGAGAGAGCCAAACAGGAAGAGCGGCTGCAGGGATTGGTCCGGGATGCGGAGCTCAACATGTTGAAATCACAAATCAATCCCCACTTTCTGTTCAATTCATTGAATTCAATCGCTTCCCTGACCATGTCCAATCCGTCGGAGGCGCGGGATATGATCATCCGGCTCTCTGATTTTCTGAGGTATTCGCTTAAGCACCGGGAGAATGAATATGTGCCTTTGAAAGAGGAACTTGGGCGTATGAAGGATTACCTGGCCATCGAGAAAGTCCGTTTTGGCGAGAAACTGCATTATGCGTTTGAAATTACCCTCGATTGCGAGCAGGAACCGGTTCCAACCATGATTCTCCAACCCCTTTTTGAAAATGCGATCCGGCACAGTGTGTATGAAAGCACCGATCCGGTTCACATCCTCTTCCAATGTTCCTGTGACCCCGGTTTCATGTCGGCGGTTCTAATCAACGATTATGACCCGGACGTACCCTCGCGGCGCGGTACCGGTGTGGGGTTGCAGAATGTGCGTCAACGCATCGAGCTTGCATATGAAGGGAAAGGTTCCGTCCACTGGCAAATAAAAGACCGCACTTTCGAAGTTCGCATTTCATTTCCAAGAAACAAAACAACGCCATGATGACTCTTGCTGCTTTGATCATTGAAGATGAGAAACCCGCCCGTGACTTGCTGAAGAACTACCTGGAAGGATTTCCGGATGTGGAATTGATGGGAGAGTACGACAACGGATTCGACGGATTGAAGGCCGTGAACGATCTGAAACCGGATTTGATATTCCTGGATGTTCAAATGCCCAAGCTGACTGGATTCGAGATGCTGGAAGTCATGGAGCACCGACCCCAGGTTATTTTTACCACGGCCTATGACCAATATGCAATCCAGGCCTTTGAGCAAAATGCTGTGGACTATTTGTTGAAGCCCTTTTCCAGGGAGCGTTTCGCTGAAGCACTTGACAAGCTGTTCCAAAGGAGAACGGAGAAAGGCAAAGGCATGGAGGTGGAGAAACTCAGGGAACATCTGGCGGGATCCGACGAAAAACTCCATCGGGTGGTGATCAAGAAGTCCGGCAAAATCCATGTCATTTCAACCGCGGATGTGCATTTCCTGGAAGCGCAGGATGACTATGTCATGATTTACACCCGCGATGGAAAGTATTTGAAGCAGCAGACCATGAAGTATTTCGAGAAGCATCTCGATCCCGAACAATTTGTCCGGGTCCACCGGTCCTTCATCGCCAATGTGGCGAGCATTGAGCGCATCGAACCCTATGAGAAATCCAATTACATTTTGATCCTGAAAGACGGGAACAAAGTCCCGGTCAGCAGGAACGGTATGCAGGTCTTGAAGGATCAGCTGGATTTTTGATATCTTGCGGCCTATGTCACTGCAATTGGAAGAACGGGACATCCGCAAGTTCATCGTCGTGGGAGACCGGGTACTGATCAAACCGAAGAATCAGATGGACCGGACCAAATCAGGGCTCTATTTGCCACCGGGCGTCCAGGAAAAGGAGAAGATACACAGCGGCTATGTGTTGCGCGTGGGGCCGGGATACCCCATACCGGCCATCCAGGATTCAGACGAACCATGGAAGGACCGGAGTGAGGAAGTGAAATATGTGCCCCTTCAGCCCAGGGAAGGGGATTTGGCTGTCTATCTTCAGAAAAGCGGGTATGAGATTGAGTTCAACAACGAAAAATACGTGATCATTCCGCATTCAGCCATTCTCCTTCTGATCCGCGACGAAGATCTTTTTCATTGATCAATCCGATTTCAATCGCCTGGCTTTGCGGAGGGCCTGATCAATGATCCATTCCAACTGGCCATTGGTACTACGGAATTCATCTGCCGCCCACTTTTCCAACGCCTCCATTTTTTGAGGATCGACCCGGAGTACAAATGCTTTCTTTGGGGACATGTTATTGATGCAGTGTGCCGGTATTTACAATGGGAGTTGGATCTTTGTCGCCACAAAGCACCACCATCAGGTTGGATACCATGGCTGCTTTCTTCTCTTCGTCGAAATCCACGATTTTCTGTTCTGCCAGCTGTTCAAGCGCCATTTGCACCATGGAAACGGCACCCTCCACGATTTTAAACCGGGCCGCAACCACCGCGGTGGCTTGTTGCCTGCGAAGCATGGCGCCTGCAATTTCCTCAGAATAGGCTATGAAGTTGATGCGGGCTTCAATGACATGGATGCCGGCGATTTCCAGCCTTTCCCTGATTTCCTTTTCCAATTCATCGTTTACTTCATCTCCGCCCCCCCTGAGGGTGATCTGTGCATCGTGATCTTCAAAGTTGTCATATGGATAAGCCCCGGCCAGCTTGCGGAGAGCCGTCTCACTCTGGACAAAAACAAAATGCTCGTAGTCATCCACCTCAAAAGCCGCTTTGTAGGTGTCTTCCACCTTCCAGACAAGAACGCAGCCGATTTTGATGGGGTTCCCGATGCGGTCATTGACTTTGATGGTGTCGCTGTCGAAATTGCGCGCTCGAAGCGAAATCTTCTTGCGGACAAAGAACGGGTTCACCCAGAAGAAGCCATTCTGTTTGATGGTGCCGCGGTAGGCGCCAAACAAAACCAGGACCGTCGATTCGTTCGGATTGACGATGGTCAGTCCGATCGCCAGCAGAATGCCCAGGAGAATCAGCAGGAGAGCGGGGAGGATCATCCCGTAGACAAAGGAGAGAATGTCGGCGGCGATCACAGCGATCAGGATCACAAGAAACAAATAGCCGGATGCGGCTTTGTGTGTTTTTTCTTTCATGGGAATGATATTAAAATAATATCATAAAGGTATCAATATAACCAATCCGTGTCAAGTCTTTTTTTCATGGATGCACTGGGAATGACGATCGCACGATACCAAATGATCATTCACCAACCCGGTCGCCTGCAAATGGGCATAGAGAATGGTGCTTCCCAGAAAGCGAAAGCCCCGTTTCTTCATGTCTTTGGCGATGGCATCCGACAGGGCGGTGGTGGCCGGGATGTCCTCCAGTTTCTCAAACCGGTTCACTGTCTGCCTGGATTCCATAAAGGTCCAGAGGTAGTCGCAGAAGGATCCATGTTCGTCCCGAAGGTTCAGGAATTTTTGCGCATTCGATACCGATGCTTCGATTTTCATCCGGTTTCGGATGATGGATGGGTCGGCGAGCATCCGGGAAATTCTCTGCTGGTCGAACCGGGCGACCCGTTCCGGATCGAAATTCTCATACAGGGAGCGATAGCCCTCCCTTCGCTTCAGAATGGTCAGCCAGCTCAAACCCGCCTGTGCGGATTCAAGCACGAGAAACTGGAACTGGGTGTGGTCATCGTGGGAGGGGAAACCCCATTCCGAATCATGATATTCGAGGTAGACCGGGTCGGAAAGGCACCAGGGGCACCGGGTTGGTTCTGTGTTGCTTTGGATCATGGGGAAAAGGTACAAAATGCAAACATTATTTAGAATGAATACGCATTGTTATTTTGATAACAGGAAAATAAGCACTCCATGGGGATTGTTGTATATTTGCATCGTCATATCACTTGGAAAAATGTCATCAAGTGTGAAACAAATAACAGATAGCTTCGTATACGGAACTATGAAAGTCAGCCAAATCATCGATCTCCTGGACGCTCAGGTGTTAACAACAGGTCCCTCGCTGGAGGGCGATGTAAAACATGCGTTTTCGTCGGATCTGATGAGTGATGTGTTGACCCGGGATCATCACAAGACTGTCCTGATTACCGGTCTCTCGAATCTTCAGGCCATTCGCACGGCGGAGATGTCAGAGATTGGTCATGTGATCATTGCGCGGGACAAGGCGATCAGCAAGGAAATGGTGGAGCTTGCCGAGCAGAGCGACATCGTTCTGATCAAATCCTCTTATTCCATGTTCCGGATTTCAGGCATGTTGTTTCAGGCTGGCATCAAACCCTTGTTTTAATGGACCTGCACTTCCATATCCATGGTGGTGACTTTGTCAATGCGGGCAAAGCATCCAGTTCGGTCAAAGGTGTTCTGAAACGTCTGGATGTGTCGGGCCGGAAAATAAAACGGGTGGTGGTGGCCCTGTATGAAGCGGAAGTGAATGTGGTGGCCCATGCCCATGAAGGCGAAATCCGGGTGTCCATCGATTCCGACCGGGTTCGTGTCGTAGTCGAAGACAAAGGTCCTGGCATTCCCGATATTTCAAAGGCCATGGAGGAGGGATACAGTACGGCAAGCAAAGAAGTGCGGGAAATGGGATTCGGTGCCGGCATGGGGCTTCCCAACATCAAAAGGAACACCGAGCGAATGGAAATTTCCAGCCTGCCCGGGGTGGGTACCACCCTGATATTCGTCAACGACTTGAAGGATTGAACGAGAACCCGACATATCCCAGTTTTCACCATGCATTGAAGGTGGTCGATGATCTTTGCATCGGATGCACACACTGCATGTCGGTCTGTCCAACCGAGGCCATTCGAATCCGGGACGGAAAGGCCGTGATTCTGGAGGACCGGTGTGTGGATTGCGGAAACTGTTGCAAGGCTTGTCCCGTTTCAGCCATTCTGATCGAGCAGGACGATTTTGAGGATGTTTTCCGGCGACCCGTACGGATCGCACTCCTGCCGTCGGTTCTCATCGGGCAGTTTCCCTCCCGGATCAAAACGGAAGAAATCTACGGAGCACTCCGGCACCTTGGGTTCACCCATGTATTTGAAATAGACAGCGTGGTGGATGTGGTGCAGGAAGGATACAATCATTTCCTGCGGGACCATGAGGGAGAGCGACCCTTGATTTCCACCTTTTGCCCGGCCATCGTCCGTCTCATTCAGGTTCGTTTCCCGGCCATGGTGGATCAGCTTGTCCGTGTGAAACCACCATCGGACATTGCGGCCATCTATTTCCGCCGAAAGCTTGAGGCCCAGGGACATGCTCCGGAGGACATCGGGGTTTTTTATGTGACTCCCTGCGCTGCAAAAATCACGTCCATCAAAAGTCCGGTGGGGGAGGAGCAATCGGCCGTTACAGGTGTCATCAACATGCAGTTCTTGTACAACAAGCTTCTCCATCTGATTTTGAACAAAGAATCGGGAACTGCGGAGATGTCGGCGATGGTCCAATTGAGCTCCAAGGGGATCCTCTGGAGTCTGACACGAGGCGAAGCCGAACACCAGGAGGGAAGGGGGCTTGCTGTGGATGGCATCCGAAACGTCACAGAATTCCTCGAACGTCTGGAAGAGTCGGAGGAATGCAACATCGATTTTCTGGAACTCCGCGCCTGTGACGAAAGCTGTGCAGGGGGTGTCCTGATCAGCGGGAACCGGTTTCTTACGGTGGACAGGCTCAACCGCCGTGCGGAAGAACTTCGGTCCGAAGACAGGGCCAATGGAGTGGACGAGCATTTCGACCCGGAAATGCATGGTTTGAGTCCCATCCCCCCCCGTTCCATGCTGGTGGTGGACCAGGACCGGCAGGTGGCCATCCAGAAGATCAGGCAGGTGGAGGACATGTTGAAGGTATTGCCCGGGATCGATTGCGGGGCCTGCGGTTCTCCGAGTTGCCGGGTGCTGGCCGAGGATGTCGTACAAGGCAGAAGCACATTGAATGCCTGCGTTTTTCTGCAGGAAATCCAATTGCGGGATGGTCGGTTGAGTCACTTCGAAGCAGATGAAATCAACGCGTCCATCTGGGGGAAGGACAGGGGATATCGTAGCCAAAGGAAATAGGAAAAAGAAATGAAAATCGATGCACTAGTACGTGATCTGGGTCTGACCGTTTATACGACGTTGCCAGAAGTAGAAAAGGAAGTGGACGGAGCGTATGTCTCCGATCTGCTAAGCGATGTGATGGGAAACGCACGTGAAGGTCAGGCCTGGATCACTTTGCAATCCCATGCAAACGTGGTTGCCATTGCCGCTCTGAAGGAGCTTCCCGCAGTCATCCTTGTGAAAGGAATCGTCCCCGGCGAAGAGTTGATTCGGAAAGCGGAGGTCGAGGGTGTGGTCCTCCTGGGAAGCAGAGAAAGTGCTTTCGATACCGCAGGAAAACTTTATGCATTGTTGAAGAACCGATGAAGGTATTCGCGGCTGATTTGCACATTCATACGGTGCTTTCTCCTTGTGCAGACCTGGAGATGAGCCCCTCTCGGATTGTGAAGGAGGCCAGGGCGAAACAATTGAAAATGATCGCAGTCACCGATCACAATCACACCGGTCATGCGGCCCTGACGCGGAAACTTGGGGAACGGATGGATGTGTGGGTGGTGTTCGGCGCTGAAGTCAACACAAGGGAAGAAGTGCATTGCCTTACGTTCTTTGATACGGCGGATCAATTGGGAGCCTTTCAAAACCTTCTGGATTCGAACATTCCCATGATCCGCAATGTGCCTGATCAAATGGGCGATCAGGTTCTGGTGGACGGCGATGACCGGATTCTGGGCCATGTGGAGCATTCCTTGTTCCCGGGACTGATCTGGGGATTCAGGAACTGGAGCAAATGGTGCACGAACTTGGGGGCTGTTTGTACCCGCCCATGTGGACCGGCCTGTGCATGGATTGTATGCCCAGCTTGGGATTTTTCCGGAGAACCTCAAGGTGGATGCCGTGGAGTTGTCGATCCGCACCGGCGAGGAGGACTTCCGGTTTCATCATCCTGAGTTGAAGGGAACCAGCCTGATCCGGAATTCGGATGCACACTTTGTTCCGGATATCGGCAAGAATGAATTCGGTTACCTGCTCGAAAGCCGGACGTTCAGGGAAGCTTGGTATGGCATTCCGGGGAGAAGCAGGGCGAAAGGGGGTGCGGCTATGAAGGAATTGGCATTGCACCTGTTGGATGTGGCGGAGAATGGAATCCGGGCCGGTGCGAAGCACATCGGAATCGGGTGGAAGACGACCCTGCCAAAGACCGGCTGATCCTTACCGTAGAGGATGACGGATGCGGCATGTCCCTCCTTGAACAGGGTCAGGTATGGGATCCCGATTTCACCACCCGTCAAACCCGCAAAGTGGGATTGGGGGCTGCCTTTGCTGAAGCAACATGCAGAAATGACCGGAGGCTATGCAACCCTTTGGTCGGAGCAGGGGCAGGGTACCCGCACGGTGGCTGTCTTTGGCCGAATGCATCCGGACCGGCAGCCATTGGGCGACCTGGAAGGTTGCTGGGTGCTCCTGGCCTCGGGGCATCCGGGAATTCACTGGACTCTGGAATGCATCTCCGGGAAGGGGAATACCGGATTTCAACGGAAGAAATCCATGCCGCCATCGGAGAACGGGAAATCAGGGGATCTGAATTGATGAATTCGCTAAAAAGACTCATTCGAAATAACATGGAAGACATTGGATTGAACCGGGATGAACTTGAATAGGAGCCGGGTTAATCTTAAATTTATTGACCATCAAGAAACAATTACACCACAATGGAAAAGATCAATCGCTGGCTGATCTGAAGAGGATCAGGAAATGCAGAAAAGCGGACTCCAAACCCGGGAGAAGGGCGAGGATCCGGAGAACAGGGTGCAGGTGAAAGTGGCCATGGCCACCTGCGGGATCGCCTCCGGCGCGAAGGATACCATGGAATACATGGCGGAGGAATTGGAAAAAGGGGAGTGGATGCACTTGTGACCCAAACCGGATGCATGGGGTATTGCTATGCGGAACCGACCATCGAGGTGACCCTTCCGGGGAACGATCCCGTGGTATTCGGGGGCGTGAACCTGGAAAAAGCGGATGAAATCATCGAAAAGTACATCAAAGGGGGTGAACTCGTGGACGGGATCATACCGGTGAACTACGAAACCATTGATTCAAAGGAATAAAGGAGGAAAAAGGATGTCTAAGTACAGCATGCATTTGCTTGTTTGCGGCGGAACCGGCTGCAAATCCCAGGAAAGCGATCTCATTGCGGAACGGTTGAGAAAGGAACTCAGCAAGCAAGGATTGGAAGAAACGGTTCAGGTGATCATGACCGGGTGTTTTGGTTTTTGTGAAAAAGGCCCCATTGTCAAGGTCATGCCAGACAATACATTTTACACCCAGGTCAAGCCGGAAGATGCCGAACTCATCGTTGAGGAGCATGTCATCAAGGGTCGTCGAGTCGAGAGCTTGCTCTATACCGATCCCAAGACCAAGGAGCATGTGGAGGATTCAAAGGGAATGGGTTTCTACAAGAAGCAACTCCGGATCGCTCTGCGCAACTGTGGGATGATAGACCCGGAGATCATTGAAGAATACATTGCAAGAGATGGTTATCAATCCCTTGGCGAGGTATTGACCCAGAAGAGTCCGGAAGAAACCATCGAGATCATCAAGGAGTCGGGACTCAGAGGCCGGGGCGGTGCCGGGTTCCCATCAGGATTGAAATGGGAATTTGCCAGAAAGGCCCCGGGTGACAAAAAATATGTGGTTTGCAATGCGGATGAAGGAGATCCGGGTGCGTTCATGGACCGATCCATTTTGGAAGGCGACCCCCATTCCGTTTTGGAAGCCATGGCCATCATCGGTTACTGCATCGGTTCGGATCAAGGGTATATTTACATCCGGGCTGAGTACCCTCTGGCCATCAAACGATTGAAGATTGCCATTGCTCAGGCTCGGGAATACGGATTGCTTGGAAATGACATCCTGGGCACCGGGTTCAATTTCGACATCGAATTGAAATACGGGGCGGGAGCCTTTGTATGCGGGGAGGAAACGGCCCTGATCCATTCCATGGAAGGAGAGCGGGGCGAACCCACCCTGAAACCGCCGTTCCCTGCCCAAAGCGGATTCAATGGGAAACCAACCAATGTGAACAATGTGGAAACCCTGGCCAATGTCCCGGTGATCATTCAAAAGGGTGCTTCCTGGTTCAGCAGCATCGGGACGAAAACATCCAAAGGCACCAAGGTGTTTGCCCTGGCCGGGAAAATCAACAATGTGGGATTGATCGAAGTTCCCATGGGAACCACTCTGCGGGAAGTGATATTCGAAATTGGCGGAGGGATCAAGGACGGCAAAAAGTTCAAGGCGGTTCAGACGGGCGGCCCCTCCGGTGGTTGCCTGACGGAAAAGCACCTCGACACCCCCATTGACTACGAAAACCTTGTGGCCAACGGATCCATGATGGGTTCCGGCGGGATGATCGTGATGGATGAGGACGATTGCATGGTTTCCATCGCCCGGTTCTATCTCGATTTTACCGTTGAGGAATCTTGCGGGAAATGCGCTCCCTGCCGGATCGGCAACAAGCGTCTGCATGAATTGCTTGAAAGGATCTGTGAAGGAAAAGGAGAACCGGCCGATCTGGAGAGGTTGCGGAACCTGGGTGAAGTCATCAAGGATACGTCGCTTTGCGGCCTTGGTCAAAGCTCTCCCAATCCGGTGCTTTCCACGCTGGATAATTTCTACGAGGAATATCGCTCCCACGTGGTGGACAAAAAATGTACATCGGGCGTTTGCACCGATCTCCTCGAATACTTCATCGTGGAGGAAAACTGCATCGGCTGCACGGCTTGTGCAAGGGCTTGCCCCGTGGGAGCCATTTCGGGAGAACGGAAGGAACCCCATCTGATCAATCCCGAAACCTGCATCAAGTGCGGAGCGTGCCTGGAGAAATGTAAATTCGATGCCGTTATTTTAAAATAGGAGTTGTGATGAACGTAGTGAAACTTACCATAGATGGACAGAAGGTGGAGGTGCCCGCTGGGACCACCATTCATAAGGCAGCCAAGGAATTGGGAATCGAGATTCCCGTCCTCTGCTACATGGATTTGAAAGACCTCAACATAGAAAACAAGCCGGGCGGATGCCGCATCTGTTCCGTGGAAGTGGAAGGACGCAGAAACCTGGCGCCCTCCTGTTCCACCGATGTGGCTGAAGGAATGGTGGTGAAGACCAACAGCATGCGGGTGATCAATGCCCGTCGCACGGTGATGGAGCTGATTCTTTCGGACCATCCAAAAGACTGCCTCTCCTGCGCGAAGTCGGGAAATTGCGATCTGCAGAACATGGCTGTCAAACTTGGAATCCGGGAGATTCCCGGTCAGGAATACGCGGAAATGTCCACCTACCGGCTCGACACGTCCCCTTCGATCATCCGGGAGCTGGACAAATGCATCATGTGCCGCCGGTGCGAGACCATGTGCAATGATTTTCAGACGGTCGGAGCACTGCACGCTGTGAACCGTGGATTTCAGGCAGTGGTTGCGCCCGCGTTTGAGATGAACCTGGAACATTCTCCATGCACCTACTGCGGCCAATGCGTTGCCGTTTGTCCCACCGGCGCTTTGACCGAGGTGGACCACACCGGCAAAGTGATCGCTGCGCTGAATGACCCGACGAAAACGGTTGTGGTTCAGACGGCGCCTGCGGTGCGTGCCGCTTTGGGTGAGGAGTTCGGGATGGAGCCTGGCACACGGGTCACGGGACAAATGGTGACGGCCCTTCGACATCTCGGATTTGATTATGTGTTCGATACGGACTTTGCAGCCGATCTCACCATCATGGAGGAGGGAACGGAGCTGCTGGGTCGACTCACCAAGTTTCTGGAAGGGGACAAGGAGGTGAAATTGCCGATTTTGACTTCCTGTTGCCCGGGTTGGGTGAACTTTTTTGAATACAATTATCCGGATCTGAAGGATGTGCCCTCCACAGCGAGGTCGCCCCAGCAAATGTTCGGCTCCATTGCCAAATCCTATTTTGCGGAGAAGATCAAAGTGGACCGGAAGGACATGATTGTTGTGTCCGTCATGCCTTGCCTGGCCAAGAAATACGAATGCCAGCGGAGTTTGCGGTGGACGGGAATCCGGATGTTGATTACAGCATCTCGACACGGGAACTGGCCCACCACTGATCAAACAGGCCAACCTGGATTTGAACCGGCAGAAATCCGATTTCGATGCTCCGTTGGGTGAATCCACCGGCGCGGCCGTCATTTTGGAGCCACCGGCAGGGGTGATTGAAGCAGCAACCCGGACGGCCTGCAAATTCACACGGGCAAAGGGTTGGAAAAAGTGGACTTCGAACAATTGCGCGGGATGGACGGCATCCGTTCCGCTTCCGTGGATTTCGACGGATTCGAACTGAAAATCGGCATTGCCCATGGACTTGGGAATGCCAGAGAAGCTGTTGGATGATGTGAAAGCCGGCAAGTCCGAGTACCATGCCATTGAAATCATGGCATGCCCGAATAACTGCATCGGAGGCGGGGGCAACCTCTCCATCATGGAGATGCCTCCATTCTCAAGGCGCGTACGAAGGCCATTTACGAGAGGACGAAGGAAAGACACTTCGGAAGTCCCATGAAAATCCGTACATCAAGAAACTTGTATGAAGAATACCTGGGAGAGCCCCTGAGTGAGAAGGCCCATGCCTTGCTTCACACACACTACTTCGACAAAAGGAAAAAGATTTTTCAGGTATAAAGCATTCAAAAGAGAACGATATGTCAAGTGTAAAAAGATAGAACTCAGAACCGACCAGGTGGAAAAGATCCACAGCATTTGTGCTTCTTTTGGAAATGCCTCTGGAGAATTGATCAATGTCCTTCACAAATGCCAGGAGGCTTTCGGCTATCTTCCGGCCGAGGTCCAGGAAATTGTTGCCGAGCAGTTAAAAATCCCGGCCGCAAAGGTGTACAGCGTCGTCACGTTTTATTCCTTTTTCAGCATGATCCCCAAGGGCGAGTACCCCATTTCAATCTGCACAGGAACGGCCTGCTATGTTCGCGGGGCGGAACGTGTGCTTGCGGAGTTCAAAAAGAAACTGAACATCGAAGTGGGAGGAGACCGGTTCCGATGGCAAATTCTCATTGAACTGTCTCCGGTGTGTTGGCGCATGCGGATTGGCACCTGTGGTCCTTGTGGGTGAAAAGACCTACGGGCGGGTTGCTCCGGATGACGTGGAAAAGATTCTCCGGGACTACCTCTGATTCTGAATTGATTGGGCAATTTTCTATACAATTCGGGGCTGCGGATCTTCTGCAGCCCTTTTTTCAAGCCCGTGACCAGCGTTTGGCCGGTGATTCGGGTTCCTCCACTGGCCGGGGACTCGTCTTTGCTGATGAGATTTGATTTTAGACTCCAAATGTGCTATTATTGTATCGGACGTAAGATTGGAACGAACAGAAAACATGGGCCCCATGAGCTACCTTAGAATTCTGCTGATTTCAGTCTGATTATCACTTCCTGCACGCATTCTGCGACCGAGGAATCCATGCCGCTTTCCACAGAATCGGATCTCGCGCGTGAATTGTACGATGCAGGCATGATTGCCTACAACGAGATCAAGATCGGAACCGCTGTGAAGAGCCTGGAAATGGCTCTTGTGGAAGACCCAAATTTCTTCATGGCCCAGTTCTGGATGTATTTCATGTCCAGCAAAAATTCCAAAGCCATTGCGCAGCAGGTTCTTCAGAACCCGGGAGAGTTGAACCGGGCCGAACAGGAAATCAAGACGGCCTTCAAGTATCTTCTCGACGGACAGGACAAACAGGTGGTGGAACATCTGAACGAGGCCATCTCACTTCATCCGAAAGATCCGGAGTTGTATAAAATTCTATACATCATTCAGCTCCATTTTCAAAAGGACATCGATGGGGCCATTGGGACGCTGCGCAAAGCAATTGAGGTGCAGCCCGAATTCGCGTCAGCCTACAACCAGTTGGGTTATGCACTCATGTACCGGGACGACTTCCCGGAGGCGGAGGTAGCATTTGACATGTACATCAAGCTGAAACCGGAGGAAGCCAATCCCTATGATTCGAAGGGGATTACTACATGAACCTGAACGTTTGACCAGGCCTATAAAAGCTACCTCAAGGCATATTCCCTTGATTCTTCCTTCAAAGTGAGCAAGAAGAAGGCGGAAAAAGCCAGGGTTTTGATGGAGCAAGACATTCTACCTAGCGAACCAGTCGGTTTTCCTGTATACATAGCTTTTCTGTTGTTCTGGGACATCAAACGTATACATGTCACCAGGCTCTGCAATCATGTAGTTTGCCATGGCGAAATCACCGATGCACATGACATTGTGCAACAACAAGGAGAACTCCGAAAAACAGGATCAGATGGGAGAGGAAGCCCAAGGCAATCCAAAAGCAGGCCAGGTTGATAATGACAAACGGCAGGAGAGCGAAAACCAGAGCTGATGTTTTCCGATGACAAACCGGTCCGCCGACATAAAAAATAAATTGAGATCGGCTCCGAAACGGATTCCTTTCGCACCGAGGAGCAAATAGGCAAGACCATGGAGCAATTCATGGGGAAGAATGATCAGGAAACTCCCCGCAAAGGCGCCCAGGAGGGTTTGGATAAGGATCTGCATCCATGCTATCTTTCCTTGGGACAACTGAAGGACGATGAAAATCAGGAGGAATCCCAGCAACAATCCGTTCAGCCCTATGTACAGGACCGAAAAGAGATGTCTTTTTCGCATGGCCCCCCTGACAAATGGCACCATCTCCGTGAAGTGGATTTGCTCCACAAGTTGATAGGAAGAATCTGATGCAAGCACTTCTGAATCCGGCTTTCTGCTGCGTTTTTTCATTCCTGTCTGTTCCGGTTTTTGTTAGTTTTGCATCCGTTGACCACCAACCCCGGAAGGTACGAAATGAACAGGCAAGATACAACGGGATATTCCTACGCACTTGGGGCTTCTGTCGCTCTGGCAGCTTCCTTTGTGTTCAGCAAATCGATTCTCAACCAGTGGAGCATGGTGCATTTTGGCATGATCTGGTTTGGTTTGGGCGTCCTTTGGAATTTGATCTGGTTTCTGGTACACAAAGAGTACTTGTCGCTTCGGGTAGATCTCAGAAAGAAAACCCGCGTGGCCCTTGGGATTGCATTGCTTGAAGCTGCCGCGACCGGATTGTTTTACCTTGCCATCCAGGCCATGGAGAATCCTGCCGTGGTCTCTTTCATCGGGAACATGGGTCCGGTTTTTGTCACCCTGCTTGCCGCCATATTTCTGAAGGAAAGGTTCCGGGGGATACAACAAGCGGGTATTGTCATCGCCATCGGTGGGGTGTTCGTGATCAACCACCGGCAGGGATCCTTTGGGGGATTTCTCGAGCCGGGGTCGCAGTACGTCCTGGCTGCTTCTCTTTTGTTTGCATTGGCCACCATCGCCGGCCGATGGAAAAAACAGGATCTTGTTCCCGGTTACATGTCCCTGATCCGCTCCTTCGCCCTGGCACTTGCCATGTTCATCCTGTCCATTGGGAAGGGTCCTTTCCCGTCCCTGACTCTTGTCCTTTTGCGGGATGTGGCGCTTGGTTCGCTTCTCGAAACCCTGTTGGTGATCGTGCTCGCCTATCAGGCCCTGAAGTTCATCGAAGCCACGAGAACCTCTCTGATCATCAGCACCAAGGGGGTTTGGACCCTGTTGCTGGCATGGGGGATTCTGGGGGTGTTTCCCACGGGAATGCAATTGACCGGTGGACTCCTCACCTTGCTGGGCGTCTGGCTCATTACCTGGAAACCGAATTTTTCTCCTCCAGGACGAAAGAATATTTCGTAAGACTGCCGGCCTGCCGGGCCATCCGCCGCGATTCAGCGTCCTGTCCCTGGCTCGCGTGAATTCGGGACAGCCCCATGCAGGCCATGGCCTGAAACAGGTTGGCAAATTCTCCCATTTCCTCTGCATGGAAGAGGGTCCGGCGATACCCCTCGGTGGCCACTTTCTGGTTTCCCGAACCCTCCGCCAGAAAAGCCCTGGCATATTCCCGGACCAACCTGGAATAGGGGTCATTCTGGCCATCCATGGTCCGAAGGATTTGATCGACTCTTTCGTACCGATGGCGGTGGAGCTGTATGGTCACCAGGTGACCCTGGTAGTAGGTGTTTTTCGGGAATTCCCGAAAGAGCCTCTCAGCGTACAATGCGGCCGTATTCAGGTCTTTTTCGTAGTTCAACTGGATCAGCGACATGAACAGGATGGCTTCCGTTCGAAGAAACACCCCTTCGTTGATGACACGATTCAACTGCTTTAAGCCAAGTGCCTTGTCGCCTTTCTGCATAAAGGATACCAGCGGTTTGTAGGCAGGATGCGCTTCCGGGTATGCTTCGATGTAGTAGTTGTACAACCCCGTAGAGAAATAGAATTCGATGAATTCATCCTTCAATCCGAATCCTTCCCTGGTAAATGAATACATGCTGCGGAGATCCGGAACGACGGGACCAATCTTCCCATTGTCGGCGTGGTGCATGGCTTTGAAAGCCCTGGCATGCAAATCAAAAAAGACGCCCTCCAGATGAGTTTCCGGATGGGGTATCATGTCCTGGGCGAGTCGAATGCTTTCGTCCATCAGGCCCAGAAATTTGGATTCCTCTGCTTCCCCGGGTGTCAGAGGAAAATTCTCCCAGTACACCAGCAGGGCATGGAGAAAGGAGGGCGCCGGGTGGCCGGGTGTTCGTTTTTGCAGTTCTTCCTGGAACCATCGGGCCTGATCGAATTGAAAACCATACGTATGACGAAGGCAACTGTCGGCCATGGCCTGCAGGTCGGGCCGGTGCAGATAGCTCGCCTGCGCTGTCAGAGCAGCCGGATGGAACAACAGAATCAACAGCGTGATTCGAATCCCCATTTTCGCGAGCATACGGGCCATGGCGCAAAGATAGGAATTAAAGGAACCCTGGGTGATCTGACATTTTTTTGCACCTTTGTTGCCGGTGCCCTCCTGGGCGAGACGAGAAAAACAATGATCCAGATCGGAGATAAGATCCTCAGCAGGGAATTGTTTACGGAGCATTTTCTTTGTGACCTTCCGAAATGCGAGGGGAATTGCTGTGTGTTCGGAGATGCCGGAGCCCCCTTGAGCGACGAGGAAGCCGGATTGCTTGTGACCCACCTCCCGAAACTGACCCCCTTTCTTCGGCCGGAAGGCCGGAAAGCGTTGGAGGAGCAGGGCGCATGGGTGTTTGACACCGACGGAGACCGGGTCACCCCGTTGGTGGAGGGGGAGGAGTGCGCCTATGCTACCTTTGAGGGGGGAATTGCCAAGTGTGCCATCGAAACTGCCTACGAGCAAGGGGTTCTGGATTGGCAAAAACCTCTTTCCTGCCATCTGTACCCCATCCGGGTGACTCCCCTGAAGAAGGGTGTGGCATTGAATTATCACCGGTGGAGCATTTGCGAGCCCGCGCGATTGCTGGGGGCCCGGGAAGGGCTCCCCGTTTTCCGGTTTTTGAAATCGCCTCTCACCCGTGCCTTCGGAAGCGCCTTTTACCAGGAAATGGAGCTGATATACAGCGAACTGATGAAACAAGAATCAGGAAATTAAAATCCACATCTCATGGAAGAAATCAAGAAATATGTCGACTCGAACAAGGACCGGTTCCTGGATGAATTGTTTCAACTGATCCGGATTCCCTCCATCAGCGCACATGAGGAAGCGCAGGAGGCGATGTACAAAACCGCGGAGTTTATCAGGGATTCTCTGGTCCAGGCAGGAGCGCAACAAGCCCAAATCATGGATACGGAGGGATGGCCGGTCGTCTATGGGGAAAAATTGGTCGATCCGGGGTTGCCCACGGTTCTGGTCTATGGCCACTACGATGTCCAGCCGGTGGAGCCCCTCGAATTGTGGACATCCCCACCGTTTGAGCCGGAAATACGGGACGGGAAGATCTTTGCCCGTGGGGCCGATGACGACAAAGGCCAACTGTTCATGCATGTGAAGGCCTTTGAATTGATGAACCGGACCGGGACGCTTCCATGCAACGTCAAATTCATGATCGAGGGCGAAGAGGAAATCGGGTCGCCCAGTCTGAAGGCTTTTTGCAAGGAGAACCGGGAGTTGCTCGCTGCGGATGTGATCCTGATCTCCGATACCACCATGATTGCCCGGGACATTCCGTCCATCACCGTGGGATTGCGCGGGCTCAGCTACCTGGAGATCGAGCTGACGGGTCCGAACCGGGATTTGCACTCGGGGCTGTACGGAGGTGCCGTGGCAAATCCGGCCAACATGCTGGCGAAAATGATTGCATCCCTCACCGATGAAAACAACCGAATCACCATTCCGGGCTTTTACGACGATGTCCAGGAGGTGAGCGATGCGGAGCGCAAGGAAATGGCCAAGGCGCCCTTTCGTCTCGACGATTACAAGGCTGCACTCGACATCGACGACGTGGCAGGGGAGAAGGGGTTTTCCACCTCCGAACGCACCGGCATCCGGCCCAGTCTGGATGTCAATGGCATCTGGTCGGGATACACAGGGGAAGGCGCCAAAACGGTGCTTCCATCGGTGGCCCATGCCAAGGTTTCCATGCGATTGGTCCCCCATCAGAACTCAGCCACCATTGACAAATTGTTCATGGATCACATCCGGCGGATCGCTCCCGAAGGAACCCGGGTCAAAGTCAAAAGCCTCCACGGGGGCCAGGGTTACGTGACTCCGGTCGATTTTCCCGCCTACCGGGCGGCAAGCAGGGCCATCGAAGAAAGTTTCGGGAAGAAGCCCATTCCGGTACGCAGCGGCGGAAGCATTCCCATCGTATCGGATTTTGAGGAGGTGTTGAGGATCAAATCCATTTTGATGGGATTCGGCCTGGATTCGGATGCCATCCATTCCCCCAATGAGAATTACCCCTTGTTCAACTTCTACAAGGGAATTGAAACCATTCCTTTGTTCTATCGCTATTTCATCGAGGAAATGAAGTAGCCATGCTCCTGCGTTCCGGAACTTGTTTCCGGATAATGGCCCGCTTGCTTTCCCGGGGTTCCGGGAAGCGATGCGGGCCATTTTCTTTGGGAGTGGCCGGGATGGGCTTTGCGGATGTAAAAAGTAACAATACGGAGTTTTGGGGGTAAAAAGAGAGGCTAAGTGAAAGAAAAATATAAAAAATATTAATAATGGGGGTGAAATCGGGGGCATATTCAAAAATAGAATATATTTGCAGCAACAAACCCTAGATTGTAATACAAAGAAAAAAAATTACTATGGCAGTTATCAGGTTCAAAGCATTGGAGCAGGTTTTCAACCGGAAGCCTTTGCATGTCAGTCCACCCTCTGACAAAACTTCGGATTACTATGCGATCAACGTATTCGACAAGGTGAAAATGCAAAGGTATCTTTCAAAGGATGCCTTCAATCATGTGATGGATGCCATGGAAAAGGGACACCCATCGACCGGAAACGGGCCGATTCCGTTGCCAGTGGCATGAAGGCATGGGCCACGGAGCGCGGTGCGACCCATTACACCCACTGGTTCCAGCCCCTGACCGGAGGCACGGCGGAGAAGCACGATGCTTTCATCCAGCCGAATCAATACGGCGGCGTAGTGGAAACCTTCTCCGGAGGGGCGCTTGCCCAGCAGGAGCCCGATGCATCTTCCTTCCCCAGCGGAGGGATTCGGAACACCTTCGAAGCCAGGGGCTACACCGCCTGGGATCCCACCTCCCCCGCTTTCATCATCGGCAACACCCTGAGCATTCCCACCGTGTTTATTTCCTACACGGGCGAAGCGCTCGACCACAAAACGCCGTTGCTCAAAGCCCTGGCCGCTGTGGACAAAGCGGCCACCGACGTATGCCAGTATTTCGACAAGAATGTCACCAAAGTCAATGCGAACCTCGGATGGGAGCAAGAATATTTTCTCATTGATGAGGCGTTGTACTACGCTCGTCCCGACATGGCCCTCACCGGCCGCACGCTGATGGGACATGCTTCCGCCAAAGACCAGCAGCTGGACGATCACTACTTCGGGTCCATTCCCGAACGGGTCACGGCCTTCATGAGCCATTTGGAGGCGGAATGCTGGAAACTTGGAATCCCGGTGCACACGCGACACAACGAAGTGGCCCCCAACCAGTATGAAGTGGCCCCTGTTTTTGAGGAGTGCAACCTGGCGGTGGATCACAACGTGTTGCTCATGGATGTGATGCGGAAGGTTTCCCGTCACCACGGATTCCGGGTGCTGTTCCATGAGAAGCCTTTCAAGGGAATCAACGGGACCGGAAAGCACAACAACTGGTCGCTGGCTACGGATACCGGTGTTGTGTTGCACAAGCCCGGCAAGAACCCCAAGTCGAATCTTCAGTTCCTTACCTTCGTTGTCAACACCATCAAGGCTGTGTTCGACAACCAGGATCTGCTGAGGGCCAGCATCGCATCGGCATCCAATGCCCACCGCCTCGGTGCCAACGAAGCGCCGCCGGCCATTCTGTCCTGTTTCCTTGGAACCGAAGTGTCTGCCATGCTGGATCAGATCGAGGAGCAGGTTTCCAACAAGAAAATGACCCCGGATGAAAAAACGGCCCTCAAGCTGGACATCGGGAAAATTCCGGAGATTCTGCTCGACAACACCGACCGGAACCGGACCTCGCCCTTTGCATTCACTGGAAACCGCTTTGAATTCCGGGCCGTGGGCGGAAGCTGCAACCCTTCCACCCCCATGACCGTCCTGAATGCCGCTGTGGCCAAACAGCTCATCGAATTCAAGAAAGACACCGATGCCCTCATCGACAAGGGAGTCAAGCGCGACGAAGCCATTTTCCAGGTATTGAGGGAGTACATCATCGCCTCCAAAGCCATCCGCTTCGAAGGGGACAACTACAGCGACGATTGGGTGAAGGAAGCTGCCAAACGGGGATTGACCAACATCACCGATGTTCCCGAAGCACTGGGAGCCTATCTTTCCGAAAAATCCCGGAAGCTCTTCTATGACCTGCACATTTTCTCGGAGGCCGAATTGGAAGGACGCGTGGAGGTCATGTTTGAGGAGTATGTCAAGAAAATTCAGATCGAAGCCCGTGTGTTTGGAGATCTTGCCATCAACCACATCGTACCCACGGCTGTGGCCTATCAGAACCGACTCATGGACAACGTGTTGAAGCTGAAGGAGATCTATGGTGAGGAGTTCAAGGCTCTGGCAGGAAACCGCATCGAACTGATCAAGGAAATCTCGGATCATGTCACCACCATCAAGAACGGGGTAAACGACATGGTGGAAGCGCGGAAAGTCGCCAACAAACTGGGAGACGAGACGGAGAAGGCCAAGCAGTATTCCAAAACGGTTGCCCCCTTCCTTGAGAAAATCCGCTACCACGTCGACAAGCTGGAGCTCATTGTGGATGATGAAATGTGGCCGCTGCCCAAGTACAGGGAGCTGTTGTTCAGCAGCTAAGCTCCACTCTCTTTCGCATACAATTGCATAGCCATTTTCTGAAGAGGCTGCCCCCACCGGCAGCCTCTTTTTTCATGGAGGGCGAAAAACTCTTGATAAGTTCAGCAAAGGGCACGATGGCCGGCTTTCATTCCGTTTTATATTCATAGAAAAAAGAAGTAATTTTATCCGATTGATAAACAGGCGATCCAATGATTTGCAACCCTATGAATACCAAGTCGGTGGTTTTTATCTTCCTGCTCCTGATCTCCCTTCCCGGGGCAGCTCAGAAGAAACAAAAAGATACCCGGGCCGACGGTGCATTCGAAGCCGGAGAGTACTACGAGGCCATCGATTTGTACAAGAATGCCTACAACAAAGTCAATGACCGGGACCAGAAAACCGCCATCTTGTTCCGGATCGGAGAGTGTTACCGGATTCTTGGCGATACCAAGTCGGCGGAGATGTGGTACAAAAAGGCGGTGCGGGACGAGTATCAGAATCCATTGATCCATTTGCGATTCGGACAAATGTTGCTGATCGGTGAAGCGTACGATGAGGCGTTGGAGCAGTTCGAGGCTTACAAGGAACTGGTTCCCGGCGATCCCCGGGGTCAGGTGGGTATTGAATCCTGTGAAGCTGCCCGGCAGTGGAAGGAGAATCCCACGGGGTACATCGTGGAATTGATGCGAACCTTCAATTCCCGCCAGAGGGACTTCAGCCCCGCCTACGTCAATGAGGGGTTCAATGAGGTCTATTTTACTTCCACCCGCGAAGATGCCACGGGCAATGAAACCCACGGGGCTACGGGCCAGAGTTTTGCGGACATCTTCAGTTCCAGTATGGACAGAAAGGGAAAGTGGAGTGTTCCGGTTCCGGTGGAGAGCCTGAACTCCGAATTTGAGGACGGAACCCCGTGCATCTCCCCCGACTACAAAAGCTTGTATTTCACCCGCTGCAAAAAGGGAAAGAGTCAGAAACTGGGTTGCAAGATCTACACCGCCGCATCCCAGGGGAACGGATGGGGAGAAGCCACCGAGTTGTTCCCCGAGGCAAACGACAGCATTACCATGGCCCATCCTGCCATTTCGCCGGATGGTATGTCTCTTTATTTTGTTTCGGATATGCCGGGCGGTCTGGGTGAAAACGACCTGTGGAAAGTAACCCGGGATGCGCCCACGGCAGATTGGGGCAAACCGGTCAATTTGGGTGAAAGTGTCAACACGGCGGGAAATGAGTTGTATCCGTTTGTGCACACCGATGGAACCTTGTATTTTTCCACGGACAGCCGCGTCGGTCTGGGAG
Organism: Bacteroidales bacterium; assembly: GCA_041393235.1. Taxonomy (GTDB): domain Bacteria; phylum Bacteroidota; class Bacteroidia; order Bacteroidales. The sequence goes on from JAWKKO010000002.1 coordinate 91,639, forward strand.
GCCTGGACATCTACAAAGCCTGGCAGGACGAAAATGGCGGATGGATTGTCGAAAACATGAAGCCACCCATCAATTCGCCCGAAGACGATTTCGGAATTGCCTTTGAAGCCGATGTGGAGCGGGGCTTTTTCAGTTCTTCACGGAAGGGACGGGGAAATGATGAACTCTATTCCTTCGTTCTTCCTCCTTTGGAGTTTTCCGTCACAGGAGTGGTGAAGGATGAACGCAACGACCAGGTGCTTTCTGGTGCCACCGTGAAGTCGGTGGGAAGTGACGGGATCACCGTAGAAACAGAGACCAATGAGGAAGGGATGTTCCGCTTCCTGTTGAAGACATCCACGGATTATGTGTTCATTGCCAGTCAATCCGGGTACTTGAATGGAAAGGAGAGGGAATCCACCCGCGGCCTGGATCAGAGCAAGGTGTTCGATGTAACCATTTACCTTTCCTCCACGTCGCAAACAATTGAGTTGCCAAACATTTTTTACGACTATGCCAAATGGGACCTTCGACCCGAATCCATGGTGTCCCTGGACGATCTGGTGGAAACCCTGAACGATAACCCCAATGTGACCATCGAATTGATGTCGCACACCGATTCCCGGGGCACGCCGGTGGACAACGAGGAATTGTCTCAGAAACGCGCCCAGTCGGTTGTGGACTATCTCATTTCCAAGGGCATCGCTCCCGACCGTTTGCAAGCCCGCGGGTACGGAGAATCGCAGCCGAAAGTGGTGGATGAAAAGATCAAGGCGCAAAACTCCTTTTTGGAGCTGGGGGATGTGCTGACCGAAGAATACATCAACCGATTGGATGGTGTCGACCTGCAGGAGAAAGCCCACCAGGTCAACCGGAGAACTGAATTCAGGGTGTTGTCGACCGATTACATTCCTCAAAACGCGAATTGATGGCCAGTGAATCCCGTTATGCAAAACGAGGGGTATCCTCGGAGAAGGAAGAAGTACACAATGCCATCCGAAATGTCGATAAGGGATTGTTTCCAAATGCATTCTGTAAGGTAATCCCCGATATTCTGGGCCATGACCAGGAGGCTTGTCTGGTGATGCATGCCGACGGGGCCGGGACCAAATCCTCTCTGGCCTATGTGTACTGGAAGGAAACAGGGGACATGTCGGTGTGGAAGGGAATCGCGCAGGATGCCATCGTCATGAACCTGGACGATTTGCTTTGTGTGGGCATTTCCGGAGACATCCTGCTTTCATCCACCATCGGGCGAAACAAGAATTTGATCCCCGGCGAAGTGATCGCCGCCCTGATCCAGGGGACGGAGGAGGTTTTGTCCGAACTTCGGGCCCTGGGAATCCCCATTTTCAGTGCAGGAGGAGAAACTGCGGATGTCGGTGACCTGGTCCGGACACTCATCGTGGACTCCACGGTGGTTGCCCGGCTCCCCGATCCCGGGTGGTGGAAAACAAAATCCGGCCCGGGGATGTCATCGTGGGCCTCTCCAGTACAGGTCAAACCACATATGAAAAAACGTACAACGGAGGGATGGGGTCCAACGGGCTGACATCGGCCCGGCACGATGTGTTCGGACACTATCTGGCAGGCAAGTATCCGGAAAGTTATGATCCTGCAGTACCGCGCGATCTTGTTTACAGCGGAAGCCGTACACTGACGGAAGCGGTTGGCAACCTTGGGGTGGACGCAGGAAAACTTGTTCTTTCTCCTACACGGACCTATGCCCCAGTCATTCGGGAGGTTCTGCTGAATCACCGGGACCGGCTGCACGGAATGATCCATTGTTCCGGGGGTGCACAAACCAAGGTGTTGCACTTTGCGGAGGATGTGCATGTGGTGAAGGACGAATTGTTTCCTGTGCCGCCGCTGTATCGGATGATCCAGCAGGAATCGGGTACACCCTGGAAGGAAATGTACGGGGTCTTCAACATGGGACACCGGTTCGAGTTGTACACCGATGAGAAAACGGCCGGAGAGATCCTTCAGATTTCAGAAGGATTCGGATTGGATGCACGGATCGTCGGACACGTGGAATCAACGAACGAACCGCGAGCCATCCTGACGTTGAAGGGCGAGGGGGAGTCTATACCTATCAGAAAGGGATCTCATGAGCGAGAACATGATTTTGACACGCCTCGAAGGTGTGAAAGCAAGATTTGACGAAGTGGGTCAATTGATCACGGATCCAGCCGTGATCGCTGACATGAACCGTTATGTGAAACTCAACCGGGAATACAGGCATCTTGAACCGGTCATCGAAGCATTCGAAGCCTATAAGAATCTGCTTAGCAACATCCGGAATGCCAAGGAGATTCTGTCCGTGGAAAAGGATGAGGAAATGCGGGACATGGCCAAAGACGAGCTGGAAGAAATGACCGAAAAGCTGGAACCTCTGGAAGAGGAGATCAAGGTTCTGCTGCTTCCCCGGGATCCGGAAGATGAAAAGAACGCCATCGTTGAGATCCGCGCGGGGACCGGGGGCGACGAAGCAAGCATTTTTGCCGGCGATTTGTACCGCATGTATCTGAAATACTTTGAAACCCGGGGATGGAAATTCTCCACCACCAGTTTCACCGAAGGGACGGTGGGGGGATACAAGGAGATCATCATGGATGTCACGGGGAGCGGAGTGTACGGAACCATGAAATACGAGTCCGGGGTACACCGGGTGCAACGGGTGCCCCAAACCGAGACCCAGGGACGGGTGCATACCTCTGCTGCCACAGTGGCCGTGCTGCCCGAAGCGGAGGAGTTTGACATTGAGATCAAGGCTTCCGACATCCGAAAAGACACCTACTGTTCGTCCGGACCCGGTGGTCAGTCTGTCAACACCACCTATTCAGCCATTCGTCTGACGCACATCCCATCAGGCATCGTTGTCACTTGCCAGGATGAGAAATCCCAGCTGAAGAATCTGGACAAGGCCATGAAAGAATTGCGGTCCCGTCTCTACAACCTGGAGTATCAGAAGCGGATGGAGAAGATTTCCACCCAGCGGAAGACCATGGTGTCCTCCGGAGACCGATCCGCCAAAATCCGAACCTACAATTACCCGCAGGGACGGGTCACCGACCATCGGATCAATCTCACGATGTACAACCTGCATTCCATCATGAATGGCGACATTCAGGAGATCATCGACAAATTGCAGATGGCCGAAAATGCAGAACGATTGAAAGAAAGCGGGATCGGTTGACGTCCCGAAGGACCCCCTCATTTACCAAAAGCCCGAAGCATGAATGCGGAAACCCTGTTCAGGAACATCATAAAAAAGAAGAGCTATTTGTGTGTCGGGCTGGATACCGACTACAACAAAATTCCCAAGGCTCTGTTGGACGCTCCCTATCCAATTTACGAATTCAACCGGCGCATTGTGGATGCGACAGCTGATTTTGCGGTGGCTTACAAGCCGAATCTGGCCTTTTATGAGAGCCTGGGTGCAGCTGGAGCCATGAGTCTGGAGATGACGCTTTCTTACATCAGAGAGCATTATCCGGACCTGTTCCTCATCGCCGATGCCAAGCGGGGCGACATTGGGAATACATCCCGGATGTATGCCCATGCCTATTTCCGGACCCTGGATTGCGATGCCATCACCCTTTCTCCCTACATGGGACACGACAGCATTTCTCCCTTTCTGGAATCAGAGAACCGGTGGGTGGTTCTTCTGGCACTGACATCGAATCCGGGTTCCGGCGATTTTCAACAACTGGAGCTTGCCGATGGAAGTCGGCTTTTCGAGGCGGTAATCCGGACTTCGGCGGCCTGGGGGAATGTGAACAACACCATGTATGTGGTGGGTGCCACCAAGGCATCGGACATGGCCCACATCCGAACGATCATCCCGGAGCATTTCCTGTTGGTTCCCGGTGTGGGTGCCCAGGGAGGCAGCTTGCAGGAGGTGGCTTCGCATGGCATGAACGACCGCTGTGGTTTGCTCGTCAATGCCAGCCGTTCCATCCTGTATGCCGATGGGACAAACAAGTTTGATCAAGCGGCTCGCAAGGAGGCGGAACAGTTGCAGAAGGCAATGGCAACCACCCTTCGGGAAAAGGGATTGCTGGAGGATTAAGCCACCAGGGATTTCACCTTTGAGGCTGCTTCCTCCAATGTGATGGCAGAATGGACCTCAAGACCCGAATTGTCGATGAGAACCTTGGCTTCTTCCGCGTTGGTTCCCTGCAGGCGGACGATCACAGGAACTTCGATTTTTCCGATGCTTTTGTATGCGTCCACCACCCCTTGGGCAACCCGGTCGCAGCGCACGATTCCTCCGAAAATGTTGATCAGGATGGCTTTGACGGCCGGATCTTTCAGGATGATCCGGAAGCCGGCTTCCACGGTCTGGGCGTTGGCGGTTCCTCCCACATCCAGGAAATTGGCGGGTTCACCGCCCGAATGTTTGATGATGTCCATGGTGGCCATGGCCAGTCCGGCGCCATTGACCATGCACCCCACATTGCCATCCAGTTTGATGAAGTTCAGGTTGAATGACCCGGCCTCCACTTCGGTGGGATCTTCCTCGTTCAAATCCCGCATGGCGGAATAATCTCCGTGGCGATAGAGGGCATTGTCGTCCAGGTTTACCTTCGCATCCGCAGCCATGATCAGGTTGTCGGACGTTTTAAAGACCGGATTGATCTCAAACAAAGAAGCATCGGATTTTTCATAGGCCGCGTACAGGGCACTCACGAATTTCACCATTTCTTTGAATGCTTTGCCGGATAGCCCCAGATTGAAAGCGATCCGACGGGCTTGAAAACCCTGCAACCCCACACCAGGTTCCACTTCACTCCTTGAATATGAGGTGGGGCGTTTTTTCAGCCACGGTTTCGATGTCCATGCCTCCTTCGGTGGAGTACATGATGATGTTTTTTCCGCTTTGCCGGTTCAACAGCACACTCATGTAAAACTCCTGCGGTTCACTTTCCCCCGGATAGTAGATGCCTTGCTCCACAAGAACCTTCTGTACTTTTTTCCCTTCCGGGCCGGTTTGGTGCGTGACCAGGGTCATTCCGAGGATGGCATCGGCGTGCTGTTTGACCTCCTCCAGGGACCGAGCAATTTTCACCCCGCCTCCTTTGCCCCGACCTCCGGCGTGAATTTGCGCTTTGACGGCCCATGTGTTCGATCCGGTTTCCTTTTTAATCCTTTGTGCCGCTTCGTAAGCCTGGTCGGGGGTATGAGCCACTGCTCCTTCGGGTACGGCCACCCCAAATTGCTTCAGAATCTGTTTGCCCTGGTATTCGTGAATGTTCATCGGTCGTCGATTTAGGTTGATTTTCTCGATTTAAGGCGCATTTCCTACAAATGTAACAATTCGCGGGTAAAAGTCTCCTTCCACCATTCTGGCATCCCCGGCGAAAATATGTATTTTCGGGAAATGGCCGGCATGAGAAAACTTGAGAATGATGAATTGGGCAGGTTGTCGGCGGAAGAGTTCAAAGAGGCTCCGAAGATTCCCCTGGTTCTGATCCTGGACAACGTACGCAGCCTTCACAACATTGGATCCGTCTTCCGCACGGCCGATGCCTTTCGGGTCCGGGCAATGCATTTGTGTGGGATCACGGCGACGCCGCCCCACAGGGAAATCCACAAAACGGCTCTGGGAGCCACAGAAACCGTGGATTGGTCCTACCATGAAGCGACACGTCCCCTCATCCGCCAATTGCAGGAACAAGGGTACCGGGTGTTTGCCGTGGAACAGACCGAAGGTTCCATTTCCCTGGAAAACATGGTCTGGAGAAGGGGGGAGAAGATCGCCCTGGTTTTCGGGCACGAAATCCGGGGTGTGGATCAGGCAGTGGTCGATGCCTGCGACGGGTCACTGGAAATACCTCAGGTCGGCACCAAGCACTCGTTGAATGTGTCCGTTGCAGCGGGAATTGTACTCTGGGAAGTTTTCCGGACTTATGTCGGGGATGGCCTCCCCTGAGTGTCTTCCTTGAAAACAAAAAGAGGCTGCCTTATGAGGCAGCCTCTTTTTGTTTTGTTATGAATACCTACCTATTCGACAATTTCTTTGAAAGCAGCCTCATTGAAAAGCTTGGCAAATTCCAGGTTTTTCTTGGCATGGTCTTTCATCATCTGGGGATTCTGGCACGTAGTAACAGCCTGCTTCAGGTTCTCATAGACCACTTCAGGTTTGTCCTGGTGGGCGGCGATGATGGCCAGCAGGTAGCTCCGGTAGGGAGACTCGTCCAGATTGGCGGCGGTGCGGAATGCGTCTTCGTCGTTTCCTTTCAGATACTTGGCAAGAGCAGCATTGAAAGAAGCTTCGCTACCGAAGTAGTTCACAGCGGCATCGTAATCAGCCTGCATGATGCTGACAATGCCCAGGTTGTAATTCACTTTCGGACCGGCTCCCAGGGAAGCGGTGAAAGCTTCTTTGGCAGCGTCCACTTCGCCTTTCTTCAGGGCCACAGCACCCAGGTTGTTGTTTATGATGTCGTGATCTTTCAGGTCTTTGGCTGCGCTGAAGGAAGCTTGGGCTTTGTCCAGTTCACCCATTTCAAAGTAAATGGCGCCCTGGTTGTTGTGTGCGCGGAGGCAGTTGGGGGAAACTTCGATGGCTTTGGTGTAAATGGCCAGTTTGGTCTCCAGCTCGTCCACCAGGGTGGCGGTGTACAACAGTTCTTCCAGCACCAGGGTGTCCGGATTGTTCACCCACAGGTCTTTCAGTTCGTCGTCGCTCCAGCCGATCTTGTCCATGTTCACGGTGAACTTGGAACGCCGCAGCTGGGGAAGAATTTCCTCGGCAATGACTTCAAATGCAGCGGAAAGGTTTTTGATTTCCTGTTCCCGGACCACGGGGTCGGAATGCATGCTCAGAACACGCAGGATCATTTCCTTGTCCTCGATGCTGGAGGCTTCCAGAGCGGCTTTGAATCCTTCCCAGTCTTCGGGGGTGGACATGAGGCTCATGAGCTCCTGGGCCACTTCGATCTTGGATTTCTTCAACTGGCCGGCCAGGTATTTGTCAGCCGAATTCTTTCTCTGTTCCGCCAGTTTGGTGTTCAGGTCCACTTCACCGTCGGGCGAAGCATAGGCGGAAATCTCCACACCTTTCAAAGCCAGCCGTTCGTTTGTGTTGACAGCCTGGAGGGTTTCATTCAGGCCGGTCATGGCTTCTTTGCCAGTTTCGCTGCTGCGAACGTCGGCGCGGTTGATGACATACTTGATGTCGGCCTCATAGGACTGGGGAACGATTTGCTGGTAGTTGTCGGAGAAGAACAAAACCTTGGGGTCGTTCTGAACCAGAAGGGAGGTCACGATGATTCCGTCGGCCAGTTTTACGGTTCCCAATTCGGCGCTCTTGTCTTTGATGGAGGCAGTGGCTTTCACGACCAGTTCGGACCGCATCATGGGTTCTTCGTAATCGAAGGTCTTGGAAAAGCTGGCTTTTCCTCCCGTATCAAAACTGATCATTTTGTTATTTTCAGTCACGTCTTGTCCTTGCAGCACAAGCGGCTCAAGTGCCTTTTCTCCACCTTCGTACTGAAGGACGGGCGTCAGGGTAACAATGGCTTTCTTGTTGAAATACTTCGCCGGGTAGTTTACGTCAACGGTGACATCCACTTCGCCAGCATGGGCTTCCAGTACTTCGGGATTTACGTTGTAACTCACCTGGTCGGCTTCTTTGACCATTTTGTTGAGTCCTCCGCAACTGGAAAGTACCGCTGCTGCAATTACGAAAATCGCAAAGACTTTGAGGTTTTTCATAACAATCTGATTATTTGTTTAATAGTAATAGGTTTTTCGGGTTAAGTCAATCTTACATGCAAACTTAGCAATGTTTTTGAAATAAAGAAAGGATGAAACGGCCTTTGCCCATAATTGTTACAAAATAAGCATGTTCATTCCAGGCCGGTAATCTCCGTCAAAGATAAGACTTTTCAACCGTTGGTAGTCCTCCGGGTTATTCACAAAATCGATCCGCGAACTGTCGATTACAAGAATGCGCATTCGGGTTTGTGTTTTAAAATATGCAAAATATCCATCCTGCACTTCTCTCAGATAGTTCGGACTGATTTCCATCTCATAGGACCTTCCCCGGTTGCGGATGTTCTTCAACAACAGATCCACCGGGAGGTGCAGGTAGATGTAAAGATCTGGAAGGGGTACCTGCAGGTTGATGATCTGGAAGAGCTTCTCGAACAGGACCAATTCATCGGATTTGAGGGTGTGCTTGCTGAAAATGATGGACTTGGGCAGGTAATAATCGCTGATGACCATTTGCTGGAACAGGTCGCCCTGCCCAAGCACTTTCTTGATTTGCTGGTACCGCTCCGAAAGGAAAGACAATTCAAGTTGAAACGCATACCTGTCCGGATCCTTGTAAAATTTTGCCAGAAAGGGATTGTCCTCGAAGGCTTCGGGCATGAACCGGGCACCCGAATCCTCGGCAAGCATGGTCGCCAGCGATGTTTTTCCGGCACCGATGTTTCCCTCGACGACGATGTAATTGGTTTTCAAAGCAGCTGCGACTATTCGCCCGAGTGGAATGCCGGTGTGAAGTCCATGTTTTCGAACAGGAAGGACCACACATCCGAATATTCCTCGATCACCTTGGTGGTCGGCTTGCCTGCACCGTGACCGGCATCGGTGTTGATCCGGATCATGACCGGATTGGGTCCGGTGTAGGCGGCTTGCAATGTGGCGATGTATTTGAAGGAGTGCGCCGGAACCACTCGGTCGTCATGATCTCCTGTGGTGACAAGTACGGCCGGATAATCCCTGTCCTCGATGTTGTGTAACGGAGAGTAAGTCATCAGGTAACGGAACTGCTCGGGGTCGTCCGAGGATCCATAGTCCACGGTCCAGTATCTGCCGATGGTGAATTTGTGAAACCGGAGCATGTCCATAACCCCCACCATGGGGATGGCCGCCGCAAACAGGTCGGGACGCTGGTTGATGACGGCTCCGATGAGCAGACCGCCGTTGGACCCGCCATACACGGCCAGGCGATCGGGTGAGGTGTATTTCTCATCGATCAGGTATTCTGCCGCTGCAATGAAATCGTCGAATACATTTTGCTTCTGGAGCACGGTGCCGGCTTTGTGCCATTCCTCTCCGTATTCACCGCCTCCCCGGATGTTGGCCAGGGCAAAAACACCTCCCTGCTCCAGCCAGACAGCACGGGCCGTGCTGAAGGAGGGGCTGTAGGTGATGTTGAATCCCCCGTAGCCGTAGAGAAGGGTGGGGGCCGTGCCGTTCAGCTCCATGCCTTTCTTGTGCACGATGAACATGGGAACCCGTGTGCCGTCTTTGCTGTTGTAGAACACCTGTTTGGTTTCATAGGCCTCCGAGTCAAAGTCGACGTCCGGAGCATAAAAGACGACCGCTTCATTGGTTTCGATGTCGTATTTGTAGACGGTGCCGGGAACGTCGAAGGAGGAATAAGAGAAAAACGCAGTTTTCTCTTCCATCCGGGCACTGATTCCCTCCAGGCTTCCGATGCCCGGAAGCTCGACCTGGTGCAGCAGTGTGCCGCTCAGGTCAAACACTTCCGCTACGCTGTAGGCGTCCTGCAGGAAGGTGGCCAGGATGCGGCCTCCGCCCAATGTGGCGGACTCCAGAACATTTCTGTCATGTTGCGGGATGACGTCCACCCAGTTCTCCTTTTCGGGGCGAGCCATGTCCACCGCCACCAACCGGTACCGGGGGGCTTCAAAATCCGTCAACACATACAGGATGTCATCCTTGCTTCCGATCACCTGGTAATTGGAATCGAAACCCAATTCAAGCCAGGTGAATTTGCCATCCTTCTCGCTGCTTTTGCGAACGCCCAGGGCGTTGCCGCTGGTGCTTTCGGTGACGTACAGAATCGTGTATTTCTCGTCGTCGGTCACTTCCAGGCTGAATCCCCAGTCGGGATGGGCTTCGTCCAGATAGATCAATTGATCCGCATCCTGGGGGGTGCCCACCCTGTGGAAGTAGATCTTGGAATTCTTGTTCTCGGCTTTGAGTTCGTCGCCCTCGGCCGGCTGGTCGTACCGGGTGTAAAAAAAGCCGTCCCCCAACCAGGCAATCCCGGAGAATTTGATCCACATCAGGTGATCCTCCAGGTCCTGACCCGATGCGATGTCGCGCACATAGACTTCCCGCCAATCGGATCCGCCCCGGGAAACTGCATAGGCATAGTAGCGGTTGTCGTTGGAAACACTGGCGCCTGCAAGCGCTACGGTGCCATCGGCCGACAGGGTGTTCGGATCCAGAAAGACCCGGCCTTCCCCTTCCAGCCCGGTCCGGACATAGACCACATCCTGGTTTTGAAGTCCGCTGTTGAAGCTGTAGAAATACAGATCCCCTTTCTTGACCGGCAAACCCATCTTCGAGAAATTCCAGATCTGGGTCATGCGATCCTTGAGTTCGTTCCGAAAGGGAATCTTTTCAAGGTACGAAAATGTGAGTTCATTTTGGGATTTGACCCATGCCGCGGTTTCCTCCGACATGTCATCCTCCAGCCAACGGTAGGGGTCGGCTACCTGGGTCCCATGATAATCCTCCACCACATCCCCTTTCCGGGTTTCCGGGTAGTCAAACGGTTGTTTTTTTGTGCAAGCCATTGTTGCCATAACCAGAAATGCAAATACGAACGTTTTCATCGGTGTGTGCGTTTAAAAAAAAACCCCGATGAGGAATCAATCGGGGTTTTCAATCCTAATTCTTGCTCCTCTCCGGCTTGGGCAGGAGGGCTTTTCGTGAGAGTTTCAATTTGCCGCTCTTTTCATCGATGGACAAGAGCTTGACTTCAATCTGGTCGCCTTCCTTCAACACTTCCTCCACCTTCTCGAGACGTCTCCATTCGATTTCCGAAATGTGAAGGAGACCGTCCTTTCCGGGAAGGATCTCCACGAACGCTCCATACGGAGTGATGGTTTTTACCTTTCCCTTGTAAATTTCCCCGGCCTCGGGCACGGCAACGATGCCTTTGATCCATTGCATGGCTGCGTCGATGGATGCTTTGTCCACTGCGAAGACATCCACCTTTCCGACATTGTCCACTTCCTCGATGGTGATGGTGCTGTTGGTTTGAGCCTGGATTTCCTGAATGACTTTTCCGCCCGGACCAATGACCGCTCCGATCATGTCCTTCGGAATCTCGATCCGTTCCATCCGCGGGGTGTGGGGTTTGTAATCCGGGTTTGGCTTGGCGAGGGTTTCGGACATGACGCCAAGGATGTGCAACCTGCCTTTTTTGGCCTGGTCCAGCGCCTGGGCAAGGATTTCATAGGAAAGGCCGTCGACCTTGATGTCCATTTGGGTGGCCGTGATGCCATCGGCCGTGCCGGTGACTTTGAAGTCCATGTCGCCGAGGTGGTCTTCGTCTCCCAGGATGTCGGAAAGTACGGCCCATTTGTTGGTTTTCGCGTCGGTGATCAGACCCATGGCGATTCCGGAAACCGGTTTTTTGATCTGCACGCCGGCATCCATCAGGGCCAGGGTTCCCGCACAGACGGTGGCCATGGACGAGGAACCGTTGGATTCAAGGATGTCGGAGACAATCCGCAGGGTGTAAGGCATTTCATCCGACGGGGGAAGCATGTTCTTCAATGCGCGGTGGGCCAGGTTCCCGTGTCCCACTTCCCGGCGGCTTGTGCCGCGGGAAGGCCGTGCGTCACCGGTGGAGAAGGGCGGGAAATTGTAGTGGAGCAGAAAGGTGTCGTTGCCCTTCTTGAGCACATCGTCGATGAGCTTGGCATCCATCTTCGTGCCCAGGGTCACCGTGGTGATCGACTGGGTTTCGCCCCGGGTGAAAACCGAGGAACCGTGGGCTGCCGGCAGGTAATCCACTTCACACCAGATGGGACGGATTTCGTCCGTTTTGCGACCGTCGAGACGTTGTCCTTCATCCAGGATCACGCGTCGCACCGCTTCCTTCTCCACATCGTGGTAGTACTTGGCTACCAATGTTTCGTTGATTTCGCCCTCCTCGCCTGCTTCTTCGTGCAGTTTGGCAAGGAACTCCTGGGCGATTTTCCCAAACGCCTCGCTTCGTGCGTGTTTGTCTGCATTGGCCGACCGGGCCACCGCATAGGCGGCGTCGTATGTTTCGTCCCAGACTCGTTTCGACAATGCTTCGTCGCTGACTTCGTGGGAATACTCTCTTTTTGCTTCCTTCTGAACTTTTTTGCTGAGCTCCATCTGAGCCTGGCACATCGGCTTGATGGCGTCGTGGGCAAATTTGATGGCTTCCAGCATGTCGGCTTCCGAAACCTCTTTCATTTCACCCTCCACCATGAGGATGTTGTCGTAGGTGGCTCCCACGATGAGCTCGATGTCGGCCTTGGCCAATTGTGAAAACGTCGGGTTGACAACCAACTGTCCTTCGACCCTTGCGACGCGGCATTCAGCGATGGGTCCGTTGAAAGGCACGTCGGAAACGGCCAGGGCGGCCGATGCGGCCAATCCGGCCAATGCATCCGGCGGGGTGTCCACTTCAGCGGACATCAAGGTTACGTTGACAAAGGTCTCGGCATGGTAATCATCCGGGAACAGGGGGCGCAGGGCCCTGTCCACCAGCCTGGAAACCAGGATTTCGTAATCGGACGGACGGGCCTCCCGACGCAGGAAGCCACCCGGGAATTTCCCAAGTGCAGCGTATTTTTCTTTGTATTCCACGGAAAGTGGCATGAAATCCACATCTTCCTTTGCTTCTTTGGCGCTCACCACGGTGGCGAGAACCATGGTTTTCCCCATGCTCAGCATCACCGCACCGTCGGCTTGTTTGGCAAGAACGCCGGTTTCGATTGTGATGGAGCGACCATCGCTCAACTGGATGGTTTCTTTTATTCCATTGGGTTTTGACATGATCTTGGCTTGATTCGATGAGAAATGAAAAAGAAAAGGCAATCGATCAATTGCCTTTTCCTCAACGTTGATAAAATCTTATTTCCTGATGTTCAGGGCTTTGATGACAGAGCGGTACCGCTCGATGTCTTTTTCCTTGAGATAATCCAGAAGCTTCCTCCGCTTTCCGACCAGCTTGAGCAGGGCCCGCTGGGTGCTGTAGTCCTTTTTGTTGGACAGCAAGTGTTGGGTCAGGTGGTTGATCCTGGTGGTGAAGATCGCGATCTGACCTTCTGCCGAACCGGTATCGGCTTCCGATTTGCCAAATGTCTTGAAGATTTCCTTCTTGTCTTCTGCTGTTAAATACATCCTCTTGTTTACCTTAAAATTACGTTCCGTCGAATTTCGAAATGCAAAGGTAAGGGATTTTTCCAAAAAAGCAACATTGAAACCTGCGTTCAGCCATTGTCCGACACGGTCCGGATCAACTGCCGGATCTGATCCCGGCTTCCCAGGGCGAACAGTTTGTCGGTCCGGTGAAGAAGGGACTCCGGCGAGGGGTTGATCTGGTAGGTGTTGTCGGCGCGCTTCAGGCCGATGATGTTGGCTCCGGAGGTGTTCATGATGTCAAGTTCGGCAATGGTTTTTCCGTCGAAGCATTGCTTGAGGCTTGCACAGCTGATTTCCTCCAGGATGACGCTTTCCAACCCCTGGCGCATCATGATGTCGATGAACTCCACCACATCGGGGCGGGCCACCAGTTTGGCCATGCGCCTCCCGCCGACACGGTCCGGCATGATGACGTTGGTTGCCCCGGCGCGCTTCAGCTTGACATCGGAATTCTCGGCCGAAGCGCGGGAGATGATGGTGAGTTTCTCGTTCAATTCCCGGGCCGTCAAAACCACAAACAAATTGTCCGCGTCTTCGGGGAGGGTGGTGATGAGCGCTTTTGCCTCGGGAAGATTGGCCAGGATCAGCACGTTTTCATCCGTGGCGTCTCCTTCGATGTAGAGCATCCCGGGCGTTTGCCTCAAATGCTGAACAATATCGGGTTTGGACTCCACAATCACGATTTCCTCCTGGTGTTCCAGCAGCTCGATGGCAGCCTGTTTCCCATTCCTTCCATAGCCGCAGATCACCACGTGGCCATGCAGTTTTTCGATTTTGTTTTTCACTTTGTTGTCTTTGTAGGAGTTGCGAAACACGCCCTCCACCACATAGCGGGTGAAGGTGGTGACGGCATAGGCGAAGATCCCGATGGAAAAGATCACCAGAAAGGAAGTGAACCACATGCCCCGGTTGTCGAGCGGATGGACTTCCTCGAATCCAACCGTGGCAATGGTGATGATGGTCTGGTAGAAGGCTTCGGAAAGGGTGAATCCCAGGGAGGAATACCCCATGGTGCCGATGAGGACGACACTGGCCAGCAATCCCCCGGTGAAATAGGCATGTTTCAGACTTTTGCTCTGCATGTTAATCCTTCCGCTTTTGTCTGCGAACCAGCGGGCAATCTCCGCACCGGCCTTTCATGCAAAGTTCCTTGTGCAATTGGAGCATCCCCTGACTCTGAAGCGCGTTTTTTGCGTTCAACCCAAAGGTATTCCATTTTTTTGTTATGGCGTTTTTTTCTGGTCCCAGGTCATCATACAGGCGCAGACCAAGGTCGGTTGCTGCCGGTTGCCTGCATTCCTTCCCGAAGACCAGGAAAAATGGAGCCAGGCTGTTGAGGAGAATGGTTTCGATGCTCTCCCTTCCCAATTGTTTTGGCTCATGGGAAGCCGGTCTTCCCGGCCTGTAGTGCCAATCCCAGTAAGGGTGCAGTCTTTCCCCGAACAAAGGAACCAGGTCCCAGGGGGTTCGTGAGGCAATGAGTCGGTCGATCAGGGGGTGATTCCGGCTCAGGAACTGGGTCCAATGAGCGATCCGAAGTTCGGGGAACGCGCGGGGACGGAGGCGAAAATGCCTCCAGAGATGCGGGGGAAGGGGTGTGAGGTGGTGGGCTTTTTCCAGGTATTTGTATCGTCTGACAAGCGACCGCACAAATGAATCTCCCCCCGGACCTTTGAGAAAACCGGCCGTTCCCAACAACAAGGACTCCAGATCTTCCAGGGAATCTCTGTATTCCAGGACAAGGGAAGGGGAGATCCTCCGGGACAGCATCTCAAAGGGAAGGATGTTGAGGGGGGCTCCGAAACCCCGGGCCAGGCAGCGTTGAAGCAGACTCTCCCAATCTTCTCCGAGTTGCCGCTGCTGACGGCTCAATTCGTCGCATTGCTGCCGGATTCGCTGGCTTGCAAGGTCGGTCCATATGGAATCCCATGGGAGAGGTTCATCGGATTGCAGCAAAAGACGGCAGGGCATGTCCCCCGTATTCAGGATTTCCGGAACCGGCGAATTTCCCATGTCCGGCGGAAGCAGCAGAAGGGGCAGGACCCTTCCCCCGGCGGTCAGGGACGGGCCGTCGTCCAGGAACGCCACATGGAGAATGACGTTGTCGTACATGGGGTTTTCATGGTGCCCGTGGCGTGTCCAATGGGATGAGCGTGCATGGATTTCAACGTTCCCCACCCAGAGCATTCCATTCAGTCGGATCCGGGCATTCAGGAAATCGGGCCCTTCGTCCGGGTTTTCCCGTCCGGGCCATTCGACCTCCACCTTCAAGCCGCAAGTGGTGCGAAGTCCGGTCGTTTGGAAATGACCTTTCCTCCAGACAAAATGAAGGATATCTTCCCCGGTGTGGGTTGCCACGCGTTGCCTTTGGGAATGAATGTGACGAAACGGTCCGGATCAGCTTCCAAGCAAATAGGCAAGGCCCAGGGAGAAATCAAGGGTTTGCAGGGTCATTTTGCGTTCCAAATCCGGAATGGCGCCCAATACCTCAAAAAAAGCCTCGTACCTCGCCGTGCTTCGTGAGGAAACCCGGAAGAAATCAAGCCCTCCTTTCAGGGCGACCCGTTCATTGATCCGGTAACGAAAACCGGCTCCCCCTGTGGTGCCGAAAAATATTCCCTCGTCCTGGATCCTGGTATACACCTGCCCGCCGCCGGTGCTGAACCGGAGGGTTTGCTCCGGAACCCGGACAACGGTGGGTCCTGCAAGCACCCGGAAGTCAAGGTACAGTCGTTGACTTGCCCGGACGGAATAGAGGGGGCCCAGGAACAGGGATATGGCGTTCCAGAATCCGGTTTCATGGTCAAATTCCGTGCCTTCCAATGCACTGAAATCCACATTCTGCTTGACATACCGGACGATCTGGGAGAAAAGGGAATCCGCATCCACCGTGTGGGAGGAGAAGGAAAAGCTGGCTCCGATTCCCAGGTAAGACCCTGGAAAATAGCCTCCATCAAACTTGATGGAGGTTCCGGGCCGGGCAAACCCCTGGATGGGCAACTCGTTCATGCCCCGGAAATCGCCTAGCGGAAGACTGCCCCCAAAGGAGAAGCTGGAGAAATTCTGCTGGGAACGGACCGGCAAAATGGCCACGGCCAGCAGGAGGAGGAACAGGATGGGTCGTCCGGTCATGGGGGCAAGGTACGAAAACTAAGGTTTCCGGCGAAAAGGCATGGTCATGCATCGCACGCCGCCGCCGCCCCGGGACAGTTCGGCACCATCGATGGTGAGTGCATACCGGGAATACATGGAGAGATCCACCTTGCGGTCGGTCACATCCCTCGCCCGGATGATTTCGTACCCCTGGTTGTTCAGGTTCTCCAGGGTGTGCACGTTGCGGTTGTATCCGATCACCTTGCCCGGGCCGATGGCAAAGAAATTCGCCCCGCTGTGCCATTGTTCCCGCTCCTGGGTCATCCGGTCCTTCTGACCGCCGCAAAATGCAGGTTTGAGTGACATTCCCAGTTTCTCCAACGCCTGCAGGAGATTCTCCACGTGACGGATCGAGACCACCTTCCCGTTCTCGATGTCGATCTGGATCGTCTGGTATTTGTTGGATTTCAGGATCAGGGGTTCATACACCATGCAACTGTCCTGGTCGAGCAGGGTGAAGACCATGTCGAGGTGGATGAAGGATTCGGGGCTCGAAGGCAGCTCCTGTACGAGAATGTGATGGGGCTCCTTTTTTTCCGCCAGGAGCCGGACCAGGTAATCGATCCCTTCGGCGCTGGTCCGGCTGCCCAGTCCCACCAGGGTGATCTCGGGGGAAGCGACCAGGATGTCCCCCCCTTCCATGGACAATTTCCTTCTGTCCGTTCCCGTCTCGTCCGGTTTGTGGGTTTGAACCCGGAACTGGGGATGGTAGTCAAATATGGCCTGCATGATCATGGCCTCCCTGTCCCGGACACGATTGGCCATTCGGCTGATGAGCACCTGGTTTCCCAGGGCCACGGACGCATCCCGCATAAAAAAGAAGTTGTGCAGCGGACGAAGGGAAAAATATTCTTCGCTCAGGTAGGAGCTCAGGGTGGAGCGCTCCAGGGGAACCCCCTGTATGAGCTGTCGGGCCAATTCTTCCTCCCCCTGTTCCAGCAGGGGATCGATCAGAGCCGGTGTTTTCTCGTGATAACAGGCCATCTTGACGATTTTCTCCTTGATTTCACGCGACCGGAGAATGTCCCGGAGCAGGTCGGTCACCCGGAAGGTGGGAACAAGGGCTTGCAGCAGACATTCCAGTTGTTTGTACTCTTTTCGTGCGACGGAGAGGTTGAGAATGTCACTGTAGAGAGCCCGTTCCGCATTTTTGGGCGTCATGTTTTCGACTTCAGGTCCCGGGGGATGCAAAATCACCCCGTCCAGATCCCCGGTTTCGGAGTAAAGGTGTACGGCCGACATGCCACAAAGGTAATGGAATTCCCCTTCTTGCTATTCCGCGAATCCCGTCCTTTTGTGGGTTCCGTCGCAAAAGGGTTTTCGGGACGATCCCCCGCACCGGCACAGGTAGATATCCGTTTCCCCGGTTCCGTCGGGAAGGTCCTTCCCAACCAGCCGGAAGTTGCCCTGCACCCGGAGCGGGCCGCCTTTGATCACCTCCAGACGTACCTTTTCTTTTTCCATGTTCATTTCTCGTCTGTAAAACCGATTTTGCGGTGGGTGCCGTCGCAATAAGGCATGCTGTGGGATTTCCCGCACCGGCAGATGGAAGTCATGGGGGTTTGCCGAAGCGTTGTTCCATCGCCGTCCACCACCGAGAACACCCCTTCCACAACAATGGGTCCGTCGGGCATGATTTTCAGCGTGGCCGAGGGCGTTTGCACATCCGGGACGACTTCATTTTCCGGTTCCGCCGCCCCCTGGGGCAGGGTTTCCGGAGTCAGCTCTTCCTTTGTGTTCAGGAACTGAGCCTCCTGTTCTTCAGGGCTCAGGTCTTCGTTGCGTTTCCATTCCAGCGCCTGGGTGGGGCATTTGTTGACCACCTCGATGATCCGGCGGGTGGGTGCTCCGTTCATGTTGACCCAGGGCCGGCGGCCGGGATTGAACACCTCGATCAGTTCCCGGAAACAGGTGGTGGCGTGAATGCATTTTGCCGGTTTCCAGAACACGGTGATTTCTCCGTTGGTGTACTGGCGGTCTCGGGAGTCACTCATTTCAATCGGTTGTTTCGCAAGTAGAGACAATTGGGCTGCATGCTTTGTTCAAGCGGCCTCTGCCGGGGTGCAATGTTAAGGAAATGTAAATCAAATACCGCGAAACGACCGCAGGAATTAACCACAAGATAACGTGGGGTTCACAATCAGGTCAGAGTGCACTGTTTCCTTTGCGGCAGGGAATAAAAACAACAATGAATGAATGAATTTCGACTAATTTTCGCATCTGTCCTGATCCTGTTCTTGACAGATTTTCTTTGGTTGGCGCTGCCGTGCCATCCAATGATCCACCCGCTGTGACCGGAGTTATCCGCGGCAAGATCGCCGATGCTTCCACCGGGGAAGGCCTGATCGGGGCCAATGTGTTTCTGACCGGCACCACCATGGGCACCATTACTGATTTTGACGGGAATTTCTCCCTGAACGGAGTGCCCCTGGGGAAGGCAAGTGTCACTTGCTCCTACATTTCGTATGAGACCCAGGTGTTCGACGACATCGAAGTCAAAGCGGGGGAAGTGGTGGTGCTGAACGCCAACCTGATGCTCTCCTCCCAGAACATCGACGAAGTGGTGGTGGTGGCCCGGAAACGGGAGCAGACCGAAGCCGCCGTCCTGGTGATGAAGAAGAAGATGCCGACCGTTCTGGACGGAATCTCCTCCCAGCAAATCTCGAGATTGGGAGACAGCGATGCCGCATCGGCACTCAAGCGCGTCACCGGCGTTTCCGTGGAAGGGGGCAAGTACGTGTATGTGCGCGGTCTGAGCGACCGGTACAGCAACACCACCCTGAACGAGGCCCAGATTCCGGGTCTGGATCCGGAAAAGAACACCGTGCAAATGGACCTGTTTCCAAGCAACATCATCGAGAACCTGATGGTGTACAAAACCTTCAGTCCGGACCTTCCCGGGAACAGCACCGGGGGGCTGGTCAACATCGTGACCAAGGATTTTCCGGAAGATTTCAGCGTCCAGTTTTCCGCCAATCTGGGGTACAACCCCCAGTCCAACCTCCGCAACGATTTCCTCACCTACGAAGGGGGCAAGTTGGATGCGCTTGGAATGGACGACGGAACCCGGGCCGTTCCGGAGGAGGTCGCATCCCTGACCGAAACCGGCCAGCTTCCCTACATCTACACGGGAGCCGATGATACATTGGGGATGATCAGCCGGTCCTTCGGCAAAGGCATGGATGTGTTGTCCGGAAGTTCCTCCCTGAATCAGTCCTATGCTTTCTCCCTGGGAAACCGGGCGAGGTTGTTTGGAAACGACCTGGGATTCAATGTTTCCCTGAGCTACAATCATGATTTCGATATGTACACGGGCGGACGGGATGAAAAATATTCGGTGACTTCCCCGGATTCCCCGGCGCCCAAACGTCTGGTCCGGGACGATCTGGCCACGGAGACCGCCACCTGGTCGGCCCTGGGCAACCTTTCCTACAAGCTGAACAACAACAACATGATCGGATTCACCGCCATGCGGAACCAGAGTGGAACGAAAAGTGCCCGGTACAACATTGGAAAAGCAGCCGATCCGGACGCCGTGGACATCATCGAGCAGAAACTGGGTTGGCTGGAGCGGAGCATCGTCACGGGACAGGCCAAAGGAAAACACGTGATCCCGGGTCTCAACAACGGGACCTTCGACTGGATGGGGTCCTACACCCTGGCCACCCAGGATGAGCCCGACCTTCGGTTCTTTTTCATGGATTACGACACCGATGCCACCACCGGGGAATACATCAATTACGAAGTCCGGTTGAACAACCTTCCCGCCCGTTTCTACCGGGAGATGGATGAAAGCAACGTCGATTACAAAGCAGACTATACCCAGCCCTTTTCACTGGGTGGCCAGAACGGAAGAGTGAAAATCGGCGGATCCTACCTGTACAAGGTCAGGAATTCTGCAGAGAACAAGTTTGACATCAAACGGCAGGGGGGAATCGCATTTGATGGAACGGCGTCTGATTTTCTTTCGGATCAGAACATCGTGGACGGTCCCGGCCAATACAACATTGTGTACTACACGAACTCCAACCTGACCGACAGCAAGAACAGCTACGACGGCCATGAGAAAGTGATCGGGTATTACGGAATGGTGGATCTTCCCGTGGGAACGAAATTGCGGATTGTGACGGGAGTCCGGCTCGAGCTGACCGATATATTCGTTGAGAACCATGTGGATACCGTGCTCTATCCGACCAAAGTGGATGATTACGATTTCGGCGGATTCAAAGGGAAGGATTGGTTGCCCAGCCTCAACATGGTCTACACCCCCATCGAGGACATGAACCTCCGGCTTGGGTACGGACGCACCGTGGCACGACCCGTCTTCCGGGAGCTGGCGCCCTATGCGTCCTACGATTACAAAGCCGGATTGCGGAAGATCGGGAACCCGGATTTGGAGCAAACCACCGTGGATAACCTGGATGCCCGGTGGGAATGGTTTTTCCGTCCCGGGGAGATCGTATCGCTGAGTGCCTTTTACAAACATTTCGACAAGCCCATCGAGCTGCGGGACAAGGAAGAAGCGGCCAACCCGGAGATCCATTTTGAGAACATCGACAACGCGGAGCTGTACGGGATTGAATTCGAGCTTCGGAAGCGACTCGATTTCATCAACGCCCTTCGGGACTTTACCCTCGGAAGCAACGTGACCCTCGTGAAGTCTGTGGTCGTGGAAGATTCAACCCGGCTGGCATCGGCCCGGCTCGTCGACCCGGACTGGTCCGGAACCCGTCCCATGTTCGGCCAGTCCCCCTACGTGGTCAATTCCTATTTGAACTATCACAACCTGGACCGGGGATGGGATGTGAACCTGGGCTTCAATGTCTCCGGCGCCAAACTGATCCTTGTCAACAAAGCAGCCACACCGGATGTCTATGAACAACCCTTTGCCGTGTTGGATTTCAACATCAGCAAGCAGTTCAGAAACGGGATCCATGTGAAGTTTTCCGCAGACAATCTGCTCGATCTGGAATTCAGGCAGACCTATGATTTCGGCAGTTCCGAGGGGTATTTCAGAAAGTACAAAATCGGCCGCACCTTCTCGCTGGGTTTGACCTACCAGCTGAGGTAGTTTTTATTCCCTACATACAGTGTCAGTTAGGCCCTAAGACCTTGAAAAACAGGACTTAGGGTCTTAACTTTTTCCTAACACACAATTCATATTCGCTTTCAAAATGGTAATGATCACATAACCTTATCTTCATCCGAGCGGCTCAAAATATGATCAATTTTGTGCTGTAAAAACCCAAAATCAAGGTTCTATGAAAAAACTTTTTACGCTTCTCGCAGCCATCCTGGTTTTCGGGGCAAACAGTGCGTTTGCTGCCGATGTCACCGTTACGGATGCGGACATGCAAGCCGCAGGAACCAGCATCCACTGGACCAGCGACAACGTATACATCCTGGACGGATTTGTCTTTGTCGGGGATGGACAAACCCTCACCATCGATGCCGGAACGGTTGTCAAAGGGAAACCAGGACAGGAGGAGAATGCTTCCGCCCTGATCATCGCCAAAGGGGGCAAAATCATGGCCAACGGAACTTCCTCGTCTCCCATCATCTTTACAACCGAAGCCGATGACCTGAATGGCAGCGTGGCCGATCAGGCGGTCGGACTGTGGGGAGGAGTGATCATCCTTGGAAAGGGAGCCACCAACAACTCCACGGCCGAGAAAGCCATCGAAGGGATTCCCACCAGCGAGACCCGCGGTTTGTACGGCGCGGAGACCACGGTTGCCGATGACAATTCCGGATCCATGACCTATGTGTCCATCCGCCACGGCGGCACGAACATCGGGGAAGGGAACGAGATCAACGGACTCACCCTGGGTGCCGTGGGCAGTGCGACCACCTTCTCCTACATTGAAATTGTCTCCAACGCCGACGACGGCGTGGAATGGTTCGGAGGAGCACCCAAATGCGATCACATTCTGGTGGCCTGGGTGGGCGACGACAGCTTCGATTACGACGAAGGCTATTCCGGCATGAACCAGTTCATGGTGGCCCTTCAGGCCAGCGATGCAGGAGACCGGTTGGGCGAGCACGACGGCGGTCCCAGCTCCAATGAGCTGGGGGCCCCCTATGCCGAGCCTGTCTTCTCCAACGTGACCTATGTGGGCCGCGGTGCTTCGGCCGGCAAACGGGCGGTGACCTTCCGCGACAACGCCGGCGGTCACTATGTGAACTCCATTTTTGCCGAGCAGGCCAAGGGGATCGACATCGAGTACCGGGAAGACGGGACCGGGTCGAGCGACGGCCAGTGCTCCTACAGCCAGTGGGCCGATGCAGGCATCCTTGCCCTGGAGAACAACATCTTCCAGAATGTGGCCGACGGAACGGCAGCCGGGATCTTCAAGGTCGTGGCCGAAGCAGATGATGCGGGCAACGCATTGTTCACCGTTCCCGGTGCAGCCAATACGGATTTTGCCGCCTATTTCACATCTGCAGGCAACCTGGTGGCCGATGCAGGGGTGGATGCATCCAACCCGACGGCTTCGGGAGATATTCGTGGTGCCGTGTTTTCTGGTATGGATGCTTGGTTTACACAGGTCGATTACAAGGGAGCCTTCGGTTATGAGGAAAACTGGGCTGCCGGATGGAGTCTTTCCCTGGGCGATGTGGTTGCCAAAGACAACAACTCCAATGCCGTGGAGGATGTACGGATTCAATCCACTGCCCATGTCTATCCCAACCCGGCCATTGACTTTGTCACGGTTGAGTTTGAAAACAACCTGGGTCTGGCTCATACCCTGACATTGTATGATATCAGCGGACGTGTTGTGCGCAGCATCCGTCAGATCGTCGATACCCAGGTTCAGATGGACCGTGGTGAGCTGAATGACGGTTTGTATATCTACAGGTTGTCCAATGAAGTCGGGGTGGTCGCTGAAGGGAAAATCATCCTCAAGTAAGGAACCAGGTTCCAACCAACGAAGTTTTGAAAAGGCTGTCCCAAAAGGGCAGCCTTTTCAATTGAATTTGCCTGGGAGGTCAAATGAATCCGGCTTCGATGCCCCGGATGATGTCTTCGATGACTTTGTCGTCCTTTTCCGGGTCGTACTCGGTTTTCAGGTTGTTTCCAAATATCCGGGCGATGCCCTGCCAGAAGAAGGCGGTGATGTTTCCCCGCAATTCCCGGATCACCTCATAGGACGTTCGTCCCGTTTCCCGGTCGATGAGTTTCACCAGGATGATGCCCTGGGTCACCGTGAGTTTCCGCACTTCCTTTTCGAATTCCTCCATGATGGCCTTTTCGGCTTCCTCGATGTAGGCTTTGCGTTTCCGTTCCGAATCGATCTGAACCAGGGCCTGGTCCAGTTCCTTCAGTTTCTGCCCGGCCACTTTGGCGTAGGGGTAGGCTTTTTTCACATTGCGGATCAGACGCTGGTACTTCCGCTTCAGGTAGAGGTATTCGAAATCCTTTCGCTGGTACACCCGGACCTCGGGCAATTCCATCAGGGCGACGGTATCGGCTCCTTCAATTTTTCCGCGGGCAACGGTCGGGTTCTCGACCGGAGGAATCTGGCTGCGAATCTCAATGGAGGAGGAGAGAAGCAGGATCAGAATAAGGTATGGACGGAGCGCAGCCACCTTCGACTTATCGATTTGTTTACATTATCTTAAATTAGCCCTAATCAAATTCTGTGCCCAAAGGTACACCTTTGCCACTTGATAAACGTCTGCATTGTTTTCATATTTTGCCTCCATGAAAAGAGTCTTGCCCCTTCTCCTCGTTTCTTTTTTCCTTGGCTCCTGCGGAAACAGGACCCAACCGTCCGGAACGGCCAAAAATCCGGCATTGCTCGCTGAAAAGCCAGGAGTGGACAGCTCCCGGGTGCTCCCGGAGCTGGATCTCTACCGTGCCAAACGGTTTGAATCCGTTCAGGAGGCCGCTGCCGAGCCAGACCGGGTTCACAAGCTGGTTCTTTATGGGCGGGATCTGCAAAAAATGCCATCCGGACTGTCGCAATTCACCTACCTGAGTTCCCTGGACGTGTCCCAGAATCAATTGTCTTCACTGGGCGGGGAAATCTCTTCCCTCCATTATTTGCAGGGATTGTATGCCGTTGGCAACCGTCTGACGACGTTTCCCGAAGGAGTGGTCCTCCTGCCGGTGCTTCAGAAGATCGATTTGTCGAACAATCAGATATCTTCCATTCCCGAGTCCATTCAGCGTATGGATCAGCTCGTCCGCCTGAGCATGGACGACAATGCGGTGACCCGTTTTCCCGTGGCCTTGTTTTCATTGAAGAACCTGTCTGTGCTCGAATTGGCCCGCAACGGACTCACGGAAATCCCGGAAGGGATAGCCTCCCTGAAGAAATTGAAAAAGCTGGATCTGGCCGGAAATCAAATCACCTCCCTGCCGAAAGACCTGGGCAGTTTGCGCGAAAGTCTGGAAGAATTGAATCTCCAGGGGAACCCGATTCCAAGGGAAGAAATCGATCGGCTGCTTGAGGCCCTTCCTGCCACCAACATCCGCTTCTGAACGCGCAGATCACATCAGCTCCAGCATGGCAGTCACCACGTTGTCGGCGCCTTCTGCGATCTGAGTGATGGTGGCATCCAGCATGTAGCACGGGGTGGTGACGAGTTTTTTCTCCCGGTCCACCACCACGTCTCCGTGACCCGCCACCACGTGGGTGGCCCCCAGAGAGCGGATGGCCTCGGCCGTGGATGCGTCCGAGCCGATGGTCACACTGACCTTTCCGAACACCCGGGCCAGCAGGACGGGGGAGATGCACAACGCTCCCACCGGCTTTTTCTGCTTCACCATGTCCCGCAGGGCTTTTTCAACGGCCGGCAAGACCATGGCTTCGGGACCTTTGAATGCCCAGTCGGACAAATTCTTCGCTGCGCCGAATCCGCCCGGCAGCAGCAACCCGTCGAAGGCAGCGGCGTCAAAACCTTTCAGGTCGGAAATCCGGCCCCGGGCGATCCGGGCCGATTCCACCAGGACATTCCGGCTTTCCTTCATTTCTTCTCCGGTCAGGTGGCTGATGACATGATGCTGCTTCACATCGGGGGCAAATATTTCGTAGGCAGATCCGGCCTTGGCAATGGCCAGCAAGCTGAGGGTTGCTTCGTGGATTTCTGCGCCGTCGTATACGCCGCATCCCGACAAGATGACTGCGATTTTCTTCATGACCGGTGTTTTTTGTGCGTGGAGCGTTTACATTTGTCCTACGAATGTATGGAATTCCATCGAACATTTCTTGCTCTGCCCCTGGAAGTTCCGGAATCATTCCGGGCGGCTCGCACTTCCCTTCGGGAGTCGCTGGCCGGGGAGAAAATCCGGTGGGTGGAACCGGGGCTGATGCACCTGACCCTCCGGTTTCTCGGGGATGTGCGGAACGAGGATCTGGAAAAGATCGGGGCGGGAATCCGGGGCGGTCTCGATCGACCCGGGAATCTGGTTTGTTCTCTGGCGATCTGGGCACCTTGGAGGAAAGACTCATCCGCGCGTGATTGTCGTTCCTGTTCAGCCACCTCCGGAGCTGTTGAGCCTGAAGGCTGGTCTGGATGACTTTCTTTCCGGATTCGGGTTCGCTCCCCCGGAATTCATGTACCGTCCCCATGTGACCCTGGGCCGGCTGAACAGGTTGAAGGATCCCGAAAGGTTCGGCCAGGTTTTGGATGCCTACCGGCAAGCGTTTCAGGGAGCGGTGGAATTCGACAGGCTGGTGTTGTACAAAAGCATTCTCGGATCCTCCGGTCCCCGCTATGTTCCTTTGGAAATTCTGCCTTTCAGCCCCTCCGGATCTCGATCATCACGTCGTCCTTCATGACCGAATCGTTTTTCCGGACCGACACCGAGAGGACGGTTCCGCTGACCTGGGTGGAGATTTCGTTTTGCATCTTCATGGCCTCCAGGATCACGATGGGTTCCCCTTCCTTGACCTCGCTGCCTTCCTCCACGAGGATGTCGATGATTTTCCCGGGCATGGGGGCTTCGATGGCAACGGTGGAGGAACCCTCGCCCTGCTGCTCCAGGAATCGTTTTCGTTTGAGGGAAATGGGAGTTTCCACGGTGAAGGAGTGCCAGACGCCGTTGAGCATGATGGTGTACCGGTTCTGGTTCTTTTCGATGACCTCGACCATGTATTTCTTGTTCTTCCAGACAATGTAGGAGAATCCGTAGGGATCCTCCCTCAGTTTGATGTCGATGGTCTCGCCCTGAAATTTGACCTTCCGACTCAGGGGATCTTTGAATTCATAGGCTTTGTTCCCCGCACTCAGTGCAATCAGCTTCGGGGTTTTTTTGCTTTTTCCTTCAGGCGCCATGTGATGGGTTGGTTTAGCGAAGTCGTTTGTTGAGTACCCAGGGGGCAATTTCCCTTCCTTTTTCCACATTCAGGGGATTCTCTTCAATCTCCTGAACCTCTCTTGCGTAATCGAAGGCGGCAAAAAAAGCGGCCAGCATTTCTTCTTCCGCTTCCATGTGGTAATGGATCTTCAATTCCTTGCTTAAAAAGGAGGTGTTGAATTTCCCTTTCCGGAAGCTTCGGTTCTGAAGGACGGCACGGCAGAAGGCGAGGGTGGTTTTGGTTCCCTTGATCCAGAATTTCCGTATGGCCTGGCTGGACAGGGCCAGGGCTTTTTCCCGGTCGTCAGCATGGACGATCAGTTTGGCGATCATGGAATCGAAATAGGGGGTGATGACCGAACCGTCGCGAACGCCCGTGTCGACCCGGATGCCTTCGCCCTCCGGCCAGGAAATCTTTTCGATGGTCCCCAGGCTCGGGGAAAAGCCCGATTGCACGTCTTCCGCGTTGATGCGCCATTCGATGGCCCACCCCTTCAGTTGAATGTCCTTCTGGGCAAAGGGCAGTTTCTCTCCTTCTGCAATGCGGATCATCTGTTCGATGAGATCGATGCCGGTCACCATTTCCGTCACGGGATGTTCCACCTGGATTCGTGTGTTCATCTCCATGAAGGAGAAATTCCCCGCCTCGTCCAGAAGGAATCTCCACGGTTCCGGCGCTGTGGTAGTTCACCGCTTTGGTGATCCGGATGGCGGCTTCGCCCATTTTCCGGCGCAGTTCCTCGTTCAGGGCAGGAGAGGGGGATCTTCCAGAAACTTGGTGCTTCCGCTGCACCGAACATTCCCGTTCGCCGAGATGGACCACGTTTCCGTGCTTGTCGGCCAGGATCTGAAATTCGATGTGCCGCGGTTCCCGGACGAATTTTTCAATGAACACATCCGGATTGTTGAAGGCTTTTTCCGCTTCCTTGGTGGCCAGGTTGAACATCCGTTCGATGTCCTTGTCCCGTTCCACCACGCGCATGCCACGGCCTCCGCCTCCGGCAGCCGCCTTGAGAATCACGGGGTAACCGATGTCATTGGCGATTTGCCGGGCTTCATCCGGGCTATTCACGGCACCCGGGCTGCCACCCAGCAGGGGGACGTTGTGTTCCGCCGCCAGCTGTTTGGCGATGGTCTTGTGCCCCATCCGGTAAATGGCGTCGGGGGAGGGGCCGATGAAATTGATGCCCTCTTCTTCGCAGCGGCGGGCGAATACCGGGTTCTCCGCCAGAAATCCGTAGCCGGGATGGATGGCATCCACGCCGTGGCTCTTGGCGCTGCTGATGATCCGTTCGATGTCCAGAAATTCCGGCGTGTCGGAGAGGCATTCGGTGAAATCGATGATTTCGTCCGCTTCATCCAGGTACCAGGCTCCCGGTTCCTTGCCCGTTTTGATGGCAAAGGTGCGGATGCCCAGTTTTCGGGCAGTCCGCATGATCCGGATGGCAATCTCGCCCCGGTTGGCAATGAGTATGCTGTTGATCTTCATGAGGCTTAGAGGGGGATGTTTCCGTGTTTCCGGGTGGGATTGTCCACAAATTTGTTTTCCAGGGCTTCAAAGGCCCGGATGAGTTTTTCCCGGGTTTCCGCCGGGTCAATCACTTCGTCGATGAACCCGGTTTCGTCGGCCACGTAGGGATTGGCAATTTCGTTCCGGTACCGGGCGGCCAGTTCCTTCTTCATGGCAACGGGGTCCTCGGCTTCGGCAAGTTCTTTCCGGTAGAGGATGGCCACGGCACCTTCGGGTCCCATCACGGCAATTTCCGCCGTGGGCCAGGCAAAATTGAAATCGCCCCCCAGGTTTTTGCTGTTCATCACGCAGTAGGCTCCGCCATAGGATTTGCGAAGGATGACCGTGATCCTGGGAACGGTGGCATCCGCGAAGGCGTAGAGCATTTTCGCCCCGTGCCGGATGATCCCGTTGTGTTCCTGATCGATGCCCGGAAGAAAACCGGGAACATCCTCCAGGATCATGAGTAAGAATGCTGAAGACGGAACGGATGAATCCGGCTCTTACGGAGGAGTTGATACGCCCGGGGTGTCCCGCGAGCAGCCTTCTTTGCTGGTTAATACCACGCCGCGACCTTCCATCGAGCTTGGCCGGAATCCGATCACCAGGTTCTGGGCGTAGTTTTCGGCAATTTCATAAAAGGATTTGCGATCCACCAGCAGGTTGATCACTTCCTTGACGTCGTAAGGCTTGTTGGGGTCGTGTCCGGAACAACCTCCTCAGTTTTTCCTCAATGCCCGGGATGGCTTCTGCGGGGGAATCGAGTACGGGAGGGTTCTCCAGGTTGTTGGCGGGGAGATAGCCCAGGAGCTGACGGACACCCAGCAGGGTATTCTCGTCTTCGTACACCAGATGAGCCACGCCGCTTTTTTGGAATGCACGCCTGCACCGCCCAGGTCATTGAAACTGACCCCTGCTGGAGCACTTCACCACGTTCGGACCGGTCACAAAACATGTAGCTGGTCTGGTTGGTCATGAACACGAAATCGGTGATGGAGGGCGAGTAGACGGCGCCGCCGGCAGCGGGGCCGAGAATGACGGAAATCTGGGGTATGACGCCCGAAGACTGGACATTCCGGTAGAAAATCCCGGCGTATCCCGCGAGGCTGGCCACGCCCTCCTGAATCCGCGCTCCGCCCGAGTCGATGAGTCCGATCATGGGAGCCCCCATTTTCTGGGCCATGTCCTGGATCTTCATGATCTTGGCGGCATGCACCGATCCCAGGGATCCGCCCATGACGGTAAAGTCCTGAGCATAGGCGAAGGCGAGCCGGCCTTTGATGAGCCCGTGTCCGATGATGACCCCGTCTCCATAGGCCTTCTGAACCTTTCCGAATCCCGTGTCGCTGCGTTCGGCGGTGACAAAGGCATCCACCTCCTCAAAGGAGTCTTCGTCGAAAAGGATGGCAATGCGTTCCCATGCGGTGAGTTTCCCCTTGGCGTGCTGTTTGGCTGCGGCTTGGGGGCCCTGCTGTGCTTCCCGGGCGGCCCGTCGCTCCTGAAACCGGTTGAAGTTTCTTCCTTTTACATCCATGTGCCAGATCGGTTTGGAATTTCAAAGACCTTTCAAGGTATGAATTCTTTCAAAGGTCTCCTAAAACATGCTGCAAAACTATAAAAAAGTCTCAAAATCCTTTCCTTCTCCTTATTCCAGAAGAAGACGGTCTGAGGCTGAGGCACTCCGGGCCCAATCTTCGGGAAGAATCTTCCAATTGGATTCCGCCCGGGGGCGCAATGTGTCGTGTTGCGACAGCATCTGCATCAGAAGGTACCTCAGATCGATGTCGGTTGATCCGACAACCCGTCCGGCAAGTTCACCCTGAGGAATCCCGCTGCCCTGGGTCAGGTGCCCTCCCCCTCCGTTTCCCCGGTAGGAATTCACCGCCACCCGGTAGGTCGAATCGGGGTCGAATGGATTTCCATTGGAAAATCGTTGAATCGCGACACGGTCTCCCACGGGCTTTCGAAGGTCGATTTCGTAATCGATCCCCGATGCGGTGGAAAAATTGTAGTAGGGTTCGGCGAGTCGACCCGGATGGTCCGGATCGAAACGAAGCAAATGAGGTTCTTGACCGCCGGTTCCCTGAAACCAGAGTCCGGCCGCGTATTCCAGAAACCCGTCGATTTCCCGGCCGCTGAGGTCCATGGTGTAGAGCAGGTTTTCGAACCGGTACAGGGCGAACATATCCGACACCAGCAAGGGGCCCTTCCGGAGCGTTGAATTCAGGGAGAGGGGGGCTGTGAAGGACAAGTCGGCGCCGCTGATTTCCTTCTGAAGCTGATGGATCAGACTCATCATGGACGACGGGCCAAACAGGGCATCCAGGCTTCGCATTTCCTCGGCCAGCCAGGTGATGGTGTCGTCCAGGTAGTCTTCCACCTTTGCGCGGTCCGCTGCAAATTCCCGTTCGAAGGACGGGGAGGGCTGCAATACGCTCATGTCCACCATCCGGGGGACAATCAACGGCCTGGCTCCCTTGCGGAAGGTAACGGTTGCTTCCCCACAAACCGGCGTGGCTGCCGGGATCCAGGAGGAGGACACTGTCACCGGCCGCATTGAGGATCCATTCCTCGGTGGTTTGGTGGTCGTGGCCGGCAAACACGATGTCGAATCCCGGGACTTCCCGGGCCACATGGCGGGTGGCATTTTCATTCAGATACGGATCCGGATCCCCCCCGTAGCCCAGGTCGGTGCCCGAATGGAACAAACCGATCAGGAGGTCCGGCTTTTCCTGGACCCGGATCCGTTCCACCCAGATCCGGGCGGTTTCCGTCATGTCCCTGAATTCCATGTACGGCCACAGGTTTTCCGGCAGCCATTGGGGGATGCCCGGGGTGATCAGGCCCAGTACGGCGATTTTGAGTTTTCCTTTCCGCAGGATCGCATAGGGAGGGAAGGCGGGCTCCCCCGACCGCGTGTCCACCGCATTGGCTGCCAGCCAGGGAAAGTTCATCTCGCGTTCCACTTTCCGGTACACGACGGGGCCGGCTTCGATGTCGTGGTTCCCCACCGTGGCGGCCTCGTACCCCATGAAATTCATGACCCGGGCACTCAGATGGGGACCGGCGGTGTCCACAAAATTGGAATAATATACGGTGGGCTGACCCTGGAGAAAGTCCCCGTTGTCGAAGAGGACAAAGGCCGTGTCCCCGGCCGTTCTCTGAGCCTCTGCGTATCGGGCCACCTGGGCCAGGGAGGTGGGACTTTCCCGGTGGTTGATGAAATCGTAGGGAAAAATCGTTCCATGCACATCGGTGGTGACGGCGATCCGCAGGACCTCCGGTGCGGATTGGCAGCCCTGGATAAGCAGGATCAACAGGAAGGAGAGGATGAGCAAGGTTTTATTCATGTCGGTTTCGTTTGCAGGGAAGCGAGGGCAAGTCCTGGTTTCGCCACCCAAATGTAGGGCATGTTCCCCTTTCAAAACAGGCGGACCGGTGGGAATGTTCCCGGTTTGACCCGAAAAAGTGGGGGAGTTTTCCAGACTCCATTCCCGGATGATTGCATTTGTCGACGTTGAAATCGACAAATATCGATGAGAGCAAAGAATCGATCCGCATTTCAGACTGCATATCTCTATTGTGAATCGTTGAACAGAATGTTGCGGCACCGTATCTTTGGACACAAATCCAATTAGCTATGAAAAAGGGAAGAACCATTGTACGAATTCTTGGAGGATTGGGACTGCTCCTGGCAGCGGGCCTGATTGTCCTTAGTTGTGAAGGACCGGAAGGTCCTCAGGGTCCGGCCGGAGTTGCCGGAACCAACGGCACCAACGGTACCAACGGAACCGATGGTGAGGATGCCAATGAAACCTGCATCGTTTGCCACAACGATGAGGTGGTGCTTCTGGCCAAGCAGCAGCAGGCCATGAGTTCCCATCACCTCATGGGCGGGAACTATGAGCGCAACAGCGCTTCCTGCGCATCGTGCCACACGCACCAGGGTTTCATTGAAATGCAGGAGACCGGTGCAGTCGCCGGCAACATCACCGATCCGGCACCCATCAACTGCCGCACATGCCACATGATTCACATGAACTATGATGAATCAGACTGGAGCCTGATCACCACCTCTGCCGTGGATCTGGCGTTTGGCGGACAAACCGTGGATCTGGGCGGTGAATCCAACCTCTGCGTGAACTGTCACCAGTTCCGCGATGTGGCTCCCCTTCCCGTCCTCGACGGTGAAGACGTGAGCATCACCTCAAGCCGCTGGGGGCCCCACCACGGACCTCACGGCAACAACGTATGGGGCGTGGGCGGCTACCTGGTGGCCGGTTCCATGGACTATCCGGACGAAGGTGAAGGCAAACACTCCAGCGTGGGTTGCACCACCTGCCACATGGCTCCCGTTCCCTACGGCGGACGTGCTTCAGGCGGTCACTCCTTCAACATGACCTATGAGTATCATGGGAGCATTGAAGAAAACATCGGTGCCTGCACCACCTGCCACACCTCTGCCGAAACCTTCGACATCGGAGGCGTTCAAACGGAAGTGGCTACTCTGCTCGCCCAGCTTCAGGATCTTCTGATCACCGGTGGATACCTGAACGAGGAAACCGGATTGTGGAACGCAAGTTCTACCACCCCCATCGTGGCCTCTCCGGACGTGGCCGGTGCCATGTTGAATTACCTGATTGTTGCTGAAGACCGCAGCCTTGGTGTGCACAACCCCGATTACATGGTTGCTTTGCTCACCAACTCCATCGAAGCCATCACGCCTGAATAACAGAGGCCAACCGGTTTCAAAAAACAAAAAGGCCGTCCTGAAGGGGACGGCTTTTTTGTTTTCGCTTCGGTTCCGGTTTCCGTGTCCGATTACCCGGTTTCGCTGATTTGCCGGAGCCGGTCCGGGTCCAGGACTTCGATGTATTTGCCTTCCATGCGGATCACTCCTTCTTCGTTGAACTCCTTCAGCATTCGGATGACGGTTTCGGGGCTCATGCCGGAGAGTTCGGCCAGCTCCTTGCGGCTCAGGGGAAGGTCAAATTCGTTCTGTTTGAAAATCCGGTCGGCCAGGCAGAGAAGGATGTCGGCCAGCCGGCCAAAGGCCTGCTTGTAGGTCAGGCAGAAAAACCGGCCATAAATCTGAATGCTGTTTGCGCTCAGGATGTCGATGATCTCTGTGACGAAGTCGTTGTTCTGCCGCATCAGCTCCCGGAAGGCGGTCACATCGATCTGCCGGATTTCCGAATCCACATAGGCCATGGCCGAATAGGGGAAGTTGGTGTGGGCTTTGGAAACTGCGGCCAACCCCAGGAAATTCCCGTCGGGAATGATGCGAAGTACCAGGGCGTTCGACCCGTTTTCCAGAAACACCTTGGCCAGCCCCTTTTCCATGTACATGACATGGGAAACAAAACCGTCCTGTTTGCAGATCATTTCACCCCTCCGGTATTTGATTTTCACGGAGTGTGCGTTCAGGTACTCTTGCTGTTCGGGGGTGAGTTTTTCGAAACACCTGCATTGGTGGTAGCTTAAGGTGCATCCGGAGAACCGGG
Organism: Bacteroidales bacterium; assembly: GCA_041393235.1. GTDB lineage: Bacteria > Bacteroidota > Bacteroidia > Bacteroidales. Next base: position 125,276 of record JAWKKO010000002.1, read on the forward strand.
AGATTTCATCCATAGAGTTCGATTTTCCCCAACAAATATACAAAAGAATCATGAAATCAACTGATCTGGATCACACCAACGACCATTCCAGATCAAGTGAAAGGCCCGGATATCCGATGAGTCAATTCTTTGGCATTTGAATGAAATTCACAATTTTTACAGTCTAGCGCACCCCCGCGTATGAAAAGGTCTAAGCCTTTGGATGAGAAGGATTTCGAGCTCGATGATTGACACATTGCAAACTCACACTATCTGATATGAAAACAGGATCTCACATATTTCTTGTGCTGGGTGTTTTCCTGGCCATGGGAATGGGCTGCACCAGCTACACCATTCCGGACAAAAACTCCAACACAGTGACCGCGAATTCCTGTGAAGGCTGCCACACCGATTATGAAAGGCTCATCGCCGTTCATTCACCCGATACGGTGGAGCCGGTGGGAGGATGCGGTGGCGCTGCTCCCCATTACGAGCCCTATGACCGGGTCTATCTGGGAGGAGACGGATTCGAGGCTTTTAAAAGCTCCGGACACTACGGCATCGGTTGCACCGGTTGCCACAACGGGGTGGGGGACACCGGGGAGAAGGAAGAAGCCCATTCCGGGGACTGGATCAAGTCGCCCTCTCTGGCGTATGCCGATAAGTGTGCCACCTGCCACCAGGATGTCACCGACAATTTCACTACCAGCCTGCACAACGGAACCGGCCAGAAACGCAAGGTGGCCATCCGTGCCGGCCTGAGCGGTCCCGACGAGTTTGACCAGTTGCCTGCCCACCAGATCGAAGGCTACGAAGCCAAATGTGCCATTTGCCACGGGACCTGCGGGAACTGCCATGTGGTCCGTCCGGCCATCGCCGGAGGCGGGCTCACCAAAGGCCACAATTTCATCGAGACGCCCGACTGGTACAATGTCTGTGTCTCCTGCCATGTTTCCCGGGGCGGCCATGCCTTCCTGGGCGTTGCAGCGGAACCGGATTACCACCGGGACGAATTGGATTTCGACTGCCTCAGTTGCCACGATGGCCACGAAGTACACGGCGACGGCCAGCCTGTGGAACAACGCTACGCCTACACGGAGCTTCCCAAATGTGAAGATTGCCACGAGGGACTGGCCCGGGAAAACAATTACCACACCATGCACTACGATGATTTCCAGTGCCAGATCTGCCATTCCCAGGAGTACAACACCTGCGGGGCATGCCACATCAAGGACGGTCATGCGGAAATTGAATCCCACATGGAATTCAAGATCGGTGTGAACCCGTTGCCCGACCTGAAAGATTATGACCTGGCCCTGGTTCGCCGCACCCTGGCCCACCCCGACAACTGGGTTGGATACGGGGAAGATCTGGCCTATGAAAACTTTGATGCCCTTCCTACGTATAATTACACCACGCCGCACAACATCCTGCGGTGGACTGCGCAGACCCAGGTGGAAGGCGGACAGAATTGTTCGTCCAACTGCCACATCCGGAACGAAGGAGGTACGCTGATCAATTCGGAGCTGTATCTCTTCGAAAGCGATCTGTATGACTGGGATCTGGAGGCCACGAGCGGTGTTGCGGTGGACGGGGAATTGCCCGCCTACTGGTTTACCGAGAAATAGTTACAAGCCATAAGTAGTATTAACAATCTGAAAAACAATGATTATGACCAAAACCAAATTTTGGATGCTCGCCATCCTTCTCCTGGGATTTTTCGTCGTATCCTGCGACAAAACAGATCCGGAACCTGAGATCAACGAAGCAGAATTGCTGGTGGAATACATGGAGTCGGCAACGTCTCCCGCTGCCAACTATGGCAACGGAGCCCTGGCCATCAAATCGGCCGAAGTCGTTCACACCTCCCTGGCTGCCGGAAAATCCTACATCGTAGACATCCGCGCTGCAGCTGACTATGCAAACGGTCACATCGAAGGCGCCGTCAACCTGGTTCCCGGAGATGTCCGCGGCCACATCGACGACACCGACCTGAGCGCCTACGACGACATCATCATCGTGTGCTACTCGGGACAAACCGCTGCCTGGCTGACCACCCTCCTTCAACTGGCGGGTTACAGCAATGTGTATTCCATGAAATTCGGCATGTGCGCGTGGCACGAGGATTTCGCCGGCAGCTGGAACAGCAGCATCAGCAATGAAAAAGCCACCCTGTTTACCTCCGATGTTACAGCCAAAGGGGAAGCCGGGGAACTGCCCGAGCTCACCACCGGTTTCGAAACGGGTGAGGAGATTTTTGATGCCCGCTGGGATGTCGTTCTGGCCGAAGGATTCACCCCTGCTTCGATCAGCGTTGCGGAAGTGTATGCTGCCCTGGATGATTACTACATCATCAACTACTGGCCCGAAGCCGAATACCTGGATCCGGGACACATTGCCGGGGCGGTTCAGTACACACCCGGTGTGGATCTGGCCCTGGGCACGAACCTGAAGACCCTGCCCACCGACAAAACCGTTGTTGTGTATTGCTACACCGGGCAAACCAGCGCCAAAATGGCCTGCTATCTTCGGATGATCGGCTACGATGCCAAATCCCTGAAGTTTGGGGCCAATGCCATGATTCATGACGAGATGACCGTGTCTCCCTGGACCACCGGCGCCATCATGGGATACGACTATGTTTCGGACACCACCAAATAGGCATACCTGAAACCCTCAAAAGAAAGGCTGCCCCGGAAGGCAGCCTTTTTTTACTTTATACTGGTTATATATTGAAGAACATGGTCAAAAATGGCCCGGTGTTTGAAGTACATGTACCAGAAAATGAATATTTTTAGCTACACAGTGATACAAACAAAAACCAAGAATCATGTTTCGTAAAAAGACCGTTTTGATTGCGTTCCTGGCCCTGCTCGCCGGCGGTGCTTTGCAAGCGCAAAACTTCAAGTACATCGGAGCAGACAAATGCAAGATGTGCCACAACAAACCCAACAAGGGAGAACAGTACAACGTCTGGCTCAAGGGACCCCATGCCAATGCCATGAAAACCCTGGCCAGTGCGGAATCCAAGGCCATCGCCCAGAAGAAAGGCATCGCCGATCCCACCACCGACCAGGCTTGCGTAAAGTGTCATGCCACCACCGGACATGCAGCTGCCAGTGAGATCGCCACCCTGACCGTCAGCGACGGCGTTTCCTGCGAATCCTGCCACGGACCGGGGAGCATGTACAAGGGAGCTTCCATCATGCGCAACCAGCAGATGGCACTGACCAAAGGGTTGATTTTGCCCACCGCCGAGGTCTGCAAGAAATGCCACAATGAGGAGAGTCCCACCTACAAGCCGTTCAATTACGACGAAAAGGTGGCGATGATCGCCCATCCGGATCCCACGCTGCAATAGTCAAAACGCATCGGATAGTTCAAGAGGTTGCCCCAGGGCAGCCTCTTTTTTTATGCACTGCAGGGAATCTCCTGGGGATAACCCCTCGGAGCGTGCTTATCGCTGCGCGAAAATGCCAGGCTCCTTCGTGGTCATCCCCAGGAGGGGAGGGGGAAGGGGGGGGAAGTGCTGCGAGAAAAAGTCAGGCTGTTTTGGAGCCCGCTCTAGAGGCCTTTCAGAAGGAGGGCGTAGATGATGAGGGAGACGAGGGCGATCCCGATGAACAGGGCGAGGAAGCCGAAGAAGCGGATCCATCTCACCTGGCGTTTGTTCAGATGGGGCTGGACCAGGTGCTGTTCCAGTTCGCCCGATTCCTCCAATTCGCGGTAGGCCCGGGGACGTTCGATCTTGAAATGCTCCAGGTCGGTGTAGCCGGTGAAGATCACGGTGTCCATGGGGAACGCTTCCGGACGCAGGTGGGTGTTGAAGAAGTGCACGGTGAAAATGAATCCAACCGCGAGAAGGGCCTCGTCGCTGTGTATGATCAGAGCCACATTGACCATCCAGCCCGGAAGGAAGCTGGTGAAAATGACAGGGAACCAGAGGATGAGTCCGCTGAGCCCAATCACGGCGACACCCCAGAACACGGCCAGGTAATCGAATTTTTCCCAGTAGGTCCAACGGCCGTAGTCGGGCCGGGGACCTCGGCCCAGAAACCATTTCACGGTGGCCAGGAATTCACGGATGTCTCCCATGTTGAACCAGAGAGAATCCTTGCCAAGGATGAATTTGGAAAGGCTCAGTCGTTTCTGCCGCTTCTCCCGAATGAGGTTGGCCACGTGGTAGCTGAAATATCCGAAGGTGATCACGGCACCGATCCGGTGCAACACTCCCGCCACTTTGACCCCTCCCAGCAACCAGGCCAGGAAACCGGCCCATTCCATGTGGGCGAATTTCAACATCATCCCCGTCACAGCGAGAAGCAGGAAACTGATGATGACAAACACATGGGTCATGCGTTGCCTCTTGGTGAACCGGCGGATGTATTGCGGATTCTCATCCCCGGTCTGTTCTTTTCGGCGTTTGAAACGTTCCGCCAGGGACCGGGGCAACCACATCAGCAAATGGATACCGAAGAAGATGAAGACCCCAACCAGCAAAATGGTCATGAACAGATAGGCGGCATGCATGCGCGGGTCGTCCTTGTGGGTCGCGTGACTCAGGATTCCGGCAAATCGTTGGCTGGCTCCATCATGGCAGACAGCGCAGGTTTCCTGGCGTTTGTCCATGGAAATGGTCGACGCCGGATTTTCTTCCTTCAGGATGTTGTGGGCGCTGTGGCAATCCGAGCACCGGGCCGATTCGAAATAACCCAGCTGGTAGGCTTTCCCGTGGTAGGTTTCCAGGTAGGTTTCGGCCGTTTCTTCATGGCAACTCCCGCATTGGGTGGTCACTTCCCGCATGAACACGTCCTGATCGATCCCCGAAATCTGATGGGCGGTGTGGCATTTCACACAGGTCGGGTATTCTTTTCCGTCGACACTTCGCGAAAAATCATGGTCGCTGTGCCTGTATTGTTCGTAGATTCCCTTGTGGCAGTTTCCGCAGGTTTGCTGGACATTGGCCGGATGGACCGAGGAGCGTTCGTCCTTTTCCTTCAAGGTGAAATGGGAGGTGTGGCAATCGGTGCAAACGGCACTCACAGTCAGCCCCTTTTCGCTCAGTCCCATGCCATGGACACTCAAAGAATAGTCCATGAGGGCGGTGACCTCCTTGAGTGAGTCCACCTGGTTGGCTTTCCCGTCTTCCCGGTGGCATTCCCCGCAAAGTCCCGGGATGGCGGTCCGGTACACCGGGCTGGTGTCGTCGTACCGGGATTTTGTTTTGTGGCTGCCGTGACAATCTGTGCAATAGGGTGCGTTTGCCTCCTTCTGATAATGGGCCTGACCATGTCCGCTGGCGAAATAGGCTTCAAAGGTCTCCGCGTGACAGGAGGAACAATCGACCGGTTCGTTGGTGGCACAGGGCCGCTCCAGATGATCGATCACAGCCGTGTGGCATTTCACGCAGGTGATGTTCCGGTGGACAGAGTTGGGGATGTCGCCGGGATTGGTGAACAGGGAGACGGTTTCTCGGTTCACGGTTTTGTGGATGTCCTCCTTCCCGTGGCACTTCATGCAGGTGTTGTCAGACAACCTGGATTCGATCTGGGGGACGCTCACCTTGTGGGGGGGATGGCAGGAGGAACAGGCCGGAATCACGTCCGGATTCTTTTCCCACAATTCTCCCCGGATCACCTTTTTATGGGTCTCTTCGATCTTGATGTGGCACTTCATGCAGGTGGAGGCAATCCGCTCCGGGTTGATGGAGGAATTGGGGCTTGTATGCGGGAGCACGAGGTGGTTGTTGTGGCAATCGTTGCAGGTGGCCGTGACGATCAGGCCGGCTTCAAACAATCCTTTTCCGTGAATGCCCTGGCTGTAGTTCTCCACCACGTTGTGCTCGGAAACATTGTACATGCGGGCCACCACTTCTCCCTCCCTGTGGCATTTCCCGCACAGGAAGGGAATGTTGGTTTTGAAGGTACGGGAGCTCGGGTCGGTGTAATGTTTGATTTCATGTTTTCCGTGGCACTCCTTGCAGTCGGGGGCGTTGCGGTCGTTCAAAAGCAAGGCCTGACCGTGCACCCCCCGCTGATTTTCCTGCATGGGCTCCTGGTGACAGCTGCCGCAATTCACAGGATCCAATTCTTCCGGATGGGGGAAATCGCTCACATTGGCTCCCGGATGGCAACCGATGCACCGGGTCGATTGGTGCACGGATCCATGCAGGATCAGGGTGTCGACATACATGGAGACTGTCCGGCCATTCACTTCCTTGGTGAGGTAGGTGTCCTCATGACACATCAGACAGTCCTCGTTGGTCTGCCCCATCAGAGGGGATGGAACCACCGTTCCGGAGAAAAGGAGTGCAAGGCCAAACAGACCGGAAATTGGAGAGCGAAGGCTGAACAGACCCATGGACAAAATTTAGGGATCGACTTTGATAAGATATGGAATAAAGTCGATCCCTAAGCTCATGGAAGGCAATAGTTTGCCTTATTTATATCCAGACTAGGTAATGATTCAGTCCTGGACGTGTTCTTCGTGGTAGCCGTTGACCATGCTTTTGAACAGAGTGCCCGGTTTGTCGCCCAGGGTGCACAGGTAGATGTGGACCAGGAGGAAGACAGTGAAGACGAAGGCCATGATCTGGTGCAGGTAGTCCGTCAGAACAAGTCCGCTCGTCCCAAACACCTGCATGAGAACCGTCTCCGGAAACAGAAGGCCCAAACCGGAGATGATGATCAGAGGCATGCAGACGAACATGACGGCCACATAGGCAATTTTTTGCAGTGGATTGAACTTGCGTTCCTCATTGATGGCAAAGGGGTGGGGCTCGTTTTTGAACACGCCGAACATGTAGTACCGAGCCTGGGTCAATGCATTCTTGCGGGCATCTTCCACCACGCGGGTGTAATACTTGCCATTTGCAGATACCAGGTTCCCGATGAGAAAAACCCCGTAGTTCAGGATGAGGATGATGGCAGCCACATTGTGCAGGCTCACTGCCGTATTGAATCGGATGAATCCGCCCGTTGCACCTGAATAGTGCAGGCTGATGCCCGTGACAAGGAGCACGAGGAAAGTGAGTCCGTTGACCAGGTGCCACAACCGGATCCAGACCGGGTACAGATAGGTTTTATGCGTTGCCATGTTTGCTCGATTTTTTGGTTCGTATGCGCAGGAGAACGTGGAGAGCGATGGCCCCCAGCGTGCCCAGGAGAATGATGATGCTCAACGTGTTCAGGAAGGGATTCTGGTTGGCGCCGATCACAAAGGTGTTGTTCAGAATGACACCGTTGACCAGCCCGGCTTTCCGTTCTTCCTTGCTCTGGAACTTGTACAGGGTGTGCATCAGCCGGGAATCCCTGGAATGGCATTCCGCACAGTCGTTCACGGCCTGGGTCTTGGGAAGGATTTTGTGGGCGATGAGCACGGAATCGTTGATTTCGGTGTGGCACTCAATGCAGCGGACACTTCCGAAATGGGCGGCCTGGCTGGGCAGCCAGTCATGGCTTTCGATCAGGTTGATCTCGTCCCGGTCCGACAACACCATGAAGTTCCCGTAATCTGCATGGCAACCGAGGCACATGTTGTTGTCATACACCACAGCTTCGGCAATGTCCTCCGAATTTCTGTAAAACGCCCGGTAGGAATGGGGATCGTGGCAGCTCCAGCAATTGAACCCTTCCATGTTGTGGATGCTTTCCTGAAACTGGACCTCGGTGTCTTCGAAATGATACTGGGCGTAGGTCTCATCATACCCGTGGCAATCCATGCAGAGGAACGGTTCCTCGTACCTGGTTTCCAGGGGGTGGGGAAACTCCCCGAACTCCATGCTGTGGCAGTCCAGGCAGGCAAAGGATTTGTGCACCCCGGTGTAGTAATTGTCCCGGTCGATGTGAATTTCATCGTACACCTTTTCCTTGCTGACCCGGCCAAAGACCGTATCGGTCAGGGTATAGACATGTTCCCCGTGGCATTGAAGACAGCTCTCGTTGTCATTCACATAGGGATTGACCTCGTGGTAGGAGTCTTTGATCTTGACGGTGTCGCCAGATTGCCCAAGTGCAAACATGGCAGCGCCGCTGAGGCACAGAGCGAGAACGATTGATTTCCCCTTCATGGTGTCGAGTCTTGCTTATTTAAAACCGGATGGTGATGTTGAATCCGAAATGATAATCTCCCTCCAGGGGATTGTTTTTGTTGTAAGCAATGCCGTAATTCCGGACAATGCTGCTGTAGTTGGAGACAAACACGCGGAAGGCATGGGTGCTCGTCCCGATTTCCAGACCGGCGGCCAGGTTGGGATACACCTCTTTGTCAGCCATCAGCAGGGGTTGGTCGTACTCCAGGATGATGGAATGGAATCCCAGGACCTGAAACCGGGCGCCAGCATTGATGGAGGCATTGGAGTTGCGGTATCCTTCTGGCACGGCGTTGACCCAGGCAAAGGTGGGAGCCACTTGAAAACTGACCTTGTCACCAAACCGTTTCGAAACAATCAGCTGATTCAGGTAGGACATCCGGTGGGCAAAGGTGTAGTCCTCTTCCGGTCCGAAGTTTTTGTCGGGCCGGGCATCCAGCACGACATTTCCATGATAGGACAGGGAAACGGGAATCCGGGATTCGGTCTGGGTCAGGAGGGCATATTTCCATTCCAGGTCCTGCAACATGTAGTCCCGGGTGGTCCCAAATCCCAGGGTGATCTTGTCGGTGACCCCGTAAGAGAGACCCAGGCGGGTGTTTGCCGATCCATACAGACCGAAGAGATCGGCCAGTTCTTCGATTTGGGAGAACCGGTGCTGAATCTCGAATGCAAAGGAACCTTTGTAGAGATTCATGGTGGTCTGGTTGTCGATCAGGGTCAGGGTTTCGAAGGCCGGCATCACCGGAAAGTCATCTTCCTCCTGGGCAAAGACGGCGGGGGCGGACAGTGCGGACAGAACAAGGGCGATTCCGCACAAAAGGATGTTTCTCTTCATGGTTATCTTGTGTTTCATTGATTACTAATTGTCTTCGGCTCCCTCCATGATCCATCCGAGGATGGTCAATTTCTCCAGATCTGTGGCCCGGCTGGCATGGGCTCCTTCGGTCAGGACGACATAAATCAGGCTTGCCTCCGGGTCGCCGGTGTCGACAAAGCCGTCGTCGATGAGTGCATCGTAGGAGTTCCCGGAGCTCAGATTCGGATCGGTTCCTCCGTTGTGGCAAGCCGTGCAGTTGGCGTCGAAAATGGGCTGCACATCGGCGGAATAACTGACATCCGTGGGTACGTCGGGCAGATCGATGATGTATTGTTCGCAGGAAATCAGGGACATGAAGATGAGGCATGTCACAGGTACGATCAGTCTTCTCATGTTCTTACGCATTAAGGTGATAATGGCTGCTTCCTCAAAAATTGAAGTCCTTAAAGATACGCCTTCTGTTGAGCCGTGTGAAGGAAATCACAGCGACATATGCAACGTTTTTTGTCGAGATAGATCAGTCCATTGGCTGACTTAGGTCAGGTTGTTCCTTTTTTTGTATCTTGGCACCAAACCCGGGAAGGTTGAATGATGGCCCTAACCTAAGATCATGAGCCTTACCCCTTATTTTGAGGACCAAGCGGTGAATGTGCAAAAGCTGTGTGAGGGTTGCGAAAAATGCAACCAGAGATCCGAATTGTTCCAGGTATTGTCGGAGGATGAACCGAAAATCATCAACAAAGACCGGTATTCGGTCCGATTCAGACCCGGGGAGGTGATTCTGAAGCAGGGCACCCATGCCACCAGTTTCATTTCCATCATCGAGGGATTCGCGAAAATGTACATCGAAGGACATCACGACCGGAACCTGGTTTTGGATTTCGTCATGCCCTGGAAGCTTGTTGGTAGCCCCGGCATCCATCTCACGAAAAAGTACATGTACACCGTTGTGGCCATCCAGGAGACCTTGGTTTGTTTTCTGAACGGGAACCAGTTCAATCAGGTCATGGCCCTGAACAGTCGATTTGCCGAGCTGTACATCAGGATGTGCAGCGGCAACTACGGCCGGTCCCTGGAACGGATGGTGAGTCTGGCCCAGAAGCAGATGCACGGCCGGATTGCGGATGCCCTGATCTATCTGTCGGAGGACATCTTCGGCCAGAACCGGGTGGATTCGGCGATTTCCCGGCAGGATCTGGCCGACTACACGGCCATGTCCAAGGACAGCGCCATCCGGATTCTCAAGGAGTTCGAGCGGGACAACATCGTCGGGTTGGAAGGGGGGACCATCGAAATCCTCGATCCGGACCGGTTGCATTCCATTTCCATGAACGGATAGGGGTTTCCGGCAGAACCCGGGCGCCGTTTGTCAATCCTCAGTTTTCCGGATCCGCCGGAAGGCCAGGTCCTGGAAATCGTAGCTGAAATCGATGTCGGGAGATATGCCCTTCATGGTGAAGCCAATGGCGCGGCCTTCTTCGTCCAGGGCAAACATCGCGAACGCATCTGCATCCAGATCCCGTTGAACCCAGGGGATGGCAAAGGAATTCGCCTTGTAGTGGTGCATGGGACCGGTGAGTTTCGGAGACCGTTGAGAAGCAAACCAGAGTGTGCCTCCGTCTTCATCCAGGGTAATTTCAACCGTTCCGAACCAAGGATCCTCGTACGTACCAAGATAGGATTCCAGACGAATCCCGTCATGATTTCCCGTCTCCACCTGCGTCCAGACCGACCGAACCTGTTCAGCGGCGAAGTTTGTGTTGGCCTGACTTTGCATTTTCTGATGGTCAATCCATCCGGCATCGTCCAGACCGAGGTATCCGTCCACGATGGTTTGACTGACTGCCTGGAACAGGTTGCTTCCCCCGTAGTAGGAATTTGTCAGCACCACCACGCCCAACTCCAGATCGGGGATGAGGACGGTCTTGGACAACATGCCCGACAAATCCCCCGAGTGATAGAAACAAAGGTGCCCGTTCAGGTCCTTGATGCGCCATCCCAGTCCGTAGCCTGAGATCCGGGTTCCGTACCGGTCGTCCCGCGGCGCCGGGATGGGCGTGTGGATCATCCACATCTGGCGTTGCGATTCCTCGGTAAACAACACGTTTTCCAAATGTTCCCCGTACCGGCCCTCATTGAGGTGGACCAGCATCCATCGGCAAAGGTCGTCAGCGGAGGCGAGGATTCCCCCGGCAGCTCCGTTGATTTTCGCCGGATCCAGTTCATAGGGGGCCATGGTGTGAAGTGTGCCTTCGCGCAGAAGGTGGGGCGTTGCCAGATTGTCCCCGCCGCACTGTCCCGGCGGCAGGGTGTAGGAATGGGTCATGCCCAGGGGATCCAGAATGCGGGTCCGGACAAAATCCTCCCAGGGCATCCCGCTGATGCGTTGGATCAGTTCTCCGGCCACCAGGTAGAGGATGTTGTCGTAATCGTATTTTGTCCTGAAGTCAGATACGGGTTTGAAATGCTGAAAATTCACCAGCATGTCTCCGATGGTAAAGTCCGATCCGGAGGGCCATTTTTGAAGGTCTCCTGCGCCCAGTCCAAGTCCGCTGCGGTGGGTCAGCAGATCCTGGATGTTGAAATGCTCCGTCACATATTCATCGTACAGGGTGAATTCCGGGATGTAATCCACCACATGATCGGTCCATTCGAGTTTCCCTTCCTCCACCAACATGGCAAGGGCTGTGGTGGTGAAGGCTTTGGAATTGGAAGCGATGGCAAAAGCCGTGTGCCCATCCACCCTTTCACCGGTCTCCACCGAACGAACGCCATAGCCTTTGCTGAGAACCACGGTCCCGTCTTTGACCACTGCAACGGCAGCGCCTGCAACGGAAAAAGCTTCCAATGCTTCCTCCACCAGGGCATCCACGTCGGATAAAGAAAGCTGCGCAACCAGCGGAAATGGATTCACCTGAGCAGAAAGCAGGAGGGAAAGCAGGAGGACGGTTCTTGTTTTCATGGGCACGGGATGGAATGGATGGTTCCTTTCCCAAAGATGCTTTTTTTCATCGTACCGGTCAACCCGTCGGGACGGATCATTCCGTTTTCAGGGGTGGACGAGGGTATGCGACAACAGGCTGTCCAGTTCGACAGCAGATAGGTTCCGGGCGATGATCCGGCCTTCTTCATTGAGAAGGAAATTCTGAGGCAGGGAGAACACATTGAATTGCCGGGAAAGGCTCCCGTCCGCATCCAGCACATGCTGCCAGGCGCCGATCCCATCGGACTCGATGGCCTGCAGCCATTCCTCCTCCTCCGAATCCTGGGAAATACTCAGGATTTGAAATCCGTCCGCGATGTACTTGGCAAACACGCCGGCCAGCTTTGGATTCTCCGCTCGGCAGGGAGGGCACCAGTGGGCCCAGAAGTCGATGAGCACGAAATGACCAAGGAACATGTCCGGATTGACGGGAAGGCCCGTTTGATCGAAGGCTTCAAAAAACGGGGGTGTGTGGTGAATCATCGTGGACCGGAACTGGATCACCTGTCTGCGCAATGCCAGGGTCAACTGGCTGTTCGGCAGCTTTTCTTCGTAAGTTTTCAATTCCTGTTCCACGAAGCCAAGTTCCTTTTCGAAATCGGTGAGCTGCAGGGCATAATAGCGGGCAGGTCCCGGTTGGAGACCTTCGATGACCTCGCGGTAGGCCACGTAGAACGCATGAAGCCTGCTTTCGAAATCGGCCTGTAGGGAACGCATGGTTTCTTCGTCACCGCCCAGGAGGGCCTGTTTCATCTTCAATTCCACCTCGGCCACATGTTGTTTCCTCAATTCCTGGTACCGGTCGTTCAAGCCAAGCAGGATGCGTGTTTCCGGGGATCCTTTGAGGTGCACCTCCCCGGATCGTTGCCGGATCCGGATTCGGTCGCCCGGCACCATGGACAAAGGTACCAGGTTGTTGCCATTGCTTCGCAGGAGGCCGAGTCGGGCTTCCTTCACATCCGCCGACAGGGAAAAATCGCCGTTTTTTCCAGTTCGTGCCGAATCCAGGGGGACATAGCTCATGGATGCTGCGTCCAGCGCAAGCAAAACAATTTCGCTGTCCGGTGCCAAACCGGATCCCTGAATGTGAACCTCATCTGTGAGGCAGGACGGAATCAAAAGCAGAAGCATGCCTGCCAGAGTCAGGCGGAAAACTGTTTGTAATTCGGGAAATCGCATTTCGGGGTTGCAATGGGTGTGTTTGACTGGCTGCCGCTCAGGACGGTCGCATCGTCAGGGAACGACCTTGACGGTTTTGTTGTCCGATCATTTCCTGAATCTGGTAGAGGAGGGCTTGCTCCTGCGCATCGATGTGGCTGTCCTCGGTGGCGAGCGCCATGATCTGGTCCAGTTCGGCCCGGGTGACTTTGCCGTCCTCGATTGCGTTCTCAATCATTTTTTTCAGTCTCGCTGCACTTTCACTGTATGCCATAGCTTGAAATTTTGTTGCAAAAATACACAGAAAAAACCACAAAAAGCAAAACGGAGGAAGCAGATGGTCCCTCCGTTTTGTGTAGGATTTTCCTGTTTCGGTTTACAAAGCGGCGATCGCTTTTTCCAGGAGGGCCTTGGTGGCTTTGATCCCCTCGTCCTCCGAAAGACCATTTCCTTCGAATTCGATGCCCACGTACCCCGTGAAACCGGATTCTTTGACGATCTGCATGATCTTGTAGAAATCGGATTCGGTTTCGTTGCCGTCGGCGTCGAATTCATGGGACTTGGCACTGACACCTTTGGCATAAGGCATCAATTCGACCATCCCCTGGTACCGGTCGTATTCTTCCAGACAGCCGTCGGGACCGCGCTCGATGCAGAAATTCCCAAAGTCGGGCAAGGTTCCCACATTGTCCATGCCTACCTCCTTCATGATCCCGGCAAGCCATGCTGCGTTGGAGGAAGAACCGCCATGGTTTTCCACGATGATGTTGATGCCCTTGGTGGCTCCGTACTCCCCGAGTTTGGTCAGACCGTCCTTGACGTTGGCGGCCACTTCCTCCATGGTCCCTTCCCCGGCGGCGTTGACGCGGATGGAATGGGCTCCCAGGAAGGCGGCGATGTCCACCCACGGATAATGGTTCTCGATGGTTTTCATACGGGCCTCGGGATCTGCATCACCCAGGTTCCCCAGGGCATCGCACATGATCAGGCCAACCGTGACGCCCGCCTCGTCGCAACTCTTTTTGAAGCCTTCCCAATAGGCCATGTCATGCACCTTTCCAAAATAGAAGGTGTTGACAAGCTCGATGCAGTCGATGCCGTAGCCTGCGGCAATTTTGGGAAAATCATCGGGATTCAGCGGTCCCTGCAGCATGGAATCGGGAGCCTCCATAAGCATTCGGCCAAATTCTCCCCAGTCGCTCAGCGCATCCCCGAAGAAAGACCGGTACAGCGACCACTGGGCCAGGGAGATTTTGAAGTCAGGTTCGGCCGTTGCCGATTCATCCTCAGTGGTTTTGGGGCCGCCTGAGGTGCAGGAAATCATCAGAACAGCAGCCAGGGCGAACATCAGGTGCCGCCCGGTTGCCAGGGATTTGAAATGTTTCATGGGTGTCGTCGTTTTTGGTTCAGAAATAAAGGTGATTCGGTCTAAAGATAGCAAATCCTTCCGGAGGAAGAGAAATGAGGGCCGGCAGTTTGGCGGTGGGGCAATATTTTGGTTTCTTTGGGAAAAGGAGGCAGATGAATCGGATCGGATGCCTGCCCTGAACCAACAACACATCAAGAAAATGAAAAGCAACGCACTTTTTTTACGCATGTTGTGGGCCCTGCTCGTCCTGGGAAGCATCCAGGCCACGGCCCAGGATCGATTCGGAGGGGTCACCCTCTACACCCTGCGAGGTGAAATGGGCCAGCATCCCATGGAAACACTTCAGGCGGTTGCCGATTTGGGTTACAAATTTATTGAAGCCGCCGGATACCAGGACGGGAAATACTACGGGCTGGCACCGGAAGAATTTAAAAAGGCCGTTCAGGATCTGGGAATGGAACCCCTGAGCACCCACCAGGCCAGCATCACCCTGGACAATGCCGACAAGGAGTTTGCCGATGCAAAAGCGGCCGGATTCAAGTACTTCGTGATTCCGGTACCCCCCATGGGTCATTTCACATACAACCGGGAAACACAGAGCCTGGCCATGAGCGAGGACCTGGATGTCCTGGTCGACATTTTCACTCAACTGGCCAACAAGGCCAACAAGGCCGGACTCACCCTTCTGTACCACAACCACAACTTTGAGTTCGAAACGAACAGCAAGGGACAGGTGCCGTACGATTATTTCCTGGAGCACATGGACCCGAAGCTGATGAACTTCCAGATCGACCTGTACTGGGCCACCAAAGCCGGAGTCGATCCCGTTGCCTATTTCGAGAAGTATCCCGGACGGTTCAAGATCTGGCACATGAAAGACATGGACGACCAGGGACGGTTTGCTCCCGTGGGCACCGGCTCCATCGATTTCGCCAAGCTGCTGGAATCCAAGGAGAAGGCCGGCATGGAATTCTACGTGGTGGAGCAGGACCAGACCTTCGACGGCATGCGTCCCCTCGAATCCGCAGCCATCAGTCACCAGGGACTCAAAAAGGCCGGTTACAAATAGTCAACGAAGGAAGCGGGCTACCGCAACCGGTAGCTCAGCTTCCTGACGTACGAATTGCCCAGAATGGTGGGAATCTCCGCCACAATGTGCAGGGTGGTGTCGAGCCCGTCGCCGGGACGGGCATAGAACTGGATCAGGGCCCGTCCCTTTTCCGAATGCAGCGACACGCGGTCAGCAAAGAAATCGTCCCGGTCCAGAATCCAGTACCTTACGTTCGGGCGGGGATCGGTACATTGCATTTCCAGATCGATCCGGCTGCGGGTTTCCCGCAGGTCGGTCGCCTGAAAAACTATGTCGGGGTAGTCCCTGATCGGTTCCCCGGCTTCGGAGTACTCCTCCAATCCCGGCATCAGCCGGTCCGTTCGGTATTGATACCGGGCGCACAGGCGGCCATCCTGGTAGAACTTCCGGACCTCGCCATCCCGTTTCCCCTGCCGGAAGGTTCCTTCCTCAAAAGCCTGGCCGTTGCGGTAGTATTGGGCATAGGGTCCGTCCGGGATGCCATGGGTGTACTGTTTTTTCAGGTACACCGTCTTTCCATCCGCATAGTACGTGACCCGGGTTCCATGAACCTGCCCCAGGCTGTCCACCTGGTTCAGGCTCGACAGGGTGCCGTCGTCGCGTCGTTTGATCACGAGCTCCGGGGCAGACTCCTTGCTTTCCGAAACAGAATCCCCGGTCCCCGGTTTGCAAGCCGTTCCAAGGAGAAGGGACGACAGGATCGCCAGGGTGACCAGGGCCGGGCCGATGGGCAGATCTTTCATGCGGGGTTACCGGTTTTGGGGTGACGGTGCAAAGGTAGGGGATGGACTCCTCTCCGTCAACTGGTTTTTGACCGAAGGCTTCAGCCCAAAGAGGGGGCGAAGGATCCGGATCCGGCGGACGAGGAATTCATACGACAAAAAGCAACCTGCGAAGGTGAACAGGTTGAGGAAGATAAACTTCCACACCGCAGGAAGGGGGAGGGGAAAGAGGAACACCGATCCCAGGTACAGAAAGACCATGTGAAGGATGTACACCGGATAGGCCGCCTGGCTGAGGTAGAATAGGCCCGGTCCCGGCCGGTTGAGCCGGGCGCGGCCGAAGCCAAGCACGGCGAACACCCAGAGGCAGCTTTCCAGGGCCATCAGCCAGGAGGGAGCCTCCAGATCGAAACGGAACCTGCGGAGCAAAAACAGGCCAAGAGCGACCGGGGCCAGGATCCACCAGGTGCGTTGCAGGAAACTCCAGGTCCCGCTTCCCGACCGCACCAGCATGAATCCGAAAAAGAAGCCCAGGAATCCCACGGCCAAACCATGAAAGGTGAGGGCGTAGGTCGCGTAACTGGGGGCCGGCACCCATTCTGCTTCGGCTACGAAGCAGAGAACCACGAGCATCAGGCTGAACGGATTCCGGAAAAGGCGTTCGAGACGAGTCAGCTCCGATCTCCTTTTCCGGAGGTACAGAAACAATGGGGACAGCACCAGCACATACAGAAAGATGTTGCCAAGGAACCACAGGTGTCCTGGAGCGGGCTTGTACTGGATGTCCTGATGGTAGTACGATTGCCACAAGATCATGTGGAGGGGGACCAGCGTCACCATGCCGAAGAGAAAGGGCAGAAGGATCCGCTGGCTCCGCTCGAGCAGCAACCGGGGCAGGTTCCGTTTCCGGAGGGAGAAAGCCACCCCCATGCCGGACACAAAAAACAGGAGGGGGATCCGCCAGACATTCAGCATCGACATGAACGTCCAGAGTCCCGGGAGGGATTCGTCGTTCTGAATGAACCCGATGAACACCCCGAAGGGTTGAAAGCCGATTCCGATGTGGTAGACCAGCAGCAGCCCGATGGCCACCACCCGCAGGAAATCGATGTCGTATCTCCTTTCCATTTTCATCTCATTTGAGCAGGTGGGCGATCTGGGGACGAAGTTCCCGGATCTTGTCGCAATCGACCCGGAATCCAAGGGCCCCCAGGTCCCGGTTGAATTGTTCGTAGATGGGCAGAACCTCCTCGAAGGGACCGGAAATGGATTCCAGGGGGGTGGAACCGTAGGCATTGCGGAGGGTTTTGTCGGCACCGTGCTCCAGGAGCAATTCCACCAGGTCCTTCCGGCAGAAGAAGGCAGCGGAGTGCAGGGCCGTGGTTCCTTCGTTGTTCTGGGCATTCAGGTCGGCCCCGCCCAGAATGAGTGCACGGGCCGACTCGGTTTTCCCGAAAATAACGGCAGAGATCAGTGGCGTCGACGACATCAGGGGTTCCCGGACATTCAGGTCCGATCCCGCCCGGATGTGTTGTTCAATGGCTTTCAGGTCACCGAGCACCGTTGCCGTGTGCAAATCGGTTTCGGGCGGGGCGATGGTTTCCTGGAGAGGGTCATCATGCCCGGAATCGTTTTGCTTTCCGGTTCCGGGAGAGCAGGCCCAGGCCAGGATCACCAGGCCAAGGAGGATCAGGATTCGACCTGTTTTCGGTTCGTTGCGACTGTTGTTTTTCATGGTGTTGTGTTTGTCAGATGAAACAATAGATTGTATGACAAAGATGAAAACAACGCTGCACAGCATCGTGCAAGGCCCGATGCAAGGGTTGTCATCCCTGGGGAAATCTTATCAATTATGGTGCAGGAGCATCCATTATGACGCAAGAGGAAAGAAGTCGTATATTTGGAGTACACTCTGCCCATCCAAACCAGCGCCGCATCATGCCTGCAAAACCGGAAGCGTCCACACTGTCTCAGCGGGACAAAGATCTCCTCGGGAAAATACGGACCCTGGTGGAAGAACATCTTTCCGAGGAACATTTCGGTGTGTCGGAACTCGCGACCTCCCTGGGCATGAGCCGCTCCAATCTGCTACGAAAGCTCCAAAAACTGGCCGGCATGTCGGTGAGCCAGTTCATCCGGGAAATCCGGCTGGAGGAGGCCCGGAAACTCTTGCATGAGGGAGAACACAATGTGTCCGAGATTTCCTTCCTGGTGGGATTTGGCAGCAGTTCCTATTTCATCAAATGCTTCCGGGAAAAATTCGGCCATCCCCCGGGGGAATACCTGGCCCAGGGGAGAGAGCCGGAGCCGACTCCCGGCCGCCCGGGTCTGCGGTCCCGATGGGGATGGCCGGTTCTGGCCTTCCTGGGACTGGCCCTGATTGCCCTGGGCATCCGGTCCCTCCTCGGCCGCACATCGGCGGCCATGGAAAAAAGCATTGCGGTGCTTCCCTTTGTCAACGACAGCAGCGATTCCACGAACCTGTACATTGTCAACGGTCTGATGGAATCCATCCTGGATCATTTGCAGAAAATCGAGGATTTGCGGGTGGTGAGCCGTACCTCCGTGGAGAAGTACCGGGGTCAGGGGAAACGCATCCCCGAGATTGCCAGGGAATTGGATGTCAACTACATCGTGGAAGGAAGCGGCCAGAAGATCGGTGAAGAGCTGCTCCTCCACGTGCAGCTCATCGATGCACGGGCCGACCGCCACCTGTGGAGTCAGCGGTACCGCCGTGGTACGGAGGATGTGTTCAGGCTGCAGCAGGATGTGGCGGCGCAGATCGCCCGGGAAGTCGAAGTGATCGTCACTCCCGAGGAAAAAGCCCGGATGGAGCGCATTCCCACCAAGGACCTGGTGGCCTATGATCATTTCCTCAAAGGTCAGGAGTTCTATTACCGCTCGACCCGGGAGGGACTGATGGAGGCGATCCCTTATTTCCAAAAGGCGATTGAGCTCGATCCCGGCTTTGCCCGTGCCCATGCCAGTCTGGCCTTCTGTTATTACCTGCTGGACTTCCGGCAGGCCGAGCAAACCCGGGGAGACCTGCTTCGGATCCACGCGGAAAAGGCCATGGAACTGGATTCCCAGCTGTCTTACAGCCAGCTGGCCCGGGCCATGGTGGAGATCCACGATGGGACACCGGCCGCGGCGGTCCCTTATCTGGAGAAAGCCCTGGAGTTCCAACCCAATTCGGCCACGGTCATCAACATCCTGTCGGATTTCTATGCCAACACCCTGCCCCACACGGAAAAATACCTGCAATACGCCTTGAAGGGCATTCAACTCGATATCGGGTCCAAAGACTCCCTGACGGCTTCCTATGTGTATCTTCATACGGGAAATGCGCTGGTCCAGACCGGTTTTCTGGAGGAGGGCAACGAGTTCATCCAACGTTCCCTGTCGTTTCGGCCCGGCAATGTGTATGCGGCCCAGGTGGATGCCTACCTTCAGTTTGCCCTGCATGACGATCTGGAGGAAACCAGGCGCCGTCTGATGAAGATTGAGGCGGAAGACCCCGGGTGGATTGAAATCCTGGAAGAAATTGCCAACACCTGCTTCTACCTGGGCGATTGGGAGTGTGCCTATGCGTACTACCATCGCACCCTGGACAAGGAGCAGCAGCTTCGCCTGAATGCCTATTCGGGAGAATATGCAAAAATGGCGCACGTGGCAAAATCGCTGGGTCGACTCGATGAAGCCGACTCCTTGTTGCACGCATACAAAGCCTGGGCCGATGCCACGGGGTCGATCTACAAGGAATTGAGTCTGGCAGCATTTTACAGCAGCACAGGCTCCCGGTCACAAGCCCTGGCCCACATGCAGAATTATGCGTCGCAGGACAATTTCAATTATTGGATCTACCGGTTTCTGCAAGTGGATCCCCTGTTTGATTTCCTCCGGGGCGATGCCATTTTTGAGGAAGCCCTGGGAGAGATTCAGAGGAAGTTTCAGGAAAGTCACATCCGTGTAAAGGCCCTTCTTCGGGAGCAGGATCTGATCTGAGACGGGGTTGGAAAACGGTAGCAAACGTGGATAAAATGGAAGGTACGGATGGTTGGGTGTCGTTGGTCATTGCAGCGGTTCTGGTTCTTTTGTTGAATGTCCCGTTCGGATTCTGGCGCGCCGGAGTGAAACGATTCTCCCCGGCCTGGTTTCTTGCCATCCATGTGCCCGTTCCCCTGGTGGTCGCCCTGCGATTCCTCTTCCACCTGGGTTTTGCTTTTCACACCTACGTTGTTCTTGTCCTTGCTTTCTTCCTGGGACAGCGGGCCGGCGGAGTCATCCGGAACCGACGGCAAGGTCTCAGGCCCTGAGCAGATACTTGGTCACCTTCTGTTTCAACAACACCTTGCTGATGGGTTTGGTGAGGGTGTCGTTGCATCCCGCATCCAGGGCTTTTTGAAGCTCCGCTTCGTGGGCGTAAGCGGTTTGGGCGATGATGGGAATGTCCCGGTTTTTCTTCCGGATTTCCCGAACCGCATCCAGGCCGTTGAGCACCGGCATTTTCAAGTCCATGAGAATCAGGCTGACTTCGGGATGCATTTCCAGGAGGTCGATGGCTTCCTTGCCGTTCTGGGCCCAAAGAACCGAGGTGAAATCATTCTCCAGGGTCTCCTGCAGGTAGATGAAACTCAGTTCATCGTCCTCGGCCACCAGGATGCTTTCTCGTCCTGTCCGGTTCGGTGTGCTTGTTTCGGGAACAGCTCCATCGCGCGTTTTCTCCGCCGGGAGAAAAGGAATCTGAAAGAAAAAGGTGGAACCCTTTCCCGGTTCCGATTGCACCCCGATGGTTCCCCCCATCAGTTCCACGATGGACTTGGAGATGGCCAGACCCAGGCCGCTGCCCTCTTCGGCACGCAGGGGCGTGTCCTCCACCTGCCGGAACCGTTCGAAAATCTTCTCATGAAAGGCCGCGGCGATCCCCGGGCCGCTGTCCTTCACATGGAAACGCAGGTCCTGTCCCATGGATTCGTATCCCATTTCAACGCCTCCCCGCCTGGTGAACTTCAACGCATTTCCGACCAGGTTGGTGAGGACCTGCTCCAGTCGGTACTGGTCCACATGAAAGGTGGGCCCCGGATCGGGGATTCCTTTCTCCAGATCGAAGGTCAGGCCTTTTTCTCTGCCTGGGGTTCGAAGAAATCGTGAAGTTTGTTCATCAATGGTTCGGGAACAGGGACCCGGATTCAACACGATCTGACCGGTTTCGATCCGGGAAATGTCCACCAGGTCGCTGATGAGATGCAGCATCCGGTCGCCGCTCTGCTTGATCAGGTCGATGTATTTCTTCTGGGTGTCGGGTGTGAGATCGTCCGCCCCCAGCAAGTCGGCAAATCCGAGGATGCCGTTCATGGGGGTGCGGATTTCGTGGCTCAGGTTGGCCAGGAAGGTCGTCTTCAGACGGTCGCTCTCCTCGGCCCGCTCCTTGGCCTCCTCCAGTTCCATGTTGATTTTCTGGATGCGGTACAGGCTGTCGCTGAGCTCGTTGTTG
Source organism: Bacteroidales bacterium (assembly GCA_041393235.1). Taxonomy (GTDB): domain Bacteria; phylum Bacteroidota; class Bacteroidia; order Bacteroidales. Next base: position 146,980 of record JAWKKO010000002.1, read on the forward strand.
ACGGTCATGTACTCCTCGTTCTTTCGCTGGACCTCCTCCTCTGCGGCTTTTTGTTCGGTGATGTCCCGGAATTCCACCACCCGGACGGTCTTTCCCCGGTAGGGGATGTTCCGGGCTTCCAGGCGCAGGGGATACACCTCCCCGTTCTTTCGGCACCCGTAGGCTTCGTAGGGACGTTCGTAGCCCTGGGCGATCTTGTTTCGGACCAGGTCCCGGTATTCTTCGGCAATCAGCAGGAGACCGTCCATTCCGATGAGCTCTTCGTAGGTGAATCCCGAGATTTGAGACAATCCCCGGTTGCAATCCAGGATCATGCCCTTTTCGTGGATGGTGATCCCTCCAAACGAAGCGTTGTGAAGGGCCTTGAATCGTTCTTCGCTTTCGCGGAGCTCCATCTGGGCTTTTTTCCGTTCGCTGATGTCGTGGTAGTTCAGCAGAACACCCAGAATGTTCGGATGATGGAGCAGGTTGGTGGCCGTGAATACGGTGTGGGTGTACCGGCCGTCGGCATGTTTGTACCGGAGTTCAAACGTGCTTCGCCGGTTCTTCTTGCTCAGCACCGAATGGAATTCGGCCAATGCCTGCTCCCGGTCTTCCGGGTGGATGTTGTCCCAGGCCGAACGGCCGATGAGCATCTCCGGTTCCCATCCGTAGAAATTCAGAATGTTCGGACTTTTGTACGTGATGGTTCCGTCCCGGTCCAGGATGGCCAAGACCTCCGAAATGTTGGAAATGATGGCGCTTTGTCTGGCTTCCTGGGCCACGAGCGCCTGTTCCGCCCGTTCGATCTTGTAGGTGACCTGGGCCAGACGGGACAGGGGCGCAACCAGCAGAAACCGAAGCACCAAAAACATGAGGATGGTCAGGATCACCGCCAGGGCGAGAATCTCCTGGATGGTTTCAAACAGCCTTTCCCGGAGCGAGGAGAGCATGAAATCGGGGTTGATTCCCACGCTGACCCACCCCAGCCGTTCCCCGTTGAAACGGATTTCCTCCCGTCGCCACGTCAGCCCGGATTCCATGTAGTCCCGGTCGGCCGTCCAGGGCTGAAGTTGACGATCGGGCCCCTGGACAAAATGGGTTTCCTCCATGGGAAAGTCCAGGCTGTCGAGCCGGATGGCCTGGACATCGGGCTGACTGAAGGCCGCCCGGCAAATGGATCGGATGTTGGGTTCGTTGAATTCATACACGGAAACCGCCAGGTTGTCGGCAAGAAAGACAACCGTGCGTTGAAGGTTCTCTTCCAAATCGTTTCGAAAACGGTTCGCCTGGTTCTGGTAACGGAACCAACCGAAGAACAACAGGATGATCACATTGAAGGCCATCACATACAAGGCGATGCGCAGGGAGAGATTCAGGGTGAGCCGTTTCCGTTCTTTCATTGCCGATCCGTTGAAAGTGCCGGGTGATTCATTCCGCGCATGTAGGAATCCAGAACCTCCGGGTAGGTGATTTCTTCCTGAAGTTCCTGGAGCGCCTTTTCATAATCTTTCAGGTGCAGGGTGGCACAGGGGGGCGACATGATGGTGTAGAGGCCGAAGGAAGTTCCGGGGAGGGCAAGGATTTTCAGTTCGTTTTGCAGGTGCAGCTTCCAGATGTGGTACACCAATTCGTCCTGACTGGCCACGGCTGCGTCGATGCGGCCGGCCCGGACCCGCAGCACGTTCTGGCGGGATGCTTCCCGGCCATAGATGTAGTGGTACTGCAGCCGAGGGTCTCCGAGCATGCCCGGGTGATTTGCTCCTTTCAAATAGCCCAGCCGCAACGGAATCAAATCTTCGACGCTCCGGATCTCCGACAGGGGGAAATCGATTCGGACCGCCAGGGCATGCGCGGTGGTGGAAAAGGGTTCGGCGGGATAGGCAAACCGGGCACTGCGTTCGTCGGTCTTTCCAAAATTGAGGCCCACGTCCATTTTTCCCGATTCCAGGTAATCGAAGAGCCGGTTGATGGGCGTGTATTCGAACTGCCAGTGCTCCAGGCCCATTTTATCGGCGATGAGCTCAAAATAGTCCACGGCAGCGCCCACCACCTCCCCGTTTTCCATGTAAACGTGGGGAGGGCCCTCAAAATACCCGATTTTCAAGGTGTCCTGAGAAATGGCCGGTCGGAAGAGGACCAGCAAAAGTGCCAGGCACAACCAGGCTGACCGACGTGGTGCTTCCATGACTGCCGTACAAGTTAGGAATTATCCGGTGCCGATGGCGATGGGGTCCCCCGATTTCCAATCTTTTTCTGATTTGATCGGGGCGGGGTGGCTGACCGGACACGGTTCAACACATCAAGGGACGAACCAAAGACACAAGAAATGAAATACGGTGTAAACCGGGTCACCCTCGTGGGCAACGTGGGGGATGAACCCAGAGTGACCGAACGGGACGGCGAGGCTTTTGTCGCAAATTTCCCGCTGGCAACCAATTCCTGCTTCCGAAACCGGGAAGGAGAGGAGATCACGCGAACCGAATGGCACAAGGTGGTCGTGTGGAACAAACCGGCCGATCTTGTCCGGCAGTTTGTGAAGAAGGGGGATGCGTTGTATGTGGAAGGGCGCATTTCCACCAATTCCTGGGACGACAAAGAAGGGAACAAGCACTACAGCACGGAAATCGTTTGCGACAGCTTCCTGTTCCTGTCGCCCCGAAACAGCAGCCGAGCGGAAGCGGTCAGCGAACCAGCCAAAGACTAGCTTTCGAAACCCTGCTCCCGGTAAGTCGACAGGGGTTCACAGGAACAGATCAGGTTGCGGTCCCCGTATCCGTCGTTGATGCGTCCCACGGTCGGCCAGAATTTGTTTTCCCGGACCCAGGGCAGGGGAAAGGCCGCCTTCTCCCTGCTGTAGGTTTTGTCCCAGTCCCCTGTCAGCAGGGATGCTGCGGTATGGGGCGCATGGCGGAGAACGCTTTCCTCCGGGGCGACCCGTCCTTCGGCAATGTCCATGATGTCGCCGTGGATGTCGATCATGGCTTCGATGAACCGGTCCAATTCCTCCCTGGATTCACTTTCGGTGGGTTCCATCATCAGGGTGCCGTGCACCGGGAAACTCAGGGTCGGGGCATGGAAACCATAATCCATGAGCCGTTTGGCGATGTCCGCTTCCGTGATGTCGGCCATGGCTTTGAATTTCCTGCAATCCAGGATCATTTCATGGGCCACCCGTCCCTTCGTTCCCGTGTACAGGGTGTCGAAGTAGCCGGTCAGAGAGCGGGAAACATAGTTGGCGTTCAGAATGGCAAGCTTGGTAGCTTCCGTGAGCCCCTGCCCTCCCAGCATGCCGATGTAGGCATGGGAAATGGCCAGGATGCCGGCGCTTCCGTAGGGAGCGGCCGCCACCGGCGGAATCCCGTTCACCCCTCCGGTCTCCATCACCGGATGGGTGGGAAGGAACTCCACCAAATGTTCCGCCACGCCGATGGGCCCCACGCCGGGACCGCCTCCGCCATGTGGAATGGCAAAGGTTTTATGGAGGTTGAGGTGGCACACATCGGCACCGATGTGCGCAGGGTTCGTGAGCCCCACCTGGGCGTTCATGTTCGCCCCGTCCATGTACACCTGCCCCCCGTTCTGGTGAACGATGTCGATGATTTCCCTGATGTTGTCTTCATACACCCCGTGGGTGGAGGGGTAGGTGATCATGATGGAGGAAAGGTTTTCCCGGTGTGCCTCCGCCAGGGAGCGAAGGCACTCGCTGTTGATGTTCCCTTTCTCGTCGCAATCCACCACTTTGACATGCATGCCGGCCATCACCGCGCTCGCGGGATTCGTTCCGTGGGCGGAAGCGGGGATGAGCACCACATTCCGGTGGCCCTGCCCCAGAGATTTCTGGTAGGCGCGGATCACCATGAGCCCGGTGTATTCCCCGGTGGCCCCGGAATTGGGTTGAAAGGAAAGGGTGTCGAATCCGGTGATGACCCGCAGGGCGGCTTCCAGTTCATGGATCATCTGGTGGTATCCTTCCGCCTGGTTGATGGGGGCGAAGGGGTGGACCTGACTGAATTCCGGCCAGCTGACCGGGAACAACTCGGTGGCGGCGTTGAGTTTCATCGTGCACGATCCCAGGGAGATCATGGAATGGGTCAGGCTGATGTCCTTCCTGCCCAGGTTGTGGATGTACCGCATCAGGGCGGTTTCCGACCGGTATTTCCGGAAGATGTCCTGGCCAAGGAAGGGCTGGCTTCTTCGGAGCGCTTCCGGGATGTGAATGGCTTCCTCCCCGGGGGACACAGGAGCCAGGGCTTTTCGGACGGCCACGGCAAACACCTCCAGGATCTCGTCGAGGTTGTCGGGCCGACTGCTTTCGTCGGTCGACAGCTGGACCCAACCGGATTCCGGGTAGTGGAAGTTGATGCCTCTGGCTTCGGCTTCCTTCCGGATGTCCTCTGCGTTCAGCCCTTCGGGCAAACCAATGCGGAGGGTGTCGAAGAATTGTTCGTGAGCCAGGGCGTAGCCGAGATCCTTCAATTGCCGGGCCAGGTAAGCCGCCGCTTCGTGTGTGTTCCGGGCGATGCGGATCAGCCCCTCGGGTCCGTGGTACACGGCATACATGCCGGCCATGCTGGCCAGCAAGGCCTGGGCCGTGCAAATGTTGGAGGTGGCCCGTTCCCGTTTGATGTGTTGCTCCCGGGTTTGCAGGGCCATGCGAAGTGCCGGGTTCCCGTGCGCGTCGGTGGAAATGCCGATGATTCGTCCGGGAAGGTTTCGTTTGAAACGGTCGTGTGTGGCAAAGTAGGCGGCATGGGGCCCGCCGTAAAACATGGGGATGCCCAGCCGTTGGGTGGAGCCCACCACCACATCGGCCCCCCATTCGGCGGGGGGAGTCAGGAGGGCAAGGCCCAGGATGTCCGCAGCGACAACCACCTGGCAATCGTGTTCATGGGCCCGGGAAGTGAAATCCCGATAGTCCCGGATGTGTCCGTCCGCCGCCGGGTATTGGATCAGACAGGCAAATTCCGACCCGTCGGGGATGTGTTCTTCATAGGTTCCATGCTGAAGCCGGATGCCCAGGGGCTCGGCCCGGTTTTCCAGAACGGCCCGGGTTTGGGGAAACACGTTTTCATCCACGAAGAAAACGTTCTTTCCCTGGGCAACGGCCTGGCGGCTCCGGGCGTTGAACAGCATGATCATGGCCTCGGCTGCAGCCGACGCCTCGTCGAGCAGGGAAGCATTGGCCAACTCCATCCCGGTCAGCTCCATGATCACCGTCTGGAAGTTCAGCAGGGCTTCCAGTCTGCCCTGGGAAATCTCGGCCTGGTACGGCGTATAGGAGGTATACCAGGAGGGATTTTCCAGGATGTTCCGCTGGATGACCGACGGCAGAAAGGTGTTGTAGTAACCCAGGCCGATGTAGCTTTTGAAGGGCTTGTTTTTTTTCGCGATTTCCCGGATCCGTTCCAGATGTAGCCATGCTCTCAGGGCCTCGGCCAGGGGAGTTCCCCCGGGCGAAGGATAGCAGGAGGCAGGCAGGGTTTGACAATGAGTTCATCAGGGAGGACAGGCCACAACGGTCGAGCATGCCGGCGACCTCGTTTTTTTGGGGAGCCTGCATGCCTCAATGCAAAGGATTCGGGTTTCATGAGCCAAGATTTTCAAAGCGGTTGATCCGGGGATCACAGCGGCTCAAAGATGATCAATCAAAAAGGACTTCCCATATGTCGGAAATGTGTTCGGCACCCTGGAGAAAGGGATTTTCCAATGCCTCCTTTCCAACGGTGGACGATGGGCCATGGCCCGGAAACACCAGGGTGTGGCCGGGAAGGGTCAGCAAACGGGCACGGATCGACGACACCAGGGTGGCATGGTTCCCCCCGGCAAATCGCTTCGGCCGATGCTGCCCCGAAAAGAGGGCATCCCCGGTCAGAACGGCTGCGGAGGCGGGAAGGTAATAGGAAAGGCTGCCCGGACTGTGACCGGGAACATGGAGGAGAACAATTTCCTCCCCGCCCAAAAAGAGGCTTCCCGGGCTTTCCAAAACATCATCCATGCCATCGATTTCATCCATGTCCAGCCCGAACATTTCACCCATCCGGGCCACATTCCGGAGATTGTCCGCTTCATCGCGGTGGGCCCGGACGGGCAAGCCGTATTTGGATTTGATGTGGTGACATCCCAGGACATGATCCACATGGCAGTAGGTTTGTACCTGTCCGATCAGTTGAAGGCTCTTGTCTTTCACAAGTCGGTCAAATCCCCTGCGTTCCTCCGGGGAGTGAAAAGCGGGATCCACCACGATGGCTTCCCGGTCGTCCGTCCAGAGCAGGTAGGTATTGACCTGAAAGCTGTTGTATATGAGCGTTTCAATGTGCATGGAGTTCCTTGGATTTGGGTCAGTTGTTCTTTTGCCTCGCAACAGCGGGACAAAGGAAAACGATCCATGTTCGGTCCGTTCCAGTCCCAGGTGCTCGTCCTTACACGGATCCGGATCATGGTCTGACCCGCCAGGCCTCCCTCGGGCACCACGAGAATCCCCCCGGGAGCCAGTTGTTCCAGGAGGGCGTCGGGGACTTCCGGGGCACCGGCCGTGATCAGGATCGGTCGAAGGGTGCCGTAGGAAGGAAGTCCCTCGTACCCGTCCCCGTGAAAAAAAACAGCCTTGTACCGCAGGGGTTCAGCACCTTCTGCGCCTCCAGGAACAGCTGGCGGTGCCGTTCGATGGTGCAGACGCAGGCGCCGAGTTCGAGCAGGACGGCAGTCTGGTATCTGAACCTGTTCCACCTCCAGCACCTTGTGATGGGCTTCCACCCTCCAGCAACTCGGTTTGAAAGGCCACGGTGTAGGGTTGGGAAATGGTTTTGACCGGCAGCGATAGGGAAGGCTTTGTCGGCATAGGAGAAGTTGATGAAACTGCTGTCCATGAAAAGGTGCCACAGAACATTTCCCGGGCTTCCGTACCTTTTCATCCCCGGATTCCTTTTGGCGAATCTCTTCTATGTTTTTCCTCAGGCCTTTATGACGGTAATTGTCCACTCGCGCCGATTTGGCCCAAATATAAATGATATTCTTGAACATCATCCGGCTTTTTTGAAGGGAGGCAATTATTTGTGTTTACTTCGAGTTAGTATCTATTGGGATAGGCTTCTTGATTGCATGAAGAATATCGAAACAGGCCCTGCTGTACATGTCGTTTGATTTTCTGGCCGCATCCGTGGCGTGGATGCTGTTCTATCTTTTCAGGAAGCTGGAAATCAGGCCCCCGTGTGTTCTCTGCTCATGCCGGCATGCATGTTCCGTGGTCTCGGACACCGGTTCTGGCTGGGAGTCTTTCTTCTGCTGGCCTGGATCGTGTTCACAGTTTCTTGGTTTCTACAACGACCTTTTCCGCCGCTCCCATCAACGATTTCATGCGCACCTGACCTCCTCCCTGGCGGGAGTCCTGATGATCTTTTTGTCCTGTTGCTCGGCGACACCATCGCCGATTACACCAATTACTACCATCTCTTTTTTGCGCTCTTCACGTTTCACTCTGCTCACCCTGGTGGGTCGCATGGTGTTGACAAGCCGAACGGTGCGGCGGGTGCACCGGCGCGAAATCGGTTTTCGCACCATCATGATCGGAAGCAACGAAAACGCGGTGGAGGTGTACCTCGACATTCGCGATCAACCGAGCTCCTCGGGGCATGAAATCCTGGGTTTCCTCAATGTGCACAAGAAGGAGCACTACCAGTTGCAGGATCATCTTCCGCACCTGGGTAGCCACGAAGCCATGGAAGACACCATCCGGCACATGGGGGTGGAGGAAGCCATCATTGCTCTGGAGCCCTCGGAACATGGAAAAATCGGGGGGATTCTCAACCGGCTTTCCCTCATGGATGTTCGCATCAGCGCCATTCCCAGCATGACCGACATTCTCACGGGAAAGGTGCGGACCAGCACCATTTTCGGAACCCCGCTGCTGGAAGTGAAGCATGAATTGATGCCTGCCTGGCAGCAAAACGTAAAGCAGATCATGGACATCAGCCTTTCGGTGGCTTCCCTGCTTTTCCTCCTGCCCCTGATGTTGTTTCTTGCCGTGGCTGTCAAGCTTTCATCCCCCGGCCCCGTGTTTTACAGGCAGAGCCGGGTGGGCCGGTACGGGAAGCCCTTCCAGATCTTCAAGTTCCGGTCGATGTACCACAACGCGGAAGAAAACGGGCCCGAGCTCTCCTCCAAACATGATCCGCGGGTCACCCGTTTCGGGCAATTCATGCGCCGCCACCGCCTCGATGAAATCCCCAACTTTTTCAATGTGCTCCGGGGCGACATGTCCCTGGTGGGCCCCCGGCCCGAACGTGCCTATTTCATTGACAAGATCACCCTGGAAGCCCCGCATTACGTGCACCTGCACAAGGTCAGGCCGGGCATCACGTCCTGGGGTCAGGTGAAATACGGGTATGCGGAGAATGTGGAGGAAATGGTCAAACGACTCCGTTACGACATCCTCTACATCGAAAACATGTCCCTCTTCGTGGACCTGAAAATCCTGTTTTACACCATCATCACCATTTTGAAAGGGCGGGGGGTCTAGTCCAGACCCCGGCCCTTCAGCAATGGTTCGATCGTGGGTTCCTGTCCCCGGAAAGTCACGTACATGGTCATCTCATCCTCCGAACCCCCTTTTTCCAGGATGTTCTGACGGAACGACAAGGCCGTGGCTGGGTCGAAAAGGGAGGTTTCCCGAAACGCATTGAACGCATCCTTGTCGAGGACCTCCGACCAGATGTAGCTGTAGTAGCCCGAGGAATACCCGCCGGAGAAGATGTGCTGGAAGTAGGTGGAACGGTAGCGGGGGATGATCTCATCGGGCAGACCGATCCGGTCCATGCTGGCTTTTTCAAAGGAACGCACGTCCAGTCCGGAAGCATCGGTCAGGGTGTGGTAGTCCATGTCGAGGTAGGAGGCGGCCAGGTATTCCACGGTGGCAAATCCCTGGTTGAATTTGCTGGAAGCCTCCAGCTTCTTCATGAGCTCGTCGGGAATGGGTTCGCCGGTTTCGAAATGACGGGCATAGGTTTTGAGCACATCCGGGTGGGCGGCCCAGTTTTCCATGATCTGGGAGGGAAGCTCCACAAAATCGGTGGCAACGGCCGTCCCGGAGGTGGTGAGATAATCGGCTTTGGTGAGCATGGAATGCAGGGCATGGCCGAATTCATGGAAGAAAGTGGTGGCCTCATCGAAACTGATCAAGGCGGGTTTTCCACCGGTGGGACGGGTGAAATTCATGACAATGAGGTGAACCGGGGCCACCCGCTCCCCCTGCCAGGTGTGGGCCTGACGGATGCTGGTGCTCCAGGCACCTCCACGTTTGCCCGGCCGGGGATGGAAGTCCATGTACAGGATGCCCAGGTGGGTCCCGTCGGCTTCCTTCACCTCGTACGGCTGGACTTCGCTGTGGTACACGGGAAGGTCGTCCCGCAATTCGAATTGCAGGCCATAGAGCTTCTGGACCACATCGAACACACCGGCTTTCACCGCTTCCAGACTGAAGTAAGGACGAAGCTCCTCCTCGTCGAGGTCATACTTTTCCTTCCGGATTTTTTCAGCGTAATACCACCAGTCCCAACTTGCCAGCTGAAACTCTCCACCTTCGGCCCGGATCATGTCCTGCATCATCCCGGCCTCTTCCGTCGCTTTTTTCAGCGCGGGCTCCCAGATCTGATCCAGAAGGGCGTAGACATGATCCGGATCCTTTGCCATTCGCTTGACCAGCACATAGTCGGCATGGGTTTCATAACCAAGCAGATGGGCTCTTTCGATCCGCAAAGCGACGATCTCTCCAATGATGCGCTTGTTGTCCGCGGCGTTGTCCTGGTCGCCGCGCATGAACATGGCGCGGTAGATCTTCTCCCGCAGGTCCCGGTTTTCGGCATAGGTCAGAAAGGGAATCCAGCTGGGCTTCTGGAGGGTGAACACCCATTTTCCTTCCATTCCGGCCTGGCTGGCGGCATCGGCGGCAGCCGACCGAACCGAGGGAGGCAACCCGGCCAGTTCCTCTTCCTGTTCCACGACCAGCCGGAACTCATTGGTTTCCGTCAGGTTGTTGTTTCCGAACTGAAGGGTCAGGAGGGACAGCTTTTCGTCGATCTCGCGGATCCTCGCTTTTCCGGCTTCATCCAGGTTGGCACCTCCGCGTTCGAATTGCTCATAGATTTTCTCCACCACCCGTTTCTGCTCCGGGGACAGGGTTCCGTTTTCGCGGGATTCATAGACGGCCTTCACCCGTGCGAAGAGGTCTTCGTTGAGCATCATGTTGCTGTTGTGGGCCGAAGTGAGGGGCACCAGGGCCTCCGCGATGGAATCCAGGGTCGGGTTGGTTTCGGCCGACAGGAGGCGGTAAAAGACACCGCCCGCCTTGCGCAGGATGTCCCCGCTGTGGTCGAAGGCAGCAATGGTGTTCTCGAAGGTGGCCTCACCGGCAGTGTGAACGATGGCTTCGATTTCCTTCTCCTGGGCGGCGATGCCGGCCTGGAAGGCGGGTACAAAATGACCGGCTTCGATGCGGTCGAAGGGGGGAACCCCGAAGGGCGTGTCGTAATCGTTCAGAAATGGATTCATGGTTTCGGATTCATCGGTTGACTGGCAGGCCCCAATCAGAAGGGCCCCAAACAGGAAAAAAAGGTGGGTCAGTTTCACGGTCAGATTGGATTTGGTGATTCGGTCACGAAGATAAAACATAAAATGAAGGGCCGCTATGTCGAGTAGCAGCCCTTCTGGCAGAAACCTAAAAGATTTTGATAATGGTGACGTAGCGTACAGCCGGTCGGGTCAACTCAGATCTTGTCTGTTTCAACAACCCTGCCCAGGATGTCGGCGTAAGGCATCATCAGGTATTTCTTCCCGTCGAACTCCAGTTCGGTACCGGAGAAACTTTTGAAGAAAACCACATCGCCCACTGAAATCTCAGGGTTCTCGATGCCGCTGAGGGCAAGAACCTTGGCGAGTTGGGGTTTTTCTTTTACGGTGTCGGGGATGAAAATCCCTGAGGCGGTCTTTTGTTCTGCGGCCTCCACCTCGAGCAGGACGTGCTGGTTGATTGGCTGTAACTCTTTCATAGTCGTTGATTTTTAGGTTTTACATGTGCCGAACTTATGCGATTTCAAGCAATTGATTGATTCTGTTTTTGTCGAAGCCCACCACCACCTGGCCGTCGATGTCGGTCTGGGGCACCCCCTGCTGCCCGCTCTTTCGGACCATTTCCTCCGCGGCTTTCTGGTCGGCGGCGACGTTGATTTCCCGGTATCGGATGCCCTGTCCGTCCAGGTAGGTTTTGATGGTCCGGCACCAGGAGCAGGTGGGGGTCGTGTACACGGTCACCCGTTTGGCTTTTTTCCCTTCCTCCCGTCCGTGGGAACCGATCTCCCGGCCTTCGATGAGGGAGGCGTAGGAGGAGGCGGTGAGGCATCCCTTGACGATGTTCACGGGTTGGCCATTCCGGAAGATGACCAGGCTGGGCGCGGAATCCACCCCCAGGGCCGTGTGGACGTCCCGGACCGAGGTGACCTCCACCGTGAAGACGGAAGCTTCCGGATCCGTTTTCAGGTCCCGGATTCGTTGCAATGCACAATCGCTTTGTTCCGCCCCTTCCTTGTACAAAAGAAGGAAGGCTTTCGGGAGGCCGGCGATCCGGCTCCGGAGATCCGCGTGGGAGGTGATGGCGTTGGTTTTCATGAGCTGGGTTCTGAAACAGGACGCAAAGAAAGCGGGTTCCCCGGTCTTCGTCAGTAACTTTTGTCACACAGGGGGGCGTAGTCGATCTTTCCCCGGAAAAGGCGGATCATTCCCTTCTTTTCCATTTGTTTCAAAAGCCTGGAAATGACTTCCCTGGAGCTGTTCAGGGCCAGGGCCACTTCCTGGTGGGAGCCTTGAAAGACGGTGGAATGGGTCGACCGGTACCGGTTGATGAAGAAGTGCTCCAACCGTTCGTCCATCTTGAGGAAGGCAATGCTGTCCACCGTGTTCAGGAGCTCATCGAAACGCATCTGCATGGATCGCATGACATATTCCTTCCAGGTCTGGTAGGTGCTCATCCAGTTGTCGAGCAGTTCAACCGGCACCAGGATGGCCGTGCTTTCCTCGTCCGTTACCGCCCGGACCTTGCTCCGGGTCCGGTCCATGCAACAAGTCAGGGAAATGGTGCAGACTTCGCCGGGCCGGAGATAATACAAAAGCAATTCATTGCCGTCTTCGTCGGTGCGGCAAACCCGGATGATCCCTTCCAGAACGATGGGGAAGGAACGAATGAACTGATCTTCCCGGATCAATTCCTCATTCGCCTCGAAGGTGCGAAGGGTACCCGAACGGGATATGGCATCCCGGAGGCCCGATTCAAAGAAAGGGAAACGTGATTTTACCAGATCTTCCAACGAACTGCTTTTCCTGCGAAGGTAGGAAAAACCGTCGAAACACTCAGGGTTGGATTTCCTGGAGATTGTGACGGATCCGGTCGATGGATTCCCGAAGGGAGGCTTCCGGTTCAATGGTGTTGAAGATGCCCCAGAATTCGGGGTCGAAACGAAACTCGGTATCCGCAAGGACGCTGTTGGGACGCACCCGTTCGGGGCCGGAAATGTCCATTTTCTGTCCCGGGTGGACATCGGTCACCGCCATCTCGATGGACAGCCCGTAGCCGGCCCCGATCCAATCCCGCTTTCTTCGGATCTTCAATGCGATTTCGGCCCGTACCTGGCTGATGTGGTAGCGGTCGCCCAGGGGCTTGTATTCAGCGTGATACCGGGCATAGAGAGGACGGATCCGGATGCGGGGGCTTCCGCTGACCAGGAAGAATTCGGGCTTTTCCCGGAGGATTTCCGGATTGAATTCAAAGTCGGCGGCAACGATGGCCAGGCTTTGCTGATCGATGTAAAGGGAGCCCTGGAACAAAAGGTCGTCGATGTGTTCTTTCTGGTGGAAGCCGATGACATAGACCAGCCGATCGTTGTAGCTGACGATGTCGGTGAATTCCAAATCGTAGCGGTAGGGAAAGTCCTCGTCCAGAAAATCGGGCCGGTTCTTCACAATGTCGAGGTCCAGGGAGGTATGGATCCCCGACCGGAGCTTCACCAGCACGGTGTCCTCTGCACTGATGTCCGAAATCTTTCTTCCTTTGCGGATGCGCACCCTGTCGCTTTCCAGAACCGATCCGTAGGGAGATTTCGCCACATCCAACACCGCTTCGGAATACATCATGCACGAGGCGTTTCGCCGGACCGACTCCCGGTAAAAGGCGGTCATGGCAGCACTTTCGTCCAGGTAGTTTTCCGGGAGGCGCTCCAGGCATTGTTTCCAGATGGTTTCCGGATCAGTGAACCGGATGACCACTTCCTGGAGGGAGATGGTTTCCCGGTCGAGTTCGATGGTCAGGTCACCTTCCAGGGAATCGGGAAGGGGCAGGTAATGGCTTTTGTAGCCCATGTAGGAGACAATGAGCACGGGCTGAGGAAGGGAAGCCGGAATCTTCAGCACGAATTCCCCGTTCTGGTTGGTGATGGTTCCCAACGGGCTTCGGTCCAGCGCCAGGGTGGCGAACTCCAGAGGTTTCCCGTTGCGGGCATCCACCACCTGTCCACCCAGGATGCGGAGGCTGGAGGAGGGGAGGGCCGGGCCGGCCGGAATCCTTCGGACCGGGACGATGACGATGTTCCGTCCAATGGTCCGGTACTCCAGGTCCGGATCCTGCAGAAGGCTGTCGAGTGCCAGGGAAAGGGGCATGTCGCGAACGGTGAAATTGATCCGTTCCTCCGGGGAGATGAGGGCGCTGTTGTAGGTGAAGTCGTACCCGGTCTGAAGGGACATGTCGTCCAGAATCTGTGGAATGCTGCGCCGTTTCGCCGAGATGGAGACGGTGGATTCCGGAAGGGGAGTTTGTGCACAGAGTGTGGGGGAAAGGCAGAGGAGAACCAGAAGAATCCAGGGGGCCGGGTGCCCCAACCCGTTTCTGTTGGTACGTTCCTTCTGTCTTCCCATGGATGGATCGTTTCAGTTTCGGATCCGGTACCCCTCCTCCTGTCGCTGGACGGTGAGGCCGAATGCGGTACCGATGGTTTCCAGAATGGCATCCAGGGTCTGCTGGCTGTACGTGGTGGTGATCCTCAACTCCCGGATACCGCTACCATCGGCATCGATTTCCACATGGTATGCCAGTTCCAGGGCACGGAGGACTTCCTCCAGAGGGGCATCCACAAAACGGAAATCCTTGGTGTACCAGGCCAGGTAGTTGAGTTCTTCCTGGGGTGCTTCCGAGACGAGGGTGCCCGTGGCCCGGGCAAATTGTCCCTTTTCCAGCAGAAGGGACCCGGCGTTGTTCAAGGAAGTCACCTCCACGGTGCCCGATTCCACGTAGACTTCCACCTCGTCCAGGCCGGGGTTCCTCTTCACATTGAACCGGGTTCCGAGCACCGTGATGCGGACGGAACCGCTCTGCACGTGGAAGGGATGGGCCGGATCGGCCATCACCTGAAAAAAACCTTCCCCGTCCAGCCGGACGCTGCGGTCGCCCCGGAACTTTTTCGGGTATTCCAGGATCGCTCCCTCGTTCAAAACCACCAGGCTTCCGTCGGGCAGATTGACCGATTGAACCCCTTCGGCCGCCATGCGCTTTTCCCACGTGCGTCCTTCGCTCCGGAACTGATTCAGGAACAGACTGCCCAGGCTGAGGAAGACCAGCAAGGAGGCTGCAGCGGCCATCCATGGCCTCAGTGCAAGCCGTTTTTTCTCCCCCGGGGGTTCATCCAGCAACCCGTCCTTTTCCAGGCGATGGTACAGGCGTTCCCAGGCAAGTCGTGTGTGCATTTCCTTGGCGCTCCGGTCCTCGATTTCCGTTGTCGTATGTGTATTTTTCATCTTTCTTCCTTGTGCAGGGTATCGACCCCGTGTTTCTGCAGCGTTGTCCTCAGTGCTTTCAACGAACGTCCCATGTGGGCTTCCACTGTTTTGACAGAAATGGACAAACGATCCGCAATTTCTCTGTACTTCAATCCCTCGTCCCGATTCATCTCAAAGATCGTGCGGGTCCGCTCGGGCAAACACGCCAGCGTCTCCAGGATGGCTTCCTGAAGTTCCTTTTCCTCCAGCAACACGTCGGGCCGGTCGTCGAACGGCTCCGCGGAATCCGGGACCTGCCCCTTCTCCGTGAAGTACTCCCGCCTCGTTTTCCGGAGGTACATCAGGGAATTGTTGTACACCGCCCGGTACAGGTAGCTTTGCCAGCTCCGTGTGATGTGAAGGACCTCCCGGTTCTTCCAGATGTTGTAAAAGACATCCTGGACCACCTCTTCCGCCACGCTTTCCTTGTGCAGAAGGGAAATGGCATAACGTTCCAAGCCGGGGAAGAACTGGTGAAACAGCGTTTCGAAGCTGTGGATGTCCCCTCTTCGGATGCTCTTCAGGATGCGTTGCTCTTTCGGATTCATGGCATGAGTAAAAGCACTGACCCGGTGTGGCTTTCAGGGATGGCAAAGTTACACAATTCCCGGGACAGTGCCTTGAGATATGATGGTGTATTGCTGCCTAGGTGGATCGTTTCAGCATCTGTCGGTTCAATCGCCGGATGGCGCTTTCGATGGACTGATCGGGTTCGATGACATTGTACCCGTCCCAGAAATCCAGATCAAAGAAGATGTACACTTTCTCGTTGAGCACATCGCTGGATTTGAGGCGATCCTTGGTTGCAAATTTTTCGATGCCCTCTGCGCTCCGGTCGGTGATGGCCAGTTCGGACATGGTGGAATAGGTGGTGCTGAACACTTTCTTTTTCCAGTTCACCTTGAATTTAACCTCGGCCCGGGCATAGGAGAAATACCACTTGCCTTCGTCGATGGTGTATTTGGCCCGGTAGGCGGCCCGTTCGGGAACGATCCGCATGCTGATGGGCTTTCGCTGGATGAAAAGGCGTGCGGCTTCCTCCTCGTTCTCCACATTGAGTTCGAATTCCGCTTCCGAAATGGCCAGCTTGTCCATGTCGATGTAGAGTTTTCCTTTGTAAAAGGCATCGTCCACATAGGGCCGCTGGTGGAAATTGACCACATAGTGAAGCTTTTCGTCGATGGTGATGACTTCGTCGAGGTGGAATTCATAGATTTCCCTGTATTCGGCCGAAAGCAACACGTAGGGATTCTTCACGATGTCGAGAAGGATCGTGGTGTTGGGTCCGCCCTGGAGTTTGAACAGCACCGTGTCCATCTTTTCCACATCCGCGCTTTTCCGGCCCTTGAACAATTTGACCTGGTCGATCTGGAATTCGTTCACATAGGACCCTTTGAAAATGTCGATGACCGCTTCCGAAATGGACACATAATTCCGGCCCCGCTGGATGGTTTCCCGGTAGAATCCCCGCATCATCATGGGATCCTGGCTGTAGTTGTCCCGGATGCTGGCCAGAACATCGTCGATCAGGTCCATGGCATCCTGGGGTCGCACGGTGATCTCTTTGATTTCCATGGAACTTGCTTCCATCTGGATGCTCAAAGGCCGCCCATCCCGAAAATCCTCCAGAGACACCAACTGGTTCCTGAAACCGATGTAGGAAATCTTCAATTGGGTGACGTCCGATTCGTTGGGCAGTTTGATGGTAAAGTTGCCGTCGATGTTGCTCACCGTGGCCACATGGCTTCCGATGGCTTCCACCGTCGCAAAGGGCAGGGTCCGGCCGCTTCCGGCCTCCGTGATGCTTCCCATGTAGGTTTTCATTCCTGTGGAGTCGGCTGTGACTCGCTCCCGGGGAGTGGCCCCCAGGCTCAGTCCTCCTGCCAGGATGAGGAGCAGGGGAAGGACGGTTCTCCGTATGATTGTTGTGTGTTTCATGATGTGTATTTTTTTTTGCAGTTCGGCTGCTTTGGTCTTAGGATGCAGAGCGAGGCCCTCACCCTATGGCGGGGAGAAAAAAAAATTCGGGATCTGCCGGAAGGGTTCGGAACCGACCCGATTCCGGAACGGGTGGCACGGATTTTGGACAGGAGGAAAAAAACTGCGATGAATCGATTGCACCTGGCCCTCGTCCTGGGCCTGTTTCTCGGGCCCACCTCCTGCGGCCCTTCGGTCCGCCTGTATTCCGACACAGAGGAGACCGGCACGTTCGAAACATATCATACCTACACCTTTCAGGAATTCAGCGAGGGAAACAAAAAGACCATTTCCGCTCAGGAGCTGGAAGCCCTTCGCACGAACATCGCCCGGGAGCTGGAGAAGCGGGGTTTTGACTATGCTCCCGAGGGAGGAGACGTTTCGGTCCGGGTGACCGTGTATCACCGGAACGGCTATGCACCCTATCCCGGCTACCGGATGCGTCCGGAAACCCAACGGGCCATTGCCGTGGACATGTATGAAAACAGGCGCAAACTGCACGTCTGGCATGCGGCGGCCGTGGGTCCGGTGGTGTACGATGCAGAGAAAAGAACGGACCAGTTCCCGGAGGTGGCCGCCCGGATTTTCCAACGTTACCCCGTGCCGGCCATGGGACCGGGTACGCCTGTGCCCCTTGCCTTGCCCGAAACCGCGCCCGAAATTCCGCCCGAAACCGTGCCCGGAGACTAACGGCTGTATTTGACGTTGTAATCCAGCACCGTCAATCCGTCGTCGGTCCGGTAGTTCAGAACGATGGTCCGGAAGTCTTCGGACAGGCTCCCCGTTCCGTCCACGTTGAGTCCCGAAATGCCCTGCTGATCGATTTGCAACAGATTGCCGTCCCGTTCCATCCAGAGGAACTCATTCTGACCCTGGTTGTGGAAATTGCTGACGATGTACAGATCCGTCTGGTCGTTGACCTTGTCGATTTCCACGATGTACTTCCGGATTCCGGAATGCGCCGAGGATTCCGAGCAGGTGAACACCCCGGCAATGTCTGTGTAGTCCACCTCCGGATTCTCCGTGTCGCAGGAGGCGGCCAGACAGAGAAGGCCCAAAATCGCAACCAGGGTCCCCGAACAACGCTTTGGTGCGCGGCTCCTACTCCTGTTTTTCCCCATGGACATAGCGCTCGGTTTCAGTCAGAGTTCCCGTTTCGTCATAGGCCCGGGCCTCCCCATGCCGCACCCCTTCCAGGTACTCGATCTCGGTGAGGAGGGTCCCGTCCTTGTACCAGGTTTTCCACAACCCGGTCTTCAGGTCGTCCCGGTACATTCCCCGGTTTTTCAATTCCCCCGTTTCGTAATACATGGTGAATTCGCCCACGGCAAGACCGTTCTCATATCCGCCTTTTTGTTTCAGGGTTCCTTCCGGGTGGTACACGAGCCATTCGCCCTGGAATTTCCGGTCGCGGTAGCTCCCCACGGTATGAACCTGACCCGATGGGTAGTAGGTTCGCCACGTTCCGGTTTTCTCACCCTGCACATAGTCCCCCTGCTCCTCCACCGGGAGGCGGGGCCCCTGGGAAGGCATGTCGAAATACCGGGTCCAGGTACCCGTCAGCATGTTGCCCTCATACTGGCAATGCAGCATGGGATTGCCCGACGGGAAGAATCCCCGGTAATCCCCCTGAAGTTTCCCCGCGTCGTAGTGGCAAATCTTTTGAAGGGTGCCGTCATCGTATTCCTTGTAGTAGCTCCGGAATTCCCCCTGGTACACGCCGTTTGCCTTTTGGGACCGTTCCCGGATGTTCCCGTTTTCATAGTAGATCTCCTGATCGCCGTGCGGAATACCCTCCCGGTACTGCATGGTGAATCGTTTTCTTCCGTCTTCGAACCAGGCTTCCACCGTACCGTCCAGAACACCTTGCTTGTATGCGGACCGCTCACTGATCTGTCCGTTCGGATGGAAGGTTTCGGACACGCCATGGAGCTGGTCGGTTTCGTAGGAGGCTGTTTGGTAGAGGGCTCCGTCGGGAAGGAAGTACCGCAATACCCCGTTGAGATTTCCATTCACGTAGGGCAGTTCCTGCTTGACCTGGCCGTTTTCATAGTAGTCGAACCACAGACCGTCCAGCTCCCCGTTTTTGTACTGCCCTTCCTGCCACAGGGTGCCGTTCCTGTAGTAAATCTGATAGGAACCGTGCCGCACCGTATCTCTTCCCTGCATCCGGTAGAGGAACACCTCGCGGACCTGGGTCTGTGCCTCATCCCAATGGGTGGTTTCCGTCCACTGGCTCCACACGGAACGAGGCGTCAGTAGCAAAACCAAACCGATGATCAAAGGAAGCTTCATTCCACGGTGAGCAACATTTGAGCTCCTTCGATGGAGCTCCTGTGTCCATAGTCCATCAGGAAAGCCAGGGCATATTGACCCGGTTGCGGTGTTTCGGACAGGATCAGGGAAACCATCCGCTGCTGTCCGGGATAGAGGGTGACCGTGGTTGGCCGGTATTGTTTTTCTTCGGCGGTTTCGAGGTTGGCCAAGGCCAGAAAAACTTTGGCATCCAGGATTTTATCCCCGGTATTCACCAGAGTGGCCTGGAAGCTTCGAACGGGACTTCCGGTCTTGGTGATCTCTTTGAGGTCGGTCACATGACCCCGGAAGTTGAGGTTGGAGCGAGGGCTCTGTTTGACAAGGACCACGATGCGCGGCACCAGGACCACCCCGGTGGCGAGTTGTTTGTCCGCCTCCGATGCCGTTTGTTCCTGTGTGACTTCCACGTGGATCATGCCCCATTTGGTATCAAAGCCGGTCCGGGGAACCGTCATGATGAGGTCCACCTCCGCACTCTCGTTGGGATTCAGTTCCACATAGGAAGGGTTTATTGTTAGCCAGTTGGCCATGGAGCGGGGCGTGGAGCCGGAGGGGAGGGACGTCTTGGTTCCTTCTTCGTCCACCGTATAATCCGAAAGGGTGACCGCGAATTTCTGACGTATGTTTCCATGGTTCCGGACGGTGATTGTCTGGTTCTGATTCTCCCCGGGATTTGCGTCGAAGGAGACCAGAACCGGTGCGACCTCGAAATCCTGAGAGTAGGTAGAAACCCCTATGGAAAGGAGCATTCCGATCACGTAGAATCCCCTGATTATTGCCGTTTTTCTCATTATTCTCAATTGCCTAATTTCTTTTTTTCTTTATTTGCTAGCACAGTTGAGGAATGGAGTAAAAGTACAACACAATTTTTAAACCACTTGTTTCATTAAAATTTTAGTTATGAAGAAAAAAGTTATGATGATGCTGGGAATGCTGATGATCGGGTTTGTCGCATTCTCGCAGGCTGTGAAAGACAGGCAGGTCATTCCTGTTGCAGTCAACCTGAACCAGGTGCTTCGCATGACCATCACCAATGGAGGGAACATCGAGTTTGTGTTCAACTCCATTGATGAATACAGCAACGGTCTTTCCGGGGATGCCGCCACCTCCGGCTCAGCGAACCCTGCTGCCACCGATGGTTTCTATGTGACCGATTTCACCGTGTCTTCCTCCACCCGCTGGGGAATCAACTTCGGGTCGGAGCAAGCCACCTTCATCGGAACGGACAACCCGGCCAACACCCTTGACCTGACCAACGTGGGGTACACCCTGGTTTCCAATGGAACCAACACCTTCGAAGGTGCGGGTAACGCAAAAGGAACCACGCCCGGAGACGACCTTTTCAGCATTGTGACCGACAATGGGAACGAAGTCGCCGGTCTGGAAGAGTATCCGGCTCTCCTGATTGAGGACAACGACGCCGCGGCCACTTCCAATGCAGGGGATGCAGCCGAGAACACCTTTCAACTGGTGTGGCGTTGTGGTACCGCCGAAGCCAGCACGGCTCCCACCGTCATGGCCACGTCGAGCCTTCTGGATCAGCAGCCCAGCCCGACCCCGGACCGTTACGTGACCAACGTGCTGTTCGAGCTGTTCGTGGACAACTAGGAATTCCGTAATTCTGAATAGAAATAGTCAACTATTGGTTGACTATTTCTATTTTTATCACCACGTAACCCATAACGATGCACCTGTGTCCCCCCGGAGGAGAATTGTCCTTGTATGTGTGAAACTGCTGATGTTGCTGTCCATGTCCGGGACCCTGACCGCTCAGGAATGGAACCAGGCCCGTCTTGCATTGATTTACGGCAGCAACATTCCCTTCAATTTTAACTCCATCCGAAGGTACACCGAGGGGATTGAGGTGCTGGAAGGAACCATCCTGGGGATCACCCTGGCCGATTCCAACCAGGTGGGACACGATCTCACGGGTTTCGATTTGAACATGAGGACGTTCAACGGGGCCACGGAGATCATCGGGGATGCCAACAGCCTGGATCTGGATGCCATCCGGGTGAAAGCGGAAAGCTACCTGGGGTTCGGCCTCGGGTTTACTTCCAACGGGTACCAGGATCTTTCAGCCGGGTGGACGACCTTGTGCACGTACACGGATCCGAATCCGGGTTTCACCGATCTGACCTGGGACAGCTACCAGGTGGGGATATCCTACGAATGCGGAAAACCGGTTGCGGCAGGCGGGAACGGAAGCCTGTTGGGAGAGCCACCCGATTTTTACCGGGTGGAAGTGGAGTTGGAACTGGTTCCCACAGGCCCGGGCTTTTAGCCGCTTGTGAACCTGAAACATGACAAACTTTTTGAAAATACGCACCGGGGTTTGCCCTGTATTCCCTCATACAGGCCTTCGCGGATTTTCATCCTTCTTTTCTTTTCTTCCGCTCTTGCTGATCCTTCTGCTGACCTCGGCTGCCGACGCACAAGAGCAGCACCCGGACAGCCTCATGGTGTTTGAATTTGTCAAAACCGAGGAGGAGATCCTGACTCCGGGGAGCTATTTCAACGTATTGAAAATCATCAACAACGACAGCGATCTCCTGGAGGGTCTTGTCCGTTTTTCCTGTCCCGACGGCTGGCAGTTCATCGGTCCCCACATGGATTCTCTTCGCCTGTTGCCCGGACAGTCGCGCATGATCCCCATCCGGATCTCCATACCGAAAAACACCATCGGAGGCATTTCCTTCGTGCTCGGTGCGGAATTGTTCGGCGAGGATTTGTACAATTACGCCAACTCCTATGTGTCCATTGCCCGCAATTCCTGGTGGGACATGCACCTGGAAAACACCCAGGTGTATCTTTCCGAATTCAGGCCCTACGGAGACATGCGGATCACCTTGAACAACAAGGGAAATTCCAACGAGCTCATCAAATTGTCCTTCGACGTGGGCGGATTGCTGAAGTTCAGGGAACCCCTGGAGGCAGATTCCTTTCTTTATGTGGCCCTTCCGGCTTATGAGGACACCACCCTGGGGTTTCAGATCCGTTCGCGCGACGATCTGAAATATGCGGAGTTGCAGTCCATGAAAAACAACTGGTGGGCCCACAGCATCAACATCCGGGCCAGCACCGTGGATAAAAACCTGTATGGAAGCGTCCGGACCACCTCCCTGGCCAGTGAAACCATCAACGACCTCCCCACGCGCAATTCCCCTGTCAACACGGAGGTCACGCTCTACAACCTGATTTCCGACCAACGCAAGAAAATGTCGGCCCGGGTCTACGGGAAGGTGCTTTTCCCGGAAAACCAGCAGATGCAGTATTCCCTGGGCTTTTTCAACTTCTACTTCGACCCGGACATGAACCGGAATTTGGACCTGGCCCAGCAACTCCGTTACATGGTCAAGTACGACGACCCCACCACCATGGTCTGGGTGGGGGACCGCCTTGGGGTGGGCGACATCCACACCCTGACCGGACGCGGTGTGCAGGCCCGGCATCAGATCGGTGAAGATCACACGGTCTCCCTGAATGTGGTTCAGAACACCTTTTCCAAGAACATCGGGGGACACATCGGGTACGCCGGGTATCTGGGGAAGGTAAACTGGAACACGGGGGGCACGGTGGAGACCACCACGGACGGGGCCTATGGGCATTATTCGGTCCATCTCGGGGGGACCTACAAGTTGCTTCAGCGGCATACCCTGAGTTTGCAGACGGTGACCTCCCTGAACAATTTCAGTGCGGGCAATTATCTGACGGAAGACCGCTCCGCCCTTGGGCTTGCCTACCGTTTCTCCTACCGGTACAACGACCAGCGAATGATGCTGTCGCTGGACAACACGAACACCCGGTTTTCCTACCTCCGGAACAGCGGGATCAACCGATCCTATTTCAGCGGGCGGTATTTGTTTTCGGACAAGTTCCGGTTGTTTGCCCGGTACCAGCGGAACTACTACACCTCGACCCGCTATCCTTACAATTTTCTGTATCCGGCCAACTACAACATCAACGAACATGCGCGCATCCTGCTTTCCTACAACCAGGGAAACATCACCTACCAGGGTGGGCCCAATTACAGTTCGGTGATCCGCCGGTACTACAATCCAAGCGGAGACTACTGGACCACCTACTCCAATTACCAACCCGGGCTCATGGGTTCGGTGGCTTTCCGGGTGGGAAACATGCGAAGCATCACGCCGAACCTCGCCGTCCAGAGCATGCATTACCGGTACGGGAACACCAATCCGGAGGAAGAGATGCCGGAAATTTCCAGCAGTTGGCGGTACACGGTGGGCGTCAACTACTACGATCATGCCTTCAAATTCACCGCCTACTATTCCAGCGGCGATGCGTCCGAACTGTACCGGAGCGTGGTCATTGAGGAGGATCCCGCCCTGAACCAGTCCTTCCATGTAAGGCCCTATTACGAAAGGTATTTCAACAAAGAAAAGGTCCGTTTGAGTGCCTTCCTGAATTATTCCTACTACTCCCCTCGCTGCGGGAGAACATGCTCATGAACCTGACCAGCGATTTCTTCCTCCAGAATTCCTGGAACTTCTATCTGAGTTTCAATGTGTATCAGGTGAGCCGGACCGATGCGGATGTGGGCCGGGTCACCACGAGGGATGTGAACCTGATGGTGGGCATGCGGAAGGCGTTCGACATCCAGCAACCCCGGCTGGCGTACTACGATCTGACCATCGTCGGATTCAATGACCTGGACGGGGACGGGGTGAAGGACGACAACGAGAAACCCATCTCCAACGTGTTGATCAACATTTCCCGGGATCCCGACAAAAACATGGATGACAAGACCGGATTTGCGGAGACCAACATGATCACCGATCCCCAGGAGAAGTCTCCTATGAAAACATCCCCGAGGGGATCTACGACCTGAGCATCACCCCCTGTCGAACCTGGAGAATCTGTATTTCCTGCACGGCGAGAAACAAAGCATCCACATCGTGGAGGACATGGTCCACTACCTTCCCCTGGTGGAGAGCTACAAGGTGATGGGTCGGATCATCATCGACCGGGATCCCAACACCAACGAAGGGGTCATTTCGGCCGAGGGCATCCGGGTCACCGCCACCAGCGAGACCGGGGAAACCTATTCCACCCTGAGCACCAGCTTCGGCACCTACGTTCTGGATCTGCCCAAGTCGAGCAGCTATGAAATCAACATCTACAACGTTTTCGGAGAAAACTTCAGGCTGGAACGGGGCAGTTACCGGATCCAGTTCACGGAGAACCGGACCATCAACCTGGATTTCCGGTTCATCGAGCGACGAAGGGCCATCCAGTTCGACAACGGGGAACAATTCTTCCAGTTCAATCTGGATAGAAGTCCATAAAGTCCATAAAGTTTGTAAAGTTTGTAAAGGCAGCTAACTTTCTGACTACCCTTTACAAACTATCACCTTTACAAACTTTATAACTTTAAAAACTTTACAAACTCTTCTTTGACAAAGGAAAAGAAGGCTTTGTTGATTCTTTTGCTTTCGTCCCGCGGCATCTGAAGAAAACGCCGCAGAAGGCGGTTGTCGATGAGTTCGGTGACCAGAAACAATTCGCAGAGGGTGATGTACAGGTCCTTGAGGTCGAAGGTGTAGAAAGGCTTGATGGTGATGTAATCCAGGGAACCTCCCCAAATGGCATTGTCGATGAGGTTCGCGGACAGACCGGCCAGAAACAGATGGATGAATCCGTTGATCCAGAAACTGTTTCTTTTTTTTGCCACGTAGAAGCGCCAGATCGCCACGAACACCAGGCCGATGAGGCTGAACAGGATGATGTTGAAAAGATGGGATCCTTTCTTCAGACCCAGCAACACCCAGAGGTAGGAACCCAGGGTGTTGTGGGTGGGCTCGATGTAAAACACCGGTTCGATGAGCGGGACCGACAGGATCTGCCAATCGGTCTGAAACAACCAGATTTTGATGCCCTGGTCCACGGCCACCGCGAGGACGAGGAAAAACCAGTTGATCCCCTTCCGGACGGGGACATGCTGGGAAAGAAAGGTGGAGAACAGGGCGATGGTCCCCAGAAAAAGGGCAGGCAGGAGAAAGAATTTCCACAAATAGTCCGCATCGGTCACGCGCGAGGCGATGCTGTATATAAGCATGACAGCCAGCCAGATGCCAAAGAATATGCCAAGATTTCGGAGGTATTTCACGGGTCCTCGTTCTGGTTTGTGAAAGTAATGAAATTTGGATTACTAGAAATCTTTGATTTATTTTGATCCGGCAATCAAACAAAAATGAGAAAAATTCAAACTTCTTGGTGGTGGCAAACCTGGTTCCTGGACACCGGAGCATAGGAAGGCCCCCTGATGTTTGAAACATAAAACACAAAAAAGGCTTCCACTTCGGTGGGGGCCTTTTTTTTTGATACGAAAACGACAGACCTCATGAAAAAAATCAAGGTTGACATTGTTTCCCGGAAGATCCTCGCGGATGTCATCACCCCGGTCAGCATGTATCTGAAGATCCGGGACGTGTATCCCGGAGCCCTTTTGCTGGAAAGCTCCGACTATCACAGCAAGGAAAACTCTTTCTCCTTCATCTGCATGGACCCCCTGGCCGAGTTTCAGGTGCAGAACGGGATGGCCCGACTCTCCTTTCCCGGGGAGAAGGACCGGGCGGTGCCGGTGACGCCGGTTAACACGGTTCCCCAACAATTGAAAGGGTTCATGGAGCGCTTTCAAATCCGGAACGGCGGGGAGGATCATCTGGTGGACGGGGTGTTCGGGTATTGCAGCTACGACGCCGTGGAGTATTTCGAGGACATCCGGCTGCAATCCGGTCAGGATCCCGCCCAGGTCATTCCGGAGGTGCGGTACCAGTTCTTTCGATTCATTCTGGCAATCAATCATTTGACGAATGAGCTCCGAATTTTTGAGCATCTTGTGGAAGGGGAGGAAAGTGAAATCGACCGGGTAAAACGGCTCTTGCACAACCGCAACATCGCAACCTACGGATTCGACTTGCACGGGAACGAAAGTTCGGGTATGACCGATGAAGAATTCATGGCCATGGTGGCCCGGGGAAAGGAACACTGCCACCGGGGCGACGTGTTCCAGATCGTGCTGTCCCGCCAATTCCGCCAATCGTTCCGGGGCGATGAATTCAATGTGTACCGGGCCTTGCGGTCCATCAATCCGTCGCCTTATCTTTTTTATTTTGACTACGGCAGCTACCGGCTCTTTGGTTCCTCCCCCGAGGCTCAGATTGAAGTCAAGAAAGGCAAGGCCTACATCAACCCCATCGCCGGGACGTTCCGAAGGAGCGGGAACGACCGGGAGGACCAGGAGCTGGCCCGGAAGCTGTCCGAAGATCCCAAGGAAAATGCGGAACACGTGATGCTGGTGGACCTGGCCCGGAACGATCTGAGCCGAACCACCGGCAAGGTGCGGGTGGAAGAATTCCGGGAGATCCAGTTCTATTCCCATGTGATCCACATGGTGTCGAAGGTGTCCGGGGTTCTCCCCGAGGATGCGAACACCATCCGGATCCTGTCCGAATCCTTCCCGGCCGGAACCCTGTCGGGCGCACCCAAATACAAGGCCATGGAACTGATCGACCGCTACGAGGGGAGGCGAAGGGGGTTTTACGGCGGGACCCTGGGTTTCATCCGTTTCAACGGCGAATTGAACCATGCCATCATGATCCGGTCCTTCCTCTCGAAAGACCACACCCTCTATTACCAGGCCGGAGCCGGGGTGGTGTCGGAGTCGACCGAATCGGGCGAACTGCAGGAGGTAAACAACAAACTGGCCGCTCTCAAATCGGCCCTTGAAATGGCCGGGAACATGAACAAAGACAACGGAGGAAGCCATGAAGATTCTGGTCATTGACAATTACGACTCGTTTACCTACAATCTGGTCCACTATGTGGAACGATTGCTCAACGAAAAGGCGGATGTATTCCGGAACGATCAGATCCCCCTTGAAAAGGTCCGGGCCTACGACAAAATCCTGATCAGCCCCGGTCCGGGGATTCCGGAGGAAGCCGGCATCGTGCTGGAGCTCATCCGGACCTATGGCAGGGAGAAAAGCATCCTGGGGGTGTGCCTGGGCCATCAGGCCATCGCACAGGCCTACGGGGGATCCCTGATCAACCTCTCCCGGGTGTACCACGGGACGGTGGGGTCCATGAATCTGGTCGTGCAGGACGATCCCCTGTTCCGGGGCATTCCGGAGCATTTCGATGCCGGACGGTACCACTCCTGGGTGGTGAATCCTGTCGATTTTCCCCCGGAACTGGAAGTGACCGTGGAAAACGACGAAGGGATCATCATGGCCCTTCGCCACCGGACCCACGATGTCCGGGGGGTTCAGTTTCACCCCGAATCCGTTCTGACGGAGTATGGCGGGCAAATGATCAAAAACTGGTTGGAATCATAAAACGGAAATCGATGAAAGAAACCCTGCAATATTTGTTTGAGCACAGGACACTGAGCAAGAGCGATGCCAAGGCCATCCTGAAGAACATGGCGGAGGGCAAGTACAACGATGCGGAGATTTCCGCCTTCATATCGGTCTATCTGATGCGCAGCATCACCGTCCAGGAATTGTCCGGATTCCGGGATGCCCTTCTGGAGTTGTGCACCCCGGTCGATCTTTCCGAATTCAATGCCATCGATGTGTGCGGAACCGGAGGCGACGAGAAAAACACATTCAACATCTCCACCCTGGCCGCATTCGTGGTGGCCGGTGCCGGAGAAAAAGTGGCCAAGCACGGCAACTACAGCGTTTCCTCAGCCTGCGGCTCTTCCAATGTGCTGGAGCATTTCGGCTACCGGTTCACCACCGACGGCGACCGGTTGAAAAGGGAACTGGATCGGTACAACCTGTGTTTCCTCCACGCACCGCTTTTCAATCCGGCCATGAAGAATGTGGCACCGGTGCGAAGGAGCCTGCGGATCAAAACCTTTTTCAACATGCTGGGCCCCATGGTCAATCCCTCCTTCCCAAGGAATCAATTGGCCGGAGTGTTCAGTCTCGACGTTGCCCGGCTGTACCATTATCTGTTTCAGGAAACCGGCAACTCCTTCTGCATCATTCACTCCCTGGACGGCTACGACGAGATCAGCCTGACGGGGAAATTCCGGGCCCTGACCCGGGAAAGTGAACGGGATTACCTGCCGGCCGATCTGGGGATGGAGGGGGTCGCTCCGTCCGACATCATCGGCGGGACCAGCGTGACGGAGGCGGCCTCCGCCTTTCTGCGCATCCTCGAAGGCAATGGAACCCGGGCGCAACAGGATGTGGTGGTGGCCAACGCCGCTTTCGCCCTGCTGTGTCTGGACGAATCCCAGGGATTGGACCGGTGCCTCGACCGGGCCCGGACGTCCCTGGAAAGCGGTGCTGCGGCGAGGGGATTCAAAGGGTTGGTGAACATGTCCTAAATCCGGAGGAAACAGACCATGAACACACGCAGGAACATCCTGGACGACATCGTGGACCACAAACGAAGGGACCTCCCGATAAAGAGACGGCACGTCCCCCTGTCCGCGCTCCGGGACATGCCCGGCTACCACAGAGGGACTCTGTCTCTGGGGCGACGCATGGGGAGCGGGGCACCGGGGATCATCGCGGAATTCAAGCGGAAATCGCCGTCCCTGGGATTCATTCATGAAATGGCCGATCCGGTGGATGTGGCCGGTGGGTACCGGCAGGCGGGGGTGCAGGCCATGAGCGTGCTGACCGACCGGACCTATTTCGGGGGCGACCTGGCGGACCTGGTCCGGGTCCGGGCGGCGTTCCCGGATTTGCCCCTGCTGCGAAAGGATTTCGTCATCGATCCCTACGATTTGCACGAGGCCCGGGCCCATGGAGCCGACCTGGTCCTGTTGATTGCCGCCATCCTGGAACAGGGTCAGGTGGCCGATCTCGCCCAGGAGGCTGCACAACTCGGGTTGCAGGTGTTGTTTGAAGTGCATGGTGCCGGAGAACTGGCGAAATACCATCCGTCCATCCCCCTGGTGGGAGTCAACAACCGGAATCTCAAGGATTTTTCGGTGGATATTCAAACCAGCCTCCGCATGGCATCCGGGCTGCCCGACGGGGTCATCGCCGTGTCGGAAAGCGGGCTCTCGTCCCGATCCGATCTGGAGGAACTTGCAGCGGTTGGTTTTCAATATTTCCTCATGGGGGAGCGCTTCATGAAAGAAGCGGATCCGGGGAAGGCCTGCGCTGAATTTCTAAGAAACTGATTCATGAAAGGATCCGTGCTCATCAAAATCTGCGGCATGCGGGAAACCGCCAATCTGGAGGACGTCTGCGCCCTGAATCCCGATCTTGTGGGCTTCATCTATGTTCCGTCGTCGCGCCGGTATGTGGGATCCCGCCCCGATCCGGCCCTGTTCCGCCTTCCCGGTCCCGGCATCGGCAAAGTGGGTGTGTTCGTGGATGCACCCCGGGAGGAGGTGATGCGGATAGCAAACCGGGACCAGCTGGATTTCATACAATTGCACGGAAAGGAGAATCCGGATTTTTGCCGGGAACTGTGTGTGGGTGGGCTTTCAGTGATCAAGGTGCTGAATCCGTTCGACCCGGAGGCAGCCGGGTCCCCGGAAGCTTATGCTCCCTGGATCCGGTATTTTCTGTTCGACACGCCCGGACCCGGTCATGGGGGCACGGGTCAGATCTTTGATTGGGACCTTCTGCAGGAGGTGTCCCTCCCCCGGCCCTTCTTTCTCAGCGGAGGCATCGGTCCAGATAGCCTCTCTTCCCTGCAGTCCTTCGGGCATCCGAACCTGGCGGGTCTGGATGTCAACAGCCGGTTTGAAACTTCCCCGGGCCGGAAAGACGTCGGACGGCTCCGGGAATTCATTCATCAAATCCGACAATTCTGAACCATGAAATACCACGCAAATCAGGCAGGCTATTATGGACATTTCGGGGGAGCTTTCATTCCTGAAATGCTCTACCCCAATGTAAAGGAACTGAGGGAGACCTACCTGGAGGTCATCCAAAGCGAAGGTTTTGACCGCACGTTCCGTCAGCTCCTGAAAGACTATGTGGGACGGCCCACGCCCCTCTACGAAGCAAAGCGGCTTTCGGAACGGTATGGATGGACGGTGTATCTCAAACGAGAGGACCTGAACCACACCGGCGCACACAAGATCAACAACACGGTGGGCCAGATCCTGCTGGCCCAGGCCCTGGGAAAATCCCGGATCATTGCCGAGACGGGAGCCGGCCAGCACGGGGTGGCAACGGCCACCGTGTGTGCCCTGGCCGGACTGGAATGCATCGTGTACATGGGGGCCCTGGATGTGGAGCGGCAGGCGCCCAACGTGAAAAAGATGAAGATGCTGGGCGCCACCGTGGTCCCGGTCCACAGCGGGAACAAAACCCTGAAGGATGCCACCAACGAGGCCATCCGGGACTGGATCCACCATCCGGCCGACACCCACTACATCATCGGTTCCGTGGTGGGGCCCCACCCGTATCCCGACATGGTGACCCGGTTCCAGTCGGTGATTTCGGAGGAAATCAAGACCCAGCTGACCGAGAAAACCGGAAGAGACCATCCCGATTTCCTTGTGGCCTGTGTCGGAGGCGGCAGCAATGCAGCCGGCGCCTATTATCACTACCTGCACGATGACCGGGTGAAGCTGGTGTCGGCCGAAGCGGCCGGCAAGGGGCTGGAAAGCGGGGAGAGCGCAGCCACCACATTTCTGGGCCGGGAAGGGATCATTCACGGGAGCCGGACCCTGCTGATGCAAAACCAGGACGGACAGATCACGGAGCCCTATTCCATTTCGGCCGGACTCGATTATCCGGGGGTGGGTCCCCTCCATGCCTTCCTTGCCGAAAGCGGCCGGAGCCGGATGGTGGCCGTGACCGATGCCCAGGCCCTGGAAGCCGCCCTGACCCTGACCCGCCTGGAAGGCATCATTCCCGCCCTGGAATCGGCCCATGCCCTGGCCGCCCTGGAAACCCTGGATGCCCCCCCGGGTTCCTGCGTGGTGGTGAATCTGTCGGGACGGGGCGACAAAGACATGGAATCCTACATCCGACAACTGAATCTCTAAACACCAAGCCCATGAACCGCATCGATCGATTGTTTGCAGAAAAGAAGGGTCCCGTTCTTTCCGTGTACACCACGGCCGGCTTCCCCGGACTGAACGATACGCCGGATGTGCTCCGGTACCTGGAAAAACACGGCGCCGACCTGGTGGAGATCGGGATGCCTTTTTCGGACCCCCTGGCCGACGGACCCGTCATCCAGAAAAGCTCCCAAAAAGCCCTGGAGAACGGCATGAGCCTGGCCACCCTGTTTTCCCAGCTTCGGGACATCCGCTCTCAGGTACGGATGCCCCTGGTGTTGATGGGATACCTGAACCCGGTGCTGCAATACGGCATGGACCGCGTGTTGGAGGAATGCCTGCGCTGCGGGATCGACGGACTCATTCTTCCCGATCTGCCACCGGAAATCTATGAGACAGAATACAAACCCATGTTTGAGGCCGCGGGGATTCACCTCATTTTGCTGGTGACCCCGCAGACCGAACGGGAGCGGGCGGAGTGGCTGGCTTCCCTGTCGGGCGGCTTCCTGTACCTGGTGGCCGATGCAGCCACCACCGGGGCCAAGGGGGCCATCCGGCCCGAACAGGAGGCGTATTTTCAGCGGATCCGGGACATGAACCTGCCCCTGCCCGGGTTGGTCGGATTCGGCATTTCCAGCGGGGAAACGTTCCGGATTGCATCGGCCCATGCCCGGGGGGCCATCATCGGAAGTGCGTTCATCCGTGCCCTGGAAGGGGATGGTGCTCTGGAAGGGGACGGGGCCCTGGAGGACCGCATCCGCGGTTTTCTGGAAGGGATTCTGGGATCGGATCCGCCTCTCAGCGGGTCCAGACAATGACCTTCAGGCCCGCACGGAAGCCGGTCCAATCGGCGGAAAGAACGCGATCGGGGTCACCGGGGTCCACCAGGTCAGACCGGGAATCGGTGTTGGCAAGTTGGCCCGACAGATTGAACAAATAGCCCCCTTCCAGCCCCAGCTCCACATCCCCCAGGCGGAACAGGAGTTCCCCTCCGGCGGAAAGATCGGGGCTGAAGGAACGGTATTTGTCGGTGTTGGTGCTGCCGAGACTTCCCACATAGAGGGACGAAAACGCTTCGATCTGAGAGATATTCAATGCGGCCCGGCCATACATCGAAAACCCAAGCCAATCCACATCCACGAGGGAATAGGAGGCATAACCGCCGAGGCGGTGTGAGTTTGCCTGAATCTCGGTGACGATGGAGCCCGAATAATCCCGGTAGCTGCATTTGCCCCCCGTGGTGGCAATTCCATACCCTCCGCCCAGCCGGAGTGTGGGAGACATCTGTTTCACCACCCCGAACTCGCCGAAGGTGAACACGGGAAAACTGCTGGTGATCTTTCCTTCCACGGGGTAGGTGCTCAGAATGTGTTCCTGCAGGATTTTGAGGTCGTTCATTTCAAAGGATGCGACTCCCACTGAGAATTGCACCCCCATGTCCTGGCTCCGGACGGGGGCCAGGCAAAGCAGAAGCAGGAGGGCGACGGTGGTTCGTGTTGTCATTTTTTTCCTCCCGATTCAAAGTTCAACCCATAGCTTCTTCGGGCATAAAAGGCCTCAATTTCCAGGATGTCGGCCAGGGAATTGGTGTTGGTGCTGTAGTAGAAATAAAGATAAAGGGAATCGATGCCGGGGCCTCCCTGGTCCGGCTTGATCCAAAAGCGATTGCTCAGCGAATCGCTGTCAAAGACATAGGTCGTGCTCGTGCCCGCTTCCACGAAATACAGCTCGCCCCCTTCGACGACGGCATCGTACCGGATTTCCAGGCTGTCGAAAACCACCACGGGTTGGGCGATGGTGTCCAGATTGACCGTGAATGTGACCGTTGGCTTCTCCCCGGCCTGGGGGGTGACGTCGTACATCTGGGGATCGGTGAAAAAACAGCCCGACAAAACGAGCAGGATCCCCAGCAGGAGCAAGGATGGATAGGCTGGCTTCATGAGGCAAAAGTAATGTCTTCCACGAGTTCCTGCAACACCTCGGGCATGGTGAGGCCCATGGCCTGAACCTGTTTGGGGACGATGCTCTCCGCGGACATTCCGGGCAGGGAGTTCAGTTCCAGGAAGTACACCTGATTTCCTTTGATGATGAAATCGATTCGGACGAGTCCCGACGATTTTGTCAGGTCGTAAATGACCGAAGCCAGCTTCTGGCATTGCTGGGTCAGGCTGTCCTCGATGCGTGCGGGGGTGATCTCTTCCGCCATTCCCGGAGTGTATTTCGCCTCAAAATCAAAAAATTCGTTCCGGGAAACAATTTCGGTCAGTGGAAAAATCCGTTCGCCCCGCCGGGTTTTCATGATCCCGCAGGTGACTTCCGTGCCTTTGATGAACCGTTCCACCACCACTTCGCCGTCCTCCTTCAGAGCAGCCTGGATGGCAGCTTCCAGTTCGTCGGTTTGCGAAACGCGGGTGATTCCGAAACTGCTTCCGCCGTTGTTTGGCTTCACGAAGCAGGGGAATCCGATGCGCTCCCCCACCTGCTCCAGGTCCGCGGGAGTTCCCTTTCGGATGAGCACGGCCTCCGGTGTCAGGACCTGGTGTTGTTTCAGGAAGCTTTTGCACACATATTTATCGAAGGTCATGGCAGAGGACAGCAAGCCGCTGCTGTTGTAGGGGATGCCCATCATGTCGAGGTAGCCCTGCAGTTTCCCGTCTTCCCCCGGGGTGCCGTGAAGGACGATCCAGGCACAGTCGAAACGGACCCGGCCGCCGGGGAGGGCAACGCTGAAATCACTTTTGTCGAAGGGGTATTCCGTGGATCCATCCTTCACCATCCAATGGCTGCCCGTGACCACCACGGGATGGCAATGGTGTCCGGACTGGCTCAGCCACCCGATGACCTGTTCCGCACTTCGCACGGAGATGATGTGCTCCGAGGAGTTTCCTCCTGTGAAAACGGCGATGTTCATGGTTCCTTGTGCTGTTGATCGGGGCAAAAATACGCCCTTTTTTGATGGGTTGGTGTGCCGGTCCCTCATTTTTGATGCAGGGCAAACGGTCCTCCACAAAGGGTCATTCCGGGGGGTCGGGCCGACTCTGGGTGTAGGTTCGCCACCGTTCCAGCAATTGATGGAAGCCGGGGGGAAGGTCCGATTCAAACTGAAGTTCGCGACCGGTTCCGGGATGTTTGAACCCCAGGCTCCGGGCATGGAGTGCCTGTCCTGGGAGCAATTGGAAGCAGTTCTCCACAAATTGTTTGTAGCGGGTGAAACTGGTCCCCCTCAGGATCCGGTCTCCTCCGTATTCTGCATCGTTGAACAAGGGGTGGCCGGCGTATTTGAGATGCACCCGGATCTGGTGGGTGCGCCCGGTTTCCAGCCTGCAGTCGACCAGGGTGACATAACCCAGCTTTTCCCGGATCCGGTAGTGGGTCACGGCTTCCTTTCCCTGGTCGCCCTCCGGGTACACGTGCATGTGCTTCCTTTCCTGGGGATGTCTTCCGATGTGGCCGGTGATGGTTCCCTCCTCCGGATCCGGTTCACCCCAGACCAATGCCGTGTATTCCCGGGAGGTGGTTTTGCGGAAGAACTGGCTGGCGAGTTTGTTCAGGGCCAGTTCCTGTTTGGCCACCACCAGCAGCCCCGATGTGTTCTTGTCGATCCGGTGCACCAGGCCGGGACGTTCTTCTCCGCTCTGGAAGAGGGGATTGTCCTTCAAATGGTGCATGAGGGCATTGACCATCGTGCCGGTGTAGTTCCCGTGACCCGGATGGACCACCATGCCGGCCGGTTTGTCGACAACCAGCAGCATGTCGTCCTCATAGACGATGTCCAGCGGGATGTCTTCCGGAAGCAACTCCAGTTTCCGGGGGGGGTGGGGAAGGACGACGGAAATCACATCGGACGGCTTGACTTTGTAATTGGGTTTGACCGGGGTGCCGTTGCAGAGGATGTTTCCGGCCTGGGCCGCCGCCTGGATCCGGGTCCGCGAGGTACTCTCCAGCTTGTTGCTCAGGAACTTGTCCAGGCGCAGGGGGGATTGCCCCGGATCGGCCTGGAATCGAAAGTGTTCATACAATTCCTGGTTGTCGTTGGCATCCTCCATGTCAGCGCGAAATCAAAAGTTTTTGGCGGTAGGTCCGTTCGTTGACGTGCAGCCTCAGGACATAGACTCCCTCCGGCAACCCGGAAATGTCCAGCCCATCATCCAATAGCTCCCGGAACAGCACCCGCCTTCCCTGGATGTCAAAGACTTCCACCCGGCTGCCGGAAATCGGTCCGCCTTCCGGGAGGCCGAGCCGGACCTGGTAGCCGGCCGGATTGGGGTACACGCGAAGGTTCGCTTCCACGGCAGGGGGCCCCGGTGCGGCACTGGTTCCTGTGGCCAGGAAGGGGCGCAGGAGCAGAACGCCGGGCGCCGCCGAGGGAACCCATTCTCCTTGAAAATTGTAGGAAAGCACCCCGGGCACGGGATTGTTCTTGTCGAGACCCACGTTCAGCAGGAACTTGTTGTATTGCATCCACCCCACATGAAAAACCCCGTTCACCTCCACGGGACTCGAAAACAGAAATCGTTTGAAACCGGGATAGGTGCTGCTGTACTGAACGGAGCAATCGTTTTCGTCGTCGTGCAGGACCGTCCCCGGCAGCCCCTCGTCGTCGTTCCAAACCAAAAGCTTGAAAAAGTAGTCCAGATTCAGAGAGTCGTACACCTGATTGAAGTACAGGTCCACGCCAGCCAGGGTCAACGGATCGTAGCTGTTGAACTCCTGCGCGACGTAGCCGTTGCTTGTGCCGTCGCCCCGCAACCCGTACCCGGCCTCGGGGATGCCGTCGTCGTAGGCGAAATGGTCGCTGAGGACCTGGGTCCGGCGGATCGTGTCGTTGCCTTTGATCAGATCGAAGTCATCGCTCCGCAGGGCCGCTTCCAGTTGCAGGACCACCGAATCCCCGACCCCGTAGTCCAGAGGGAAGAGGTAGGCGAATTCCACGGTGGTTGCGGCATGCCCTTCCAGATCCATGGCGGTGGGGTCGGACGGAGTCTCCACGTCCCCGGTCAGGAGATTTCGCACCAGAAAGGAACGGGTCACATTGCGGGTGATGGCGTCGTTGTTTCGGTAGGTGGCCGTAACGATGGATTCTTCCAGCTTGCTCCTGGCCGCTTCGTAGGTGGACCAGGGGAAGGCGGTGTAATGGGTCAGAAAGGTCGGCAAAGGAGCGCTGAAGGCCAGATCACGGATGATGGTGTCTGCGCGGTGCCGGTTTTTGTCCAGGCGGATGTAATCCAGGTTCCAATGATCCACGTTGGAGCGCAGGTCGGCGTAGTCGGAGTTTTTCGGCAGGCTGGCCAGGTTCCGGAATCGAAAACGGAATCCCCGTTGCAGATGGCCGGGGTCTGTCACCGGCACCAGAACCTGCCGGAAATCCCGGAGTGTGTCTCCCGGTGCTCCCCAAACGCAGGTCCAGAGCTTCTGAGAGGGATCGTAAAAATCCAGCAGGAGGGAATCCCAGGCATCGGGTCGTTCTCCTCTTCCCTGGGGCTGGTAAAGAAAACTCAGGTACACACTGTCCGATGCCGGCAGGTTGAGGTCGATGGGCAGGCTGGAGAGGGAATCGGCTTCAAAGGGGATGGGGGACAGGGTGGCATGGGCATACACGCTCCCCTCGCTGTTCAGGGCATCCAGGGTGGCCACACCGACCGACCAGGGATTCACGCCGTAGCTCCGGTTCACAAGCGCATCGGAAGGGGCCCACCGGGTCGGATCCGGGGTCGTTTGGTCCGTTGAGAAATCCTCAACGAAGGGAAGATCCAGGGTGTCTTCGGCCAGAACAGCTTGCGCGGAGGAAACGGACTTGCGAAGCGACGGATCGGCAAGGGGACGGTAGAGGGGGGTGATGATTTCCTGGGCCGGGAGGGGACACAGGCAGATCAGACCGGCGATGGCGGCCGTCATTCGCAACACGTTCCTCATGTCCCAATGTTCAGTCATGGATGGTCAGGGTGGAGTCGGGCAGGGGCAGAAGGCTGGAATCAGCCGTCATCCATACATCGATTTCCATACCCATGTTCAAGCGCTTGAATTCGTCAAATTCGGGGTACTGCCTCCAAATGAATTGTTTCAACGTGTCCTTTTCTTTCTCCGGAAACCGTTCATCGTACGTGACAGCGCCCAGGTTCAAAAAATAGTCGGCCATGATCGATTTGGCTTCCGCCAGGCCAAGACCCACCAGATCAGGCACTCGGGTTGTTTCATTGCTCAACCCCATGCCCAGGACCAGGTCGATGACGGATTCCTTGCTGATTTCGGCTCCTTCGGTAATAACGGAGTCCTTGTGCATTTGTTGCAGGACGTTGTTGATGGCAAAGCTGGGTTCGTAGGTGATGTCGCCCAGTTGGAGCCCCGCATTTTCCAGGGCAAGACGGGCCTGGCGGATCGAGAGTCCCACCAGCTGAGGCATGGAAACCGTTTCGGGATTGAGGGCATTCATTGTCAGAAAAATCTTCCGGTTCTTCTTGACCTGGGTCAGGGGGAGGGTTGGTGTTTGAGCACCGTTCCCCGGGGCATTTCCTGGGAAAAACCGATCCATCACCACAAAACGCAGGTCCCGGGAATTGCACACATCCTCCACTTCCTCCACGGTCAGGCCACTGAGGTCGGGGACCGTGATGGTGTGTCCGTGGTGGGTGTAGATGCGAAGGCCCAGCAAGGTGCCCAGCAGAAGGATCAGAGCGATGACCGCGGCCAGAGCCAGGTGTCGCAAAAACAGTTTGGTTGTCAGGAAGCGAAAAAAATCCATGTCAAGCGCTTTGCCTCAAAAGTAAGAATCTTTCAGAGAATTTCCGGAGAAGGGATCACAAGTCCTGTTTCCGTGATGCGTCCCGATTCCTGGTACACCCCATAATCCGTGTTGATGGCCCACAAATCATGGTTTTGGTCCAGGACGATGTTTTCCGCCGCCTTCATTCCCATCAGGATGCTGTGATCCTGGTTGTTGTATTTGTACGAACCGTACCTGCCGATGGGATGCAAACGTTGGAATCCGGCCAGGTATTGCCTGACCACGTCCAACGTGGCCGCATAGCCCCTGAAATAGACCGGGTAGCACCGGGGAATCCGAAGGACGTGGCCGTCCCGGATTTCCTCCGGTCGCACCAGACCGGTTTGTTCGAGTTCCTTTCTTGCCAGGTCCACCAGGGTTTCATCCGGATCGGACCAGAGAGTCTCCTCGCGGTCGCACCAGTACTCCAGGCACAGGATGCTGAAGGGGGATTCGCCGTACAGCGACGGAACCCAGTTTCTGAAGTTGGTGATCCGGCCGGTGCGCAGGGACGCCTCATGGATGTACAACCATTGATCGGGAAAAAGCCGGCTGTTTTCCACGCGCACATACACAAGAATGGTGTTCCGGAATCGCAGGCGGTCCGCTGCCTCCCTCACCGGCGCAGGCAGATCGGGCAGACCGCGCACCAGCCGGTTCAGGGGCATGGTGGAGATGATGTGGTCGAATTCCGCTTCCCGACCCGATTCCAGGCGCAGGCCACAGACCTGCCCCTTGCGGGTCAGCACCCGGTCGACACCCTCATGAAAATGAAACTGGCCGCCCCGTTCCTTGATTCTGTCACGCATGATTTCATACACCCGGCCGCTTCCCCCCGTGGGATAGGCAAAGGCATCGACGAGGGTGGCGTGTTGGTTTTGCTGTTTCAGTGGCATGGCATGGCGCAGGGCCTTCCAGAAGGAAAGGGCTCTGATTCGCTGGGTCGCGAAATCCGCATCCAGCTCCCGACAGGGGATCCCCCACAATTTTTCGGAGTAGGTCTTGAAAAAAATTTCATAGAGCCGCCTCCCGAACCGGCCCACCGTCCATTCTTCGAAGGAAAGCCCTTCCCTCCGGGGCCGGATCCGGGCGTTCAGGTAGGAAAAGGTGCAGCGGAGGGCCTCCGCTCCGCCCAGTCCTTTCAAGGCGTCGGCGACCTGGATGGGATAATGGAAAAAACGGCGGTTGTAATAGATCCGTGTGATCCGTTTCACCATGTCATAATCTTCGCCGACCACCTCCAGCCAGAGGGCGTTGATCTCCGGATCCTTGCTGAAAAATCGATGGGGGCCCAGATCCATCCGATGGCCCCACCGTTCGATGGTCCGGGCCATGCCGCCCGTTTCCCCGGTGACTTCGAACACATGAAGGGAGTTCACCTCCCTTCCCAGGTGTTTGGAAAGCTGGTAGGCCGCCGTCATACCGGCCGGTCCCGCTCCGATGATGCCGATGTTCATCCTCCCTCCCCGATTTGTTGCAGACGAAGCCTCACCTGGGCGAGAGCCTCCCCATTTCCGGTTTGTTCGTACACCCCGGCCAGTTTTTCATAGGCAGCCCGGAAGGTACCGTTGTACTTGATCGCCTCCTTGAAATAATATTCCGCGTTGGGGAAATCCTTTCTGGCTTCATAGCAGAGCCCCAGGTTGTAATATCCTGAATGGAATTTGTAGTTGACCCGGATGGCCTGGTTGATGATCCGGATGGCCTCGTCGATCAGCTCCGGCTGGCGACGTACCTCGGCTTCGATCAGATAGGTGTAGCCTTTCAGATTGTAGGCTTTGTCGTAATCGGGGTAGATCGAGAGGAGTTTGTCCATGGTACGCCGGGCGTCCTCGAAACGCAGGAAGGCAGCGTAGGTGTTTCCCAGTTCCAGGTAGGCCGCCTCGTTGCAATCATCAAAGGCCACGGCCCGTTCCAGGTGGACCAGGGCATCGTTGATCTTCCGGGGATCCATTTCCATCATTCCTTCTTCCAGTGCCCGGGTCCCGAGAAAGTCGTTCCGGTCTTTCCTTTCCACGATGGCCGCCACCACCACCGAGTCGACCCGCACGGTGTGGATGGTGTTTTTGGGAGGCCACATGCCGTGTGTGATCTGGTAGGGGTGAAGGTAATTGCAGTACAGAATGGCATAGTCCCAGTCGTATTTCCCACGGTCGTAGTAGCGGCTGTAGAACGTCGTCACTTCACTTTCGTGGTTGCGGAAATAGTAGGCCAGGGATCCATTGCTCACCACCCGGACGGGGCCTCCTTTGTCCAGCCCCGGGAGAATGTCGGAGATGAAATGGTCCGAAGCCGGTTTCAGACTGCTGGTGTAGTAGTCGGTTTCGTACCTTCCCTGGCACCGGTTGATGCCTCCGGACCATTCGTTGAAATAGATGTAGGTGTTGGGGTGGTTCCGGAGGATGTGACGGACGGGATGTAACAGGCCCAGCAGCACGGCGGCGGTCAGCACCCCCCGCAGCCAGGCTTTGCCCGGCAGGGCAAGGACCCGGGACAGGGCCAGGGCCGCCAGGGTCACCATGGAGGGATAGACGAACATCATGTGCCGCCACCCCCCGTACACGTTGGATTCCCGCTTGATGATGAAGAAGATGGGAAACAACACGGTAAACCAGAGCACGAACACCCAGAAACGCTCGGTGCGGTCCCGTTTCCGGGGCCAGGGGGCCAGGGAAAGAGCCACCCCGGACAGGATCAGGACCGGGACCGTCAGAGCGATGTTCTTTGGAATGTAATGCCAGGGGAGGTGGTCGGACCAGTACAGCATTCCGTCGTACACCACCCGGATGGACACCTGGATGTTGGACATGACCTGGAAGGCTTTCAGGGGATGGTTGATCGCATCCTGGAGGGCGTAGGGCCAGGTTAGCAGACTGAGAACGTAGCCCGCCAGAGACACCCCGCTCAGGGCCAGAAAGCCATGAAGGGCCAGTTTCCACCAGGGGGCGGAGAATTTCTTCCAGGGCCAGGTCGCGTAGATCAGGTACAGGCCGGAAAACAGGAAGAGGTAAGGAATCAACACGAGTCCCCCGATCCGGATCCCGTTGGTCCATCCGATGCCCAGCGCCAAAAGGACCAGCGGTTTCGGGCGGATCCGGGGCAGAGCCCGGAGCAGATGGTAGAGTTGGTAAAGGGTAAAGATGGTTCCGAAGGCAAAGGGGACATCCAGGGGATTGTTGAAACTGTGCCCCAGAAACCGGGGCGAACAGAACATGAGAAGGAGGGCCAGGCAGGCCGCTCCATACCCTGCCAGGTTGCGGGCGAACAGGGCCACCGTCAGCATGGCGGCGGCACCGGTCAGAGCCACCATGACATGCCGGGCTTCGTAGGGTTGGTTTTCCAGGTTCAGGGCGCGGATCACGGCCTGGGTGAAGTAATCGAAGGATTGCCCGTAATAATTCAGTTTGTGGGTCGGATCGTCCAGGGCGGCCGGGTCCCCTTCCTGAAATAGCGATGGACCTTGAGGGCATGCTGGTAGTGCTTTTCGTCATCGCCGGACAACCCCGCGTCCAGACTCAACAAAGGGAGAAGGACGAAGACGGCCAGGGTGAGGAGTAGGAACAGAGGGCGAAGCAGGGGCGGATCGTTCCGGAGGGTCGGAAGAGGTGGCGGCTTCCTGCGCCATTCGATCCATGCCATCCGGGTCATCCAGTCGAGAGACAGAAGGGGAGATCCGGGGCGGCGCCGGATGGAACGCTCCTCCCTTGGGAGGTGACGGGGTCCAGCACCAGGGGTGCCTCCCGAGCTCCCAACCGGGGCAGGATGTGCCGGCACAACGGGAGAATGGGTTGGGCCGTGTGGGAATGAATCCGGTTCACCGCATCGAACAGTGGCAAGGGAAGGAGGATCCCCAGGAAGGATTTCCGGTTCCGGAGGGTTTCCTCCACGATCCAGAAGGTTGGCTCCGGCCCGGTGGACGGGTGGGGGATGCGGAGCAGCCGGACCAGGAGATCCGTTTCCGGATCCAATCCCCCGGCCGGGAGAAACAGAAGATCCGGTTCTCCGGGTCGATTCTGTGATCCCGAAGCGGGATCGAAGCGGTGGCATCGTTTTCTGTCCTCGGTCCCCAGGGAAAGAAACAGGCTGTCCGGATCGCCCGGGAGGGCATCGGAAGAGGGGGCCGGAACGTGAAGGTGAAACGACGGCTTGTCGGTCAGACGCCGTTCGCTTTTCTTTTTTCTCAGGTTGTCCCTGGGCATGAAACGGGGTTAATTCCCAAACAAAATACAAATAATCCGGGAATGCACGCATCGCACATCCGTCCCCAGGGCGGGGAAGGGCAAAAAAAAACCAACCCGAAGGCTGGTTGTCATGTTGTTCGTTATGTGGAACGAATCAGGCCTTGTGCCTGGCTTCGTCGGAAACCGTCAGCTTCTTCCGGCCTTTCTTTCTTCGGGCAGCCAACACATTGCGGCCGCTGGCAGAAGACATCCGCTCCCTGAAACCATGCTTGTTCTTCCGTTTTCTGTTGGATGGCTGAAATGTACGCTTCATGACAATGTTGTTTTGAGCCTGCGAAATTAGTTATTTTTTTACATAAACCAGCATTTTCGTAGAAAAAAATGGAAGATCGATCCACTGGGACAGGGGGATGACTTCGGCCCGGCCTCCGGCCTGGCGCAGTTCGTCCCTCAGGTCCCCGCCCTTCAGGGCAAGGAGGCCGTTGGGTCGGCTGGAACTTCCGCCTTTGCGGATGTTCCCCAGGCTCCATTCCTGCAATTGTTTCATCGGTGCCACCGCCCGGCTGACCACAAAATCAAAGGGGGTGTGCAAGGATTCGGCCCGTGCCTGAAGGCACCTCACATTGGTCAGTCCGAGAGCTCCCGCCAGGGATTCCACCATCCGGATTTTCTTCCCGATGGAATCCACCAGGACGAATTCGCTGTGGGGAAAGAGGACGGCGAGGGGAATCCCGGGGAACCCGCCTCCGGTTCCCAGGTCCATGATCCGGCTTTCCGGAGCGAACCGAACCGCCAGTGCGATGCTGAGCGAATGAAGGAGGTGACGTTCTTCGAGGTGGGCGATGTCTTTCCGGGAGATCACATTCACCCGGGCGTTGAGAAGGGGCACCTCCCGGAGAAGGATTTCGAGCCGTTCGCATTGGTCCGGGCGGAGGGTCGGGAA
Organism: Bacteroidales bacterium; assembly: GCA_041393235.1. GTDB lineage: Bacteria > Bacteroidota > Bacteroidia > Bacteroidales. The sequence continues at coordinate 189,999 of JAWKKO010000002.1, forward strand.
ATGACTCCGGATCAGATCCATGTCAGGGCTTTTCGGCCGACCGGTTCATGATGTTCAGGAGAAGTTCCCTGGCCCGGAAGAGCTGGGCCTTGACGGTTCCGATGGGGATGTCCAGCTCCTCGGCGATTTCTTCATAGGAGTATTCCTGGAAATAGCGCAGTTCCACAAGCTGCCGGTACCTGGGTTTCAGTTTCGACACCACCTGACGCATGTGCTTTACCTTCTGTTTGTTGATCAGGGTGGATTCGGGATCCGGGGTGTCCGACTGAATCAGGGAGGAGGGGGTGAGGCTGTCTTCGCCGTCCACGCCCTGGTCCAGGGAAATGTGGCTTGCCCGTTTCTTCCGGATGAAGTCGATGCAGTTGTTGGAGGCAATCTTGAAAAGCCAGGTGGAAAAAGCAAAGTTCGGGGTGTACTGATCGATGTTCTTGAACGCTTTGCCAAAGGCTTCGATGGTCAGGTCCTCGGCGTCGACCGGACTGTTCACCATTTTCAGGAGCATGAAGTAGATGGCATCCCGATAGCGCCCAAGGAGTTCCCCGTATGCCAGTTGGTCCCCTTTTCTGGCCTTGATGACCAGTTCGATGTCCTGTTGGGCCTTGAGCGAGAGATTTGAAGCTAACTCCATGATTGATAGTTTCGTACAAATAGATTTGACATCCAAATGAGGCCCAGGATGAGGGGCATGAAGGGGTCAAGCACCAACGAAGGTAGCAAGATTTGCTTTTCTTCCAAGCGGCGGGCGGCCAGGGCAAGGATGACGGACCGCAGAAGGGCAAGGACTCCGAACAGGATCAGGACGGGGTAAAGCCAGGCCGTGACAAGACACGAAGCAATCAGACTCCCGTACAGGGTGATCCGGCTGATCAGTTCCAGTCCGATCCGCCAACGGGATCCCCGCTTGTATTTCCTCCCGGCGGTCAGATGGCGCTGCTTTTGTTTGATCCATCCGCGCAGGCTGGTTTTGGGCAGGGACCAGGTGTGGTGATCGGGGTGGAATTCCACCCGGGTGTTTTTCCGGTTGGCCACCTCGTTCACAAACAGGTCGTCGTCCCCGGAGGCCAGATGGTAGTGGGAGGCAAACCCTTTGTTTTCGAAGAAGAGGCTTTTCATGTAGGCCAGGTTTCGTCCCACCCCCATGGTTGGTTTGCCCCGGAGGGCCCAGGCGAAGTACTGGAGAGCCGTGAACACGGTTTCGTACCGGATCAGCAGGTTCAGGATCCCCTTTCTCTTTTCGTACCGTCCGTAGCCCAGCACCAGTTTCACGTCCGGACCCAGACCGGCGCTGATCCCCGAAAGCCAGGAATCGCCGGCCGGATAGCAATCCGCGTCGGTGAGCACGATCCGTTCGTTCCGGGCCGACTTCAGCCCCAGGGTCAGGGCGAGTTTCTTGCCCCGGGTGAATTTCCCGTTGTCGGGCACCGTGGTGAATCGAAGCCGGGAATCTTGCCTGGCCAGGGCGGCCAACACCTCGTCGGTGTCGTCGGCGGACGCGTCGTTGACCACCACCACCTCGAAGTTGGGGTGATCCTGCCGCAGGATCAGGGGAAGGAACCGTTCCAGGTTCCGGGCTTCGTTCCGGGCGCAGACAATGACCGAGACCCCCTCCGGGGATGCCGGACGCGGGGTTGGCCTGTGGGCCGGAAACCGGGAAAAGATGCCCGCCCAATAGAACATCTGGACGATCCAGGACAATCCAAAGACTGCCAGGAGAACCCAATGGCCGGGTCCTGTGGTTCCGATGATTTCGGGCAAGTGCATGTGATGTAAAAATACAGCGTCGGCTCAGAAAAGAAAAAGCAGGTTTTCAACAATTGCTTATCTTTGGCCCATCGTTTATGGAGTTCAGCATTTTACATACCGATCCCGCGTCATCGGCGCGTTCCGGGCTTCTGAAAACAGGTCACGGAACCATCCCCACCCCCATTTTTATGCCCGTGGGGACCGCAGGCAGCGTCAAGGGAATCCATCAAAGGGATCTGAAGGACGAGGTGGGTGCGCCCATCATTCTGGGGAATACCTACCATCTGTACCTTCGGCCCGGTATGGACGTTTTGCAGAAAGCGGGCGGATTGCACTCCTTCATGAACTGGGATCGCTCCATCCTCACCGACTCGGGCGGGTACCAGGTGTTTTCCCTGGCCGCCAACCGGAAATTGTTGCCCGAGGGCGCCCGGTTCCAGTCCCACATCGACGGTTCCCGGCACATGTTCACTCCGGAACGGGTGGTGGACATCCAACGGATCATCGGATCGGACATCATGATGGCCCTGGACGAATGCACGCCCTGGCCCTGCGATGCTGCCTATGCGAAGAAATCACTGGACCTGACCCACCGGTGGCTGGACCTGGGGTGGGAGCGGTACCGGAACACGGGGCCCCTGCACGGCCACGACCAGACGTTCTTCCCCATCGTCCAGGGAAGCGTGTATCCCGATCTCCGGCGTCGATCGGCGGAATACATCGCTGGAAAAGGAGCCGAAGGGAATGCCATCGGCGGCCTGTCGGTGGGGGAGCCCGCGGAGGACATGTATGCCATGGTGGCGGAGGTCAACGCCATCCTTCCGGCCGACAAGCCCCGCTATCTCATGGGGGTGGGCACCCCGGTGAACCTTCTGGAAGCCATCGCCCTGGGCGTGGACATGTTCGATTGCGTCATGCCCACGCGCAATGGAAGGAATGGGATGCTGTTCACCGCCCGGGGGATCCTGAACATGAAAAACCGGAAATGGATGGACGATTTTTCGCCCGTGGACGAGGACGGCCATTGTTTTGCAGATACACAATACAGCAAGGCCTATCTGCGTCATTTGATCGTATCGGGGGAAATGCTCGGGGCCCAGATCGCCAGTTTGCACAACCTGTCTTTTTACCTGTGGCTGGTGCGCCAGGCACGGAACGAAATTGAAAACGGAAGCTTCAGCACATGGAAAGAAAAGATGGTATCGGTCTTGGCCACAAGGTTATGAACCGCCTGGGTCTGAAGCTTCTTGACTGGTACATCATCAAGAAGTTCCTGGGCGCGTTTTTCCTTTCCATCGCCCTGATCCTGTCCATCGTGGTGATCTTCGACCTGTCGGAGAAGATCGATGATTTCATCGAGAACGGGGCGTCCCTCAAGGAGGTCCTGGTGGAATACTACCTGAATTTCATCCCCTATTTCGGCGTTCTGTTCAGCAGTTTGTTCGCCTTCATCGCCGTGATCTACTTTACCTCGCGCATGGCCTACAACACCGAAATCATTGCCATCCTGAACAGCGGCATGAGCCTGCGGAGGTTGTTGCTTCCCTACCTGATTTCCGCCACCCTCATCGCAGGCGTGTCCTTTTACCTCAGCGACCGGGTCATCCCCGGTGCCAACAAGGTCAAACTCGATTTCGAGGAGAAATACATCCACAAACGCCCCATCCGCTTCAAGACGAAGAATTTTCACCGGCAGATCGAACCCGGCGTGTACGTCTATCTCCAGAATTACAGCAACGTGTCGCGGGTGGGTTACAACTTCACCATCGAGAAATTCGAGGACGGTGAACTCGTGTCCAAAATGTTTGCCGATCAGATCCGCTGGGACACGGTCATCGAAAAGTGGCAGGCACGGCGGTATTACATCCGCACCATCGACGGACTACACGAATCCATTGAGGAGGGCAAGCTGATCGACACCACCCTGGCCATCCATCCCGACGATTTCCGCATGCGGCTGAACATCGTGGAAACCATGAGCCTCAAGGAACTGGATGCGTTCATCAACAAGCAGCTCATGCAAGGGGAAACCAACGTGACATCCTACCAGATCGAGCGGCAAAACCGTCTGGCCTTTCCCTTTTCCACCTTCATCCTCACCCTGATCGGTGTGGCGGTTTCGTCCCGGAAACTGCGCGGCGGCATCGGGCTCCAGATCGCCATCGGGGTGGTGATTTCCTTCAGCTACATTTTGTTTACCCAATTTTCCAAACAGTTTGCCATCGGGGGCATGTTGCCCGTGATGGCCGCCGTCTGGCTCCCCAACGTGTTCTTCCTCCTGATCGCCCTCTATCTTTTTCGCATGGCCCCCCGCTGATCCCATATTGTAGGGCAGCTTTCCTTCCCGCATTTTTTCGTAAGATTGTACCCTCATTTTAAACAACCAGTATGGCTTCGACGAACAACAAAGTAGAAGAACTCAAGAAACGCCGCGAGGAAGTGCTCCAGGGAGGGGGCGAAAAGGCGATCCAGAAACAGGTGGCCATGGGCAAGATGACGGCCCGGGAGCGGATCGTGCGTCTCCTCGACGACGGCTCCTTTCACGAATACGACCTGTTTGTGGAACACGAGGCCCGGGATTTCGGGATGGATCGCAAGAAGCTCCACGGCGACGGGGTGATCACCGGGACCGGAACCATCGGCGGACGGCCGGTGTGCATTTTTGCCCAGGATTTCACGGTGGCAGGCGGATCCCTCGGGTTCATGCATGCCCGGAAAATCACCAAGATCATGGATCATTCCCTGAAAATGCGCATGCCCCTGATCGGGATCAACGATTCGGGTGGAGCGCGCATCCAGGAAGGCGTGAATTCCCTGGCCGGGTACGGGGAAATCTTTTTCCGGAACACCCTGGCTTCCGGCGTGATCCCCCAGATCTCCGTCATTCTGGGTCCCTGCGCCGGAGGGGCGGTGTATTCCCCGGCCCTGACCGACTTTGTGTTCGTGGTCGACAACATTTCCAAGATGTTCATCACCGGACCCGAGGTCATCAAGACCGTGTTGGGAGAGGACATCAGCATGGAGGAGCTGGGCGGAGCCAGGGTCCACAGCGAGATCACCGGGAACGCCCACTTTTTTGCAGAGACCGAGGAGGAGTGTTTCGACCAGATCAAGTCCCTTCTGGGTTACCTGCCCTGGAACAACACGGACATCCCCCCGAAAAAGGAGGAGGTCGCTCCCCTGGAGAAATACAACATCGATAAAATCGTCCCGGCCGAGAAGCGGCAGCCCTACGACGTGCGCCATGTGATCCAGGCCGTGACCGACGGCTCGGATTTCTTTGAAGTTCAGGAAAGCTGGGCCGCCAACATCGTCATCGGATTCGGAACCATGAACGGACGCACGGTGGGCTTCGTGGCCAACCAGCCCCTGGTGCTTGCCGGCGTGCTGGATGTGGATTCCTCCGACAAAGCCGCCCGTTTCATCCGCTATTGCGATGCCTTCAACATTCCCCTGGTCACCTTCGTGGACCTTCCTGGGTACCTGCCCGGGGTGGACCAGGAACATGCCGGGGTGATCCGTCACGGAGCCAAGGTTCTGTATTCCTACAGCGAAGCCACGGTGCCCAAGATCACGGTGATCCTTCGGAAAGCATACGGCGGAGGATACATTGCCATGAATTCCCGGCATCTCCGGGCCGATTTCGTGTTCGCCTGGCCCGATGCCGAGGTGGCGGTGATGGGTCCGGAAGGAGCGGCGAACATCATCTTCCGGAAAGAAATCGCTTCCGCCGAGAATCCGGAGGAAATGCGCCAGGCCAAGGTGAAGGAATACAAGGAGAAATTTGCGAATCCCTACGTGGCAGCCGCCAAGGGCTACATCGATGCGGTCATTGAACCGTCGGAGACCCGCCGGGTCCTGTTGCATGCCCTGGATGTGTCCGGTGAGAAAAGCGTCGGGATGCCGGCCAAAAAACACGGAGTTCCACCTTTCTGATCCTACCCATGAGCACAACCTCATCCAAGAAAAAGAAAACCGAGGAGCTCCCCATGGAGGAGCTGCAGATCGGTGCCGTGGATTACCAGACCCGGCTGACGCGGAAATTCAAGAACCGGGTCCACTGGGAGCCGCCCCGGGAAAACCACGTTCTTGCGGTCATTCCCGGCACCATCCAGGATCTGATGGTGAAGGTCGGGGACGAAGTGACCCAGGGCCAGGCCCTGCTCGTTCTGGAAGCCATGAAGATGCGGAACCTGGTTCTTTCCCCCATGGACGGGACCATCGAACGGATCCACGTGGAGGTGGGGGAGCAGGTCCCCAAAGCCCATCTGATGATCGAATTGCGCTGATCGCCTCCCCGGTTTCTCAGCCTTGCCAGACCAGAATGTCCCTCAGGGGCGCGGGCAGGTCGGGACGCCGGGGAAACAGGCCGAACAGGGCGGAGCCGCTTCCGCTCATGGAGGCGTACAGAGCGCCTGCCTCGTAGAGTTGGTTCTTCCATCCCTCCAGCTCGGGGTGGTCCGGGAACAGGGCCTCCTCGAAGTCATTGAGGATGTGTTCGCGCCATGTCTCCGGAGGGAGTTTCAGAAGGTCTTCCAGGTTCTTTCCCTTTTCCGATGGTTTGATGCGGGCATAGGCCTCGGCCGTGGCGATGTGGAGCTCCGGAAACAGGATGACCAGATGAAACGACACGTGGGGGAAAGCAATGTCCCGAAGCCTTTCCCCCCGGCCTTCCATGAACATGGGTTTGTTGTGGAGGAAAAAGGGGCAGTCGGACCCCAGCTGTTCGGCCATGCGATGCAATGTACTCATGGCGAGCGGATTTCCAGTCATCTCGTTGAGGCCCCGGAGGACGGTGCTTGCATCGGAGGAACCTCCTCCCAGACCGGCTCCCACCGGAATCTGCTTGTGGAGGTGCATCCGCACCGGGGGCAGATCCCGCTCCTGCCGGAACAGGTCCCAGGCCTTTTCCACCAGGTTGGGTCCGTTCCCCGGGGGGATGGCCCGTCCCGAAGCAGTGAAGCGGAAGGGTTCGGCCTGGCCCGGATCAAACTGAATCTCCACCAGGTCCTGCAGACCCGTGGGAAGCATGAGGGATTTCAATTCATGGAAACCGTCGGGACGTTTGTGCAGGATTCGCAGGCCCAGATTGACTTTGGCAGGGGCGAAAAAGATCATGTCGTCAAAGATAGAGGCTTTTTCAACACGTGTGAATAATAACTAGAAAAACGCTGTTTATAAAAGACGGACCACATCAAGACCTGTCCGGTCGGCTCTGCGTACCTTTAGGGCCCATTTGAAAGACACATGGCGAAGCAGCAAAACACACCCCCGAAGAAGCGGCCGGCACTGGCCCTGGATTATGGAAAAATACCCCCCCAGGCCCTGGATCTGGAAGAAGCCGTGCTGGGGGCCATCATGCTGGAGAAGGACGCCATCCTTTCGGTGATCGACATCCTCGAGGCCGACAGCTTTTACAAGGAAGCCCACCGGCAGATTTACGAGGTCACCCTGGCCCTGTCCCAGGCCGAAAAACCCATCGACCTGCTCACCGTGACGGAGGAGTTGCGGAAGCGGGAAATCCTGGAATCGGTGGGCGGGGCCGTCTACATTGCCCAGCTGACCTCCCGGGTGGGGTCGGCGGCCCACCTGGAGTACCATGCGCGCATCGTCGCCCAGAAGTACATTCAACGGGAACTGATCCGGGTGTCGTCCGACATCCAGGAGCGGGCGTTCGACGAGGGGATCGATGTGGACGATTTGCTGGATTACTCGGAGCGGGAGCTGCTGAACATTGCGGAAGGGCACATCAAGAAGGAAACCCAGCCCATGAACACCCTGATCAAGTCGGCCATCGAGCAGATCGAGGAGGCCGCCAAACGGGACGACAGCCTCAGCGGCACCCCGTCGGGGTTCACCCGGCTCGACCGGATGACCTCCGGCTGGCAGCGTTCCGACCTGATCATCGTGGCGGCCCGTCCGTCCATGGGAAAGACGGCGTTTGTGCTTTCCATGGCCCGGAACATGGCCGTGGACCACAGCCGGCCCGTGGCCATCTTTTCCCTGGAAATGTCGTCCATCCAGCTGGTGAACCGCCTCATCATCGGTGAAACCCAGCTCGCCTCCGACAAAATCCGGACGGGTCGGCTCGAGAACTGGGAATGGGAGCAGCTGGAATACAAAATCAAGGACCTGGAAAAGGCTCCCATCTATGTGGACGACACCCCGGGGATCTCCATCTTCGAGTTCCGGGCCAAGTGCAGGCGGCTCAAGCAGAAGTACGATGTCCAGGCCGTGATCATCGACTATCTCCAACTCATGAGCGGGAACAAGGACTCAGGGAGCCGGGAACAGGAAGTCAGCCAGATTTCCCGGTCCCTCAAAAGCGTGGCCAAGGAACTGGACATACCCATCCTGGCCCTCTCCCAGCTCAACCGGAGCGTGGAAATGCGATCGGGAAACAAGCGTCCCCAGTTGTCCGACCTCCGGGAGTCGGGGGCCATCGAGCAGGACGCCGACCTGGTCCTGTTCATCCACCGGCCCGAATACTACGGCCTGGATACCGATGAGGAGGGGAATTCCCTGAAGGGCATCGCGGAAATCATCGTGGCCAAGCACCGGAACGGACCGGTTGGGGATGTCCAGCTCAAATTCGTCCGGGAGTTTGCCAAGTTTGTGGACCTGGACGACACCCTGGCCATGGTGTCGGATGGATCCGACGGGCAGGCCACGTTCCAGTCGAGCATGAACCGGGAACTTGGGAACGACGACATCGGAATGAACAGCGGTTTTGAAGGTCCCGTGCCCTTTTGAGGGACGAACCGCAGGTTTCTGACCCGTTCATGCATCCCTTTGCCCTTTCCTTTGTCTTTTGGGGTAAACCAATTGCAGGCGCTGCAGTCGATGGCCTGCCCCACATATGAAAACATCCATGAAAAAGACATCCTTCCTGCTGCTGGCTTCCCTGTTGGGCGGAGCCACCGGCTGTGTGTACCTGGGTCCCTGCCTGGACGGATCGGGACCGGTGATTGCGGAAATCAGGGAATTGCACGATTTCACGGAGGTGCACAACGAGGGCTCCTTCGACGTCATCGTGGAGCGGGCCGACAGTTTCACGGTGGAGGTGGAAGCCCAGGAAAACCTGTTGCCCTTCATCGAAACCCACGTTTCGGGATCCGCCCTGGTGATCCGCATGCAAAACGGAACATGCTACCGGTCCCTGGAACACGTGCGGGTCCATGTGCGTTGTCCCCAGCTGGAGCAGGTTCAGCTTTCCGGATCCGGCACAGTGGAGGCCGACGTCGTGTTCGGGGATCGGCCCGAATGCATCAACAGCGGATCGGGGCGGGTGCGGGTGGATTCCCTTGCCGGGACCGCCCTGTACGTGAAGAACTCCGGATCGGGCGAGGTGGTGCTCGGCCTTTCGGTGGCGGATGAAGCCGAGATCGTTCAAACGGGTTCCGGGACCATCGACGGAGGCACACTGGAGGAGGTGGCCTACCTGTCCGTTTCCCACAGCTCCTCGGGCCGGGTTTCGGCCATCGTTCCGGATGCCCGGGAGGTGCAGGCGAACATGAGCGGTTCGGGACGCCTGGTGCTGGAAGGCTTCACTCAAACCGGGGAATACGTGCTGAGTTCCTCGGGCCGGATCGATGCCCTCTACCTGCAAGCCGGGGAGGTCACGGCCCGGAACAGCGGATCCGGCAACATCTACCTCTACGCCATCGACCTCCTGGATGCCCTGATCACGGGATCCGGGGATGTGATTTACCGCGGCGAGCCCACGGTGCAATTCCATGTCACCGGTTCGGGGAAGGTCAGGCCGTACTGAGAAAGCGATCTGCGGCGATTCCGAAAATCATTCCCGCCGCCCTTCCACCACCAGGACGATCTCTCCTTTGGGGGGATGGTCGGTGTAGTGGGCGGCAAGCTCTGCCAGGGTGCCCCGGCGGGTTTCTTCGTGGATCTTGCTCAATTCCCGGGACACGGAAGCCCGACGATCGGCTCCGAAGGCCGCGGCCAGTTGCTCCAGGGCTTTCACCAGCCGGTGGGGGGATTCATAGAACACCAGCGTGCGCGTTTCACCCGCAAGGTCCTGGATCCTTGTTTGGCGTCCCTTTTTCTGGGGCAGGAATCCTTCGAAGACAAACCGGTCGCAGGGCAGCCCTGAATTCACCAGGGCGGGAACGAAGGCCGTGGCCCCGGGCAGGGTTTCCACGGGAATGTCCTCCTGGTGGCAGGCCCGGACCAGCAGAAAGCCGGGGTCCGAGATTCCCGGAGTCCCCGCATCGGTGACAAGCGCCAGGGTTTGACCCGATTTCAGAAGATCCAGAAGGGAGGACAGGGTTTTGTGCTCGTTGAATTTGTGGTGGGCGCGCATGCTTTTGCTGATCCCGTGGTGTTTCAACAGGATGCCGGTTTTCCTCGTGTCCTCCGCCAGGATGAGGTCCGCGTTCCCCAGGGTCTCCAGAGCCCTCAGGGTGATGTCGGAGAGATTGCCGATGGGCGTGGGGACAAGGAAGAGTTTGGACATGGGTTCAGCCGGGATAGCGACGTTTGCTCAGGATGTGCAAAATCTGCACCCCTTCGTGATCCTGGTCGCCCGGAAAACGGTCCAGCAAAATGCTCCGTGCAGCCGGGTAACTGCCCGCATTGTCCAGGGCTTCCACCAGCAGGCCGAAGGCCTCCGCACTTCCCTCAACGAGTTCCCGGATCATCAGGAAGCGGTCGTTGATGCCGATGTTCCGGCTGATCTGCTGGATGGGTTCGCCCAGGACCTTCCCATCCTCGGACGGACCCTTTTTCCCTGCCAGGTTTTCGTTGAGGCTGGCCGCGCCGGCGAAGGTGTCGGCCAGAATGGCCGGATCCTTTTTGGGTGCCGGGGGCGGACCGGATGTCTCCTTCGGAGGTTCCGCCACAACGGCCGGCGCCGGTTCCTCCGGGACAGCGGGAGGCGGCGGCGGGGCAACCGGTGTGGGTGCTGGTGCGGGTTCGGGGACGACCGGTGCGGGCTCCGGTACAGGTGGCGAGGCAACCGGGGCAGGTTCCGGGACAACTTCCCGACGGGGTTCCGGAGCGGTCCATCCTTCCATCATGGCGTCGTCGCGGATGTTGGAAAGCACGTCGTACAGGTTCCTCAGTTTGGACAGAGCCAGGTCCATTTCCAGCCGGGATCCGTGGGGATAATTTTGGAGTTTCCCCACCAAGTTCCCTAGATCTTGTATATCTTTAGTCAGGATTTCAATGGTGTATTTCAAGTCCATGGCAGATGCGCTTTTGCGGTCAGAATCCATACAAAACTAACGATTATCTTCCAATAAGGTTGTATCATGTTTCTTGAAAACACGGTGAATCGATCGGGCAGCAGGGGATGGATCGAGGTCATCACCGGATCCATGTTTTCAGGGAAAACCGAGGAGTTGATCCGGCGTCTGAAACGGGCCCGGTTCGCCCGTCAGAAGGTGGAGATTTTCAAGCCCCGGATCGAAGTCCGCTATTCCGTGGAGGAGGTGGTTTCCCACGACGAAAATGCCATCCTGAGTACCCCGGTGGACACGGCCGCCAACATCCTTTTGCTGGCATCGGACGTGCAGGTGGTGGGCATCGACGAAGCCCAGTTCTTCGACGACGGCCTGGTGGAGGTGTGCCGCAAACTGGCCAACCGGGGCGTCCGTGTGGTGGTGGCCGGGCTCGACATGGACTTCCGCGGAAAACCCTTTGGGCCCATGCCCCAGCTGATGTGCACCGCCGAGTACGTGACCAAGGTTCATGCCATCTGCGTGAAATGCGGCGATCTGGCCCAGTACACACACCGCTTGTCGGGCAGTGAGAAACTGATCGAGCTGGGCGAAACCGATCTGTACGAACCCCTGTGCAGGTCCTGTTTCCGAACCCACAATCCCTGACCGGTTTGCCCATGAACATGCGCATGGATACAATGGCACGGGTGCTGGGGGGAACCCTCCGGGGCGACCCGGGATGTGTGATTTCCGATCTGGCCACCGACAGCCGGACCCTGGCCTCCGGGGACGGGGTTCTTTTCGTCGCCCTTCAGGGCCCCAACCACGATGGACATGTTTATCTGCCCGGGCTCTATGCCCAGGGCGTCCGGGCCTTTCTGGTTTCCGAACCTCCCGATGAAGCGGCCTTTCCCCTGGCATCCTTTTGTGTGGTGGAGGACACACTGGAGGGATTGCAGACCCTGGCTGCCCACAGGCGCAGCGTGTACGGGGGGACCGTAGCGGCCATCACAGGAAGCAACGGGAAAACCATGGTCAAGGAGTGGATCTACCAGTGTCTCCGACATCGGTTCCGGGTGCACCGGAGCCCCAAAAGCTACAACAGCCAGGTGGGCGTTCCGCTCTCCGTGTGGATGACGGGGGAGGACGATGAACTGGCATTGTTCGAAGCCGGAATCTCCAGGCCCGGAGAAATGGAACGGCTTGCAGCGATCATTCGTCCCCGGTGGGGCTTGCTGACCAACCTGGGAACGGCCCACGAACAAAATTTCCGGAATCCACTCGAGAAGCTGAATGAAAAACTCCGGCTGTTCCGGGATTGTGAACGCCTGATTTATTGCGCCGACCAGCGGGTGGAAGGACGTCCGCTGGAGGAACTCCTTTCCGGCATTGAAGCGAATAAAATCGGGTGGAGCATGAAATCGGATGCTGCCTATTCCTACCGGTTGCAGGAGGTCCGGGGCATGGAGAGGGAAGGGCGCATGGTTCTGCCGGACGGATCGGTTCACGACCTTCGCCTGCCCTTCACGGACGACGCATCCGTGGAAAATGCCCTGCATGCATTGACTTTTGCCCTGGAAGCGGGACTGGATCCGGAAGAAGCCCGGGAGCGGATCGAGAACCTGGAACCGGTGAACATGCGGCTGGAGATTGTGCGGGGGATCCGGAACAGCTTGCTGATCAACGATGCATACAACGCCGATGCGGCCGGTCTGGAGGCCGGACTGGATCTTCTGGGAACCCATGCGGAAGGCCGGCACCGGGTCCTGATCCTTTCGGATCTGCTGCAGAGCGGGGATGAGAACCGGGTGTATGCCCGGGTCGCCGAGCTTGTGCGGACCAAGAAAGTGGACCGGTTCGTGGGGGTGGGGCCCGCCCTGGGACGGCACCGGGATTTGTTCCGTGGGAACAGCCGTTTTTTTGCCCGGACCGCGACCTTTCTGGAGCAGTTCGACCGGGAAGGATTGAGGGACAGCGTGGTTCTGGTCAAAGGGTCCCGCGATTTCCAGTTTGAAACCATCATCCGGGAATTCCAGATGCAATCCCATCAGAGCGTCCTGGAAGTGGACCTGGGGGCCATGGCCCGCAACCTGAACCTCTACCGGCAAAAGCTGCGGAACGAGGTGAAGGTCATGGTCATGGTCAAGGCGCTTTCCTACGGGAGCGGCAGCACGGAGGTGGCCCAGATGCTTCAGTTCCAGAAGGTGGATGCCCTGGCGGTGGCCTTTGTGGATGAGGGTGTCGCCCTTCGCCGGGCGGGGATTCGTCTGCCCCTGGTGGTCCTCAATCCGGATCCTGCCTCCTTTGACGCCATGCTGGACTTTCACCTGGAACCGGAGGTGTACAGTTTCCGGGGGCTGCAGGCCCTGCACCAGGTGTGCGCCTACCGCCGGCTGCGGGACGTCCCCATTCACGTGAAGCTGGACACGGGCATGCACCGCCTCGGTTTTCAGGAACAGGATGTGGACCGGCTCCTGCCCTTGCTGAAACACCCGGAATTCCGGGTGGACTCGGCGTTCAGTCACCTGGCTGCCAGCGAGGATCCCGCCCACGACGAATTCACCCGGGACCAGATCGCGGCCTTTGAACGCATGAGCGGACGGATTCGATCGGAGCTCGGGGTTCCCTTCCTTCGGCATGTGTTGAACAGCTCCGGCATCGAGCGGTTTCCGGAGGCACAGTTCGACATGGTCCGGCTGGGGATCGGCCTGCACGGGGTGGGCGACCTGAAGGGATTGGAGCCCGTGAGCGCTTTCCGGACCCGGGTGTCCCAGGTCCGGGCCCTGCCGTCCGGCGAAACCGTGGGCTACGGACGAAGGGGCATGCTGGAACGGGACAGCCTGGTGGCCACCTTGCCCGTGGGCTATGCCGACGGACTGGACCGGCGACTTGGCCTGGGCCGGGGTCGGGTGTGGATCCGGGGCCGGGAGTTCCCCCTCCTGGGGAACGTGTGCATGGACATGTGCATGGTCGATGTCACCGGTTCCGGCGTTGAGGAAGGGGACGAGGTGGAAATCTTCGGTCCCCACGTATCGGTTCGCGACCTGGCCCGGGCCGCGTCCACCATTCCCTACGAGATTCTCACCTCCATCCCCGAGCGGGTCAAACGCGTATATTTGCAGGATTGATATGAACGTGCGGATCTCAGCGGTGATCATCACCTTGAACGAAGAGCGGAACATCGGCCGCTGCCTCACCTCCCTCCGGGGGGTGGTGGACGAGATCGTTGTGGTGGACAGTTATTCCACCGACCGCACCGAAGAAATCTGCCGGGAACACGGGGCCCGGTTCATTCCTCACCGCTTCACCGGACACATCCAGCAGAAAAACTGGGCCATCCTGCAGGCCCGTCACCCCCACATCCTTTCCCTGGATGCCGACGAAGCGCTGACCGAGGAGCTCCGGGATGCCATCTGCAGGGCGAGGGACCACTGGCAGGCCGACGGGTACCAGTTCAACCGGCTCACTTATTACTGCGGCAAATGGATCCGCCACACCACCTGGTATCCTTCCCGGAAGCTCCGCCTGTGGGATGCCCGGAAAGGCACCTGGGGGGGGATGAATCCCCACGACCGATTCGAGCTGACCGGGGACAGCCAGGTTCAGTTTCTTCGGGGCGACCTGCTTCACTACTCCTACTACCAGGTCAGCGAACACCTCGCACAGATCAATTCTTTCTCCTCCATCCTGGCCCGGTCCTATTTCGAGCGGGGAAAAAAATCCCGCCTTTGGAGCATCCTCCTTCATCCCGTCTGGCGCTTTGCCCGGGATTATGTGTTTCGCCTCGGCTTTCTGGACGGGTATTACGGCTACGTGGTGAGCGTGAATTCCGCCCACGAGGTGTTTCTCAAGTACGTGAAGCTTCGCATGCTGATCCGGGACGAACGCCAGCGATCGCGTCGCACCGTGTGCCTGTTCAACAGCATGAGCACCTGGGGGGAGGGGAGAAATGGTATCTCGATCTGGCCCATCTTCTGATGGCGGAGAAACGGCCCGTGTGTTTCGTCAGTGCCCGGAAGGGGGCCCTGAAGGACCACTGGCTGACCCTCGGAATGAGGGGCAGGCAAATGCATGTGTCCAACCTGAGTTTTCTCAATCCGTTCAAGATCTGGCGGACCGCCCGGTATTTCCGCAGGGAGCAGGTGGGGGTCCTGATCACCAACCTGTCGGGCGACATGAAATTGGCCGGCCTTTCGGCCCGTCTTGCCGGTGTGCCCACCATCCTGTACCGGCGGGGATCGGCCGTGCCCGTCCGAAACACCGTCCTGAACCGTTTTCTCTACCGGCAGGTGTTGAGCCAGGTGGTGGCCAACTCCCAGAAACCAAGCGTACCATCCTGGCCAACAATCCCAACCTGGTCCCGGAACGAAAATTCAGGTCATCTACAACGGATTGCATGTGGACCGATTCGACCGTCCCTCGGATGCCCCCTACCGGAAAGGGACGGAGGCGCTGGTGCTGGGCAGTGCCGGTCGGTTGTCGCGTGAAAAGGGCCACCACCAGCTGCTGGACATGATGCAGATTCTGGTGGAGCGCGGGTTGAATGTCCGGCTGGTCATCGCGGGCCAGGGTCCCCTGCTCGGTTCCCTGAAACGGAAAGCGGACGATCTGGGACTGCGCGACCGGGTGCATTTCACAGGCTTCCTGGACGATATGGTGCCCTTTACCGTTCCCTGGATGTGTTCCTGCTGCCCTCGGTGTACGAAGGTTTCGGCTATGTACTCGTGGAAGCCATGGCCAGCCGGCTGCCGGTGGTGGCTTACGACATCAAATCCTCGGGTGAAATCATCCGGGAAGGAACCACCGGCTTTCTTTGTCCGCCCGGCAAACCGCAGGGACTTGCAGACCGGGTTCTGACCCTGGCCGGCAATCCGGAACTTTTGAAACAAATGGGCGCAGCGGGACGAAAGCGGGTGGAAGAACACTTCGGGTTCCGGGAGAGTGCGAACCGCATCCTGCAACTGCTTCAGACCGGGACGGACACAACGTTTTAAGCGTTTTCTCCTGCTTTTTCTTTCTCCGACAGGAACCGTTCGCGGGAATGCTTCCAACGCCGGTGCGACCACAACCAGTGGGCGGGCTCTTCCCGGATCCGGGCCTCCAGTCGTTTCACATGGGCTTCCGTGATCCAGTGCTCCGGCCGGCCGGCCGGATCTTCACAAAGTATCTCGCATTCCACCTCGTAACGTCCCCTCCGGGTCTTTTTCATGTGGAGGAAGACCACGGCGGCATCGAATTTCCGGGCCAGCTTTTCGGAACCGAGGAACACCGGGGTGTCCTGGTTCAGAAAGGTGGTCCAGTACTGGATTTTCTTGTAGAGGGGACGCTGGTCGGCCAGCAGCAGGGTCAGACAGTGTTCGCCTGCCTTCTGGGCCTGGAACAAGTCCCGGGCGATCCGCTCCATCGGACTGACCCGGGCACCGAACCGGGTCCGGTTTTTTTGGAACCACCGGTCGATCCACCGGTTCCGAAGCGGCTTGTAAATGGCCAGGAAGGTGTAGGGCGTGGAGAAGCCCAGGCTGGAGTAGTATTCCCAATTGCCGTAGTGGCCGCAAACCGCCATGACCATGGGCTTGCGTTTGTAAAGGTCTTCCAGGACCTTCGGATTTTTGTACCGGATGCGTTTCCGGGCGGCTTCCACCGACAAGAAGGGAAAGACGGCCGATTCCAGCAGGGTATCGAACAGGTGACGGTAAAACCGCCGGGCCAGGCGGGTTCGTTCCGCGGCGGATTGTTCGGGAAACGCGTTTTTCAGATTCCCCATCACCACCTTTCTCCGGTACCCGGCCACATGGTACCCGAGGAAGAACATCAGATCGGAAATCCGGTAGAGGAGAAACTCGGGAAGCAGGTGAAGAAGCCAGGTGAGGCTGTAGGCCAGGAGATAAGCCAGGAACTTCATTCCTATCCCAGCTCGCTGATGCGTTCCAGCTTGGTCAGATCCAGGATCCGGATTTTGCGGCCGTCGATGGAGATGACCCCCTCCTGGGCGAAGGTGGACAGGGTCCGGATGGCATTGGACGTGGTCATGTTCGACAGGTTGGCCACGTCTTCCCGGGACAGGTAGATCTTGATGGTTTTGTTGTCGTCCTCGTACCCGTAGGTGTCTTTGAGGAAAATGAGGGACTCGGCCAGACGGCCGCGGATGTGCTTCTGGGTCAGGGTCACCGTCCGGTCGTGCGAAAAACCAAGTTCGGAAGCAAAGGACTGGATGATGCTCATGCTCAGATCGGCGTTGCTTCGCATCACCCGGTACACGCTTTCCTTGTCCACGACGCAGGAAACGCAGTCCTCGATGGCCACGGCGGTGGCCGTGTGGTTTTCCTCGGCAAAGAGGGCCCGGTATCCGATAAAGCCCACGGGCTTTGCCATGCGGACGATTTGCTCCCGTCCGCCAACGCCTTCCTTGAAGATTTTGACTTTGCCTTTGGCCAGGATCATCAGGCCCATGGGTTTGTCACCTTCTTTGAAGATGATCTCCCCTTTCTTGTAGAAGGCACAGGTGTAATTTTGCTTGAGGAATTCCTTTTCTTTGGGAGAGAGTACCGTGAATACAGATTTGGGATTGTCGATACAGTCGTCTGCATTGTAGTTCCGATCCTGCATTATTTTATGGTATTTCGTCGTATTTTCTTGATCGACACACAAAAATAGAAAAAATAATCAATTCCGGCTTAAAATTTGGCCACCAGGGGGAGACGGCGACCGGTTCCGAAGGCTTTGGATGAAATGCGCAGGATGGGAGGAGTCTGGTACCGTTTGTACTCGTTCCGGTCGACCAGGGACACGATCCTTCGGACCAGCTCCGGATCGGATCCCGGCAGGGCGATCCGGGACGGGGGAATCTGCTTTTCGATGTACTCCTCCAGAATGGCATCCAGCAGGTCATAGGGGGGAAGGGAGTCGCTGTCCTTCTGATCGGGCCGCAGCTCGGCCGAAGGAGCCTTGGTCAGGATGTGGTCCGGGATGATCTCCTCCTCCCGGTTCAGGTACCGGGCCAGGGCGTACACATCCATTTTGTACACGTCGCCCAGGACGGAAAGACCGCCGCTCATGTCTCCGTACAGGGTGCCGTAACCCACGGCGGTCTCGCTTTTGTTGCTGGTATTGAGCAGGATGTTGCCCATTTTGTTGGAAAGGGCCATCAGGAGGGTTCCCCGGATCCGCGCCTGGATGTTCTCCTCGGTCAGGTCTTCCGCGCGGTCACCGAAGAGGGGACGGAGGGTGTCCTTGAACCGGCCGAAGATCTCCCCGATGGGCAGGATGGTATGGGAAACGTTCAGGTTTTGGGCCAGACGGACCGAATCGTCGATGCTGTGATCCGACGAATATGGGGAGGGCAGCAGCAGGACGTGCAATGCCCCGGGTCCGAGCGCCCGGGCGGCCAGGACGAGAGTTACGGCCGAGTCGATTCCGCCGGACAATCCCAACGTGGCCTTCCGGAACCCCATCTTCCCGAAGTAGTCCCGGATCCCGCATTCCAGGGCATCGGCGATGCAGGCGATGCGCGACGGAGCCGGCGGAGATGGGAGTCCTTCGATTTCCAGCTCGTCCAGGTCGATGACCCGTGTCTCCTCCCTGAAATAGGCCAGGCGTTCGCGGACGACTCCGTTCGAGTCGACGGCCAGGGAGCCACCCTCGAAGATCAACTCCGTGTGGGCCCCCACCTGGTTGCAGTACAGCACGGGCAGGTGGAATTCCCTGGCCTTCTGGGTGAAAATGGACTGCTTGACTTCCATTTTCCGGTGGGAAAAGGGGGAGGCCGCCAGGTTCACCACCACGTCGGGTCCCAGTTTGTGGAGCTCCTCCATGGGGTTGATCCGGTAGAGCCGGTTCCTGGAGAATTCGCTTTCGAAGGGTTGGTTGTCCCACAGGTCCTCGCAAATGGTGACCGCCAGTTTTTTTTCCCGGAAGTTCAGGAGATGAAACGTCCGGTTGGGTTCGAAATACCGGTATTCGTCGAAAATGTCGTAGGTAGGCAGCAGGGACTTGCGAAAGATCTGCCGGATGGCTCCCCCTTCCAGAAAAAACGCCGCGTTGAACAACAGCTTGCCTTCCCGGCCGGTGTTGAATTCAGGTCCACCCACCAGCACCCCCATGCCGTCGGGGACCCGGGTCGCCAGCTCTTCCAGGCTTCGCCTCGACTCCTCCACGAAGTCTTTGCGCTCCAGTAGGTCGTGGGGGGGATAGCCGCAGATGGACAATTCGGGAAAGACCACCAGATCGGCCCCCCGGCTCCGGGCGTTCCCGATGGTTTCCTCCATCTTCCTGCGAATCCCCTCGAAATCCCCGATGGTGCAGTTCTGCTGGGCGAGTGCAATTTTCATGGTCAGAAGATCAAGCCGATCTGCACCGAAAACAACCGGTAATTCACATTGGCTAGATCGTTGCCCGTCACGTCGGTGAGTCCGGCCGACCACCGGAAGCCCCCCACCAGGGCCGTGCTTCCGCCCAGGGTGTATTCCACGCCG
The DNA here is from genome assembly GCA_041393235.1 of Bacteroidales bacterium. GTDB lineage: Bacteria > Bacteroidota > Bacteroidia > Bacteroidales. The sequence continues at coordinate 209,392 of JAWKKO010000002.1, forward strand.
GCCCCGATGTGGTAACCCAGGTTGAAGAGGGGCGTCGAGGCTTCGATGTCCTCCTTGTCCAGCCGTTTGTCGTCGGTGGAGGCGAACGCGTTGATCCTCACCATGGGGGTGAATCCGGCCTTCAGATAAAAGGTGGTGTAGCCCAGCTCCTCGGTTTTCAGCTTGATGCCCAGGGGAATCTCGATGTACTGGAGTTGGTGTTTGATGTCCCTGCCTCCGGCCACCCAGAGGGTGTCGCTTTTGGAAAGCAGGGAAATGGAGTCGTTGTATATGAGTCCGCCCCCCAGGTTGGTGATGCCGAGTCCGAGACTGAGGGCGTAGTTCGGGGCGAAAAAATAATCCATGTCGAGACCGGCCTGCAGATGGAACAGGGTTCCGCCCGGCAGCACATCCTCCTCATCGGAGGTGAACCAGCCGAATTGGGGATCCACGTGGGCGCTGAAGGCCATGGGCTTCTGGGCGGAGGCCCAGGTTCCCAGTGTGATGAAGATCAGGAGGGAAAGAAATCGTGACATATTTTTTATTTTTGTTCTTTCAAACGGATTCCAAATTTACATATTATGCCGAGACCTGTCCAAGATGCAGGAATCTTTCTCCTGTTCGCCGTCCTTCTGTTCGCCTCCTGCCGCCGGGATCCCCTCGAGGTTTCGGTCGGCGGCATCCGGGCCGACGTACCTCTGGAACGATTCGACTCCCGGCTCCTGGCGATCGCACCCGACTCCCTGGACCAGTCGGTCGGATCCCTGTACCGGGAGTTCGGCGATTTCTTCGATGTGTTCAACGTGCACGTCATCCGCATCGGACCGGCCTCGACCCGGAACTACAGCAGCTACCTGTCCATGTTCCTGAACGATCCCCTCAACCGGGAGGTCTTTGCCTATGCCGACAGCGTCTTTTCCCGGGTTCCCGGGGTGCAGGAGGGACTGAACGACGGATTCCGTCACTACGCCTACCACTATCCGGATTCCGTTCTGCCCCGGGTGATCGCCTACGTGAGCGGATTCAACCAGGGATTGTTCACGGTGGGACGCACCGTTGGGGTGGGACTGGACCAGTACCTGGGCGCCGACTGTCCCTTTTACCGGGAACTGGGGACGCCGGAATACCTGCTGCACAACAAAACGCCGGAACGCCTTCCCGTGGATGCCATGCTGGCCTGGGGCACCCAGCTTTACCCCTACAACGATTCGGTGGACCATGTGTTGAACCGGATGATCCATCAGGGCATGCTGTGGTATTTTGTGGAAGCCATGTATCCCGGGCTTTCCGACGAGGAACTGCTTGGATTCACTCCGGAGCAGATGCGGTGGTGCACCAACAATGAAAAACACATGTGGACCCACCTGGTGGAGGACAAGCTGCTGTTCTCCTCCGATCCCTTGGCCATCCGGAAGCTGATTGAAGAGGCGCCCCACACCTCCTATTTTACGCCGGAATCGCCCGGAAGGGCCGCCGTGTGGCAGGGCCTGCAGATCGTCCGGGAATATGCCCGGCGGAATCCGGGAATGTCCCTCGACCGAATCCTTTCCCAGCGGGAGTACAGCGAGATCCTCCGCGGCTCCCGTTACAATCCCTGAAACGAAAAAAATTCAGGGGATGTCTTTTCGTAAAGTGCTTTTTTGGCTTCGCCAAAAAATGCCAGTATCCGTCAAAGACATCCCCTGAATGGGCGATGGACTGCCGATGAGAGGCAATCCTGTATCCTCTGTTTACTTGTACGTTGCGACACGGGCATCGTCGATGACCCCGCTCCAGTTCAGGCCGAAGGCAAAATCATAGGTGTTGCCTTCCGAGTCGGTGTAGGCCTCCATATCTCTGGGAACATCCTCGAATTGCTTCTCAACGGTGGTCATGTCACCCGGCATCTGGAAGGGCAGCAATCCGGACGGTTCGGCGGCACCGGTGATCAGGTCCATCAGGGCCTGCGACTGGACCCCCATGTGAATCAGGATGGCGTCGGCCGATCCTTCGATTTCCGAGAACACCATGGGATTGGACACATCCACCAGGACGATGACGGGTTTTCCGCCCATTTTCTGCCTGGTTTCCCTCACCATGGTCATGTCGGTGGTGTTGGTGGCCGTCCGGGTTTTTCCTTTGTAGGTCCGGTTGGTGAAGTCCTCGAAGGGACTGCCGCCGGCCAGGCTGGGATCCCGGGCGTCGTTGGCTGTGTACTTGCTGTATTGCAGGGGAATGGGCACGTAGCCGTTGCCGCCTGCGGATGCATCGGCCGGGTCGTACCCGCTGCCCCCTTCCGGGCTGTTGATGGCAACCAGCGCCAGGTCAGCTTCCTCCGGGCTGTCCACCAGGGTGAAGTATTTGGCTGCAATGGCCGGGTTCACCGGGTCTTCCCACCGGTCCTCGGCGCGCTGGCCGAACCAGTTGATGCCTCCAGCCACAAACCGTTTGGGGATGTAGACCTTCAGGCTTTTCTCCACGGGAAGCGCTTTTTCCTTGTTTTTGAGCATGACCACGGATTTGATCTGGGCTTCGTAACCGGCCGTCATGAATTCGGGATTCCCGACGGTTTCAACCGATTCCTCGGGAACCAGGTAGGGATTCTCGAACAGACCCGTGTTGAAGATGTTCCGGAGCAAACGGAGGGCCGATTCTTCGAAGCGGGCCTTCATGAATTCTTCCCCGTGTTCTTCGACGCCCATCTTGTAAGCTTCCAGCACCGGCTCCTTGTCGTTGTTTCCGCCGAACTGGTCCACGCCGGCCATGATCACTTTGTAGTGCCGCTCGGCGATGGTCAGCAATTCAACACCCCAGGATTTTCCGGTGAATTCGTACACGTTGTTCACGTCGCCGGTGATGCCCCAGTCGATGCAAACCACGCCCTGGTAACCATAGGTGTCGCGCAGCAGGTCGGTGATGATGTATTTGCTGTAGCCGTTCCCCACGTTTTCCCCGTACTTGGTGTCCTGGTTGTAGGAAATGGTGTAGTAGGGCATGACGGCCGAAGCGGAACCCGTGGGTCCGTCCAGCTTGAAGGCGCCTTCCAGAAAGGGCATCATCTGGTCTTTCATGTTGTCGCCGGGATACACGGCATAGGCGCCGTATCCGAAGTGGCCGTCCCGTCCCCTTCCTCGGGTCCGCCACTGGGCCAGTGCTTCACCATGGCGTTTACGCTGTGAAGACCCCAGCCTCCGGCAATTTCAGCGTCTCCCTCCGATGTCTGGAACCCATCCACATAGGCCTTGGCCATGTCGGCGGCCAGGTGGGGATCCTCCCCCATGGTGCCGTCGAAACGACTCCAGCGGGGTTCGGTGGCCAGGTCGATCTGAGGCGAAAGGGCGGTGGCGATTCCCAGGGCCCGGTACTCCCGGGAGGCGATGCTCCCGAATTGCTTCATGATGGCCGGATCGAAGGTGGCGGCGATGCCCAGGGTTCCGGGCCACATGGAGATGCGTCCGCCCGCTCCCGCATTGTATTCCGCATAGGAATCGCTTCCATGCCGGGGATCGGAGCTGTTGTTGGCGGGAATCCCCAGACCGATGCCTTCCACGAGGGCCTGGGCGTTGTTGTTCCATTTTGCGGCAACGGCCGGACTCTCCACCGAGGTGATGAGCACATGGCGCAGGTTGTCTTCGGTGAGAAAGGTCTTTTGCTGGTCGGTGAGGTCGCTGGCGGCGGCGCCGCTTTCTTCAAAGCCCTTTCCGTCGTAGGTGCCGCCGAAACGTCCCCGGGCCCCGGCCGGAATGGCCTGGTGACCGCTGTACAGCATCAGACCGGCGATCTGCTCGACGGACATTTTGGAGGCCAGGTCGGCGGCCCGTTCATCCACGGGCAGGCGCCAGTCTTCGTAGGCATCCAGTTCGCCGTTCTGGTTCAGGTCCTTGAATCCGAGCCGGTCGACGGTGAGGATGGCAACACCGGATTGCGGGCTGTAGCCCAGGGTGGGACCGCCTTCGTTGAGAACCAGGATGTGGTCCCCTTTGTCTTCGGTGGTGAATTTCGGTTCGCATCCCGTCAGGAAGACCAGAGCCCCCAACAGGACAACGAATGTCAATGTAAATGCATGTTTCATGTGGTGATGCAGGTTTTAATGGTTAGAAGATGAGTCCTGAAAAAGTAAAGATAGGGAATTCACCTCACATGCTTAGACGATCCCGGGACCTCATAGTTTACCGGGATCAGAAATACAATCCTGCCACGAAGGCCAGGCTGTTCATGGTGATGGTGGAACCGAATTTTTCCCGGGTGAAATGGTAGCGGAGGTTCAGGCTCATGTAATGCGATCCGAACAACATCACATCCGCTCCCGCCTGGGCAAATCCCCGAAATTGCCGCCACTCAGCGGGGAAACATACAATTCCTCAGATAGGTAAGCGTGTTCCGTTTCAAGCTCCCGGGTCAGCAGGTAGTCATAGGATAGCAGGAAATTCAAGGCGACCCCCGCACTGGCGGAGGGCCTGACCCGGCCTTTGGGGTACACGTATCCCAGGCCGGCAAAAGTGCGCATTTGTGAGGTTTCGATTCGGGAGTCAAATCGCTGAAAAACCATAGAGCGTATTTCTTCGGAGGAGGCTGCATGATAATCGATCCTGCAAAACTCGGTCCGCAGCATGAACCGGATTTTGTCATTGATCCGGGGGGCAAACACATCCAATTGGGTTCCCATAAAGGGATGCCAATTCGGGGAATACGTCAGTTCGTCATAATACTCCATGTTTTGAAAGACGAGTCCGTCCCTCCCTATGCCGCCTGTGAGACCCACATGCAATGCAATGGCCGGGGTTTCTTTCAGATAGACCAGGCAAACCTCATCGGGGCACATCATTTCATGGTAGCTTTCCGTGGCCCGGATCAGCGATTTGTGGGTCAGGGTCAGGTTGTCGAGCTGGGGCTGGATTTCCATGCAGTCGCCGAAGGCCATTTTCATGAGACCGATGTGCTCCTTTTTCTCGAACAGCATGGTTTGTCCGTTCCGGACGATGGTGTCTGTCGTTTGATGCAGAAGAAGGGGATCGCCTTCCCCGGTCTGGAGGTAATAGTATTCGTCGTCCGTGTCCCGGAAATAGTACAGGTCCGAGAGTCCGTTGACCAGGTATTCGGCAAAGACGGGCCGGTCCTCCCCCCGGATCCGGTAGGTCCGGGACACGTAATACTTTCCGTTCACGAACCGGTAGGCAAGGATGTCGTTGGGTTTGAAGTCGACCACACCGGCATTTTTGTCCGAACGGAAGCTGCAGGTCCGCGCGTTCCGGATGTCGCCGCGGGCATCGATTTCGCCGTACACCGTGTCCAACTGGTGGGTGATGTAGTATCCGGGTTTGAAATTGGACTGGCCGTTCAGGAGGCCTGGTGACACGAGGGTCAGGACGGCCAGGATCAAATGAAAAGGTACGTTGATTTTTTGTTGTTCCATGGGGCTTTGGTATAAGGGGTGAATGCGGTCACCGTTGGATGACCTGCGTAGGAAGTTCTGAAAAAACAAGAGCCGTTTCGGTTCGACTTTTCAACAGGGCCTCAACCCAGTTTCTCCCCGCATTTTTTGCAGAAGCGGGCATCGGCGTCGTGGGGCGAATGACCACACCGGGTGCAGGTCCGTTCGTGACCCCGCCCCTGGTTCCGGACGGCCTTCCCGATCTCCACCGACAAAATGCCGGTTGGCACGGCGATGATGGAATAGCCCGTGAGCATGGCCAGGGACGCAAGGATTTTTCCCAGCACCGTGGCCGGGGCGATGTCTCCGTAGCCCACCGTGGTGATGGTCACCACCGCCCAATACATCCCCTGGGGAATGGATGTGAAGCCGTTTTCCTCCCCTTCCACCAGGTATAGGAGGGAGCCGAGAATGAGGACCAGGGTGAGGACGGCGCCAAAAAAAACGACGATCTTGTGCAGGCTGCTTCGGAGCGCCCTGGCCAGCACGGAGGCTTCGGTCACGTAACGGCCCAGCTTGAGGATCCGGAACATCCGGAGCAGGCGGAGGGCCCGGATGGTCAGAAGGAAGGTGAATTGGTCGAAGAAGAGGCCCAGGAAGGTGGGCAAAATGGCCAGAAGGTCGATGATCCCGAAGAAGCTGATGATGTACTTCCAGGGCCGGGGGGAGCTGTAGATCCGCAGCAGGTACTCCAGGCTGAACAGAAGGGTGAACACCCACCCAGGGTCACAAAGGCGTCGTGGTGGCTTTTTCTCAGACCGGCCACGCTTTCGAGAATCACCACGGTCACACTGAGAATGATCATCCACAGCAACACCACGTCGAAGGTTCGGCCGGCCCGGGTGTTGGTGCCGAAGATGATGCCATACATGCGTGTCCGGAGCTTCATCTCAGTCAAAAAAAAAGCCGCTGTCGTCAGCGGCTTTGCAGTTCATCGTATCATGCGTTATTCGGGGCTGATTGCCTCCACCGGGCAAACATCGGCGCAAGCTCCGCAGTCCGTACACAATTCGGGATCGATTTTGTAAATGTCTCCCTCGCTGATCGCCTCCACCGGGCACTCATCGATACAGGTACCGCAGGCAGTACACTCATCTGAAATTACATAAGCCATTTTTTCAATGTTTTTTAATTCAATGAAACAAATGTAGCTGCATTTTTCTTAAAAAAAGCCGGAGGAAGGCATTTTTTTACCCGAGAAGTTCCAGGGACAGGCCCGCCAGCATGAGGATGCCGGTCCAGAGTGCCGATTCGTCGGCCTGGAACCTGGATGTGTGCAGGGCGTAGGTCGTTTCCGCTCCCGGGGTTTTGACCCCCAGCCGGAACATGAGTCCCGGTATCTTTTGGGCAAACCAGGCAAAATCCTCCGCCGTCATCCGGACGCCCATGTCTTCGACCTTCTCCGCGCCCAGAAGGTCCCGGGCGATGCCTGCGGCCCGGAGGGTCAGGTCCTCGTCGTTGATCAGGACGGGGTAACCGCGACGGATCTCCAGTTCGCAATCCCCCCCCAGGCTCCGGGACACCCCGAGGCAGGTGCGGGAAATCAGTTCGTGGGCTCTTTGCCGCCACGCCTCATCCATGGTCCGGAAGGTTCCCTCCATCCTGACCTGGTCCGGAATGACATTGACCGCCCCGGGGGCGTCGATTTTTCCGAAGGAAAGCACCGTGGGGACATCCGGCGGGGATTTCCGGTTCACTTCATGTTGCAAGGCAAGCAACAGGTGTGCGGCCATGAGGACGGGGTCGTCGATGTCCTGGGGCAGGGCGCCGTGTCCGCCTTTTCCTTTGACCGTAACGTAGATTTCATCGGAGGATGCCATGTACCGGCCTGCTTTGAAACCCACGTGACCTGCCTCCATCTGCGGAAGAACGTGTTGGGCCAGGATCATGTCGGGATGCCTTCCTTCAAACATGCCTTCCTCCAGCATGAGGCGGGCTCCGCCCGGGATCCGTTCCTCCCCCGGCTGGAAAACGCAAAGGATCTCGCCGCGAAACCGGTCCCGGAGCTGGTTCAGAATCCGGATGGCACCCAGCAGGGAAGCCATGTGGACGTCGTGGCCGCAGGCATGCATCACCCCCGGGTTCACCGATTGGTAGGGCAGGCCCGTGTCCTCGGTGATGGGCAGGGCGTCCATGTCGGAGCGCAGCGCCAGCCGTTTTCCCGGTTCCTTTCCTTTCAGGGTCACCAGGATCCCGGTCTTTACGAAGGGGTATTCGTAAGCGATCCCCCAGCTGTCGAGAAGGGAGCGGATGTGGGACGAGGTCTGGTGTTCGGCAAAGGACAATTCGGGATGCTTGTGCAAATGCCGGCGGATGCCGGCGGCCTCGTCCAGGAAGGCAGGGGTGAGAAGGGATTCGATGAGGGTTCTTGTGTGCATGGGCGTTTTCCCGGGATTAGAAATCGAGGTTCAGAGACAGGTAAAACATCCGGGGTTGCACCTCCCAGTTTTCCACCCCCCAGGCCCAGTCGAGTCGAACGAAATACCCCATGACCCGGCTTCGGACGCCGAATCCGTACCCGGCCACGATGGGATCCCGGTTGGCATCGATGGTGATGGTCATGGGCCCGCTTTCGATGATCTCCGTGTCCCAGGCGTTCTCACCGGTGAAGGGATGGAGCCCCGTCCAGGCCGTTCCCACATCGGCGAACCCGACCACCTGGAAATTGTCCAGGAAGGAGGAGCTCAGGGGATGCCCCAGCACGTAGCGGAACACCGGCCAGCGCAATTCGCTGTTGAATACCATGAAATTGTTCCCGTTCCGGATGTTCTGGTTGAATCCCCGGACGTTGGTCCCGATGGCCTGGTAGGAGTAATTTTTGCTGTAGTCGATGCGCACCGATTCGTTGAAGGTCGGCACCCGCGACTGAAAGATGTTGATCCAGTTGTCCACGCTGCCCAGGTAGTAGATCAGGGGACTGCGTCCGAAGGAGGTGCTCCCCGCCAGGCGGTTGGCCCAGATGAGGCTCCGGTGGATGCGCAGGTAGTGCCGGAAGTCCCCGCCGACGACGAAAAGGTCGGATCGTGCCGCGTTGATCTGCCGGTAGGCCTCGCCGAACAGCTTGAAGCGCAATCCGCTGTACAGGTTGGTTCCCAGTTTCCGGGTGTTGTCGAAGATCAGTTCGCCCTTGACGCCCCCCCAGACTTTCAGGAGGGATTCGGTGTTCAGGTTGGTGATGTCGGTGGAAAGGAAGATGGTGTTGTCGTGTCGGAAAGAGGCAGTGCCCTTGAATGCCAGGGTTTGGGTGAAGGGGTACTTCAGCGACGCGAGGACTTCATGGGAAAAGGTCTTGATGTCCGAATCCTCCGTGTAGTTCTTGAACACCTGGCGGTGAAAGATGAGCTGTTTGTCGAGCCGGGTCTTGAGGTTTTCGAAACTGAGCAGGTACTCGTTGCTGTCGAAATCCGTGGCCAGGCGGACGCCTCCGATGAGGCGGTAGTCCTCGAACAGATCGTTGGCTCCCACTTTGAAGAGAAGGTTCAGCCCCGGATTGTAGTAGAAAGCACCTCCCGTAAACGCTTGATACGACTCGTTCAGGAAGCTGAAATCCACCTGGTTCACCAACCGGTTCGGATAGAATGCGGTGCTGTAATCGAAATACATCTGACGCTTTTTCTCCGTCGAATCCAGGACCAGATTCAGGTTCCTGTCCCGGAGCTGGTTGTTGTAATAGCCCAGTTTCTCCCGTTCGAATACATACTGGTTGAGGTCGATCTTGAATTGCTGCAGCTGGATGGTGTCCCCGTCCAACACCAGCTGGTTGTTGGCGATGTCGGCCATGGAAATGATCTTCTTTTCCACATGGTGGACCGAATCCTGCTGGGTGAGCCGGGCCACGTGACGGGGCGCGTACTCCGTGGCCGTCAATTCGTCGCCGTACCGCCGTTCCAGGTCGAGGGGATGCCTGTACAGGTGGTAGCGGAAATCGTGGTATAGGATCTCAGCCACTTCCCCCGTGGTGGGGTTGATGTCGTGGGAGACGATGTTCCGTTTGTAGTTGGTCAGGGGGTAGCTGCTGGCAAAGTAGCGGTAATGGATGGTGGTGTCCACCAGGCTGATGGCGCTGTCGTACTGGGCGTAGTACCGGTTGATGATCCCGCTCTTGTCGCTGAGATAAAAAAACTTGTTCTTCTGGGGCGACAGGGCCTGGGTGTGGTTGATGTAGTTTCCTTCGGAAATGCGTTGCAGGGTGGTGGATTTCCCGGCATAATCATAGACAAACACCGAAAATGCCGGGGTGATGTTGTTTTCCGGATCCTGTTCGTTGTGAAGCTCGTTGAGCCGCCGGTTCGACACGAAGGAAATCTTGTCCATGTTTTCCAGGAACCGGGGGGAATAATCATCGGCCAGGTCGTTTGTGACCCGTTCGTTGGTGGCCGAAGCCAGATCGTGGACCCAAATGTCGGTCTGACCCTCCGATATGCCGGAAAACACCAGCTTCCTTGCATCGGGCGAAAAGGAAAAGTCCAGGATCTTGTCGAAATAGAGCAAAAACCGGGAGGTGAGTTCCTTCTCCTCCAGGTTGTAGTAGTGGATCAGGAGACGGCCTTTCTCTTCGGTGATGAATCCCAGGATTTCCGATGTGGGATGCCAGGCCAGGATGGGGTAGCTGTAATCGTTGATCTGCTCCAGCTTTTGGCCCCGTTTGTAGATTTTCGATTGTTTGCCGTTGGCTTCGTCGTGAATCCAGACCCGGTATTGACCGTCGTGATTGGTCACATAGGCCATGTGGCGGCCGTCGGGACTCATCCGGATGTTCTGGTACACCTTCTTTTTCCGGGGACGTTTGAGAACCTGTCCGCCTTCCGGCAAGTCCCCGTTTTCTTCCTCGCTGGTATACAAGCCCAGGTAGTAATCCTTCCAGTCGATGGAAAGCTCCTTGAGTTTGCTCCCGAGAACGTAGAGAAACCCGCTTTCGGCATTCTTGTTGATCTTGGTGATGTACAGGATCTGGGGAATGATCGACGGGCCGTACAGGTCCGCCACATATTTCCAGAAGGAGTGACCCGCATAGCGGGCATCCTCGTCCTGCAGGTTCACGAATTTCTTGTACTTGCCCGAAACGATGCCATCCTTCACCCGGTTCTCCAACTCGTAGTCCCAGGGATCGGCCACATAGCTGATGAGCCCCTGAAGGTACCAGTCGGGCAGGTTGATCATGGTGCTGTTGGTGAGATTGTCGCGCAAACCGTTCCCGAAAAGCATCTCGGTGACCAGAACCTCGGCGATGGCACCCCGGAGCTGTTGTTCGAACTCCACATGGTCGCCCGTGAAATAGACAAACACCTTGTTCTGGATGATTTGGGTGGTGCCCCCGATGTTGTACTCCTCGTTCTCCGAAGCCAACCCGATGTTGCTTTGCCGGAAATCGGAGAGCTTGTTGTACACCAGGAAGATCAGCCGCCGGTCGATGTTGTAGTCGAAAAAACGTTCGATGAGATCCAGTTCCTTTTCAACGAAATCGGCCACATACAACGACAATTCCGTCCCGTTCTCGTAGCTGTACACATCGAACCGGTCGAAGCGGTAATACTTCCAGTAAGGGTCGCTGAATTGCAGGCGGTTCTTCCCGAAATCCATTTGCATCCCGTTGTAAAACTGGGCCGACAACCCGGAGAAGAGAAGGAGCAGCACCACCAGGGCGCCCGCACGCCTATGCCTGTATGTTTCGCGCATTTCCGATCGAAAGGTACACATATTTCAGAACAACTGGACGACAGAGAGGGTTCGAATCCCGACGCGGTTGACAATGCACAAAAATTGTGCAACTATTTGTGGGTTTTTTGTGTTAATTTTGAGAATTCATACGGTTTTTATTCGTTGACCTTTAAAGAACAAACAATATGCGAAACACGAAACGAGCTTTCATCCTGCTGTGTCTGGCCGGCTTTGCCCTTTCCCTGGCCGCCCAAACTGTGGAACCGAAAATCTCCTTCGAGGAAAAGCTTCACAATTTCGGGAACTTCAAGGAAACGGACGGAAAAGTGACCCACGAGTTTGAATTTGTGAACACGGGCAGCAGCGACCTGATCATTCAGAACGTGAGCACTTCCTGCGGATGCACGGCGCCGAGCTGGACCCGGGAGCCGGTCCCCCCGGGCGGCAAGGGCCAGGTGTCGGCCACCTACAATCCGGCCGGACGCCCAGGGCCTTTCCAGAAGTACATCACCGTGGTTTCCAACGGTAACCCGGGCAGTGTCCGTCTCACCATCCAGGGAGAGGTGGAGCCGAAGCCCCGGACCGTTGAGGACGACTACCGGTATGAGATGGGTCCCCTGCGGCTCAAGTCGAACCACATGGCTTTCGGAAATGTAAAAAACACCGAGGTTGCCGAAAAGAACCTGGAGATCGTCAATACCACGGAGTCCAATCTCACCATCGAGTTTGAGCGGGTTCCCTCCCACATCCAGATCCGGGCCGAGCCCGCCACCCTGAAGCCCGGACAAAAGGGTCTCCTCGTGGCAAGCTACGACGTGCCGGGCCGGAACGACTGGGGTTTTGTCATCGACCGGATGGGGTTGAAAATCAACGGGGTGTCTGAAAGGAATTATGCGCTGGTGGTGTCCGCCAACATCGAGGAGGATTTTGCCGCACTGAGCCCGCAACAGCTGGCCAACGCGCCCGTGCTCCAGGTCGACAATCCGGAATTTCAGTTCGGCACCATCAAGCAGGGAGAAGATGTGGAGCACACCTACATTCTCTCGAACAACGGGAAATCCAATCTGCTCATCCGTTCCGTGAAAGCCTCCTGCGGATGCACGGCCGTTCAGCCCGAAAAGAACATGGTGGCCCCCGGCGAGTCGGTGAAAATCAAAACGGTGTTCCGGTCGGCCGGAAAAATGGGCAGCCAGAACCGGACCGTAACCATCATCACCAACGATCCCAAGCAAAGCAAGATGATTTTGTGGGTCAAAGGAGAAGTCGTTAAGTCTTGAGCAGAGGCCACACGCACCTTTTGAAACGGTCAGGGGGTGCCTTTCCGCAACGTGCTTAGTCACTGCGTGACAAATGCCAGGTTGCGGAAAGGCACCCCCTTCCCTTTGGGAGATGCCGTGTGGCGGGGGATTACAGCAATCCTTTGATGGCTTCCCGGAGATCGTCGCCTTCCAGATTGCGGGCGACGATGGTGCCTTCGCGGTCGATGAGCACGGTGTGGGGGATGGATGAAACGCCATACAGCTCCGCACCCTTGCTGTTCCAGTAGGCCAGATCGGAAATGTGTTTCCATTCCAGCTGATCATCGGCGATGGCCTGGAGCCATTGGGCCGAATCCCGGTCGAGAGAAATTCCCAGGATCTCGAATCCCTGGCTGTGGTACTCCCTGTAAATCTCCACCACCCCCGGATTGGCCCGTCGGCAGGGTCCGCACCAGCTGGCCCAGAAATCGAGCATCAGCACCTGGCCCTGGTGCACGTCGGAAACATGCAGCATGTCGCCTTCGGGGGTGGGGAGGCCGAAATCCGTGTATTTCTTTCCGATGGCCACGGACTGAAGCCGTTCCAGTTTTTCCTTCATGAACTGGTATTCAGCCATGGCGTGAACCTGGGGGTCGAGCCTGCCGAGGGCCTGTTCCAGTTCGGGCACGTCCAGGGCATAGTAGGTGCCGCGAAGTGCCAGCACGGTGGCAAAGGAGGCGGGGTTTTCCGCAATGTAGGCGGAGTCCAGCTTGTCGTGCCGGTCGTACAGGTCGTAATACGCCTGGCGCAGGCTGTCCATGTCGGTCCGGTCTCCCTCGGTGCTGTTGCGCATCTGGTTCCGGATCCGGGTCATTTCGTCCGCAACCCCTTGCAAGCGGGCATTGTAGTCGTTGAGATCGGTCTGGGCTTTGCCCTTGGTCCGGATCACGGGCCGGTCGGCTCCACCGGTGATCTCGTAAGAGGTGTTCTCGAGGAGAAGCTGGATGGGTTCCTCCCAGGCCTCGGAGGTCAGGTAGACGGTCCGCACCCCGTCGACCTGTCCCTGGATCACGGCTTCGGTGCCGTCTGCCTGGAGAACGGAATCCAGGGTGGCCAATGCGCCGTCTTCCACGGCCTGGAGCCGGATCAACTCACCGGAGGCATTGTCGAGCTGAAGGCGGATGGCAAAGGAATCTCCGGATTCCTCGGTTGCGCAGGACAGGAGAAGGGCAAGAGAAAAAAGAATAGGGAAAATGGGTCGGTGTTTCATGATTCGCATGCGTTTGTTTGAACGCAAGTATACGAATCTAATTTCACATGGCCGCAGGACCGCGGCGGGTCTTGTACCGGTCCAGGATGGATTGGGCCGCCATGAACGAGGTGATCCGGCCTTCCCGGAGGGTCTGTTCGCACCGTTCGATCTCGGCCGCCATGTCCGGATCCGCATAAATGAGGTCGACCATCCCTTCCCGGATGGTTTCGTGCAGCCAGTAACGCGATTGGTCCAACCGGTTGCGTTCGTAGTACCCGTTCCCTTTGCAATGGTTCATGTAGGAAAGGACCATGTCCCAGACCTCCCCGATGCCCGTCCCGTAGACCGAGGAGCAACAGGTCACCCGGGGCACCCACCCGGAAGGCGGCGAAGGGAAGAGGTGGAGGGCATTGGTGTATTCTGGCCTGGGCCCGTTTGGCTTTCTGGATGTTCTGACCATCCGATTTGTTGATGACCAGGGCATCGGCCATCTCCATGATGCCCCGTTTGATCCCCTGCAATTCGTCGCCGGCGCCGGCCAGCATGAGCAGGAGGAAGAAATCCACCATGGAGCGGACGGCGGTTTCGGACTGTCCCACGCCCACGGTTTCGATGAAGATGTGATCGAAACCGGCGGCTTCGCAAAGGACGATGCTTTCCCTGGTTTTCCTGGCCACGCCGCCCAGGGTGCCGCCGGAGGGAGACGGCCGGATGAACACGTCGGACCGGCCGGCCAGGTCTTCCATGCGGGTTTTGTCTCCCAGGATGCTTCCCTTGCTCCGTTCGCTGCTGGGGTCGATGGCCAGGACGGCAAGCCGTCCGCCCTGTTCCGTGATGTGTTTGCCCATGGCTTCGATGAAGGTGCTCTTTCCCGCTCCCGGTACGCCGGTGATTCCCAGCCGGAGCGCTTTTCCCGCATGGGGAAGGCAGGCGGCCAGGAGGATGCGGGCCTCTTCCTGGTGCTGGGGGAGGGCGCTCTCCACCAGGGTGATCCCCCGGCTGAGCATGCCCGTGTCGCCGCGGAGGATGCCCCCGATGAGTTCGTCGGTACCGAAGTGTTTTTTACGCGCTTCCCGGAGCCTGTCGATGGCCTGACGGTTCACCGGTCCGGGCGAGGTCACCCCTTCCGAGACGGACAAAGCGGATTTCTTTTTCATGGGGTTTCCACCATTCATCGGACATCAGCCTTTTGCCGGGGAGGAACCGTATTTCCGCCGGAAATACTCGTAGGTTTCCATCTGGGCCCTCACTTCCGGACCTTTCGTTACGATGGGCTTGTTTTTCAGGTTTTTGTCGATCATCGAGGCCTTCACGTTGTCGGAAAGCTGGATCTGAAGGATGTCCAGAAGTTCCTTTTTGGCGGCCGGTTCATACACGGGAAAGACACATTCGACCCTCCGGCGCAGATTCCGTTTCATCCAGTCGGCCGAACCCAGGTACACGCTTTGGTCGCCGCCGTTGAGGAAGACGAACACCCGGGCATGTTCCAGAAAACGGTCCACGATGCGGATCACCCGGATGTTTTTGCTGAAGGGCATCTGTGTCATCAGGGTGCAGACCCCCCGGATGATCAGATCGACCTTCACGCCGGCTTCGCTGGCCCTGTAGAGGCTGTCGACCATTTCCTTGTCCTGGAGGCCGTTCATCTTTAGAAGAATGTACCCGAGTTTTCCCTGTTTGACATTTTTGATCTCCTGTTCGATGAGGTCGAGAAACCGGGGGATCATGTTGAAGCCCGGCACGAGAATGTGTTTGAATTTGGGTTTGTAGTCCTGGTTCTCCAGGTATTTGTACAGGTATTTCACTTCGTTCACCAGCTCGGGATTGGCAGTGAACAACCCATGGTCGCCATACAGACGGGCCGTCTTTTCATTGAAATTCCCGGTCCCGAGGTAGGCCTGGTCCCCGGATTTGGATCCGGATTCCCGGATCACCAGGGCAATCTTTGCGTGAACCTTGAGTTTGGGGATGCTGTAGATGATCCGGATGCCCGCTTTGGTCATCGTGTGGGCCCATTTCAGGTTTGCTTCTTCGTCGAACCGGGCTTTGAGTTCCACGAACACCGTGACTTTTTTTCCGTTTTCTGCCGCGTCGATCAGGGAGTTCACCACCACCGAGTGGTCGGAGACCCGGTACTGGGTGGTTTTGATTTCGGTGACGGTGGGGTCGGTGGCGGCTTCCCTTAAAAACCGCAGGTAATGCTCAAAGGGCTGGTAGGGAACCGACAGGAGGTAGTCCTTGCGACTGACCATCGATGCGATGGTCTTTTTCTGGTAGCTCAACGTGGGGATGGGAACGGGCGACAGACCTTCGATTTCCAGTTTGGGATACACCGGGTTGGGGAAGTTGAAGAAATCCCTGAAATTGTGCCGGCCGCCTCCCATGACGAGGAGATCCTTGGTGATTCCGAAGGAGCCCACCAGGTAGTCGAGCATCCGTTCCGACATGGCCCGGTCGTACTGGAACCGGTTGGGATAGCCCACGGAACGAGTGGCCTTGATCTTGTCGATGGCGTCGATCAGATCGTCTCCTTCGTACTCATCGTATTCCAGGTCGGCGTCCCGGGTCAGTTTGACGGAATGCCAGCGGGTGACGGAATAGCCGGGAAAAATGGCATCGATGTGACGCATCACCACGTCTTCCACAAACATGATGTAGTGTTTTCCGTCCTGGCTGGGCAATTCGATGAAGCGGGAGATGTTGTGGTCGGTGGGTATTTTTACCATCCCGTACCGCTCCCTTTCTTCTCCGGGGGCCGTCCTTGTTGACCAGCCCCATGGAAATGTAAGGTTGTCCGGTTTTCAGGAAGGGCCGTACCTTTTTCTTCACCAGCAAAATGGGCTGGATGGAGGTCAGGATCGTGCTGTAGAAGACCTCCCGGATGTATTTGAGCTGGGCGGAACTGAGCTCGTCATTTTCACCCACAACAATGATTCCGTTTTTTCGCAATTCCGGAAGGATCTCGTCTTCGTAGATCAAATGGAAAATGGATTGCTGATTGGTGACGATTTCATTGATCTGCCGGATGATCCCGACCGGGTCCAGCTCCCGGATGTGTTCTTCGGGAAAATCGTCGAGGTGGCGGATCATTTGCTTGTAGTAGCTGACCCGCACCTGATAGAACTCCTCCGTGTTGTTGGAATAGATGGCCAGGAATTTGATGCGCTCGTACAGGGGGAGGGTTTTGTCCATGGCTTCCTGCAAAACCCTGAAATTGAAAGACAGCCAGCTGATATCCCGGTTGATGTAGGTGTATTTGCTCATGAACGGAAGGAATTCTTACCCAAAGGTACGGATACTTTTGCAATTGCGCCAATGGTGAAAAAAAGAGACCGGATGCGGAGGGTAATTATAAATATAGTTATACATTTGTGCCCGAATCGAAAAAGAACACCACTGAATTGAAACGACACCGATCCTTTACCCGCTACGTTCTGTTGTCCGGACTCACCGGACTGGTCTTTCTTTTCATCTTTCTGATTCCCAAAGGGGCGCACCCCCTGCAGGAAGAAAGACCACAGCATCCGGAAGGGTTGATTGCCCACGTTGCGCCCCCTTTGCCGGCCGAAGCCCAGGATTTCATACGATTCATGGAGCAGGAGCTGGACAGCAGCGAGACGGTTGGGGCAGCCTACGCCATGGTCCAGGGAGGGGAGGTGTTGTACCAGGCGACCTATGGCGTCCGGCGGTACGGGGAGCCCGCCCGGGTCGATGAGCACACGGTTTTCCGGCTGGCTTCCGTTTCCAAAGGTTTCGCAGGCGCTCTGGCCTGCATCCTGGAAGAGGACAAGGTGTTTTCCCTGGACGACCGGGTCAGGGACCTGTATCCCGGGTTTCATCTCAGGGATTCCGTGAGCACGGAGGACATGACCTTGCGCCATCTGCTGAGTCACAGCACGGGCCTGGTTCCCTATGCCTTCGACAACCTGGTGGAAGCCGGCATTCCCCTGTCGCAGATCATCGACCGGCTCAGCGAGGTGGACATTTCCGGCAAGCCGGGAAGCGTGTACGGGTACCAGAATGTGATGTTCAGCATGCTGGATCCGATCATTCGCCGTTCCACGGGACGCCCCTACGAAGTGGAAATCCAGCAACACATTTTCGGGCCGCTGGGGATGGGGGATGCCTCGGCCGGACCCATGAAGGCGTCTCAGCGGGAAAACATGGCCTACCCCCATGTGGCCTCCCGGAATGGCTTCGTAGCCCTCGATCCGCACGAAGGATATTACAACGTGAGTGCCTGCCGCAGGCGTCAATGCCAGCATCACCGACATGAGCCACTGGCTGTTGGCGTTGCTGGGACACGGGCCGAACCCCTGTCGGAAGCGGTCCGGAACGGCGTCACCACGCCGGTGATCTACACCCCGTTGAAAGCGAGGTACACCCGGAACTGGGAGGCTTTCCAGGAACGGTATTACAGCCTGGGGTGGCGCATCTATTTCTACAAGGGGAGAAAGATCATGTACCACGGGGGATACATCCGCGGCTACCGGGCCGAAATCGGATTCTGTCCCGAAGAGGACCTGGGCGTGGTGTTTCTTCAGAACTCTCCCAACGGATTGGCCGCCCAATGTGTGCCGGCCTTTTTCGACCGGTACTTCGATGCCCGGGATGCCGCTGTGGCCGGGGAGGAGATGTTGCATTCCGCGCCCTGACGGGGGGCTGAAGTCAGACATAATTATAAAAATAGTTGTATAATTATTTTTATAGTAATATATTTGCTTCATGAAGGAACTGACCAAGGCCGAAGAACAGGTCATGCAGCATCTCTGGAATCTCAGGCGCGCGTTTCTGAAGGACATCGTGGAATCCTATCCCGAGCCCCGACCTGCGTACACCACCATCAGCACGGTGATCCGTGTTTTGGTCCGGAAGGGGTTTGTGGGCTACAAAACCTTCGGCAAGGTCCATGAGTATTTTCCCCGGGTTTCCCGGCATTCCTATTTCCGGGGGCATGTGAATGCCATGATCCGGAATCATTTTCAGGGTTCTCCGGTGCAATTTGCCTCTTTCTTTGCCGGGGAAGGCAACCTGGCTCTCGGCGAGCTCGAGGAAATCCGGCAATTGATTGATCAGAAAATTGAGAACCTCAAAGGGGACGCCTCATGAAGGGCTGGGATTTTCTCTGGCAGGCCAGTCTGGGAATGATGCTGTCCTGGGGGCTCTTCCGGCTCGCATTTCAAGCACTCACCTTTCATCCATGGAACCGGTTCTTTCTGATGGGATCCGTGTTGTTGTCCGTCCTTCTTCCCCTGATTCCGCTCCCCGCCGGACTGTGGGCCGGTCCCGAGGCGGTCCTGCCGGCCTTCGACTGGACGTTTGCTGATTGGGCCGGCACCCAGGGAGGGATGCCGGACCGACCGGAAGCCGTCCGTTGGATGCAGGCAGGGGTCCTGCCCGGGTTGTACCTGGCAGTCTGCTTCGGCCTGCTGTTCCGGTTGGGGTGGCGATGGATGCATTTTTTCAGACGAATCCGGGACCTCCGGCCGGTGGAAACGTCGCCCGTGAAATTGTATGTCTGGGACGAAGCGTCCGCTCCCTTTGCCTGCCTGGGGCGCATCTACTTCGATCCGGGCTCCTATCCCCACCGGAACGGGCCGGTGTACCGTCACGAGCTGGTGCATGCCCGGCAAAACCATTCCCTGGATCTGGTCCTGTTCGATGTCCTCCTCTCTTTTTTCTGGTTCAACCCCTTTTTGTATTTCCTGAAACGGAACCTCCGCCAGACCCACGAATTCCTGGCCGATCAGGGGGCGTGCGGCAGTTCCGCGCTCTTGCCCGGTTACCTGCAGGAACTCCGGGATGAACTGGTTCGGCGGAACCTGCCCGGTTTCGTCCATTCATTCCATGGCATCCTCATGAAAAAACGCATCCACATGTTGACAAAACAAAAAACCAAATCCCGGAAGAAACTTCGCTATGCCCTGAGTTTGTTCCTTGTGGCCTTCCTCGCGGCATCGTTCCGGAGCCCGGAACCTGCTTCCCAACGGTCCGATTCCCGGACTGCGGTCGCATCCCTGACCACGTTCCTGGAATCGTCAATCGACGAATCGCCTTCCCGGTTCCCCCTGCCGGAAGCTTTCAGAGAGAAGGTCACCTGGGGTTTTGGGGTGTCGGCCCGTCACCCCTTCACCGGCGAGCAAACCACCCACCGGGGCGTGGACATCGCCGCCCCCCGGGGAACCGCCGTGTATGCCGTCGCATCGGGCACCGTGGAGGAGGCCCGGGAAGCCGAGGGTTGGGGAAAGGTTGTGGTGATCCTTCACCCGGGAGGCTACCAGAGCGTGTATGCCCACCTCGACAGCTATTCCGTGAAGGCGGGGGACGTTGTGAAGGCCGGTCAGACGATCGCCGGGGTCGGGAACACCGGCCAATCCACCGGACCCCATCTCCATTTCGAAATCCGCAGGAACGGGGAACCGGTGAATCCGGCCGATTATTACTAAATCTTCAAACCCATTCTGGTTTTCGTTGTTATCTATTTGTAACTTCGAAAAACCATCAAACAAACGTTAATCAGAATGGACTTTGATCTCATCGTGATTGGAAGCGGCCCCGGAGGGTATGTGGCCGCCATCCGGGCCTCCCAACTCGGACTCAAAACGGCTGTCGTGGAACGCGAATCCCTTGGGGGCATTTGCCTCAACTGGGGGTGCATCCCCACCAAAAGCCTGTTGAAAAGTGCCCAGGTGTATGACTATGTGCGGCATGCCGCCGACTATGGCATCCGTGTGGAAGGCGAGGCAAAACCTGATTTTGCCAAGGTCATCGAACGAAGCCGCGGGGTAGCGGACGGGATGAGCAAGGGGATCCAGTTCCTGTTCAAGAAAAACAAGATCGAGGTTCTTTCCGGTTCCGGAAAGCTGAAGGCCCCCGGCGTCGTATCGGTCACCGATTCGGAAGGCGCAGTGCGGGATGTGAAAGCCTCTCACATCATTCTGGCCACGGGTGCCCGGTCCCGGGAGTTGCCCAACCTCAAGCAGGACGGGAAAAAAATCATCGGCTACCGGCAGGCCATGACCCTGGCTGCCCAGCCGAAATCCATGGTGGTGGTCGGCTCCGGAGCCATCGGCAGCGAGTTTGCCAATTTCTATGCCACCATGGGCACCGAGGTGACCCTGGTGGAATTCCTTCCCAACGTGGTCCCCGTGGAAGACGAAGAGGTTTCCAAACAGTTGGAACGCTCCTTCAAAAAAGCCGGCATGAAGGTCATGACGTCCTCCTCCGTGGAATCGGTGGACACCTCGGGAGCCCTGTGCAAGGTCACCATCAAGACACCCAAGGGGGAGGAGACCGTGGAGGCGGAGGTGGTTCTGTCGGCCGTGGGCATCGCACCCAACGTGGAAGGCATCGGACTGGAGGAACTGGGCGTGGAAATGGACAAGGGCAAAGTGAAGGTGGATGCCTATTACCGCACCAACATAAACGGCCTCTATGCCATCGGAGACATCGTGGGCGGCCCGGCCCTTGCCCATGTGGCATCGGCCGAAGGCATCACCTGCGTGGAAAAAATCGCCGGGCACCATCCCCAGCCGGTGGATTACGGGAACATCCCGGGATGCACCTACACCAATCCGGAGGTCGCCTCGGTGGGGATGACGGAAAAAGCCGCGCGGGAAGCCGGCTACGAACTGAAAGTCGGGAAATTTCCCTTCACCGCTTCCGGAAAGGCTTCGGCCGCCGGAGCGAAGGACGGCTTCGTCAAGCTGATCTTCGATGCGAAATACGGAGAATTGCTCGGTGCCCACATGATCGGGGCCAATGTCACGGAAATGATCGCCGAGCTGGTCACGGCCCGGAAGCTGGAAACCACCGGGGAAGAAATCATCAAGGCCGTCCATCCCCACCCGACGATGTCGGAGGCGGTGATGGAAGCCGCGGCCGCCGCCTATGGGGAAGTGATCCATATTTGACAACCGGGACGGAATTTCTGGCACAGGTTTTGGATGGGGTGTGATGTTCATACTTCGGCATGGACATTCACACCAAAAACCAAAACCATGAAATATCTTGTTACGCGTTTGTCCGCCTTCTTTCTGGCAGCCCTGATGTTGTCGGCCAGCTTGCTGAGTTGCACCAGCACCACCATGATCCATACGGTTCCCGAAGGGGCCAAGGTGTACCTGAATGATGAATTCAAGGAATCACACTCTTACAAGCACAGCGATTCCGCCATTTCGGGAACGTCCACCGAAATGACATTCAAAATGGACGGCTACCAGGATTTCTACACCCTGCTGTCCAAGAACGAGCAGGTGGATGTGGGGGCCATCGTGGGAGGTGTATTCTTCCTGTTTCCCTTCATCTGGACCATGGGCTACAACCCCTCCCATTCCTATGAGCTGAGTCCCCTCATGCCTTAGGAATCCTTTGGAAAACAACCAAAAGAAAAGCCACCTGCGCAGGAAGCGTCAGGTGGCTTGGTTGTATAAGGGGAAGTTGAAAACCTACTTCACATACTTGGCGGCGCTCAGGAATTCCGCACTCTTGGCAATGGCGTCCAGGGAGGTCGCCAGCCGTTGGGCCTGTTCTTCCGGGGTGCGCTGGGGGGGACCCATCCGGCGGGCACCGCCTTCGGGCTGACGGCCTTCGGCCTGGGCCTTGCGCATCTCTTCGATCATTTTTCGCATGGCTTCCCGCTGCTCGGGGGTCATGTATTCTTCGATCTCCACGAACCAGTCCTTGTATCCGTTTTTGTAGAAGGTGGTGAAAATGGCTTCGTAGTCGATCTTTCCGCTTTCTCCGATGACGTAGTCATCTTTGATGTGCAAAACCTGGAACCGTTTGGGATATTTTTTCAGGTAGGCGACGGGATCGGCATTGCCCTGGGTCACCCAGTACACGTCCATCTGAAAGAAAACTTTGTCGGCGTCGGTGTTGTTGATGAGGAAATCTTCGAGGATTTCATCGGAATCGCCGATCTTGGCAAATTCCATGTTGTGGTTGTGGTACCCGAATTTCAGGCCCCGTTTGTTGGCTTCGGCTCCGATTTTGTTCATCAGATCGCATTCCACCTTGACGGCTTCCGGGGTGTTGGCCCATTGGTTCATGGGAAAGACCACGTACTTGGCCCCCAGGATCTTGTGGTCGTCGAAAATTTTGCCCCAGGCTTCCAGGGTTCCGGCCACGTCGTTGACGTCGAACTGGGCCCGGGTGTGGCTGGAAATAATGTCCATGCCGTATTTCTCGGCCAGTGCGGCATAATCCTTGGGAGACATCCCTTCCACCGTGCGCTGATTGGCGTTGTAGTTGGAGATTTCCATGACGGTGTATCCGCTGGCTTGCAGGGATTTGAAAGTGCCTTCAATGTCCGATTCCAGTCCTTTGACGGAATAGGTGGCGATTCCCAGTTGCTTTTTCGCAGCAAGGGGTTCCCCGGCCTGGATCTGGACGGCAAGGAAGAATGCCAGAACGGCAAATGCTTGATAACGTATCATTCGTTTCATACGGCTAAAAAGTTAAGGTTTCATGAGTGAGTGACTGCAAGTATATCTCGTTTGACAGCCTGCGGCAACGAAAGTTTAACCGGTGGAAAAAAAATCTGCCCGGATCCCGGGTTCTCCGGATCGGTCGGCTCGATAATCAAAGCAAAAGCTTTATCTTGAGGGATTCCTGACAAAACCCCGGTCCATGAAAAAGTTGTTCCTGTTGATTTCCCTCCTCCCTGCGCTTCTGTCGGCACAGAACTACGGGAATTTTCGCGTTGCTGTCTACAGCCGTGCCTTTGAAACCGCCCAAATGGGGGACCGCTCCTTCATCGAACCCCTCTGGGCCGAGCTCACCCGCCAGGTGAAGGTGGACAAGATTTACCTGGAAACCCACCGGGATCTGCTGGTGGTGGACCAGGAAACCCTGGATGCGGCCAAAGCATTCTTCCGGGAAAAAGGCGTGGAGGTCGCCGGCGGGATCACCTACACGGTCAGCGAACCGAACCGCTTCGAAACCTTTTGCTATTCCAATCCGGAGCACCGGCAGAAAGTAAAAGAGATCGCGGAACACACGGCTCGGAATTTCGATGAGGTCATCCTGGACGATTTCTTCTTCACCAGCTGCAAATGCGAGAAATGCATCGAGGCCAAGGGCGACCGGACCTGGACCGATTTTCGCATGGAACTCATGCGGGATGCCGCCCGCGACCTGGTGCTGGGTCCCGCCCGGGCCGTGAACCCCGATGTGCGCGTGATCATCAAATACCCCAACTGGTACGATCATTTCGCCGGTTTGGGATTCGATCTGGAGGCCGGCCCCCGGCTGTTCGACGGGATCTACACGGGAACCGAAACCCGGGATCCGCGGAGCAACCAACATTTGCAGGCCTACCTGGGTTACAACATCGTCCGGTACTTCGAGAGTCTCAAGCCCGGTGGAAACGGGGGAGGCTGGGTGGATCCCTTCGGCAGCGCCGTCCTGGACCGCTACGCGGAGCAGCTCTGGATCACCTTGTTTGCCAAGGCACGGCAGGTGACCCTGTTCGACCTGCATTTTCTTAGTGTGATCCCCCTCACCGAGGCCATGAAAGCCCCCTGGCAGGGGCAGGGAACCAGTTTCGATTACCGGGAAGCCATGCAGCCTGTGAACCGGAACGGAGGGATTCCGGCGGCGCCCACGGGATTTCCCGCCGTGGCGGGCCACGTCTTTGAAAAGGTGGATTCCTTCCTCGGCGAATTGGGCGAGCCGGTGGGGATTCCCAGTTACCGACCCTACCATGCCACGGGCGAGGATTTTCTCCACAATTACCTGGGCATGGCCGGACTTCCCATCCAGATGCAGTCGGAATTTCCCACGGGTCCGGAGACGGTTCTTCTGACCGGACATGCGGCGGAAGACCCGGGGATCGTGGAGAAAATCAAGGGAAACCTGCTCCAGGGCGGAACGGTGGTGGTCACCTCCGGTTTCCTGGAAGCCATGCAGGGGAAGGGGCTCGATGACATCGCCGAGTTCCGGGTCTCGGGCCGGAAGGCTCTGGTCCGGGATTTCGGGCCTTATGGATCCGCGGAAAAGGACATTCTTCTTCCCCAGATTTCTTACCTGACCAACGATTCCTGGGAGCAGGTATCGGCCCTGGACGGACCCAACGGATGGCCCGTCATGCACGATGCCGACTACGGCGGCGGGTCCCTGTTTATCCTCACGGTTCCCGACAATTTTGCGGACATCTATGCCTACCCCGAGGGGGCCTGGAACCGGATCCGGCAACTGGTTTGCCGGGACTTGGACGTGCGTCTGGAAGGCCCGTCCCTGGTCAGTTTGTTTCTCTATGACAACCACACCCTGATTGTGGAATCCTTCCGCGATGCGCCGGTGGAAGTGGCCCTGGTGACGGGACCCGGCCCGAGCGTGGCAACCAACCTGGAAACAGGCATCCGGACCGAAGCCACGGTCCGCACAATCCGCGGCGTCACGGAATCGGTGTTTCCCGTTGTCCTGCCTCCCCATTCCTTCCGGGTCTTCCGTTTGTCGGAATGAGGTCGGGACGCAACCCTTTTGCATCCCATTCCATCTTTCTCCAGGAATCCTGAAACAAGGATCTCCTGCCAATTGCTACTTTTGTTCTGGGAGGAAAACCGGCTTGGCGGACACATTGGAAGAAATACTGCGCGGCTGCAAAAAAGGACATGCGGAAAGCCAGGAGGCGCTCTACAGGCGTTTTGCCCCGGCCATGTACGGTTTGTGCCTGCAATATGCCTCCGGAGAGGAGGATGCCCAGGACATTCTGCAGGACGGTTTTGTGAAGGTGTACCAGAAACTGGGGCAGGTGAGAAACCCGGCCGCCTTTCCCGGATGGATCCGGCGGGTCATGATCAACACGGCCCTGGAAAGGTACCGGAGCCAGGTGGTTCTGGACCGGGTCGATGAGAACCGGGAAGCGGACCGGGAAGTGGAGGACGGGGGCGCCTACGAGGACCTGACATGTCAGGAACTGGTGGCCCTGATCCAGGAGCTGAGTCCGAAGTACCGGATGGTGTTCAACCTGTATGCCCTGGAAGGGTACAACCATGCGGAGATCGCCGAAGCCCTGGGGATTTCGGAAGGAACATCGAAATCCAATCTCTCCCGGGCCCGGTCCATCCTGCAGAAACGAGTGAAGAATTTGTACGGTTCAGCCATGATACGATGAAATCGCTACACGAAAACAAACAGGGTTTCCTGAGGGAAAAAATGCAGGGCTATGAGGTGGTGCCGCCGGAAGCAGTCTGGGCATCCATTTCGTCCCGGATCGGGGGAAGAGGACGGAAACGGGCGCTGATTCTGGCATTTTCGGCAGCTGCCTCCATCGCTTTGGCGATTGGATTGGGCCTTCGGTTTGTTCCGATGGGAGACGGGACCGGGACCGGGGTTTCCCTTTCCTTTCAGGATGCTGCGGTTCCCGGGTCCGGGACAAAGCCGACGCCTGCCTTTCCCGCTGAATCGGAACGGGAAGAGCAACGGGCCGAACGGGTCCGTGAAACGATGGATCAGCTGACCCGGCAAGAGGCCGGGCAGGAGAATCCGACCTCCCGCAGGGAGGAACGGGTTGCCAGTCGGGTAAAACCGCTTGCCGGACAGGAGGCATCCACTGTTAATACGGAGGAATCGGTCGCCCGCCGGGATGAACCGGTTGATGTTCGGGAAGAACCCCTTGTCGGTTTGGAAGCACAGGTCGCTGTGACCGGGGAGAGCCCGATGAATCGGACCGACATGCCGGAGGAGTTTGGGGATCCTGCAATGGGTGATCCCCTGGTACTTGCTATGCCCGGACCGGACAGCCTGACCCTGGCGTTGCAGGTGGATCCTCTTCTCAACCCCCTGGCCCTGCCCGGTGAGGATGACCAAAAGGAAGGCGCATGGTCCGTGGGAGCCGGCTTTGTACCTCAGTACAATTACCGGGATGCGGCCGCCGGGACCTCCTCCTTTGCCCGGGAGTCCGGCATGATGTCCTATGGGGGCGGGGTGCAGGTCAGCTACAAAACCCGGGGGCGACTGGCACTTTCCTCCGGTGTGTTTTTCAACGAAATGGGATTGGCCATCGGTTCTTCGGGCATCAAGGTATTCGGCGGAAATTATGATTTTGTGGCCGACCCCCAGGTGGAATCCAGCGTGGATGCCGTTGCCGTATCCAATTCAGTGGGCAACATCGTTGCTCAATCGGGCGATTTCTATGTGAATTCCTACCGACTGGAGGGCTTCCGGGACGTTGCGTCCATACCGGGCCCCACCCGGGAGGATGTGTCCGACGGAATCCGGCAGCACCTGCAATTCATGGAGGTTCCCCTGAACCTCCGCTACACCCTGGTGGAAGCGGATCTGGAACTCCAACTTGTGGGCGGTGTGAGTGCCAACATTCTGGTGAACAATTACATCAGTGCAGAAGGAGCCGATGGGTCGGAATACCTGGGGTACCTGAGCAACCTGCGCACCGTGAACTATGCGGGCAACGCCGGTGTGGGCATGGTGTACCATGTGCACGAACGGCTGCAATTCAGGGTGGAACCCCTTGTGCGGTATTTTCTTCATTCTGTGAATGATGAAAGCCTCCCGGTGACCCGGCCCTATTCTTTTGGATTGTACTCGGGACTCCATTTCATATTCTAATGCAAATCCCTACTTTTGGGGGATGAACAGGGAGAAGAACGCCTTTTCGAAGGCCAGGAAGGGAATCCTGTGGATCGGCCTCCCCCTGCTGGCGGCCGGCGCAGGACTGATGGTAGCAAAACGGAGCTATTCCGGGGAGCCGGAGGGCGAGGGTCGGACCGATGCCCCGGTGTATGCCGTTCAGGGGGTGGACCTCCCGGAACGGGTCACCTTTGCCGGGGAGCGGATGCCCCTGGATTTGTACGACGTCCGGGAAGCCCTGGACCGGGAGATGTTGTCCAACGTCTATTTCCATTCCCAGACCATTCGGTTGATGAAACTGGCGAACCGGTATTTCCCGGTGATCGAGCCCATCCTGAAAAAGAACCTGGTTCCCGACGATTTCAAGTACCTGGTTCTGGCGGAAAGCGGCCTCACCCAGGCCGTGTCGCCGGCCAATGCTGTGGGGTTCTGGCAGCTGATGAAAGGAACGGCCCAGGACTACGGCCTGGAAGTCAACGCGGAAGTGGATGAACGCTACCACATCGCAAAATCGACGGAAGTGGCCTGCCGGTACCTCATCGAGAGCTACCGGACCTATGGCAACTGGACCATGACGGCAGCCTCCTACAACGCAGGCAGGCGAGGGGTGGAGCGCCAGGCGGAGCGCCAGAAAAAAGAGAATTACTACGATTTGTTGCTGGTGGAAGAAACCTCCCGGTATTTGTACCGGGTGGTGTCGTTCAAATTGATCTTCGAAGATCCGGAGGCCTATGGATTCCATGTGAACCGGGCCGATCTGTATCCAGAGATCCCTGTCGACAAGATCCGGGTGGACGGTGCCGTTGCCGATTTCGCCGATTTCGCCGCCGAACATGGCACCAATTACAAGATCCTGAAATCCCTCAATCCCTGGTTGCGGGATACCAAACTGACCAACACCGCCGGAAAGAGCTATGAAATCCTGGTTCCGAAGGAAGGTGTCCGACGAGCCGACGCATGGGAAAATCAATGAAACAAACGGAGGCTCTGATCCGGGTTTTGGGGGCCAGGGTGCACAACCTCCAGAACATCGACGTGGACATTCCCCGCAACAAGCTGACCGTGATCACGGGCCTCAGCGGAAGCGGAAAGTCGTCCCTGGCGTTCGATACCCTGTACGCGGAAGGACAACGGCGGTACATCGAAACCATGAGTGCCTACGCCCGGCAGTTCCTGGGGAGCATGGAACGGCCCGATGTGGACCAGATCCACGGCCTCAGTCCGGTCATCTCCATCGAGCAGAAGACCACCAACAAAAACCCCAGGTCCACCGTCGGCACCGTTACGGAGGTGTACGACTTTCTCCGCCTCCTCTATGCCCGGGCATCCGATGCCTTTTCCTATGTCACCGGCGAAAAGATGGTCAAGTACACGGTCGATCAGATCCTGGACCTGGTCATGGAAACCTTCGACGAGAAGAAGATCTACATCCTGGCGCCTCTGGTTCGCGGGAGAAAGGGACACTACCGGGAATTGTTCGAGCAGGTTCGCAAAAACGGTTATCTCCATGTCCGGATCGATGGCGAGCTGGAAGAGGTGGTGCACGGGATGCGGGTCGATCGCTACAAGAACCACGACATCGAGGTGGTCATCGACCGGCTCACGGTCCGGGAAAAAGACAGGTCCCGGATCAGGAAATCCCTTCAGACGGCCATGAAGCAGGGAAAGGGGGTGAGCATGATCCTGGAGAAGGACGGGGCGTCGCCCCGCTTCTATTCCAGCCAGCTCATGTGCCCCACCTCGGGCATTTCATACAACGAACCGGCGCCCCACAGTTTCTCCTTCAATTCGCCCCAGGGGGCTTGTCCCCATTGCAACGGTTTGGGAACGGTCAACGATGTGGATCTGAACAAACTCATTCCCGATCCGGAAAAATCCCTTCGGAAGGGCGCCCTGGAGTTGCTGGGGACCTACCGGAATTCCTTGTTGTGGTGGCAGCTGGAGGCTGCCGGTGAAAAATACGGGTTCGATCTGGACACTCCCGCCCGGGAAATTCCGGAACAGGGGATGCAGTGCATCCTGCACGGATGCGATGAACCTCTCCGTCTGCGCAACACGCCCCTTGGCGAGAACTCCAATTACGTGCTGAGCTTCGACGGGGTCATTGCCTGGATGCAAAACCAGTCCGGGGACAATGGAAAGCAGGAGCGTCTGCTCACACGGAATCTGCTCAGCAAAGTGACCTGCCCCCATTGCCAGGGAACCCGTCTGAAACCGGAGATGCTGCATTTCCGGATCCATGGGAAAAACATCGCCGAATTGTCCGGCATGGACCTGGCTGCGCTGGCCGAATGGTTCGACGGCCTGGAGGAGCACCTGAGCGACCGCCAGCAGGTGATCGCCCGGGATATCCTGAAGGAGATCCGAAGCCGGCTGAGCTTCCTGCTGGACGTGGGACTCAATTACCTGTCGCTGAACCGGAGCTCACGCAGCCTGTCCGGAGGGGAAAGCCAGCGGATCCGCCTGGCCACCCAGATCGGGTCCCAATTGGTGAATGTCCTTTACATCCTCGACGAGCCGAGCATCGGGTTGCACCAGCGGGACAACCGCAAACTCATTGCTTCCCTTCTGAACCTGCGCGATCAGGGAAATTCAGTCATTGTGGTGGAGCATGACAAGGACATGATCCTTTCAGCCGATCACATCATCGATCTGGGTCCGGGAGCCGGTCGTTTGGGGGGCCAGGTGGTGGGGTCGGGGAGTCCCGCCGACATCCTGGCGGGCCATTCCCTGACGGCAGCCTACCTGAATCACAGCAAGTCCATTCCCGTGCCCGGGCAACGGAGACCTGGAAACGGTTCCGTGCTCACCCTGCGGGGAGCCCGGGGGAACAACCTGAAAGGGGTGGACGTGTCCTTTCCGCTGGGAACCTTCATTTGCGTCACCGGCGTGAGCGGCAGCGGAAAAAGCAGCCTGATCAACGCAACCCTCCATCCCATTCTGAGCATGCGCCTTCACCGGGCCGAGAAGGAACCGCTTCCCTACGACCGACTCGAGGGACTGGAACACATCGACAAGGTGATCGAGGTGGACCAATCGCCTCTCGGCCGGACCCCCCGCTCCAATCCGGTGACCTACACCGGGGTGTTCGGGGACATCCGCAAATTGTTCGAGCAGACCCCCGATGCCAAAATCCGCGGATACAAGTCAAGCCGCTTCTCCTTCAATGTGAAGGGCGGACGGTGCGAGACCTGCGGGGGTGCCGGCATTCAGGCCATCGAAATGAATTTTCTGCCCGACGTGTACGTGCGGTGCAAGAGCTGCAACGGCAAGCGCTACAACCGGGAGACCCTGGAGGTGCGCTACAAGGGAAAGAACATCCACGAGGTGTTGGATCTGACCATCAACCAGGCCGTTGACTTTTTCTCCAGCATCCCCTCCATCCTGCGCAAGCTGAAGACTTTGCAGGACGTCGGTCTGGGGTATGTGCACCTGGGGCAACCCTCCACCACCCTTTCCGGCGGAGAATCCCAGCGTGTGAAGCTGGCGGCGGAGCTGTCGCGGAAGGACACGGGACGGACGGTGTACATCCTGGACGAACCCACGACGGGCCTTCATTTCGAGGACGTCCGGGTGCTGCTGGAGGTCATCCACCGCCTGGTCAACCGGGGCAACACGGTCATCATGATCGAACACAACATGGATGTCATCAAGGTGGCCGATCACATCATCGATCTGGGACGGGAAGGGGGAAGCCAGGGCGGAAACCTTCTTGCCACCGGCACCCCCGAGGAAGTCTCCCGGATCGATGCAAGTTACACGGGGAATTTCCTCCAGGAGGAACTCGCCACGGAAAAAGAATCATGAACTGAGAAACAACCACACCATGAGCACAAGCGAAGAGAAGATTTTAAAAGCATTCAAGCAACGGACCTGGAACGAGATCAAAACATCGGACTCCTGGCAGATTTTCAAAATCATGGCCGAGTTTGTGGAAGGATTTGAAAAAATGGCTTCCATCGGTCCCTGCGTTTCCATTTTCGGATCGGCCCGGACGTCGCCCGAGCACAAATATTACAAGCTGGCCGAAGACATTGCCTTCAAGCTGACCCAGAACGGGTACGGCGTCATCACGGGGGGCGGTCCCGGCATCATGGAAGCGGCCAACAAAGGCGCCATGAAAGGGCAGGGAAAGAGCGTGGGGTTGAACATCCACCTGCCCTTCGAACAAAGTTCGAATCCCTACATCGATCATGACAAGCTCATTACCTTCAAGCACTTCTTCGTCCGGAAGGTCATGTTCCAGAAGTATGCCCAGGGCTTCATCGTGCTTCCCGGCGGATTCGGCACGTTCGACGAGTTTTTCGAATCGGCCACCCTCATCCAGACGGGAAAGATTGGACGGTTCCCCATCGTACTCGTGGGAACGGACTTCTGGAAGGGATTGGTGGAGTGGATCACGAAGGTTGTGCAAACCGAACAGCGGAACATCAGTCCGGAGGACCTCCAGTTGTTTACCCTGGTCGATACGGCCGAGGAGGCTGTGGAAGTGATCAATGCATTCTATGCAAAGTACCTGCTGAGTCCGAATTTCTAGGCGTTGCCTGCGGTGGCGTGTTAGTAATTCCGAATCCGGGTGCGGTTTTTTTTTGTATTTTGGGTGAAAATTAGGCTACTATGAAAAAGAGACGTGCTTTTTCGTTTTGGCTCCTGGTGATGATGTGCCTGTCCCCCCTGTGGGCTCAGGAGGTGGAAATCAAGATCGATCACCCGGAGACAGTGCAAGCGGGAGAATCCTTTCAGGTGACGGTCACCATCCAAAAAGGGAGTTTGTCCGATTACTCCCGTTTTTCTCAGGATCTCCCCAATGGATTGACAGCCACGAATGTAAGTTCTCCAAATGCAGATTTTAGTTTCGACAACCACCGGGTCCGGATCATCTGGCTCAAGCTTCCCGATCAGGCGGAAGTGAAGGTGCAATACGACATTCAGGTCAACGAACGATTGAAGGGCAGTTTCATCCTGGGCGGGGTGTTTGCCTACGTGGTGGAGGAAGAACGCAAGTTTCTGAATTTTGAGAAATCCCGGGAAATCACCATCCGCCCCAATCCGTCTGTGGATCCTTCCCTGGTTGTCGACATCAAGGATTTCAAAGAGGAAGCCGCTCCGGCCGAGACACCCCAGGCCTCGGAAACCTTTGCCATGGTGGTCCGTCAGCCACCGGAATTGCTGGACAACGGCGGCTATCTGGTCCGCCTCCTGGTCAAAAACCCGGAAGGCAGCAAGTATGCCAAGATCGAGGAAACGGTTCCTTCGGGCTATTTGTTTGAGGATGTGGATTCCCATGATGGCATCGTGTCTTTTGCCGGGTCGGTGATCAAGTTCATCTGGATGAAGTTGCCCGAGACGCCTGAATTTGAGGTGGTGTACCGGCTGGTCCCCCAGCAGGGCGTCCCCCAGGCGGCCATGGAGGTGGAGGGATTGCTGACCTACACCCTGGACAACCAGAACCAGGTGGTCCCCGTGAAGGAAGTGGATGTGGTGCTTGACCAACTGAGTGCCTTGCAAAAGCGCCAGCTTCTGGAACGGGGCGACGTGCCGGACGGGGCCTCCGCCCAATCGACCGGCATGCCGGCTGAAGAACCCGCGGAAAAGCCGGCCACAACGCCGGTGACCCAGCCGGCAGGAACCTCGGCCCAGGCCGAGTCCGGACGGCAGCAAACCCAGTCCCGGGAAACTGCCGCAGGAAGCCAGACCGCCTCAACGCCCCGCTCGACTGCGACAACTCCCCGTGAAACCACGGCCACCACGTCTGGCCAAACTTCGCAGGCCCGTCCCGCCGGCCAGGGTGCCTCCGGAAGCCAGACTGCGTCCACTCCGGCCGCCGCAGGAGACCGGGAGATCATGCGCACCCGGGTCCTGGCGGAAGGAAACGGCACCTATTTCCGCGTTCAGCTTGCAGCGAACCGTGCGGCTTTCAATGCACGCTCCTACTACAACAAAGCCGGGGTGGACCAGGAAGTGCTGGTGGAGCAGCACCAGGGACTGTACAAATACACGGCCGGATCGTTTGCCTCCTACGAGCAGGCAAAGGCCTACCGCGACCGGCTGGAAGGCTTGCCTCTGGTGAAAGGTTCCTTTGTGGTGGCCTACCGGAACGGTGCGCGAATCCAGATGGCCACCGCTCTCCGATGATTGTTTGCGTATGACCGGAATCCAATGCAATCGGACACGAAGCCTCCTGCTGGCAGTTCTTCTTCTTCTGGGCATGCAAGCGGCGGCCCAGGAGGTGAATTACGATTCCCTCCTGCAGCGGATCGATACCATTGCCAATCCGGTGTACAAACCCGTGGTTTCCTTCTCGGCCGGGGTCCTCAATTTCCGGGGCGATGTGCGGAATGCCGTGCTGTCCCCGGCCACGGGGAGCTATGCGGGTCAGCTGAACGTGTCCACCTTCGTGGACAAGCAGCACCACTTCGTGGCCAACTTCAGTTTGCTGATGGGCAGTCTGAACGGGAATGCTTACAGCGTGGATGATGTGAGCCGGAACTTGAATTTTCGCACCGACATCCTGAGCATCGGTCTCCACGTGGAATACCGCTTCGGACATTTCATTCCCCCGGACTACCCCATCCGCCCCTATGTGTCCCTTGGCGTGGAAAGTCTGAATTTCAGTGCGAAAGGTGACATGAAGGATGCCGAGGGGACCCTCTATCATTATTGGTCCGACGGGAGCATCCGGGACGTGGCGGAGAATCCGACCGACCCCGGAACCCGGCTGTTCCGTGATTTCCGATACGAAACCGACCTGCGTCTTTACGAGCGGGAGGAATTCGGACTGGGAGGATACAGCCAGAGAGCCCTTGGCATTCCGCTGGGACTCGGCGCCCATTTCCACATGGGCGAGCGCACCTTTTTCAGTCTCGGGGTGAGCTACCATTACGCCTTTACGGACATGCTGGACAATGTTGCCTATGAAGGAACCAGCATCCGGGGATCCAGGGGGAACGATTCCTATCTTTTCACCCACCTGAGTGCCCACCTCGATTTGTTTTCCGACCCGAGCACCCGGACGGTGGACCTGCTGTACGCGGATGCGGAGTTTGATCCGGCATTTTTCGATGACGAAGACGGGGACTTTGTCCTGGATGTTTCGGACCCTTGTCCGGGCACCCCCTACGGCGTGGAAGTGGACAGCCTCGGTTGTCCGCTGGACGGCGACCTGGACGGGGTGCCGGATTATCTGGACCAGGAGCTGGCCACCGCTGCCGGGGCCTGGGTGGATGATCGGGGCGTGACCGTGTCCGAATCCGCCTTCCTGCTTTCCATGCAATCCAGGGGAAATGCCATGTCCCGTGCCGATGTGGCCGCCTACATGGCGCTTCTGGAAGACGAGTACCGTCTGCAATTGGGCGGGGAGATTCCAGAGCAGTTCCAGAGTCTGGATGCAGACGGCGATGGGTACCTTTCGTTCGACGAGTTGTTGCTCACCATCGACCAGTACTTCGATTACCAGCTGGAGCTGAGTCTGGAAGAGCTGCGGGAGGTCAATGAGTTTTTCTTCTCCCAATAAACCGCACAAAGGCGTCCGGATTTATTTGATCCGTTGCAGGCGGTCCATCTGGCGTTGGGTGTCCTTGCGTTTGATGGTTTCGCGCTTGTCGTAGCTTTTCTTCCCTTGGCAAGGCCGATCTCCAGTTTGGCGTACCCTTTGTCGGAAATGAAGATCCTCAGGGCGGTGATTGTCAGCCCGCTTTCCTTGGTCTTCCGCTGGAGCTTCCTGAGCTCGTGGCGGGTCAGCAAAAGCTTCCGGTCGCGCCCGGGCACGTGTTTGTTGTACGATCCCCAGGCATAGTCGGCGATCTGCATGCCACGCACATACAATTCATTGCCCACGAACTGGGCGTAGGATTCCACCAGACTGACTTTGCCCAGGCGGATCGATTTGATTTCCGTACCCTGCAACTGGATGCCCGCGGTGAACCGTTCCAGGATTTCGTAATCGTGGAAGGCTTTTTTGTTTCGGATGTTGATTTTCTGTGCCATGTCCAATGCCGCCCCAAAGGTAGAGAAAAACCGCATATTTGGATATCTTTGAAGGATGCACACCGAACGGACGCCTCTCATCACGGTCCTGGGCCATACGGCTGCCGGGAAGACGGGATTTGCCGCCCGGCTGGCCCACCGGCTGAACGGGGAGATTCTCAGCGCCGATTCCCGGCAGGTGTACCGCGGCATGAACATCGGTACCGGCAAGGACCTGCAGGACTATGTCGTGGACGGAAACCCGGTTCCCCATCATTTGATCGATGTGGTGGACGCGGGAACCGAATACAATGTGTACCGCTTCAAAAACGATTTCCTTCGCGCCTACACCGACATCCGGCAACGGGGGAAGGTTCCCGTCCTTTGCGGCGGGTCGGGCTTGTACCTGGAAGCCATCCTGCGGGATTATTCCATGCTGCATGTGCCCGTGGACGAAGCGCTTCGGGCCGACCTGGAATCGAGGAGTTACGAGGAGCTGAAATCTCTCCTGGCCCTGTACGGACCCCTGCACAACACCACCGATACGGTGAACCGGAAACGGTTGGTGCGTGCCATCGAGATCGCCATGCACCAGGGATCACAGGAAACGGAGGACCGGAAGCCCGCCGAACTGGACTCCCTGGTTCTGGGGATCCGGTTCGAGCGCATGAACCGCCGGGACCGCATCACCCGGCGCCTGGAACAGCGGTTGAAGGAAGGATTGGTGGAGGAGGTGGAAGCCCTCCACAGGCAGGGAATTTCCCATGAAAAGCTGGAGTACTACGGACTGGAATACCGCTTCGTCAGCCGGTACCTGGCCCGGATCCTGACCTATGAGGAAATGGTGAGCGGACTGAACACGGCCATCCACCAATTCGCAAAGCGTCAGATGACCTACTTCCGGGGCATGGAACGCCGGGGCATCGACATCGTCTGGCTGCGGGGAGAGAATCCGCCCGAAGACACCCTGGAGCGGGCCGTGGACCTGTCCAGGGTCTTGCTGGCTCGGTCGGGAAGCGTCATTTGAATTGCCAGGGCAAGTCCTTGATGAACCAGAGCAAGCCCACCGCGATCAGAAGGTTCAACGCCGTGGTCACATAATTGTAGGTGATCCGCCAGTTCCCGATCCGCCTCCGGATCATGATCCCGATGTTGGGAATGAAAAAGGCGAGCACGCTGAACACCGTGATGGCGTTGAAAATCCGTTCCTCGTCCACATCCTCGGCAGGTTCCGAATTGGCCGAAAAGAAGAGGATGAGGTAGGCCATGAGCATGAAACAAGCCAGGTAGATCAGGTAACTGACCTTGATCATGATGGTGGAAACCGGCCGTTTTCTATGCAAGCGAAAAGGTTTCAGAATGATGATGGCGATGATGTAAATCAGCAGAAACGCAGCAATGAATATGAAATGCAGAAGAAAATTCATGCAGTCCGGCTTTACTCTTCTTTTGCCATGAGGGCTTCTTTGATCTTGGTTTCCAGTTCTTCCTGCAATTCCGGGTTGTCCCGGAGGAGGTTCTTGATGGCATCCCGTCCCTGTCCCAGTCTGGTTTCCCCGTAGCTGTACCACGATCCGCTCTTTTTCAGGAGGTTCAGATCCACGCCCAGGTCGATGATCTCGCCGGTTTTCGAAATGCCTTCGCCATAGAGGATGTCGAATTCGGCTTTCCGGAAGGGGGGAGCCAGTTTGTTTTTGATCACTTTCACCCGGGTTCGGTTGCCCTGGATGTCTTCTCCTTCCTTGATCTGGCCGATCCGCCGGATGTCGAGGCGAACGGAGGCGTAGAACTTCAGGGCGTTTCCTCCCGTGGTGGTTTCCGGGTTCCCGAACATGACCCCGATTTTCTCCCGGAGCTGGTTGATGAAAACACAGGTTGTGTTGGTCCGGTTGATGTTGGCGGTCAGTTTCCGCAGAGCCTGGGACATGAGGCGGGCCTGGAGGCCCATCTTGCTGTCGCCCATTTCCCCTTCGATCTCCGCTTTGGGGGTCAGGGCGGCCACCGAGTCGATGACGATGATGTCAATGGCCCCGGACCGGATCAGGTGATCGGCGATTTCCAGAGCCTGCTCTCCGTTGTCGGGCTGGGAAATGTACAGATTCTCGATGTCCACGCCCAGTTTCTTGGCATAAAAACGGTCGAAGGCATGCTCGGCATCGATGAAGGCTGCGATGCCTCCGCTTCGCTGGGCTTCAGCGATGGCATGAATGGCCAGGGTGGTTTTTCCGGAGGATTCGGGACCGTAGATCTCGATCACGCGGCCCCTCGGGTAGCCGCCCACGCCCAGGGCCAGGTCCAGGCCGATGGAGCCGGATGGGATCACCGAGACGTTTTCAAGGGCATCGTCCCCCAGTTTCATGATGGTCCCCCGGCCGTACCCTTTTTCAATCTTGTCCAGGGTGAGTTGCAGCGCTTTGAGTTTCTCCTGATTCGTTGCTTTGTTGGTTTCCTTGCTCATGTCATTTACCCTTCATGTGTTCAGCGAGAGAAAATCTGCTGACTGTGTGCCTTGGTATCTACTTTTTCAATAATGTTTTCAACAATCCCGTTCTCGTCGATGACGAAGGTTTTCCTGAGGATGCCCATGTAGGCCTTGCCGTACATTTTCTTCTCCCCCCAGGCGCCGTAGTCCTGCAGCACCTTTTTGTCGGGGTCGGAAATCAACCGAAAGGGGAGGTCGTATTTTTCGATGAATTTGCGGTGCGACTTTTCGCTGTCCGCACTCACCCCGATCACCTCGTATCCCTCCTCGCGGAAGCGGGAATGGTTGTCTCTGAGGTCGCAGGCCTCTGCAGTGCATCCGGGGGTGTCGTCTTTGGGATAAAAATACAACACCACCTTCCGGCCGGCAAACTCCTTCAGGGTGATGGGTTCTCCGTTTTGGTCCACCGCCCGGATGTCCGGCGCTTTGGATCCGATCTTCAGTTCAGTCATGGTTGTCCAGGGTTAAAAGTACAAAGTTTGCTGTGAACCGCAGGCCCTTCCAGGCCAATGTTTATTAACAATCAGGGCAGGGCAGGGACGCGGAAATATTGCTAATTTTAGCCTGCAGAAATCTGCATGGAACAAGGACAAAACACCTGGCCGAGAAATATGTTTACGCTCACCGAAAGAAGATGGATCCCCCTGCTGGTCGCGATGCTTGCATTGCAATTTGCGCCTCTGCAAGGGCAATGGAAACCCGACGATCTGGAACAGGTTGCCCGGACGGGTCTGGAAGAGTTTGAAAAGGGATCCTACGGGGAGGCCCTGAAAGCCTACGCTCATTTGCTGGAAGCCCATCCTGGAAATGTGTTGTACAAGTACTACAAGGGGGTGTGCCTGGTGGAACTGAACCGGGACCTGGACGATGCCATCGAGCTCCTGTACGGCGCCTCCCGCAACGGAGTGCCCAACGAGGCCCTGTACTACCTGGCCATGGCCTACCACCGGGAATACAATTTCTCCGAGGCCATGAACTACTACCAGCAGTACGAGCGACTGGCCGGCCGGCAGGATGCCAAAGACCTGAAGGTGAAGGAACGGTTGGCCGATTGCCGGGCCGGGCGGGAGCTGACGGCAACCTACAATCCCTACGAGGTCATGAACGTGACCTTTTTTGACCTGCGGGATTCCCTGCAGTTTTCACAGATCCGGATGAAGGGGGGGCAGCTCGAGCGGAAGGCCCCGGCCTATTTCGCCGCAGGAGAAGACCGGAAGGGGATCACCAGCCTCATGTTCATGCCCGCTCAGGTGCAGCGGGGCGAATTCGTTTACTATGCCGGTTACGGCAGGAATTCAAAAAACGGATCCCAGTTGTTCCGTGTGAAAAAGACGACCGCCAAGCCCTGGGGGGAACCCGAGGAAATCCAGGCTCTCAGCGGCGAGGGGGATGAGATCCTGCCCTATTTCGACCCCATCGGAGGCGATTTGTATTTTGCATCGGACGGCCGGGCCGGCATCGGAGGATTCGACCTCTACCGGTCGCATTACGATGCGGAGAGGGACGAGTGGTCGGAACCGATCAACCTGGGATTCCCCATCAATTCCGCGGCGGATGACTACCTGCTGCTGCCGGGATCGGACCTGGGCATGGTCATGTTCTTTTCGAACCGGCAGGGGACCGACAGCACCCTGACGGTGTACCGGGTCCATGTGGCGGAGCCCCGCCGCGAAGTGGAAGCGGGAAACCATGCCATGATCCGACGGATTTCGACCCTGGACGATGCCGCGTTGAAGCTGATGGAGGAATTGGAAACCCTGGCCGCAGGCGAGCAGACTTCGACGCCGGAGGAGACCCCGCAGGCTGGAGGTGCATCGTCCCGGCCCGACAACGGGGAAACCGTGTACACGAAAGTGCGGGTGGTGCAGGAAGCCAGGCCGGCTCCCTCGGTTTTGCAGGAAGCCCTGCGCTACCAGGCCACATCGGATTCCCTGAAGGACCTGGCCGTGGAGGCACGCACGAAAATCCGGGAGTCGGAGGACCCGAACGACCGCTGGGTCTGGCAGAAACAAATCATGCTGTGGGAGAAGCGGGCGGCCGAAGAGGAGGCGAAGGCGGATGCGCTCTATGCCCGGATGAACCGGGAGTCCGGTTCCGCCGAACCGTCGCCGGCCGTGAATGTGCCCGAAAGCATTGCCCTGGACCGGGTGGTGGGGGAGACCAAGGTTTACCGGTTTGTCGGGGAGCTGGAAGGAGCCCCGGAGGAACAAGCGACCGGTCCCGGCCGACCGGATCCGTCGTCGCAGGAAACGGCTGCATCCCTTCCGGAAGAAACCCCAGCCCTTCCGGCGGAAACGGCTGCATTCCGACCGGCTGAGCCGGCGGCAACGCTTCCGGCAAAACCGGCGGCCATGAACCGGATGGAGATCCTGCCCTCTTCCCCCTATTCGGAGGACAATCCCATCCCTATGGATGTGGATCTGCCGGCCGGGGTGCACTACCGGATCCAGCTGGGAGCCTTCGGTGCGCCCGTGTTGCCCGGGGAATTCGGAGGCATCAGCCCGGTGACCGGGGAACATTTGCGGGACCGGAACATATACAAGTACTACGCCGGTAAATTCTCCCGGTACGAGGATGCATCCCTCGGACTGAACCGCATCCGGAACCAGGGGTACGAGGATGCCTTTGTCGTTGCCTGGTACATGGGAAACTCCATCACGGTCCAGCGTGCAAAACAATTGGAGGAATAGACGGGGGAGCGGTATTTTTTTTATCTTTGAGTACACGGCGAGTCACATGCCCATGGACAGCAATTTTACCAGCAGGCCTCAAAAACTGGATGCAGACCAGACCGGAGAAAAAGGACAGGTGAACCTGGTCCTTCACAACGACGACGTGAACACCTTCGACTATGTGATCGAGACCCTCGTCGATGTGTGCGGGCATTCCGCAACCCAGGCCGAGCAGTGCGCCACCATCACCCATTACAAGGGCAAGTGCCAGGTGCGGAAGGGGAATCCGTCCGAAATGAAAGAGCTTCGGTACCAGTTGATTTCCCGTGGTTTGAAAGCTTCTGTCGACAATTGATGCATATGGGTGTCATTCTCCTTCTCATTGGACTTGGAATTCTTCTTTTCGTCATTGAGTTCCTTCTGGTTCCCGGAGTCACGGTGGCCGGCATCGGCGGATTGGTTCTGACGGTGTATGGCGTGTACCGGTCCTTTGCCCTCTTTGGGGCGGGCACGGGGACCTGGGTGCTGGTGGGGACCCTCGTGGTCAGTGCCCTGGTCATCGCCCTCTCATTGCGCGCGCGGACCTGGAAGAGACTCATGCTGGATACGAACATCGAGGGAAATGTACAAAGCAGCCAGGACGGGCAGCCCCTTGCAAGAGGAGACCGGGGAGAGGCCTTGACCCGGCTGGCGCCCATGGGAAAGATCCTGGTCAACGGAATTGTCCGGGAAGGCGTCTCCATCACCGGGTATGTGAAAGAACATACCCCGGTGGAAATCGTATCTGTGGAAGGTAGCCGAATCAGTGTCAAACCCATTAACGACTAAATATCATGGACGTCAATTTCACGTGGATCATCATTGCCGTGGCCAGCATCATCGGTCTCTGGATCATTCTGTATTTCATTCCGGTCGGTCTCTGGTTCACCGCCCTGCTGTCGGGTGTGCGCATCTCCCTGTTGCAGCTGATTCTGATGCGCTGGCGGAAAGTGCCGCCGGCCGTCATCGTCAAGTCCATGATTGAAGCCCACAAGGCCGGTCTGGCCACTGTGAAGCGGGACGATCTGGAAGCGCATTTCCTCGCCGGAGGGCACGTGGAACAGGTGATCCACGCCCTGGTTTCGGCCAGCAAGGCGAACATCGATCTTTCCTTCAACATGGCCACGGCCATCGACCTGGCCGG
Source organism: Bacteroidales bacterium (assembly GCA_041393235.1). Classification (GTDB taxonomy): domain Bacteria; phylum Bacteroidota; class Bacteroidia; order Bacteroidales. The sequence goes on from JAWKKO010000002.1 coordinate 250,824, forward strand.
AAGGGACGTGTTGGAAGCCGTCCAGATGTCGGTGAATCCGAAGGTCATCAACACCCCGCCGGTGACGGCCGTTGCCAAGGACGGGATCCAGCTGATCGCCAAGGCGAGGGTGACCGTGCGGGCCTCCATCAAACAGCTGGTGGGGGGCGCCGGCGAGGAAACCGTTCTTGCCCGGGTCGGGGAAGGCATCGTGTCCTCCATCGGATCCTCCGTATCGCACAAAGAAGTACTGGAAAATCCTGATTCCATTTCCAGGATCGTACTGGAAAAGGGGCTAGATGCGGGAACCGCCTTCGAGATCCTGTCCATTGACGTGGCGGACATCGACATCGGGAAAAACATCGGTGCCGTGCTTCAGATGGACCAGGCCAATGCGGACAAAAACATCGCCCAGGCCAAGGCCGAGGAGAGACGCGCCATGGCGGTCGCCAAGGAGCAGGAAATGAAAGCCAAAGCCCAGGAAGCCCGGGCAAAGGTCATTGAGGCGGAGGTGGAGATTCCCCTGGCCATGGCCGAAGCTTTCCGGTCCGGCAACCTGGGGATCATGGATTACTACCGGTTGAAGAACATCGAAGCCGACACCACCATGCGGGATGCCATTTCCAAGGGCGGAAAACAGCCCAGTCCCAAACTCGGCGGCGGGCAGGAGAAAAAGGACAGCTGATTTTCAGTTCTGCTTCTTGTAGCTCCCTCCGGGGAACCCGCCTTTCAGGCCGCGGTTCACTCCGTCTCCTTCCGTTTGGGGACGGATCCATTCCTGAAGGTCCTTCACTGCCTGTTTTCGAACGGTGGATCGATCCGTCCATACGAATCCCCCCGTCACCCACCCAAAGGGGTATTCGTCCTTGCAGACGAACAGCTCTGATTCAGCATGTTCTGTGAGCCGGACGCCATCGAGGCGGGTAATGAACGGGTTCTGGTTCTCAGAGCCTCCCTGGAAAACCAGGGAGTACCGGAGCTGAAATTCTTCACCCTCGGCAAGGAAGGTCGTTTTTTTGGTACCGACCAGGGTCAGGTCGAGGGTGATTTCCCGGGGAAAATCCGTTCCGTCGCCGCAGGAGAGAAGGTCTTCGACGAGCAGTTGAAACCATCCGTTTTCGTCGGTAACTGCATCCCTCTCCGAAGCAAACAGGGGGGTCTGGCTGGTTTTTGGGTACAATTGGAGCCGGACATGCAACGTTTCCTTCCCCAGGGAGTTTCCATCCCGGTCGGTGAGCAATCCGAGGAAGGTGAGGTCGGGATCCGTTTGGGCCAGTGTCTTCAAAGGAAGGGACAACAGGAAGAGTGCCGGAACAAGGATGAGGCGTGCAATTCGTTTCATGGTGTCAGGATTGTGTGAGGCAAAGGTAGGAAAACGAATCCGCCTGCCTGTGGTTCCCATCGAAAATCTCGCGGCGGTTCCTGTTTCGGCCACTTTCCCGATAATTTGTTAATAACCCTGTCAGGCATTCTGTAAAAATCAAAATAAGAGGCGAATGCGAAATTAACAAAATGTGAATAAACCCTGTGAATGAAATGTGCACATCCATCGACTCCTGTTCTTGACTTGCATTGGGTGATGGCCTACATTTGGTAAACCGAGTGAGAGATAAAGGGCCGCTCGAAGTTTCGTCCGGTGTCGTGAAATCGCCATCTCAAGGGGGGCGACCAGCAAGCCGGCCGGTTCAATCCAGGTTGACCGGAGATTCATCCAGAGCCAGGCATAAACCAGGAAACGAGGTTTCAAATGGTTTATTCAGCCAGGAACTTTCTCGGAAGCTCTAACAAATGGTTGAATTCGAAGGCTGATCAGCAGAAACGAATCCATGCGGTTCCAGCTATGCTTTTTCACTCTTTGTCGCTTCAGATCGGAAGACCTGGGCGTCATGGGGGCCTTCGGAAGCCGGTCCCGGAAATCCAGCCCCAGGGTTGGGTGAACGGACGGGAGCAGGTCATTGCCCCATGGGGCAGAGGCCGAGAACCAGGGCAAGGCTCCTTCGGGAAGCCGCGCCGGCCAGAATAACTGTAGCTCGGCACTGTTTGGTGGCTATGGGTACCTCACAGTGAAAGGGGTTGTCTCAGAAAGAGGCAACCCCTTTTGTCGTTGCGGGATCCGGAAAAAACAGAAATCATTCTGCTTTGGCCGGCCGGATGAGGTGGAGGATGTACCCCAGGACGAGTCCCACGATGCAAAAACCGATGGCCCACTGCACCAGGGCTTCGGAAATTCCCACGAAATAGGCCGGAACGATGACGCCGATCAGACAGGCAAAAATGGACAGGTTCACACTGTGCCGGTTCACCCGGGGATAAATCCACATGACCAGAATGAGGAAACCGAGGGACATGGTCAGGGAGACGAAAAAGAAGGTGGCATCGACGATGTCCCGAAGCAAAAGCGACATGCTGATTCCCAGGATCATGAGCACCACCATGGCCCAGCGCATGGTGAGCCTCAGATTTTCCTGCCGGGTCAGTCCGGTCTTTTCCAGAAAATCCTGGGTCACGGAAGCCGCTGCGGTGAACATGTAGGTGTCCGCAGAGGAGGAGACCGAAGAATAGATGATGACCACCGAGAGTCCGGCCAGACCCACGGGCAACAGACGGCTGAATCCGACGATCAGGGAGGTGTCCGCCGCAATGTCCGGGATGTCGGTCCGGATTACCAGCCCGATCATGAGCAGGATGAAGCCCACGGCGATGTAAAAGATGGAGGAAAGCAGGATGCTTCGACGGAAATGCTTCTTGTTCTCGATGGCATAGACCCGCTGCCAGAGCTCAGGTGAGGCCAGGGGAATGAAGAAGCCCGCCAGGAAAAAACTCACGATTTGCATCAGCGGGATCGACACCAGCTCGGAAAGCTCCAGGTCGGGTTTGGTGGCATGTGTGCTCAGCAGGTACATCATCAGGACAAACAGCAGGAAAATGCCGAAGGTCTGCACGATGTCGGTCTTCACCACGGCGTCGAATCCGCCCGCCAATAAATACAACAGGATGATGACCCCCACGATGACCACCGAAAGGTCGTAGCTGATGGGCGTATACTCGGAAACCAGCTTTGCCCCGGCTGTAAAGTTCAGGACCACCCACCCAAACATGATGATGATGGTCACCAGGGTGGCCAGATAGCCGGCAATCCGACCCTTCAGAAAAAAGAAGAAGTCGGGCATGGTGTAGAATTTCTCCTTGTCGGCCAGCTTCTTGACTCCGAGTCCGAAAAAGTAAAAAATGAACAAACCGAACACGGAACCCACGAAGTACCAGAGGGCGCCCATGCCGTACATGTAGACCAGGGCGGTGTAGGTAAGCAGAATGGCCGCTCCGATGCGGCTGGAAAAGATGGTGGTGGTGGCTTGCAGCGTTTTGAGCTTGCGGCCCGAGATGAGGAAATCTTCTTTTTCCTGTTTGCGTCCGGTGAGGGCACCTACCACCAGGATCACTAAGAAATAGCCTGCGATGATCAGGTAATCGGTAAAGGTTAGCATAGAGGGTGGTTTAGGAACTGTTTGGGGTAAATATAGGAAAATCTGCACAACAGCCTCTTTGGGATGGAATCCATGGGTCCGGAACCAACGACACCGGCTCCGGTCAGCAAAACCGATGCATGCAACGGGTCAACTGCCGGTTTGAGCCGGTCAACGGCCTCTGTCCGGCTGGTGAGGGGGATTGCTCCTGTGGGAAGCGACGTTCCTTGAACTAATTAGATTTAGAGGGGCCGAAACGCTTTCTTTCCCTGAAAAACTCCCCCCGGGGGAGGAAAAAACTCAATCGTAACACTAAAACTGAGTCTATGAAAAAGAGAAAAATTGTATGCTTTCTGCTGTTTTTGGCTCTGGCTCCGCTGACCCTGCTGGGACAATCCAGGATGATCACCGGAACTGTGACAGATGCGGCAGACGGATCCCCGCTTCCGGGAGTTTCCGTGGCCGTCAGCGGCACGTCCCTGGGGACCATCACGGATATAGAAGGCCATTATGAGCTGGATGTGCCTGAAAATGCTCAGGCCCTGGTCTTCAGCTTCGTTGGCATGCTTACCCAGGAGCTGCCTGTCCAAGGACAGAACCGGATCGACGTGGTGCTGGAATCCACCTCCCTGGAGTTGGATGAGGTGGTGGTCACCGCCCTGGGTGTGTCACGGGAGAAAAAGTCGCTGGGATACGCCGTGCAGGAAGTCGACGGGGAAGCCGTCAACCAGGTCAAGACGGAGAACCTGGTGAATTCCCTGTCCGGCAAGGTGGCCGGGGTTCAGGTGAAGGTCGCCAACAACATCGGCGGATCATCGAACATCCTCATCCGGGGGTCTTCGTCTTTGACCCAGAACAACCAGGCCCTGTTTGTGGTGGATGGAGTGCCCATCAGCAACTCCATGACCAACAAGGATTTCGGAGCTCAGAATCAGGGCCGTCAGGCCTACGACTACGGGAACGCCGTGTCGGACCTGGACCTGGAGGACATCGAATCCATCTCCGTTCTGAAAGGAGCCGCCGCCACCGCACTGTACGGCTCGCGGGCGGCCAACGGGGTGATCATGATCACCACGAAGAAGGGGGCTCAGAACACCAAACTGGGGGTGAATGTTAGCTCCAATGTCACCATCGGGGTGGTGGACCCCTCCACGTTCCCCAAATACCAGGACCAGTATGGCGCCGGCTATGATCCCACCTGGCACAATTCGGACCTGCCGGGTCTGGATTGGGACGACATCGATGGCGACGGTCTGGAGGATACCGATTACTATCTGGTGCCTTACTACGACGATGCCTCCCGGGGCGGCCCCCTCGACGGGACCCTGGTGTACCAGTACGATGCCTGGCTGGAAGATTCGGAGAATTATGGAAGGGCCACGCCCTATCTTCCGGCGGCGAACGATCCCATTTCCTTTTTTGAGAACTCGGTCAGTCTGACCAACAGCATCGACATCACCGGGGGAACCGACAAGACCACCTACCGGATGGCGTATTCGAACAAGGACATGAAGGGAATCTACCCCAACAGTTCCCTGAAGAGGAACAACTTCACCTTCAACGGATCGCACCAAATCCTGCCTTCCCTGAAGGTGAGCACCTCGGCCTCCTTCATCGATTCCAAAGGAAAAGGACGAAACTCCACGGGATACAGCGGGAACATCATGAGCATGTTCCGCCAGTGGTACCAGGTGAATGTGGACGTCCAGCAACAAAGAGAGTTGTATGAAGCCACGGGTGAAAACCTTTCCTGGAACCCCAATGCCTGGAACGACCTGACCCCCATTTTCTGGGACAACCCGTACTGGACGGTGTACGAAAATTTCCCGACCGACCAGCGGACCCGGATGATCGGGTACTTTCAGGCCGACTGGGAGATCACCGATTTCCTGAGTTTGATGGGACGGGTTTCCGCCGATACCTACAACGAGGTCCAGGAGGAACGCCGTGCCATCGGCTCCACCTCGGCTGAATTCGGAACGGGGTTCCCCCGTCAGGAAGTGACCTCGGGCTATTCCCGCTACGACCGCTCCTTCATCGAAACCAACATGGACGTGATGTTGAATTTCCACAAAGACCTCACCGAGTCCATCAACCTGCGGGCCATGGTGGGAGCCAATGTGCGCCGCAGCACCTCCGAATCGGTTTTTGCCGCCACCAATGGCGGTCTGGCCGTGCCCAACCTGTATGCGCTGAGCAACAGTGTGTCGCCCATGTTGCCTCCCGACGAACGGCTGACCCAGATCGGGGTGAACGGGTACTTCGGAAGTGTGTCCCTGGGCGTGGCCAACCTGATTTTCCTCGATGCCACCCTCCGGAACGACATTTCTTCCACCCTGCCCCTGCAGAACAATTCCTACATCTATCCCTCGGTGTCGGGGAGCTTCCTGTTCAACAACCTGCTGGAAGCCGACTGGATGCAGCTGGGGAAAATCCGCCTCAATTATGCGGAAGTGGGGAACGATGCCCCGGCACTGAGCATCAAGGACACCTACGACGGGGTGGCGCCCTTCGCCGGAAACACCATGGTGTCGGTGAACCCCACCAAGAACAACGCCGATTTGCTGCCGGAAAAGACCAAGAGCATGGAAGCCGGTCTTGAAATGGTGCTGTTCCAGAGCCGGGTCGGATTTGATGTGGCTGCTTACAAAAACAACACCTTCAATCAGCTGATGCCGGTGGACGTGTCCTTTGCCACGGGATTCCGGCGGACCTGGGTGAATGCCGGGGAAATCCAGAACAAGGGGCTGGAAGCCGCCGCCTGGGTGGTGCCCGTAAAATCCGGAGACTTCAGCTGGAATCTGAGCGTGAACTGGGCCAAGAACGTCAACGAGGTCATTTCCCTGTTCACCGACCAGGCCGGCAACGAAGTGGAAAGCATCGTTCTGGGCGACCTCCAGGCCGTGAGCATCGAGGCCAAGGTGGGACAACCCTACGGGACCATCCACGGGAGGGACTACGTGTATCATGAGAACGGAGAGCCCATTGTGGCGGAAACCGGTCTGTATGAGCGCAGTGCCACCTCCGACCAGGTTCTCGGGAACGTGAATCCCGACTGGACCATGGGGTCAACAACCGGTTTGCCTACAAAAACCTGTCCTTGAGCTTCCTCATCGACCTGCAGCATGGGGGCGATATTTTCTCCCTCGACAACTGGTACGGGGTGGGCACGGGCCTCTATGCCGAGACCGCCGACAACAACGACCTGGGGAACCAGGAGCGCCTTCCCATCGACGAGGGCGGCGGGATCATCCTACCTGGTGTGAAGGAAGACGGGACGCCCAACGACATCCGCATCGAGTCCGACATCTTCGCCGAAGGCTGGGTCCGCAGTCCCCATGCCCGGTTCATCTATGATGCCTCCTACATCAAACTGAGGGAACTGGTCCTCACTTATTCCCTGCCCAGGGAGATGGTGAGCCGCACCCCCCTTGCCGGCATTTCCGTGAGCTTTGTGGGTTCCAACCTGTGGATCATCAAGAAGAACCTGCCCCATGCCGACCCGGAAGCCAGCCAGGGTGCAGGGAACATCCAGGGGTGGCAGAGCGGCGTCATGCCCACCACCCGGAACTTCGGTTTCAGTCTCAATCTTGAATTTTAAAACCGGAACATTATGAAAATCAAATACATCATTCCCCTGGTATTGCTGGCCTTCCTGGTCTCCTGCACGGAGAAGTTCGAAGACTTCAATACCGACCAGAAGAATCCGGCCTCGGTGGCCGGAGAGGCCTTGTTCAGCAATGCGCTGAAGAACCTGGCCGACCAGCTGAGCACACCGAACGTGAACCGGAACATCACCGAGATCTGGGCCCAGTACTGGACCGAAACCACCTACACAGACGAGGCCAACTACGACATCGTCGAACGGGGTCAGTCCGAAGAGATCTTCCGCTATTTCTACCGGGATGTGCTCATGGACCTGAAGGAAGCCGACAGGCTGATCTCCGAATCCGAGACCCTCACGGCGGAAGCCGCGGTGGAGAAGGCCAACAAGCTGCACATCATCGACATTGTCAATGTGTTCGTGTTCCAGCAGCTCGTGGACTTCTTCGGGGCCGTTCCCTATTCCGAAGCCTTGGACATCAACAATGTGTATCCGGTCTATGAAATGGGCGAGGACATCTATCCCGACCTCATTGCACGTCTCGATGCGGCCCTGGCCGGATTGGACAATTCCGCCGGAAGCTACGGATCGGCCGACCTGATTTACGGAGGCGATGTGGATGCCTGGATGCGCTTTGCCAATTCGGAAAAGCTGAAACTGGGAATCCATCTGTCCGATGTGAACCCGACCCTTGCCCAAAACACCGTGGAGGCGGCGGTTGCGTCCGGTGTCTTCACCTCTGCTGCCGATGAAGCCCTGTTCCCGTATCAGACCGGATCGCCCAACTACAACATGATCCATGCCGAGCTGGTGGTCACCGGACGAAAGGACTTTGTTTCCACCAACACGATCATCGACATCATGTCGGGGTTGAACGACCCCCGGTTGAACGACTATTTCGATCCGACCTCCATCCAGCCCCTGGAATTTCCCGTGAATGACGCCGGGGTGCGTCAGGATCTGGTCCTGGAGGACGGGGAGAACATGGTCCTGTTTTACCCCATGGGGGGCGGAACCTACAACGAGGTGTATGCGGAGGGACCCTACACGGTGCCGGCAGCGGATACGGTGTCGGGGATCAAGCAGTGGCTGGGGGGAACCTACGGGGCCAGCGCCCTGTTTGCCCAGCACACCCAGGTGTCCACCGATGTGACCTCTCCCACCTTCACCGGATTGATCATGACCTATTCCGAGGTGCTGTTCTACCTGGCCGAAGCTGCGGCCCGCGGGTTTGATGTGGGAATCAGCGTGGAAGAGGCCTACCAGGCCGGTGTGCAGGAATCCATCCTTTGGTGGGGCGGAACCCAGGACGAGGTGGATGCCTATCTGGCCCACCCCGACGTGGCCTATGCCACTGCAGCGGGCGACTGGAAGCGGAAGATCGGCTACCAATCCTGGATCGCATCCTACATCAACGGCATGCTGGGATACACCACCTGGCGGCGGCTCGATTACCCCGTTCTCAACATCACCCCCACCAACGAGGACATCCAGGAAGTCACCGACATCCCGGTTCGATTCACCTTCCCGGTGAACGAGCAGTCACTCAATGCGGCCAACTATGCGGCTGCTTCCGAGGCAATCGGAGGAGATGATCTGTTGACCAAGATTTTCTGGGATCTTTACGATGCCAATGCGAAATAGGAAGTAACATCGATTTTTCAGAATTCCGGGGCCGTCTCTGTTTCGACCGGGGGCGGCCCCTTTTTTCTTCCATGCACACCCTGAAACCCATCCTGATTCTCCTTTGCCTGGCCCTCCCCAGGGCCTGCATCGAGGAATACATCCCGGAGAAGGAAACGCAGCGGACCGGAACCCTCGTGGTCCAGGCCCAGCTCAGTGACAAACCCGGTCGACAAGGCATCCGGATCAGCACCTCCTCCACCTTGCGTTCCCCCCATTTCGATCCCCTGAGCGGCTGTCTTGTGCTCCTGGAAGCCAGGGGAGGGGAGATCCGGGAATTTGTGGAAGGGAGCTTCGGATGGTACCGGGCCGACCTGGAGGAGGACTTCCTGCGCAAGGGAGAGGCTTTTCGCCTGCGGTTCACGACCGCCGAAGGCAACACCTACGAATCAGGATGGGAAACCTTGCTTGCTGTGCCTGAGATCGATTCCGTGTATAGGTTCGGGAGGACCGCAGCACCCAGGATCCGGACAAGGTCTCCAGGGACTGCAGTTTTACCTCGATATGTGGAGACCGGACCCGGTGTCGGGCCCTATCTGCGGTGGGAACTCATCAAGGACCTATGAAATCCGCAACCCGGAAACGGAAGCATGGGTGTATGGTCCGGACCGCCAGTACAAGCCGGTCCCGGACAGCGCTGTCTGGAACGCTGCTGGATCACCGACACCCTGTCGGACATCCACACCCTGGACATGAGCCAGATGGAGCCCAGTCCGATCCGAAAGTTGCCCCTGAATTTTGTGGATACCCAAACGCGGCGCCTTCACCAGCGATACAGTCTGTTGGTCCGGCAATATGCACTGAGCCAGGGCGCCTTCTTTTATTGGAACGAGCTCCGCAAAAACCTGGAGACCCAGGGCGGGCTCTTCCAGTCACAGCCGGCCCTTACTCCCAGCAATCTCTGCAATGTGGAGGATCCGGAGGAAATTGTCATCGGCTATTTCAGCCTCTCGGCCATGGCGGAAAAGCGGGTTTTTGTGGACCGGCCCGGGGATCTGGATCTTTCGACCGAACCGGGCTATTGCCTTCCCGGCGAGGTGCCGCCCTTCCTCTTTGCTTTCCCGGACAGCTATCTCCCCATCTTTCTTGCCTATGCCTGGGTGGATGGGATCCGGGAATTCGGGGAGGTCAATGCGTATTGCATCGATTGCCGCTGCGAGGAAAACAGCACGCACCTCATGCCTGAATGGTGGTGACATGGCATGGAAGAGTTCACATATCGACCCGTCCTTCCTGCCCTGGATTCTTCTCTGGCTGTCGCTTGGAATGAATGCGTGCATCGACGAATACTCTCCTGACAAGGAGGAGCTGCGCATCGGAACCCTGGTGGTTTCGGCCCATCTCTCCGACCTTCCCGGACCGCAGGTAGTGACCGTCAGCCGGTCCACCAGCCTGCGTTACCCAAGCTACGATCCCCAGAGCCATTGTCAGGTGCAGCTTGTCAGTTCGACGGGGGAGGTCCGGGTGTTTGAAGAAGGAGAAGCCGGAAGCTATGCATGCGATCCGGGCGAAGGTTATTTCCAGAGTGGGGAAGCCTATCAATTGCAGTGCATCACCCCGGAAGGGGAGGCCTACGGTTCGTCCTGGGAGACCTTTCACCCGGCCCTGGAAATTGACGATCTTACCTGGCAACGGGAAGTCAGGGAAGCCGCCAATCCGGAGGATGCCATGGACGGGATCCTCTTTTCCCTGGATTTTACGGTTCCGGACGATGGGCGGTCCTTTCTCCGGTGGGAAATGGTGGAGACCTGGGAGATCCGCAACCCCCGCTTTCAGGTGCTTCGGTACGATGTGGACCGGGTCTGGACCACACTTCCGGACAGCAGCCTGTATCTGCATTGCTGGATCACCGACCCCTTGCCCGACATTGTCACCCGGGACCTGCGTCTCCTGAGTCCCGGTCCCTATCGTGGGGTGTCGCTGAACTATGTCAGCAACCGGACCCGGCGTCTGGCCCTCGGTTATTCCCTTCTGGTCCGCCAGTATACCCTGAGTGAGGGAGCCCATGCCTACTGGAGCGAATTGGCCAAGAACAGCAAGGGGAACAGTGATTTTTTCAGCACCCAGCCTTCTCTGGCCCGTGGAAACGTCTGCAATCTTTCGGATCCGGAGGAAGTTGTCCTGGGATATTTCAGCGTTTCCGGGTGTTCGGAGAGGCGCTGTTTTGTCCGGGAGGTTCCGGATCTGGTCTTGCCCGATCCGTCGGACGAGTGCCGCCTGGAAAAGCCGCCCCAGGGTTTCTTCTTCTTTGTCCGCTATTTTGCCGACAATTCCCTCCCCGTGTTTGCCGGCCGGGAACTGTCCGACCCATTGGGTCCCATGATGTGTCTCGAAAACGAATGTGCCGACTGCCGGTATTACGAAAACAGCTCCCCCGTCCCTCCCGGATACTGGGATGAAAACCGATGAACCAATGAAGGAATCCGCTCGAACCTGCTTGTGTTGTTTTGGCCTGCTTGCCCTGTTGCTCCTCGGTTGTGGGAATCTCAGCGCCCAGGATCCTTCGTCTCCCGCTCTTATCAGGATCCTGGAGGATGCGGAAAAAAAATACGGTCCCGAACCGGGGCTTGTCAACGGCCAGCGTTATTATTACCCCTACCGGAATGTACTCGGGAATCCGTATCTGGAACGGGAAGGGCCCGAATCCTCCTGCGCCGTCTGCATGAACGGCCGGACCTACCGTCAATTGACACTTCGCTATGATGTTTACAATCAACTGCTCATCCTGGAATTGCCGGATCGTCACGGAGCCACTTTGCAAATCGTCCTGCCCGGGAACCTGGTGGAGGAGTTCACCCTTGGGGAAGCACATTTTCGAAGGCTCCCGGGTCCCGGCGGAGAGGAGCTGTTTGCTCAGGTATTGGGGGAAGGTCGAGTGACCTTGCTTGCATTTTGGAGCAAATACTATCGGACCGATCCCAAAATGGGGGAGATCCGGCACAGTTTTTCCAATCCGGTCCGGCGTCTGGCGGTGTCATTGGACGGTCAGGTCCGTGAATTCAAAGGGAAGCGGGGGTTTGTCCACTGTTTCGGGAGGGATGTTCAAAAAGGGGTCCGTGCAATGTGGAAGGCCAGCCAAATCCCCCTGGGGCGGACCTCGGACGCTGAACTGGCCGGCTTCATCGAATCTGTTAATGTGTATCTGGATGAAAACTAACCTTTGTGCACTCTTTGTCCTTTGCCTCTTGTCCCCGGTGGGTGCAACCAACGCCCAGGAAAGGGTCCTGACCCTGGAAGGGAAGGATTTGTCCCTTGCCACCCTGGCCCGGGCCCTCGACCAACAGTGTGGTGTCGATCTTTGTTATCCCCCAGCCTGGGAGGATTTACTCCGGGTGGATGTGCACTGCGACAGCGCGGACATGACCACCTGTCTGGAGAGCGCCCTGATGCCAGCGGGAGTCCGCCTGTGGGCTGACCTGCCCCATCGGATCATCCTATACAAAGGCCGTTCCCTGACAAGTGACCTGGCTCATTTGCAGGAAGCATCCCCATCGGATCCGGGAGAGCTTTCCACTGATATGGGGGAAGAGTCCAGGAATCCGGAAGTTTCCACGCCCGAACGATTGATCCCATCGCTGGTGGTAGGCAAGGAGGCCGACCGGAGAGGCCGGAATGTGGCTCGGATCCGTGGAAAAATCCGGGACAGTGGAAGCGGCGAACCGGTGATCGGGGCCACCATGGTCCTCCTGCCGGGAGGGAAAGGGGCGGTTTCAGATCAGCAGGGGGTGGTCAGCCTTTCGGTGGCGCCCGGCCGGTACCAGGCACGCTTCAGCTTCATTGGCATGGAAACCTGGGAGTGTGAATTGGATGTCCGGTCCGATGGGGAATTCTCCGTGGAAATGACGGAGGTGGTGATTGCGCTCAACGAAGTACAGATTGTCGGGAATCACTACCGGGACATCAACAGCACCGATGTGGGCGTGGAGCGTCTTTCCATGCGGTCCGTCAAGCAGGTTCCCCTTTTTATGGGGGAAAACGATGTCATTAAGATTTCCAAGCTGTTGCCCGGGATCACCAGCTCGGGAGAGGCTTCGGTCGGAGTGAATGTCCGGGGAGGGGGTGCCGATCAAAACATTTTCTACATCAACCGGGTACCGGTGTACAACACATCCCACATGTTTGGCTTTCTCTCCGCATTCAACAGCGATATCGTGCAGGATTTCAGCATTTACAAGGGAAACCCTCCGGCCAGTTTCGGGGGCCGCCTGTCCTCCGTCTTCAACATTCTGACCCGGAAAGGGAACCTGAAGACCCACACGGCCCATGCCGGGATCAGCCCGGTTTCGGCCCATGCCACCCTGGAAGGGCCGATTGTCAGGGACCGGGTGTCTTTGTTGATCAGCGGAAGGACGTCCTATTCGGATTGGATGTTGAAGCGCCTCGAGGATCCGCTCCTGCGGGAAAGCTCGGCCTCATTTTATGACCTGAGTGCCTACTTGCATGCCCGGGCCAATGACAAGAATGAGTTCGATCTTTTCTATTATGGGAGCCGGGATCAATTTGCCTATGGAAAACAAAGTACCTACCGGTATGCCAACGAGGGGGGCTCCCTGTCCTGGAAAAAGGTGATTTCGCCGGCACTGTCCAGCCATCTGTCCCTGGCCACGGCAAGTTATTCATTTGGCAATGAGGAGTGGAAGCAGGCTTCGCAGGCCTATGCGCACAACTACCGGCTCGGGCACCACGAATTGTTTGCCAACCTGGACTGGGTCCCGGCCATGAATCACACCCTGGACATCGGGGGCAGTGTGGTGGTCTATGATCTGAACCGGGGGCGGGTGGAGCCTGTCGGTGAGGAATCCTTGCGCATTCCCGTGGAGCTTGGAGAAGAATTCGGGGTGGAGACCAGTTTGTTTGCCAGTGACAACATCCAGGTTCTGCCCTGGATGACCCTCTATGCAGGCCTCCGCTACAGTTTCTTCTCGGAGATCGGACCCAAAACCGTGCGGAGCTATGCCACGGGCGGAGCGCGGACCGACGCCACCGTGATCGATTCGACCCGATACGACCGATTCCGGAAAGTTTCTTCGGAATCCGGACCGGAAATCCGTCTGGCTTTGAACATGAAAGCCGGTCCGAACACGAGTGTGAAGGTGGCGTTCAGTCAAATGAGGCAATACCTGTTCATGCTCAGCAACACGGTGACCATTTCTCCGACCGACCAATGGAAACTGTCCGGTTCCCATCTTTCTGCACCCAAGGGGAATCAGGTCAGTGCGGGAGTATACCACATCTGGCCCGACAAGGGAGTGTCTGCTTCCATGGAATTGTACTACAAACACATGGAAAACATCGTTGAGTACCGGGACGGGGCAAATTTCATCAGCACCCCTTACATTGAAACCCAGGTTCTCCAGGGAGTCCAGCAGGCAGGAGGGATTGAACTGATGGTACAGAAAAATTCGGGTCGGTTCGACGGCTGGGCAAACTACACCTTCTCCCGATCCATGGTCGAGGTGGATGGGGAAGAATATGAACAGATCAACCGGGGCGAACCCTATCCGTCGAACTTCGACAGACCCCATGTTCTGAATGTCATCTGGAGCTACCATCTCAACCGGAGGTTCACCTTTTCCTCCAATGTGGTGTACATGAGCGGCCGGCCCGTTACCTTCCCCTCTTCCCTGTATTACATCAACAAATACGTGTACATCGACTATTATGCAAAGAACCAGGTGCGGGTTCCGGATTATTTCCGGATCGATGCTTCTCTGAACCTGGAAGGCAACCTGAAATCCCGGAAAACCTTTCACAGTTCCTGGAGCCTGAGTGTCTACAATGTCCTGGGAAGAAACAATCCCCAATCCATCTTTTTCGAACCCCGGGAAGACTTTCTGCAGGGCTACTCTTTTTCGGTCATCGGCGTTCCCATTGTCACCGTGTCCTGGAACCTAAAGCTTGGAAATTATGAAAGCAATTGAGGGAAGCGTCCGAAAACGGAGGATCCGCGCTGGTCTGATTCTTTTTGCCTTTGTATTGTTTCACAGCGCACTGTGTTCCGCCCAGGAGACGGCAGAGCGTTTTCGGCTGGAGACAGACCGTGCTGTGTATGTGGCCGGTGAGGAGGTATTCTTCCGGGTGTTTGCATTGCAACCTCCCGTTGGCACATTGCTCAACCGGTTTTTTACCTGGAGGTGGTTTCCCCGCAGGGTCATTCGTACCGGGCGAGCAAGTGGAATCTGGAAATGGATGGGGCCGCAGGAAGCATCCAATTGCCCGAACAGCTTCCATCGGGAACCTACTATCTGAAAGGGTATACCCGCTGGATGCGGAATGCCGGACCTGCCACCTATGCCTACGTCAGCATCCAGGTCGTGCACCCGGAAGTCCGGGGCCGGGTCCCGGTCGATACCCTGTCGCCATTTGCGGCCGATCTTCATGTGGAGGGTGCGCCGGCGCAACAAAACCAGGTTCCCGCTGTGAGTCTTGAACTGATCCGGATCGGGAAAAAGAGAGCCGGTGGAATTTGCTTTGCCAGGGTCCGGGGAACGACGGTTTGTTGGATGTTTGTGTTTCCCTTGCTCCAATCCAATTGCCCACCCGGCAAACCAGAAAGGATGCGGCGTATTTCCCCCGGCCGCAGGATGAACATGGGGAGATCGCTGAAAGCAGGGGAATCCGCTTGTCGGGTCGTGTTTGGACCCGGGAGGAGGAGGTCGTGGCACCCCATGTCCCTGTTTATCTTTCCATTCTTGGGAAGCCAACGGGTTCCAGTGCAACTACACCGATTCATCCGGTCGCTACTTTTTTCCTCCCGGATTTGTGGGGAGAGAAGCAAATCTTCCTGAGTGCGACCCGGAAGGGAAGTGCGGAGCTGATTCTGGCGATCGACCCGGATTTTTGTTCCGCGGCCTTGCAATTGCCTTCCCCTGAACTCGCTTTCGATTCCGCCTCCCTGGAGGCCATCCGCAGGCTCTCCATTCAGTTTCAGCTGCAGGGACGATACGGAATGACGGAGAATCCTTCGCCCTCGCCGGCTCCCATGGATGAGGTACCTTCCGGATCCTTTTATGGCCCTCCGTCCTCGGTGGTATCGTTTGATGATTTCATCCGCCTACCCACCATGGAGGAATACTTCAACGAAGTCGTTCCGTCCGTTTCACTCCGCCGTACCGGAGGGGAGCAGAGTCTTCGGGTTCTCGGACCGCACCCCGATCTGGACATTTATCCGCCGTTGGTGATGATTGACGGGGTCGCCATTCATGACCTTGCCTCCATTCTGGCAGTTTCTCCCCGTCAGATCGAGCGGATCGAGGTGGTGGAGGCTCCCTACGTCGTCGGCAACCTGATTTTCGGAGGCATTGTTCAGATTTTCTCCCGAAACCAGGATCTGGCTTCCATTCGTTTGCCCGATTCGGGCCTTCTGGTGCAGTATGCAACCTTTGAATCCGAAGCCGGGGCGATGGGGCCCCCTTCTCCCGGTCCGGAACCCATGCCCGATTTGAGAAATACGATCTACTGGAACCCGGGCATCCGGATGGATCCGGATGCCCCGGCCCGGATCCGTTTCGTGGGTCCGGAAAGAGTGGGGGATTACCTCCTCCGCATCCGGGGCATCGATCAAATGGGGATTTTCCGGGAAATCGACCAAATCATCCGGGTGCAAGATTGACTGTCGGACTCCTCCCGGATTCTGGCTTGTCAGATTTCCTGTTTGTAGTGCAGGGCGTTGAAAACCTGATTTTTGTAGTTCCTACCGATGCGCAGCTTCGCATTGTCCAGTTCGATGGTCGTGGCATTGAAGGCCCGGATCCTCGGGATGGAAACGATGTAGGATTTGTGGATGCGGATGAATTGTTCCGAGGGAAGTTTGCTCTCGATGTTGTGGAGGCTGCTTTTGACCACCACCCGCCGGTTTTCGGAATGGATGCGGATGTATTCGTTGAGACCTTCGATGAAATGGATCTCGTTCAGGTAGATCTTGATGATCCGCTTGTTTTCCTTGACATAGATGAAATCCTCCTCCTGGTGTCCGTTTCCCTGTTCGAGCCGGACCGGTTCGTTCGGACCGATCTGGAAGTATTTGTTGATGGCTTTGAAGAAGCGTTCGAAGGTCACGGGCTTCATCAGGTAGTCCACCACATCCAGCTCAAACCCCTCCAGGGCATATTGACTGAAGGCCGTGGTGATGATCACCTTGGGTGGCTTCTTGAGGGTCTTGAGGAATTCGATCCCCGTGATCTGGGGCATCTTGATGTCCAGAAACATGAGGTCGACCGGGCGATTCCGCAACACGGCCATGGCCTTCATGGCGTTGTCGCATTCATCCACGATTTCGAAATTCTCCAGTTTCTGTATGTGTCCCCGGATCAATTCGCGGGCCAGGGGTTCATCGTCTACAATCAGGCATCTTGTTTTCATGAGCAGTTTTTTATAGGGTCCATCACGAAAACAAGTCTTACGTCACCCGAAACATACCAAATTTACGCTCTTTTTTGCAACAAATTCAGTCAAAAACGCAAAAGAACGGGCCAACGACATGGAAGCGCCAGTCAACGGGCTTGACCGGAGCCCGGGAAGGCTGTTCCCGGCGGTGACTGTCGCTGCTTGATATTGCGAGGACATGCAACGGGCGCTGTCTATTTTTAACAGATGGAGCAACTTGTCCTGAGCCAAGCCCTCAAGTTCCGCATTCTCCGGCATCTGCTGCTGGTGATGACCATGGTGCTTCTGTTCACCGCCGTTGCCTGTCCGCCCGAAACCGACGTCCGGACCTTTTTCTCCGTCCTGCAGGATGTGGCCGTGAATGCGCTGTTCTTTTTTGCCTACGCCTACACCACGGTGTATCTTCTGATCCCCCGGTTGTTGCTGAAAAGAAAAATGCTTTGGTTCGGTCTCTCCTTTGTGGCCGCCGGCCTGTTGCTCTCGGTGGCGAAGTTCCTGTTCTCCGACCTGGTGTTTCATGAAGCCCTGGCCCCGGAGGATGTGGGCGTCTGGTATGTGCTCGATTTCGCCGTCTCCTCCTGACAACACCAAGGACACCTTCATCGTGGCGGTGTTCGCCTGGCCAAGTTTGCCCGGGACCACTATGTCCTGAAAAGGAACATCCGGGAACTGGAGGAGAAGGGGTTGGAGGCCGAATTGCGCTTTCTGGAGCACCAGATGGATCCCATGTGATCTTCAACAACCTGAATAACCTGTATTCCATTTCCATGTACAGGCCCAATCTTCTGGAGGATACGGTGTCCAGGCTCCGGTCCCTTCTCCATTATCTCTTCGATGAGAGCTGCGTTCATGGTGTCCCTGGAGATGGAGATCGAATGATCCGGAACTACATCGGACTGGAGCAACTGCGGTTCGGAGAACGGCCTGATGTCCGCTTCGAGGTGAGGAGACATCCGGGGCAAGGAACGTCCCGCTCCTCCTGTACAACTTTCACCAAAACTGTTTTGTGCACGGGGCAGGCCAGAGTCCGGAACTGACTCCCGGATCGAACTACGGCCGGATGGTGGAAGCCCGCAAGCTGTATTTCTATGCGGGGAATTCGGTCACCTATCTTCCGGGTCCGCCGGGGGAGGGGGGACGGGGCCCCTCGGTGGATAACATCCTTCGCAGGCTGGAGATTCAGTACCCCAACCGCCACAGCGTCGCCATCCGGGAGAAGGCCAGCGAGCATGTGGTAGAAATCAAAATCAGTCTCTAGGCATGGGCGAAGCAATGGAGCGGCTCTTGGCCATGCGCGGTTGGCGGCACTTTTTCTTCTGGTGTGCCTGGGTTCTCGGATTCACCCTCATCAAAAGCATGGGGGCGGTGCGGGAAACCTTCTACGGATGGTTCTCTTATTACATGATCACCCTTCCCCTCTTCGTCGCCCACACCTACCTGGTCGCCTACGTGCTCATTCCCCGGTTTCATTCCCGGTGGCGCATCCTGTGGTTCATCCTCTTCTTTCTGATGCTGTTCTACGGTTTCTCTTTCCTGGAATCCCTCCTTAGCCATGGATTCATCTACAAATGGTACCAGACGGGCGTTTCCCCCGTGGAGCGCTATCTTTCCTTTGGAAATGTTGTGAAAAGCGGTCTGGGCAATCTGTACATCGTCCTGGTGTTTGTGTCGGCCCGAACCATCCGGAACTGGTACCAGGCCGGGTTGCGGCAGCAGGAGCTTCAGCAAGCCGGGTTGCGGCAGAACCTGGAGGAGCAGATGACCCGGATCCAGCCGGGCATGTTGCTCTTTGCCGTCGACCGCATTCACCGGATGGTGAAAACCGGCCATCCGGAAATCACCCACGCCATCGCCCTCACCTCGGAGCTGCTGAGCGAAGTGATGATGTACAACGACGAATTCCGTCCCCTGTTGTCCCGGGAAATCGAACTGGTGAAAAAACTGATCGCCCTCTCCACCCTGTTGCGGGGGAAGGCCCCCGAGGTGGAATTCTTTATTTCGGGGGATCCCGGGGAGATCGATTTGCCGCCCATGATCCTTTTTTCCCTGGTGGATGTGGTTCTGCGAATGAAAGATCCCCTCGTACCGGAGATGAACATCGAGGCATCGGGGTATTCCAATTTGATCAGCGTCCAGCTTCTGGTCCCGGAGGAACCTGCAAAACGGGAGGTTCTGGATGCCTTCCTTGGGCATGTCCGTTCCCTGGAAGCCTATTACGGAGACCGGGTCCGGTTTTCCCAGGAGCGTCCTCCCTACGGTTGCCAGGTTCTGGTCACGAAGCGTCCTCCCGAATCCGTCACCGCCGCTTCCAGAAGAAAGGCGGTCGTTCACCGGTCGGAATCCGCCCCAGGTTGAATTCATTTTTCCCGGGCATTTCCCTTTCCTACATTTGATTGACTCTATGCACATCTGTACAAACTTGCCGTCACAAGTCTTTCTAAAGTTTTAGGTTTACGAAGATACTTCCCCGACGGCAAGTTTTTTTTTCTTCCATCCTTGTCCCCAGACGCACACCCCTGTACCATTCCGAACATTTTTAACACAAATTCCGTGAAGAGAAAAAGCACAAACCGCTGTGAAACAGCGCAACACGATTTTTGGCACAATTCCTGAAATAATGCAAATGTTCCGGAACAATTCCGGCGCGGCTGCACAGGGATGGTAGCTAACAGAACGAAATGATGCTGATACACACAACCATGTCTTCCAGGACCTCTTCTCAGGAGGGGGGGCAAAGCAGTCAGCTTGACTTGTTCAAACGCCTGTTGCAGCCCCATTTTCTTTTCAACTCCCTGAACAACCTCTATGCCCTTTCCCTTCACCGGTCCGACCAAACCCCCCAGGCCATTGCCGGTCTGAGTCATTTGCTGGAACGGGTTGTGGAATACGCCCGGCGCGATTTGATCCTGTTGAGCGAAGAGGTGGAACTCATCCAGGAATACGTGGCCCTGGAGCGCATCTGGCTGGGAGAAACCTCATTCCGGCTCGACATTCAGGTGAAGGGCGAAAGCGCCGGCGTGGTGGTGCCTCCGCTGGCCATCTACACCCTGGTCGAAAATGCCTTCAAGCACGGCGTTCGTCAGAGTGGTTCCCGGGGTTGGATCACCATCCACATCGTTGTCAAGAACGACAAGGTGCTGGTCAAGATCCGGAACTCCTACTACCAGGAACAAACCCATGACATCTCGCCGTCGGTCACGCACACCGGCCTGGGCATCGAGGCAGTCCGCAAGATTCTGGAAGGGAGCTTCCGGAAGCACTACTACCTGGATGCGCGGCCCATCGGGAACATGTTCGCCGTGGACCTCATCTTCGGCCATGTGGCCGCCTAGGGTGGATCACTGCCGTTTCCGATTCCCAGTTTGCCATTGATCGTTCCCTTTCTGTCGTTGCTTGATCTTTTTTGATCCGGACATTCCCTTGTCTTACATTTCACTTGAAATCATCAAAATAGGACTCGAAATGAAGGAATTGGTTCGTTTACCCGGGAAATTGGCAAGCCTGCTTGCCGTCCTCTGTTTTGTCTTTGCACCGGCTTTTGCCGATGGCGAAGGCAGCGAGATTTTCCTGAAAGGAAGCTCGCATTCCCCCGCCGGCGATTTTACCGTCCTGACCACGGACGACGTGTTTCATTTCCAGGGAAAGGAATATGAAATCTACTCCGTGTATTATGAAGATCCCGGCATGAACATGAAAATTGCCGTGAACACCGAAGGTCCCTGCAGGTCCTTTGTTGCCATCACGGAGGATTACATGTTCTTCTACATGTGCAATCAGGATGGATTCGGCGTAAGAAAAGTCATGTTTTCAAATCCCTGGAGCAAGGAGGAATTTGCCCCTGCCCGTTTCCAGGAACAGACCGTGCTTGTGAAGACCCGCAAGGTGGACAAGAAGCAGGCCGTCGGTCTGATTGCCTCCTACGTTCCCCGGCTCAAGGCCTGAGATTCGAACTAACCACCTGTTTTGCTGAATCATATCATCCGGGAGGGGTTGTCCTGCAAGGGCAGCCCCTCCATCTTTTCAGGGATGGCTTCTCGGAAAGTGCTTGGTTGGCGGAGCCATCCCTGAAAAATGAACAGGGGCATGCTGCATAACACACACGGGTCCAAACTTTTAACAGTTGTTTGCATTCATCCGCTTTCGTGCAAACGTGTTCGGAAGCGGTCGAAAACACGCAGGACCAAATTCGAGAGAGAAGCTTTGTAAGGCACAGAAATACAGAGAAATAGAACTTTTGGCATGTGGATTGAATTGGTGGAGGCAGAAAAAATACAACACAAACCAAGCAAATACCAATCACCATGAAAACTCGCAGCCAACTTATGAAACGCTTTGCCACCGTGGCACTGTCCGCCCTCTTTGTCTCCACCCTGGCCTTTGCCGATGGCGGTTCCTCCGATGTCTTCGTCAAAGGAACCTCCCACACCGATGCCGGAGATTTTGTTGTCTCCGGAACCGAGGACCTCTATTACTTCCAGGGCCAGGAATACCAGGTGTGCGAAGTCTTTTACGACAACCCCCGCCACAACATGAAAATTGCCGTGGGGACCTCCGAAGACTGCCATTCCTACATCGCATACACCGATTCCTACTGGTTCCAGTACACTTGCAGCAAGGACGGATTCGGCGTGCGCAAGGTCATGTTCAACAATCCGGTCATCGGAGACACGTTCAACGCCGAGCAATTCCACGCCCAGAGTGTCTTGGTCAAGGCCAGGAAAGTGGCCCCGCAACAAGCCGTCAGCCTGATTGCCGCCTATCTTCCGAAACTGCAATCCTGATTCTCAGGAGCCATTCCCGATGCACGCAGAGGCTGTCCCGAAAGGGCAGCCTCTTTTTCTTCCCAGGCGTTGTACAAGTTGGAGCTTTTGTTTACTTTTGTCCAGCTTTCGGAGAGGTGGGAGAGTGGCTTAATCCACCAGTTTGCTAAACTGGCGTACTCGATTAGGGTACCGGGGGTTCGAATCCCCCCCTCTCCGCAGCCCAGAAAAGCCTGGCAACGCCGGGTTTTTCGGGCCACGCCAAGGCTCGCTTGTGATTGGCCTGGCCCCATAAAACCGGCCATGCGAAGCATGCCGGCTTTTTTCCTGCTGCAGGTTCCCCCCGGGATCTCGAGCGAAGCGAGAAATCAAAGAAGTGTCATAAAGTTATAAAGTTTTGTAAGTTTATAAAGTTTTAAAGTTTATAAAGGGTAATATGGAAAGATTCCAGATTAACCTGGGCCTGACGGCATCCAAGGGGGAGTACCGACCATTCAACCAAACATTTGCGCACAGACCCTTCATGATTCTTGTGGAGAGCCCGGAAAACGTACGGCTTTTTTCCCTATTCCCTTTTCATTCTTCTGTTTGTTACCTCGCATGGAGACAGCGCCTGGCATGGCTCAGGACCCGGTGACCATCCCCTGTCTTTCCGGGGAGATCCACCCACGGTGCGCCCGACGAGGCAGCCTTGGAGTGTGGCCGAACCCTGGCCATGGTACAGCACCGTCCCAATTTCGAGAATGCTCCTTCGGAG
Source organism: Bacteroidales bacterium (assembly GCA_041393235.1). Classification (GTDB taxonomy): domain Bacteria; phylum Bacteroidota; class Bacteroidia; order Bacteroidales. The sequence goes on from JAWKKO010000002.1 coordinate 273,456, forward strand.
GAAAGCGACATCCGGATCGCCTACGATGAAAAATACCTTTGGGTGGGAGCCAAGCTGTACATGAAGGATGCAAACCGGATTTATGAAGCCACCAAGAAACGGGACGAGCGCCTGTATGGGGTCGACGCCTTCGGCATCGTATTGGATTCCTACAACGACAATGAAACGGGGCTGGCGTTTTTTACCGCTCCCACCGGGCTGCGTACCGACTATGCCATCTCCAATGACGGTGCCGGCATGGGCGGACCCGGCTTCGGGTCCACCAACTACAGCTGGAACACCTTCTGGGATGTGGAGGTCACCCGGGACGACAAGGGTTGGTATGTGGAAATGCGGATTCCGTTCTCGAGTTTGAAATTCAAACCGGAAGGGGCGACCACCACCATGGGACTGATCGTGGTACGTAACATCAGCCAGCACAACGAAACGGTGACCTTTCCGTCCGTCGATCCCAAGTATGGATACATGGCCACCAGCAAGCCGTCCATTGCACAGAAAGTAAGCCTGGAAGGGATCAAGGCCGACAACCCCGTGTATGTGTCCCCTTACGCCATCGGCGGATATTCCCGCGACTGGTCCCTGAACGAGGCGGAAACCGCCTATGAATTGGACGACACCCCCAAATTCAACGCCGGACTGGATGTCAAGTACAACATCAACAGCAACCTGACCCTCGACCTGACGGCCAACACCGACTTTGCCCAGGTGGAAGCCGACGACCAGCAGGTGAACCTGACCCGCTACTCCCTGTTTTTTCCGGAAAAACGAATGTTCTTCCAGGAGCGGTCGAGCCTGTTCAGCTTCGGGTTGGGCGGGATGTTCGACAACCTGTTTTATTCCCGGAACATCGGACTGAACGACGGCGAACAGATCCGGATCTATGGCGGGGCCCGGCTAACCGGACGCATGGGGAACTGGGATGTGGGTCTGATCGACATGCAAACCGCCGAGAGCGGTGATATCGCCGGGGAGAACTTCGGCGTGTTGCGCATGCGCCGCCAGGTGATCAATCCCAACTCCTACGTGGGCGGGATCGTTACGTCGAGGATCGGACTGGATGGCCGGGAAAACCTGTCCTACGGTCTGGACGGCATCTTCCGCCTGTTCGGAGACGATTACCTGGATGTGAAATGGGCCCAGAGCTATGACGATGAAATGACCGGAAACATGGCTTCCCTCGATCCGTCCTTCATGATGGTCAACTGGGAACGTCGGTCCGAGGAAGGATTCGCCTACGTCCTCAATTACACCTACCTGGGAGAGGAATTCAATCCGGGCATCGGTTTCATCATGCGGAACGGGGTCCAGGGTTTCCAGGGACGAGCCTTGTACGGTTGGTTGCCCGGAGAGGAATCAAAGATCTTCAACACCCAGATCCTGATCGATGCGGAGCGGTACGCCCGGCTGGAAGACGGGTCCCTGGAGGCCATGAAAATCGCACCCGGGTTTGAAGTCAATACGAAGAAGAATCTCCACCTGGAAATCGGGTTGGAATATCAGAAGGAAGGCGTGTTCTACGATTTCAACATTTCGGACAGCCTGCAAATTTCCGGCGGTGAATATGCCTTTACCGGAGTCCAGACCCGCATCGGGACCTCCAATTCCAAGAAGATATCGCTCCGGGGCGGGGGCTATGCCGGTCAGTTCTATGACGGCCGTCGCATCGGTTTTCAGTCCGAAACAAACTTCAACCTTTCGTCCAGTTTCATTTTCTCCCCAGGATACGAATTCAACAACCTGTATTTTTCGGAGCGAAGCGGATTCAACAGGCTGAACATTCACTCCTTCAATGTGAAGGCCCAGGTGATGATCTCCACCAAGCTGTCGGCCACGGCTCTGGTTCAGTATGTGAACACGGAAGATGATTTCATCGCCAACTTCCGATTGCGGTACAACCCGAGGGAGGGGAACGATTTCTATCTGGTGTACAACGATTACCGGGGCTTCCGGGGCGAGAACATGCAGCCGGTCATCCCGGGATTCTACAACAAAACCATCCTGGTGAAGTACACCCACACCTTCATCCTGTAGGGGCCCAGGGCACCAACGGGATGGTTGTTTCGTTCGGGGCAACTTTTTAACAAGTCGGGCATTGACCGGGACGCGTGACTTCCGTACTTTTATCCACCGTAAAACAACCGACATGAAAGTTATTCCCCTGACCAGCGTAGAGAAAAAGGAAGTGAAGATGGATGGAGCGCAAGGCGCAACCCGGCAATTGCCCATCGGACGGGAAGACGGCACCCCCAATTTTTCACTTCGGGTTTTCACGGTGGAACCCGGCGGACACACACCCTACCACCACCACCCGTACGAACATGTAAACTATGTCATCGAAGGACAGGGGGCCCTGGTCAACGAAGCCGGGGTGGAAACTCCGCTGAAAGCCGGAGACTTTGCCCTGGTGATGCCCGATGAAAAGCACCAGTACCGGAACAAAGGCGACAAGCCCTTCAAAATGATTTGCGGAGTGCCGAAGGAATTCGAATAGGTTTTGATTTTGGTCGAAGGTCGTTGGACTACTTCGGAGTGCTGAAGGAGTTTGCTCGCTGGCTATCTTACAACATGGATCCTCTGAGAGGGTTGTAGATAGAAAAATCCTTTAAGGTAATCAGCCCTTGTTCTTCTATTCCGCATGCGACAACGGAGTGGACTTCCTCCCCAAATAAGGGGGCAACCTTTCTGAAATTTAGTTTCGCCGGATTCGGACGTTCGCTATGTTTTGCTTCGATCAGGAAGACCTCTCCATTCTTCTCAAGAATAAAATCAATTTCGACCCCATTGCTATCTCTGAATAGAAGATCTCTCTTCCATAGAATCCTTTTTTCAAGTGTTCTGACAGAACAAAATTTTCCCAAATACTGCCAAGGTGAATGGATTTTTTCCAGTGCATCCAGGGAATCAATATTCAGAAGGGCGCAAACCAATCCATTGTCGCAAAAGTGCTTTGGAGTTTTCTTGCCATTCGTTTTCCAAGGTTGGTATAGAAAGGAGGTAGCAGTGATCAATCCAGAGACTTCCAAAGCACCTATCCATGCCTTTACGGTATTTACAGCCACACCAAGCTCTTTGATATTTCAGAATAAGCAGAAGCTGTCCGACTCTTATTGCCAATACGGTGAGGAATCGTCTGAAGTCCCTGAGGTTGGTCACATTCAGGATTTGTTTCAGGTCTCTTCTGCCAGGTCTGGATATAGTCCTCGAAGAATTCTTTCACCTCCAGCCTCTCGGCCCATAATTCCGGGAATCCTCCTTTCCACAACAAGTCCCTCTTGTTCAATACCAAGTCTGTTCTGTTCAGTTCATTTGCACTCAGCGTACCTAGGTGCAATATCCTGACTCTTCCGGCAAGCGACTCACTGATATGTTGCATTAGTATGAATTGCTGGCTGCCAGTCAGTATCCATTTTCCTTTTACATTTCTTTGTTGATCAACCTTAATTTTCAAATCACGAAATAGCGTGGGTGCATATTGGATCTCATCAATGATTACCTGGTTTTTAAACCTATCCAGAAACATGGTTGGATTCTCTTCGGCTTCAGCTGCAAGGATGATCCTGTCCAGTGTCACATAGTCAGCATCCGGTAAAAGCCGTTGCAACAATGTACTTTTACCTGCCTGTCTTACCCCGGTAAGCAAAATTACAGGCCTCGTTTTGACAGCATCTATTATTCTTGCTGAATAGTCGCGCTCTATCCACATCGGAATCAGGCGTATTGTTTGGGCGAATAATATATGATATTCTCAGGTAAATTGCAAAATAACATAACATCGATTGCAAATTAGCATAGAAACTTACATAACGATCGTGTACATGAATTACGTCATTCAAGGACCTCTAACGATGCGTTGTAGGCAGCCATTTTGTGAATCTCGGGGACAGACGGATGTTCAGATCAGAACTGCCGAAGTTCATTTCATGTGATGAAAGGCATTCCGGCAAATTACGGAGTTCACATCGGAAATGCAACGAAGATGGAGTGGCAGCCGGAAGCTTTTCACCACGCACACCAGAGAAAACGAAGTGGACTGGAGTCCCGCGGCTATTTCCCGCTTCTTCCGGGGTTTCGGTCCGTTTTCCTCTGCCAGGGACACCTTGATCAGCTGCTTGTTTCTTCGAACGTCTCATAGCCGAGCGCAGACGATTCGTTCCTGGCTTTTTCTGAATCTCAGAACATTAAAGGAAACCCTTGAAAATTTCGATTTTGCCGATCTCGATGCTGCGGTCGTTTGTGGTGTCGAGCAACAGGCCGATCAGCTGGGTCGGGTTGAAGCCGTTTTTGCTGCCCACGTTGATGTACAAGCGGGTGTAGGGCTCTTTTTCCGTTTGGGCTTGCCCTCGACCGGACCGGCCTCCGCGGACCCGGATCCGGGTTTGGTTCTGGTCTTCCAGCTCCACATTCAGGTCGGGCGCGTCCTTGTAGTAATCCAGAAAGCGGTTGAATTCCACCGAAACGAAATTCCGGATCAGGTCCTCTTTGGACATCCAGTCCAGTTTCTTGAAGATCTCGGGCAGGAAGTCATTGATTTGCTCGTCCTGGACCTGGACCTTCTCCATTTTGGCAATCATGTTGAACAGCTGCTTCTTGCAGATTTCCTTGCCCTCGGGAATCCGGACCCGGGTAAATTTCTTTTTGGAGAGCTTTTCCAGGCTTTTGATGCGATGGGTTTCCCGGGTGTGGATGATGGAGATCGACGTCCCTTTCTTGCCGGCCCGTCCCGTCCGTCCGCTCCGGTGGATGTATACCTCCAGCTCATCGGGCAGGTTGTAATTGATCACATGGGTCAGGTCGTTCACATCCAATCCCCGGGCGGCCACGTCGGTGGCCACCAGCATCTGGATCTGCCGCTTCCGGAAACGATTCATGACATAATCACGCTGGGGCTGGGACAGGTCGCCGTGGAGCGCGTCGGCATTGTAGCCATCTCCCATGAACTTGTCGGCCACTTCCTTGGTCTCCTGGCGGGTGCGGCAGAACACGATGCCATAGATGTCGGGGTGCATGTCCGCGATCCGTTTCAACACCTCGTACCGGTGTTTTGCATGGGTCATGTAGTACAGGTGATCGACCTGTTCGGCGCCCGCATTCACCGGTCCTGCAGCCACCTCCTCCGGATCGCGCATGTAGTTTTTCGCAATGCGGTAGACTTCCTTCGGCATGGTGGCCGAAAAAAGCAGGGTTTGTTTGCCGGCGGGGGTTTCCTGAAGGATGGAATCCAGCTCTTCCCGGAATCCCATTTGCAGCATCTCATCGGCTTCGTCCAGGACCAGGTACCGGATCGACTGGATGCGCAAGACTCCCCGGTCGATCAGGTCTTTTACCCGGCCCGGCGTTCCCACCACCAGGTGAGCGCCTTTTTTCAAGGCGCGGATCTGGGTGTCGACGGGAGCACCGCCATACACCGGCACCACCGACACGCCGTCCAGGTATTTGGCAAAGGAGGCCAGGTCGTTGCTGATCTGCATGCAAAGCTCCCGGGTGGGGCTGAGAATCAGTCCCTGGGGCGACCGTTCCCCCGGATCGACATGGTGGAGGATGGGAAGGCCGTAGGCGGCGGTTTTTCCGGTTCCGGTCTGGGCCAGGGCGATCAGGTCGTTTCCTGATTCAAGAATTCTGGGGATGGCTTTTTCCTGGATGGGGGTGGCTTCGGTAAACCCGAGTTCTTTCACCGCCCGTTGAAGGGGGTGGCTCAAACCCATTTCATTGAATGAGATCATGATGTGTGTGCATTTGCCCGGACAGCGCAGGGGGCGCAAAGATAATCTTTTGTTCCGAGGTAGTGACGAAAACCGGAATTTCCGTCTAAATGCAAACACAATTCTGTTTCCCCATCATGAAAACTTTTTTCATTGCCACGCTGATGCTGGCAGGCATCACGGGCTACAGTCAGGACTCCGAGCTGCCCCAATCCGTTGAGGCAGGGTTTCAGAACAAATACGCCACGGCACGAATGGATGACTGGTGGCAGGAAGAGGACAAGTATTTTGTGGAATTCAGTGTGAAAGGCCAGTCCTTCACGGCCCTGTTCGACGAAGGTGGCCAATGG
>JAWKKO010000003.1:0-276777 GCA_041393235.1 Bacteroidales bacterium
CCGGAACACGGCATTCATGATGAACAACAGCATGATGACCACATTGCCGCCCAGCATGATGGTGGGATAGCCCTGCCCCATTTCGGCGGTTTCCTCGGATGCCCCCATGAGGATCAGCAGCTCCTTGGCATAGAAGATGCCGATGAACATAAAGACCAGGGAAACGAGCATGCCGGTGAAGATGGCCTGGACCGCCGCCTTGGCTGCTTCTTCCGGTTTCTTTTCCCCGATCCGGCGGGAAACGAGTGCGGTGGTGCCCACGCTCAGGCCGATGCCGATGGCATAGACGATGGTCATCAGGGACTCGGTGATGCCGACGGTCGCAACCGCCTCGGCCCCGAGACGGGAGACGAAGAAGATGTCGACCAGGGCGAAAACCGATTCCATGATCATTTCCAGCACCATGGGGATGCTGAGCAATACGATGGCTTTGCTGATGGGGATTTGGGTGAAGTCACGTTCCGATCCACCGATGGCTTCGCGCAGATCCTGCCAGAACGATCGAAAATTGGCTTTGGATAACCTGGATGATACTTGTAAAAATGACATGGGATGTGAGAATTATATGGATTGGACAGAGGAGAGAAGCGGCTTCGCCCTAAAAATTGAGCGGGAGAAGGTCTACAGCGATATGTCCAATAATTCTCATGTTTTCCGAAGAATGTCCTGCAAAAGTAGGACCTTCTTCAGCAAAATCAAACGATTCGATGAAAAAAAACTGTTAAATGCGGATTTTTGTCCGTTGTTTGACATCCACGGCCTTTCCCTTTCCGGCGGCCAGCCTGGATTTCGTGCCATTGACCGGGATGGGCCGGCCGAAAATCCGGTACTCCTTGTACACTTCGCCCCCCAGGTATTCCATCTCGGCACGCACCCGGAGGTTGCTTGCCATTTCGAGGTGACTGTCGATGCAGGTCATGCCGCGGTTCCGGGCTTCGGCGATCATGGCGGTCCCCATCACCGCATCCAGGCCCCGGCCCTGGTACACGGGATCGATGGCGCCGAGGAGCAGGTTCAGCTGGCGCGACCGTTTTCCGGCCCGCAGCACATGCAGGATTCCGAAGGGAAGCAAGCGCCCGCCGGCCCGTTTGATCCCCTGGCTGATGTCGGGCATTCCGATGACAAAGGCCACCGGCTTGTTGGTTTCGCCCACGATGACTTTGATGAAACGCGGATCCATGAGCAGGAGGTAGCGGTTGGCAAAGTCGTCCATTTCCTCCAGGGTGAAGGGCATGAAGCCGTAAATGGCCGTGAAGGTCTCGTTGATGAGGGTGAAGATGGGCCGGATCATTGGCTTCAGGTCCTTCCGCCGGGTGAAATGCAACAGCCGGAGGTCCGGGTTGTTCCGGAGGGTCCGCTCGGCAATCTGTTCATACAGCGGCGGAGTGGTCTCCGGGATGTTGATCTTGTACACAACCAGGTCCAGATCCGTTTCAAACCCCAGGGTTTCCATAGTCTCGGGGAGATAGGAAAAATTGCAGTGGCTGGCCAGGGCAACCGGTTCGTCAAAGCCCCGGACCAGGAATCCCTGGGGGTCTTTGTCCGAAAAAGCCAGCGGTCCCACCAGCCGGGTCATGCCCCGCTCCCGGGCCCAGATTTCCACATGATGAAGGAGGGCTTCGATGACCTCTTTCTCTTCCCAGGTTTCCAGAAAATTGAACCGGGCATGCTTTTCGTTGTGGTTCTCGTTGTAGGGATGGTTGATGATCCCCATGATGCGGCCCACCACTTTTTTTCCACGGAATGCGAGGAGCAGGGTGACATCGCAATGGGAAAATGATTTGTTCTTTTTTTTGTTGAAATATCCCCGGTCGTCCATGTAAATGGGGGGGATCCAGTTTGCATGATTTCTGTGGATTCTACCGGGCAATTGAATGAACGCCCGCATGTCCCGTTTGCTTGAAACGGGCCGCACCAAAATGTCCATGCAGTTTGTTTTAGGGTCAGATCTGGGGACAATGTAGTATTTTCCCCCCAATTTCCGATCCCGGATTGAAAAAACGCCCCTATTTGGCCGCCAATTCCTCCAGAGAAGGGCCATCGACCCGTGTGATGATCCACTCCTTCATCAACGTGGCTCCCAGCGATTCGTAGAACCGGATCGACGGTTCGTTCCAGTCCAGGACCACCCATTCGAAGCGGCCGCAGTCCTTTTCCTTTGCCAGCTTAGCCAGGTAGACAAGAAACGCCTTGCCATAGCCCTTTCCCCGGCACATTTCCTTTACGTACACATCCTCCAGGTAGAGGCCGGGTTTGCAGACGAAGGTGGAAAAATTGTAGAACCAGATGGCATACCCCACCGCCTCTCCGTCGACCCAACCCATCACGGCCCGGGCCACGCCCTGTTCGCCCAACACATGTTTCTCCAGGCCTTCCACGGTGGTTTCCACCATGTGGCTCAGTTTTTCGTATTCCGCCAGTTCCTTGATCAGGGACAGGAGCACGGGCAGTTCTTCTTTGGTGACGGGACGGATCTGAAATCCGCTTTGGTTTGCTTTCATGTTCATTTGTCTGTAATGTTCTGTTTCATTTTCTTTCCGGGTGCCCGATGCGGTCAGGAATTGTCGTATCCGGGAATGTACACCGGCTTTTCCCGGATCCATTGTTCGGCCTCCCGGGGCATGCGGACAAACCGGACCATGAGGTGGGAGGAAAACACACCGAAAAATCGGTGCAGAAGCCCCAGTTTTTTCCTGGATTGGAACAGGGTGAACAGGTCCGATTTCCGGTCCATGTTCAGCAGGCCCACGTGTGATTTTTCCACCGCCAGGATCCCCTCCAGCAATTCATACAATTCGTTTTCACGGCCCTCTGCGAAATAGAGTCCGTCATAAACCAGAAGCGGAGAGCGTCCGGATTGAGCCTCTTTCTCACGAATCCCAGCCGGGCCAGGAGCCTCAAACCCCGGTTCGCGAGGGGACTTCCAAAATCCACGATCTTCCAGGTCACCCGGTAGATCTGGGCCCCGGCCACGATGCCGCGGTCGTCCCGAATCACGTAATAGTCCTGGTCCTTGAACAGGGGATCGGGGTAGTAAAGGGCATAGTCCGCATAAAACTCCCGCAGCCGGGATTGCATCTCCGGGATTTCCTCCGGGACGATCTGTCCGACACGGGCCGAAAGCCGTGGTTTCATCCGGCTGAAGGTGAAATTGGCGATGTCGGCCACCGGTGCCAGTCCCATCTGCCGGCTGAAATTGAGGGAGCGCAGGTTCTTGGATTCGATCAGGGCATAGATGATGGCGGCTTCCTGTTCCTGAGGTTGTTGCCTCAACCGGGAGGGTTCGTCCATCACGGGTTTCATGAACCGCCCGAGCACGGAGTCGCTCTTCCCTTCCTCCTGGAGCCGTTTTCCTTGCATCCCGTACGGGGCGCTGCGCATCGGGGCTTTGATGGAAAAATAGCGGATCAGCCAGCAGTCATGGGTCAACCCGGCCGACGTCAGGTTCCGCCAGACAAATCCAACCGACCCCAGCATGTTTCCCGATTTCCGCAGGTACAGGAAATACTGCTCCTCCGCCGATTCGAGCCGATCGTCCAGGCCCTCGTGCCGGTACCGGAATCCGCCGGGAGTGCCCAGGGTGGTGCCGGCCAGATGATCCTTCAACTCCTGGCCGGGGGTGTATTCCACTTCCACGGTGAGATCGTGGTAGGTGAGCAGTGTCTTCCGGTTGTCCATGCAATCTGGGTCCTTGGGTCGGTTTGCCCTGCCTGCTTATGGCCGGATGCCCTGTGTCGTCAATTCGGATTTGATCCGGTTGCCCCAAAGAACATAGGCGTCCCGGTTCAGATGCAGCATGTCGTCCCTGAAATGGGTCGAATCCGGCAATCCCTCCGGCGTCACGAACACATCGAAGGTGGGAAGGAAATGGAGGTCGTCGTTGTCTTCGCAGTAGGCGCGGATGAGCTCGTTGGCCCGGTGGATGTCGGGCCACACATGCCAACGGCTGGGGTGGAGCGTGATTTCGATCCAGAACACCGGGTGTCCGGGTTCCGCTTCCGGATCCCGTCCACAGGACCTGAAACAAGGCCAGCACTTCCTCCGGCGTCCGGTTCACCTCTCCCCCCGAGATGTCATTGGCCACAAAGACCAGGATGGCCTTGAAGGTTTGCGGCTTGATGATCCGGTCGGCATAGTGGTCAAAATCATTCAATTTGGCTCCGCCGTAGCCACGCTGCATGACCCGGTAGGGTGCCAGGTCGACATGGATGCTGTCCCACAGGCGGACGCTGGAGCTTCCGGCGACAAGCAGGGTTCCGGCATCCGAGGACTCCACGGCATTCAGGGAATCGAACCGGGCAATGTCTTCCTCCCAGTCCAGAACCTCTTCGGCCTCGATGTAGGGTTGTACATCGACCCGGGGCGTCTGTGCACAGGAGAAAAGAAGGGTGGAAAAAACTACGAACAAGGCAAGAATGGGACGTTTCATCTGGCAGGGGATTTTTCAAAGGCATAAAAATAAGAAAAAACCCCACAAGGCCCCGTCGGCTTCCCAGCCTTCTGCAAGAAACGAATCCGCTAGTCCCGCCGTTTGGTTTCGATCAGAACCACACCGCCCGTTGCCCGGGACCCATAGATGGCCGCCATTCCGTCTTTGATCACGTCGATGGACCGGACATCGCAGGGGATCACCCAGTCGATGGAGCTGGTGGTGGATCCGTCCACCACGTACATGGCCTCGGTCAGCATGGTGATCGATTGGTTGCCCCGGATGTACACGGCGCCTGTGGCCCCGTCCTCCTCCACCCTCACGCCGGGAAACCGGCCCCGGATCAGGTCGAAGATGTTGTCGTAATTGCAGTATTCGTTATTCTCCTGCTGCAGGTGGCTCACGGCAAAGGTCAGGTCGCTTGGCCTCATGTACCCGTACCCCACAGCCAGGTCCTGATTCTTCTTTGAATCCACAAAAACCAGGTTGACCCGGAGGCTGTCCTGGTCAGGGCCGACCTTTCGGACCACCGAACGGAAAGCCTTGGACTTGATTTTGATCATGTCGTTTCGTTCGCAGACCAGGGAAAATTGCCCGAGGGAATCGGTAAGGGCGCTGGCTCCGCTTTTTTTGGCGCTCACCTCCACCCCCAGAAGGGGATACTGGTTGAAAGCGGTGACCTGTCCGCTCACCACATGGGTCTGACCCCGGGTTGCCTGGTACATGCCCAGGGCCAGGATCACCATCAGTATATGTCTCATCGGATTCACGATTTGGACTCCTATTCTTTGATCACGGCTTTGGTTTCCACAACCACCACACCGTATGCGGCATTGGAGCCGTACAGGGTAGCGGCCGCCCCCTTGAGCACATCGATGCTGCGAACGTTGCAGGGATTCACGAAGGAAATGTCGTTGATCACCATCCCATCCACCACATACAATGCGGGTTGCGGTCCCTCGATGGAATTGGTGCCCCGGATAAAGACCTGGTTGCCGTCAAGGATCTGCACACCGGGGAATTTGCCACGGATGAGGGAAAAGATATCGGAATAATTGCAGAAATCATTGTTCTCATCCTCCAGGTGGGCAAGCGCGTAGGCCAGGTTCCTTTCGGAGAAGTACCCCAGTCCGGTCGCGATTTCCCTGTTCTGGGGGGTATCCTTGAAAACCAGATTCACTTCGAAGGATTCCTCTTTTTTTCCCATTCGCTTGGTGACATTTTCAAAGACCTTCCCGCTAATTTCAATCACATCCTTTTCCTTGCACACAATCTCGAACCGGCCCTCTTCGTCGGTCATCACCGAGGATTTGGCTTTTTTTGAAGACACCTGCACATTCTGTACAGGATACTGGTTGAAGGCGGTCACCTTTCCTTTGACCACGCGGGTCTGGGCCTGCAGGTTCCAGGCAAAAAAGGCAAGGGCGCAAAACAGAAGTGCTTTTCTCATGGGGTGGGTTTTGTAAGGTTCAATTCGCGGAAGGAACGCTTCCCTGACGTATAGATGCAGGAAGCCGGTTCTTCCCTATGGCTTTCTAAAAGGATGTGAATTTCGGAATCGCGGGGCTTTCCTACGAAGCTACAAAAAGTTCCTCAATAGCCCTGCAGGTTCAGGCGAACTTTGTCCAGGCTCTCGTTGGAGCCGACGAAGGTGACCACATCACCGAGTCGAAGCCGGGTGTAGCCGTGGGAAATGATGGGATGATCGCCCCGGGTCACCGAAAGAACGATCACATCGGTGGGCAACCGCAAATCGCGCAGGGTCAGGCCATGGAAATCCGAGTTCCGCAATTCCACATCGATGGAATCCTGGTTCTCGTCCATCCCCAGCAACAAAGAGGTGGCAATGGGGGCCCGTACAAAATGCTCCAGCAGGGACACCATGGCGGTCTGGGGGTCCATGACCATGGCCCCCATCCGTGTGTTGCTTGTAATTGACCCGGTCGTTCAGCCGGACGATCAAGTGCCGGGTCCCGAAATGTTCGTAGGCGGTTTCGCAAAGCAACCGGTTTTCCTCGTCGGACAGCAAAAACACCATGGTGTCGGCCGTTTCCGCCGTGAACTTCCGGAGGGCCTGGTGATCTGTTCCATGAAACTCGTGGATGGGGAAGTCCCTGCAATTCCGAATCTCCTCGTTGAGGGCCGTCACTGCCAGCTCGACTTTCCATCCCTGGCTTTTCAATTGCCTGCCCAGGGCCAGGGACTGGCTCTCCCACCCGAAGATCAACACCTTCTTCTCGGCATCGAAGCTGCCATCGGCCCGCACATGCACCTCCCCCGCCAGATGCAATGCCCATTTGAACAGGGGCGGTCCGAACAATTCGTTGAGCACAATCACTGAGATGACCAGGGTGGCAAATCCATTGCCCCATCCCGGGAACTCTCCGGCGATGATGCTGGCCAATCCCACACCCACCCCGGCCTGGGTCACGAAGGGCATCCAGAGGATCCGGCGGAACAGAGGCGGCTCCTTCGTAACAAGAGCCGAGCCAAATCCGGCCAAAAACAGAGAGAGAACCCGAAAAGAGAAAAGGATCAGGGTCACGTACCAGAACCCTGTCAGCACATTCAGCTCAATGGACGCACCCGTGAAGGTGAAAAAGACCACATACACATAGGGACCGAGCTGCTTCACGATGCGAATGAAGTCGTTGCGGTAGACGGTGTAATTGGTAACCAGAAAACTTCCGATGATGCACACCAGCAGGGGCTCCAGATGAATCGCCATGCCGAATCCCTCCTCCGAAAGGTGGGCAATCAAATGGGACAGCCCGTACACACCGAATCCCAGACCAAGGACCATCCCCTTCTTGAACGCAAATCCGCCCTTCAGGGACAAGAGCAGCTTGAGCACAAAGCCCAGGGCCACGCCAAGCCCGAAGGCAAACATGAGCTCCACCAGCACCTGGACGATCAGCACCATCCGGAATTCCTCCCCCTGGATCATGGCCTTGGACAGGGTGAAAATCACCGCGAACAGGACCACCACACCGAAATCCTTGATCACGGTGACCCCGATGGCCGTCTGGGTGAAGGGTCCCCTCGCCCGCAATTCGTTGATCACGGCTATGGCCGAAGCAGGCGACCGGGCAATGGCAATGGTTCCTGCAAGCAGGGACACAGCGACCCGGGCCGCCAGGGACATCTCCCGCAGGAAAGGAAGCATCCGGATCACAAAGAACATGGCCAGGCTGACCATGACAAAGGTGAAAAAGACCTGAAAAGCCACCAGGGTGAGAATGCTTTTCATCCGGCTGCGGAGCTCCCCCAGGTACATTTCGGAGCCCACCGCATAGGCGATGAAAGCCAGGGCCACATCGTTGATGAAATGCAGACGGTCGACGGCCTCGGCCCGGATCAGCCCGAAGATGCCCGGTCCGGAAAGCAGACCAATGATCAGAAACCCCGTGATCAGGGGAAGCTTCAGCTTCTGGAACAGGCCCGCGATCCGGTCCGATGCAACCGCCACCAGCACAAAGCCTCCCACATACAGGAGAAGTTGCCAGATGGGCGATTCAAGGGCCAGTGCGGTTTCCATGGATCAGTTTTTGGTTTGCCGGTTTGCCGGATGCTCCCAGAAGGTAGGAAATTTTCCCCTCCGAAACCCCAAACAAGCCGTAGAACTTAAACGTCCCCGACGACATTCTGTTCGCCCCCTCACAAAGTGCCGTTTTTTGCATTGGCGAATCTTGAAAAAAGTATATATTTGCACCCCGAACGTACAAAACAAGGATGGCGAGGTAGCTCAGATGGTTAGAGCGCATGATTCATAATCATGAGGTCGCGAGTTCAATTCTCGCTCTCGCTACAAGAGAAAAGCCCGGGTCGAAGACCTGGGTTTTTTTATTGGCACCCTTGAAAGCTTGCTTTCAAAAGGGGGACGATAAAAAAATCCGGGCCCTCATCAAGGGGAGTATTTAAAACTTGTGCTTTTTTCTGGAAGCCAACCTATGACCGTTTACAAATCTCAAATTCTTGAATAGGGATTTCCGATGGATTTTTCTGGGAGGACAACTGAGGTTATTTTGCAGAAATGTTTCAAAGTTTGTATATTAGAATAATGGAATTCTAAACGGGGCACCTGTACTCTCTATGAATTAAGATTAATTCCCATCACTTGTTGTTTTTATTTAAACATTTAAGTCTCCTATTATATTGGACTTACATTATGATACAGTTCTTTTTTTCCTTTATCAGATTTTGTGTTTGGTTCAAGACACTCATCTCAGGGTTAAAGGATACTTTCGAAGATTCAATATTAAACAAAGAAAAACATTCCAGTAGAGTGGAGCAATATTCCCAAAATAAACCTAAAACCATGATCACATCATCCTATGCTAAACAGTTTTCTCTATTGTTTCTTATAATAGTAGTAACTATTTCATGCTCAAAAGAAACTGAGATAGAAAAAGAAGAACTTCCTGCCAGTGACTTCTTTGTGGAATTATCAACAATTGAAGAAATTGCAAGTGGTATTCAGTTCCCTGCAGATAGAAGTCCAAACCTCAAAAGTACTGGACCTCAAACGAAACGTATATGTAGCATCGAGGAAATCAGAAATAATGAAGGAACCGCTTCAATATATGTTGTTAATTATGATGAAGGTGGCTTTGTTCTATTTTCGGCAGATAAAAGGACAATACCGATATTAGGCTACTCTGTGGATAATAACTTTGAAGTTGATGAAGGCTCTTATCCAACAGGTCTAAAATATTGGATGACTGATGCAAAAGAACAGATTGAACATATACAAATATCGAACATTGAACAAACTCCAGAAGTAGAGATTGCTTGGAAATTTGTTCAACAATCAATAATAGATGAGGTTACTACATTGAAGAGTGTTCCTCCTGATGATTGTTACGACCATACAGAGATTTTTACAGAAGGTCCGTTTGGGATTCCAACATGGCACCAAGAATCTCCATATAATGATGACTTGCCTATTATAACATGTGATGGATCCGATTTTCAAGTTCTTGTGGGTTGCATGCCATTGGCTATGGCTATGGTTATGAGATACCACCAGTACCCAACAACATACAATTGGTCATCAATGCCATATTCAAATGGCACAAGCTCTACAGCTGCATTTATCGAAGAAATTCATGATGAAATCAATGGCGTTTATCCTATGGAACCAATTTATTACTGTGATGGAACCGGTGTAGGTTCTGATATGGCCTATATTCTGAAATACAGATTTGATTACAGTAATGCGATTTATGCTTATTATAATCCCAATTCTGTTACAAACAATATTGCTTATGATAGACCAGTTATATTAATGGGCACCGATCTCACATATGGAGGACATGCGTGGGTATGTAATGGGTATCGTCGATATATTTATTATCAAGCTGATTGTAGCATGGTTAGTTCTCTACATTTACACATGGTTTGGGGATGGGGTACAGATTATATTGGTTATTATGCGTTTGATAATTTTAACCCTGGGAACAAAGCTTTCAATAGCAATAAAAAAATGATCTACAATATTATACCATAGAGCCATGAGAAAACTTATCTTATTCGTATCTACTATTTCGTTATTTGCTTGTAGCAAAACAGATGACAATATGTATCAATATTATTGGGGTGGATTATTTGAATTCTCTGTCTATAATTCTCAAAATGAAGATTTATTAGATCCTGCGACACTCGATCATTATGATACAAGTGGAATAAAATTGTATTATGAAGTCGATGGTATGAAAGAAGAGATTTATGATCCGAATTTGGACTATCCCCGACACTTTAGTATTTACCACCATGAGGATGAGTATAGGCTACAAGTATCTCTGAATGCGTCAGATACTTCCGAAAAACCTATTACTTATATTCAATGGAATAATGTTGATACAGACACCATTGAAGTCCTGTTCAAGAGAACTGTAAGATCGACATTAAAAAGGTCAGTTTGGTTAAACGGGCAACTTATTTGGGAATGGACTTTAAATGAAGAAGGGTATCATAAAATAATTAAGAACATCCCCTGAATTCAATAGTCTAAAATTCAGAGAGGCTGTCTCAAAAGGGGCAGTCTCATTTTTTGGGATATTCGCAAAATAGTAGACAAGTTTCGGCCAGAAGCCTTCGGAGTGAAATCGAAAGCCTTTCGCTTTCCCATCAAAGGCTTGTGACTCTCCTGGCCTGACAAGAGGTCCGGATCGCATGACAAGTGATCCGTGTTCAAACCCTTGAGGCAAAAATCCAAAGCCTTCGGACAAGGGTTGGATGGCTTGAGAGTCCAAATACATGACATAAGTGTCTCTTTTCATGACAATTGGTCATAATGAGATTGCTTCAGTGGACCGTAGTTGAACTTCAGTGCGTTTTTGATGAACTCGAATGCACTTTGCACAAACATGAGGCTTTCGCCGGGAATGAAAGATAACCAGAGATCTGTACAAAGCCATTTTCCATCCATTCCAGATCATTTTGCATGAATTCAAGTGAATATTCTCCGAATGAATGCAGATTTTGGAAAAACTAAAGGCAATCTCCAAGCACTCGGGTTGACAGAAGATTCACAACGGATCTCGAAACATTTTCTCAATGTCTCGACTGATGGAAAAAGACATTCCTGCTTTTGAGTTCCAAACAGCAAAAAGACTTCTATTCCGGATTCGGAAACGTCAATTCAATTTTCACCCCATTCTCCGCACCGAAGATGCCATAGCCATTCACAATGTTGTTGTAGACCCGGGCACGATCGGTAAAAGGCGTCTCATCTGTCGTGAGGTATTGTGCAAGTGTCAAGAGATAGTTGTAGTAATTCTCATCCAGTGCATGAACAAACAGATCGATTTTTGCGGGATTGCCAATCAGTGATGCATTGAAATCTTCAAATGAAATTCGATTGTTTCTCCATCGGAGAACAACATGTCAGAGAAGAGATAGGAATCTTGCTTCGTATTTGGGATCTATGTCCCAAAATTCATCATCAAAGGTAAAACCGGTCAGGCTGTTGATCCAGCCATGTCTTCCTCGATACCATGCTTCAATGTATTTAAGATCAGACTCTGCACTAAATAACTGATAAACAGTATCCCGAATGCAATCCCAGGTTCCATCCGCCAGTTCAAAGCAGTCCGCTGTTTTTTGCCGGGTAAAACTTCGGACCAGGTACTGGTTGTTTTCATTGGGATGATCCACGATTCGAAAGGAGATGGAATCTCCATGCACCCGAACATCTGTGATTTCAGGTTTTCCCGGAACCAGGGCATCTGCGGTAATCGCAGGAAGATCCGGAGATTCGACCTCCAGGAAATAATGCGATCCGGCATCCATGCCAAAAGAAGGATCTTCATACCATCCCAGTTCCATGTATGCAAAACCTGAAGATGCCTCTGCCCCATTCAAGCCTGCCCGAAGATCTGCATCACCGACAAATTCGAATTCCACCTTCCCGTTCGGTGGCATACTCCGGGCCACATTGATCCTGGCAATGGAATCCGGGTCAAACACGGCATTGATCACCATGCGTTCCTGGTAAAACCCTTCAGGGAGCTCCATTTCCTCTACGCATGAAAACACGAGAAACAGAATTCCCGGGAAGAGTATCCACCAACGATGTCGAAAGCATCGCTTAGAAATTGAACTCATATCGTACATAGGGCATAAACGGAGTAAAGGAATATCGGTTGAACTTGATGTAGCCTTTTTCGTTCGCGTACATCATGACAAAAAAAGTATTCTGTCGGTTGTACAGATTGTAGATTCCAAAACGCCAGGTCCGTTCCCCATTCTTTTTTTGCTTCAGAAGGGATACGCCGGCATCCAGACGGTGATATGCGGGCATTTTCAGGTTGTTTCTGTCGGGAAGGCTTTCTGTGGTCAATGAGCCGGGCAAGGTTTCCTGGTTCCATTCGAATCCTGTGGTCAAGCTAGGGTAGGTGATGTATCTGCCCTCTGAAAGGGTGATGTTTTCCCCACTGTAAAGAACCCAGCTTGCCGAAAGCGTTGCTCTCTCGGATAGCTTGTACAGACTCGTTATCGATAGGTTGTGCCGCCTGTCGTACTTGTAGGGAAAATCTTCATCGATACCCGGGAAATGGCGATTGCTCCAGGAAAGTGTATAGGCCAACCAGCCCGAGACGCGACCGAAGTTTTTCTCGGCAAGAAACTCGAATCCATAGGCTTCCCCGGTCCCGGTTGCGACCAGGTTCTCCCAGTCCTCCCGTCCCAGTTGGAAGGAAGCCCCGTCTTTGAATTCCACGAGGCCGCTCATCTTCCGGTAATAGCTTTCCAGTGTGAAATTCATCCAGTCAAAGTTGTGATGGTACCCGAGTACCCAGAGATCGGAACGCTGAGGAGGAATGCTTCGGGTCGATGGAATCCAAAGGTCCGTGGGCAACCCCACATAGGCGCTGTTGAGCAATCCCACATACTGTGTAAGCCTCGAATAGGAAAGCTTTACAGCTGCATCTTTCCCTATTTTTAACAGAGCGGAAAGACGGGGTTCCGGAGAAAAGTAGGCCGTATCATCCACAAAGTAGGAGGAAAAACGTAGGCCTGCATTTACTTCCAGCCGGTCACCAAACAAGGTTATCGCATCTTCCGCATAGACCTGTACTTCCTGGGCCCGGATATTCCGTGCAACGATCACCGAATCGAATCCGATGGATTCATTCTTTAATTCGCTTACTCCAGGCTGAAAAAAGTGATAGGTCCCGTTCAATCCGTATCGAATACCATGATGCCTCCCAACCTTCTGTTCCACATCGTATTTGAACACGACATCCCGGACCGAAGTCCGGTATTGATTTAAAGTATGCAGGTTTGTCCCCTCCGGATTGTCAGCTTGGAAATATTCCTGGGCGTTCAGATAGCCATAGGAAGTCAGGGCCAGGGAAAGATTGGAAAACATCCGGGGTCTGAATACGTGGTTCCATCGCAGGATGTTTGCCGTGTTCCCCCATTTGATCCGGATGTCCTGGTTTGCGGATCCATTCGAATCCAATTCTTTGACATACCCTTTGTCATCACCTTTGTATAAGCTGTAATAGAAGCTGTTCCGGGAGTCCCGGTTCCAGTACAGCGTCCCATTGGCATCGTAAAAATGATACCCTGCCCGGACATCGGAGGCCAGGGCCAGGACGGGTCGATAGAGCAAATCGCTGTAGGTCCGGCGTATTGCGGCCATGTAGCCAAGCTTTCCTTTTACGATGGGACCTTCCACCATGAGTTGGGAAGACAAGAGCCCAACCGATCCCGCACCCTTGAACTCCTTCAGATTCCCCTCCTTCATCTTCACATCCAGGACGGATGATAATCGACCTCCAACGTGTGCGGGCAATCCACCTTTGATGAAGGAGGCACTTCGTATCGCATCCATGTTGAACACCGAGAAGAATCCCAGCAAATGACTCACATTGTACAGGGGCACTTCATCCAGCAGGATAAGATTCTGGTCGGGCGAGCCACCCCGGACGTGCAGTCCGGCCGTTCCCTCCACTCCGGATTGCACACCGGGAAGATGCATGATCGCCTTGAAAAGATCGGGTTCACCCAGGAAACTGGGCATTTCCCGGATCATTTTCATCGGCAAAAGAATCTCGCTGGAACCGCTCACCCGGTTGATGGGCTGGCTTCCCAAAACCAGGACCTCCTCAAAGGAATTCTCCGTCTTCAACTGGTAAACAAGTCCTTCCGTATTCAGATCGTTCACCAGGAATGTTCTCCTTTGGTAGCCAACAAAAGAGATAAGCAATTTTGCTCTTGCGGAATCAACAGGCATTGAAAAGTAGCCATAGTCGTTTGCAAAACAAGCCTTCAACGAAATTGAATCAAAGACATACGCTCCTTCGAGGGCTTCCCCGGAATCTTCATCCTTTACAAATCCTGAGACAACAAAGGATTGAGCGGCAAGTTGACTGCCGAGAAGAAATAAAGAGCTCAGGCAGTGAAGGAAACACAGGATTCGGTTCATGAGGTTATTTCAAAATATGTAGACTATTCCAAACTGGCTGAATGACTTTTTCCCATATCCCAAGGCCCCAACTTTTTGGAATGGGCTAAATTCAACACCCAGATATGCCCCATACACAAAATATGTCCTTTCTTCAATCAAAACTATTTCACTGGCCGGGACATAGCTAACTGCCCCCACCTTCGCTTTCACATAAATATGGAATTCTCTATGGTCTTTTTCAGGAAGCAAGGAAGTGATTCGTACCTTCCCTGCTATGCTATTGGAGAGGATATGAGCACCAACTGTCCCCCCCCCCGACTCGGAGATCATACAAATTTGTACCTGCATTTGCTACTTGCATACCGACAGAAATGGCATCCGAAATCCTGTAAAACGCAGACAACTGATAATTACCAAAAACCCCATTGTATTTCATAAACCCATTAAAATCCGTAATACCGAGACCAACCTCACCAATTCACGAAGTTAATATTATTCCAAGATTTATTAAAGATTTAAGATTCCATGATAATAATCAACAATTTCTGTATAACTTTAAGAAAGCCTTCTCTTGGTTTCAACCTAACTTAAAAAATTATGAAAACAACAATTAAATTATCCCAATTTATGCATTAGAAAAATCAAAAGGAGGTGCTAAATCGTCCAATTTCTGAAACAACCCCTCCAGATATCGCCTCCTTTTTTCCTTTGCAGAGAGTTTTAGTACCGTTTTTCGTCCAGACCTTGCCAAGTAAGATCCTATTGCAATGCATTGGAACTTCATGGTGGACAACACTGGTTGGTGTTTGTGGTTCAGAACCTGCAACCGGAACAAGCTCATTAGATTATGAGCCACCATGGTCCACCGGAACGCTGCCTCTGTGGCATAGAAATCATCCATGCAAAAGCCATCAATCCCGTAATCATTGCGCAGCTCCCGAATCCGGTTCTCACAATCTGCTCTCTTGTTGTACAAATGCCAGATCAAATCGGCCGATAGATCCATGTTGGTTACAAAGGCAGCATACTTGTAACCCTCAAACTCTTCAATCTCTGGAAACAGAAGCTTCCCTCCGGTATGATTGTACTTGCCGCCATCCTTGCGTATCACAACGATCCTGCGGGGTGCAGCCCAGCTCTGCGCCTGGTAATCAAAGCTCCCTGTCCAGTACTTTCCATTCTCCTGCCCAAACCAGGCTTTGTGCTCATAAATCCGTTGAACCAAGCCCTTATTCATCCGGGCAGCAACGATATAATCGCATTGGTTTTCTTCCAGCTTGCTCAAGGTATCATTCCCATAGAACCCGCTATCCGCACGGATCAGCCCAATACGCTCCTTTGGTATGATGGTCAATAGTTCTTCGAAAAAGCCATCAAAATCCGTGCTCGCTGCGCTGCTTCCTGTGCGCATCCATGCATTGGCAACCATCTTGAGTTCGGCTACAAAGGCCATCAACGGGTGGTGGGAGCCCCTGCCCGGCTTCTTGGGGTTGTATCCAACCTCCACCCCTTCCTGGAATCCAGTCCGGGTCAAGACCGTGGAATCGAAGTCGATGGTCAACCTATCCAATTTGATCTGGTCGAACCAATATCGGTTCAGGGACGGGAATATCTTATCGTTGCCCTCCTGTGTAAACTTCTTGAAAAACCGACTGAAGGTGCTCTGGCTAGCCATCCCTTTCTCCCATCCAAAGATCGTGGGAATGACATTATCGTACCGCAATGTCCCCGTGTGTGCCAGGCGGCGAGCGCCCAGGATCACACTGACCATAAAGCCCTCTACCAAATCTTTGGGTAGATATCCCCGATTCGATCCTGGTTCAGGTAACTCCGGGCATTCATTCTCCAGGTACTCTCCCAATCCAGATCTCCGGTATACTTCCTCGATCAGCCGGAGACCACCCCAGGGTGACACCTCTTTGTCGCTAAACTCATATAATAATCCGCTCATCCTACGGGTGAATTTGGTAAATTGCTTCAACCCTAAAGATAGTGTGCAGTTCAGCCACTTTTTTCAAATTCTATTGAATAGATTGGGTTTATCTAGATTCTATTTCGAACTGGCAGACAATATATTCTGGACCGGCAAACCAAGTGATCATAAAGAGGAAAAACTCGTATTAGCAACTTCCACCCCTTTTGTAATCAGGCAGAGTATTGAATACAAGTTAAAGAGGGTTCTCGGGATACAATATATTCTGAATAAGGGTAAGTTAGACAAAACTAGTACGTCTATTTATTTTGATGGATTTAAGAGCTGTCAAAAGTATTACCGATTAAGAAACATCGAATTGGAAATAATTGAAACAATCCATTCATGGTCGCATTTCTATGTTCACAGTGGGCTTAGAGCTGAACCATGGAGAACAGAAACGGCTCTTTTCTATGCAAGCAGACTGAATTATATAGGTCCCACATTGGATTCCTCATTGCTATCAGTTTATGCTTCATTTGAAATTAATGAAGAGGATATTGAAGAAGCAAAACGTCTGGCTGAAGCAAAGATCAAAGAGGAAATCGGAGATGAAATAGAAATAGTCTGGGATTCGCATCCAGAGGTCGCAGTGATAAAACAAAAAGATAAAAAACAATAGAAACCTACTGTTGCTAACATAGTGTCATACGCCATACTTCCTGTCACGCCTTTTGCAGAAAAAAGGCAAAAGTTCGCGCCAGTTGTACAGCGCATACACTAACCGTTAGCACACATAACATATTCCTGCAAACAATCTTGACTTCTGCATTATTTGTACGTATATTTGTACCGTATATTGTACAAACAAATAAACAATGATAACAGCATCTATTTCTGATTTCAGGAAAGACATCAAGAGGTATCTTGACAATGTCACTAAAAACTTTGAGACACTAATTATCAATCGCGGGAAGGATAACGGTGTGGTAATTATTTCATTGGACGAGTACAATTCGTTGACTTCCACTCAATATGAGATCTCTTCTATTGCAAATGAGAAAAGACTGGACTCTGCAATTGAGAAACTTCAATCAGGCAATTCTTTCGAAAAGAAGCTTATTGAGGAATGAAGTTAGTTTTCGTTGATGAATCCTGGGAGGATTATCTGTATTGGCAAAAGAATGATAAAAAGATGATGAAAAAGATCAACGAATTGATCAAAGACATCAATCGAAGTCCTTTTGACGTTATTGGAAAACCAGAACCTCTAAAATACAAGTATCAAGGCTATTGGTCACGAAGAATTGATCACGAGCATAGATTGATTTATCGAGTCTCAGAAGACGAAATCTGGATTGCTAAGTGCAGACATCACTATGATTAAAAAATTTACGTGTGCTAACAATGTATAGTGCATAAGGGTTTCAATGGTTTTCGAGCGGTATCACCCGCATCAATTTTGGGTCGTAACTTGATAGGTTTGAAGCCCGCATTCCCTTATGACACCATACACTCAACGTTAGGCTGCATAAATTGCCATTTATCGAAATTATACTTATCTTTGACGTTAGTATTGTAATGCGTTAGCATGCTCCGGTCATTTGGATCTAAAGACACAGAGAAAATCTGGAATGGGCAAAGGTCTTCTAAAATCCCTCCCGAAATTCAGAAGATCGGGAGAAGGAAACTTAGAATGATAAACAACTCGATAGACTTGAATGATCTAAGGATACCACCCTCTAACCGGCTTGAGAAATTAAGTGGGAATCTGAAAGATTATTATAGCATAAGAATAAATGATCAATGGAGAATCATATTTATTTGGGAAGCCGGTCACGCGCGAGAAGTTGAAATTATTGATTATCATAAATAGGTGGACATGGAAAAGCTAGATAATATTCATCCAGGTGAAGTGCTGCGAGAGGAATTCATGGTTCCTTTAGAAATTACTGCTTATCGTCTTTCGAAAGACCTTGGAATTCCCCAGACCAGGATCAGTGAAATTCTGAAAGGACGTAGACGTATTTCGGCAGATACTGCATTAAGATTAAGCCGATATTTTGGGAATTCCGCCAAGTTCTGGCTGGGTCTGCAAGATGACTACGATCTTGAAGAAGAACTTAGTGCCAGAAAACCAGAATTTCAGAAAATCAAAAAAAGAAAGGATTACGCAGCCTAACAATAACTAAATTCCATTTGCCTTGTCACACTTTTTGCGCCCCACTCCTAACCCATCCGAGAGGTTCCTCGTATGCAAAAAGGTGCGCCATTGGCAAACGATAAATTAGCCTGACCGTTGCCATGCATTAAAAGGAATTCTTTCTATATACGAAACTGCCTCCTTTACAAGATTTGTATCTTAGAGAAGATCTTCAGAAAATGGAAAACTCAGATATACGAATCTACCAGTTAGAGGACGGGAATACAGAGATAAGTGTACAGTTGGATAAAGAAACTGTATGGCTGAGTCTGTCTCAAATGGCGGATTTGTTTGAGCGCGATAGGTCGGTTATATCGAGGCATATAAACAACGTATTTAAGGAGGGGGAGTTACAAAGGGATTCAGTTGTTGCAAAAAATGCAACAACTGCTTCTGATGGTAAGACTTATCATGTTGATTATTTCAACCTGGACGTAAGATAATACTCCCCGATAATAGGACCACTGGTTAAGTTTAATTTTAAGGACTAATTTTAACCAGTAATCATGAAGAAAAAGAGAAGACAATTTTCAAGTGCCTTTAAGGCCCGAGTAGCGATTGAAGCGATCAAGGAGCGGGAATCTCTCCAAGAATTATCCAATCGATTTGAAGTTCATCCGACGATGATCAGCAAATGGAAGATGGAATTCCTTGAGAAAACGAAAGATGTATTCGACACAAAATCTGAGAAGGAATCCGAGGTTGATGTAGAAAAGTTCCATGCCAAGATCGGGCAGCTACAGATGGAAAACGACTTCCTAAAAAAAAGCTTAAAGAAGAGCGGTCTATGAGCCGACGTCGAGAACTTGTTGATCCTCAGGACGAGTTAAGCATCAGGAGGCAGTTCGATCTATTATCCATCCATCGTAGTGGTCTGTATTACCAGCCAAAAGGTGAAAGTGCAGATAATCTGGAGATCATGCGTATCATGGATGAGCATTATCTGAAACATCCCACCGAAGGGGTGATCAGTGTGCAAGATCTGCTCTTTACCCTGGGCTTCTTGGTGAACGTTAATTTACCCAGACCCTTAGCAACCATTTGATGAGACCCTGCATACTAATAGCAATATCTCTGCCTCTTCTGGTCAGTTGTGGCTCCAAAGCATCTAATAGCGAATATATATTCCAACCGGCTTTACCTCGCACCAAGTTGGAAGAAGAAATCTCATTTTTGCATAGTGGCAACTACACAATTTCAGATTTCTCAAAATCAAATGATAGTCACTCATCTGACCCAGACACCTCATATTGCTTTGACTGGAGATTAACAAAAATACAAGCAAGAGAAATCTTTGAGTCAGCGGTACCAATAAACGGCAGAGATAGACATCTCGATTATGATCATCTACCTTGTCGATACACAGGCAAGATTGTTTCAGATGAGAAGAATTATTCTTTCGAGATAAATGCTGGTTCATGGATATACTTATTCTCCGGGGATACAACTTATATTTTTGGCGATAATTTCAGAACCCATAAATACCTATATATTCTGACATCTAAAAATTTAAAGAAAGAAAATTGAGAACCGTAAAAACGGTTGCTAACAATGCAATTACCATATTCGTCACACCTGCAAAGGCAAAAGCTGCGCCAGTTGTACGGTATTTACACTAACCGTTGTGCAACATAAAAACATGAAATGAAAGCTTTCTTTACAATATTAGTTCTAATCTTCACTATACCATTATGTAGCCAAGATTTTTCTTGTCAAAAATCTATTTATGTGGAGATTGGCGGTAGTGCAGGAGTTGGTTCAATTAACTATGAAAGTATTTTTGCAGCAACTGGTAAAACAGAATTTTTATGGAGATTTGGATTAAGCGGTCTTCCCATTGACAAGAATAACGGTTTTGTTATAATTATTCCAGCAACTGTCGGTACTCTGATAGGCGGAAACAACATAAACTTGAACTGGGTTTCGGTCAGGATTCAGCATAACAACAAGGGGAAATCCTTTTGCTTTAACAACCCCAATTATTGGATATCGTTATCAAAAAATCCTGCAAACCGATTTATTTTCGAGTTACATATACCCCTATAATTTCGTATATATGATTTTCAGTATCAAAACTGACAGGAATTTCAGTCGGATACAACTTAAACCTAAACAAATGAAGAAGTATTTAGCTGTTTGTTTACTAACAATTATTGCCATTTTTGGTTGCAACAAAGAAAAACTGCTTGACGGCAAGAACAGTATCTATGAAGATTTTGAAACAGTTAATAATATAGACGAATTATTGCAAAATGGTAATTGGGAATATTATCAGCAAACTGAACCGAGCAGTTATATTGGGATAAATAATTCAAACCCGCACTCAGGGAATAATTGCTTAAAAATATTTGCAACAAAAGGAACTGTATCCAAAAGTGATATAGTTAATAACAAAATGGCATTTTGGGAAAATGACATTGTTCAAATATCGGCCTGGTTTTATATTGAAGATACAAATATGATAAACTATCTTTTTTTGTTTGATATTGAAGAAATCGTTTCGGTTGGTGCCAATCCGGGTATCAGAGTGGCAATTGATGATGAAGGTTTTTTATTGATAGAGCGGAATAAATACGGAGAAACAACCTTACATCAAACAGAAGCTACAAGAACACAATTTCCGAGAAATCAATGGGTTGAATTAAGCATGGAGATTAAATTGCAACAAAAAGAAAAGGGGTATATTAGATTATGGCAAGATGGTGTTCTGTTGATAAATGTCGAAAACACCCAAACCTTACCTACTGATAAACTTTACTTTATACAAGGGACAAAAGGCATGTATCAAAGTGTTCAAATTGGAGTAACCGCAACAACTTCTGATTCCGATGTAATTATGTACATTGATGATATTGAAATAATGAAGATAAATTAACGCTGCAAAACACATGGTATAGTGCATGCGGGTTTCAGTGGTTTTCGAGCGTTTGTGACTCGTAAAAAAAATCGGTGTAACCTGGTAGTGAATTGCTTCGAGCTCCCGCAACACCATACCATCAACCGTTAGCACCCATTATGAAAAACCCCATGAAAGTGATCAAAGCCCTTGCATTAGCAGTTCTATCTTTAATCCTTATTTCATCAAAGATATCAGATGTAGATCTTGTTGTCAAATCGCTGCTTGATGATAAAGTGGAATTGAAGATACCTGCCTCATTCGAGATTATGTCTGAGGAAATGACGAAAACCAAATACCCCTCCGAGAGGAGACCCACACTAATATATACCAATGAAACTGGGGAAATAAATGTTGCGCTAAATCTTACTCAAAATCAAGCTTCACAAGAAATGATAAATGCATATCAGGAGAGCTTTGTTAAGACATTTAAAACTCTTTACCCTTCTGCAGAATGGATAGAAACAGGTGTTGCAGATATAAACAATAGAAAAGTGGGGTATTTGGAACTCATTACTCCGGCCATCGACACTGAAATCTATAATTTGATGTTTTTCACTGATTTGGACGGCAAACTACTTTTGTGCACATTCAATTGTACTATAGACAGTATTGACAATTGGACACCCATCGCAAAAGAAATTATGAAATCACTAAAGGTGAACTAACGGGAGCAAACAAGCTAAACCCCATTTGCGCTAAAGCCTAACAGCGCATTTTCTTTCTGTTGTGCGCCACTTTACGAAGACCGTCTGAGAAAAGACTTGCTCAAAATCGACAAAATAGATGAGGTAAAAATCCTCACACTGCTTATAAGTGCATATATAACCCTTTTAGATGGTCTGCTTTCTGCTTATTATTACTATATTTGCGAAAACAAATGATTTTATGCGCAGTAATAGTCTTATTCCAATAGAAAAAATGGTTGAACGCTTACGTTATGAAAACCCTTGGTGGATTAACAAGCAAATACCTGAAGTCTACAGCACAATGGCCAAGCGACTATATTTTAACTTGTTTTATCCCTTTGTAATTGAAAAAAACGTAAGAAGAGCGGTGGTGCTTATGGGACCAAGACGAGTTGGGAAAACTGTAATGCTATATCATAGTATTCAACAACTATTGACTGAAAATGTAAATCCTCAAAAAATATTTTTCATAGGCATAGACAACCCTATTTATGTGCACCTAAGTTTAGAAGACATCTTGAATCTGTGTAAACAATCTCTCAATCAAGACAATCTGAAAGGTTGCTATGTTTTTTTTGACGAAATACAATACCTGAAAGATTGGGAGCGACACCTTAAAGTACTTGTTGACTCCTTTCCAGAAACCAAATTTATAGTATCAGGTTCAGCCGCTGCTGCATTAAAATGGCACAGTACGGAAAGCGGGGCAGGCAGATTTACAGATTTTATGTTGCCTCCACTTACATTTCAGGAGTACATTCATCTTAAAGAGATGAACCATTTGATGTACAATGGAAATATTATCTACGGAGAAAATCAAATTCCATATTGTCTTACACATGACATCAAGGCTCTTAATAAAGAGTTCGTTCATTACGTAAACTTTGGTGGTTACCCAGAAGTTGTTTTAAGTGAAAAGATACAAAGTGATATGGGACGATACGTAAAAAACGATATCGTAGATAAAGTATTGCTGAGAGATTTGCCGAGTATATACGGCATAAAAGACGTACAAGAGTTAAATCGATTTTTTACTTATATAGCGTACAACGCAGGGAATAATTTTCTTATGAAACAATGAGTAAAGAAAGTGGAATACAAAGACACTCTGAAAAATACTTGAATACTTAGATGCTGCATTCATAATCAAAGTATTACAAAAGTTGACGTAAATGCAAAACGACTAAAACGAATAACCAGCTTTAAAGTGTATTTGACCAATCCTTCCTTGCGGACAGCTCTATTTTCACCACATTAGTGAAACGGACGACGAAATGGGGAATATGGTGGAAACAGCGGTATTATCACAATGGATGCACAGAGAAAAGTTAGATTTAACCTACGCCCGATGGAAAGTGGGGAGAAACGAGGGCGAGGTTGACTTAGTGTTGGTTGATGATAAAAAATTTAAACCTCAATGGGGCGTGGAGATTAAATGGAGCAATCGATATTTTGAAAAACCCAACGAATTGAAAAGTCTAATACAATTTTGCAAGAGCAACCAATTTCAAAATGCTTTGGTTACATCAATCGATCAGTTAGGAATAAAACAAATAGAAGGTTTATTATTTTCATTTTTACCGGCTTCAATATATAGTTACAATCACTAGTGTCCGGTTAAATCCAGCTGATTTTCAGTTGCTTATTATATAGTTCATTGACGTCTTGGTAATTCTGATTTGTAAGCAGTTCATTTAGAGGTGTTTTGTCAAGTAGTGATATACTCAAGATCTGTAGTATTTCGTAGGTTGAGCGGTCAACTTTCAATTTGTTACGAACCAAGGCTACCAGGCAATATGCAATTATTGCTGAGTAGACCTGGATTTTTACCGCATTGAAGGTTGTACCCCAAAAGTTTTTGATCTTCAGGTGTTGCTTGATCCATTTGAAGAACAGTTCAACCTTCCAGCGATACTTATAGAGTTGAGCGATTTCTTCAGCCGTCAGATCAAAGTTGTTGGATAAGAAGGTAAGGTGATTGTCGGTTTCCTTGTCGTAGAATTTGATGCGACGAAGCTTTTCCGGATAACTCTTTAACGGATAATAGCCCGTCAGCTTTCCCGTCTGATCCAAAAGTACCCCATTGCTTTTATTGACTTTTCTGGAGTACATCCTTTTGAACTGAAGATTTTTCCTGGCCCGAACAACGAAGTATGCAGAACTTTGATGTATTCTGAAGAGCCGTTCAAAATCCAAGTATCCCCTATCCAGGATGTAATAAGCCCCTGGTTCATAATGCAATAAATCAAGGGCATTCATGTCATTCACTGAGGCAGAGGATATGTGTACAAAACTTGGGATGGAGGTCTTGATGTCATACAATGTGTGCATCTTGATACCAGCCTTGGTTTTGCGGAACGTTGCCCACCAAAAGACACTTAAGCATAGATCAATGATTGTAGAGTCAAAGGCATATACATTTCCATTGATGACCAGCAAAAAGTCTTTGTCTTCAATGGCTGATTTTCTTGCTTGGTCGATCAAATGGAAGGCATACTCTTCGAAAATCCTGCTGTCACGATTCTCGTTTGCTTTGCCAAAGTTGGATCGTGATGATCCCTTCCCAAATCCAAGATGATAGTACTTGGGTTTATGGGGTTCAATGCTTACCAGAAGATCACGCAAACTGTCTCTGCCGGTCAACTGACCAAAGATCATGCAGAGCAACTGGTTCCAGCAGGAGAAGTGCCTAACATGCTTATCTCCATTGTATTTGATTACTAAACCGTCAAACACACGTTTGGGAAGAAAATCTGTAAGTTGAGAAAACACATATTTGCCTTGATGCATGGAATTCAGCTTTTTACAAAGCTAAATCCTCATATTTCATTTCAAATCGACACGCACCAAAAAAGCTCTACAAGCCAGATGTGCCAAGGGTTTCAAAGAACGTAATTGTATTTAAACAGGACACTAATGAGTTACAATATAGGCGACATAACTTTAAAAATGAAGAATCTGTAACCAGGAAAAAGAACTGCAGCGATTTCGGGAAAAGAAACTGCAGCAATTTTAGAAACATGCGTCCCCACGAATCCTTCACTCTTCCTCCAAAAACGGAAGAGCAAAATCGACGTACATCGCCCGGTTCAGCAACGCATCCACGTGTCCGTTTTTCGGCAGGATCAACAACCTTGAACCGGGGATGACAGAATGCATCCTCAGGAATGCTTCAACAGGGAAATAGGAGTCACTGTCTCCTCCCACAACCAGCAAGGGAGCGGAGATCTGGGAAGCATCCTGATCGCTGATCCAGGCCGGACCGTGTCCAAGTCGAATCAACTTATCGTAAAACTCTGCAAAGCGCTCCGGTTCAGGCATCAGGGCCTGCCGCTGCTCCACAAAATTCTTGTTGCTTGCAACAAAGCTCTCTGCCGAGGCATCTTCCGAAACTTCCCCATGATCATCGGGCCCGAGGGCACCGGCAATGCTCACCACTTTCAATACCCGTTCTGGGAAATCTGCCGCCAATTTCACAGCAGTAATCGCACCTGCGCTAAAACCCATGACATGGGCACGGTCGATGTTTTCGGCATCCAACACATCGATCATATCCTCCGCAAACAAACCATAGCTGTACTCCTGGTCGCCGATTCCGGATTTTCCATGCCCTCGCAAGGCGACGGCAATCACTTTGTAATTCGCGATCAACGTGGGGAGAATCTGCTCGAACTCACTTATGTACCCATACAAACTGCCATGGATCAACAAAAGAGGCTGGCCGCTTCCATACACCTCGTAATAAATTCTGGCATCGTCAGATTGTACAAAGTGCCCGGCCTGGGGATTGTTCCCGTATGGCGTTTGCGCCTGCAAATGAATGGAGAACAAGAAAGGGAGAAACAAGCATGCCGAAAGTATGGTGCGTGTTTTCATCGTCTATTTTTTCAAAAGGTTACATAGGTTCAGTGTATGTTCAAGAGGTTTTCGAAGCGGGCCTTGAATCCCCAGCCTCCGAAATTTTCGGCCACCAGGATGAGAATTTCATTGTCGCCCCGATTCAAATCGAGAAATACTGAGTCGAAATATCCCAGGGTCCCAAGAAATCGATAATCCCGGCTACCATAGGTATCCGTTCCCTGCCAAATGACTTTCCCATTCACATAGACTCGGGCAACGTCACTGAACCCAACGTCCATTCGCTTGATCAGCGCAGAATCGGCATGAACGTTGATTTTCAACAAGACCGCATTTTTCCCCTCACCAAGAGCCCCTCGCCGGGATAGATTCAGGAGCCCGTCGGCCTCGGTTTGGAACGTTTCAAACTGCAGTTTCCTGAGAAAATCGCCCGAAATACGGCTTTCCTTCATGAGCGATTCCGCATCGAACAATTCCGAAACCAGGTATTCCTGGATCACTTCCTCCCCTGCACGTTCGATGGTTTTGAACGAGCCCTTCAATTCAGGCGCCTCCAGCGGGGTGATCCGGACGTCAGCGAAACGCGCCGGTCCGTTCAGAACGATCGCCCCGCCACGTTTTCCCAGCTTGAGTTCATGGATGCAGAGCACAGGCTCCTCCATGCTTCCGATGTATACTTCACCCCGGCTTCCGGCAATCACAAGCCGAACCGGAAACCACGTGTCGAACGCGTGGCTCGTGGCAGCACTGTAGCCATCGCCGTAATACAGCTGCCAACCGGCGTTCCCGTTGTAAACGGGCGTGTATTGCATGGCATCGGGATTCCCGCTCTGATGCGTCCGGACATAGAATTCTTCGAAATTCACCCCGTCTTCTCCATGAAAGCGAATCCCGGCAAAACCCCTCCCCGGCTGAATGCACATTGAAAATTCAAGAATGCCATTCCCAAAGTCAATGCCCCTGGCAACCGCGGCCCCTTCATTTGTCTTGAGACATTCTTTTCCCTTGTAATTCTCCTGGATGACCGTCCCCTCCAGTTGCCAATCGATTCCACCCATTTGAGCTGTCTGTTGGGCAGAAAGAGCCGCGCCCGACAGGAGGCATACCAAAGCAATTATTGTTTTCATGGTCTTTCGATTTGTGAATAAGCAATCCGAGGATGCAAGATGACGAACGGAACCCGGATTTCATGATCCCGGGCTGTTCAAGTTGGTTCAAGATGGTTCAAGGCAGGAAATCCTGCATCGAATAGGCTGTAAATGCGTTGTTTACACGAAACGCATCCACTTCCCCCGGGCCGTGAAATACAAACTTGATTCCCACGATTTTTCCTGGATTCTCCACGAAGGACTCCCGGATTCCTGGATTCGAATTGACGACCAGATCCAGGATTCCCTGAGAAACCTTGAGGGAAAGATGGATGGTTTCCGAAGGCCCGATGCCCAACGTTCGCAAATCGGTGTCGGTGGCATGGAGGGTTTTGCCTGGAAGATGCATCGAAAGTTCATTCACGCAACCTTTCATGGAGAATGGCAGGTAGAAATAGTCCTCCGCACACGTAATCATGAGTGCGGCATTCTGACAGATGGCTTCCCCTTCAGGAAGAGTGTGGCGAAAACTTGCCTCAAGTTCGAAGTCGGTTCCTTCCAGACCGTCAAATTCCTCGACAAGGTGGATGCTTGTTTGAGGAATCACGTTTTTCAGGTCAAATCCGGCTTCCACCAGCTGGTTTTCGTTGATCGCCAGGACAGAACCGTCAAAAATCTCCTTCCCTGGAAGATATTCGGGAATGCTTTCTTTCTCGATGATCCCAAGCCATCCGTTCGAGGCAATGTAAAGGTCCTGTTGAGACACAACCACATCGTCCAGGACCAGTTTGGCCTTGTAGTAACCCGGGTAGAAATAAATGCAGGAGAAATCTGTTTTGGCTTTGTCTACCAGGTGATGGAACCGGGGATCCCAGGATTGTTCAATGACCACGGAATCCGCATTGGTGTTCTTGACATTGTATTTGAAATACACCGTGTTGGGCAATCCGGAAGACAGCTTTTGAACCGAGAACGAAACGTCTGAGAAGTCCTTTCTCTTTGTCCGGGAGATCACTTTCATGGAAACCCCGACCAGACCAACCAAACACAGAAGAAGGACCCCGAAAGCGATCGACCTTCTGACCAGTTTTGAATCCATTCTGACGAAGGGACCCTTCCTTTTTTGACGGCTTTGAAAATCGATCCAGTCCTTGTAATCCAGGAATTGAGCAAGGGTGTCCAGGGTCGTGGCCGAAGGTTTCGACTCATAGGTTGTCTTCCCCCACAATCTTTTCAGAGTCAAGGGGCTGAGGCTGACTTTCGTTTTTTCAAAAATCAAGGCACTCAACGATTCAAAATGCTTCTGCTGCCACAGACCTGAGTCCACCCAGTCGAGGCGTTGCTCGATGCCCTTCAGGCATTTATCCAGCAGATGGGTGGAGCTCATACCTAGGGAAATGCCAGAAAGGACACCTGCAATTCGCCCAGCTTCTGATAACCCAACACGTTCATGTGGATCGGATCCCGGTAATACAAGTCCTTGTTGTAGATGGAATAGCCGCCCAACGTAAACTGATCCAGACAGGGAATCCCATGGAGCTCGCACACCATCTTTTGCATGTCCACATATTCCCTCATCCCATGTTCAACGAAAGGATCATAGGCGCCGCGATCATTGAATGCCTTGCTGGATGTGAAGAAGTAAATCAGAGCCTTCGGATTGATCTCGTAAATCTTTTTCACACAATAGTTGATCCCTCCCGCCTGGGTGGTCAGCCTTTCGACGTCGTACCCGTCAAACTCCGTATAATCCGTGTAGGAGCCAACCTCCCGTTTGTTGGTGTAATCGTTGGTGGAGGCCCACAGAACATACACATCAAACCATCCCGCCTCATCGACCTGTTGTTGCAGGGATTTTCCCTGCAGGGAAGAAAAACCGGCACCGGGAACCCCATAATTCGTGATGGTCATCCCGAGATTCCTCTCCCACAAAATTTTCGCACTGTCGCTCGCCGGTATGACGGAAACCGACCCGCCGAAAACAGCCACGGACTTTCCATAATTGCAGGATTCCTTCAGGGAAGCCTTCTCCGCTGCTTGTTGTGAAACCAGAGGATTTGCGACCAGAAAGGAGAAGATTGCGAAACTGAGGATCTTTCTTTTCATCGAGGTATTTCGATTGGTTTTTTCGTGGAGATAGCGGGCATCGGAACAACGTCTCCGGGCCATTCCCCTGTAAATGTATAAAAGCCATCCCACATTCCGGCATCAGCCCGCATCAACCTCACCCCTGGACCCAATATCTACCCGAGTCAACCAGCCCAGAATTTGCAGTGTCCATCGCACCAAAATCAGAACCCAACCAAACTGGGCCGCAACCACCGAATGCTCCAAAACTGGACGGTCACACTTTTGGCGCCCAGGGATCCGATCCCTCCGAAGAAATCCGTACATTCACAAAACCTGCAACCCAGGCCACCGTTCGATTTTCCTGAAACCCCCAAACCCAATACACCCCCATGAAAACCACCCAACCCAAAAAAATCCTGGTGTTTCTTGCGAAAGGATTCGAAACCATGGAATTCAGCGCCTTCATCGATGTGCTGGGTTGGGCCCGGGTCGACTACGGCCATCCACTGCACGTGGACACTTGTGGCTTTACCAGGCAGGTGACAAGCACCTTTGGCATCCCGGTCATCGTCGACAAGACCCTGGACGAAGTCACGGCGGACCCGTACGATGCCCTGGCCATTCCGGGCGGATTCGGCGAATTCGGGTTTTATGAGGAAGCCTATGATCCGCGGTTTTTGGACCTGATCCGGGACTTCCAAGCAAAGGGCAAAATCCTGGCGACCATCTGCTCCGGGGCCATGCCCCTGGGAAAAAGCGGCGTTCTGACGAACCGGAACGGCACCACCTACCATCTCAAGGACGGATACTGGCAGACCAAACTGAAGGAATTTGGCGTGAACATCGTGAATCGGCCCGTGGTGGTGGATGACAACATCATCACATCCTGGTGCCCCGAAACAGCCCCAAAGGTGGCCTTCGAATTGCTGAAAATGCTGACCTCCGAAGAAGAAATGGCCGTCATCCGGGAAGCGATGGGATTTGAAACGGGACGAACGCATCGTCCGGATGCGCATCTCCGAAACGTCGGCACGTGAAATCTTGTATCTTGCAACCAAGCACAAACCACAACCAAGACACCCAAAACCCTCTCACATGAACAAACATCTCCTCCTGACCCTCACCCTGACAGCCGCCTGGGCAGCCGCACTGGCCCAAATCCCAACCGACGGATTGATGGCCCATTATCCTTTCAACGGAGACGCATTGGATGCCAGCGGAAACGAACATCATGGCACCGTCAACGGCGCCCTTCCAACCGACGATCGGGATGGACGAAGCCAGAGCGCCTACCTGTTCGACGGCACGAACGATTACATCGATCTGGGCGATTGGGAAAACGGAGGAGCCATGTCCTTTGCCTTCTGGGCCCGCTGGGATGCCTTTCACAATTATTCACGCATCGTGGACCTGGGAAACGGATCCTCCAGCAACAACATCATCGTGGCCAACTACCAGACCAACAACAACCTGTTTTTCTCCGTGTACACAAGCGGGGAAAACAAATACTTCGTACCGGCCATCGAATTGGGACAATGGGCCTTCTTTGCTGCTACCGTCGACAACAGCGGGGTGATGACCGTGTACAAGGACGGGGTCCAGATCGGACATAAACCCAACGGATCCACCCCGAACACCTTGATGAGAACCGCCCAGTACGTGGGGCGTAGCAACTTTTCCCAGGACGGGTATTTCATGGGAGCCATCGACGAGCTGAGAATCTATGGCCGCACCCTGTCCGAAACCGAAATCCTGGCCATCTACGAGGCCGAAACCTGCAGCACCGCCAGCTCCCTCACCGAAACCGCATGTGACAGCTACACCGCACCGGATGGGAACGTCTACACCGCCTCCGGCATCGTGACCGCCGTCATTCCCAACGCCGCCGGATGCGACAGCACCATCACCATCGACCTCACCATCCACACGGTGAACATCGCCGTATCCCAGGACCGGGAGACGCTCACGGCCGATGCGGCCGATGCCACCTACCAGTGGCTGGATTGCGAGGCGGACAATGCCCCGATGGACGGAGAAACCGGCCAGAGCTTCCTTGCCGTCCGGAACGGCAACTACGCGGTGGAAATCGGACAGAACGGGTGCATCGACACCTCGGCCTGTTACCAGGTCAGCACCGTCGGCTTCCTGGAAAACACCTTCGAAACCGATGTGACCGTCTTTCCCAACCCCACGAACGGACAGGTCACGATTCGTTTTGGCACCTCCCTGCCGGAATTTTCGGCCACCCTCTCGGATCTCAACGGCAAGGTCATCCGCACCTCAACACACCGGAACACGGATTCCTTCGAATGGAACGTACCCGAACCTTCGGGCGTCTATTTGCTGACGATTGCTTCAGACACAAACATTGCATCGGTTCGCCTGGTGAAACGGTAACGATCCGACCCTCGCGGACCGGTCGAAATGCACCGACATGAAAAGAGCCTTGCTGTTGGCACCGCTCCTGCCCTTCCTTTGGGCCTGCCAACCTTCGACAACCGATCGGGCCGAACGGACCCGCTATGAGATCTCCGCCACCCTCGACACCAGCGATCTCTCCCTGCAATGCACCATGGATGTGATCTGGACCAACACATCCGACACCACCCTGGGCGCCATCCCCTTCACATTCCAGCTCGACAGCGCCCACTCCCTGATCCGCGCCGTCGAAACAAACGGAACTACAGCAGACCATCGCTACTGCACAAAAGAAACGGATGGATTCGAAGGCTTCTTCGTTGAACTGCCGGATCCCGTTCCACCCCGGGAAACGGCCGAATTTCGCATCCGCTTTCGTACCAATCCGGCCTCCTATTTCAGAGAAAGGATGTTGTTCTATTCCAATGAATTCCCAACCATTCAATGCCTCGGGAGCAAGCAATTCCTTCCTCACCATCAGGTGCACTCCGACTACCGGGTCACCATCACCCACCCGGACGAATTCAGCCTGGCAGCCACAGGAGCGGTCACGCACACAGAATCCGCCGGGCCCACCGGACATGCTGTGGAAGTGCAGACGGAAATCGAAGCCGTCCCCTCCTATGGCTTTGTCCTGATGAAGGATGTGGAATTGGAAGAAGCCACATCCGCCGGGGTGTTGATTCGTTCCTTCTATTTCGAGGACGATGCGAAATGGGGACGGAAGCTGCTGGAGCATTCGGAAAACATCCTGGCATTTTACACCGATACCCTGGGGTTTTATCCCCAACCGGTCCTCACCATCATCCCGGGCTATTCGAAACCCTACGGGGGGTGGCCGGTATGTCCCAATGTGGTGGGCATTCACCGGGGCATTGACCAGAAAAAGGAGAAGGCGGAAACCCATGCACACTGGATCATGGCCCATGAGATCGGGCACCAGTACTGGGGCTTCAACTGCGTGCTGGAGCCCCTGGACCACCCCCAATGGTTCGGCATCGGCATGGGGATTTACACCGACATGCTGTACACCCGCCAATTCATCCCGGAATTCAACCACAGCAGAGAATTCAGCGGCTCGTATTTGCAGGCGATGAAGAAAGGATTCAATACCACCATCCTGCAATCCATCGACTCGCTCGACAAACAGGGTTTTGACTGGAACAATTCGGTGGAACACGACAAATCCTTTTCCGTGCTGCAAATGCTGGCCTGGGAAATCGGGGAAGAGACCTTCTTTCGACTCCTGAAACAATGCCTCGATCGGTACAAAGGCGTCAATGTGACCCTGGACATGTTCAAAACCGACTGCGAATCCCTCTGTGGCCAGAATCTGGATGACTTCTTTCATACCTGGTTCTACACGAACGACCATTTGGAATATCGTGTCGAACCCCCGGTCGCAAGCCGGAGCGGGGACGGGTACGAAAATGAAATCACCCTCACCCGGTTGGGAAATGCCGTCATTTCCCGGATCGAAGTGGAGATCCTTCAGGAAGACGGAGAGAGCCGGCGGATCCTTTTTGATGGCACCCGGGCAAAGGAAACGACAACCATGGCCACCCGGAGTCCCATCGTCAACATCACAATCGATCCGGACGAAAAACTGCTTTTGGTGAACAGAATGGACCCACAGTGACCCCACGGCAGAAATCATGTCAAAATGCCGACAAACCCCACATGATCGACCGCACTCCATGGAACACATTTATCTGATATTCATCATCATGCTGTTTTTGTTGGCCATCTCCGACCTCATCGTCGGGGTGAGCAACGATGCCGTGAACTTCCTCAATTCGGCGGTCGGTTCCAAAACAGCCCCGCTGAAAATCATCCTCCTGGTGGCCGCCATCGGGGTTCTGGCGGGGACGGTGTTCTCGGGCGGCATGATGGAGATCGCCCGAAGCGGGGTGTTCTACCCGGAAAAGTTCACGTTTTCCGACATGATGCTGATCTTCCTGGCGGTCATGATCACCGACGTGATCCTGCTGGATGCCTTCAACTCCATCGGTTTCCCGACGTCCACCACGGTGTCTCTGATCTTTGAGTTACTGGGAGCTGCCGTGGCCATCGCCGTCTTCAAAATCGTGACGGGAGGGGACGCGCACCTGGCAGATTACATCAACTCGGGGAAAGCCCTGACCGTGGTATCGGGGATTCTGGTTTCGGTCATCATCGCCTTCACCATGGGTGCCCTGATCCAATACCTCACGCGGCTGATCTTCACCTTCCATTACGAAAAGGGGCTCCGGTACCTCGGGGGACTCTTCGGAGGCACGGCCATCACCATCATCGTTTA
Source organism: Bacteroidales bacterium (assembly GCA_041393235.1). Classification (GTDB taxonomy): domain Bacteria; phylum Bacteroidota; class Bacteroidia; order Bacteroidales. Next base: position 33,779 of record JAWKKO010000003.1, read on the forward strand.
CTTCATCCTGATCAAAGGGGCCAAAGGCGCCGCGTTCATGACTCCGGAAAACTCCGCCTGGGTGAAGGAGCACAGCCTGCAGATTCTGGCCGCCTGTTTCGGCGGCGTCACCCTGCTGTTTTACCTCCTGCAAACCCTGTTCAGGACGAACATTCTCAAGATCGTGGTCCTCATCGGAACCTTTGCCCTGGCCATGGCCTTTGCCGGAAACGACCTGGTGAACTTTGTGGGCGTCCCCCTGGCAGGCTATGAATCCTACCTGACCTGGGTGAACAGTCCGGGTGCCGATCCGGGAACGCTGACCATGGAAGCCCTCAACGGGGCGGTAAAAACCCCCTTGATCTTCCTGCTCATGTCGGGGGTTGTCATGGTGGTCACCCTCTACAAATCCCGGAAGGCCCGGACAGTCATCATGACGGAGGTCAACCTGAGCCGGCAGGACGAAGGCGACGAACGCTTCGGATCCTCGGCCTTGTCCCGGTCGATCGTCCGGATCTCCCTGGGGACCAGCCGCCTGTTTTCGAGCATTCTTCCCGGGAAAACAAAAACATGGGTTTCGAAGCGCTTCACGCCCCTGCCCCGGAAACGCAAAGAAAAAAATCCGCCGGCCTTTGACCTGCTCCGGGCGTCGGTGAACCTGGTGGTCTCCAGCGCCCTGATCGCTCTGGGCACCTCGCTGAAGCTCCCCCTGTCCACCACCTACGTCACCTTCATGGTGGCCATGGGGACAAGCTTGTCCGACGGGGCCTGGGACCGGGAAAGCGCCGTCTACCGCATCACCGGGGTCTTCTCGGTCATCGGCGGATGGTTCTTCACTGCCATTTCAGCTTTCACCCTGGCCTTCCTTCTTGCCACCCTGTTCTTTTTCGGAGGCGTTGCGGTGGTCCTGGTGATGATCGCCGTGGCGGTTTTCGTTGCCGTGCGGACCCACAAAATCCATGTGAGGAAGGAAGAGAAACAAAACAAATCACGGGCGGAGGAGGAAGCCGTGACCGCGGAAAACCTCGCTGAATTCTGCCAGACGAATACCTACGAGGTCCTGGGAAAAACCTCCCAGTATTACCACCAGATTCTGTCGGGTTTCGAGAAGACCGACCTGCGCAAGCTGAAGAAGACGGAAGAGGGCATCTCATCTCTGTACAAAGACGTGCGCAACCATCGGAAAAATGCCGTGCAAATGCTGAAGGGTTCGGATTGGATCGACACCGAACCGGCAATGAATGCGATCAACACCCACGACAACCTTCTGGAAATTCTGAATTGCCTCAAGCTCATTGCGAATGCTTCGATCAAACACCATTCGAACCATCACAAACCGTTCACCGAAATGCAATTCGCCGATTTCAAGACCATCGATGCCTCCCTGTCCGAATACCTGGCCGGCATGAAGCAGAAGGACGACCCGGCTGCCGATCCGGTCCTGGGGGCGGGGGTTTCGCGCCGGATGAAAACCGATGCCGTGATCCGGACCTGCAACCGGAACGAAGTCAAACGGATCCAGGACGGCGCCACGGGCAACCGAAGCAACATCCTGTTCATGAGCATGCTCCAGGAGACCCGGAACATCGTGCACTTTGCAAGTCAGGTAATGCCGAACCGGCCTCCTCAGTTGTAGTGCCTCTTGAAGATTTCGACCAGTTTGTCGGCCGGAACCACCCCATTTGGGTGCTTCGTCATCTGGTCCAGTACGGCATTGGTTGCCATGGGATTGAGCCCCAACCGGATGGCGATTCCTTTCAACGTTTTGATTTCCTCGGGACGGGCCTCCCGGTCCACATTCATCAGCAAGATCAGTCGCTGGAACTGAAGGATGCGCTCAAATTCCGACTTGGGCGGCGAAAACTCAATGTATTGCTCGAACAGGCCGGTGAATTCTTCCCGGGGGACCTCCAGGCTCTCCGCGATCTGAAGCAGAAAATCATATTCTTCCTGCCGGAGGTCCTTGTCGCTCCGGGCCAGTTTGATGAGTTCGGTCAGCAGACTGAGTTTTTCCTCCATGCGTACAATGTTTGGGTGCACCCGAAAATAGTCATTCCAGACAAAATTCCGGGCTGGTCCGGTTTTAAATACGGATTAGGAATTACCTCACGGCATGAACCCACCGGTCTACCTGAATGGATTTTTGGAAACCAAACAGGGAAAAACCCGTAAAAGAAATCCGAAAAAGCCTGGAAGGCAATCCCACATGGGGATTGTCCCAGAATCCATCTGGTAAAACAAAACCCCAACCTCACCCCATGAAAAAAACAATTCTGTTCATTTTTGCCCTCGGTTTCCTTCTACCCATTCTCCATGCCCAGGAGGCCAAGGATTACCAACAACTTGTCTCCGAATGCATTGGCAATTCAGATTACAAAAAAGCAGAGCAGTATATGCTGGAATGGATTGATTCAAAAGATCCTTCTAACGACCAATTGTACATTCTATTTACGAACCTTGGGACAATCCAACGACGCCAGGGAAAATCAGAGGCTGCCCTACAGTCCTACAATCATGCCTTGGAACTGCAGCCCCGGTCCGTGGAAGTCCTGTCCAACAGAGCATCCTTGAAGTCCGTAATGAAAGATTATGCAGGCTCTCTCGAAGATTATAACTTGGCCCTCGCTCTGGAAGTCAATGAAAAGTTACTGATGAACAGGGCACATGTACACAAGATTCTTGGAGATACCACTCTTGCTGAGAAGGACCTGCTTCACGCTCTGGAGATTAACCCGGACAACTTCATGACCCTGACAAACCTGATGAACATCAAAGTCGGAAGGAAACAATATCAGGAAGCAATGCAGTTCTACGACAAATCCATCTCCGAACATCCGGGTGAACCGATTCTCTTCAACAATCGGGCAGATCTTTTCCTGAAAATGAAGGAATTTGACAAAGCATTGGTGGATGTGAACCGGGCCATCGATCTGGAAAAGGAATATGACAATGCCTATGTGACCCGGGCAGAGATTTACATTGCTTTGGGCGATCGAAAGAAGGGTTTGAAGGATCTCCAGAAAGCCATTAAACTGGGAAATGATACAGAGTATGTGATGGAATTGGTGGATGAATGCAACCGCTACACAAAATAAAACCCCACTCTATGAAAAAGACACTGCTGACCATTGCATTTCTGCTCACCTCCATGTGGGCATTCAACCAGGACTTTACATCCCTGGCCGACATTGCCTTCAACAATGCGGAAGACTACCGGACCAAGGAAGCCCTGGTGAAAGAATGCGCCTCCTTCATTTTGTCTCAACCCTACAAAAGCGAAGAACAGAACAAGCTATACGGAATCCAGTTCATTCTTCGGTGGATGGAGGGGACACCCGACTACATGTTCAGTCTCGGCCAGGATTATTCGGATTTGTGTAAAAATGACCTGGAATTATCAACCACCTACCTGGCGGCTCTGGCCCTTGCGGCTGTCGATCCGGCCGTGGTTGACAAAAGCAGCGACAATCTGTCCAAACAGGCGAAAGAATTCTTTCTGGATTATTGCGCCCGGCCCGAAAACAAAGTGAAAACAAACCGAAGCATCAAAAAGGCACTGGAAGAGAAATCCGGGCAAATCGGATCACCGGAGCCATGATCCGTCTGGGTGAATCCAATAAAGGTCTGCTGATCCTGGATTCGGTATACGACTGTATCATTCGATGAACACCCACATCTCAAGAAGGACCATGCACTACCTGAAATGCCCCCACTGCGGATACCTGCACGAAGCAAAGGACCCTATCTTACCTTCTGTGCAAGCTGCCGGAAGAAATTGCCCAACAACTTCACAGACTGGAAAATTGCCAATCCCGGGAAAGACTACGAGGAATACAAAAGCCTGGTTTGCATTCCGGAATCCGGCCTACCCCCGAACCGAAGAAGCGAAAAAACGTCTCGAAGAAAAACCAGCTATTGGATTGGTTTTATCCTGTCCATGGCCGTATTTTCCGTGATTGGCACCGTTGCGGGCGAATCCCTGATGGACCTGATCCGGACGGGAAAAACCCCCAATCTGTTCTCGAAAGAAGCCTGGAAGCGGACCGAGTGCGGATCCCTGGGCCTGTCGGTCGAGGCTCCATTCCCACTGAAGCCGGACGACCTGCCGCTGCCCGAACAAACCAGGCTGGTCATCGAAGAGATGCATGTGTACACCAGCCCTTCCTTCCGCCGGATGAAAATCATGGCATCCAGCATCCGCTACGTCCCGGAGGTTGGTCAGGCCAACCTGGAAGGTGCTGCCCAAGGCGCTCTGGCTGAGATGCAGGCTCAGGAGGGTGTCGAGGATTTCACCTTCTCCCAGGAATATATAGAGGAACCCGGGCTTTCCGGCTTTGTCCAGAAGGGAACCTATACCCTTCACGGCATCGAAATCGAATTTCAAAGCATCGGATATGTTCAGGGCCTGGCATTGCACTATGTCGTTGTGTCCTACCCGCATCATGATCCGTGGACCAGCAGGTCGCGGAACGAATCCTCACAAGTGCTCAAATCCGTCCCCTTCCACAGGTTCTTTGTCCTGAGACCTGGGAAACCAGATTTGGCCCTGGCTTTTGGCGGGTCTTTCCTACCTTGCAGGAACGAATCATCCCGTTCCCCGCGGGAACGCATACCCCCGCACATGAACACCAACACCGCAGAACTGTTCCTGCTCCTGATCCAGCACCCGGATAAGGCTCGAAGCCATCTTCCGTACCACGTCCGGAACATCGCCTACCTGGGCGCCATTTTTCTGGACTTGAACCATCGAAACCTCATCCGGGTCGATGCGGGCCGGGTGGTTGTTCAGGAGGGTTCATCAGGCACCCCGACGGATCAGGATCCGCTTCCCAACGCCCACAGCCTGGTTCTGGACCAAATCCGGCAGGGTTCCCGGCCCAGACGGATCCGGTTCTGGCTTTCCCGCCTTTCCAGAAATGGACGGCGCATCAAAGCTCTGACCATTCGGGACATGAACGAAAAACACCTCCTGAAAACCACCCGGGAAAAATTCGTGGTGATCCCCTACTCCAGTACCCGACTCGTGAACAAGATGGAACAGAAGAAGCTCCTTCAGGACATCCGCGACAACCTGTTTCGGCGGAAAGTCACGGATGAAGACCTTCATGGAATCCTCGGGCTCATCGATGCCACCCGGCTGTATCGCCTGGTGTGCCGGGACAGGATGGAAATCCGGCCCTGCAAGAAAAAAATCCGGGAAATCATCGCCACGGAAGCCGTTTCCCCGTCGGTGAAATCCATCCTCAAAGAAACCCGGCTGGCCATTGTTGCATCCATGGCCGGTGCCGCAGCTGCTTCATGAATTCCCGATGAAACTCATGAATACCTGCCCGCAATCCACACTTTTTGGCAAGATTTGTGTGGCTTCCTCTCACCAGAGATAATCATTCCATTTCATGAATCCAGCACCCCTCCGCCTCAGACTTCCCCTCCTCCTTCTGCTTGCCGCCCTCCACTTCACCGGCGCAAGTTCCCTTCTTTCCGCCCAGGAAATCCGGGGACATGTGGTGGACGCCGAAACGGGTCTTCCCCTGGAATTCGTCAACATCGGGGTTCCGGGCCTGCCCCGGGGAACCATCAGTGATGTGGAAGGAACCTTCGTACTCAACGTGGAAGGCCTGGACCCCAGGAACCGGATCCGCTTTTCCTTAATCGGCTATGCCGCCCGGGAGTTCACCCTGGCCGAGCTGATGAACCAGCCCTGCCCCGTCCGGATGGAACGAAAACCCATGCAACTGCGCGAAGTGGAGGAGGTATACCAGAACCAGATCTGCAGGGCGGACATCGTGAAATCCCGTGCTGGACATCTCCTCGCGATATCATCCTTGTGAATCCTTTGCATCCATATTCCACCCTGAAACAAGCGGTTCGCATGGACATTGGGCGAGGCGGAGCGAAATGGCCGGCCCTGACACTCCTGCTGCTGCTCCCCGTCTTCGCCCTGGGACAGAGTGGGACAGCCTGGCCCCGGGACGAGTTTCTGGGGCAGCTGGCCGATTCAACCCTCACCCTCACCCGGCAGAAGGTGAGCTACGATCCGGGGTATTACCGGCTGGCCTACCCCAATGGCGATGTGCCGGCCAACCGTGGGGTTTGCACCGATGTGGTTGTCCGCGCCTACCGGAAAATGGGCATAGATCTGCAGAAGGAAGTGCACGAGGACATGACGGCGCATTTCGACCTCTATCCCCATCGCTGGGGCCTGACCCGGCCCGATCCCAACATCGATCACCGGCGGGTCCCCAACCTGATGGTCTTTTTCACCCGCCACGGCATGGCCCTGGAACCCTCCGGCGAACCGGACGACTACCGGCCGGGCGATGTGGTTTGCTGGGACCTGGGGCGGGGCATCACCCACATCGGGATCGTTTCCCCCCTGCGCTCCGCCGATGGCCGCCGCCACCGGATCGTACACAACATCGGAGGCGGGCAGGTGTTGGAAGACTGCCTGTTCCGTTTCCCGGTCATCGGCCATTACCGCTACCCGGTGGACCGGAACCCCGACGGCCAACCGAACCCCATGAATCAAAAACCATGAACCCATGAATCCAGGCGTTGAATTCAATCCCGAATCCTACGGATACACTCCCGAACTGGAAACCGCCCGCTGCGAGACCGGCATCGACGGATCTCAGCCGGGACGGGTCCTGGCCGAACACAAGGAACGATACATCGTGCTTACAAAGGAGGGCGAATGCGAAGCGGAGGTCACGGGAAACCTCCGGTTCGGTGCCCGGGGCCGGGAGGACTTCCCGGTGGTGGGCGACTGGGTGAACCTGACGGTGTTCGACGCGGGTCAGGCCGTCATCCACAGCATCCTTCCCCGCAGCTCCTTCATCAAACGCAAGGCGGTGGGTTCGCCGGGCGGCATCCAGGCCATCGCCGCCAACGTGGACCGGGCCTTTCTGGTCCAGGCCATGGACCGGGATTTCAACCTCAACCGCCTGGAGCGCTACCTGAGCATCTGCCACAGCTCCCGGGTCGATCCGCTCATCCTGCTGACCAAAAAGGATCTGGTGGACGAGCCCACCTGCTCCGCCATTCTGGAGAAGGTGCAGCGACGGATGCCGGGAATTCCCGTTCTGGCCTCGAGCAGCCTCACCCGGGAGGGGATCGCCGGCATCCTGGACAACATGGAAGCGGGCAGAACCTACTGCATGCTGGGTTCCTCCGGGGTGGGGAAATCCACCCTCCTCAACCTGCTGTCGGGCCACGACCGGATGAAGACAGGCGACATCAGCGCCAGCACCCAAAAGGGCAGGCACGTGACCAGCCACCGGGAGCTGGTCCTCCTCGACAACGGGAGTCTGCTCGTGGACAATCCGGGCATGCGGGAGGTGGGGACGGCCGACGATGCGGACGGCCTGGAGCACACCTTCGACCTCATCCTGGAGTTGGCCCAATTGTGCCGCTACGGCAATTGCAGCCACACCACCGAGGCGGGTTGCGCGGTCCTGGATGCCCTCCGCGAAGGAACCCTGGACGAAGACCAGTACGAAAACTACATGAAACTGGAGCGGGAAAAAGCCCACTTCGAGACCAGTCAATTGGACCGGAAGCAAAAAGAAAAGCAGTTCGGGAAGATCATGAAGAACTTCAAGAAGGATCTCCGGAAGAACGACTGGATGTAGGTCCCGCCTTCCTCAGTACTCCCGCAATCCCTGCTCCACGTATTCCAGCTGCCAGATTCGGAACAGGAGGGGGTCCGATGGGGGAACCGAGGGTTCCACCTCCAGCATCCGGTCCACTTCACGGCGCTGTACGGGGGTCAGACCCCGGAGGTCGAACACCCGGGTCTCGATCAAGGCGGAGGGGATGGACAGCGGCATCTCCCACACCCGGTCCGAGGGGTAGACCGGCGCTCCCTTCCCCCCGACCCGGAAGGCGGTGTAGCGCAGATCGCTGCCTTCGTCATAGCGCAGGTAGCCATTGGAGGTCAGGACCCCCCCGGAAGGCATCGCTGCTTTCGCCATCCGGGTGCGGAATCCCGCTTTCTGGAAGCGGTGCTTGAAATGGAAGGAGCAGTAATTCACCCCCATGTCCAGGTCCATGGTTCGCGCGGCCTCCAGGATCTCCAGGGCGGTCAGCTCGGATTCCAGGACCAGGGGCTTTTCCGCCGGAACATAGGTGTAATTGCGGCGCGACAGCGCATGAACATTGTGCGGAGTCAGCCGCAATTGGTGCAGGTTCAGGTTGGAGACCCCGGCCCGGACCATCTGTGGCAGGAAGCCCAGGATCCGTTTCTTCTCCTCGGGCACGGCGGGGATCTCGATGGTCACCACCGGCACGATCCCCCGGGCCATCTCCACCCGGTCGAGCCGGTAGGCGGTGGCCCCGATGTCGAAGCGGATCTCGTCCAGACCCTCGGAGGCCAGGGCGGCCAGCTTCTCCTTGTCGGCCAGGATCCCGTTGGTATACATCCACACATACACCCCGCTGCCGGCCACCTTCCGAACCTCCTTCAGGTAGGCGAGGGTGCGTTCGAAAAACAACAAGGGCTCCCCCCCGCTGAAACTCACCCCGGAAAACCCGAAATGCTTGACGTACTGCGCGAAATCGGCGGGCTCCGGGAAGTCCATTCCCTGGGTCGAGGGAACCTCGTCGCGTTCCTGGGACGTGGGGCAGTAAAAACACCGGCCGTTGCACCGTCCGGTCACGAACAGACAGCTCCACTCACCGGCTCCGCACAGGGAGCAACCCCGGGAGATTTGCTTATGGAAGGGCTTGGTTCCCCGGAACAGGGGGGCATTCCCGCCCCGGGACAGCAACAGGTCCCGGTTTGCCTGGAACTCCTCGGCCTGATAGGGATTCATCCAGCGAAGGCCGGACCAGGCCTGGTATTCTTCTTTGTGGGTGTTGATCAGCTGGTTCAGCCAGCCCTCGTATGCGTTCATGCGTCGATTCGAAAAAGGTGCGGTCGGAAAAGAAAGTCCCCGGGAATGCGCGGGAGGCGGACCACCGGGCCGGAGAACGGACCGGAGGGACCGGTTGCCCGTTCAGGTGGAGGATAGCTCGGAGAAAACGTACAGAAACATCAGGAAATCCTCCTTGCTGAGCCGGAGCGAACGGTAGGCGCCTGTGGTTTTCATCGGTGCATGTTGCTGTGGCACAAAGGTAACCTTGTGGCCCATACAACCGACAACGGCAGGAAAGATTTTCCAGCTTCCCCGGAAACCGTCCCCCGCGTTTCCAAAAAATGCCTAACATTGCCGGGTTAACGGGACGAACGTTCCGACCGTTCCATTAAAATTGCACCTCGTATGGAAGAAACTCCCCTGGGAAAAGACCGCCGGCTGTATGTCATCTTCGGGATCACCCTGATCGCCGTCATGGGGGTGGCCAGCATTACCCCGGCCCTGCCGAAAATCACCGCCACCCTAGGGCTGACAAAAGCCCAGGCCGCCCTGCTCATCAGCGCCTTCACCTTTCCGGGCATCTTCCTGACTCCCCTGGCCGGCATCGCGGCCGACCGCTGGGGACGGAAAACCGTGCTGGTCCCCGCCCTCTTTCTCTTTGCCCTGGCCGGGTCGTCCATTTTCTTTGTGCATGACTTCCGCCACATCGTCCTCCTTCGGGTGATCCAGGGCGTGGGTGCGGCCCCCTTGGGATCGTTGAACACCACCCTGGTGGGGGACTTTTTCCGGGGGAAACAACGGCCCGCCGCCATGGGTTACAACGCCAGCGTGCTGAGCCTCTCCACCGCCACCTACCCCCTCCTGGGCGGACTCCTGGCCGGGATCGGCTGGTTCTACCCGTTCCTGATGCCCCTCCTGGCCATCCCCGTCGCCCTGTTTGTCCTGTTCGGGATGAAGGAACCGGACATCCTGAAGCCTTCGAGCATGCGGCAATACCTGAAGGACATCTCCAAAAGCATCCTGCGAAAAGAGGTAATCGGCATCTTTCTTCTGGGCACCATCACCTTCATCATTCTCTACGGGGCCTTTCTGACCTACATGCCCTTCCTGCTGAACCAGAAATTCGGCCTCAGCTCCCAGCAAATCGGCATGGTCATTTCCCTGAGCTCCCTCACCTCGGCCATCTTTGCCACCCAGGTGGGCCGGCTGACCTGGAAATTCGGCAGCGTGAAGCTCCTCAAGACCGCCTTTGCCCTCTATGCCCTGGTGAGCCTGTCCCTGCCCTTTCTCAACAACCTGTACGTGCTCCTCCTTCCCGTGCTGGTGTTTGGAGCGGCTCAGGCCCTCAACCTTCCCAGCCTGCAGACCACCCTGGCCAACCTGGCTCCGGACAACCAGCGGGGGGCGTTCATGTCGCTCAATGGGATGGTGATCCGTCTCGGGCAGACCCTCGGACCGTTGTTCATCGGGATCGGGTATGCCCGGGGTGACCTCCGGGGAGCGTATTTCCTGGCCGGTCTCATCGCACTTCTGGGTCTGCTCGTCCTCTTCCTCTTCCTGAAGGAGGAGCGGCTGAAAGCCGCGGAATGAGTCCTGGTTTTTCCTACCTTTCGGGATGGAAGATCTCCTGGCATACATGGAAGGATTTGTGAGGCTCTCCCCCGAGGCCCGCATGGCCGTGGAGGAGCTGGCCGAGGTGAGGCACTTTCCAAAAAACGGACACATTCTGGAAGCGGGACAGCACTGCCGGAAAATCTGGTTCCTCAGCCGGGGGATGGTGCGGAAATACCACCTGGTGGACGGACGGGAGGTGACGACCTGGATCCATGTGGAACGGGACATCTTTACCTCCCTGGAAAGCTATGCCCGGCAAACCGAAGCCGAAGAGTTTCTGCAGGCCTGCGAGGACACGGTGGCCATCGGCATCAGCCGGACGAACAGCGAAAAGCTGTCGGTCTTTCCCGAAATCATGCGGTTCACCAATGCCCTGATGGAAAGCGAATTTGTCCAGATGGACCGGCACACCCGGGCCATGAACCAACTGGACGCCCGGGCCCGGTACGCCTACCTGCGGGAGATCGCTCCGGAGGTGGTCAAGCGGGCCAAGGGCATCCACCTGGCCTCGGTCCTGGGAATCACCCGGGAGACACTGAGCCGGATCCGGAAGGCCTGATGCCCTCTCTTTGCTCCCTTGCGGACGGGTCGATCGCAGCGCCGGGATCCCATCCCCATTTATTGATCCAGATCACACAAATTGGCCCGGACAGTTCCGTCCTTTGTGCAGCAAAACGATCCCCAGGATGGAAACACCCATTTTTCGAAGCACAGAAGGCCGGGACCTCGTCTGGAGCCGGTACCGGAGCCTGCTGATGCCGTGGGTGACCCCGTTTGAGGAACACCGGGTGGAGACCTCCCAGGGGTCCACCTTCGTCCTCCAATCGGGTCGGCCCGGCGCCCCGGCCGTCTTTCTTCTCCACGGTTCCGGCTCCAACACCGCCATGTGGGCGGAGGAAGCCCGCATCCTCTCCCGGCAGTTCCGGGTCTGCTCGGTGGACATCATCGGAGAATGCGGATTCAGCGCTCCGTCGCGCCCCCCGTTCCAACCGGGCCTCTACGGGGACTGGCTCGCAGAGGTAATGAACGGACTGGGCGTGAGCTCGGCCCACCTGGCAGGCTGTTCCCTGGGCGGGTGGATTGCCCTGGATGCACTCCGGAACCATGCCCATCGCATCCGGAGCGTTGCGCTTCTGGCACCCGCCGGCCTCACCCCGGTGCGTCCGTCCATGGTGGGCTGGATCCTGTGGACCGCTCTGGCCGGATCCCGGGGGTTCCGGAAACTGAACCGGGTGGTGTACGGCTCGTCCGACATCCCCCCGGAGGCCCTGGAATTTGCCTCCCTGATCCGGGACCAGTACAGACCCCGCACCGGGGTGCTTCCACTTTTCCGGGATGAAGAGCTCCGAAGCATTTCGGCTCCCCTGTGGTATGCCGGAGGAGAAAAGGATTGCTTCTACGATTCGGCCAACGCCGCCCGTCGGCTGAACCGCCTGGTGCCGCACGCCCGGACCCGGGTGCTTGAAAACACGGGGCATGTCCTGCTCCACCAGGGCGAGGCCCTGATGCGATTCTTCTTATCTCCGAACCATGGTACATGAATTCACCGGCTTTTTGAAAGAGCTCATCGACCTGGCCCGGAGGGGGACGGCCCGGGATGTGGATGCCATCATGGTCCACCTGACCCGGAAATCCAGTCTGGCCATGACCCGGTTCGTGGATTTTGCCCTCAGTCAGGTGCGCACCCCCGAAGGCAAGGACCGCATCGCCCACTACCTGTTCCACGGGTCGCGGATCCAGCGCAACTACGCAAGCCTCTACCTCAACCGGGACGGGGAATGGAAGCTGGTGAAACAGGCCTTTGAGCAGGGGCTCATCGACGAAATCCAGGCCTTTGCCCGGTAAGGGGCAGAGGGGCCCACAGTTCGAATCGGGGGAGTTGTCTCGCATGGGGAAAAAACCGTACCTTGCCTGTAGCAACCCAAACTCCCGATCATGAAACAACTCGCTTTTCTCGCCCTCCTGTCCCTGGTCCTGTTCTCCTGCGGCACATCCGGAAGCCAGGAACACCTTCACCAGGATGCGCAAACGACCCCGGCTGCCGAAGTCGAAGCCCCCACCGACGGCATCTTCATTCACATCACCGAAGGTTACAACGACGCCCACCGGGTGCTCATGCCCATGAAAATGGCCACCCTGATGGCCCCGGACAAGGACGTGCTGCTCTACCTCGACATCCATGCCGTGGAGCTGCTGGTCAAGGGCGCGAAAGACCTGGAGATGGAGGGTTTTGAATCCTTCCAGACCTATGTCCGTACCCTGCTCGAAATGGGTGTGGGCATCTATGCTTGCCCCACCTGTCTCGCCGTGGCCGGATACACCCCCGAGGACCTGATGGAGGGAATCCGTCCGGCCAACAAGGACCGGTTTTTCGATTTCACCGAGGGCCGCATTCTCACCATCGACTACTGAGGGGGACTCCATGGCCTACACGCACATTGAAGACGGGATCCTGGAAGGCCTCGACCTCTGGGAGGCGCGGTTGCTCGATCTTCCGGAAGAACGCATCCGCGACTTCCGCAATGGCCAGAACCGGAACATCCGGGAAATCCTGGGCCACATGGTGGATTCGGCCTCCAACAACCTCCACCGGATCGTCCACCTCCAGCACCGGGAGAGTCCGCTCGAATTCCCAAACTACGCCAGCCAGGGCAACAACGACCGGTGGATCGCCATCCAGAATTACCGGGACGAGGATTGGTTCGACCTGGTGCAGTTGTGGAAATACGCCCACCTCCACCTGGTGCATGTGATCCGCAACGTGGAGCCCTCGAACGTGACCCGGGCCTGGAACTCGGGGCCGGACCACGGGCTGGTCACGCTCAACGACATGATCGTTGACTTTCTCCGGCATTTCCGGCTGCACCTGGACGAAATCCGGGACCTGATGAACGCCTGACCAATGAAACGAATCCTGAGTACAACCCCAGAAACCTTTCCCATGAAACGCATCCTCCTCCTTCCGGTCCTGTTGATCCTTGCCGTCCCGGCAGTCCGGGCCCAAAATCCCTTCATCACCCACATGTACACGGCCGATCCCTCGGGCCGGGTGTTCGACGGCACCCTGTACGTGTATCCGTCCCACGACCAGGACACCGCCACCACCTTCAGCATGGTGGACTGGCATGTGTTCTCCACCACCGACATGAAACACTGGACCGATCATGGCGTGGCCCTCCACCTCGATGAAATTTCCTGGGCCGAAAAGAATGCCTGGGCGCCGGATTGCATCGAAGCCAACGGGAAGTATTACTTCTACTATCCCACCGACCAGTTCCACATCGGCGTGGCCGTGGGGGACCATCCCTGGGGCCCATTCCGGGATCCGATCGATAAACCATTGATTTCCAAAGACACGAAGGGTGTTATTTGCAACCGGGATTTCATTGATCCGGCCGCCTTCATCGACGACGACGGACAGGCCTACCTCTTCATGGGGCAGAACGCCGTCAACGCCATCCGGCTGAATCCCGACATGGTTTCCTACGACGGGGAGGTGCACATCATCGAAGGCACCGACCATTTCTTCGAGGCCATCTGGGTCCACAAGCACCGGGGCAAATACTACCTCTCCTATTCCGGGGAGGGGGAAATTCAGTATGCCATGTCGGACCACATCCTGGGGCCCTACGAATTCAAAGGCACCATTCTGCAGAAGATGAACAGCGGGACCAACCACCATTCCATCGTGGAATACAAGGGAAAGTGGTACCTCTTCTACCACAATTCCGACCTCTACTTCAGCCGGAATCCCGACGAAAAGCCGGAACACAACTGGAGCGGGGTCAGCCCCTTCCGCCGCTCCATCTGCGTCGATGAATTGTTTTACAACGAGGACGGAACCATCCGGGAGGTGATTCCCACCCGGGAGGGGGTGGCCGGGGTCGACTGAGTGTATGACCGTCCACCGCATCCGCTACAAAAGCACATCCTGCTATTTCCTGGTGGTTTCGTCGGGTATCCTGGCCTTCGATGCGGGCTGGCCCGGCACCTTCGGGGCGTATCGCGATGCCATGAAACAGGAAGGACTGCGTCCGGCCGACATCCGGTGGCTCCTGGTCAGCCACTTCCACATGGACCATGCCGGACTGGCCGGACTGCTGGTGGAGCGCGGGGTGGAATTCGCGGTCTTTCCCAACCAGCTTCCTTTCATCGGGGCCATGGAGCGCCTCATTTCCGGGAAGGAAGCGGGGTACACCCCCATCGACCCGAACCGAACCACCCGGCTTGAGCTTTCCGGGTCCCGGTCGTGGCTGGCGGACCGGGGGATTTCCGGGGAGGTGATCCCGACCGACGGCCACGGGGCGGATCATGTGAGTCTGGTGCTGGATTCCGGGGAGGCCTTCATCGGGGATCTGGCGCCCCTTTCCTCCATCGGCCCGGAAGACGAAGCGAGCCGGAAAAACTGGCAAACCCTGCGAACCATGGGGGCCCGGCAGATCTATCCGGCCCATGCGGAACCCTTTCTTCTGAATTAGAACGCCACCACCACCTTGCCGATGGTCTGGTGGGATTCCAGTTGCAGGTGGGCCTTTTTCAGGTTCTCCACCGAAAATCCCCGAAGGACGGTGGTCACGGGACTCTTCACCCGGCCCTCGTCCACCAGCTGGGCCACCCGGCTCAGAATGTGGTGCTGGCTTTCCATGTCCGGCGTCTGGAAGCTCGACTTGGTGAACATCAGCTCCCAGGAGAAACTCACGGCCTTCTGGAAGAACAGCCCCAGGTCCTTGGGCTGCTGGGGACGGACGATGGAACAGATGCTTCCGAGGGGACGGATCAGCCGGGCCATGACGTCCCAGTAGGCATCGGTGTCCACGAAATTCAGGATGCAATCCACTTCCTTCACCCCCGCACAGGCCAGGGCGTCCTCCAGGTCCCGGGGCGAGACCACCAGATCGGCCCCCAGATCCAGGCACCACTTCCGGCTTTCGGGCCGGGGAGGCGGTGGCGATGACCTTGAAGCCGGTGAGGGTTTTCAACAACTGGATGGCCATGGATCCCACCCCGCCGGCCCCGGCCAAAAGAAGGATGTCCTTTCCCTTGCCGTCGCCCGGACAAAGGTGAAGGCGCTCGAAGAGGGCCTCCCAGGCGGTGAGGGCAGTCAGGGGCAGTGCGGCCGCCGAGGCCGGATCCAGGGAATCGGGTTTTGGCCCTGCCAGGCGCTCGTCCACCAGCTGGAACTCGGCGTTGCTGCCGTCCCGTTTTATGGAACCGGCGTAATACACCCAGTCGCCTCGTCGACCGGACCTGGTCGCCCACTTCCACCACCTCGCCGCAGGCATCGAAGCCAGGGATGATGAAATTCGGGCTGACTTTGCAGGAGGCAGGCTGTGCCGCACTTTGTAGTCGATGGGATTCACCGACACCGCGCGGACCCTCACCAGTCCGCGGCCGGAGGCCCTCCGGCCGTTCTTTTTCGAAGAGCACAAGACTGTCGGACTCGTCGATGGGCAGGGGATTTCCGGAAACCGATGGCTTTACATGGGATCTTTTCTCATGTAACCGGAAACCGGGCCCTTTGTTCCCCGATTCGCGGGAGAGGTCCAAAAAAATCCGCTCCTTCCCATTCAGGTTCTGCCCCCAAGATCGTACCTTCGATCCAAAACCCGCCCGTTGCCTGAATGGTACAAACCAACGCCTAGAACAACCCGAACCAACGAAATCTGAACCATGACAAACTTCCTCCGCATCGCCCTGGCCGTCCTCCTCCTCGTGGTGGGACTGGGAGCCGTTCCGGCGGGACTGGCCATGATCCTGGCGCCCGACGGGAGCAAGGTGGGCATGACCCCCGACCTTCTGGGGGATTCTCTCTTTGGAAGTTTTCTGATCCCGGGCATTGTCCTGTTTGCGGTCAACGGCCTGGCCAACCTGGGAGCCGCCACCCTCCTGTTCCGGAAACACCCCAAGGCCTGGCTTGCCGGCCTGGGACTGGGCCTGTTCCTGTGCGGATGGATCTTCGTCCAGGCCGGCGTCATCGGCTGGGTGTTCATCCTCCAGCCCCTGTTTCTCGGGGTTGGCATACTGGAGGTGATCCTCAGTGTCTGGCTGTTTCGCAGGAATGCGTATCTTGAGGGCAACCAAACCCACCCGGAACCATGAAACGCAGCTTCTTCCTGACCCTGGCCCTTCTGCTCTCCCTGACCGCCCTGGCGCAACTCCCCAAGGGGAAGGTGGTCGTCGACTCCCTGTACTCGGAGCATCTGGTGAATGATTTCGGGGAGAACCCCACCCGGGCGGTGGCCGTGTACCTGCCTCCCGGGTACGAGGAGGGATCGGACCGCTACCCGGTGATCTATTTTCTCCATGGCTTCATGGGCGACCACCGCATGCTCGAGCCCATGGCGGACATCCTCGATTACGCCATTGCCACCCAACGCATCCGGCCCTTCCTTCTGGTGATCTCCGACCAGAAAACCAACATCGATGGAAGCTTCTACAGCAATTCCGGGGTGTTCGGCAACTGGGAGGATTTCACGGCCTACGACCTGGTGGCCCACATGGACCGGAACTACCGGACCCTGGCCAAAGCCGGGAGCCGGGGGATCACCGGTCACAGCATGGGCGGCTACGGGGCCATCAAGATCGCCATGCACCATCCCGACATTTTCTCCAGCATCTACGCCCTGAGTCCGGGTGCCCTGGCCGTGGTCGGGGAATACGGACCCAACAGCACCACCTACCGTGATCTGAGTCGGATCGACAACATGAACGACCTGATGAAGAGCTATTTTCCCAAGGTCATCGTAGCCTTTGCTCGAAGCTGGTCGCCCAATCCGGACAACCCGCCCTTTTATTGCGACATCCCCTTCGGGTACCGGGGCGAGGAGCTGGTGGTGCACAAGGAGGTTCTGGAAAAATGGAACCGGAATCTGCCGGTCCACATGATCGAGGACAACCTGGAAAACCTGCAGCAGCTTCGGGCCTTCAAGATGGACTGGGGACGCAACGCCGGGGACCGGTTCACCCTCCAGTGCGACATGTTCAGCCAGCGGCTGGAAAATGCGGGCATCCCCCACTTTGCTGAGGAGTACATCGGCACCCACGGCAGCGGCATTTACACCCGGGACGGCCGGATTCCCCAACAGATGCTGCCTTTTTTCGATCTGTACCTGGATTTTGAATGACCTGAGAAGAAAAAACGGCACACGGGACGCAACGTGATGCGTCCCCGACCCGTCCTGAAGCAAACCACCCCACCATGCGCAAGAAAACCCGCCGCACCGCCAACCGGATCCTCACCTGGGTCATCTCCCTTCTGGGTTTTTCCACCTCCTGCAACCTCCTCCCGGAGGTGGAATACGGCACCCCCCATGCAACCTTCCGTGTAAACGGCACCGTCCGTTCGGCGGAAAGCGGGGAAGTCATTCCCAACATCCGGGTGGTGATGGAGTACGACTCCACCCAGACCGATGCGGAGGGGAAATATGCTCTGGCTGTGGAAGACTGGCCCGACGACCAAACCTTCGCCATCCAGTTTCTGGACACGGACGGCGCAACGAACGGGTCCTTCGCCAATGTGGACACCTCGGTGGTCTTCACCGACCCGCAGTTCACCGGCGGGGACGGCCATTGGAACGAAGGGAGCGTTGAAACCGAATTCAACATCGACCTGCCCGATGAAGCAGGGCGTTGATCACCTGTCCCTGCGGAAAAAGGCGGCGCTGGCCCTCTACCGGACCTACCGGTCGAACGAGGCCTCGCTCCACAATCTCAATTACATCTTCTGGGAGTGCACCCTCCGATGCAACCTGAACTGCCGGCACTGCGGCAGCGATTGCACCCGGGAGACCGGAGTTCCCGACATGCCGGGGAGGGATTTCCTCCGGGCCCTGGACGAGGTGCGGGACCTGGTGGATCCCCACGAGACGATGGTGGTCTTCACCGGGGAAGCCCTGCTGCGAACCGACCTGGAGGAGGTGGGCCGGGCCCTGTACGACCGCGGCTTCCCCTGGGGGGTGGTGACCAACGGCATGCTTCTCGACAAGGCCCGCCTGGACAGCCTGCTGGCTGCCGGCATGCGCGCCCTGACCCTCAGCCTGGACGGACTGGAGGACACGCACAACCGCTTCCGTGGATCGGCCCGAAGCTTCGGGCGATCGGCCCGTGCCCTGGAATGGCTGGCCGGGGTTCCCGACCTGACCTGGGACGTGGTCACCTGCGTCCATCCGGGAAACTTCCACGAGCTGGAAGCCCTGAAGGAATTCCTGATTGAACGGGGAACCCCCGCCTGGCGCATGTTCACGGTCTTTCCCATCGGCCGTGCGCAGATGAACACGGACCTGCAATTGCCCCCCGCGGAGTTCAGGGCCCTCTTCGATTTCATCCGGGCCACCCGGGCCGAAGGGCGGATCCGGGCCCGGTACGGTTGCGAGGGCTTCCTGGGATCCTACGAGATGGAGGTCCGGGACGATTTTTTCCATTGCAGGGCCGGGATCAACGTGGCTTCGGTCCTGTGCGACGGGTCCATCTCGGCCTGTCCCAACCTCCGGGCCAATTACATCCAGGGGAACATCCACCGGGACAATTTCCGGGAGGTGTGGGAAACCCGTTTCCAGCGGCACCGGGACCGGTCCTGGACCCGCACGGGAATCTGTGCCCAATGCAAGCATTACAAGGATTGCCAGGGCAACGGCCTTCATCTGCGCGACGAAAAAACGGGCGAACTTCTCTTCTGCCACCTGCAACGCCTCCGGGAAGGGGAAAACGAAGCCGTTTCAACGAAAGACAAAGAATGACGAGCCCTGGAAGATGCGATCGGCCATGATCGCGGATCCGGAGGGCGACCTCATCGAAATCGACTCGGATTTCCGGACCAGAGAAATCCCTACCTTTGAGGAACCAAACTGAAAACCCCAACTTCAACCGATCTTCCATGAAAAAAACCCTCGTCGTATCCTATTCCGACAAAGGCAGCAACCGCTACCTGGCCGGACTCATTTCCAAGCAGCTGGGTGCACCCTCTGAAGAAATCAAACCCTTTGTTCACAGCCAGTTTCTGCTCATGATGGGCCTGGGCCTGGGCATCCGGAAGATGAAACAGCCGGTGAAGGAATTCGACCGGATCATCCTGGTGGGCCCCGTGTGGATGGGCAAATTCGTGTACCCCCTGAAGAAATTCACGCTCCGCCACCGGCGCGACATCCGGGAGCTGGTCTTCGTGACCTGCTGCGGCAGCGGCTTCGACATCAAGGATGAAAAATTCGGTCACGGCACCGTGTTTGGGAAAGTGAAGGAGTTGCTCCCTGACACGCCCCTGCAATGCAAGGCCTTTCCCATCCCGGAACTGCTGACGGAAGAAGAGAGGAAGGATCCCAAGCGCGTCATGGAAACCCGGCTCAGCGACGACACCTTCCAGGGGGAGCTCCGGGAACAATTCAAAGAATTTATGGCCGGTTTGGAATCCTGAAAGCCGTACTTTTGGTCTGAAACAAATTCATGACCCATGCGCAGCACGTTCCACCTCCTTCGACACACCCTGGTTTTCAGCCTTCTTTTTGCATCGTTGGCCGTGTGGGCCTTTTCACCGCCCGATACGGTGGTGGTGGACATGGCGGCGGCGGACCGCTGCATCCGGGAGCAGGTGAAGATCCATGGAGCCGACCGGGTTCTGGTGGTGCTGGACATCGACAACACGCTGCTGACCTCCGCGACGGACCTGGGCGGGGACATCTGGTACCAGTGGCAGCGGGGCGAACTGGACCTGAAGCCCACGGAAGACCAGAAAATCAAAGAATGCTTTTATGAGGATGCCATCGGGCTGCTCTACGAACTGGGCACCATGACCCTGACCGACGAGCGCATCCCCGGGTACATCCGGGAGTGGCAGGCCGGCGGACTCACCGTCTTTGCCCTCACCTCGCGGAGTCCGTTGTACCGGACACCCACCGAACAGGAGCTCCTCAAACAGGGCATTGATTTCCGTCCATCTGCCTTGCGGAGCATCGAAGGAAACAGGCTGGTCCTGACCTATGACCTGGAACGGCCCCTGAGCTATGCAAACGGCATCCTGATGACCACCGGCATGAACAAGGGCGACATGCTCCACCACATCCTGGGCCGGGCCGGACGAAGCTTCCCATCCATCGTCTTTGTGGATGATTCGGAAAAGAATGTCCGGAACATGGTCTCCGCCTGGGAAGGGACACCGGGCTGCGACCTGCATGTCTTCCATTACGAGAAGGTGGTCCGGGACCGCATGGAGCGAAACGGGGGAAGGGTCCTGACCCCGGCGGAGGCTGAAACCATGGCCAGGGACTGGGCCCTGCTGCAGAAACCCTCCGGCGTATCTTCCCCGGCCGGGACGTGGAAGGGGAATGTGTGAGTCCCCGGTAACGCCCCTGCCGTCATGAGCAAAACCCACCACTACGCCTGCAACCTCGAATGGACCGGAAACCGGGGCCTGGGAACCGCCGGCTACCGCACCTATGACCGGGACGCACGCTGTCCCCTGCCCTGCAAGGCAGACATCCCCCTCTCCTCCGATCCGGCGTTTCGGGGCGATCCGACCCGGGCCAATCCGGAGGAGCTTCTGGTGGCCTCCCTGTCGTCCTGCCACATGCTCTGGTACCTCCATTTGTGCGCGGAAGCCGGGGTGGTGGTGACGGCTTACCGGGATGCCGCCACGGGAACCATGGAAGAAATGGACGGAGGAAGCGGCCGGTTCACCGAGGTGATCCTTCGGCCGGCGGTGATGGTGATGCATTCCTCGATGGTGAAAAAGGCCGAAGAATTGCATGAGATGGCACATCGTATGTGTTTCATAGCCAATTCTGTAAATTTTCTTGTGAAGGCAGAGCCGGAGGTGAGGTCCGAACCCGGCATGGAAGACCGGGTCGGCTGATCGTGCACAGATTCGGCCACGTTGGGTTTTTTTTGTAACTTCCTGTTTCAGACCAATCCCCGAAGCCATGCACATTTCCATCAAAGACCGGATTGTCAACAAGACACAGCAGAAAGCCCGGCGCCTGTGGATCCTATTGTTCCTGATCTCCCTGGCCCTTGCCATCCTCAACACCCTCATCAACATTTCCCTGTACAACCTGGGATGGAAATGGGGGTACCTGCTGCTTTTTGCTCCCTCTGCTCTTCCTTCTGGGCATCCTGTTCCTGTATCCGAAAAAGGACAAGCCCTTCCTCGAATGGGGAGGCAGCCTCTTTCGCTTTAAAAACCGGAAGGGAGCCATCCGGGAAATCCCCTACGAAACCATCCGCTCCCTGGACATCCATCTCGACCACGTGGACCTTCGGCTGAAAGACGGAGGGGAGGAGATCGTCCGCCTGGAAGAATACCTGGATTTTGCCGACCGGATGCGGATCAAGGAGAATTTCGAGAAGGTCAGAAAGGCCCTGGCCGATCGCTAGCCTTCAACGGGCACCATCCCCCGAACAAAGAGGCGGATCGTCTGTTTTCTGGACATGACGATCTCTGAACTTTTGAAAAAACCGGCCGGCCCCGGCAGTGATGCCCCCATGCCCCTTCTGTTCCTGGGCCATGGGAGTCCCATGAACGCCATCGAGGACAACGCCTTCACCCGGTCCTTCCGTGCCCTGGGACAGGAGCTCCCGCGCCCGGAGGCCATCCTGGTGATCTCCGCCCACTGGGAAACCCGGGGCACCCGCATCACCGCCCTGGACCGCCCGCCCACCATTCATGATTTCGGGGGATTCCCCGAGGCCTTGTACCAGATCCAATACCCGGCACCCGGCGCACCGAAACTGGCAACGGAAGTGCAAAACCTGGTGAAGCCCACCCCGGTGGAAGGGGACCTTGCATGGGGCCTGGATCACGGCGCGTGGACCGTGCTTCGTCACCTCTACCCGAACGCGGACATCCCCGTGCTTCAGTTGAGCCTCGACACAACCAAAGGTCCGGCCGACCACTACGCCCTGGGGAAGCAACTGGCCGCACTCCGGAACCAAGGCATCCTGATCGTCGCCAGCGGGAACCTGATCCACAACCTGGGACGGGTGGCCTGGAACAAGCTGGACGGGCCTTTCGCCCACGACTGGGCCCGGGAAGCCCGTGAATTCATAAACCGGGCCATCCGGGAGGGCCGGCACGACGACCTGATCCGCTACCGGCAGCAGGGAACAGCCATGCAACTGGCTGCTCCCACCCCGGAACACTTCCTCCCCCTGTTGTATGTGCTGGCACTTCAAACCAGCCACGAGGAAGTGCGATTCTTCAACGACGAAACCGTGGGGGGATCCCTGAGCATGACCTCCCTTGCGATCGGCGACCAACCCTGGCAATTGACAGGCTGAAACCGTACCTTGCATAAAAATCCCGTCATGAAAATCGAACATCTCGCGCTCTGGACCAGAGACCTGGAGAACATGAAACGGTTCTACGAAAAATACTTCGGGATGACCGCCGGAGAACGCTATTACAATCCCCAGAAACACTTCAGCTCCTATTTCCTTACTTTCTCTCACGGCGCCCGGCTGGAATTGATGCACCGGAGCGACATCCGTTCGGGCAAGGATGACCCCGCGCGGACCTACGGTTTCACCCATTTCGCCATATCGGTGGGCAGCCGCGACAAAGTCGATCACCTCACCCGGATTCTCCGCGAGGCAGGGTATGACATTCCGGGCGAACCCCGGGTCACCGGCGACGGTTACTACGAAAGTGTGATTTGCGACCCGGAAGGCAACCGGGTGGAGATCACGGAATGATCCGATTCCCGGAAACAGACCTGCTTCTGCCATGCGACAGGACCGGATGATTCCATAAGAAAAATTCTTACCTTATCCGGGCAGACACAGACCCTCATCTGAACGGCATGGCATCACGTGATCCAAGAAGCATGAACCTCGAAGGCTTTTTGCAGCTTTGTGGCTCGCTGGGTGCTTTTTTGACCGTGGAAGGGATCATCGTCCAGGCCAACCCCGTCTGGACTTCCTGGTTGGATTTTGAGCCGGAGGAAGTCGTGGGCCGGCCCCCTCTGGGATTTCCTTCACGCGGACGACCGGGACGCGATGCGATGTTGCTTTTCGCAGGGGGACGACAGCGGGAATCACCCGACCTTCCAGACCAGGGTGCAACGCCGCGACGGTCGTTTTCGGTGGATGAGCTGGACGCTGACCGGCTTGGACGGACTCGTGTTTGCCCTGGCCCTGGACATTTCGGAAATCATGGAACCGGGCAACGAGCTTCGTCACCGCAACGAAATCAGCCATCTCGCCCTGGATGCCATTTCGATCGGACTGGTTCACGCCCGCGACAGCAAGTTTGTGTGGGCAAACCAGGTCTACCTCGACATGAAACAGATCCGGCTGGAGGAGATCCAGGGAAAACCATCTGTCTCATTACTTCGCCCGGGGTCTTGATTTCAACGATCTCCGGA
This sequence comes from Bacteroidales bacterium, assembly GCA_041393235.1. Lineage (GTDB taxonomy): Bacteria > Bacteroidota > Bacteroidia > Bacteroidales. Next base: position 57,576 of record JAWKKO010000003.1, read on the forward strand.
AACGGGCCCTGGAGGCCTTTGCCCGGGGAGAACTCTTCCACGAGGAAATCCTTGTGGATTCCCCCCGGGGCAAGGTCTGGGAAAAGCTCACAGGAAAGGCGGTGGACCCGGGAAATCCCGCCGCGGGTACCTTCTGGATGGTCCAGGACATCAACGAGGAAAAGGAGCTCCGTGAACTTCACGACAGAACCAGCACCTTCCTCAAGGCCACCATGGATTCCATCAACGATGGCTTTCTGCTGGTGGACGAGGACATGACGGTCCATTACCAGAATCACCAGTTCCGGCAATTGTTCGACATGCCCCCCGAGGTGAGGGACACCCGGGACCATCTGGTTCTCCTGGAGTATGGCGCCCGGGCCCACCGGGATCCCCGGGAATTTGAAAACCTGATCCGGGGCATCTACCAGACCAACACCCCCTCCGATGACATGCTACACCTGAAAAACGGGAAGGTGGTCCACAGCCAGTCCTTTCCCCTGGCCATCGAGGGAGGGAACCGGGGCCGGATCTGGTGGTTCCGGGATCTGACCCGGGAGCTGGAGAAGGAAAAGGCTCTGAAGGACCAACAGCTGAAAATCGAGAACATCTACAAAGCCGCTCCCGTGAGCATCGGTCTCATCGTGGATGGAAAGATCATGGAAGGAAACGATACCCTGTTCCGGACCATGGGGTACACCAAGGAGGAAATGACCGGGCGGGATGCCATGTCGACCTTCGGTACGGGAACCGAAGAAAACGAAGGCGTGCGGGGTGCCTATGCCCGGCATGCACACGAGACGGGCATTTTTTCCGATGCCACCAAATGGCGGACGCGGCAGGGAACCCTCATCGACGTGCTTGTGAAAATGGTGCCCCTAGATCCGGAAAACCCCATGAAGGCGGCCATTTTTACCGGACTGGATATCACGGATCTGAAACGGGCCAACGAAAAAATCAACCGCCTGAACGCGGAACTGGAGGAAAAGGTGGCCCTGCGCACCCGCCAGTTGAAAGCTGCAAACGAGGACCTGGAATCCTTCGCCTACAGCGTCTCCCATGACCTGCGCGCCCCCCTCCGCCATGTGGATGGCTTTCTGAAGCTCCTCTACCAGAACATCGGAGACAAGAACGAACGGGTGGATCGCTTTTATGACAAAACCCGCTCGGCAACCCTTCGCATGTCGGACATGATCGACGACCTGCTCTCCCTGTCCCGGGTGGGACGCGCGATACTGCATGTGATGCCCGTGGATCTGAACCGTCTGTTCGATTCCGGGATTGCAACGCTGAAGGACGGACTGCCCGCCGACAACGGACCGAAATGGATCCTCCACGATTTGCCCGTGGTCAACGGAGACGAGGGTCTCCTGCAGCTGGTGGCTGAAAATCTCCTGTCCAATGCTGCCAAGTACTCGGCCCGCGAAAAACAACCCCGGATTGAAATCGGACCGTGGAAGGAAAACGGACAAACCGGGTTCTACATCCGGGACAACGGAGTAGGTTTCGACATGAAATATGCGGACAAACTCTTCGGGGTGTTTCAACGGCTTCACAGCAGCGAAGAGTTTGAAGGCGTGGGCATTGGCCTGGCCAATGTGAAGCAGATCATTCAGAAACACGACGGACGGATCCGGGCCGAATCCACCCCGGGCCGCGGAGCCACTTTTTTTGTAACTTTACCTGAACTGACCCTAAGACCTGACTCATGAACGGACTCGGACGCATCCTCTATGCCGAGGATTCTGAAAACGACATCGAACTCACCCTCGCCGCCTTTGAAGAAAGCAAATTGGCCAATCCGATCGATGTGGTGCGGGACGGAGAAGAAGCCCTGGACTACCTGCTGTGCAAAAACAAGTACGCCCGACGGGAAAAAACCAATCCCCTTTTTGTCCTGCTCGACCTGAAGATGCCCAAGGTGGATGGCATTGAGGTTTTGAAAACCATCCGGGAGGATCCCCTCCTGAAGCAGGTTCCCGTGATCATGCTCACGTCCTCCCAGATGGAAAGCGATGTGATCACCAGCTACGAACTGGGGGTCAATGCCTTTGTGGTGAAGCCCATTGACTTTTTGGAGTTCATGCAGACGGTGAAGAGCATCGGGCATTTTTGGGCGGTGGTGAATAAGAGTTTGTAAAGTTTATAAAGTTATAAAGTTTGTAAAGGGGTGCCCCGAGGGAGGGTCAGGGCGCCCTTTATGGTTAGCGGAGCTGGAAGATGACGGGGAAGGAATAGATCACATTCACGTGTTTTCCATTTTGAAATCCGGGCACCCATTCCGGGGAAGAATTGACCACCCGCAAGGCCTCCTCGTCCAGCACGGGATGCACCCCTTTCAGGACGACGGCCCGTTCCACCCGTCCGTGTTGGTTGACCACGAACTGAAGGATGACCCGGCCGTGGATGTGGTTTTCAATGGCTTCCCTGGGATAGATCATGTGCTCCTGGATGTAGCGGAAAAACTCCACCCGCGGGTCGCCCCCGTTGAAGGTGGGCATGACCTGCACGATGGGGAAATCCTCCACCACGATCTCCGCGGGCAGCTCATCGCTGATGGAAAACGTATAATCCGGAAGGGTATGGTGTGTCACTTCCACGTCAAAGAACGGGATCAGCTCCTCGTCGGGTTCAAAATCCACCGGAACGAGGATGGGCTGAATGGCCGGAAGCTTGGGCTTGGGTTGCTCCCGGGGCAGGACGATCACATCCACCATGTCGATGGTGTGGGCCGGTACGGCAGCCAACCGGATCTCCTGCACGGCCGGGGTGGTCCATTCGAAACTGATGAGGATCACGGCGAGACTGACCAGCAGTCCGGCAACGAAATGCAAACCCTTCTTTCTTTCCAGGTTTGCGGTACGCGTCTTTTTTGGGTCCATAGCGGTATGTATTTGGTTTACAAAAGAGAAAAGGCAAGAATCCTGCCAACCCCTCCGGAGAACATGTGCTCCACAACAGCCCGGACCGGACCCCGGTTTCCTTTTTTCACCCAGCTTCCGTACCTTTCAGGATATCCAAACGATCCCACACCATGAACGCATCCTTTCGCACCATGCTCCTTGCCGGGTTTTTTCTCGGAACGGGAGTCCTCCTGGCCCAACCCAATGCCCAGCTTGCCGAAAAACTGGGGTACGCCCCCGGCACCAAACTCCTCATCGTTCATGCCGACGACATCGGCCTGGCCCAATCGGTGAACGAAGCCACCGCCCTGGCCTTTGATAAAGGGGGCATCAGTTCGGGAAGCATCATGGTTCCCTGCCCCTGGTTCGAAGCCTGTGCCGCGTACTACGCGTCCCACCCCCAACTGGATGTGGGCATCCACATCACTCTGACGGCCGAATGGGACCACTACAAATGGGGCGGCGTGGCCCCCGATGGCGAAATCGCCTCCCTGCTGGATGAAAACGGCTACCTCTATCCCACGGTGGAACAAGTGGCCCAACACGCCGCTCCCGCCGAGGCGGAAAGAGAAATCCGCGCCCAGATCGACCGGGCCCTGGCCCGGGGCATCCGCCCCAGTCACCTCGACACCCACATGGGCAGCGTTCTGGCCAAACCCGAGCTCTATCAGATCTACCTGAAGCTGGGGCAGGAATATGGCATCCCCGTCTTTCTGCCCCGGGCGGTCCTGGCCATGGTCCCCGGGGAGCAAAAAGGGTGGATCGAGGAACACCACGTGCTGGTGGACCACTACGACATGCTGGAGTCGCAGCAACCCGGGGTTTCCTGGGAGGAAGCCTACGGCAGCAAGCTGGAAAAGATGGTGCCCGGCCTCAACGTTCTCATCGTTCATCTGGCCTTCGACAACGGGGAGATGCAGGGAATTGCCGTGAATCATCCCGATTTCGGGTCCCAGTGGCGGCAGAAGGATCTGGACTACCTCACCGGACCCGCCTTCCGGGCCAAACTGAAGGAAGAAAACATCCAGCTGGTCAGCTGGGGGCAGATCAAAGACCTGCTGTAGGCGGGTCAGAGCGTCAGCATCACCTTCATGCAGCGATCGGCCTGCTCATCGAGCCAGGCATAGGCTTCGGGGTAGGCCTCGAAGGGGAACACCTTACTGATCAGGGCCTGTGTCCGGATGGTTCCCGAAGCCAGCCAGGCGGCGGCGGTTTCATAATCCTCGTGCCGGTACATCATGGAGCCGTACACATTGAGTTCGTGCTCTCCCAGGTAATACATGTTCACCACGGGATTCTTCTCGTAGACGCCCAGCACGACCACATCCCCTCCCTTCTCCACGTGCCGGAGCAGGACGTCCAGGGATGCCTGAACCCCGGCGGCTTCGAAACCGACCTGAAAGCCCTCCCCCCCGAAGGCTTCCTGAAGCTTCTGGTCCAGGGAAGATCCGTCCACGAGGACGGCAGAGCCGATCCCGGACTGACGGGCAATTTCCAGACGGAAAGGACTGACATCGGTGATGACCACCCGCCGGGCTCCCCGGGCCAGGGCAGACTGGGCCACGAGATTGCCAATGGTCCCGGCCCCGGAAACGAGCACGTTCCGATCCCTTAGGTCGGTCCGGCCGGTGGCATGGGCCCCCACGGCCGCCGGCTCCACCAGGGCTCCCTGTTCCGGACTCAGGGCCGGATCCAGGACCACCACCCGGTCTTCGTCCACCAAAACCAGGTCCCGGGCCACCCCCGGAGCCTGGAATCCTTCCACCCGGAGGTTCTGGCAGGCATTGTACTGTCCCCGCCGGCAGGGGCCGCAGGTTCCGCACACGAGCTGGGGCCGCGCGGTGACCCGGTCGCCCGGTCTGGTCCGGTCGACGTTGGCTCCCACCGCCTCCACCACGGCGCTGTATTCATGGCCCTGAATGACCGGGTAGGGGGTTGCCGGATGCTTTCCGTGGTAAACATGCACGTCCGATCCGCAGATGCCGATTCGCCGGATTCGGAGCAGGACCTGGTGGCCGGCCGGGGGTCCCGGCTCGGGAACCTCCTGGAACACGATGTGTCCCGGGGATGTCATGGTGGCTTGTCTCATGGTCTGTTTTCTTCTTTGTTGCCGTTTGCCAGGGAAAGACTGTCCCAGACGCCTCGCTGCCGAAGGTTGCGGAGGCTCTGTTCAAAGGCCGCCACCACCGGCGGAAACCGGGCCAGATCCCCAAAAACGGGGGTCAGTTCGAGGAAGGCCCGCGGGACCTCCCGGGATCTCCGGGCCGCCTCCAGCAGCCCGGCCCGCATCTGATCCTGGATCTGATCCTCCCGTCCTTCCCGTTCGGCCAGATCCAAATACCGGCACCAGGCGGCCAGGACCCAGGCCGACCGGTGAAAGGAGCCGTTCCCTTCCACCTGGCCCCGGAGGGTCGGCAGCAGGAACTTGGGAATCTTCGCCGAGCTCTCGGAGCAGATCCGCGACAGGCGGTCGCCCATGAAGGGATTGGCAAAGCGATGCAGGAGGGTGTCTTTGTATTCGTTCAGATCGATGCCTTCCACCTCGCCGAGCTGGGGGGTGACTTCCTCCTCCATGAAGGCCCGCAGGAAGGCAGCCAGGCGGGGATCAGCCACCGCTTCGTCGATGGTTTGGTAACCCAGGAGGGAGCCGGAAAAGCCCAGGAGGGAGTGCCCGGCATTCAGCAGCCCGATCTTCATGTGCTCGTAGGGATCGACCCGGGACACAAACTGGGCCCCCGCCACCTCCCAGGGGGGCCGGCCCCGGGAAAAGCGGTCCTCGATGATCCATTGGGAAAAGGGTTCGGCCACGACGGGACAAAGATCCCGGATGCCGTGGGCCGCCTCCAGGTCCGGACCGGTGGAGGGCGGGGCGGCCGGGGTGATCCGGTCCACCATGCTGTTGGGGAAGGTCACCTCGCTCCGGATCCACTCCGCCAGTTCGGGTCGCGCTTTCTCCACGTAGCTCAGGAGCATGGTCCGGCACACATCCCCGTTGTGCACCAGGTTGTCGCAGGATTGAATCGTGAGACCGGGACGGCCTTCGTCCATGCGCCGGCCCAGGGCCGCGGTCAGGTACCCGAACAGGGTGCGCGGATCGTCCGGATGGGCCAGGTCCCGGGAAATGCCCGGAGCCTCAAACAGGAATTCCCCCGTGGCGCTGTCCATGTTGTAACCGCCCTCCGTGACTGTCAGGGAAACAATCTTTGCTTCCGGGGCAGCCAGGGCGGCAATCACCGCGGCGGGGTCGTCCGGGGCAAACAAGCAATCCACCAGGGACCCGATGACTTCCACCCCCTCGCTGCCGTCGCTTTCCTTGCGAACCAGGGTGTACAATCCGTCCTGTGCCTTCAGCCTGCGGTGGAATTCCCGGTCCCCTTCCAGGAGGCAAATCCCGCAGATGCCCCAATCGAGGTGACCGAGGTTGAGCAATTGCTGGGTGTACCAGGCCTGGTGGGAGCGGTGAAAATTCCCCACGCCCACATGGACGATCCCCGTTCGCACGCGGCTCCGGTCGTACCGGGGGCCGGCCACCGAGGCGGGAAGTCGGTCCAGGAGGGTGTTGCTCAGATGCATGAATTCCATCTTACTTGTTTTGAAACCGTTGCAGAAAGACCGCCAGCACGATGATCACCCCTTTGATGACCTGTTGGGAATAGGCCGGGATGGTCATCAGGTTCATGATGTTCCCGATCATCCCCAGGATGAGAACCCCCAGGAGGGTGTTGAACACCGACCCTTTGCCCCCCATGAGGCTGGCGCCGCCGATGACCACGGCCGCGATCACGTCCAGCTCCATGGCCACACCCGTCACCGGCGATCCCACGGAGGTCCGCGCGGTACTCAGGATGCCGGCCAGTCCCGACAAACCGCCCGCGATGGCATACACCGCAAACTTGTAAGCCGACACCCGGATCCCGGAAAGGCGGACGGCTTCCTCGTTGCTCCCGATGGCGATGACGAGTCGGCCGAATGTGTTGTATTTCAGCAGAACGTAGGAGATCAGGAAGACCAGGAACATGATCCAGGCCGGGTTGGGAACACCCAGGAACCGCCCTCCTCCGAATCCCGTCAAAACCGCGGCCGATTCGGCCACCATGACCGGGGCGCCCTTGGACAGCATGAAGCCCAGCCCGCGGACGATGGACATCATGGCCAGGGTGACGATGAAGGGAGCCAGCCTGTGGTAGGCCACCAGGTACCCGGACAGGGCACCGGCCAGGATGCCGGAGGCCAGGGCCGCCAGCAGGGCCAGGGGCAGGGGCAGCTGCTGGGTGAACAGGGCGGTGAGCACCCCGGTGCAGGCCACCACCGATCCCACCGATAGATCGATGCCTCCGGTGAGGATGACCAGCAACATCCCCATGCTGATGATGCCCACCGGGGCGACCTGGCGGATCAGGTTGGACAGGTTGTTGGCCGTGAAAAATGCGTCGGAGACCAGGGCCGACACCAGGAGCATGACCAGAAAAATGAGCACGGTGTTGTGCTCGGTCAGCCAGGAAAGGATGCGTTTCGTCTTCATGGTTTCATGGGGCCCCCAGGGCCAGTCTGAGTATGTGTTCTTCCTGAAAATCCTTTTTCGCCACCTCGCCCCGGATGCATCCCTTCCGCATGACCAGGATGCGGTCGCACAGGCCCATCAGCTCTTCGGTTTCCGAGGACACCAGAAGGATGGCCACGCCCTCCCGGGCCAGTTCGCGGAGAAGGGCATAGATCTCGACCCGGGCCCCCACATCCACCCCCCGGGTGGGTTCGTCGATCAGAAGGACCTTGCTTTTGGTGTGGACCCACCGGGCCAGAACGACCTTTTGCTGGTTGCCCCCGCTGAGGGAGGAAACGGGCGATTCGCCGCTTTCCGCTTTCACTTTCCAGGTGGCCATCAGGTCCCGGACCAGGGCCTTTTCCCGGCCGGCCCGGACAAAACCAAGCCGGTCGGAAACCTCGGCCAAGGAAGCCAGGGTGATGTTCTTGCGAATGGACAGGGAAAGCAGTGCCCCATGCCGCTTCCGGTCCTCCGGAACCATGCCGATGCCCGCCCGGGTGGCATCCCGGGGCGACCGCAGGCGCAGGGGTTTATCCCCCAGGAAGATCGTTCCGGCTTTCAGGGGGTCCGCGGAATACACCGCCCGCAGGAATTCGGTCCGGCCGCTTCCCACCAGGCCGGCCAGGCCGACGATTTCCCCCGCCCGGATCGAAACAGAAAGGGGACCTTCCGCCCCGGCGGCCCGAACCCCTTCCACCCGCAGTACCTCGGCCCCCGGCTCTTCCCTGCGTTCGGGAAACATGGCCTCCAGGGAACGACCCAGCATGAGGCGGATGAGCTCGTCCTTGGTGGTGTCGGAAGCCGCGAGGGTCTGTGACGAAACCCCGTCCCTGAGGACCGTGATCCGGTCGGCGATCTGAAACACCTCCTCCAGATGATGGCTGATGTACACAATGGAAACCCCCCGCGATTTCAAATCCCCCAGCAGGCGGAACAGGGTTTGCACCTCGTGGGAACCCAGCACCGCCGAGGGTTCGTCGAGCAGAAGAATCTGCACTTCTTCGGAGAGGGCCTTGGCGATTTCCACAATCTGCTGATGGGCGATGCTGAGCTTGTGCACGGGAAGGGAAGGGTCCAGGTCAAACCCGATGCTCCGGATCAGCTCCGACGCTTCCCGCTGGAGCTTTGCCCGGTTCATCCAGGCGGACCCGCTCCGGAAATGTCCCAAAAAGATGTTTTCGGCCACGGTCAGATCGGGAACCAGGGAAAACTCCTGGTACAGGATGCCCACGCCCAGGGATTTGCTGTGGTGGGTGGAGCGGATGTCCACCGGTTCGCCCCCGATGCGGATTTCCCCTGCGTCCTTTGGCAGGGCCCCGGACAGGATCTTCATGAGGGTGGATTTTCCCGCCCCGTTTTCCCCCACCAGGGCATGAATCTCGCCCGGCGCCACCGAGAAGGAGACATCCTTCAGGGCCTGCACGCCTCCGAAAGATTTCCGGATTTGCCTGAATTCGACGCGCTGCTCCATCAGAACCGGGCATCGGGGTTGTAATGCTGCGCCACGTTGTCGCCGTCGATGAGCACGGCGGGGGTGTGGATGACTTTGTCGAGGGCTTGCCCGTTCAGGTGGCGGACCACCGATTCGATGGCCAGCCGGGCCAGCTCTCCGGGCGCGTTGAGGGCCGTGGCCCCAAAGCGGCCTTCCCGGATCAGCTCGTAGGCTTCCTTCTGCCCGTCATACCCCACCACCAGAATGTCCCCGGCTCTCCCGGCCTCCTCGATGGCCTTCAGGGCCCCCATGGCCATGGCATCATTTTCGGCCACGAGCACATTGACGTCCGGATGGGCCGACAGAATGTCCTCCATGGCCTCGATGCCCCCCAGGAGGGTCCAATTGCCCCAGCCCTGGGCCAGGATGTTCAGATCGGAATTCCCCCGGGTCATCAGCTGGGTTTCCACGAAACCTTCAAAGAAACCCAGTCGTTTCGATTGACCCACGGGATTTCCCTGGCTTCCGCTGATGAGGGCCACCCGGGCATCCTGCCCCTCCAGCTGCCGGACCACCCATTCCCCGAGCAACCACCCGTTGCCTTCGTTGGATGCCTGCACGCTGGTGCGGAATCCGGCCCCGTCGTCGATGCGGCTGTCCACGATGAACACGGGCACCCCGGCCTCCTCCGCGGCGTTGACTGCCGGAACCAGGGCTTTGGCATCGAGTGGATTCAGGATCATCACGTCCACGCCGGTGCTGATCAGGTCTTCCATGGAGGTGATCTGCTTGATGATGTCGTCCTGGCCGTCGGCCATGACACAATTCATGCCGTAGGCTTCCGAATATTTCTCAATGAATTGGGAAAGCACCACATAAAACGGAGCGTTCAGGGAGGGGGTGGAATAGCCCACCGTGATGCCCGTGAGATCCTGCTCGCTGCGCAGGCTGTCGTTGACCGTAAGGATAAGGCCGATCGTCCGAAGCACTGCGGGACGAGCAGGCGGACAGCAAGATCAGAGGACGACTCGGACAGGACCTGGATCGGTCGCAAGGATGTCTGCATGCCCCCAAAGGGTTGTTGAGAGACACAATGTATCAAAATTTCACCCGTCGGCCAAACACAGAAAACAACGGGGATGCCCTTGAACCGGACATCCCCCGTTGCAGGGCACGCAGGGACCCATTCTCCCTCAATTGGACTGGTTGTACTGGATCTCGGGAATCCCGTCTCTCAGGACCACGGCCTGGTACAGGGCGGCAAAGGCGGCGGAGATCCACATGACGGATACAAACACGCCCACGATGAGCATCAGGAGGCCGCCGATGACCACGAAAATGGCCAGGAACCCCAGGGCAAAAATCTGCCATCCGTGTCCCCTCGTCATCTCCCAGCTTGTCCGGAGTGCATCCATGGCATCCATGTTTTTGTCCACCACCAGGAAGGGGACAAAGGCCAGCCGGCAGGCGAAAATGATTCCGGGAACGATGAGCATCACGATGCCCAGGCCCACGATGACGCCCACCACCAGGTTGGCCACCACCGCATTCCAGTAGTTGGAACGGAAGGGAATGAAGAGATCGCTGATCTCGACGCGTTCGCCCCGAACGGCTTTGAGAAAGACCAGGTTGGCTCCGTAACCGATGGGTCCGGCCACCAGTACGCCGTAGGCCATGGCAAAGAGTCCGAGCGGAACGAGGAACCAGTTGAAATGATCGGCCTGCCAGTTGAGCACGGAGATGGGTCCGCTCAGGACCATGTAGACGATCCCAACCACGAGCAATTCCACAAAGTAGGTCTTGATCACGTTCCACCCGATGCTGTAGGCGCGACCCGCATCCGGGTAGAAATCGTGGGGACTGTTGTTTTCATATATGGTTTCCATAAGGCATTGGTTTTGGTTTGTGGGGACCAAGGTATCCTGTCAATCCGCGAAATCCTTCAGACCAAAGTAGGATTCTCATCTTTCCAACCAAGGTAGGGGGGGTGAATGGGTCCAATGTCGTATCTTCATTTCCCGGTAATCCCCGGGTCCGTCATGCAGGAAATCCTCCAGGTCGTTCTGTTGTTCGCGGCGCTCCTTTCCGGCGGAGCGGCGGTTTTCTTTTCCCTGCGGCTTCAGAAGCAGTACAAGCAATCCTTTGTGCTCAGCTATTTCTACTACGTTCTTTTCATGTCCATCTTCGGGGTATACAGCCTGCTGGGATCGGAGGCCCTCGGCGATTTGCTCCGGATCCTGGAAGCCCCGGTCGACACCATCCGGTCGGCTTCGTTTTATGCCCTGCTGGTGGGCATCCCCTTCCTGATCCTGGCGAAATACATGCTCATTCGCTGCTGTGTTGAATTTCTGAAAAGGGACGTGCCCCCCTGGTTTCCGGTGGCCTATTTCTTTCTGACCCTCACCGCTCTGGTGGCCTTCGGCCTGGCGGTGGTGCGGCTGACCCATTTCGGACGGGGCAACTACGACGCGTTGATGCGATTGCAGCACGGCATGTTCCTGGGGATCATGGGATCCGTCTACCCGGGACTGTTTCTTCTCGCCCTGGTCTCGTCCCGCGGAAAACGCAACTATGAAAACCGGTTCATCGGTTCGTTCACGCTGGCCTACCTCGGGTTTGCCATCCTGAGTCTTGCCCTCTATGTGCTGCAAACCCGTTATGTTTTCCTGGGGCGGCTCTTTGTCTTCGTTTTCCTTTCCTGGCATCTGGTCCCCCTCCTGCTGCTCCATGTCCATCTGGCCACCTACCAGCGAAAGCCCCTGCGCACGGAAGCCGGCTTTCAGGAGCGGCTGCGGGTTTTTGTGGAACGGCACGAGATCTCCAATCGGGAAAGCGAAGTTCTGGAACTCATTTGCAAGGGACTCACCAACCAGGAGATTGCGGATGCCCTGTTCATTTCCCTCCAGACGGTGAAGGATCATGCCCACCGGATTTTTACGAAAACAGGCGTGAAGAGCCGGATCCAGCTCAGCAACCTGATCCGGATGGAGTGAGCACCGGGATTTTCCTTACTTTTGACCAAACGACATGCCCATGACAGCCCGGGAACAGGTGGTGCGGCAGTTGAACGCACTGGACATCGAGTACGAAATGCACGAGCATCCCCCGGTTCCCACCGTGGAGGAGGCCCTGCCTCACTGGAAGAACATCGAGGCCACCCACTGCAAGAACCTGTTTTTCCGGAATCACAAGGGAAACCGTCATTACCTGGTCATTCTGAGACACGACCGGCAGCTGAACATCCGCGATCTGGAGCAGCGGCTCAAACAGGGGAAAATTTCCTTCGCCTCGCCGGAGCGGTTGAAAAAACACCTGGGCCTGGAGGGGGGGTCTGTCTCCCTGTTCGGTATACTCAACGACCGGGAGGATCATGTGCATGTGTTTCTGGATGAAGCCCTGGAATCCGTTGAAAAAATCTCATTCCATCCCAACGAAAACAGCGCAACCCTCGTGATCACAAATGCGTCTTTTAAAAAATTTCTGAACTGGAGTGGAAACCCATACGAATTCATCCGACTGTACGACTGATCCCCTCCGGTTCTTTCTTACACACCCAAATCGAATCCCCATGAAAAAAATCTTACCTTTTGCATTGATCCTGGCTCCCCTCCTCTTTGTTTCCTGTGAAAAAGAAGACCCCGATCCCGAAGAGGAAACCAACCGTGCCTACGTGATGATCCAAAATTTCATGCTTGGAGAAGAATCCATTCAGTGGGTCATCGGCGGCGTGGAAATGGAAGGCACTCAGAGCTACGGAATCCCCATCAACGGTTACAAAGACCTGGAGACAACGTCGCAGGACATCCTCTTCGTGGCCCAAAATGCGTCCGGAACGACGGCCCTCGACAGCATCACCCTGACCATGGAAAATGGGAAGTACTACCTGGTTGCCCTGGTGGGCGACGACTCCGGTGATACCACAATCGTCAGAACGCTGGAAGGACTCACCTCCGCTTCCGGCATGGTGGAAGCCCAATTCATCCATGGAAGCCCCGGCGCGGAACCCATCGACGTCTATCTCGGGGGAACCGATCCGGAAGACCGGGCCATAAGCGATCTGGCGTTCGGGCATCTGTCCGATGCCGTTCTGGTGGAGGGATACAACATCCGGTATTCGCTCATCATCGCCGATCATGCCGACAGCTATGAGGAAAGCGACAAGCAGCTGGAATACCTGCTGAGCGACCAGATCCTGGACAACCATTCCTATCTGTTCATCCTCGGGCATGAAGATTATTCCCCGGATTCTGACCTGGCCGTCTGGTTGTACGACCTGCCCATCGAATAAGCCATTCTGTCCTTTAACCCATAAAAAAACGGGGGACCGCTCTGTGGATGCGGTCCCCCGTTTCGGGTATAGGGAGAGCTAGTGTTTCCGGTTAGTACCGCACCCGCTCCGTGTAGTGGGTATGAAGCAACTCATGGGATTTGTGCCCGTTGGGCTCGCCCAGGAATTCCTTGTAAATACCGACCACTTCGGGGTTCTCGTGAGACTTTCGGATCGCCATGGACATGTCCTCGGCATAGATGGCCTCGGTCCGCTTCCGGCGGATCTCTTCGTTGGTGGGGATGGGCTGGCCGCCTCCGCCCAGGCATCCGCCGGGACAGGCCATGACCTCGATGAAGTGCACCTGGATGCTGCCGTCCTTCACCCCGTCCATGAGCTCGCGGGCGTTCACCAGGCCGTGGGCCACGGCACATTTCAGTTCCACGCCGTTCAGGAAGCTCCATTCGGGTTTGCAATCCTCGATGAGGACGGAGGCCAGACGGACGCCTTCCATGCCGCGGACCGGCTCGATGTTCAGATCCGTGAAGGGCACTTCCCGGCCCGTGACGATTTCATAGGCCGTGCGCAGGGCGGCTTCCATGACCCCGCCGGTTGCGCCGAAGATCACGGCGGCACCGGTGGAGGATCCCATGATGCTGTCGTACTTGTCTTCCTTCAGCTTGTTGAAATCCACGCCGGCCTGCTTGATCATCCGTGCCAGCTCCCGGGTGGTGAGAACGTAGTCCACATCCTTGTATCCGCTCGAGCGCATCTCGGGACGGTTGGCCTCGTATTTCTTGGCCGTGCAGGGCATGATGGACACGCTGACCACCTTTTTGGGTTCCAGCTCCCGGACCTGGGCATAGTAGGTCTTGGCCAGGGCGCCGAACATTTGCTGGGGCGACTTGCAGGTGGATACGTTGGGCAGGTATTCGGGGAAGGTGTGCTCGATGAACTTGATCCAGCCCGGAGAGCAGGACGTGGTCATGGGCAGGGCCACGGTGGGATCCTTTTCCACCAGCGCCTTCTTCAGCCGGGTGAGCAATTCGGTTCCTTCCTCGATGATTGTCAGGTCGGCAGTGAAATCCGTATCCAGGACGGAGTCGAAGCCGAGCCGCTTCAGGGCGGACACCATCTTTCCGGTGACCCGGTTTCCGGGTTCCAGGCCCAGTTCTTCACCCAAACCGACACGGACGGCCGGAGCGGTCTGAACCACGACGTGTTTCTCGGGATCCAGGATCGCATCCCACACTTCGTCCAGGTAGGTGCGTTCCACCAGGGCACCGGTCGGACACCGGTTCACGCACTGGCCGCAGTTGGTGCAAATGACCTCGGCCATGGACAGGTCTTCGAAGGTGCTGATTTTCTGCCTGTCTCCCTTGTAAGCCACGGTGAGGGCATTGACCCCCTGCAGCTGTTCGCAGGTACGCACGCAGCGCTGGCAGCGGATGCACTTGCTGTCGTCCTTCTGGATCGAGGGCGAGAAGCGGTCGATCGTGTAGTCCTTGATGTCGATGAGATCCAGGAAGAGGTGGTCCCCCACGCTGAATTCATTGGCCAGGTTCTGCAGTTCGCATTTCCCGTTTTTGTAGCACTTGGTGCAGTCGGCGTTGTGCTCGGAAAGCAGCAGCTCGATGATGTGTTTCCGGGCCGAACGGACCTTCAGGGAGTTGGTGAGGATTTGCATGCCCTCGGACACGGGCGTGGCACAGGAGGCCACCAGGGCTTTTCCGCCCAGTTGTTCCACAACGCAGACGCGGCAGTTGCCGGCCACGCACAGGTCGTCGTGGTGACAGAGGGTGGGAATCCTGAAGTTGAGTTGTTTGGCCGCTTCCAATATGGTGGTTCCCTCGGGGACCTTCACCTGCATGCCATTGACAGATAAACTTACCATGGTATCTTGATTTTTTCGATGTTCGCGTTAGTAAATGATCTCTTCCTTGAAATTCTCCACGATGGAACCGAAGGCGTTTCCGACGGACTGACCCAGGCCGCATTTGGAGGCCCGCTTCATGGTCTTGGCCAGCTTCACCAGCTCGTCGAGGTACTTGGAGTTTTTCTCGCCTTTCTTCACGGCTTCCACGCCCTTGAGCAGCTGCTGGCATCCGACCCGGCAGGGGGTACACTGGCCGCAGGATTCTTCGGTGAAGAAATCCAGGTAGTTGTGGAGCACGTTGTACATGGAGCGGGACGAGTTGAACAGCTTCATGGAACCCCCGGTGGGAACGCCCTCGAAACCGATGATGGTTTCGTTGAACCGTTTCCTCGGCACACAGAAACCGGAAGCACCTCCGACCTGCACGGCTTTGGTGTCGCCGTCGCCGAACTCTTCCACGAATTCCCCGACGCTCATCCCCAGCTCCAGTTCATAGATGCCGGCTTTGGGCGTGTCTCCGGACACGGAAAAGACTTTGGATCCGCGCGAGTCGCTGGTCCCCAGTGCCTTGAAGTGGGCGGCCCCCAGGCTCATGATCATCACGGTGTACACCAGGGTTTCCACGTTGTTGATGGAGGTGGGCTTTCCGAACAGACCCGACACCGTGGGATAGGGCGGCTTGTTGCGGGGTTCGCCCCGTTTTCCTTCGATGGATTCGAACAGTGCGCTTTCCTCTCCGCAGATGTAGGCTCCGCTTCCCAGCCGGATCTCGATGCGGAAATTCTGGTTGTATTCGTCCATCGTCCGGTGGAACTTGTCCAGCTCGGCCCGCAGCTTGGGCATCAGGAACTTGTATTCTCCCCGCAGGTAAACATAGCCTTTCTTGGCCCCCACGGCCCGGGCGGCGATGGCCATCCCGCAAAAAACCTTTCCGGGCACCTGGTCCAGGATTTCCCGGTCCTTGAAGGTTCCGGGCTCTCCTTCGTCGGCGTTGCAGACGATGTATTTCACAGGGTCCTTTTCCTGGGCCGTGAAACGCCATTTCAGACCGGTCGGGAAGCCGGCGCCGCCGCGTCCTTTCAGATCTGAATCCAGCACTTCCTGGCAGATTTCATCGGAACCCATGTTCATGATCTTGTTCAGGACGTCCTTGCATTCGATCTTTTCGAAAATGAGGTCGACCCGCTTGACATATTTATCGCTCATGATTTTTGCTTTTTTCAGTGATTACTTCTTGATGTATTCCCGAAGGATTTCGGTCACTTTCGACGGGGTCAGCTCGGTATAGGGCGTGTCGTTGATGAGCATGGCCGGCGCTTTGTGGCACCACCCGATGCAATTGGTCTCCAACAGGCTGAACTTCCGGTCGGGGGTGGTTTCTCCCAGCTTCACCTTGAGGATTTCCTCGATGGTGGCAAGGATCTCGTTCTTCCCCTGCATCGAACACGAAATGGTTTTGCAAATCCGAATCACGTATTTCCCCCTCGCCTCGGTGTCGAGGAAGGAATAAAACGTGGCCGTGCCAAACACATCGGCTGCCGAAATGTCCAGTTCACGGGCAACATCCACCATGTCCTGCTTGGACAGGAATCGGTTTTGCACCACCAGGTCCTGCAGGATTGGAATCAAGCTTTCACGGGAACGACCATGCTTGTTGGCCAGCTCCTTAACGAATTCATTTTCAATAATCGTCTCCATGAGTCACAAGTTGTTTGTATTATTAGGCTGTTTTAGAACGCGTTAGCGTTGTTATTGTTATTTCTTTCACAATTTGAAGGACTAAAATTAGAATTTTAATGTGATTAGTATAACAACATACATCAGTATTTGCTCCACCTCGGTAAATACATAACAATTCTAAATAAGATGGACGTTCGAATCCTTCGTACTGAACTCGTTACTTCCCTCCATTATAAATAAGGCGTGTGCCCCCACCGACCCGTGAATGAAAAAAATCCATAAAAATAACTAACTGTTTAGTTGTTTAACTAAATATTTAGTTTTATGTTTGCTTCAACCGTGCAAACCATGTCCATGAACACACTGACAAAAGCCGAAGAACAAGTCATGCAAATCCTCTGGAAAGAGAAGGAAGCCTTCGTGAAAGACCTCCTGCAACACTTTCCGGAACCAAAACCGGCCTACAACACCGTGTCCACGATCATTCGCATCCTGGAGAAGAAGGGATTTGTGGACCACCGGAGCTTTGGGAAATCACACCAGTATTATCCCCTGGTGAGCCGGGACCAGTACCGGGACGAACGATTCACGAACCTGATGAAGGACTACTTCAACAACTCCATGAAACAGGTCCTCTCCCATTTCGGGAAGAAAGGATCGGTGAATATGAAGGAGGCCGATGAAATCATCCGCCTCATGGAAGAAATCAAACAAAACGCAAGGTGAAATGACCGCGGTCTTCCCCCTCCTGATAAAGATCAACCTGGCCATGGCGATATTGTACCTGGCCTACCGGCTGTTCTTTGAGCGGGACAAGAATTTTACTGTCCGCCGGATCTTCCTGCTGGGCACGGCCCTGCTTCCCCTCCTTCTTCCGGCCGTTCCGGACAGCGTGCAAACCCCGCTGAGCCGGATGGCACCGCTGAGCCTGTCCCTGGAAGAGCTGACGGTGCGATACGGCCATCCGGCCGGAGCATCCTCCGCAACGACGGGCGTGTCCGGGGCGATCCTATGGTTGTACCTCACAATAGCCGGCCTGGGGCTGCTTCTCCTGCTGGCACAGCTGGCACACATTGGCTGGATCAGCCTCCGTTCCGCCCGGTTCACCTGGGCCGGATCGCGGATCATTGCCAGCAAATCCCTGCACGCCAGCTCCTTTTTCGGGCTCATTTTCCTGGATCCGGACACCCTGGACCGGAGCGACACCCCCCACATCCTGGCCCATGAAGCCGTGCACGCCGCTCAGGTTCACTCCCTGGACCGGCTGCTGGTGGAACTGTTTGTCATCCTCAACTGGTTCAATCCCCTCGTGTGGCTGTACCGCAAATCGGTCATCGCCAACCTGGAGTTCCTGGCCGATTCGGCCGTGCTGGATCGCGGTACGGATCCCGTGTCCTACCAGCTGTCCATCCTGAACCAATTCCTCGGAAGCGCTTCCCTGATTCATAATTCATTCAGTCATCACATCAAAAACCGCATTGCCATGTTGAACAAGAATGTCCGTTCGGGGAGCAACTGGAAGCTTCTGCTATCCATCCCCGCCCTTGCCCTTGCTTTTCTTGCCGTGTCGTGCACGGAAAAGGAGGCAGAAACCGAAATCTCCGGAATCGTCCCTGAACCGGAGAAAACCATCGCGACCGCTCCGGCGGCGGAACCCATCGATCCATCCGGCCCTGCCCTCAATGAGGAAGGGGAACCGGTCTATTTCATGGTGGACGAAATGCCCGCATTCAACGGCGGAGATCCCGCCGTCGAATTCAGGAAATTCATCGCCCAGAACCTGCAATACCCAACGTCGGCCTCGGACCAGAAAATTTCGGGCCGGGTCATCGTCCAGTTCACGGTCGGTGAAAAAGGAGAGGTTGAAAATGTGGTCATCGTGCGGGGGGTCCACCCGGACCTGGACCAGGAAGCCACCCGGGTGATGTATTCCTCCCCCCGGTGGACCCCGGGAAAACAGGATGGGAACCCGGTCAATGTCATGTTCACCTTCCCCATCAACTTTGTTCTTGAATAACCGGCTCCGTCCGAACCAACCTTCGATCCCATGACAGGCCCACTGCACATTCTCCTGGACCTCAACCTGACGATGGTCCTTCTGTTCCTGGCTTTCAAGCTGTTTTTCGAGCGGGATAAAAATTTCCTGGTGCGAAGGATCTTTCTGCTGGGGGTGGCCGTCATCCCCCTGCTCCTCCTGCTCGTCCCGGACAGCCTGACATCCCCCGTGGCGGAACGTGCGCCCCTGCATTTCCGCCTGGAGGAACTCACGATCACTGCGACCGCCGGAAGCGGAGCCGTGTCCGGAACACTGTCCTGGATGCAATGGATCACCCGGGCCTACCTGGCCGTGGTGGTCCTGGGCCTGTCATTTTTACTGATTCAGCTGGGTCGCATCGCCGCGGTGGCATTCCGTGCGCCCCGACTGCAGGTTCAGGGCCAGAGGGTCCTGGCCAGCAAGGAGTTCCATGCAAGTTCCTTTTTCGGCTTCGTGTTCATGGATCCGGACCGGCTCGGGGAGGACAATTGCGGACACATCCTGGCCCATGAACGGGTGCATTGCCGACAGGGACATTCCCTGGACCGGCTCCTGGTGGAAGTCCTGGTCGTCCTCAACTGGTTCAATCCGGTGGTCTGGCTGTACCGCAAGGCGGTGATCGTGAACCTGGAGTACCTGGCCGATTCGGCGGTGCTCCGCCACGGGCACGATCCGGTCACCTACCAGCTGTCCATTTTGAATCAATACCTCGGAAGCGCTTCTCTCATTCATAACCAATTCAGCAACCAAATCAAAAACCGAATCGACATGTTACACAAGAATTATAAAATGGGCAGCCACTGGAAACTGCTTCTGGTCCTGCCCCTGATCGCAGCCGCCTTCGTGGTGGTCTCCTGTTCCAAATCCGCTCCGGAAGACCAGGACGCACCGGCCGTCGACCCGGCCCAAAGCCAGGCCCTCAAGGACCTGTCGGCTTCTCTGGGGGACGACGTGGCGGAGGAAGTCTTTTTCGTGGTCGAGGAAATGCCCAAATTCAACGGGGACGACACGGGACAGGAATTCCGCAAATACATGGCCTACCACATCACCTATCCGGCCGAAGCCATTGAAGCCGGCGTGGAAGGGAAGGTCTTTGTGAAATTTGTGGTCGACAGCAAGGGCCGGGTGGTGGTCCCCGACCAGAAAATGCTGGCCGCCATCGAGGATGTTCCCATGGAGGAAGTGGTGTGCGTGGCCTACCAGCGGACCGACGAAACGAAACCCATGCCCGAGCAGAAGTACATCGACCTTCTCAAAGCCGAGGTGGTCCGGGTAATCGAATCGTCCCCCGCCTGGGAACCGGGCCACCAGCGCGGAAAGGCCGTGAACGTGATGTTCACTTTTCCCATGAATTTCCAACTGGATTAACCACCGGTTCCAACCACCCATGTGGTCCCCATCCCTCCCCCAACGCTACCGGTTCCTGTTCAGGAACCTTTCGTCCCAGCTCCTTCTGTGGGTTCTCCTTTGGTCGGGAAGCCCTGCCCTGTCCGGGCAGGTGCTGACCCCGAACCTGAGCGGAGCCGACAGCCTGTACCTGGCGGCCTACGAAGCAGCGATCCGGGGGAGGGACGGGGAATCCACCGCATTGCTGGTCCGGGGAATGGAAACCTTTCCGGCCGATGCCCGCTTTCCCCGGATGCTGGCCTCCCGGTACTTTGATGCCGGGGAAACCGTGAAAGCCCGGTCTCTCTACGAGACAATGGCGGCCGGCGACAGCAGCGACATCACGGCCTGGATGCGCCTGGGCGAACTGGACAATTTCTCCCAGGATTACCCCCGGGCCATGAACCGGTTGCATCAGGTCCTGGCCACCGATTCCCTCCACCTGGGAGCCCTCCTCCTGCTGGGAGACATCCTGGAACGACTCGAACAATCATCGGCCCGAACTTATTACGAAAGGGCCTGGCGCCATTATCCGGGAAACCAGAAGGTGGGCTACGCCCTGGGCAACCTGTACATCCAGCAAAAGGAACCGGTCAAATCCATTCCGGTGTGCGAACGCATCCTGGCGGTGGATTCCACCAGCATCCGCTTCCGTAAATTGCTGGGCTATGCCTTTTACAAAAGCAACGATCCGGCGGGGGCGGTCCTTCAATTCAACATCGCCAACGACCTGGGCGATTCCACGAAGTTCACCTACAAATTCCTGGGCATCGGCCACTACCTCCTGAGCAACTTTTCCGAAGCGGTCCGGTCGCTGGAAAAAGCTGCGGAACGGGACAGCACCGATGCGGAGGTCCACTTTTTTCTGGGTTCGTCCCTGGCCACCACCACACGAAAAAGGGAGGCCATGGAACACCTGGAGACCTCGGTCCGGCTCATGCAACCGGATCCGGGCGTGCTGGCCCGCATCTATTCCGAAGAAGGCAACCTGCTCCGGTTGGAAATGAAGTACGAGGAGGCCTACGAGCGGTACCGCCTGGCACGGGACAGCAACCCGGCCGACCCCACGGCACTCTATTTCATGGCGTCCATCCTGGACAACAGCCTGCACCGCTCCAAGGAAGCCCTGGTCGATTACCGGGCCTTCCTCGATGCCCTGGACAACCTGCCGGCGGAAAACCTGGATTCCCAGTCCCTCACCCTCCGCGGCATCGTGGAAGAGCGCATCGTCAGTCTCCGCGAGGAATTGTTCTTTACCGGGGAACTGGATCCGCCAGACTGAGGATGGTTCAGCTTCCAGCACCACCGGGAGCGGGACCGATCCATGTCCCGGGAAGCCCCGGGAAGGCAGTTCGTCCCGAATAGCCCGGAAACATCCCCGAACCAAGGGGTTCTCCATGGTTTTCTGGGGGATAATCTCCATCTTGCGTCCAGAAAGCGATTGCTATGGGAACCTCCATTGTCGAACTCATTCAGGGGATGCTGGCACCGGGTCTGATGATCTCGGCCTGCGGCCTGCTCCTTCTGGGCATGAACAACAAGTACAGCCTGGTGGTGAACCGGATTCGCCTGCTCAACGAGGAGAAGCGGAACATCTTTCATGCAACCACCCACCACCCGGACGATTCCAGCCGGCTGAACAACATCGAATTGCAGATCAGTCATCTGATCGAGCGGATTTCCCTGGTGCGCAATGCGGTTTTCAGCTACTCCATGGGGGTGGCCCTTTTCATCGTCAGCTCGGTGCTCATCGGGGTCACGATCAACCAGAAAACCCCGGGCTTCGACTGGCTCATCGTCGCTTTTTTCTACGCCGGTATGTTCGCAGTCTTTCTGGGCATCATTTTCGCCGCCATCGAGGTATGGAAAGGGTACCGCATCGTGAAGATCGAAATCTCCGAGGTCTTTCAATCCAAAAAATAGCCGTCCCCATCCACCCCATCCGCGCTTCGCTCCGGGTGTTGGCAAAGGAAATGCCATCCCCGTCGAAGAATGAGATGCGTCAGGTTCTCATTTCGTAAAAAGGCGTATTTTTGGATGTACTTCCATGAAAGACATACACAAATACTACCGCATCAAGGCCACTCCCGAGGAAGTGTATGCGGCGCTGACCAAACCCTTTTCCATTGCCTTGTGGACCGGGAGCCCCGCCGTTATGTCGGAGGAAGCCGGAAGCGAATTTTCCCTCTTCGACGGCGACATCGAAGGACGCAACCTGGAATTCGAAACCGACCACAAGATCGTGCAGGAATGGTATTTCGGCGAACAGGAGGATTCCTCCATCGTCACCATCCTGTTGCGACCCGACAAGCTGTACACCCGGGTGGAACTGAGGCACACCAACGTTCCCGAGGACGCCTATGAAGACATGTTCCAGGGCTGGGATGAATTCTATTTCGGAGCCCTCAAGGAGTTTTTCGAATGATGATCCCGGGTCGACATCTCCGGCTGTTCCTGTGTCTCCTGCTGGTGGCAGTGGGGAGCTTTCACCTTTCGGCCCGGAACCTGGACGAGATCAAACGCAGCGGGAAAATCTACGTGGCGTTCACCAGCGACGACCTGAAGAACATCAACTACGAGCTGGCCCAGGAATTTGCCCGGTACCTGAATGTCGAACTCATCGAAGTGAAGATCGACTGGGAAGAGGTGTTCATGCAAAACGGGGACATTCCCGAAGACCTGGAAACCAATCCGGACCTGAACTACACCCCGGATGCCCTCCGCAAGGCCGACATCATTTGCTCCACCTTCACGGTGATCCAGTGGCGGAAGAAATTGTTCGGATTTGCGGAAACCCTGCAGTCGGCCGAGCTTCTGATGGTCCGCAAAGACCAGTCCCTGCCGAGGGGCCTGGAGGACCTGAGCGGAAAGACCGTTGCCTACGTGCGATCCACCACCATCGAAGACCGCATCAAGGAAATCAACGCCACCCTGGGAGGCACCCTGAAGCTTCTTCCCGTGGAAAGCACCCAGGAGGCCCAGTCCCTGATCCAGCAGGGCAAGGCCTATGGCATCGTTCTGGATGCCGATGAAGCCCTCAACTTCAATGCCCAGAGCAACCAGCAATTCCACATCGCCTTTCCGGTAAGCGACATTTCCAAAACCGCCTGGGCCACCGAGAAAAACAACGCCCTGATCCGGGAAGTGGAGAATTATTTCGAAACCGTCGCCAGCAACGGCGTCCTGGATGAAATCTTCTACCGCCGCTTCGGCATCACCTATTCCACCTATGTGGACCGCCTGGCCAAGAACCTTCGCCTGGAAAACCTCCACCGCGACCTGGACGACATCCTGGCCTCGGGAAAGCTGGTGGTGGCCTTGCGGGAACGGAATTTCATCTACAGGGAGAACGGTCAAAAGCAATTCATGCACGCTCTGGCCGAGGAGTTCGCGGACTACCTGGGCGTGAGCCTGGAATTCGTGGTTACGCCCTATTTCGGCAAATACTGGGAGGCGACGGACGGTCAGGTGTACCGGGATTCTTCTTACACGCCCGACTGGTTCAATTATTTCGACCTGGCCTGTGAGACCATCGCCCCCCTGGACTGGCGGCAAAACAAAGTGAACACCATCCCGGTGTATCCCTCCTCCTACACGGTGATTGCACGGAAGGAAACCCCCATTCTGAAACTGGAGGACCTGAAGAATCTGAGAGGGGTCACCGGTCCACAAACCGTCTATGAGGACATCCTCCGGGAAAACGGGATTTCGAATTTCTACTATGCCGAGATGGTCAATGATTACATCCCGGCAGTGGACCGCGGCGATGCCGACTACACGATCATATACGATGCCTTCTACGAATTGTCGGCCCATCCGGGACTGGAAGTCAAACTGGACCTGGGCGAACTGAATGTGAGCTGGGCCCTTCGAAAGGATCAGCCCGACCTGGAGGCCGAAGTGCGCACCTTTCTGGCCCGGTCCCAGAAGCAGGGACTCATCGGGACCCTCATGAAGGCCCTGCGGGGAAACACCTTGCAGGCACCCGAGGCCTTCATCAACAGTTACTATGAGAGCTTTCAGACGGGACAGCTGCCCTATGTGAACTATGGCGCCGACGACGGATTGCCCCAGGAGGACATTTTTTCCATTTTCCAGGACCAAAAAGGCTATCTCTGGTTCGGCACCAACAGCGGAGCGGTCCGATACAACGGCCGGGAAATGGTCGTCTTCAACCAGGACCAGGGGCTGCCGGGCAATTCGGTCCGGGACATCCAGCAGGACAGCAGCGGGGTCATGTATTTTGCCACCACCAACGGCATCGCCAAATTTGCCCGTGATACCACCGTCCAGGTACTGTTGGAAGGCCTGTCGTTCAGCGAGGTGTTCATCGATTCCCGAAACCGGCACTGGTTCCTGGGCGACAACGGGGTGTACCGGGAAACCCGGGACGGGAAAATCGTCTTCCTCAATTCCGCCCATCCCGTTCTTCCCGATGTGGTGTACCACATGACGGAAGACCCCCGAACGGGCAACCTGCTGCTGGCCACCGTCCGGGGCGTGTACCTCGTCGATCCGGACGGGCAATCCATGGACCAGCTGAGCAACCAGGATGCCTATTCCTTGTTCATCGACGTGAACGACAGCCTGTGGATCTCCACCCGGGACGGTCTGTACATCACCCACCTGCACGAACTGCAGGAAAACCGGAACTGGTGGACCGGCCGGAATCTCAACCGGAGCCTGCATTTCCCGGTGGACATCATTTCCGACATTTCCTCCAACAAATATGGCTCGGTCTGGCTTGTGAGCGACTCCCGGATCCTCCAGGTGACCTCCACCGACCAGCAACCCATCATCTACGAGCAGGAAATCGGCATCAAGAACAACAAGATCCTGTCCTTCCTCATCGACCAGGAGGACAACCTGTGGATCGGGTTTTCGGGCGGACTCCAGCGGCTGACGAACCGGAAAGGCCTGCGGAATTTCTATCCGGGTACCATCGACTCCTACATCTATTCCCTGATGCAGGACCGGATGGACCGGATCTGGGTGGCCTCGGACAACGGGGTCTTCCATTTCCAGAACAACCAGCTGACCAACTTCAGCGCCCTGCACGGATTGGAAACCAATAAGTTCGCCACCGCCCTGCTTCCCAACGGCAACGTTCTTCTGGCCCACGACGAAGGGCTCCTGGAGGTGGAAGCCTCCTCCCTGCGGATCCTGCGGCGGATGACCTTTCCCAACCTGGTGCACAGCCTTGAAAATGTCTTTGTGACGGGCAAAGGGGAGATCTTCCTTCTCAGCGGCATCCACGGGGTCATCTACTACCTTTCGTCCATGGATGCCCTGCCCGTCCCTGAAACAACACACCTCCAATGTGTTTTCAGCTGATCGAATACCAGGGCCGGATCATCGGGGAAACGGCACGGGATTCGTGGAATTAACGGGAAGGAGTTTGTGCACCTCCAGGAAAGCGACTGCAGCATCTGGTCGATCCACACCGACGGCCAGCGCATCTGGTGGAAACCGACTGCGGCGTCGGTCTGGTGGAGCAGGGACGCTTCGACCAGATGCAAATCACCGCCCTGGAAGGGACCCCGTGATCAAGTCCATCATCCCGGCACGCAACAAAAACTACCTGTGGCTGGGGACCAACCGGGAATTCAGCTACTACAACTCCCGCACCCGAAGCCTGGAATTCACGGTCAACACGAAGGACGGCCTCAGCGGGGATGAAATCACCCCGGGCGGCTTGTTTCTCGACAACAACGATCTGCTCTGGGTGGCACCTACCATGGGATATCCAATTTCAACATCCGGCAAAGTCCTCCCAGTCCTTCGCTCCGGTGTGCTACATCAAAAGATGTTTCTGAACGGCGAACCCAAAACCCCGCAGAACGGGAGGCTTTTGCCACAACGAAAACAGCCTGGGTTTGAGATCAGCGCCCTTTCCTTCGCCGACGAGGCATCGGTGGAATATGAATACTACCTCCGGGGAACGGGAAACAAATACTCCGCATACTCCCGGGGCAAGGAATACCGGGCCCAATACACCAACCTGCCGCCAGGAAAATACGAGTTCATCTACCGGGCCAAAGGGAAGAACAACATCTGGGGCTATGCGGAGAAATACGAATTTTCCATCCGGAAGGCCTGGTACAACACCTGGGTGTTCCGGCTCACCGTGGTATTCAGCTTCGTCCTGCTGACCTACCTCAGTTACCTCGTGCGGATCCGGACCATCAAAGCCCAGCGCAACCGCCTGGAGCAGCAGGTCAGGGAACGCACCCATGAACTGGAAGTTGCCAACACGGAAATCGAAGCCCAGCGCGATTTTGCCAGGTCGCAACGGGACCACATCGCCCAGCAGCAGAAGGCCATCGTGGACAGCATCCAGTATGCGGAAACCATCCAGAGCTCCCTCCTGCCCCCCCCGGCCCAGCTCGAAAAGCATGTGTCGGAATACATGGTGCTGTTCAAGCCCCGGGACATCGTCAGCGGAGATTTTTACTGGATCAGTGAACAGGACGGAGCGGTGTACGTGGCCGCCGCCGACTGCACGGGACATGGGGTTCCCGGGGCCTTCATGAGCATGCTGGGCATGGCGCTGATGAACGAGATCGTGAACAAGCAAAACCACATCGAACCGGGTGAATTGCTCAACGAATTGCGAAGCCGGATCATGCAGACCCTGCATCAGCGGGCCGATCCGGATTCGGCCAAAGACGGCATGGACATGGTGCTGTGCCGGTACGAACCCCAAAACGGACGGTTGCAGTTTGCCGGGGCCAACAACCCCTTGTATTTCGTCCGCGACGGAGAACTCACCGAATACAAGAACGACAAGATGCCGGTGAGCATTTACGAGGTCATGCACCCCTTCCTGACCCGGGAAATCAAGGTCAGAAAAGGGGACTCGGTGTATTTCTTCTCCGACGGGTATGCGGATCAGTTCGGGGGCCCGAAGGGCAAGAAATTCAAATACAGGGAGCTGAAAAACCTGTTCCTGAAACACCACAAGAAGCCCATGGGTGAACAGCGACAGATTCTCGACAAGACCTTCGAGCGGTGGAAGGGCAATCTGGAACAAATCGATGATGTGGTGGTCGTCGGGTTGCGCTTTTGACCGGACACAGGAAGCTTCTTTTCCGCCTGCCTGTAACTTTTCCTTCGCCCCGGCCGTCCTAGGGCAAAACAAACCAAACACATGGTCATGAAAACAAAATATGCACTTGCCCTGCTGCTGGCAGCCCTGCTGAGCTTCCCCCTCGCCGCTCAGATTCCCGAAGTTCCCGTTGCTCCTGAAATCGAGGAGATGGAGGAAATGGAAGAAATGGAGGAATTAATGATCGCCCCCGAAATCGAAGAAATCGAGGAAATGGAGGAGATCGGAGAAATCGGTGAGATCGAAGAGATCGAAGAGATGGAGGAATGGGACGAAGATTGGGAATCCGAAGAAGCCCCGGAAAAAACCCGGGTCACCATGGGCCAGAACGAAGTCCTGATCGTGGAGGAAAACGGCGACACCATGCGTGTCAAACTCGGATCCCGCGGTCTCAGCATCGTGGAAGGTGAAAACGGTACGGAAATCAAGGTCCTTGACATGGATGAGGAGGAGAAAGCCGAACGGGATCTCCGAGAGACAAAATTCAAACCCCACTGGGCCGGTGTCAACGTGGACTCAACAACTACCTGACTCCTCGGCGGCTCCATGGTCCTGCCTTCCGGCCAGTCCTTCATGGAGCTGAACACGGGCAAATCCTGGAGCTGGGATGTGAATTTCCTGGAATACGGACTTGGATTTGGAACATCCTATGCAGGCCTGGTGACGGGGATGGGATTCGAATTCACCAACTACGTGTTCGAAGGCCAGAACAACATCGTCAAAGACCCGGTCAGCGGCGACATGGTGGCCTACGTTCCCGATTACGCGGACAACATCACCAAATCGAAACTGAACATCACCTACCTCACCGCTCCCCTGCTCCTGGAATTTCAGATTCCGGCCGGGAAGAAGCGCATCCACCTGTCGGGCGGCGTGATCGGCGGGGTAAAACTGGCCTCCAATTCAAAACTGAAATACACGGAGAACGGGGATAAGTCCAAGGAAAAATTCAAGGGCAACTTCAACCTGAGCCCCCTCCGCTGGGGTGTGACCGCCCGGGCCGGCTACCGCTCCCTCAACCTCTTTGCCACCTATTACATGACGCCCCTGTTCATTCCCGGTTCCGAACCGGAGCTCTATCCCTTCTCCGTCGGGCTCACCCTGACCCCATTTTAGCGGTTTGTTCCACTGCCGCGCGACCGGCCCCCGGGGACTTTCTCCGGCAGGCCGGTCTTTTTTTTCATTTGCCCGCACATCAAAAATAGTACCTTTGTCCGGAACCCAATTTCGCAGAGCATGAGACTTCTACTGATCAGCAACTCCACCAATCCGGGGGAAGCCTACCTGGATTATCCGAAACAACAGATCGCCGATTTCCTCGGAAAAACACCACGGAACTGCGCCTTCATCCCCTACGCCGGAGTCACCATCTCCTTCGATGACTACGAAGCCCGGGTGAAAGAGCGTTTCGGGGAGATCGGTCACCACATCGTCTCGGTCCACAAAGCAACCGACCCGGTGAAGGCCGTGAAGGAGGCCGATGCCATTGTGGTGGGGGGCGGAAACACCTTCCAGCTGGTCAAGATGATCCAGGAACAGGGTCTGATCGAAGCCGTCCGTGAAAAGGTGCTGGCGGGGACCCCCTATGTGGGCTGGAGCGCCGGCAGCAACATGTGCTGCCCCACCATCCGCACGACGAACGACATGCCCATTGTGGAACCACCCAGCTTCCGGGCCTTCGGACTGGTCCCCTTTCAGATCAATCCCCACTACACCGACGTGAATCCTCCCGGTCATGCCGGAGAAACCCGGGACGACCGGATCCGGGAATTCCTGGCCGCGAATCCGGCCGAAACCGTGCTGGGACTCCGGGAAGGATGCATGTTCCGGATCGAAGGAAACGACATGACCCTGATCGGGGAAAAACCGGTCCGGGTGTTCCGTTTTGGTCAGGAAGCCAGGGAAATGGATAAGAAAGAACGCTTTGCTTCGTTTCTATAGCAATCATGTCCCCCAAGGTAAGGAGCATATTGGAGTATGCCGGGGCCTTTCCTACATCACCCTGTTACTTCCCTCTCCATCGCCAGTGTGCTGTGGTCAAGCTATGGCGAGGAACTGCAGGAATTTACCTTGAATGAAATCAACCGCCGGATCGACACCCGCATCGACGTGGGGGAACGGATCCGGCCCTTCCAATCCTTTCCCTACAGCTCGGTGGTTCTGGAGGACGTTACCCTGTGGTCGAGCCACAATTTCCAGGCCCGTGAATTCGGCATGGCCGGTGCGGATACCCTCCTCCATGCCCGGTCCCTGACCCTGCAGGTGAGTCCCTGGGGTCTGCTCCGGAAACGCTTCAAATTCCGGAAGATGGACATTACCAACGGCAAGATTCACCTCCTGACGGATCAAAGCGGGGAAGTGAATTACCGGATCTCGGACCGACCGGAAAAAGAGGGGCGGTCGCGGCAGAATGTGGAAATCGGTCAGTTTCGTCTGTCCGGCTTCGATGTCCTGGTCTGGAACCGAAACAAGCAATTGCTGGCATCGGGACGGATCGACCGGCTCGACTTCCACGGGAAGCTGAGCAAACGACAAAGCCTGCTGCGTGCCGAACTGGATGGAATGCTCCGGGAAATCACCAACAAGGGCATTCCCTATGCCTCCCAACGGCAGGTACAGGCCAAACTTGCCATGCAGGTCCGGGATTCGGACTACCAGATCAAGAATGCCCAGGTGCAAATCGACCGGTTTCTGGCCGATGTGGAGGGCTCCCTCCGGGCCAATGAAACCCATGGATTCCAGGCACAGCTGGAGGCCTCGGCCCGAAACCTGGAGATCCACGAAGTGCTGGACTTGTTGCCTGCGGTCCTGAGCAATCCCATGGCAGATT
This sequence comes from Bacteroidales bacterium, assembly GCA_041393235.1. Classification (GTDB taxonomy): domain Bacteria; phylum Bacteroidota; class Bacteroidia; order Bacteroidales. The sequence goes on from JAWKKO010000003.1 coordinate 87,615, forward strand.
TGAAAGGCAACGGAATCCTGGAGCTGGACGCCCGGATCGAAGGCCCCGTCAGTGCCACGGAATCGCCCCGCATCGAAGCCAGCTTCCAAACCCAGAAAGCCAGTCTGCAATGGGACAAGCTGCCTTTCCCGGTGAAAAAAATGCGTCTGGAAGGGGTGTATTCCAACGGCGGCGGATTCAGTCCGGTCAGCACCACATTGACGATTTCCACACTGGAAGCCCAATTTGGAGAGGACCGGATTTCGGCTTCGGGACACATCCGGAACTTTTTCGAACCCGACTTCCAGATCCGGTTCCGGGGTGCATCCGACATGAACCAGTGGATCGAATGGCTGCAAAAAGGACCATTTGCAAAGGGACAGGGCGCATTGATAAGCGACCTGGATGTGCAGGGGCGTTTCACCCGTTCGGAAAACGGCCCGTCCCATCTCACGGCCCTGGATGTGAACGGACAGTTGGGACTGGAGGACATCGATCTGACCCTGAGAAATTCCGGAGCCCGGATCGAAAACCTGCGTGGGCAGCTGCGCATTGAGAATGATGCCTGGAAACCGGAAGTACGGGGTCAATTGGAGGGCTCGGAGTTTGAATTGAAGGGAAGCGGATTGAACCTGATCTCCTACCTGCTGGGCAAGGAGGACCTGTTGCTGGCATCCATGAGCCTGCATGCCAAGCGACTCGACCTGAAGCAATGTCTTGCGGCGGTGGCTCCATCCGAAAAGAAGCCCAGGGGGGGACCTTCCAAAGCCGTCCGCTTTCCCAAAAACATCGGACTGAACCTGGATTTTGTGGCCGACGAGTTCCTCTATGACCGGTTCCAGGCCGATCACCTCCGGGGCCGGATGACCTATGAGCACCCCTCGCTTCGTCTGGTGAGCCTCCGGATGCAATCCATGGAGGGATCCATGGAGGGCGGTTTGATGCTGGAGCAGCGGACCGACCTGTCGATGGGAGGGGATCTGGAAGCACGACTCGACGGCATCGACATCCGGCAGCTGTTCTATGCCTTTCACAATTTCGGACAGGATGAACTCACCCACGAGCACCTCAACGGACGGATTTCGGGGAACAGCCGGCTGCACATGGAGCTGGACAGCACCTTCCGCATTCTGACTCCGAGCCTGATCAGCGAAAACAAAATCATCATCCGCGACGGGGAACTCAATCAGTTCAGCCCCTTGCATGCCCTGTCCCGGTTCATCGAAGTGGAGGAATTGAATGCCATCCGGTTTCACACCCTGGAGAACACCATCCTGATCCGCGACAACCAGATCATCATCCCGGCCATGGATGTACGCTCGAACGCCCTGGACCTGTCCGCTTCCGGCATCCACCGCTTCGACAAAACCTACGATTACCGGATCCAGCTGAAATTGTCCGATTTGCTTTACAAAAAAGCAAAAACTTCCGAATTTGAGGTGGCGGAAGACGCCGCTGACAAACGCGTCCTGTTTTTGCAGATCGTCGAAGAAGGGACCGGAGCGCGTGTGGAGATTGACAGGGAACGCACCCGGGAGAAAATACGCTCCGACATGAAGGAGGAGAAACAGAACCTGAAGTCCATTTTAAACGAGGAGCTTGGGCTGTACAAAAGAGACAGCACCATCCGGAACAAGGAAGAAGACAGGGAGCCGGCTCCCTTCCGAATGGAATTCGGAGACGAAGAGGAAACTCCGGTGCAGGAACCCGCGGATGACGGGCGCCCGGGATGGTTGAGGCGGCGACTGCAACCGGATACGACACAACGGACCGAAGACAGGCCCTTCCGCCTGGAAGACTAAGGAAAACTCTGCAACCGTGGACATATACAGGCAAAGAAAACGATGGAACCAGGTCCTTCTGATCACGGCAATCGCCATCGGTGCCGGTTCCCTGTGGTACACCAACCGGCTGGTGAGACACATGAAGATTGCCGAACGGCACAACATGGAGCTCTGGGCCGAGGCCATCCGGATCGTGGCCTCCCCCCTGGACAACGAACTGGCCTTCCCTTTTTCGGTCATCGAAAGCAACACCCACATCCCGGTGATCATCACCGATTCGGAGTACAACATTTTGATGTACAACAACCTGGATACAACCCGCGTGGGCGATGACCGGTTCCTGAAACGGCAGCTCAAGCTGGCCCGGGAAGAAAACGACTCCTTGCTGATCCAGCTCACCGACACGGAATTTCAAGTGTTGTTTTACCGGGATTCGGTGACCCTGCGCAAGCTGTCTCTCTTTCCCTATGTGCAGCTGGGGATCATCGTGCTGTTCATTCTGGTTTCCTATCTGGCCTTCAATGTCAGCCGGAAGGCGGAACAGAATGAGGTGTGGACCGGCATGTCCAAGGAAACCGCCCATCAGCTGGGCACGCCCATCTCCTCCCTGGCCGGGTGGGTGGAATTGCTCCGGCAAAGCGACCTGGACAAGGCCACCCTGGCCGAAATTGAAAAGGACACGGACCGCCTTGAAAAAATAGCGGACCGGTTCTCAAAAATCGGTTCCAAACCGGCGCTGAAAACCGGGGATTTGTCCCGGATTCTGGCCGGAAGCCTGGAATACATGCGAAGGCGCAGTCCCAGGAGCGTGGAATACATCCTGGATCTTCCGGAACAACCCATCCAGGTGAAGCTGAATGAAACCCTGTTCGAGTGGGTGATCGAGAACCTGTGCAAAAACGCCACCGATGCCATCCAGGGTCAGGGGCGGGTCATCCTCCATGCCGTTCGAACCGAAGACCATGTGATCATCGACGTGGAGGATTCGGGAAAGGGCATCGCCAAAGCCCGGTTCAAGACCATCTTCAAGCCGGGCTTCACCACCAAAAAAAGAGGCTGGGGGCTGGGTCTGTCGCTGTCGAAGCGGATCATCGAGGAATACCATCACGGCCGGATTTTCGTGCTGTCGTCCCTGCCCCGGGAGTCGACCATCATCCGGATCATCCTGAACCGCTAATCCCGGGGTACCAGCTTGTACACCTTGTCGGACCGGCGTACGGGCTGTCCGGGACGAAAGGTGCACACCTCCCCTTTTCCGGCCGTCGCCACGACGCGCTCCTCCACCCAAAGTTCGTCGATCCGGGTTTCCACCGCCCCGGTGGTGGAACCAAGGATCACCACCTCATCCCCTGCGGACAAGGACCCGGTTTCGATGGGCAGTTCCATCACCCCGATCCGGTCGTAGTAATTGCGGCACCTTCCCAGATATTCCTTCCTTCGGGTGGCCTGGGATCCATGGACTTCGCTCCATTCCCCCAGACGCTGTCCCAGGTAGTATCCGTCCCAGAAGCCCCGGTTGAACACCCGGGCCAGCCGACGGTCCCATTCGTCCACCTTTTCCCGGTGAAAGCTGCCGTCGATCCAGGCTTCCACCGCCTCCCTGTAACATTCGGTCACCGTCCGTACGTATTCCCCCGATCGGGCCCGGCCCTCGATTTTCAGGACCTGCACGCCCGCATCCAGGATTTTGTCCAAAAAATGGATCGTCTTTAAGTCCTTGGGTGACATGATGTATTCATTCTCCACATCAAGTTCCACTTCACGGTCCTTGTCGGTGACGGTGTATCCCCGCCGGCACACCTGGAAACAATCGCCCCGGTTCGCCGAATGGTTGTGCTCGTGCAGGCTCAGGTAGCACTTTCCGGAGATGGCCATGCACAGGGCGCCATGGACGAACATCTCCAGCCGGACAGCCGACCCGGATGGCCCGAGGATGTTTTGATCCCGGATGTCGGCCGCGATCCGCCACCTGGTCGAGGTTCAGTTCCCGGGCCAGAACGGCCACATCGGCATAGCCGGCATAAAAGGCCAGAGACGAGGAGTTGCTGATGTTCAGCTGGGTGGAGAGGTGGATCCGTGCACCGGCCTCCCGGGCGTATTGCAGGGCGGCCTGGTCGGAGACGATGAGGGCATCGACGCCCCGGGAAACGGCGAGATCCACGATCCCCTTCATCTGCTCCAGCTCCTCGTTGTAAATCACCGTATTGAGGGTCAGGTAGGTTTTCATGTGCCGTTCCCGGGCCATGTCCACAATGCGGGGCAGGTCGTCGCTCTGGAAATTGGCGGAGGAACGGGCCCTCATGTTGAGCTGGTCGATGCCAAAATAGACGGCATCCGCCCCACCCTGGGCTGCGGCCATCAGGGATTCGTAACTGCCGGCCGGAGCCAGAACCTCAATGTCTTCCCTGCGCTTCATGTCGACTCACCGTGTCCATCAATCGTTTCGCATTTTCCCGGGCATTCACCGTGTCGGCGGGCACCCGGACCGGATCTCTGTGGTTTTTTTCCAGAGAATACAGGTAGGCCTTGTCGTAGTACTCCAGGGTGATCCGCGCAGTCTCCAGAAAATCTCTTCGGTCGATGGACTCCAGGGCTGCCTGGGTGCGGTCCCCGCCCAGCCGTTTCTGGATGCGATGCACACAGGCTTTGAGTTCATCGGGATCGTGGGTCGCATAGTCGTCCACCAGATACCGGGCCCGGGCTTCTCTGGGGATGTCGAGAAAATACACCGGGGCATCCTTCATTTGCTCGTAGAATTCCCCGGGGATCACGCACCGGCCGATGTTCCGGCTTTCATCCTCCAGCCAGAGGGGGCTGTCTTCCCCCACGGCAGAAAGAGCCGTGCCCAGCAGATTCTCAAAATGCTCCGTGGTGGGCTGGGGCTCCTCGCCCAGGGCGCCAAAGGCGGATCCCTTGTGGTTTGCCAGGTCTTCCAGGTCGATGACGGTCTGCCCGGATTCCCTCAGCAACGGGAGGATCTGCGTCTTTCCGCTTCCGGTGCGTCCGCCCAGGATCCGGATCTCGCGGGTACGGGCAAATTGCTCCCGGATGTGCCGGCGGTAGGTTTTGTAGCCACCCTCCAGCACCGCACATTGCAATCCCAGGGTTTCGAAAAGCCAGGCCATGCTTTCGCTCCGCATGCCGCCCCGCCAGCAATGGACCAGCAGTTTCCGTCCGGGACCGGCCGCCCTTTCGCCGGCTTTGACCAGGGCCGTCATCTTCTTCCCGACAAACTCCAGGCCGGCATAGATGGCTGCTTCCCGGTTTACCTGCTTGTAGGCTGTGCCCACCACGCTTCTTTCCCGGTCGTCGAACAGGGGAATGTTCCGGGCACCTGGCATGTGTCCTTTTGCAAATTCGGACGGGGAACGCACATCCACCATGGGGATGCGTCCCGAGCGGACCAGAAATTCCTCCAGGGCGATTCGTTCGGCCATGCCCCGGGGGTTATCGTTCCAGGAAGTTGTTCAGGAGGGACTGGCTTTCCTTCCGCACATTCTTGCCGTAGGGGGAAATGGCCTGAACCAGTTTGCGGATGGGCATGGATTGAAGCCAGACCGTCCCGGTGCCCCGGAGGGTGGCCAGGAAGATCCCTTCCCCGCCGAAGATCATGGACCGCAGATTCCCGGCTGCTTCGATGTTGAAATCGATGCCCGGGGTATAGGCCACGATGCAGCCGGTGTCGATCCTCAGGACTTCATTCTGAAGGCGTCGTTCGATCACCGTTCCGCCCGCATGCATGAAGGCCTTTCCGTCGCCTTCCAGCTTTTGCAGGATGAACCCTTCCCCGCCCACCAGTCCGCTGCCGATGCGACGGTTCAGGGTGATGGAGATCCTCGTCCCCTTGGCCGCACACAGAAACCCGTCCTTTTGAACGATGAGGGTTCCCCCGAGCAGACCCAGGTCGATGGGGACGATTTTCCCCGGATAGGGAGCAGCAAAAGCCACTCGCTGCTTGCCCACGGCCTGGTTCGTAAAGTGTGTGACAAAGAGGGATTCCCCCGTGAGCACGCGGGTTCCGGCACTGAGCAACTTGCCCATGAGGCTCTGGTTGGCTTCGGAGCCGTCTCCCATGCGGGTATCGAACTGGATGCCGTTGTCCATGTACATCATGGTCCCGGCTTCCGCAATGACGGTTTCGAGGGGATCCAATTCAATTTCCACCAGTTGAATGTCGTCTCCGATGATGCGATAGTCCAAATCGTGTGATTGCATTTCTTCTTTACATTGAGGTTGAAAACAATTTGATCAACAACTGCTTGACGCTTTCGACCCGGGCCGGCTTCACCACGTATTCGTTCATGCCTGCATTCAGTGCCGCCTGCCGGGTTGCTTCTTCGTCGTCGGCCGACATGGCCACGATGGGCAGGGACTTGTGGTTCATTCGGATGCGCTCCGTTGTTGTGATCCGTCCATCTCCGGCATGAGCAGGTCCATGAAAACCACATCGTAGGAGCCTTCCTCCACGAGGTCGACGGCTTCTTTCCCGTTTTTGGCGATGTTGATTTCGTACCCGATGTTTTTAAAGATGGATTGCGCCACTTTCTGGTTGATCAGGTTGTCTTCGGCCAGCAGGATGGACAGGGTTTCCGGGAGGGCATTGACCATGGGCTCGAGCTGCTTGTGGTCGGTGATGCCCGGGAAATTCTCTCCAAGGATGTCATACACCTCCTTGGTCTCGAAGGGTTCGATGAGGTAGTTGTCGATCCCCAGCTTGCGGCAGGTCTTGTAATTGCCGGTCCGGTCGTTTGACGACACCAGGAGAATGAGAAAATGGTCGCTCAATTCGCGGTTCTGCAACTCCTGGGCCAGGGCGAATCCGTCCAGCTGGTTCTTGTCCACCAGAACGAGCATGTGGTATTTCTCCTTCTTGACCTGGATGTGATGCACCACACTGTCGACGGTGCTGTCCTGGTACACCGTGGTCCGTACCTGCAACCCGAACTTGGTCAGGAGCCGGCTCATGGTGTTTTTGGTTTCGTCCGATTCCTTGGTGAGGATCAGGACCTGGATGTCCTTGAAGCTGGTAAGTCCTGAAAAATCGAATTTCTTCGAAATGCGTTCGTTGGAATAGGCTTCGATGGTGAAGCTGAACTTGGAACCGGGATTTTCCGGCGTGCCGATGCCTGAGGGACTTTCCACCCAGATCTCCCCGTGCATGAGTTCCACCAGCTGACGGGCAATGGCCGTCCCCAATCCTGTGCCCCCGAATTTCCGGGTGACCGAACCCCGGGCCTGGGTGTAGGAACCGAAAATTTCCTTGATCCGGTCGCGGGGGATTCCAATCCCCGAATCCTCCACCGAAAAAAGCAGATTCACCTGGCTTTTGAAGGATTCCATGAGGGTGGCACTGATGACGATGCTTCCCTTGTCGGAAAATTTGACGGCGTTGCTGACCAGGTTGGAAATCACCTGCCGCAGCCGGAATGGATCGCCAATCAGCTTCTGGGGCACATCCTTGTGCAGGTTGATGCTGATATCCAGGCCTTTCTCCTCGGCCAGTGGCCGGAACAATTCCCCCACCAGGTTCAGCTCGTCGGACAGATTGAAGGGAATTTCCTCGAGCATCATCCGCCCGGCTTCGATCTTGGAAAAGTCAAGGATGTCGTTGATGATGGTCATCAGCAAGTCGGCCGACCGCTTGATCACTTCGATTTTGGATTTGATGTCCTTTTGCCCCGGGTTTTCCAACAATTGATTGACCATCCCCAGGATGCCGTTCATGGGGGTGCGGATCTCATGGCTCATGGCTGCCAGAAAATCGGATTTGGCCTTGTTGGCCGCCACCTCTCCCTTGCGTGATTTTTCCAGTGGCGACACATCGATCAGGGCAATCAGCTTGAGCTCCTCCCCCCCGATGTTGGCGGTTTTCTCCGACCGGAAGATCACGGTTTCAATGCCGTCCTTTTCGTAGTACAAATAGTGGGAACCGTCCATGAACGGACTCAGGGAATCGTTGAGAAGGTAGCGGTTCGAGATGATGAACTGCTTGCTGAAATCCTGCCCCACCAGGTTTTCGGCATTCCCGACGAAGAGCATTTTCTGGGCCGCCTCGTTCACGTCCCGGATGATGTTTTTCTGGTCGATGATCATGATGCCCACCGGGAAGTATTCCAGAATCTGCCGGTAGACGATTTCCGACAGCTTTAACTTCCGTTCCCTTCGTTGGATTCGGGCCAGGGCAAACAACAAGTAGAAGGTCAGCCCGAGCCCAAGAAGGAGGGACATCATGGCCACCCGCATCTGGTTCCGGAGAAAAAACCGGGCGAACTCCGACCGGCTCCCGGAGAAAAGCACCCCCATTTTCCGGGAATAGATGCTCAGGGGATAGTAGGCGGTCAGGAGGGTTTCCACCTCTCCTTCCTGTGTCTTCAATTCGTGCCTGATCAATCCGAAGGATTCCGCTTTGATGCTGTCGGTCAGTTCGTTCAACCCCAGAATCTCCACGCTGTCGCTCGGGAAATTCCCGGTCACGACCACACCCTCTGCGTCCAGCATCCACTGGTATTTCAACAAACGTCCGATGGGATACAATTCGAAGATCTGGCGGGAGAAACGGTCCAGATTCACCTCCACCATCATGTTCCCGCTGACTTCATCGGCGCCGAAATAGGGGTAATAGTACCGCAACACGCTTCCCTTCTGCTCGATGCGGTGACGGGAATAAAGATCCCGCTGCGTCTTCATGGGAAAGCTGTCCACCACAAACCGGTCGCTCTTCCCGAAACTCTCATCGGAGTCGAGGTAGATGCCAAAGTAATTCCTTTGGTTGTCGAAAACGGAGATGTTGGTAATCAGGTCCCTGTATTTGATGTAGAACATCTGAAGGCTTCGGGATGCCTCACCGAATCGATCCGCATCCTGAAACAAATCGGCATACCCCTTGAGCTCCTGGTTGATGTCGCTGGTGAACTGAAGCAGGGTGGTCTCCATGTTTTCCCCGCACCGGTTCACCTGGTCCTGCAGATTTTCATAGAAATAGTTGGTGTACCGGCTTTTTAACGTAAAGACAGCCAAGACATTCACAGCAATGATCAGAGCAAGAATGATGGCGGAAATGATGTTATTCTTGAGCATGAGCGGGGGCATAGGTAGCGGTAAACTTAAGAACATTTTCTGGAGACAGGAAGCTTTTCATCGATATTTTGCCTCCTCCTCCTCAAGCAACAACAGATAGTTTAAATATCTTGATTCACTGATACTTCCATCTTCAACGGCCGATTTAACGGCACATCCCGGCTCGTTCAGGTGAAGGCAGTTGTGGTACCGGCAACCGGCGCTGGCCCGGAAGATTTCCGGGAAGAAATGAAACAGTTCCTCCCGCCGGATGTCGATGGTCCCGAACCCCCGGATGCCCGGTGTGTCGATGACGCGGATGTCGCCCTTCAGATGGTACATCTGGGAAAAGGTTGTCGTATGCCGCCCGCTCTGATTGGATTCGGAAACTTCCTCGGTACGCAGTTGGATGGCGGGGTCCAGGGTGGAAATCAGGGTGGATTTTCCAACGCCCGAATTCCCGGCCACCACAATGACCTTTCCGGCCATGTCGCGGCGCACCTCCTCCAATCCGTTCCCCAGTTTCAGGGACAGCCGGCGGCACGGATAACCGGCCCGGGAATAGACACGCTCCAGGGCTTCCAGCTCCTCCATTTCGGCCCGACCGTCCAGATCGATTTTGTTGAACAGGATGACGGCCGGAATGCGGTAGGCTTCGGAAGAAACCAGGAAGCGGTCCATGAAGGCCGTCAGGGTTCGTGGCATGACCAGGCTCACCATCAGCCAGGCCGCATCCACGTTGCTTGCCAGAAGCTGGTACTCCCGGGACAGGTTGGAAGCTTTCCGGATGATGTAGTTCTTGCGTTCCTCGATGCCCACGATGATACCCGGGGCATCGCTTCCGTCCCATTCGAGCCGGACCCGGTCGCCCACGGCCACCGGATTGGTGGCCCGGATGCCCCGGATCCTGAACTTTCCCTTGATCCCGCAGGGAATGACGGGACCTCCGGGGAGTTCAACCAGGAAGAGATTGCCGGTGGATTTTATGACGAGCCCTGTTATCAATGCATGCAACTTGGCATTGCAGCAAAAATAACAAAAAAACACGGTCGGGCCGGGCCCATGGTCCGCAACGGCCGGGCCGGGTCAGAACCAACCGAATTTGAAGCTCAGAACAGCACCTGGACTGGACAAATCGGCGGACCGGTAGCCGTGGAGTCCTTCGTCCACCATGGTCACCAGGTTGTAGGTGGCGCCGATGCCAAGCCGGAAATACCGGGTGAGATTGAGTTCCACTTCCAGCATGGGGGTAAGCACAAACACCTGATCCCGGACGAAGGGGTAGTACCTGTCGAATTCCATGATGCCGAATTCACCCCACCCAACCAGGGTGGACAGCGAGGCATGCACCGGCCGGTTTCCGGCCAGGGCATAACCCATCCAGAATCCCCCATGGCCCAGGGTGAGGGTGTGGTCGGTGTTCTGGTTCACATAATCGGGGATCATGTTGGTGAGGCCGAGCCCGTATCCTCCCACAAAGAAATTGTTGAGCAGCACGGCACCCCCTCCCCCCATCATGTGGGCAAATTCGCCTCCCAGTGTTGTGAACTGCATGAAGGGTCCGCCCATCCCGGTGATCCGCAGATCCTGGGCATCGAAAATGGTCCTGTATTCGTGATCCTGGGCGTTTGCCTGCAAAAAGAGAAAGACAACCAGGGCAATTCCGATGCTTCGTTTCATGGGAGTGTTTGTTTGTTTCTCCTAAGGACAGGGGAAGAAGGTCGGGGTTGCACCCCGTTCGGGAAAATTATGGGTTCAGGGACCGGTCGATGGTAAGAAAGCGGGACCGGAACCGGAATCCGGACAAATCGCCGGCTTCGTCGCGGGATGCCTGCAGGTCCATTCGTGCCCCGGTCAGCCTGTTGATTCCCTGAATCCCCGATTGAGCCAGGTCGACCAGGGTGAGTTCGTTTTCCTGGGCGAAGGCCTCCAGCAAGTCCTGGGGTTCGATGCCGGCCAGCTGGGCCAGGGACAAATGCCGGAGATGCACATTGCCCGCCGGGATGGCCAGGGGCACGATCCGGTCGACAGACGTCCGGGTTCCCTCCGGCACATAGGCTTGCAGCCGTCCTCCGAAGGGAAGAGCCCGGGGCGACAGGGCATCGGGATCGGGAGACACGGACGTGTAAGCCTCCCGTTCGGAGAGCCGGTCCTCCTGCTGTGCGGGAACCCGGGTCACCGCAGTTGTTGTACGGGGACGCTTTCTCTCAACGGATTCGACGACAGGGGCAGCATGAACGGGTACTTCCGAAATCAGATTCTCCCGGGTTCCTTCCGGATCGACCGGGGTTGTCTCCCCGATCCCATCCTGGCGGAGGACCTGACTTTGTTGCGGCGGGGAGAAAGGACGGGGTTCGAAGGGACGGACCAGCACGAACAGGAGGGTCACGGCCGCCGCGGCCGTCAGGGGAAGGAGGTACCGCACCCGGGCCGTCTTCCTTCCCTTTTTCAGATGATCCTTTCCCGGAAACACGACGGAAACTGCGGAAAGCCGGGTTTGTTTCCATTGGGTCCACTCCCTACCGAAGGCCTCATCCGAACCAACGAGGTCTTCATGGGCAGTGAGCTGTTCGTCGTCCAGGTCTCCTTCCATTCGGGCGATGGAAAACAAATCGAACCGGTCGGACCGGAAGGGATCGCCGGGCCGGGGCCATTCCTTTTTCAGACCGTCGGCGTCGGGAAACTCCACCGCCTCGGCCGGAAGCCGGACCACATCGTCTTCCTGCAGGCCGGAACGGCATTCGGGATGCAGGGCCAGAAAGGAACGCAGCTCCTTTTCGTCCTCCGGAGTCAGGGTTCCCTCCAGATGGTCGAGCAGGTAGGCCTCGTATGTTTCCTTCGTGATTCTCATGATCCTTCTCTCCTACAGAACATGTTCCATGTGTCCGATGTATGCTTTCAGTGCCACCCGGGCCCTGTAGATGTATACCTTGACCTGGGATTCGGACAATCCGGTGATTTCCGAAATCTCTTTGTACGAATATCCCTCGTAATCCCTCAGCATGACCACGGAACGCTGATCTTCCGGCAACCGGGATACCGCTTCGTTCAAAATCTCGGCCAGATCGCTGTACTGGGATCCCCTGCTTTCCTCGGCCGGGATGGCGGAATCCAACCCCGCATAGCGCTTTTCCTTCCGGATGCAATCGATCATGGTGTGGTAGGCGGTGGTAAACAAATAGGTCTTCACCTTTTCTCCGGACACATCCTCGAGTCGCACCCACAATTTTTCAAAGGTCTCCTGCACAATGTCCTGGGACATGTGTTCATCCTTCAGGTTCTTCAATACGAACCTGTACACGTGATCGGCATGGGCGTCCACCGCCCGGTTGTATTCTTCTACGGTCATGTTCTCCACTGCATGCGCATCCCTAGGACGATGCCAGCCGGCATAAGTTACAGCAAATGGAAAAAAGTTTCGAATTTTCTTGGAAAGAAGAAACGGGTTTGTTTATCTTTGACTAACCGTTCAGTCATTAATTTCAGGAACGGATTGTCAAACCAACAGTCGATCCATGTCACCCCGCAGCCGCGAGCAATTCGAAGAAATCCGGGAAAACCGGCGCAAACAAATCATGGACACAGCCCTGGAGCTCTTTGCCTCCGAAGGCTACTCCCATTGCAGCATCGCCATGCTCGCCGGCAGGGCAGGCATCTCCAAAGGTTTGATGTACAATTATTTCGAAAGCAAAGAGGCCCTGTTGATGGCGCTGATCAACGATGGCTCCGAAGACATCCTGAACCTGATGGATCCCAACCATGACGGGGTCCTGAGTCCCGACGAGGCAGAGCATTTCATCCGGACCACCTTCCAGACCATCCGGACCAACACCAAGTTCTGGATTCTCTTTCTCAGCGTGGTCCTGCAACCCAAGGTCCGGGAATTCCTGAACGGCCAACCGTTCCGCACCATCCTGGAGCGCCTCGAACCCATGCTTTTCAGCTATTTCAAAGCCCAGGGCTTTGAGGACCCGGAGTTGGAAATGCTGACCCTTTCCGCCCTCATCGAAGGCTTTGCCATGATGCTCGTCTATTTCCATCCCCACGGCATCCTGCCGGCCGCCACCATGGACAAATACGAAGAACGGGTCATCCGGATGTTCGTACCAAAACAGAAAAACCCATGACCCCCCGCTACCACCACATCCTCTTTGATCTGGACGGGACTCTGCTCCAATCTGAAAAAGGCATTTTCCGGGCATTTCGGCATGCCCTGTCGCGGATGGAGCTTCCGCCAGCCGGGGATAGCCTGCTGCGGAAATGCATCGGTCCCTCGCTTTCGGAATGCTTCAAGCAACACTTTGGTTTAAACGACACAGATACCTCTCTGGCTGTCCAATATTACAGGGAATATTACTCCATAAAGGGGAAATTTGAAAATCACCTGTACCCGGGCATTCGGGAGGCGCTGCAGCAACTGGCCGATGGGGGCACCCACCTCCACCTCGCCACCTCCAAATCGACCGCTCTGGCTCGCGACATCCTGGAAGAGAAAGGAATCCATGCGATGTTCGGAGCCATCCAGGGCAGCTCGCCGGATACTCCCCTGGCCGGGAAAGCGGACATCATCGCGAACGTCCTCCGGGACCGGAACCTGAATCCGGCCGATTGCCTCATGGTGGGTGACCGCGAACACGACATCCTAGGGGCCCGGGCTCATGGCATGGCCTCAGCCGGAGTCCTCTACGGGTATGGGGACGAGCAGGAGTTGATCGGTCAGGGTGCCGATTATCTGGTCGACGCCCCGGATCAGCTCCCGGTGCTGATCCTGGAGGACGGCGCGCCTTTCCGTACAGCCCGGACGAACCGCCCATCCCATTCTACCTCACAAATGCACATTTCATGATGAAAACAACCACCCTCCTTTCGGGCCTGCTTTGCCTCGCCCTGTTCCCTGCCAGTGTGCAGGGCCAAAGCCTGTCGCCAAAAGAAATCATCCGGACCGCCGACGAGCGGTTTAATGGAGAAAAATCCAGCATCAGCGTCATGGCCATGACCATTGTCCGGCCCACCTGGGAGCGGACGGTGGAGATGAAGAACTGGACCAGCGGCCGCGACCACGCCCTGACCCTCATCACCGCTCCGGCCCGGGACAAGGGCCAGTCGTTCCTGAAACGGGAAAATGAAATGTGGAACTGGAACCCCACCATCGGTCGGCTCATCAAGCTTCCGCCTTCCATGATGTCCCAGGGATGGATGGGCTCGGACTACACCAACGACGACATTCTGAAAGAATCTTCGGTGGTGGAGGATTACACACACGAATTGCTGGGCGAAGAAACCATCGAGGGCCGCGTCTGCAAGAAAATCCGGATGACCGCAAAGGAAGATGCGGACGTCATCTGGGGATCTCAGATCCGGTGGGTCGACACACAGGATTTCATGTTCCTGAAATCGGAATTGTATGATGAAGACGGTTACCTCATCCGAACCGAGCTGGGGAAAAATGTCAAAACGATGGACGGACGGCTCATCCCCACCCGCATCGAGCTGATTCCGGCCGAGGCGGAAGGGCACATGACCGTGCTGGAGATCCGGGAAGTGACCTTCAATGAAACCATCCCGGACAGCTTCTTTTCACAGCAAAACATGAAACGTGTACGTTAGGTGATAACGCATAAATTAAACGTGATGAAGAACATAACCATGGCCTGGAGAAACTTGTGGCGAAACCGGAGACGGACCATGATCACGTCGGCTTCCGTGTTCTTTGCCGTTCTATTCGCCCTGTTCTTCCGGTCGCTCCAGCTGGGATCCTACGATCACATGTTCCGAAATGCCATCGAAGCCTACACCGGCTACATCCAGGTGCAGCACCGGGACTATTGGGACGAGAAAGTGGTGGACCACTCCTTCCCCTACGATCCCGAGCTGGCCCGAAGGGTGGTTGCCCCCGACAATGTGATTTCAGACATTCCCCGCTTCGAATCCTTTGCCCTGGCCTCCAATGGCCCGCAAACCAAAGGGGTGCTGGTGATGGGTGTGGATCCGGAAAAAGAGGAGCACCTGTCGCAGGTCCGGGAGAAAAAGGTCCGGTTCCGGATCGATGAAAAAGCAGCAAAGAACCTGACCGGCCATCCGGATCTGCCGGAGAAAACCAAGGAACTCATCCGTTCCTTTCAGGGAACGTCCTACAGCAATGCCAGCCGGCTCCAGCTCGACCTGGGCATCTCCGACAAGGAAGCCCCCGAGTGGATGCCCCTCCTGGAAGCGGAAACCCGGTTCGAAAACGGCGACATCCGCATGGGGGATTCCGGAGCCTGGGTGGGTGACAATCTTGCCAAATTTCTGGATCTGGACATCGGGGACACCCTGGTCCTCATCGGACAAGGCTACCATGCCTCCACCGCCGCAGGCAAATATCCCATCCGGGGCATCGTGAAAATGCCCCTGCCCGACATCGACAACAAGGTGGTCTACCTGCCCCTGGACATCTGCCAGAATCTGTACAACGCAGGGAACAACCTTACCTCGCTGGCCCTTGCCGTCCGGGACAACAGCGACGAGGCCCTGGCCGGGACTCTGGAGGAGCTTTCCGGATCCCTGGGGGAGGATCTCCGCCTCATGGAATGGCGCGAGATGAACGAATTGCTGGTCAATCAGATGGATGCCGACAACAAAAGCGGGATCATCATGATCGGCATCCTGTACCTGGTCATTGCCTTTGGCGTGTTCGGCACCGTCCTCATGCTCACGGCCGAACGGAAGCGGGAATTCGGGGTGCTGGTGGCCATCGGCATGCAGAAACGAAAACTGTCGGCCGTGATGAGCCTGGAAATGCTCCTGGTGGGCTTCCTGGGGATTCTCGGGGGTGCGGTGCTGGGGGGGCTCCTGATCCTGTATGGCATGCACCACCCCCTGATCTTCAAAGGGGAAATGGCAAAGATGTTCGAGGACTACGGCATGGAACCCATGATGGTGTTTCAGGGACCCGACGGATATTTCCTCTGGCAAATCGTCATCGTGGCCCTCATGGTGGGGCTCGCCCTGATCTATCCCCTGGTCAAAATCAGGAAACTCAAGGTCGTAACCGCTCTCCGAGCATAAACCGCACGACATGATCTGGAAAACCGCATGGAAGAACGTTTGGCGGAACAAAATCCGCAGCCTGGTTGTGATCGTCTCCGTCACCATCGGGATCTTCGGGGGCGTCTTTGCCGTGGCCGTGATGAACGGGGCCATCGAGCAACGGGTCGATGCCGCACTGAACCAGGAGCTCGGTCACATCCACATCAACCGGCCCGGATTCCGGGACAACTACGAGGTGGGTCGCACCCTGCCCGACCTGGACGAATGCCGGAAGATCCTCGGGCAGACCCCGGGAGTGAAGGCGTGGACCGAACACCTGGTGGTGACGGGCATGGCCAACACGGCCGCCAAAAGCACCGGGGTGCAGATCGTGGGGATCGATCCCGGCCAGGAAAAGGAGGTACTGAAGCTCCATGAAACCACCCTGCCCGGCACGGGGGATTTTTTTGAATCCGACAGCCGCAGGAAACTGGCCTACATCGGACAGGACCTGGCCAAGGAGTTGAACATCATCCGGTACATGGTCGATGAATCCACCCTGGACACCCTGGCCGCGCTGGGGCTTCCCGAAGAGACCCTGGCCAAGGTGGGCGCATGGTCCGGCATCCGGTTTGCGAACGAAAAAGCTTTCAAAAAGGAGATGAAACGGGTGCTGAGCCCCAAGGAACAGCGCATGTACGGTGCCCGGATCCAGTCGGCCGCCTGGTCGTTCCGGGAACGTTCCAAACTCACCCTGACCTTTCTGGACAAAAACAACATCCAGACCGGCGGGGTGTTCCGGATCGCAGGAATCTATGACATCCGCAACAGCATGTATGAAATGACCCAGGTGCTGGTTCCGGCATCCGATCTCCGGGAACTGACCGGATTGGGGCCGGAGGATGTCCACCAGCTGGTGTTGCGTCTCGACGACCTGGATGCCACCCGGACGGTCACCACGGCACTCCAGGAGGCGCTACCCGACCTGGAGGTCATGAACTGGAAGGAAATCCAGCCCGATTTGGCCATGATGACCGATCTCATCACCCAGTTCTATGCCATCTTCATGGTCATCATCCTGGCCGCCCTGGCCTTCGGCATCGTGAACACCATGCTCATGGTGGTCCTGGAACGCACCAAGGAACTGGGCATGCTCACGGCCATCGGAATGAACAAGAAACGGGTCTTTGGCATGATCATGCTGGAATCGGTCTTCCTGTCGCTGGTGGGGGTGACCGGTATGGGGGTGAGCCAGGTGATCATCGGGCTGACGGCAAAAAACGGAATCCGGTTTTCCGCCTATGAAGAAGGGATGGAAGCCATGGGCTACACCTCCCACATTTTCCCGACCATCACGCCGGCATTTTTTGTGACCGTAACCCTTCTGATCATTCTCACCGGGGTCCTCTCCTCGGTCTATCCGGCCCTGAAAGCCCTGAAACTGGATCCCGCGGAAGCCCTGCGAACCGAATAACAACTCCTCAACCCGGAAATCATGAACGTACTCGAAATCAAAAATGTACACAAAGTATACAACAGTTCGGAAGTCAAAGTCCATGCCGTGAACGGCATCGACCTGAGCTTCGAAAAGGGAGAATTCGCCGCCATCGTGGGACCCTCGGGTTCGGGAAAAACCACCCTGCTGAACATGATCGGGGGACTCGACCGGCCCACCGGGGGTGAGATTCTGGTGGACAACACCAACCTGGCCACCCTGAAATCCTCCGCCCTCATCGATTTTCGTATGCGGAACATCGGGTTTGTCTTTCAATCCTACAACCTGATCCCGGTACTCACCGCGCGAGAGAATGTGGAATTCATCATGAATCTGCAGAAATGGAGCAAGGCCGAGCGTGACGAGCGGACCCGGGAGCTTCTCCAGGCCGTGGGTCTGGGCGACCGGATGGACAGCCGGCCGTCCAAACTGTCGGGGGGCCAACAGCAGCGGGTCGCCGTGGCCCGCGCGCTGGCATCCAAACCCAAGTTCGTCCTGGCCGACGAACCCACCGCCAACCTGGATTCCAAATCCACCGAAACCCTGCTGGACATCATGGAGCAACTGAACCGGGACGAGGGCATCACCTTCATCTTCTCCACCCACGATGCCCGGGTGGTCAAGAAGGCCCGCCGGGTGATCACGGTGGAGGACGGCAAGATCATCTCCGACGAACGCAAGGACTGAACCATGGCCCTCCGGAAATACACAAAGGCGCGGAAGGTGCGCCGGACCCTGCCATGGGTGCTGGTGGCTCTCTTCTGGACGACCTCCGCGGGGGCCCAGGACAAGCTGACCCTGGACGGCTACCTCTCCGACATGCCGGCATTGTACCGGATCCCCGGTTCCCATCTGTGGGAGAACAGCCTGCACAATCGTCTGAACCTCCATGCCTATCCCGCCGACTGGTTCCAGGCGTCCCTCCAGGTGCGAACCCGCCTGGTGACGGGGAACACCCCCGTGAAACTGCCCGGGTATGGGGAACAGCTCGGTCGTGACCCCGGCTGGATGGATCTGTCCTGGGCCACCGACGCCAATCTGGGTGAAAACGCCGGTCTGGCCCTTTCCACGGTGGTGGACCGGCTCTGGATGCAGTTTTCCCTCGGCGACCTGGAAATCAAACTGGGACGGCAACGCATCAACTGGGGCCAGACTTTTGTATGGAATCCAAACGACATCTTCAACGCCTACTCCTATTTTGAAGTGGACTATCCGGAAAAACCCGGAAGCGATGCCCTGCGCATCCAATATTATACGGGCACGGCATCGTCGCTGGAATTTGCAGCAAAAATCGACAGTGCCGGCAAAGCCACCGCCGCCGGCTACGCCCGGTTCAACGCGGGTGGCTACGACATCCAGTTTCTGGGAGGGGTGTACCGGGGAAGCGACCTGGTGCTGGGAACCGGCTGGAGCGGCAACGTGGGTCCCGCTGCCTTTCGGGGCGAGTGGACCTATTTCCGGGATCTGGAGGAATTTGCCGATACGACGGGTCACGGCATGCTTTCCGCAGGCCTGGATTACACCTTCCCAAGCGGTTTGTGGCTGCAGGCCGAAGCGCTGTATTCGGGGTTTGCTGCAGACCAGGACTTCGGCAGCATCCTCGGGTATTATGCAGGAACCATGGATGTGAAAATGTTGGGCTTCACCCCCTGGTCCTTTTTTTCCAGCGTTTCCCATCCGTTGACCCCCCTGTTGACGGGAGGATTCGCCGCCATGTGGTACCCCGCCTGGAACGGGGCCTTTTTGGGACCCAACCTGGCCCTCTCCCTGAAAGACAACCTCTCCCTGTCCCTGATCTTTCAGTACCTGACCGCCGAATTCGATGGTCCCCTAACCGGCCCCCACAGGGAGAACAATGCATTTGCATTTCTTCAGTTCAAATGGAATTTTTGATACTTGACCCAGAATTCCCTGCCATTCACCAAATTGTTAAGAACCTTCTCACTCCCGATTCTGTTTTTATAGGATATTGGAACCATCGCAATCCAATGTAACGCACACCCTATGGCAAATCGAGAATTGTCCGTTTCCTCCCGGCTCCGGGACCAAAGAGATTTTCAATGGGAGAACCGCGTGGTTCTGGTCACAGAGGATGAGGAAATGAACTTCTTTTACCTCAAAACCCTTCTGTCCAAAGCCAACGCCCAGGTGATCCGTGCCCGGAACGGTCAGGAGGCCGTGGACATCATGATGCAGGAGTCGGGAAAGATCGACCTCATTCTCATGGACTTGAACATGCCTGTCATGGACGGGTACGAAGCCATGCGGATCATCAAAACCCGGTTTCCCCACATTCCCATCATTGCCCAAACTGCCTACACACTCAACAACGACAGAAACAAATGCATTGACGCGGGATTCAACGATTACATCTCCAAGCCCATTTCCCGTTCCGTGCTGTACCGACTGGTCAATGACAACCTCTCATGAGGGCGGTGATCCAGCGGGTGACCCAGGCCTCCCTGACCATCGATTCCCATCCCGGACCGGAAATGAAAGGTGGCCTTGTGGTTCTCCTCGGCATCGAGGAGGAGGATGGACCCGACGACATCCACTGGTTGAGTGGCAAAATCTGCCGGCTCCGGGTGTTCGATGACGCCGACGGGGTCATGAACCGGTCCGTTCAGGACATCGGCGGGGAAGTAATGATTGTCAGCCAGTTCACCCTGCATGCCAGCACGAAAAAAGGCAACCGGCCTTCCTACATCCGCGCTGCGGCGCCGGAGGTTGCCATCCCGGTGTATGAAGCGTTTCTTTCCCGGATCCGGACCGACCTGGGCCGGCCGGTTCTGCACGGCACCTTCGGAGCGCACATGGAGGTCCGCCTGCTCAACGACGGACCCGTGACCCTATGGATCGACACGAAAAACAAGGAGTGATGCACATCAACGAAGCCCAGAAGGCGGTGGACGACTGGATCCGCCGCTATGGCGTCCGCTATTTCAACGAACTCACCAACATGGCACTCCTCACCGAAGAGGTGGGGGAACTGGCCCGCATCGTGGCCCGCACCTACGGAGAACAATCTTTTAAAAAAGGGGAAATGGAAGGGATGGACGAAGCCGGACGGAGCCTGCAGATGGCCGATGAAATGGCAGACATCCTGTTTGTTATCATCTGTCTGGCCAACCAGACGGGCATCGATCTGGAGGCGGCCCTGGAGAGGAACCTGCAGAAAAAAAGTGCCCGGGACTTTGACCGTCACCAACAAAATGATAAATTGAGATAAATCCGCTTCCTCATGAAACATCTGTCCGATTTTGACCTGCGTGTGGACGGGAAAACTGTGGCGAAAATCCTCGACGATGTCCGCAAACACCTTCCTCCCAAGGAGGACAAGGATTTGCTCCGGCGGGTTTTCAACCTCCTCGATCTCACCACCCTCAGCGAAAAGGACAACATCCTCAACGTGGCCCACATGTGCGAACTGGTGAATTCACTGGACGAAAATTTTCCGGGGTTCCCGGCGTCGCAGCCATTTGTGTCTATCCCGAACTGGTGGCGGTGGTCAAGGAACACCTGGAACATCCGTTGGTGAACATCGCCTCGGTGGGGGCGGATTTCCCTCCTCCCAGACCTTCACAAACATCAAGGTGATGGAAATCGAACAGGCCATCCAGCAGGGGGCCGATGAAATCGACATGGTGTTGCCGGTGGGGAAATTCCTGATGGAAGACCTGGAGTATGTGGAGTACGAAATCCAGGTGATCAAGGAACGCATCGGGTCGGTTCACCTGAAAGTCATCCTGGAGACCGGAAGCCTGCAGGACCTGTCCCTGATCCGGAAGGCTTCCTTTCTGGCCATCGGCGCCGGCGCCGATTTCATCAAAACGTCCACTGGAAAAGCATCCCAGGGCGCCACGCCGGAAGCCATGGCCGTCATGTGCCTGGCCATCCGGGATTACTACAACCGGACGGGAAAAAAGATCGGCATCAAGCCGGCCGGCGGAATTTCCAGGACGGAGGACGCCCTGCTCTACTTTGGGATTGTGAGGGACATTTTGGGAGAGGGATGGCTCAACAACGAGCGCTTCCGAATCGGTGCCAGTCGGCTCGCCAATGACATACTGGCTCAAATTTTTGACAAAGGGCCAGATTTTGCCTATTTCTGATGGTGGTTTGTAAATAAAATGCTTTATATTTGTAGCACAAGATTAGACGTTCTTATACATACAATACAGCGGTTCGATACTACATTCCATTCTCATAGAGACGGGTTGAATTCCATGGCTTTTTTTCTTCAATATCGGACCGCTTTTTTTTATTCCCCAAAGTGATAGTTCAGATAGTCGAGCATTAAGGGTATTTCCTTGATACTGATGCCGTTATCTACCAACACCCCCTGATCTTCCTCCATCAACTTCAGAAACTCCGACAGGCTGAATTTTGAATTCCGCAGGGATTTCTCATACAATTCCACCGCCCCTTTCTTGTCCCCCAGGGCCCATTTCACGTGGCCATAGTTCATGAAGTCATAGTAGCCCGGCTTGCCGGTGAGGACCTTTTCAAAGTAGGAAGCGGCCTTTTCCTTTTCTCCCAGGGCAAAATAGCACCAGGCAATGGGCCGGAGAATGTGGGTGTTTCCCGGATTCTGGTACTCGATCTTGAAATAGCGCTCCAGGGCCTCCCGGTAGTTCCCGAGTTTCAGATGGCAGTATCCGATGAGGGACACGATTTTCTGATCGTCCGGTTGGAGCGAGAGGGCCTTTTCATACACCGCCAGGGCCCGGTCATAGGAATTGACCTTCCGGTAGCAGAGGCCCAGGTTCTTCAATCCCCACGGGCTCAGCTCTCCCGTCAGGCTGATGTCGGTATACCTGGCAATGGCATTCTGGAAGTTGCCTTCCTTCTGGGAACAATAAGCTGCCTTTTCCATCAGCTCCTGGTTCCCGGGGTCTTCGGTCAGCAACAGCCGGAACACCTCCCGGGCATCTTCGTAGTGCTCCTTTTCAAACAGGAACTCGGAAATGTTTCGGGTCACTTCGTTGCCTTCCATGATTCCTGTGAAAAACCTGGCCCGGTACATATCCAGCTTCCCTCCGAACACATCCTCGAACTCGTTCTTGAAAGGGGAAATCTTGAAAAACCGGTACAGATCCTGGATGTACTGGATGAACACCGTGCGGGTGATGAATTCCGGATCGAGCAGACTCTCATCCCCCAGCATCTCCTGCATGCCCTCCATCTCCATGAGGAAGGCCGTCGACAGCATTTTTTTCTGCTCCTCGGGCAGAAAGCGCAGGTTGAACATGAAGCTGTACTTGTCGCTGTTGCAGAGAAAGGGCGTTTTCTTCAAGCCTTCCACAAACAATTCGGGATCAAAGGATTCGGTTTTGCTTTCGTACATCTCGTTCAGATCCGGGTTGTCGTTGTGGAAGGGGACCAACCAGTTGGTGAGCTCATGGAAAAAGGGGAATTGCTTCAGGTGGGCAAAGGTGGTCATGTACACATCCGATCCCTCCATCTGCAGTTTCATGAATTCATCCACTTTCCGGTACAGGTCGTCGGATTCGCTGAACACCGACTGCCAGTCGGGGTTGCGCCCTTCCTCGATGTCTTCCCGGATGTCGTCCATTTTCAGTTTGTCTTCCAGCTTGGGCCGGAGCTTGGACATTTCGGGCATGAGATCTTCCTGCAGGCGCTTGCCCAGTTCCAGGGTGTCGCGGGTGCGCAGGAGCTGGAGGGCGATTTTTTCGAGGTGCTGCTCCAGCTT
Organism: Bacteroidales bacterium; assembly: GCA_041393235.1. Lineage (GTDB taxonomy): Bacteria > Bacteroidota > Bacteroidia > Bacteroidales. The sequence goes on from JAWKKO010000003.1 coordinate 110,650, forward strand.
CAGCGTCTCCTTCATCAGCTGCAGTCGGTTCATCAGTCCCGGATGGAATTCGATCCGCTTATCGAAACGGTAGAGCAGAATCGCCAGGGCGACCAGGGCGCGGGCGCTGACCTGGGGGTCCTCCTCGCCGGCAAAATCCATGAGCCGGTGCAGCTTTTGCTCGTCCCAATACCGCAGTCCGGACAACAGGATGGCGGAGATGTACAGCGATTTCTCCACCCAGGTGAAATCACGACAGGTCTGGATGGCCTGACAGAGACTGTTTTCCGCTTCGTTGTATGAATTGCTGAGCCACAGGTGCCTGAAAATCTGAGAAGACAGATTGCGACGTCGCTCCTCGGTGGCGGAGGGGGAAATCCGCTGATCGTCCAGGATTTCATCCAGCTCACGCTTGAAGCTCAGGTCATCCATGGTTTCGATCACGCTCACCCCGGTGAGGGCCTGCTGGGTGTCCACCTCCCGTTTCAGGATGTAGGTGTGCCAGCCCGAATGTCGCTCCATGAGGTTGTCCTTCACCCGGTCGGCCAGTTGCAGGATGGACATCAGCAACCGGTTGTACACCTTGTCCCGCTCCGGATCCTGCACACCTTCCAGCATGTATTTCAACATCTGGTCGTAGGTGTGCTCCAGGTGTTCCTGCTGGATGAAATAATCGCTGTAGCCCGATTGGCCCACCAGATCGCCCAAAACATCCAAAGCGTTTTTGATTTTTCGCACCGAAACCAGATGCACCAGCAAATCGTAGCGTTGTTTGATTTTCTGCAGATTGATCATGTGTTCCATTCCCCAAATATCAAGCCAATCCGCCGTTGCGACAGAATGACAGGCACACCCTGAACCCGAACGAAGTCATTCGACGGATCGTCCAAAGCGAAACTCAGCAGAGGGGCGATGGGCCTGATCCAGAAGCCGGACCATGTCCTCTGCGGTTGTTGGATGTGCATCGGCCAGATTGGTCCTTTCCCCGGGATCGTCAGAGAGGTTGTACAACTCCACGGGGGCATCCGCGTGCTCCCCAACGTTGAGCCGGACCGCCTTCCAGGGCCATTGCAAAATCGCCTGCTTTCCACCCTGTTCATGAAATTCCCAATACAGGAAGTCAGGTTCGGACTGCTCCTTTCCCAACAGCTCCGGAAGAAAGGAAAGACCATCTGTTTCACCCGCATCGAAACCTGCGACCTCTCCCAGGGTGGGAAGAAGATCCCAAAAAGCTGAAATGTGGCCCGACACCCTTCCACCTTCCACCGTTCCGGGCCAGGAAACAACCAAGGGGACACGGAGTCCTCCTTCGTACAGATCGCGCTTGATGCCGCGAAGCCCTCCACTGCTGTCAAAGAAATCAGGATCGGCTCCCCCTTCCCGGTGGGGCCCGTTGTCCGAGCTGAACATCACGAGGGTTTCCTCCTCGATGCCCAGATCCCGAAGCAGGGCTGAAATTTGTCCCACATAGACATCGAGCCGCTGCACCATTCCGGCAAAGGTGGCCCTGGGCTGGTCCTGGGAGCAATACTGTCCCGTCACCATCCCCGGACCATAGGCAGCCCCGGGTCCACCCGCGAATGGTTCTTCCGGAAATGCCCCACGGAAATCCAGATTCAGGGAATCCCAGGGAACGATCAGTTCCGCATGGGGAAGAATCACGGGGAGGTAAAGAAAAAATGTGGTGTCCTTGTTGTGCCGGATGAACTCCATGGCTTCCTGTTGAATCAGGTCCGGCGCATACACGGACGTCCGGATCCAGTCGTTGCCCGGCAAATTCACTTTTCGGTCACCGTCCCACAGATAGGCAGGATACGCGTGATGTGCAACCCGCTGGCAATTGTATCCATAAAATCGGTCGAATCCCTGCTTCAAAGGATCCCCTTCCGACCCGGGAAAACCGAGACCCCATTTCCCAAACGCTCCGGTGACATACCCGGCTTCTTTCAGGCACTCCGCCAGGGTCCGCGCATCAGCCGGCAGGGGCGCCTGTCCTTCCGGCAGCACTTCTCTGTTGCCACGGATGGGGGTATGGCCCGTGTGCAACCCGGTCATCAAAACCGAACGGGAGGGAGCACAGACCGTGGAACCAGCATAGTGATGCGTGAACCGGATCCCACGTCTGGCGAGGTCATCGATGTGGGGGGTGCCGAATTTCTCCTGTCCGTAACAGGACAAATCCCCGTACCCCAGATCGTCGGCCAAAATATAGATGATGTTTGGCGGCTTATTCTGCTCATATTCTGTTTGTAGAATACGACCACCTGATGTTTTGCACGAGTTCGGACCGAAGACTGAAACACATGCCAGGCACCCCAAGGCCAGCGAACGAAAGGGGGAAGATGGTTGGAGGATCATGTTCCTCCCAAGGTACAAAAAAACAACGCCCGGAGCACAAAAACGGATTCCGCTTGTTACATCCATTCAAGCCACCGACAACCACATGGAAAAAACAAACATCCATACCGCCGTACAGGAAATGTCCTGTTCCCTGGAACAGTTTCGTCTTCTCACGCCCTCCACCTTCGTGCTCCGTTTCAAACGCAATCAACTCAAGTTTCAGGCCGGACAACACCTTTTGCTTGGGCTCCCGGGAAGTCAGGAAGCCAGGGAATACTCCATTTACAGCGGAGAATCAGATAACGCTGTCGAAGTCCTTATCAAAGAGATCGATGAAGGATTGGTCAGCCGTCAGTTGAAATCCCTTGAATCGGGAGGAAACCTCCGGGTGAAAGGGCCCTATGGGTTCTTCCTGAAGAATGCCGATCGCACCGGGGACCGCCCCCTTCTCTTTTTGGCCAGCGGGACGGGCATCGCGCCCTTCCACAGCTTCATCCGGTCGCATCCGAGGGCCGATTACCGGCTGTTTCATGGCGTCCGGACCCGGGACGAAGCCTATGAGGCACATGAATATGCGCCGGAGCGACTGACCGTGTGTACCTCCCGGGACAAATCCGGCGATTTTTCCGGGCGACTGACCGATTGCCTGAAAACCGCACCCCTTGATCCCCGGACTCACGTCTTTCTCTGCGGCAACAGCGACATGATCTACGATGCCATGGATGTGCTGCATGCCAGGGGCCTGTCCCAGAACCAGATCTTCACGGAAGTTTATTTCTGACTCCGGTGAAGAGGGACTCCGGCAGGTTCCAAAATTGATTTTTCTACCTTTGCGCCCATGAAATACCTACCCGCGAAAACGGTGTCCTTCAAAACCCTGGGCTGTCGTCTCAACCAGTACGAGACCGACGCCCTGGTGACCCAGTTTCACCAGGCCGGCTACCGGGTGGTGGATTTCCCGGAGGAAGCCGATGTGACGGTGGTGAACACGTGCACGGTCACCAACCAGAGCGACCAGAAATCGCGGAACACCATCAGCCAGGCCGCCCGGAAAAATCCAGGCGGGGTGGTCGTGGTCACCGGTTGCATGGCCAACAACCGAAAGGACCAGCTGGAGGACAACAGCCGGGTGACCTATGTGGTGGACAACGAACGCAAGAGCCAGATCGTCTCCCTCCTCGATGCCCATTTCCGGGGCGAGGTGGTCCAACCCGACACCTACCTCCGGGATGTCTTCGGTTTCGAAGCCGTGGACCAGAGCCTCCACACCCGCACCTCCATCAAGGTGCAGGACGGGTGCGACAACTTTTGCACCTATTGCATCGTACCCTCGGTGCGGGGACGGGCAGTGAGCCGTCCCCTCGACCGCATCCTGGACAACGTCCGCCGGGTGGTGGACAACGGATTCCGGGAAATCGTGATCACCGGGGTCAACATCGGACGGTACGATTCGGAGGGCCTCACCATGGAAGGAGTGCTGGAGCAGGTGCTGGAACTACCCGGCGATTTCCGGGTGCGGATTTCCTCCCTGGAGCCGGACGGATTCGGACCGGAATTCCACCGGATCTTCCAGCATCCCAAAATGACCCCCCACCTCCACCTCTGCATCCAGAGCGGTTCCGATGAGATTCTGCTGAAGATGCGACGCATGTACACGGTGCAATCGTTCCGGGACGTGGTGGAAACCTTCCGGAAACACCACCCCAGCTTCAACTTCACCACCGATGTCATCGTGGGCTTCCCCGGAGAAACCGAAAGCCACTTCCAACAAACCCTGGACGTGGTCGGAGAACTGGGTTTCAGCCATGTGCACACCTTCCGGTACTCCCGCAGGAAGGGGACCCGGGCCGACCGCATGGAAGAGCAGGTGCCGGAAAAAGCAAAGGCCGAGCGCAGCGAACAGGTTCGGGTGCTTTCCGAAGAGAACCGGTTGCGCTACCTCACCTCCCTGATCGGGACGCCTCAGCGGGTGTTGGTGGAAAAAGTGGACAAGGGCCTGGCCCGGGGCTACGGACAACACTATGTCCCTGTGGTGTTCCCCACGTCCCTTCCGGAGAGGAACCGCTTCGTGGACGTCTTGCCTTCGGGGATCCGGCCGGGGGATCCGCATCTGCTGGAGGCATCGCAACTCCCTTGATGACTGATCGTTGAGGCCCATTCCGAGATCGGGGTGGTGAAAAAACAGCAGAAAAAATCCCGCTGTTATTTAGACTCATTAAACTTTTCCGGCCCGGTTCTGTCTAACACTCATTCTTGCATCGCGAACTTACAAGCAGACAATGAGAAAAATAGACAGAAGAATCGTCATTATGGTCAGCATGGCCTTCATCCTTTTGCTGGCCTTCGGGATCATGCGTTTCCTGATTGCCCAGAAAGAAGAACCCCCCGTGCGCCGGTCCATCGAAGCCCGCCGGTATGTAACCGTGGAGGTGGTGGCCTACGACCGGATGGAATCCATGGTTCGGGAAAAAGGCCGCCTGGCCTCCGTGGCGGAGGTGAATATCCTGGCCGAAGCATCCGGAAAAATCCAGGCCGGCGATGTGCTCCTGAAAAAAGGGGCCACCTTTCACAAAGGGGATTTGTTGTTCACCATCTACCCCGATGAAGCCATTCTTGCTTTGCAGGCAAGCAAAAGCCAGTATCAGAACATCCTGGCGGGGATCCTTCCCGACCTGGCCATCGATTTTCCGGAGGCCGAACCCGAATTCCACCGTTTCTTTTCCTCCATCGCAGTGGACCGGCCCCTGCCGCCGCTGCCCGACATCGGGGACGACAAACTCAAAATATTTCTGGCCGCCAACAACGTGCTCAGTCAGTATTACAACATCGAAAGCGCCGAATTGCAGCTGAAACGGCGCTCGGTGTACGCCCCCTTCGACGGCACCTTTCTGAACGTGAACATGGAAATCGGAGCCTACACCAACACCGGCGGCAACGTGGCAACGGCCATCCGCACCGACCAGCTGGAGCTGGAGGTGCCCCTGACCCGGGCCGATGCTGCCTGGGTCTCCATCGGCGACCAGGTTTCCGTGCGTGGAGAGGTAGGACAGCAATGGACGGGCCAGGTCATCCGGAAAAGTCAGTTCATCGATGAAAACACCCAGCGTCAATCGGTGTTCATCCGCCTCCTGAACCGGCCCGATGCACCGTTGATGGCGGGAGAATACCTCACGGCCACCTTCCCGACCCGACCCATCGATGCGGTCATGGAAATCCCGCGAAATGCGATCGCCAATTCCAACGAAGTCTTCCTGGTCAAGCAGGACCGGCTGACCAAGTCCGTGGTCGAGGTGGTCAAACAAAACGACCGGACCCTCCTGTTCCGGGGGATTCCGGAAGGAGACACCATCGTGATCCAGCAATTGATCAATGCCACAGAAGGAACCCTGGTACAGACGGACAAATCCGCTCCGCAAATGGGTCCCGGACAGCGAAATCCCGGACAAGGCGGCCCCGGCCAGGGAAATCCGGGCCAGGCTGCCGCAGCCCCCGGCGATACCGGTGAAAAACAGGGAGAGGGCTCCCGCCAACGCTAATCAGGAGAGACCATGAGGAAAATCGTAGAACGTTTTGTGGAGTACCCCGTGTACGCCAACATCATCATTGCCATTGTGGTGATGACGGGCGGACTGGCGCTCCTGTCGCTGAAGAAATCCTTCTTCCCGGAAATGGAATCCCGGATTCTGAGTGTGTCGGTCTTCTATCCCGGCGCCTCCCCGGTGGAAATGGAAGAAGGGGTGACCACCCGCATCGAAGAAGCGGTGCGCGGCCTGGTGGGGATCAAGGAAATCAATTCCACCTCGGTGGAAAACATGAGTTCGGTGCGGATCGAGACCACCGGTGAATACCCCATCAACGAGATTCTCCAGGAAGTGAAGAACGCCGTGGACGGCATCTCCTCCCTGCCTTCGGCTGCCGAACGGCCCATCGTGTCGAAGTCCCGGAGCCGGGCCGGTGCGGTGCTCCTGGAGCTGGTGCCGGTGGACGGACACGAGGACATGGACCTGATGACCCTGAAACAACATGCCCAACGGGTGGAGGAAGATTTTTACCATTCCGGGGTCATGAGCCAGATCGGGCTTTCCGGGTTCCCCAGCCCCGAAATATCAGTGGAAATCTCCGAAGAGGTTCTGCTACGCTACAATCTGACCTTCAGTGAGATCGTTTCGGCCATTCAGGGCAACAACCAGGATGTGTCGGGGGGCGAAATCAAATCGGCCGAGGAAGAATACCTCATCCGGCTTCGTTCCCGGAGCGCCGATCCGAACAAGATCGGCAACATCATCCTGCGGGGACAGGAAGACGGCAGTTTTTTACGGATTCAGGATGTGGCGGACGTGAAAGTGAAATTCGCCGATTCCCCCAACCGCCAATGGACCAACGGCAAGCCTTCGGTTTCCATCAACGTGCAAAAGCTTCCCGAAGAGGACCTGGATGAAATCAGCAACTACGTCATGGACTATGTGGAGGATTTCAACCAGCGGAACCTGGGGGTGGAACTGATCGTTTCCCGGGACTTCCTGGACATCCTCCAGAGCCGGCTCGACCTTCTGCTGGGCAACGGCGGACTGGGTCTGCTTCTTGTGATCATCGGACTCACCATGTTCCTCAACTTCCGCCTGTCCATCTGGGTGTCCATCGGCATCCCCTTCAGCTTTCTGGCCATGTTCGTGGCCGCCCATTTCTTCGGGGTCACGATCAACCAGCAATCCCTTTTCGGGATGATCCTGGTCATCGGGATCCTGGTGGACGACGGGATCGTGATTGCAGAAAACATCTACCTCCATTTCGAACGGGGCAAGACCCCCATGCATGCCGCCGTGGACGGCACCATGGAGGTGCTTCCGGCCGTGTTGACGTCCGTGGCCACCACCATCGTGGCCTTCTCGCCCTTGCTTTTCCTGTCCGGAACCCGCATGGAGATGATGTACGAAGTGGCCATCGTGGTGATCGCCGCCCTGGCATTTTCCCTCTTCGAGGCCTTCCTGGTTCTCCCGGCCCACCTGGGGAATGAGAAGATCCTCAACCGGAAAAGCCTGGAGTCAAAGAACCGGGGCATCCAGAAATACTTCGAAAAATTGATCGTCTGGCTCAGGGACCGGGTCTACCAATTCTTTCTCAACTGGCTGGTGAAATGGCGCTACATCGCCTCCACCATCCCCGTGGCCCTGGTTCTGATCACCCTGGGGCTCTTTCTCGGGGGACACATCCGGAACACCTTTTTCCCCTCCATCGACTTCGACAACTTCACCCTGAACATTGCCTTCACCCCGGGCGACGGGGAACAACAAACCCTGGAATACCTGGACCGATTCGAGAAGGTGATCTGGGAAGTCAACGATGAGATCACCCAGGAGCTTGGCCTGAATACAAACATCATCGAACGCACCAGCAAAAGTTTGGGCCGGGCGTTTAGCGGTCAGGAAAGCGGAGCCCATGCCGGGAGCATCAACGTGTATCCCATGGACCTTCAGGGACTGGACATTTCGGGCCGGGAAATCTCCAACCGGGTAAGCCGGAAAATCGGGCGCGTGCCCGAAGCCAGCAAATTCTCGGTGGGCGGCTTCAATCGATGGGGTTCGCCTGTATCGATCGGACTCATGTCCACGAATCTCCAGGAGTTGGAGGAGGCCAAGGAATACGTCATCGCGCGGCTCAATGAATTGCCCCAGTTGAAGGACGTCACGGAAAACATCGCCCTGGGGAAACAGGAGATCCGGCTCGACCTGAAGCCCAAGGCCTACTACCTTGGGCTCAACGAGGCATCCATCGCCGCCCAGGTGCGCCAGGGTTTCTACGGGGCACAGGCCCAGCGACTCCAGGTGGGCCGGGACGAGCTCCGGGTCTGGGTCCGCTACCCCAAATCGGACCGCGTGACCCTGGGGCAGCTCGAGGACATGAAAGTAAAAACCGCTGCGGGGACCTTCCCCCTGTCGGAACTGGCCGACTACCACATGGAGCGGGGCCCCGTGGCCATCAACCGCTTCAACGGATCGCGTGAGATCCGGGTGGAAGCGGAAACCGTGGATCCCCTGGCTTCCGTGCCGGAGATCCTGGAACAGATCACAGCGGAAATCATGCCCGAGGTCCAGGCCCAGTATGCAGGAATCCGGTACGAATACCAGGGCCAGCAGCGGTACAGCCAGGAAGCCATGGGAGCGGCAAAAAAATACTACGGCATGGCTTTCGCCGTCATCTTCATGCTGTTGGTGATGCATTTCCGGAGCGTGCCGAAAGCTTTCATCATCGTGATGATGATTCCCATTTCCATCCTGGGCGTGGCCTGGGGACACGGCCTGCACGGCCAGCCCCTGTCCATCATGAGCCTCTGGGGCATGGTGGCCCTCACGGGGGTGATCATCAACGACGCCATCGTGTTTTATTCCAAGTTCGACGGCCTGCTGCTGGAAGGCTGGAAGGTGCCCGATGCGGTCAAGGAAGCAGGCAAGGTGAGGCTCCGCCCCATCATCCTGACCTCCCTGACCACGACCATCGGGCTGTTCCCCATGTTGTTCGAGCGCAGTGCCCAGGCCCAGTTCCTCATTCCCATGGCCATCAGCCTGGCCTACGGGGTGTTTTTGGGAACCATCTTCATCCTCATCTTCTTCCCGGTGCTCATCATGCTGCTCAACGACGCCCGGGTGAGCATGAAATGGTTGTGGACCGGAATCCGTCCCAGCCGCGAGGATGTGGAACCTGCCATCGTCCAGAACAAACGCCGACTCAAATTTGAAGCCAATCGCAATTATCGCTACCAGAGTGAACTGGAAGAAAGCCGGGCCAACGGATCGGGCGATGTAATCTCAAGCACAGAATCATGAAAGGATTGAAACACATGCTGATTGCCCTGGCGGCCCTGTGCCCCCTTGGCATGCTGGGTGCCCAGGACAACGCCCTCACCCTGTCCTCCGCCCTGGAGAAAGCCATGGCCAACAACTACGGGATCATTCTTTCCCGGTCCAATGCGGACGTCGCCGGCATCAACAACGATTGGGGAAACGCGGGCCGGTATCCCACGGTTTCCTTTTCCGCCTCCGACAACAACAGCTACAACCTTACGGGCCAAAGCTACACGGGTAGGCTCACGGGCGGACTGGCCCTGAACTGGACGCTTTTCGATGGTTTTTACGTGCAGCTGACCAAAAGCCGCCTGGAAACCCTGGAGGATCTTTCCAAGGGTCAGCTCGCGGTGATGGTGGAAAACACGGTGGAAGATGTGATCCTGGCCTATTACAATGTGCTTCTTCAGGAGGAGCGCCTCGAGGTGCTGCACACCGTCATGGTTCTGTCGGAAGACCGCTATTCCTATGAACAGCGGAAGAAGGACCTGGGCGGATCGGTGACCTACGATGTGCTGCAGGCCCAGAATGTCTACCTCAGCGACAAAGCCGCCTGGATGAACCAGGAAGTGGTTCTGCGGAATGCCGTGCGCAACCTGAATTTTCTCCTGGGGGATACCCCGGAAAGCCAATGGACCTTTTTGGAGGAATTCGAAGCGGACGCTCAGCCCTACGTGCTTTCCGATTTGCTGGACCGGATGAAGGCCAGCAACCTGACCCTGAAAAACCAGTACTCCAACCTAATGCTGGCGGAGAACCAGACCGAGCGTAGCCGTTCGGCCTACTACCCCAGTTTGTCCCTGGGGACGGGGATCGATGCCACCCAGACCTGGACAGGCGGCGGGACCGGTGGCAATGCCAGCCTGGTGCCCTACGGAAACCTGAGGTTGTCCTTTGATATTTACAGCGCCGGGGCCCGGAAACGCAGTGTGGAAATCGCCCGGATCCAGGAGGAGAATGCCCAGGTGGAAATCCGGGAAATGGAGCATGCCCTGACCAACGAACTCTTCAACCTCCATGACTACTATGGCGTCCGCCAGGCTCTGGTGGACCTGGCCCGGGAGAACCTGGCCGCGGCCGAGCTCAACATGAGCATTTCGGAGGAAAAGTACAAAAGCGGAGTGATCAATTCCTTCAACTACCGCGATGTGCAGCTTCTCTACCTGAACGCCTCCCTGGGGCGCCTCCAGGCCATTTACAACCTGGTGACGACGAAAACGGCCCTGACCCGGCTCACCGGGGGCTTTTTGCAGGAAGGCGCGGAAGTGGCTGCAGATTAAAACCGTACGAACCCGGACAATCCCAGTTCAAAGCCGGACACACCTTGTCCGGCTTTTTTCATGGTCATCGGACACAACCTTTTGTTTGTTTGGGTTTTAGCCGGTGTGGCGCGGGTTTTGATTTCAGCCTGGTCACACCACCAACCAACGCATCCGATGATTCGCCATTTCTTCACCCTTTCCTTCCGGAACATGGCCAAGCATGCCAACTACTCCCTGCTGAATGTGTTCGGCCTGGCCCTGGGGATCACCAGCTTTTTGTTCATCCTGCTCTACATCACCGACGAACTCCGGTACGACCGGTTTCATGAGGATGCGGAACGGATCTACCGGATGAACCGGCTTTACAATTCCAACGACATCAACGAGGATGCGGCCACCTGTTCCTTTCCCTTCGGCCCGGCCCTGGCCGAGGACTATCCGGACATGGTGGAGGAGGTGGTGCGCTTTTTCGATTTCCAGGTTGCCGAGTTCCTCTTTGAATACCGCAAGGACAGCGGAGAGATCGTCCGCTTCAATGAGGAATGGTTTTATCTGGCCGACTCCAACGTCTTCCGGGTGTTCGATTTTGAACTGATCGAGGGGGATCCGGCCACGGTGTTCGACCGGCCCAACGTCCTGGTCCTGTCCCAGAGCACGGCCCGCCGCTATTTCGGAGACGAACCCGCCCTTGGGAAGGTGCTCCGCGTGGAACAGGGCCTCGACATGGAGGTGGCCGGGATCATGCGCGATCTGCCCGACCAATCCCATTTCACCATCGACATCCTGGGCTCCCTGTCCACCTTCACTCAGCTCAACGGGGGCAGGAATGTCCAGGGCTGGATCTGGAATCCCTGCTGGACCTATGTGAAGCTTCGGGAAAACGTGAAACCGGAACAGCTCGAGGCCCGCATGCCCGACTTCTACCTGGCCCATTATCCGGAATTCCAGGACCAGGACATCACGCTCTATCTTCAGCCTCTGACCGACATCCACCTCCATTCCCACCACGAGTACGAGATGCACCCCAACGGGAAAATGTCCTACGTCCGGATCCTGGCGGGGATCGGGCTGTTCGTCCTCCTCCTGGCAAGCATCAATTTCATGAACCTCTCCACCGCAGGGAGCGCCGGCCGCGGAAAGGAGATCGGGATGAAGAAAGTCCTGGGGGGATCCCGGGCCCGCCTCATCCTTCAATTCCTCGGCGAAGCGGTGATCCTGACCACGGCTGCCTTCCTGATTTCCTGCATCCTGGTGGAATTGCTTCTTCCCCTGTTCAACAGCTTCACGGGCAAACACATCCCCACCGGTGTGGTGGTCAGGCCGCGAAACCTGGCCCTGGGCTCTCTCCTGATCCTGGCCATCGGACTGTTCTCGGGTGCCTACCCCGCCTTCTTCCTTTCGGCCCAGGGAACGGATCAGCTCAAAAACACCCTCCAAAAAGGGGTCCAGCGGGGGATGGCCCGGAAAGTCCTGGTGGTGGTTCAGTTCCTGATTTCCATCGCCCTCATCATCGGGACGGTCAATGCCTATGCCCAATTGAATTTCCTTCAAAAAGCGGATCTTGGATTCGACCGGGACCAGGTGATCCTGTTGCCCACCAAGTTTCAGCTGGCGCAAAACTTCAATGCCTTTGCCCAGGAACTGAAAACCCATCCCGATGTGAAGGAGGTCACCGGCATGGAGGATGTGATCGGGGTGAACCACAACACGCGACCCTTCGTCATCGAGGGAATGTTCGACGACCAGGCGTTCTATTATCCGGCCTTTGTGGTGCGGCACGATTTCGTGGAGACCTTCGGCATCGAGGTGGTGGAGGGCCGGGCTTTTTCCCGGGACTTCCCCTCGGATACGAGTGAGGCCATCATGATCAACGAGAGCATGGTCCGGCACCTCGGGTGGACCAACCAGGAGGCGATCGGCAAGGCCATCCGGTCCGACGGCGATGAACGGGTCATCGGAGTTTTCCGGGATTTCAATGCCCTGTCGCTGCACAAACCCGCCGGCAATTTCATCCTCGACATGATGCAGAACCCCAATGGCGCAGCGGCCCTCACCCGGTACATCGCCATCAAGGTACACACGGGCCGACCCGGGAACGTGCTCGACCACGTGAAAAAAGTCTGGACCCAATTCGTCCCGGAACGACCCTTCGAGTACAGTTTCCTTGACGAAGAGCTCAACGCCCTGTACAAGGACGAGAGCAAATTCAGCAAGCTTTCCATGATCCTCACCGTGCTGGCCATTCTCATTGCGTGTCTGGGTCTGATTGGCCTGACTTCCTTCCTGGTGGAGCGCAAAACCCGGGAAATCAGCGTGCGCCGGGTCCATGGCGCCACCGTCCGGGACCTGAACGGCCTCCTGTCCAAGGAATTCATCCGCCTGCTCCTCCTGGCGAATGTGATCAGCTGGCCCCTGGCCTGGTATGGCATCCGGGAATGGCTCTCCACCTTCAGCAAGCACATTCCCATCCAATGGGCCGTCTTCTTTCTGGCGGGACTGGTCACGCTGCTGATCACCGTGGCGATTACGAGTTTCCATGCCTACAAAGCCTCCCTGGTCAATCCGGCCCGCACACTGAAATGTGAATGAGGCAAGGGGATTTCAGTGCCAGGAAGCGGACCGCCGGGTGTGGTTCGGGTTTTCCGGGATACTTATTATTTCATACCTTCGTTTCTAGAACAGACGTAACCCAATTGCCAGAGCCATGAAACGAACGATGACAACCCCGGCATTCGCCTTTCTTCTGACCCTGTTCTTCCTCTCCGCATCCCTGGAGGCCCAGACCGACAGTACCCGCAGGGCCCAGCCTGCAACCCAGACCCAGACGGCGACCCAATCGACGACCCAGACCACGCAAACGCAAACCGTGCAAGCTCCCCGGCGGTATTCCATGCCGGAAGTCATGGACACGGCCGATTTGAAGGCCCAGCTGAGGTATCTCGACGAAAGCACCCGGGTATACAATGGCTTCCGTGCCGTCCGGGAGGAATTGTTCCGTCGGACAAAGCAAAACGTGGAGGACACCCTGACTGGCCTTCAGGCGGAAATCGCCCGGTTGAACGGCGCATTGGCGAGCAGCAGTTTCGAGAAGGAAGCCTTGCAGGAAAACCTGGAACGTACGAAGAACGAACGCGACCAGGCCATCCGGAACCGGGACAGCCTTTCCTTTCTGGGAATACAAATGGGCAAGGGGCTGTACAGCTCCATCATGTGGATTGCCCTCCTGATCCTGGCAGTGGCCGGGGCGGCCCTTTTCCTCCTGTTCAAACGGAGCCATGGGGTCACCAGCCACACCCGGCGCGAATTGGAAACCCTGCAGGAAGAATACGACGAATACCGCAAGAGCGCCCGCGAAAAATATGAGAAACTGGTGGTCAGCCACCACCAGGAGATCATGAAGCTGAAAAAAACCTGACCAACCAAACCTCCACACTCATGAGCAAAGAAGTTCAACGCAACGCCCAAACCAATGCCGTTTACGGGGTGGGCCTCATCGGCGCGGCCATCTATTACATTTCCACCGCCACCAGTTTCGGCCTGGGAGTCCTGGGTTTTCTCAAAGCCCTTGTCTGGCCGGCCTTTCTTGTCTACGAAGCCCTGAAATCGTTGGGAGCCTGATCTCCCTCAGATTTCCATGTCGCTCAGGTGCAGGTCCAGCGCCCGCACCGAGATCTGGATTTCCCGGATCGACACCCCCAGGGAAGTGATCAGCAGCACCAGGGCGATCCCGAACACCAGCACCGCAGCCAGCATGACCTGGATGTAGATCAGGAACATGCACAGCACGCACAGCAGGAGGCTCGTGATGCCCAGCAATTGCATGGTCCGGGTGAGGTAGAGCCGTTTTCTCAGGTTTTTGATCTGACCCACCAGAATGGAATCCGGATTCTGTTTGTGGGCCGCATGGAGGTTCCGTACCACCGTGGCATAGGTCAGAAACCGGTTGGTGTAGGCCAGCAGCAGCAACGAAATGGCCGAAAACAAAAGGGCCGGTGTGGTGAGGGTCAACTGTTCCATTTTCATCCCATTTCCCACAAAATAAGACATTTCTTTGGTTCCGGCATCCGGTCGGGTGTTTTGCTGAAGAAATAAATGCGATGTTTTTCTGGCATTTTTGTGAATCCTGTAACAATTGATACAGGCCCGTCGGTTCGGGGCCTTCTACATTTGCCCTCAGGAAAACCAAAAAAAAGAAATACATCATGAGCATGTTTTGTTACCAATGCCAGGAAGCCGCCAAAGGAAGCGGATGCACCATCAAAGGGGTGTGCGGAAAAACCGACACCGTGAGCAACCTGCAGGACCTCCTGGTCTACACCTCCAAAGGGATCTCATACCTGGCCAACCTGGCCGGAAAAGCTGGACAGGACACCAGGGACGCCGACCGGTTTGTCTTCGATGCGCTTTTCATGACCATCACCAACGCCAACTTCGACGATGCCAAAATCACCGAAAAAATAAAAGAAGGCATGAAGCTCCGCTCCGATCTGATGACCCGGTTGGTTAAAGAGGGTGTGGACATCCCAACGCCTCTGCCTTCCCAGGTGACCTGGAAAGGAGAATCGGACCAGAAAATCCTGGCACAAAGCCTCCTCGTCAGCATTCTGAACGAGAAGAACGAGGACATCCGCAGCCTCAAGGAGCTCCTTACCTACGGGGTGAAAGGCCTGGCCGCCTATGCCGAACATGCCAACAACCTGGGTTACCGCGACACCGAGGTGTTCGCTTTCATGCACCGGGCACTCGCTGCCACCACCTCCAGGGAAATCGGCGCGGAGGAGCTCATCGCCCTGAACCTGGAATGCGGCCAGTACGGGGTATCCGTCATGGCCCTGCTCGACAAAGCCAACACCGAAACCTACGGAAATCCGGAAATCACCTCGGTGAACATCGGCGTGCGCAACAACCCGGCCATCCTGATTTCGGGTCACGACCTCCGCGACATGGAGACCCTGCTGAAGCAGACCGAAGGAAGCGGCGTGGATGTGTACACCCATTCCGAAATGCTGCCGGCCCACTACTACCCCGCCTTCAAAAAATACGAGCATTTCGTCGGCAACTACGGAAACGCCTGGTGGAAGCAAAAAGAGGAATTCCGGACCTTCAACGGACCGGTCCTGTTCACCACAAACTGCATCGTTCCCCCTGCCGAAGACTACATCGGTCGCGTCTACACCACAGGAGCCGCAGGCTATCCCGGATGCCGCCACATCGAAGGCGAAGGGGATGACAAGGATTTCACGCCCCTGATCGAGCACGCCAAACAGTGCGCGCCGCCCACCGCCATTGAGGAAGGAGAAATCATCGGCGGATTCGCCCACAACCAGGTGCTGGCTCTGGCCGACAAGGTGGTGGATGCCGTGAAAAGCGGCGCCATCCGGAAGTTCGTGGTCATGGCCGGTTGCGACGGACGCATGAAGGACAGGGCGTACTACAGTGAATTCGCTGAAAACATGCCCCAGGACACCGTGATTCTCACGGCCGGATGTGCCAAGTACCGGTACAACAAGCTGCCCCTGGGGACCATCGGCGGCATTCCCCGTCTTCTGGATGCCGGCCAATGCAACGATTCCTACTCCCTGGCTGTGACTGCCCTCAAACTCAAGGAGGTCTTCGAACTCAACGACATCAACGAGCTGCCCATTGCCTACAACATCGCCTGGTATGAGCAGAAGGCCGTGATTGTCCTGCTGGCCCTCCTGTACCTGGGCGTGAAAAACATCCACCTGGGTCCCACCCTTCCGGCCTTCCTCTCACCCAACGTGGCCAATGTGCTGGTGGAACAATTCGGCATCGCCGGCATCGGAACCGTGGACGAGGACATGAAACTCCTGGTGGGATAAGCTCTCTGACATCACCCCGGCAATTTCACACGTTGTTTTAGGCGCAAGAGGCCGTTCCCAGTGGACGGCCTCTTGTATTGCATTTCCAGGGATGTCTATTCGAAACGTGCTTGATTGGCTTCGCCAATAAATGCCAGGTTCCTTCATAGACATCCCTGGAAAACTAAGGCGGTGGTTAGTGGCTGTGGTAGTACTCCAGGGCTTTGGGCATGAGCCGCTGCAGGTTGGCGATCCGGTTGGCGGGGTCGGGATGGGTCGAAAGGAATTCGGGGGGACGGGACGAGGAACGGGCCTCCATCCGCTCCCAGAAGGCGGGGGCGGTCTGGGGATCGTAGCCGGCCATGGCCATGAAGTAAAGCCCCAGCTCGTCGGCTTCGCTCTCGTGGGTCCGGGAGAAAGGCAGCTCGATGCCCACCTTCGACCCCACCCCAAACGCGATCAGAGCCAGGTCGAGGGTTTGTTCCTTCTGCGTTTTCAGTGCCTCGGACAGGGCGATGCCTCCCAGCTGGATCATGAGCTGCTGCGACATGCGCTCGTTTCCGTGCTGGGCCACTGCGTGAGCGATTTCGTGGCCCATGACCACGGCGATGCCGTTGTCGTCGAGGCAGACGGGAAGGATGCCCTCATAAAAAGCAATTTGTCCGCCCGGCATGCACCAGGCATTCAGCTCCTCGGATACCAGCACGTTGAATTGCCAGTCGTATCCTTCGATGGCCGATTGCATGTTGTTCTCTGTCATGTAGCGCTCCACCGCCTTGCTCAGCCGTTCGCCCACCCGTCTTACGCTTTCCACATAGGTCGTGTTGGAAGACACCTTGTTTTCTTCCAGCACTTTGGCATAGCTTTCGTCGCTGAGGGCAATCATCTGCGAGGAGGGAATGGCCACCAGTTGCTTGCGGCCTGTCATGGGCACGGTGGAACAGGCCACCAGAAATAGGGACGTCAGAATAATCAGCTGTTTCATGAATTGTTCGGGTTTGTAACCACCAAAACAGCCGGACTGTGGAAAATGTTGCGAAGGTGTTCATAAAAAGACGGATCGATGCTACAAGACGTCCCGGTCCAGGGATCAGAATCCCTATTTTTATTCTACCAATTCTTTTCAAGCACCCAAAACACACTCCAATAATGAAACATTCGCTGCTCTTTCTATTGTCCGCCCTGATCCTGACTGCCTGCAAAAAAGAAGAGGTGCCCGTCAACCGGGAGCCCGGTTCGCCGACGCTTCAGGCACCGGCCGACCAATCCCAAAACCAAAGCACCCGTGTCCTCCTCACCTGGGATTTCGCAGAAGATCCGGACGGGGACGCCGTCACCTACACCGTCTATCTGGACGCCGGTACAGAACCCCAAACCCTGGTTTCTTCCTCCCAACGAGAAACAAGTTTTCAGTGTGATCTGGAAAGGAACCAACGCTATTCCTGGAAGGTGGTGGCCACCGACCCCGATGGAAAAACTGCCGAAAGTTCGACCTGGACGTTTACCACCGGCACCCTTTCCTGGGATGAAGACGGAGAAAGCGGGGTTTTCCTCGATTTGCGGGACGGGAAGGAATACCGGATCGTGAAAATCGGCACACAAATCTGGATGGCCGAAAATTTGGCCTACCTGCCCTCTGTTTCCCTGCAGGATGCTGGATCGGAAGATGTGATCCATGAAGGAGAGGCCATGCACTATGTGTACGGATTCGAAGGAGTGGATGTGAGCACAGCAAAAGCCCACGAGAACTATGAAAAATACGGGGTATTGTACAACTGGACCGCTGCCATGGAAGCGGCACCGGAAGGATGGCACCTGCCCACGGCCCTGGAGTACGATCTGCTCGAAACCTACATCGTAGCCGAACACAATTTGGAAGATTACATGGGCGGCTACCCGGAAGTTGCTTTGCACCTGAGTCCTTCCAACTGGAACACCAATGCCTACGACACCTACGGTTTCACAGCCCTGGCAGGAGGCTACCGGACCGCTGAGGACGGCTTCCTCCAGGAAGGATCCTATGGCACCTGGTGGAGTGCCAGCGAGGAATTTCCCCAAGCGCTCTACAGAGGCATCAACAAAGGCTATCCGCCTACACTCCTCAGCTTTTTCGGCGCAGGACCGTCCTCCAAACACAACGGTCGTTCGGTCCGTTGCGTGATGGATTGATCCTGTTCGGCATGAAGCCCATGGTCGGTATCTCCCCAAGATTCCGTATTTTTCCGGGAAGCAGTTGCCACGACCATGATTTTTCGAAACAGCATCGCCGTTTTGCCCTTCTCCGTTTCGGGAACCAACCGGGACGCGGATCGTGAACAAGGCCACCGGGTTCTGGCAGACGGCCTCACCCTGGAACTCATCCATGCCCTGTCCCGCCACCCCGAACTGCTGGTGACCGCCCGCGGTTCGTCGGCCCGGTTCCTTCCGGGACTAACGGAAGTGGCAATCCTCCGGAAAAAGCTGAATGTGGCATGGCTGGCGGAGGGTTCTGTGGAACCGGCCAAAGCGGGACCGGTCGTCACCCTGCAGCTGATCCGGACCCAGGATGGCACCATCGCCGGATCGTTCCGGAACAGAGCGAACACCGGGGATTTTCCAGCCTTGATGGAATCCATGGCCGCGGATCTGACAGGCCGGATCACCGCCGATCCGCGACCCGTCGACCCGGAAACCAGTCCGGAAGCCGTTCCCCGGGAGGCCCTGGAGGAATGCATGAGAGGAGAATACCTCCTGAATCGTCTCGACAGCGTTCACTGGCAGGACATGGTGGCGCATTTCGAGAACGCCCATTCCCTGCATCCGGGATATGCCCGTCCGCGCGTGGCCCTCTGCCACAGCTACGCCTGGCTTTCCTCCATCGGGGTCCTGCCTCCGGTCGAGGCCCGGACCGAATCCGACCGCATCATCCGGGAATTGTTTGAGGAAAACCACCACATTTCGGATGTCTACCGCTTGCAGGCGGAAAAACAATTCTGGCTGGACTGGAACCTTCGACAGGCGCTGGATACCACCGGCCAGGCGCTGGAACTGAACCGGAGCAACGCCGGGGCACTGGTGATGCGCGGCCTGATCCTGGGGGCACTCGGCCGGATCGACGAAGCCCTTGATGCCCTGTTCCGGGCCGAAGGGCTCGATCCTTTCGGGGAGAACGCCAAATACTGCATCGGTCTCCTGTACCGCTACCTGGGCGATTACGAAAAATCGTTTCTCTACCTCCGGGAAAGCCTGGAGATCACCCCCCACTGGCTGGCTCCCCGGTTTACGATGGTGGAAGTGTTTTGCCTGCATGGCAAGCCCGGTGAAGCGAGGCTTTTCCTGGAACAGAACCGGGAACTCCCTGGCTTTGGGGACATGATCCCGGTTTTCCAGGCCCTGGCCGATGCCTTCGACGGAAAAACGGAAGCCGCTCTGGGAAGAATCCGGGACCTCACAGAAGCGAAGGCTTCCGGAGCGGTCCCGCCCCCTTTGTATTATTTGCTTGCCATGATCCATGCGCAGGCGCAGCAACCCGGGGAAGCCCTTGGATGGATCCGGGAAGGAATCAGGCTGCGGTCCGCTCCCTTCCTGTTCCTGCACATCGATGCGGGCTGGGACCTTATGCGATCCGATGCCGACTTTCAACAGGTCCTGACTGCCGGGGGCTTGCCCGCTCCGGAATCCGCCCCCGATGCAAGCCGGAAATACGAAAAGGCGCCCCTGAGCCGGGACGACGCAGAACACATCCGGACCCGGTTGGAACAATGCATGACCCGCCATCAGGCCTTCCTGGATCCCACCCTGAGCCTGCATGCCCTGGCCGAGCTCTGCGACGTACCGGTCAACCGCTTGTCCCAGTACCTCAACGGAAACCTGGAATCGAGTTTCTACGACTACCTCAACAGGCACCGTCTGGGGTTTTTCATGGAGGGTTGCCGGAAGGGGGAAATCCGGAAAATGTCCATCCTCGGCCTGGCCTATGAAAGCGGATTCAATTCGAAGACGACCTTCAACACCTTCTTCAAGCGGGAAATGCGCCAGACGCCCACGGAATTTCTGAAAACCGTCCTCTGATCTCCGTCCACCCTGCCGGGTGAAATGCGTTCGGCCCTATGCAGGCGAACGACACGCGGGTTCTGAAACCGCACCTTTGCGGTATCAACTTCAAAACCACATTCCATGCATCTGTTTCCCATTTCGCCAAAGCAGGCCCGCGACGGCCGTAACTGGTCCGTCCGCATGGCCACCCTCACCCTGGTCACCTTTGCCCTGGCCATGATCGCCGTACCGCCCTGCGGTCCCTACTGCATTGAAAACTGCCTCACCTACCCCTACCACGACAGCATGGGCCAGTTTCCCCGGGACTACATCTGGATCTACCTGGCCCTGTTCCAGCTTGTGGCCTATCTGGTCTGGACCGTGCATCTCCATCGGGTCGCCGGGGAGGAGCACAAAACCAACGCACTGTTGGCCCTGCTTTTCGGGACCCTCTCCGCAGGGGTGCTTCTGCTCACCTACTGGGTCCAGCCCGCCGTGGTTCCCCTCAGCCTTCTGAAGGAAGAATACGACGGCATCGCCCTTCTGACCATGTACAACGAACACGGCCTGTTCATTGCCCAGGAAGAACTGGGTTACCTGCTCATGGCCCTTTCCCTGTTCTTTTTCGCTCCGATCTTCGCGCAGGGACCCCGGCACACGCTGCTGAAGTGGCTGTTCCGGCTTCCTCTCCCGGCAAGTGTGCTTGCCTATCTCGTCCTGACCCTCCTGCATGGATTCGATCGCAGCTACCGCTTCGAAGTTTTCGTCATCAGCGCCGACTGGCTGGTCCTCATCGTTGCGGGCTATGTCCTCCCGGCCTGGTTCTCCAAAATCCAAACCAATTCCAAAACCCATTGAACATGAATGCCTTTGCCTATCCCACCGACCAAGCCAGCCTGAACCTGTACAAGGCGGGCGGCTGGACCACCGTTCTCTTCCTTCTCTACTCCATGGCAGCCCTCCTGCTCCTCGCCTTCCTGCCGGGAGGATACCCCGAAACGGCCACCGAATGCTTCGATATGATCCGGGAAAACCGCTTTCTTGCCTTTCTGCAGCTCGACATCCTTTCAGTGGTGGCGATCCCCTTCTATTTCCTGCTTTTCTTCAGCCTTTGCCAGGCCCTGAAAACCAGGCATGCATTGACGGCACAAATCGCTCTGTTCTGCACCCTGGCCGGGATCACCGTTTTCATCGCCGATGTGAACATCGTCTCCATTCTCCGTCTGGCCGACAACTACGAACTAACCGATTCCCCGGAGAGGAAGCAGCAGCTGCTGGCTGCCTGCGAGGGCATGCTGGCAAGTGACATGTGGATCAATTCTGGCGCCATCCTCCGGGGCATCTTCATCGAAACCGGCGCCCTTCTGTTCTCCGTGTTGATGCTGAAGACCTCCGTCTTTTCCCGGGCCACCGGCTTGGTGGGCATCCTCACCCACGGGTTCGATCTGGCCAGCGTTCTGGCGGGCGTGTTTTATGCTCCGGTGAAGGAAGTGTTTACGATGACGGCCGGACCCCTCTACCTGGTCTGGTTTGCGATGGTCGGGCTGCGCTTGTTTGCCCTGGGGAAAAAACGAAGCCCCCGCTGATCCGGAGATCAACAGGGGCTTTCGCGGTATGGCATGGTGCCACCAGCACCAAGATATTTTTGCATGATTCGGCGGAATTCGAATTTCATATGTTTGATATTGTGGGCGTTAGGAAATGAGGTATTCTTATCCGTTTCTAACATGCTAATTCTCTGAATACTATAAAATCATGACATCATATGTGATTGATTTAGTGACCTCTATGAAAGCTTCAGAGAAAAGAAAAGCGTCAACAGTTTCGTCACGCTGATGATTTTCACACGGACCTAATACCGATGTTGATACTTCATGTTAACTTCTAAAGCTCATCTATTTTTCCCCGAAAGATTTTGGGATGGTATTAACCTGAAGAAAATAACATCAGTCCAGTATTCAAATGTTGAATGATTTTCTATTGCAATTTCTTGCAAAGTCCTTGGATATATTGTAGATTGAAGTGCCATGGAATATACACCGAAGTCATATGAGAACAACAGATTCTATTGCACTGCTCGTGCGATTGATTGGACAAATTAATCATGCGAAGGTCAACTGGAAGACCTTAAGAATTAAGCAAAAGACTCAACATTTCAAGACGCTCAGTATTTAACTATCCAAATTCACTCAGAGAATTTGGAGCAGAGATTCATTAAAATTGGTCAAGTGAGAGCTATGAATACATAAATGGAAGGCGCCCAGATTTTGGCCCAGGAATTTTTTCGTAGAATTATAAAGAGTGCAAGAGTTTTGCACTATCATTTCATAGCTTTGAAATTGCCTAGCTGAATTTATCGTTATCGTCTTTTTTCAGATTGAAAGATAGTGTTGATTGTGGAATATGCCTTTACCTAAGTACTACAGCTTGGTTTGATATGCTTAAAAAGTAACTCAAACCAAAAATATACAGTTTATAACGCTTTATTCTTCTGTCTGCTGCTATTTCTACGAATGACCAAAGGAAACATTATTCACATAAAGTACTATGGAATGATAACTATAAAAGAACATATCCAAATTAAGACTCACACCAATTCGCCTTAGGCAGTTTAAATGAGGTGAGTAAAAATTAGGAATATAATAGAACGCAATTTTAGTTAATTCAACATGCATACTTGAAAGCTATTCTTCTATCAAAACAGGAATAAACAATAACTGCAATATGGAAAGGAGGTGTATGTCATAATAATATTGAAAATCAATAGACTTTTCTTAGATTAAGGAGAAGTTTGCAAAGAAATTGAAGACTTTGTACAGCAGGTCTTCATTTGAAATCATGAATGTAGAATTGAGTTTTAAAGGATAAAATGAGATATACTCTATTTTGGATATTTTTTTTAATGCCAGCTTTTCTCTTTTCACAACCATTAGATAAATACATTATTGGTGGAGATTTGGCATTTGACCATCTAGATTTTCAATCGTCTCCAGATGGTCAGAGGAAAGATTTCAAAATTGGAGTACATTCAAGATTTTTAGTGAAGTTGTCAGATTCTACAGATAGTATGCCAAGGATATTTCACCAAAAACATTCTTCTCCGAATTATTTTTGGGTTGGCTCTCTTATAGGGATTTCAAGTTATTTATCGAATCGTGATTCAATGAATGTGGTTCAAACTGAAATAATACTTGGACCAATAATCAGGTATTACACTTCGGAAAAAATATTCGTTGAATTAAGCGGCTATTTTTTATTAAATAGGGTAAAGGTAAACACTCCGGATCCTATAGGTGTCGGAAATTGGTATATTCCTGTATCTAACTACTATAGATTAGGATGCCTCCTTAATGTAGGCTACTCATTATCCATAGCAAAAGGAATTCTATTTGAACCTATTTTAGGGGTTGGAACTGAATGGAATCTAAATCCAACCATAAATGAGGACAAATTCGACCTCGATGAAAGAAAATTCAATCTCCATGGTGCAATAGGCTTCTATTATTCTTTCTAAGCTATGAACAAATTTGCTATAATATTATGTCTCTGCCTCCCTATTTGGAGCAATGCTCAAGATAATTCTAACCCAAAAAAAGGCTCTTTCCTTATTGGCGGCAAATTAAATTGGAATACAACCTATCAACTAAAGGAATTCCCCCAAAATAAAAAAACAGATATTTATTTACTTGGCCAGTGGGGGTTTTTTATTTCTGAAAATGATGTTCTCCTAATAAAACCTCAAATAGAAATAGAGAAATACACATTTCTATCCTCTTCCAATTTTGAATCGACAACCAGTATAGGTTGTGATCTAAAATACAAAAGGTATTTTTCAAATTATTTTTTTGGTGGTGTGTATTTAGGTGGAAAGAATATTCGGAATGTATATCGCTACTCTTCTAATCCAACCATTGATTATGATAAACAGATTTATTCTGGAATTGAAATTGGCCATTTTCTCATTCTTAGTCAACAAGTTGGGATTGAAACATCTTTATTCCTCTCGGCTGGGCGAATTGATATAGTAAGAGATTTTGCTAATCAATACTATTATACTCATATCGGGATAAATATTGGTCTATTGTACATATTAAAATAAAAATAATGAAATCAAGAATCAATTTCTATAGAGCATTAGTTCTATCAACTATCGTATTTACAATTGGGGTACAATCTTTATTGTATGCAGATAATTTCAATGCAGTGCATGATTTAGAAATTCAATGTGCTTGTTATCAATATTATAGTTCCTATCAAGCAATAGATATGGAGTGTCGATTGGATTGGAGTACTTTGAGATATCAGTTTGCGTTTGAAGAAGGGAGTGGCAACTTAGAAGTAACATCCTTTCAACCTTATATTGAACTGGGACCTTGGGCGTCTGATTTATGGGGATACTATGCAACAGCTCCTATAAACTTAGTGAAGCCTGTCAATTTATCCCTTCGAGTCGCATTGGATGATATTGAACCTGGGGCATACAGGAACTTCAGATGTAAATACAGAACAAGAGATGTTGGAGATAATGATTGGAGTGGATGGGTCTATTCAGATGAATTTACAGTTTCAGTTAGTGATATTGATGTATCTGGATCAACAGGAACGCTTTGTTCAACTAGTCAAACATATTACATTTCACCTCCCAATGGCTACTCTTCATCATGGACGTTCTCGCAACCAGCATTAGTAACTAATTCGTCAGGAACCGGAAGCTCTGCTACTATGAGTGGTAACTGTTTTTCAATTGGTGAAGGAAACCTTACATTTACAATGACACAAGATAATTGCCCAACTTTTACCACAAGTAGATCAATAAAGATCAATGGTCCAGCTTTTACAGATATTTCATTAGATGTAAGATATACTGATGGTTCTTCAGTCCCCAAATCGGGTTCAGTATTTCTACTTTGTCCAAATACTCATTATCACATAACAGCACAAAACAGCTATGGATGCGCAATTTCAAATTTGTCCTGGACATTACCTTCAGGTTGGACAAAAAACTATCAGAGTGGCAATATGGTTTCAATATATACAAATTCAAACCCTGGAGGTCAATTAATCCTGAAGGGACAAACTTGTTGTAGTAGCTGTGGAACAAATATGACTCTCCATACTGGCTATTTTGGAATTTACTATAATTGTGGAGGTTATTACATGGCTTCTCCAAATCCAACAAATGATTTTCTTGATTTATCTATTGGAGAAAACTATGCTAGTCTCCAGGAAATTGGGATTGTTGAGAACATACAAGTTTCAATTTACGATAAATTGGGCACTTTAGTCTATGACAAAAGTTACAAAGCTCTTCCTCAAAGTATTAATACTCTAAAACTTTCAGAAGGACAATATTTCCTTCAAATTGAGACTACATTATCTGAAAAGGCAAAAAAGCAAAAACTATCAGAATCTATCCAAATAGTCATCAAACATTGATCGGTCTAGATCCATCTGGAATGTAATATCCTTCCTGTTTTCATTATCCAAATGAACAATCAAATCCACTATCAAGCTGAAAGCAAAGTATTTAATATGGAAAATATCAGATACAGTATACTTCTAAAAAATTCATAAACTACACCCATCTAATTGTAAACTAAAAAACTATTAAAAAATGAAAAAAAGCCTTTTCTTAGTTCCTTTAGGACTATTGTTTCTTATTTCTTGTGAAAAGCAAGAGAATGATATTACTTTCTCTTCAAGCCTTCCTGACTATAGCTATATTTCATTTGAGAATATTGATGGAACCTTGAGCTTTCAGACCTTAGATGACCTACAATTGATGCTAAAATATCTTAGTGATGAAAATAGGCAGTTTCAACGTGATTTTGAAAGCGCGATTGGTTTTCAATCATTCAGACTCTACTGTGAAGAGACTGACACAACCTTACCAAATACAAGTGAGCTTCTAACTCTGTTGGATCCAACAAAAAGAATTGTCGTTGAAGGATATATACTGGAATACAATTTCAAAGATGAAACTGTTATAGTGTCTTCACAAAGCAACATCAAATCAACACCTCAAGAAATTAGCTGGGATGATGATGTTATTGGCATTGTTTTCAACAAAGGCAATCTGAAGGACACAAAGGATTTTACACCCTGTTCAAGTCAGTCCACTACAACTACTTGGTCAGTAACAAATAGCACGATAACAGCAACATTGAAATATAACAATATACCTCTTGCATACGCCTTAAAAGCTGAAATCGCGATGAGTCCTAATCGACAAGGAATATACCTTTGGTTGGGATTTGGAAATGACTCAAGCCTACCAAGTGGTTATGAATGCTACTACGAAACAAAAAAGACATGTGTTGCAGATCCAAGTGGTCATAGTGATGGATATTATTGGGATAGAAGCGTTCATATTTATGGTCCATCTACTACAAATAGACTTGACGGATATAACGCATGGGTTCAATATAGTTCAGTGGATGAATACCAGGTACCTACCGTAACCCAGACCACCACTCTTCATCTTGTGGATCATTTAAGTGATATTTCTTGCGATTGAGAAGGATTTTCTGGAGCACTGAAAATGAATTCAGTGCTCCGTTTCTTTAAATATGATGAAACTGAGACTGATTATAATAATTCAGCTTGCGATCTTTGGCTTGTCAGAAAATGCCTTTTGCCAAACGAAATATTCTCCCTTTGAAGGAGCTTTTCATTTAGGAAGTGGAATAAGTTCTTCTATCGATTTTGATATGAAAACAAATGGTTGTGTTTTACCTATTGAATCAGGAATTCAGGTAAGAAAATATACAAATCCCTTAGACTACTTTTCTTTTGGCTTTACAATTTCTAGTAGAGGTTCGCGATATTATAGTTCTATTGATAATGGAGGTGTAGTAACTAAAACCTGGAATAAACTATCTCTTCTGTATTTAGATATACCAATGGCCTTGTATAAAAGCACACCATGGTTCTCAATATATAATTCCAAAATCCTTATAGGACTCAGCCCTTCTATACTTCTACGATACCCAAGATATTCCTTTTTTGAAACTGAAAACAATATATATCGATCATATAATTTCTCTATTCTATCTGGAATTGACATCTCGAAAAACAAAGTACTAAACATTAGTATCTTAATAAATCAATCAATATTTTCAATAATTAAACCTCAACACTATACTGAAGTAGAGTCGTCTTCAGAAATATCACCAAGACAATATCCTATTGAAATTCTACTTATCCTCCATTATAATATAAGTAGTCTCCTCAACTAGTTTGTCCACCGTTCCATCAACAAGTCTTCTAACATGATAGATGGCT
Source organism: Bacteroidales bacterium (assembly GCA_041393235.1). Lineage (GTDB taxonomy): Bacteria > Bacteroidota > Bacteroidia > Bacteroidales. The sequence goes on from JAWKKO010000003.1 coordinate 138,190, forward strand.
CATATATTGCATTAATAAATGAGGAAGATTTTTTAGGGATATTCGCAAAATAGACAAGGATAATACTCCGGTAGTGTCCCACTTTGTGTGTCTGGCTAGGGTTGCCTTCTCAGTTTAGCTTGCATTTAAAATTATATAATTTCCATCAATTTCCAGGATTTACGAAACAACCCAACTAGTTGTGAAGTAAATCCTGGAAATTTGTTCCCTCATTCGGGAATAGTTTTTCATCCAAATCCACAGCAGGCAAGGCCCTGTGGTATGCTGTTTTATCCATCGCTGTTTTGGCCATTAATACGATCACAGAATCATCGTTGGCCCCTCTCATGCGCAAAACACGCCTAAAATCCCTTTGTAATCGCTCAATCCAGTTCGTTGGTGGTGATGATGGTCGATTTCTTCCCTGTCCGCAGCGAGAGGTGCGTAAAAAGCAACTCAGCACCTTCCTTGTCGAAGGAGTATCCGAACTCATCGCAGATAACCAAGTCGAACTTCTCAAAGCGATTTTCCAGAGTCCTGAGTCTCTTTTCAGACCGGGATTCCCGGATCTGGGTGATCAGCTGTGGAACAGTAACAAACAAGACCCTATATCCTTTAGCACACGCCTCCAGACCCAGTCCGGTGGCGATATGCGACTTTCCTGTTCCGGAGTTGCCGGAAAGGATGATATTCTGTCCATTCTTGATAAAGTCCATTGTTCTCAGGGCAGGGAGTTTCTCCTGTCCATCCTTGGGAAGTTCCTCCAGCTCCAGTTCCTGAAGGTATTTCAACTCAGGGAAGCCAGCCAGCTTGATCTGCAGCTTTTTCCTCCTCTCGATGCGTTCCTGGTACTCCAGTTCCAGTAACCTGGCCAGATAGTCCCGGTAGTCTACCCCCTCGGCAGGCTTCTCCTCCTGGAGGCTCTGGTAGTATTTACGAAAGCCCGGAAGCCGTAGCTGACTGGAGTAATGCATAATTTTATCGTTGACCTGTTCCATTAGTTCTGTCCCGTCATTTGTGAGTACTCAAGTAACTGCTCCCTGGAGTATTGAACCGTTTGATGGTCCTCTATTTGTCCCTGTATTTATCCCCTTGTAATGACAAAGGCCCACAACAACTTGTGTTGCAGGCCTCTGTGCGGTTTGGCGTGGTGCCACCAGGAATCGAACCAGGGACACCAGGATTTTCAGTCCTGTGCTCTACCAACTGAGCTATGGCACCGATGCTTTTTGAAAGCGATGCAAATTTAACAAGTTTTTTTGGTTTTTGTCAAGATTGTGCCGAAATGCCGGGGATTTTATACTTTTGTGCCACTTATGACGCAGGAAATCAGCACATCCCGGATGCAAAACGGCATCCGTCTCATACACAGGCAAAACAATTCCGAGGTGGCCCACTTCGGACTCATGGCCCTGACCGGCACCCGGGACGAATTGCCGGCGGAGCACGGCCTGGCCCATTTCATGGAGCACATGTTCTTCAAAGGCACGGTGCGCCGCAGTCCCTACCAGATCATTTCCCGGCTCGAGGATGTGGGCGGTGAGATCAATGCCTACACCACCAAGGAGGAAACGGCCATCTATGCCTCCTTCCTCCATTCCGACACCCGGCGGGCCATGGAGCTCATCCAGGACATCTTCCTTCATTCCACCTTCCCGGAAAAGGAACGGGCCAAGGAGGCGGAGGTCATCCTCAACGAGATCCAGAGCTACGAGGACAGTCCGTCGGAACTGATCTTCGACCGGGCCGAGGAGATCCTCTTTCCGGACCATCCCATCGGGCGCAACATCCTGGGCACCGAAGCATCCCTGGAAGGCTTCCGGAACGGAACCCTGGAGCGTTTCCGGGAAGAAAACTACGCCAGCGAGGAACTGGTCCTCTCCTACGTGGGCAGGATGCCCTTCGACCAGGTCATGCATGCCGCAGAAAAATACTTCGGCTCCATCCCGGCCCGGAGCCGGACCCGGGACCGGGTGACCCCCGTGCATCAATCGGGAACGGTTCTGAAGGAAAAGCGGAACACCTACCAGAAACACTGCATCCTGGCCGGACCTGCCTATGCGCTGGACCACCCCAGGCGCCTGCCCCTGTATTTGCTCAACAACATCCTGGGCGGACCCGGCATGAACTCCCGACTCAACCTGGCCCTGCGAGAACGCCGGGGCTATACCTACAGTGCGGAATCCCACTACGCGCCCTTCACGGATGCCGGCGCCATGCTCATCTATTTCAGCAGCGATGCCGACGTGTTCGGGAAATCCCTCCGCGTGGTCCGGGACGAGCTTCATAAGCTCCGGGAAAAAGCCATTCCCGAAAACCGGTTGAAACACGCCCGCAGGCAACTCATGGGCCAGCTGGCCATCTCTTCGGAGAACAACGAGCACCTCATGCTCAATGCGGCCAAAAGCATCCTGGTGTTCGACCGGGTCGTGAGTCTGGAAGAAGTGCAGCAGAAGCTGGAATCCATCGGACCGGACGAATTGCGGGAAATCGCGCGGGACGTCCTGGATCCCGCCATGCTCAACACCCTCATCTTCGAGTGATGGACCTGTTTCACCAGACCGAATTCCTGGATCGCTACCTATCCGCACACAGCAGTCCGGAAGATCCTGTTCTGGCCGAGCTGAACCGGCACACCCACCTGAACGAGCCCTATCCGAACATGCTGTCCGGCCATGTCATGGGGCAATTCCTCACTCTGATCGCTTCCCTGGTAAGGCCAGAGCGTATCCTGGAGGTGGGAACCTACACCGGGTATTCAGCCATCTGTCTTGCAAAGGGTCTCGCACCCGGGGGCCAGCTCGTCACGCTGGAACAGAACGACGAATTCCGGACGACCGCACAACGCTTTTTTCGAAAAGCCGGCGTGGAGGACCGGATCGTCCCCTTGTTGGGCGATGCCCGGAAGTTGATCCCCGGGTTGGACCCCGACTTCGACCTGGTCTTTCTGGATGCGGACAAAGAATCCTATCCGGCCTATTTCGAGCTGATCCTCCCCCTGATGAAGCCCGGGGCCTACCTGCTTGCCGACAACGTCCTCTGGGGCGGAAAAGTGATCCATTCCCCCGGGGCCGATGCCTCCACCCGGGCCATCGACCGGTTCAACCAGATCGCAACCGACGACCCCCGGGTCGAAAACCTTCTGATCCCGATCCGGGACGGGGTGATGTTGATGAAAAAGCTCTGATTGTTTAATATTTTCCGCACATTTTTAAACAAATTCCTTCCGGAGGTTGTTAGATTGCCGTTCATTCCATTTTATGGCTGTCTATTCCATACGCGAACTGGAGAAATTGTCCGGGATCAAAGCCCACACCCTTCGGATGTGGGAAAAACGCTATGACCTGATCGAGCCCCGGCGCACCACCACCAACATCCGGTACTACACGGACGGGGACTTAAAGAGGATTCTGAGCGTGGCCATGCTGAACCGGCACGGCATCAAGATCTCCCACATCGCCCGGCTCAACGAGCTTGAGCTGAAGGAAGAAATCCTGCGATTGAACCAGGTTTCCACCACCTTTGGCAACCTCATCGATTCCCTGGTGATGGCCATGATCGATTTTGATGAATACAAACTGAACGCCCTCATCGAAAGCGCCATTGCCCGGGCCGGATTTCATCAAGTCACCGTGCAGGTCCTGTTTCCCTTTCTTGCCAAGGTGGGCATTCTCTGGCAATCCGGGGAGGTGAATCCCGCCCAGGAACACTTTGTTTCCGGCATCATCCGTCAGAAAGTGATCAGCCAGATCGACCGGCTACCGGTGAAATATGAGCCCGGGGCGAAACGCTTTCTGCTGATTCTTCCGGAAGGGGAGTGGCACGAGCTATCCCTTCTGTTCACCCATTTCATGCTGAAGGAAGCGGGGCAGCACGTGATCTATCTGGGACAGTCGGTTCCCTATGCCGACGTCCTTGCCACCGGCGCAAGCCTGAACTTCGATGCCCTGGTGGTGGCCTCCACCACGAGCCAGTCCGAATTCAATTTCGGCACCTACCTGAAGGAATTGGGCGTGGCCTTCCCGGACAAGTTGATCCTGTATTTTTCCCGATCGCTTCAGGGTGACATCGAGGGTTTGGGCGACCAACACCACCAAATCCCCTGCGACCGGGATTTCTCGGAATTCATTCTTTCCCTGTAACCCCTCCGATGGTCCGGAACACCCCATTCACCGGGAGTCCGTACCAACACCCCAGGAGCTCCCAAACCTCCTCCGACCGGGTTCAAAACCAGACGGAATAAAAAAAGAGTTAAAGGTCCTAATTTAGACTGGGGGTTGATAAAACACTCCAAACTCTTTTATTATCAAGGGTTGTAGCGTGTTTTGTTATTTGGAATAGCGTATTTTTCAGGGCCTTAGAAGATGTTGCCACTTGATTCCTGTTTAATGGCAACGTATATTTGTTAAACATTATTTGACAACCTAAGCCCAACGGATATGACAACGATGGAATTCAGCACGAAGCTGATCAACATGGAAGAGAGACTGGAACGATTTGCAATGAGCCTCACCGCCAACCGGGAGGAAGCCAAGGACCTTCTGCAGGAAACGTACCTGAAGGCGCTGAGCTCCCAGGACAAATTCATCGAATTCACGAATTTCGAAGCCTGGGCCTACACGATCATGAAGAACACCTTCATCAACAACTACCGGAAAGCCGTCCGTCAGAACACGATCGTGGACACCACAAAAGATCTGTATTACCTCAACAATTCCAAGGAATCGACCTTCATCAAGCCGGATTCCACCATGCAGCACAAGGAGATCAACAAACACATCGACAAGCTGCAGGATGAACTGAAAGTTCCCTTTCTGATGCACACCCAGGGGTTCAAATACAAGGAGATCGCCGAAAAACTGGACCTGAAAATCGGTACGGTGAAAAGCCGGATCTTCTTCACCCGCAAGAAGCTCATGGAGTCCCTGGCCGATTATGCATAGCCCATTCTACCCGATTTCATAGATCAAAGCGAGGGAGGCTGTCCGCAACGACAGCCTTTTTTCATTCCAGGAAGAGGACGATTCCAGGAGGGCCTATCCCCGGAACTGGGCATCCACGACGGCAAAGGCGGCCATGTCCACGATTTCCCGCACATCGCTTTCCATCTGCAGAATGTGGATGGGCTTGCCGATGCCCAGCAGGATGGGGCCGGTGACCTCGCTTCCCCCGATCTCCTGCATCATCTTGTAGGCGATGTTGCCCGAGCTCAGGTTGGGGAAGATGATGGTGTTCACCTTCTTGTTCCCCAGCTTGCTGAAGGGGAATTTCTGCATCCGCAATTCCCGGTTCAGGGCAAAGTTCATTTGCATTTCGCCGTCGACGATGAGTTCGGGATATTCCCTGTGGAGGATCTCCACGGCCTCCCGCGACCGGTTGGCGCTGGCTCCTTTGATGGCTCCGAAATTGGAATAGGCCACCAGGGCAATCACCGGTTCGATGTCGAAATGCCGCACCTGATCGGCCACCAGCAAAGCCGTATCCACCAGGGTCCGCGCGTTGGGCTGGATGTTCACCGTGGTGTCCGCAAAGAAATAGGGCCCCCGTTTCGTGTGCACGATGTACATGCCGGCAATGTGCTTCTGGGGGTTGCTCACCCCGGCGATCTGGATGGCCGGTCGGATCACATCGGCATACTGGCTGAAGAATCCGGACAGGAAGGCGTCCGCATCTCCTTCGGTCACCATCATCATGCCGAACTGGTTGGAGAGCTCCATCTGCTTCTGTGCATCTTCGAAGGTCATGCCTTTCCTTTGGCGCATCTTGTACAAATCCTGGGCATACTTTTCCCGGATGGGACGCATCGACGGGTCTTTGGGATCAAGGATTTCCACATCCTTCAGGTCGAGATGGTACTCGGCAATCAGGCGCTCAATTTCCACCCTGTCGCCCAACAGCACCGGCCGGGCGATGCCTTCGTTCTTCACGAATTGAATGGCTTTGAGCATTTTGAAGCTGTTGGCCTCCGCAAACACCAGTCGCTTCGGATTCATCTGGGCTTTCAACCGGACCTCCTGGATCAGCTGGTTGCCCAGGCCCATCCGTTCGTTCAATTCCTTCTTGTAGGCCTCCCAATCGGTGATGGGCTTGCGGGCCACGCCCGAATCCATGGCGGCTTTGGCAACGGCCGGAGCGATGTGGCTGATGAGGCGGGGATCCAGGGGTTTGGGAATGATGTAATTCCGGCCGAAATGAAGGTTTTCCACCTTGTAGGCTTTGTTCACCACCTCGGGAACCACCTCCTTTGTCAGTTCGGCCAGCGCCCGAACCGCCGCGATTTTCATCTCCTCGTTGATGGAGGTGGCCCGCACATCCAGCGCCCCCCTGAAAATGAAGGGAAAGCCGAGGACGTTGTTGATCTGGTTGGGGTAGTCGGACCGGCCGGTGGCGAAAATGATGTCCTTCCGGGCGGCGATGGCCTTGTCGTAGGCAATCTCCGGATTGGGATTGGCCATGGCAAAAACGATGGGATCCCGTTGCATGGATTTGAGCATGTCGGCTGTCAGTACATCGGCCACGGACAGACCGAGGAAGACGTCCGCCCCTCGGAGAGCTTCCTCCAGGGTGTTCGCCTCGGTTTCCACCACAAACTCCTGCTTGTACCTGTTCAGTCCCTCGCGCCGTGTGTTCAGCACGCCCCGGGAATCGAGCATCAGTACGTTCTCCTTCCGAACCCCGATGGCGATGTACAGGCGGGCGCAGGAAATTGCGCTGGCCCCGGCCCCGTTGACCACCACCTTCAGGTCTTCCATCTTCTTGTCCACCAGCTCCAGCGCATTGAGCAGTCCGGCCGCTGAGATGATGGCCGTCCCGTGCTGGTCGTCGTGAAACACGGGGATGTCCAGCTCCTTTTTGAGCCGGGTTTCGATTTCGAAGCATTCCGGCGCCTTGATGTCTTCCAGGTTGATGCCCCCGAAGGTGGGCGCGATGGCCTTGGCCACCTCCACGAAGGCATCCACGTCCTTGCGATCGATTTCAATGTCGAAGACATCCACATCCGCAAAGATCTTAAAGAGCAACCCCTTGCCTTCCATGACGGGCTTTCCCTGGAGGGCGCCGATGTCGCCCAGGCCCAGGACCGCCGTTCCATTGGACATCACCGCAACCAGGTTCCCCTTGGCAGTGTATTTGTAGGCTGTTTCCGGATCGTCCTGGATGGCCAGGCAGGGCTCGGCCACACCGGGCGAATACGCCAGGGACAGGTCCAGTTGGGTGCTGTGGGGTTTGGTGGGGACCACCTCGATTTTTCCCGGCCTGCCGCAACTGTGGTAGTACAGGGCTTCTTCTTTCAAGTTCTTTGCCATGATGTTCAGATTTAAGAATAACCGACCCTCAAAATTACGAAGACTCCCACCAGGCCAATGCAATATCGTCCGATGTTTCTCATGTTTTGGAGCAGCCGGAAGGGTCAGCGCAGAAAGAACCCGGCGAAAAGCGGATCGGCCGGATCGACCCAGAAACTGTGGCTTCCCGTGAAATGGGACTCCCCGCTCACCAGGGGAATGACCGCCTTGTGGGGTCCGCAGGTGGCCAGCTCGCCGATTTCCACCTCCAGGCTGGAACCAGCCAGGCCCTCGATGCGCATGCGCTGGCCGATCTTCCACTCGCCCCGGGCATGATGAAGTGCGGCCCTGGCACTGAGGGCCGATCCGGACGGGGACCGGTCCACCTGCCCATCGGCAAACACGCAGACGTTTCGGCTGTGACAGGTCGGATCCACGGATTTGCCGGTGAACAGGGTGCCGTACAAGCCTCCCAGTTCCTCTTCGAACGGGTGCAGGATCTGCAATTTGTTCATCACCCCGCGCCGGATCCGCACGCCCAGATCCAGGATGCGGCGATGCTCGGATGCCTCCAGGTCGAGGCCCAGGGAAGAAGCCTCCACCATCACAAAAAAAGCGCCGCCGAAAGCCACATCAAAGGAAACCCGCCCAACTTCGGGCAGATCAATGAGTTCGTCCCGGTACAGAACAAAGGAAGGCACATTGCGAAAGGCCACCTGACGAACGGCCTGATCGGTCCGGTAGGCCACCGCGGTCACGGTTCCGGCGGGCACGTCGATGGTCAGCTTCACCGGGCTTCCCTTCTTCCGGATCACCCGCAAATCGAGCACGAATTTTGCCAGCGCCAGGATGGCATGTCCGCAGAGAGGGCTGTATCCCTGGTTGTTGAGAAAAAATGCACCAAAATCCGAATCCGGCCCGCAGGGGGGCGTCAGCACGGCACCGACCATGTCGGCATGTCCCCGGGGCTCCCACAGGAGTTGTTTCCGGATCACGTCATACCGGTCGCGGAAATATCGCCGTTTTTCAAGAAGAGTCGAACCGGGAAGATCCGGACACCCGTCGGTCAGAATGCGCAGAGGTTCGCCGCCCGTGTGCATGTCGATGGTCTTGAATGCCTGCCACCCGGGGCCCGGACGAACCCCGATCTCTTTCAACTGTCTGAACATTTCTCGGGATGGGAACTAGGGTTCGTTCAGATCTTTGTTCCGGTAGCGGTACCAGTAGACCAGCATGAGGAACCCCATGACCAGTCCCGGAAAGCTGTAGATGCGCAGAGGACCCACGTACTGGTAGATCCAGGGGGAAGCTTCCGACAACACGGTGATTCCCAAATACCAGAGCAGGATCAGGGAGCCCGCCATCATCTCATTCTTCCAGGAAAAGGCAAAGGCCACCAGGAACAAAATCAACAGGGGAAACATGTAATAGAAGGGCTTGCTCCAGAACACATAGTAGGAACGGGTCATCTCCGCCACCATCCCCATGAAGTAGATGAAGGTGATGGAAACCATGGCCAGGGTGAGGCCCCTTCGCCATTGCTCCTGCAACTGGGGGATGTCCTGCCGACGTTTCGCCTGACCGTACAGAACGAAGAAAATACCCAGGGGAAGGAGGGGAAATCCGATGGACACGATGGGAATGGCGTTTACCCAGACAAACCGGACCATGACCATCATCACATTGTAAATCAAAATGTAGATGTATCCGGAAACCTCCGGACGAATCCAGGACAGCCCGAACACCAGCACATAGATGATGATGAGCAGGGAAAGGCTGTAGTTCTTGAATGCGGAAAAGTCGATGGGAAAGACCCGGTTGGCAACGAAGGGAACGAAAATCAGGGTAAAGAGGACCGAGGTGGCATACAGCAGGCGGTATTGCCATTTATCTTTTTCCTGGAAAAGATACTGAAAGTTGGACCCCATAGACGCGTTCGATAAGCTCAATTCCGTGGATGGTTAGATCTTCCTTCAACCAAAGGATGATGTAAAATTCGGAAAGTTCGGGGAGAAATTCAATACCACCGGGAAACACTTTTCCACGAGTTGTACCCGAAGCCGGGATCGAACCGGCACGGCCATTGCTGGCCACTGGATTTTAAGTCCAGCGCGTCTACCTATTCCGCCATTCGGGCAAGCGTTTGGCTGTTGCCTCATGCTGTCCGGTGCCAACCCGGACTCGGTCTGCCTTGTCTTGATGGCGGTAGCTCATGTCCTCCGGACAATTCGGTTCCGCCATTCGGGCAAGCGTTTGGCTGTTGCCTCATGCTGTCCGGTGCCAACCCGGACTTGGTCTGCCTTGTCTTGATGGCGGTAGCTCATGTCCTCCGGACAATTCGGTTCCGCCATTCGGGCAAGCGTTTGGCTGTTGCCAACAAAAATAACAAAATTGGGGCTGGGGGACACAAAAAAAGAGGCCCGCCGTGGCTGACCTCTTTTTCTCGAGCGGGAAACGGGACTCGGACCCGCGACCCCGACCTTGGCAAGGTCGTGCTCTACCAACTGAGCTATTCCCGCAAATGGACTGCAAATATAATACGGGATTTTGAAATGTGCAAGGATTATCGCCTGCACTGCCATTCCCGCTCTGAATCAGAGCCCGGACAGTTTTTTAATTTCATTCAATTTGTTCAGGGCTTCCACCGGAGTCAGGTTGTTGATGTCCAGGCCGGCGATCTGGTCGCGGATCTGGGAAAGCACCGGGTCGTCGAGCTGGAAAAAGCTCATCTGCATGCCTTCGCGGTGCCCGGCGATCTCCGAGACCGGGCGGGACAATTCCTTTTCTCCGCCTCCCTTCTCAAGGGTTTTCAGGATCTCATTGGCCCGCTTTACCACGCTTTTCGGCATGCCGGCCATTTGGGCCACATGGATCCCGAAACTGTGCTCGCTTCCTCCCGGCAACAGTTTTCGAAGAAAGATCACCCGGTCCTGCATTTCTTTGATGGACACATTGAAATTCCGGATGCGGGAAAAGGCTCCTTCCATCTCGTTGAGTTCATGATAGTGTGTGGCAAACAGGGTTTTTGCCCGTCCACTGGCATGCTCGTGGATGTACTCGACCATGGCCCAGGCGATGGATATCCCGTCGTAGGTGGAGGTTCCCCTCCCGATCTCATCCAGAATCACCAGGCTGCGGCCCGACAGGTTGTTCAAAATGCTGGCGGCCTCCAGCATCTCCACCATGAAGGTGGATTCGCCCAGGGATATGTTGTCGGAGGCGCCCACCCGGGTGAAGATCTTGTCGACCCATCCGATCCGGGCCGATTGGGCGGGCACAAAGCTGCCCACCTGCGCCATGAGGGTGATCAGGGCGGTTTGCCGCAGAAAGGCGGATTTCCCGGACATGTTCGGCCCGGTGAGGATGATGACCTGTTGCTCGTGATCGTCGAGCCGGACATCGTTGGCGATGTATTCCTCGTCCAACGGAAGCTGCCGTTCGATGACCGGATGCCTTCCGCCCACGATGTCGATCACCGTGCTTTCGTTGACCTCGGGCCGGCAATACCCGTATTCGACAGCGATGCGGGCAAAGGAAAGCAGGCAGTCGAGCCGGGCCACCAGGGCGGCGTTGCGCTGGATCTGCTCCACATCGCTTTGGATTTCCCGGACCAGTTCATCGAAGAGCCGGACTTCCAGGGCAAGGATTTTTTCCTCCGCACCCAGAATTTTCTCCTCGTAAGTTTTCAGCTCCTCGGTGATGTACCGCTCCGCACTCACCAGAGTCTGTTTGCGGATCCACTCGGCAGGCACTTTGTCTTTGTGGGTGTTCCGCACTTCGATGTAGTAGCCGAACACGTTGTTGAAGCCGATTTTCAGGCTGCTGATGCCGGTCCGGTCGACCTCCCGGGTCTGGAGATCAAGCAGGTAGTCTTTGCCGGAATGCAGAATCTTCCGCAGGTCGTCCAGCTCTTCGGAAACCCCGGTTGCAATGACCCCGCCTTTGCTCAAGAGGATGGGGGGATCCTCTTCCAATTCGCGGTCGATGCGGTCTCTGGTGTCGGCACAAGGATCCAGTTGTCCGGCCAGCTTTTCAAGGGCAGGCTCCCCCGATCCGGCACAGGCGGCCTGGATGGGCTCCAGAGCCGTCAACGCCCGCTTCAGTTGAACCACCTCCCGGGGGTTGATCCGTCCGGCCGCCAGCTTGGAAATGATCCGTTCCAAATCCCCCACCTGCCGGATCTCCTCCTGCAAACCTTCCCGCAGCTCCGTTTCTGCGGCCAGGGATTCCACCATGTTGTGGCGCTCCCGGATCAGCAGGACGTCTTTCAGCGGAAGGGCCAGCCAGCGCTTCAACAGGCGGGATCCCATGGGACTCACGGTCTTGTCCATCACATCGGCCAGGGTCCGGGCCCCCTCGTAGAGGGACTGGAAAATCTCCAGGTTCCGGATGGTGAACCGGTCGAGCCACACATGATGGTCCCGTTCGATGCGGGCAAGCCGGGAGATGTGCCCGATCTGGGTGTGACGGGTGATGTCGAGGTATTGGAGGATGGCCCCGCTGGCCAGGATGCCGTGCTCCATGTCCTGGATGCCAAATCCTTTCAGGGTCTGGGTGCCGAATTGCCGTTGGAGTTTTTCCCGGGCATTGTCCCGGGAGTATACCCATTCGTCGAGTGGAAACACAAAAAAGTTTTCCCCAAATCGTTTCCGGAATTCTTCCTGCTGGTTCCGGTGCACCAGCACCTCCCTGGGCTGGAAATTGTTCAGGAGTTTGTCCAGGTAGTTCCGGTCGCCTTCGGAGGTAAGAAACTCCCCCGTGGAAATGTCGAGGAAGGCGATGCCGCTGACCTGGCGATCGAGGTACACACTGGCCAAAAAATTGTTCTTCCCGTGCTCCAGCACATTGTCATGGAAACTCAACCCGGGCGTGACCAGTTCGGTGATTCCCCGTTTGACGATTTTCTTCGTGGCCTTGGGATCTTCCAATTGCTCGCACACCGCCACCCGGGCGCCGGCTCGCACCAGGCGGGGCAGGTAATTGTCCAGGGCATGGTAGGGAAAGCCGGCCAGCTCGACAAACGACGCCGCCCCGTTGGCCCGCCGGGTCAGGGTGATGCCCAGAATGGAGGAACTGCGGATGGCGTCCTCCCCGAAGGTTTCATAGAAATCGCCCACGCGGAAAAGCAGGATGGCATCGGGATGTTCCGCTTTGATGGCAAAGTATTGCTTCATCAAAGGGGTTTCAACGATATCTTTCTTTCCGGTCAAGGTGGTTGCTTTTCTTCCAACCCCAAATGTAATGAATTCGTTCATCAAATTGGCCAGGAAGTGCCCGGTCCTCCACGGGCTTTCTTCATTGGAATGGTCCGGAATTCAAACCTTTTTCCCATTGGGGGGTTAGTAAGAATAGATTTTCAACTCCATGACAAGCTTTTGGGATCTTCGGTACGAATCCGAAGAATTTGTGTACGGAAAAGGCCCCAACCTTTTCTTCCGGAATGAATTGCAGAAACTCAAACCGGGCCGCCTCCTGCTTCCGGGAGAGGGGGAAGGTCGCAATGCCGTCCATGCAGCCCGTCAGGGCTGGCAGGTTCAGGCCTTTGATCAATCCGAGGTGGCAGCGCGGAAGGCCCTGCAGTTTGCTGCATCGGAAGGGGTCCGGATCGACTATGCCGTTTCTCCTTTGGAAAGCTTTCCCTTTGAGGAGGAGTCGGCGGATGCGGTCGGACTGACCTACGTGCATGTGACTCCGGAACAACGCAGGTACCTGCACGACAAAGTGGCGGGTGCCCTGAAACCGGGCGGACGGTTGATTCTGGAGGCCTTCGACCGGAAACAAATCGATCGGGAGAGCGGGGGTCCGCGCGCCGTGGACATGTTGTTTGATACCGAAGAGCTTCGGAAGGACTTCGGGCAACTGGACATTCTCTCCCTGGAAATCTGTGATGAGCAATTGCAGGAGGGCAGGGGCCACCGGGGAGAGGCCGTCGTGATCCGGCTCCTGGCTGAAAAACCCCGGTGACATGCCCGCCTACCCCCACCACCTCACACCCAAAGAAATCCGTTTCAGCGAATCTCTCTGCGAAGGACACTACCTCATCGGCTTCCGTCGCGATTTTGATTTCCAGGCTGGACAGGTTCTGGGCCTGGCGCTGGAAGAATCGGGACCCCGCCGGCTTTACAGCATCTGCAGCGGCGAACGGGACCCGGACATCCAACTCCTCTACAAAGTGGTGGAAGACGGCTATCTGACGCCCCGTCTGCCTCTGTTGGAAGCAGGGGACCGCGTGTGGGTGACCGGCGTGCGGGGGGAATTCATCTGCCGGGAGGAGGATGCGGTCTGGATTGCCACCGGAACCGGCATCGCACCGTTCTATGCCATGTTGCGGAGCGGCCAGGGACCGGGCAAAACACTGATCCACGGAAACCGGTACCTGGAGGAATTCCATTTCTTTGAAGAATTCCGGGACGTCCTGGGAGACAACTACATCCGTTGCTGCACCGGGGAGGAATCCGGGGATGTTTTCCCGGGTCGGGTCACCGACTACCTGCGGGAGGTGCCCGGACTCGATCCCCGGCGAAAGTACTATCTTTGCGGAAGCGCCGAGATGGTGGTGGATGTCCGGGATTTGCTCATCGAACGAGGTGTTCCCTTCGGACACATCCTCTCGGAAATATACTTCTGACATGAAAGATGCATTGTTCGGCAAAACCCTGGACGAGCTGACCCTCCTGGCCCGGGAGCGGGGACTGCCCTCCTTCGCGGGAAAACAACTGGCCGAATGGCTCTACAAGAAGCCCATCGCTTCCATCGACGATATGAGCAATCTTTCCAAAAAAGCCCGGGCCCTCCTTTCGGAGGAGTTCGATCTGGGGATTGCCTTTCCCGATGAACACCAGGAGTCGGCCGATGGCACGAAAAAATACCTGTTTCAGGCGCTGCCGGGAAAATTCATCGAAACCGCCTACATCCCCGAAAAAACCAGACACACGGTCTGTGTATCCTCCCAGGTGGGTTGCAAAATGGGTTGCCTGTTCTGCATGACGGGAAAACAGGGATTTCAGGGCCAGCTGAGTGCCCGGGACATCCTCAGCCAGTACAAGGGGTTGCCCGAATGGGACAAGCTCACCAACATCGTCTACATGGGCATGGGGGAACCCCTGGACAACCTGGAGGAAGTGCTGAAGAGCCTGGAGATCCTCACGGCGGACTGGGGTTTTGCCCTCAGTCCCCGCCGCATCACCGTGTCCACCATTGGCCTGGTCCCGGCCATGCAGTCTTTTCTGGAACGCAGCGAGGCCCACCTGGCCCTGAGTCTCCACAGTCCGTTCGACGAAGAACGCCGCCAGCTCATGCCCATTCAGCAGGTCTATCCCTTGAAGGAAGTCCTCGATCTGGTCCGTTCGTGGGATTTTGGCCGGCAACGACGGATGTCGTTCGAGTACATTGTGTTCAGGGATCTGAACGACTCCCCGGCCCACGCCAAAGAGCTGGCCCGCATCCTTCAGGGCATCCGGTGCCGGATCAACCTGATCCGCTTCCATCCCATCCCGGGCACCCCACTGGCCGCCCCGGAGGAGGCCACCCTGCAGGGATTCAAGGATATGCTGAACGCCAAGGGGATCACCACGACCATCCGGGCAAGCCGGGGTCAGGACATCCAGGCTGCCTGCGGGTTGCTTTCCACCCGGCGTCTTTTGAAATAAAGCCAAGGGCCTGCGCTGACGAGAGGACGGGTCGTTCCATGAACCCGAAAAATGCGCCTTCTTCACGAACTGGGCCTGTTGTTTTTCCCCGCCCATTGCCTGTCTTGCGGAAAACGGCTGGCCTCCCACAAGGTGGTTCTCTGCCTGACCTGCGAAGGTCGGTTGCCCCGATTCCGATTCGATGAGGCAGAGAACAACCCGGTGTGCCGGGTGTTCTGGGGGCGGGTCCGCATCACCGGGGCCCTTTCCCTCGTACCCTTTGTCAAGGGAGGGATGTGCCAGACCCTTCTCCATGAATTCAAATACAAAAACTGCATCCAGGTGGGTCTTCATCTGGGCAGCCTGCTGGGTCATTCCATCGGCCACACCCCCCTTGCCGCGGCCGATCTCCTTCTGCCGGTTCCCCTGCACAGGAAAAAGGAAAAGAAGCGAGGGTACAACCAAAGCGAAATCCTTGCCCGGGCCTGTGGTTCCGTCCTGGGAATCCCGGTGGAAACCCGGGTCCTTCTCCGAAAAGACCATGGGACGTCCCAAACCACCATGAGCCGGTACGAACGCTACGAAAACGTGCGGGACAGTTTCAACCTGAGTCCCGGCGCCCCGGATCTGGACGGAAAAACCCTGCTTCTGATCGACGACGTGCTGACCACCGGCGCCACACTGGAGGCCTGTGCCGAAATCCTGCTGGCGGCTTTCGATTGCAAGGTGCACGTGGCCACCCTGGCCTATGCCTGCGAGGCTACCTGGGGGACAACCGGTACGACAGGGTCAGACTGAGTACGTTGTGAAAATACCCCCGGTACCGGGGATGGTTCCATTCCTGCGGATCGCGAAAGGGCAGGGCCGAGTAGGTATACCGGATGCCGGCTCCCAAGCGGGTCCGGAACCAGTAGGTCCCTCCCCCGAACACGCTCAGCCCAAAACGCCGGTTGTCCGGGTAGGTGGCAGGATCGAGGAGCCCGTTTTCGTCGGAAAAGGCAACCCGGAGCAGGATTTCCGGCGATGCACCTACTTCCACCTGGATTTTTTCCTCGTGAAGGTAATGAAGGGACAGGGGAAACTCCAGATACTGGTAGGCCCCCAGGTACAGGCTGGGGTCCATGGCATCGGGTGCCTTGTACACTCCCCGGGAAACGTATTTCAGAGCCATTTGCCAGTACACCTGGTGGGCCAGTTCCCGGTTCACCCAGGCCCCGGCGGTCATCCCCAGCTTGTTGAATCCGCTGTAATTGTCCCCGTCAATCTGGGCCGCCGTGAGGCCGGCGAACACGCCGGAATTGAATTTCTGGGCGCGCAGGTCACCGGCAGGAAACAGCAACAGAAGAAACAGGGCGCTACAAACCAAGGGCAAGCGGTTCCCGGGCCGGGAGGGGAAAGGGTCAGTCATGGGACAACAATTTCTTCAGCTCCTCCATGCCCTCACCTGCTTTTTTTCGAATCACCGTCACCTGCCGGTCCGGGGGAAGCGGCACATCGTTGGGATCGATGAGGTAGACGGGGGCCTGCCGGGGTGCATAATGAATGAGTCCGGCCGCCGGGTACACATTGAGTGAGGTGCCGATGACCAGG
Source organism: Bacteroidales bacterium (assembly GCA_041393235.1). Classification (GTDB taxonomy): domain Bacteria; phylum Bacteroidota; class Bacteroidia; order Bacteroidales. The sequence continues at coordinate 154,670 of JAWKKO010000003.1, forward strand.
AAGATGTCCGCCTCTGAAACGATCCGTGCGGCCTCCTCGATGGCGGGAACCGGTTCTCCGAACCAAACGATGTGGGGCCGGAGCTGGTGCCCTTTTTCGCAAAGATCGCCTTCCTTCAATTCCCACCCCCGGATGTCATACACCAGATCCGGATCGCCGGTGCTCCGGGCCTTTCCCAGTTCGCCGTGCAAATGCAGTACCCGGGACGATCCGGCTCTTTCATGCAAATCGTCCACGTTCTGGGTGACGATGTCCACGTCGAAAACGGATTCCAATTCCGCCAGAATCTCATGCCCCCGGTTCGGTCGGGCCTCCCTCAACTGCTTGCGCCGCTCGTTGTAAAAACGCAGGACCAGGCCTCTGTCCCGTGCCCAGCCCTGGGGACTGGCCACTTCCATCACATCGTATTCCTCCCACAAACCACCCATTTCCCGAAAGGTCCGCAACCCGCTTTCCGCACTGATCCCCGATCCGGTCAGCACCACCAGTCTTTTCTGCGGAACCGGATGCGATGTCCTTCCTTTTCGGATTTCAGGCTTCGATTTCGGGCTCATGTCGGACGATTTCCTCCACCTCCCACCGGTCGGTTACGTACAACCCGAGGAAAAACAGGTGCCTCCCATAGGCTTTCCGCAGGTAGTTGATGGAATCATGAATTTGTTGTTCCTGCTCCTCCCGGGAACGGGGATTGTCATGGCAATCGTGGTGACCGACCAGGACAAGGAACCGGGAGCCATTGTCCTCCAGAGAGGTGGCGATTTGTTCTTTCAGGGAAAACAACCGGCACTTGTCGGTTCGTTCGGTGAGAATTTTGATGGGTCCCGCTTCGTTGGCCGCATCAAAAAAGTCGATCTCGAAATTTTTTTTCAGGTAATCCATGACCGGATACTGGACCCGGCCATCCATGCAATTGATCAGGGTTCCACGCTTCATCTTTCGGCAGCATTTCGACTTGTTCCCGTAAAGATAAGATTTTGGCCGCACATTTAGTTTCCGTACTTTTGGCTTCGGCTCCCGGGTTCGCCCAAAGGCAGATTTTCCCTTTCTACATGATTGACCAGCAGACCATAGACAGGATCTTCGAGACCGCAGACATCGTGGAGGTCATTTCGGATTTCGTGACCCTGAAAAAGAGCGGGGCCAACTACAAAGGCCTGAGTCCCTTTTCCAACGAAAAGACCCCGTCCTTCATGGTCTCTCCGGCCAAAGGGATTTTCAAGGACTTCAGTTCGGGAAAGGGCGGAAACGCCGTGGGGTTCCTCATGGAACACGAACGGCTGAGCTATCCGGAGGCCCTCCGGTACCTGGCCCGGAAGTACAACATCCCCATCGAGGAAAAGGAAGTCACTGCCGAGGACATTCAATTGAGGAATGAACGGGAAGCTTGCTGGCGGTCAATGAATTTGCCCGGAAGTTTTTCATGCGCATGCTGAAAACGGACGAGGGAAGCGCCATCGGTCTGTCCTATTTCCGAAAACGGGGTTTCCGGGACGACATCCTGGAAAAATTTCAACTGGGCTACAGTCCGGAGGACCGCCAGGCCCTGGGAAACGAATCGAGAAAAAACGGATACAAGCAGGAATACCTGGTGAAAACGGGATTGTCGGTGGAACGGGACGACGGGACCACCTTCGACCGCTTTGCCGGCCGGGTCATGTTCCCCATCCATTCCCTGTCGGGCAATGTCATCGGCTTCGGTGGCCGGACCCTCCGGTCGGACAAGAACATTGCCAAGTACTTCAACTCCCCCGAATCGGACATCTACCACAAAAGCCGGGTTCTCTACGGTTTGTTCCAGGCGAAAAAAGCCATTGTTTCTCAGGCACATTGCTTCTTGGTGGAGGGCTATACCGACGTGCTGGCCATGCACCAGGCGGGCATCGAAAATGTGGTGGCCTCTTCGGGAACGGCTCTGACCACGGACCAAATCCGTCTCATCAAACGGTTCACCGAGAACATCACCATCCTGTACGACGGAGATGATGCAGGGATCCGGGCCTCCTTCCGGGGGATCGATATGATCCTGGAAGAAGGGATGAATGTGAAGGTGGTCATGCTTCCCGCCGGAGAAGATCCCGATTCCTACGCGAAAAGTCATTCCTCCACCGATTTTCTTGCCTTCATCGAAGAAAACAAGAAAGACTTCATTTCCTTCAAAACGGAGCTTCTCCTGACCGACGCGGAAAAGGATCCCATCAAACGGGCCCAGCTGATCACCGACATCGTCCGTTCGGTGGCGGTCATTCCCGACGGGATCGTGCGGAGTGTGTTCCTGAAAGAATGCAGCCTCCAACTGGGTGTGGATGAACAGGTCCTCTACACCGAGGTGAACAAGATCCGGGAAAAGCGACTGGAACAAAGCTGGCGGAAGGAACAGCAGGGCCGCCGACCGGAGGAGAGGCAGGAAAGCACCCTGCCGAAGCAGCCCCTGGTTCCGGGCTTTGTGGAAAATGTGTATTCGGAGGTGGAGGAGCGGGAAATCATCTACTTCCTTCTCAAATTCGGAAACCGCACCCTGCACCTGAGTTCGGAGGAGCACCGGGAAATCAGCGTGGCCAACTACATCATCCGGGAAATCCAGAACGACGAACTGGAGTTCACCAACCTCGTTTACAAACGCATCTTCGAGGACGCGGGCAACCTGGTCGAGCGGGGCGAAGAACTCACCGAACGTTATTTCATTTACCACGAAGAATCCGAGGTCCGGGATCTGTCCGTGGACATTTTCACCTCCCGTTACGAGTTAAGCAAAGTCTGGAAACGAAAAGAAACCTACGTGGAACTTCCCGGCGAAAACCTGGGCATGGAGGTTCCGAAATCCCTTCTTTCATACAAAATGCGGGTGGTGGAACAAGCACTGAACCAATTGAGATTGGAGCTGGGGCCAATGGAAAAAGCCGGGGACCTGGAGGGTCTGACCCAACTTCTGATCCGCATCCAACGGTTGGAAAAAGTAAAAACAGCCCTTTCAGACGGTCTCGGCGGACGAACCATCATTCGCTGAGCACTTCCGCGATCTTTGACAGACCGGAAATCACCGCTGATTCCACCCGCTCATAGTCCAGGATTTCCGTGTGTCGGTACTGGATCATGAGCCGGAGGCTCCCTCCCCGCCGGTCCACGGCATCGTACAAGCCGGTTTTGTTTTTCCGGTAGGCCTCCCGGATCCGCCTCTTGAGCAGGTTCCGGTCCACCGCTCTGCGGAAGAGCCGTTTGGGTACGGAAACCGCCATCCGGACAGGACAGGATTCCCCTTCCCCGGGCTCGGTGCCGACCTGGTACAAAAGCAACAGGGGTCGGCCCGGGATTCTGCTTCCGTTCAGAAACAGATCCGAAATGTCTTTCCGGCCGGTGAGCCGTTCTTCCCTGCCAAAGGTCTGAGCCTGTGTTGTCAGTGGGTTATTTCCCGTTGGTCTTGTTGTAATCCCGGATGAAGTTTTCCAAGGCCATGGTCATGGAGGGAGCCTGGGGCTGCGGGGCCGTGATGTCGAGCCGCAATCCCGCTTCCTCGGCGGCCTTGGCGGTCTTGGTGCCGAAGGATGCGATCTTGGTTTCGTTTTGCTTGAAATCCGGAAAGTTCTGAAACAGGGATTTGATTCCGGACGGGCTGTAAAAAACCAGAATGTCGTAATTCACATCGGCCAGGTCGGAGAGGTCGCTGCACTCGGTCCGGTACATGACGGCCTTTGTGAAATTGAAGTTGCTTTTTTCCAGAAGAACGGGGATCTCCTCCTTGTGAGCTGCCGAAAGAGGCAGAAGGAATTTTTCATCCTTGTGCTTGTTCATCACCTCCACCAGGTGCTGGATCTTCCCGTTTCCAAAGAAAATCTTCCGCTTTCTGTACACGATGTATTTCTGCAGATAGTAGGCCGTGGCTTCGGAAATGCAGAAATACTTCATGGTATCAGGAATCGTGGTCCGGGTTTCCTCCGCCATGCGGAAATAGTGATCGATGGCTGTTTTCGCCGTGAATATCACAGCCGTGTGTTCGCCCAGATCGACTTTGTCCTGCCTGAATTCCTTGACCGACACACCTTCCACATGAATGAAAGGCCTGAAATCGATTTTCAGGTTGTGCTTGCTGGCCAGATCAAAGTAAGGGGATTTGTTATTCTCAGGCTCCGGCTGAGAGACAAGAATGCTCCTGATTCTTCCCATAGATTTCCTTTTTTGTTTTAGCTTACAGGGTGCCCTCCAACCACCTGTACAACAATAAAAGAGGTGCTATTTCAAGGGCACAAAGGTACAAAAACATCATGAAAATAGAAACTTCTTTCTTAAAAGAATAAACCACCCCCCGCACAACCCGCAACACAAGAATTCCGGCAAGAACCAGGGCCGAAATCCAATGGGCAAAATCGCCGAACCACCCACGGGTGTAAAGCATGAAGACCATCAAAGGCAGGAGGGCAATCCCCGTGATCTTGTTGAAAACGAAGGAATGGTACAGGTATTCCCGAAGCAGCGACAATCTGTCAAACACCAAGCCCACCGCATTCACCAGGGTCATCCGGGCAAAAAAGATGCCCGTCAGCAGGGCAACGTCGAAAGAAAACAAGGCCAATTTGCGCAACCCGTAGGGATAGATTCCATACCGTCGTTCCACATGAAACAAGAGCAGGGACGTGCTGAACAAATACAGGGCATAGAGAATGTTGTCGAGCTGCAGCTGCAGAAGGCTGTTGTTCTTAAACATTTTGGCCGCCACCTGGTAGTTGGTGGTCGATTGCACCGTTTGTATCAGGATGTTGCCGTAAAACTGGCGGATCCAGGCAAAAAACCCGAGCAGGACGAACAGATAAATGAAGAACCAGACGGCATGGTGCATGGCCTCGCGGGGAACCAGCGCCTGCATTTCCGTTGCCTGGGAAGCAAGGGATCCGGGGGAGGAAAACAGGGCGCGTCCTTCTTGCATCCGGATGAAGAATGAGGTTAGGTTTTGGCCTGGCATTTGCTGGAATTTCCAGGATACAAAGATATACAAGCGCCAGAAAAAAATGAATTCCAACCTGATTTTGATTTCTTTGTCTTTCCTTTACATCTTCATTCTGAGACAGCCATGAAAACGAAAAAGATACTTCTGATAGCCGGTGTGGTGTTGGTGACGGGATTGAGCCTCGGATTGAGCCGGCTCGACAACAAGGATCTCGCCCTGGTAAAGAACCTCGACATTTACTATACCCTGTTCCGGGAACTGAACATGTTCTACGTGGATGAAACCGACCCGGAGGAGCTGGTGAACACCAGCATCAACAGCATGCTCTCTTCCCTCGATCCCTACACGACCTACATCCCGGAATCGGACATGGACGATTTTCAATTCCAGACCACGGGGGAGTATGGCGGAATCGGATCCCTGATCCGGCAATCGGAAGGCCACACGATGATTGCGGAGCCCTACGCCAATTTCCCTGCGGCCAAAGCAGGGATCCGGGCTGGTGACTGGCTTCTTGAGGTGGACGGAGCAGCCACCGAGAACCTGAGCATCGAGGAAGTCAGCGAAAGGCTCAAAGGCAAGCCGGGAACGGAACTCAACCTGACCATCCAGCGGATCGGTCAGGAGGAGCCCCTGCGGTTTCGGCTCGTCCGGGAAAAAATATCCATACCGAACGTCCCGTATTTCGGCATGGTGGATGAACACACCGGCTACATCCGGATCTCCAACTTCACCACCGGAGCGGGAAAAGAGGTGGAACAGGCCCTGAAGACCCTGAAAGCGGAGGAATCCATGACCGGACTGATTCTGGATTTGCGGTCCAATCCGGGCGGACTGCTCATCGAAGCGGTCCGGATGTGCAATTTGTTCGTGGACAAAGGGGAGCTCATCGTACAGACCAAAGGCAAGGTCAAACAGTGGGATTCGCAGTACGTCACCCAACAGGATGCCGTGGATACGCAAATTCCGCTCGTCGTGCTCACCAACCGCGGTTCTGCCTCGGCATCGGAAATCGTTTGCGGTGCACTTCAGGATTTGGACCGGGCCGTGATTGTGGGTCAGCGCACCTTCGGAAAAGGGCTGGTTCAGACCACCCGGCCTCTGAAATACAACGCCCAGCTGAAAGTGACCACGGCCAAATACTACATCCCCAGCGGCAGGTGCATCCAGGCCCTGGATTATACCCACCGAAACGAGGACGGCAGCGTGGGCGTAATTCCCGATTCGCTGATCTCCTCCTATGAAACCAGGAACGGACGGGTGGTGTACGACGGGGGTGGAATCCAGCCGGATTTCGAGGTGGTTCCCGACATGTTGGCAGAAATAACCGTGCAGTTGTATGCCCAGGACCATTTCTTCCAGTATGCCAACCTGTACCGGTCGAAACATGAATCCATCGGTTCACCGGAGGACTTCCGACTTTCCGACGAGGAATACCAGGAATTCATCCGGTATGTGGAAGCCCGGGATTTTGACTTCAAAACGGCCAGCGAGCAAGCGTTTGAAGCCCTGGTTGCCACGGCCAAAAGGGAAAAGTATTACGACCTGGCCGAAGAAGAATTCCTTTCTCTTGAACACAATCTGGCGCACAACAACCTGAAGGACCTGGAAACCTTTCGAACCGAGATTGCGCAAATACTCACGGAGGAAATCGTCAACCGGTACTACCACCAGGAAGGACGCATCCGGGCGCAAATCCAGGATGACATCCAGCTGGACAAAGCCCGGGAGGTGCTGAACGAGCCCGCACTGGTAAAAAAAGTGCTCACGGGACATCAGGGAGCCCTGGCGTCCTCTTCTTTTTAGTGGGCTTCCAGCCAGTTCCGCCCCTGGCCCATGTCCACCACCAGGGGGACCTTCAGGGAAACGGCCTGTTCCATTTCTTCCCGCACGAGAAGTCGAATGGCCTCCAATTCCCCGGGAGCAACGTCGAAATTCAATTCGTCATGCACCTGCAAAATCATTTTTGAGGCCATTTTCCCGCTTTCCAGGCGACGATGGATGCGAATCATGGCAATCTTGATGATGTCGGCCGCAGAGCCCTGAATGGGTGAATTGATGGCGTTTCTCTCCGCGTTGCCCCGAACATTGCTGTTGCGGGAAAGGATGTCCGGCAAATACCGCCTGCGACCGAACATGGTCCGGACGTACCCCTGGTCGCGAGCTTCTTTGACGCAGGCTTCCATGAAAGCCTTGATTCCCGGGTAACTTTCAAAATAGCCATCGATGAGTTCCCGTGCATCGGAGCGGGAAATGCGCATACGCTGGGCCAGCCCGAAAGCCGAAATCCCATAAATGATGCCGAAGTTCGCCGTTTTGGCGCGGGACCGCATGTCGCGGGTAACCTCCCCGGGAGCCACCCGGAAAATGCGGGCGGCCGTTGCCGTGTGTATGTCCGCATCCTGATGGAACGCTTCAATCATGTGTTCGTCTCCGCTCAGGTGGGCCATGATCCTCAATTCGATCTGGGAATAGTCCGCAGAAAAAAACACCCGGTCGGCCCGGGAAGGCACAAAGGCTTTCCGGATCTCCCGTCCCCTCTCCTCCCGGATGGGGATGTTCTGCAAATTGGGATTGGCGGAGGAAAGCCGGCCCGTACTCACGAGAGCCTGGTTGAAAGAGGAGTGGATGCGGCCGGTCTTTGTGTGCACCATTTTTGGCAACGCTTCCACATAGGTGGAAAGTAATTTTCGTAGCGACCTGTATTCCAATACCTTGTCAACAATCTCGTGTTTGTCGGCCATTTGCACCAACACCTCTTCGCTTGTGGCGTACTGCCCGGTTTTGGTTTTCTTCGCGTCCGGGGCGATTTTCAGCCGTTCGAAGAGTACCTCGCCCAGCTGCCGGGGCGAGCTGATGTTGAACTCCATTCCTGCCAGATCATGGATCTCTTTCTCCGTGGTCAGGATTCCCTCCCTCAATTCTCCGGAGAATTGCTTCAGGGCGTCGACATCCAGCGTGACTCCGTGGTGTTCCATTTCCATCAGAACGGGAACCAGCGGCATCTCGATGTTCCGGGCAAGATCTGTCAAATGCAGCTCTTCCAATTCCTTTTTCAAAAGGGCAGTCAATTGCCAGGTAATGTCCGCATCCTCGCCGGCATATTCTTTGGCGACATGTTTGTCCACACTCCGAAAGGACCGTTGGGGTCCTCCCTTCTTCCCGATCAACTCGTCGATGGCCACCATCCGGTAGTTCAGGTATTCCTCCGCCAGCACATTCAGGTTGTGCTTGAGCTCCGGTTTCAGAAGAAAGTGTGCAAGCATTGTATCAAATAACTCGCCCTTTACTTCGATATCATAGTTCTTTAAAATATGCAGATCGTATTTAAGATTTTGCCCCGTCTTCCAGATTTTCTCCGTTTCGAATACTTCACGGAAAAGCCCGATCCGCTGTTTGCATTCGCTTTGGTCCTCCGGAAAGGAAACATAGTACGCGTTGTGGGCCTCCCAACTGAATGCCAGTCCCACCAGCTCAGCCGCCACGGGATCCAGCCCCGTGGTTTCGGTGTCGAAGCAAAACCCATCCTGGTCTTTCAACAATTTCACCAACTGAGAAATTCCTTCCTCTTCATCCACAAGGACATATCGATGCTCAACAGATTCGATGTCCCTGCGGTCCCCGATGGGTGCCTGTCCCTGGGTTCCTTCCACCGGGCCGCCAAACAAGGATGTTTGGCCGTTGGCATCCACCGATGCGACGGTTCTTTCCTCTCCGAGGATTCGCCGGGCCAGGGTTTTGAACTCAAGATCCTGAAACAACGCACCCAGCGTCGGTTGGTCCGGATCCTTCCGCAGAAAATCCCCGGGAGTCTCCGCCAGGGGCACATCCAAAACGATGGTTGCCAGGGTTTTTGACAGCATCACCTGATCTTTGTTCTCCTTCAGGCTCTCCTTCTGCTTGCCCTTGATTTCCTCCAGGTGCTCATACAATCCCTCCACAGACCCATATTGAGCGACCAGTTTGGAAGCGTTTTTCGGACCAATTCCCGGAGCCCCCGGGATGTTGTCGGAGGAATCTCCCTGCAGGGCCAGGATGTCGATGACCTGGATGGGGTGTTCCACGAGAAACTTTTCCCGCACCTCATCCGGGCCCAGCACTTCGGCCGGTTGCCCCCCCCGGCCCGGCTTGTACATGAAAATGTGATCCGAGACCAGTTGGGCGTAGTCTTTGTCGGGGGTCATCATGTACACGTCAAAACCCTGTTCCTCTCCCATTTTTGACAGGGTTCCGATAACGTCATCAGCCTCATAACCAGGTACTTCAATTGCCGGAATCCGGTAGGCTTCCAGGAGCTTCTTGATGTAGGGAACCGATGCTTTGATGTCCTCGGGCGTGGCCTCGCGGTTCGCTTTGTACGCTTCATACATTTCATGCCGGAAGGTGGGGCCGGACGGATCGAAAACCACGGCCAATGTGTCGGATTCTCCTTCCGGAGGACCTCGTCAAGGGTGAGCGTAAAACCAAATATCGTGGAGGTAACAACCCCTTGCTGTTGCGCATCGGGTTGGAAATGAATGCATAGTAAGCCCGGAAAATGAGGGCATAGGCATCGAGCAAAAAGAGCTTTTTTTCCGATTTCATAGGGCGTTTCAATGATCCCGAATGCCGGGCAAACCCGTCCGGGAGATCCATACTGGTACCGAAGGTACGGCTTTTTAAGACCGAAGTGTCAGAAACCTGGATTCAGGTCGACGGTTCCTCGTTGTCGGAGGCAAACCATTCCGCATAGGATGTGGCTGTTTCATAGAGTCGCAGACTGTGCAGCCGGATGCGGCCGGGCAGCAAATCCCGGATTTTTCCCGACAAATACAGCACCAGGTTCTCGCAGGTGGGCTGAAAGGACATCACGTGCAGCTTTTCCGACATGGTGCCCAGAGCCCGGATCTGCTCCGGATCTGCCTCCTTGTAAAGGAGCAGGGAATGGTCGAGGTTGTCCACGATGGGACCTTTCAGCAGGGTTTTGACTTCTTTGAAATCCGTCACCATGCCAAAATCCGATCGTCCGGGTTCGGCAACGGGCTCCCCGATCAGGGTAACCAGCAGGCGGTAGGAATGGCCATGGATGTGTTTGCATGCGCCTTCATATTTCCAAAGGGCATGGGCCATTTCAAAATGGAATTCTTTGGTGATCCGTATTGTCCCTCTCATGTCTTCCGATCAATCGCACACACATTGACTGATGCACCGAACCAACTGATTCAGGTTCTTCTTCTTCACGTAGTACAGGGTGTTCTTTCCCTGGCGGACCGAGGCAAGAATCCCCTTGTCCTTGAGTATGCCGAGGTGGTGGGAGGCCGTGGATTGTTCAATCTGGAGCAATTCATGGATCTCGGTCACTGTCAGTTGATTGTTCTCTCCCAGGTAGCCCAGAATGGCCAGCCGCATGGGGTGGGATATGGCCTTCATCATGTTGGCCGCCTTCTCCACTTCATCGGGTCTCAAATCCGAAAAATCCATAGTCTAGGTCGTTAGGTCCATCTCCTCCAGAAATCCTCCTGCCGGGGAGCGCTGCGATCGCATCGATCGAATACAAATATATGAATATTTAGGATATTTGATATGAGGCCAGATGGAGCGGTGGCAACCATCCATGCTATCCCATTTCTTCTTACCTTTAGCGATTCGAAGCAAACAGGAATGACAGGATTGGACGACATCAAGAAGCCGGTTCAAAAGGAAATGGCTGATTTCAACGATCGTTTTAAGGAATCGATTGCAAGCAACATTCCCCTGGTCAACGTTGTTACCAGGTATGTCCTGCGCAGGAAAGGGAAACAGATGCGTCCGATGTTCGTTTTCCTCAGTTCCAAAATGACCGGTGGCATCACAGAATCTACGTACACAGCCGCATCCCTGATCGAATTGATGCACACGGCCACCCTGGTGCATGACGACGTGGTGGACGATTCCAACGAGCGCAGAGGCGCCTTTTCCGTCAAAGCCATTTGGCGATCCAAAGTGGCCGTTCTGTTTGGTGACTATTTGCTGGCCCAGGGGCTTCTGCTGGCTGTTCGAAACAAAGAATACGATCTTCTGGAGATCATTTCCAATTCGTCCAGGGAAATGAGCGAAGGAGAGTTGTTGCAGATCCAAAAATCCAGGAGTCTGAACATCAACATGGACACTTACTACGATGTCATCCGGATGAAAACGGCGACGCTCATTGCAAGCTGCACCGCTAGCGGTGCGAAAGCGGCCGGAGTGGACCAGGAGGTGGTGGACCGGATGTACGACATCGGCATTCAGATCGGGATGGCATTCCAGATCAAAGACGACCTGTTCGATTACCAGCCCCAGGGACCCATCGGGAAGCCCACCGGCAATGACATCAAAGAAAAAAAATTCACCCTCCCGCTGATTTACGCCCTGAATCAATCGGATCCCGGAGAACGAAAATCCATCATTCGCAAAATCAAGAACGGGAACCGAAATCCACACGTGCTGGCCGAAATCATCTCCTATGTGGATCGCATGGGGGGAATTGAATATGCCCGGGAGAAAATGCTTGAGTACAAGAACGCCGCCCTGGCCGGATTGGACTCCTTTCCGCCTTCCGAAGCCAGGCAGTCCTTGAAAGACCTCGTTGAGTTTACTGTTTCCCGAAGGAAGTAGGACGCTTTGTTCCTATTGCGGTTCCTGATCCAAATAGGTTCGAACCAGAACCGCTTTCTTTTCACCCAGGATGTTCTTCAATTCTGAGTCGGTGGCTGTCCGAATTCCCTCCAGGCTTTTGAAGGTTTGGAACAAATGCTCCACTGTTTTTTGCCCAATGCCAGGGATTTCCATAAACCGGCTCATGACTTGATCCTTGGACCGCTTCTGTCGGTGAAAGGTGATTCCAAAACGATGCGCTTCGTTTCTCAGCTGCTGGATCAATTTCAGCGATTCCGAATTCTTGTCGATGTAGAGAGGAACGGCATCTCCCGGAAAATAGATTTCTTCCAACCGTTTCGCAATGCCCACGATGGCAATTTTGTGTCTCAATTCCAAGCGGTCGAGACTTCGCACGGCAGCATTCAGTTGACCCTTTCCCCCATCCACGATGATCAACTGGGGCAGGGAGAGGTTTTCCTCCTGCAACCGGCGGTACCGCCGGTAGACGACCTCCTCCATGGAAGCAAAATCGTCGATGCCTTCCACGGTTTTGATGTTGAAATGCCGGTATTCCTTCTTTGCTGGTTTTGCGCCTTTGAACACCACACAGGCAGCCACCGGAAAGCTTCCTTGAAAGTTGCTGTTGTCGAAACACTCGATGTGCATGGGCAGCTGCTTTAGTCGAAGATCCTTTTGCATGGTTTCCAATACACGAAGGAATCCGCCCCCCGGGTTCAACTGGCTCTTCTGTTTTCGCCTTTCCAGGCGATAGGTCCGCGCATTTCTCAGGGACAAATCCAGCAATTTCTTTTTGTCGCCCCGCTGGGGTACGGTCATCTTCTGGTTTGGAAACTCTTCGTTCAGGGCATGTGAAACGATCCATTCCCGGGCGCCTCCTCCCTGCCGAATGCGAAGATCGTTGATGGCAAACGCCAGCAATTCTTCCTCCGATTCATCCAAGCGCTTTTTCAGTTCCACAGAATGGGCCTGGATGACGGCCCCTTTGACCACCTTGAGAAAATTGACATAGGCTTCCTTTTCATCGCTCACGATGCTGTACACATCCACATCGTGGATGGCGGGATTGACAATGGTGGATTTTGCCTGGTACCTCGCCAACACGTCAATCTTTTCTTTGAACCGGTTGGCTTCTTCGAAACGGAACGCTTTTGCGTGAACGGTCATTTCCTGTTTCAGAAAGTCGATTACTTCATTCAACTTCCCTTTGATGATGTTTCGGATCTGGTCGATGGAGGCTTCGTATTCTTGCAGTTCCTGGAGACCCACGCAGGGCGCCATACAATTTCCCAGATGGTATTCCAGACACACTTTGAATTTCCCCGCAGCAATGTTGTCTGCCGTCAGTCGGTGCTTGCAATTGCGCAGGGGATAGATCTGTCGGATCAACGACAATAGCACTTTAACCGCATAAGCGGAGGTATAGGGCCCGTAATACTCCGAACCGTCCCGAATCACCTGGCGGGTGGTGAAGATTCTGGGGAATGGTTCACTTTTGATGCAAATCCAGGGAAAGGTTTTGTCATCCTTCAACAGGATGTTGTATCGTGGCTGGTGCTTTTTGATCAGATTGTTTTCCAGGAGAAGCGCATCGGACTCGCTGTTGACCACGATGGTTCGAAGATCCCGTATTTTTGATACCAAAAGGGTCACCTTGAAACTGTCATGACCCTTTTTCAGAAAATAGGACGATACACGCTTCTTGAGATTCTTCGCCTTACCGATGTATAGAATGCGATCGTTTGCATCGAGAAATTGATACACCCCGGGCTGTTCCGGGAGGTTCTTCAGATGATCTCTGAGGTGGTCACCGCTTCCCATCACGTTGTTTCAAACAAGGTGGTATATTGAAAAGACTGCACATCGAAAAGACCCAGATCCCCCAATTTCAATTCCGGGATCACAACCAGGGCCATGAAGGCAAGGGTCATGAACGGGGCATGCAGTTCACTTCCGAGCTCCTTGGCTCTGCGATTCAGCTGTTGATAAGCCTCTGCGACCCGTTCGGCCGGCTCCGGACTCATAAGGCCGGCTATGGGCAAGGCAAGTCCTTCCCGTACTTCCCCGTCATCGATCACAATCCCGCCCTTCTGCTCATTCAACCAGGCAAAACACCGGAGCATGCTTTCATCATCGACTCCGACCGAAATCAGATTGTGGGCATCGTGGGCGATGCTGGAGGCAATGGCCCCCCGTTTCAATCCAAATCCCCGAATAAAACCGATCGCCGGAGAAATGCTCCGGTCGTACCGATTGACCAGGGCGATCTTCAGCAAATCCCTTTCTGGATCCGTTCGCATGAGTCCCTGGATGGATGGAAGGATCGTCCGATCCTCCTTGGTGTACAACTTCCCATCCAATGCCTGAATGATTCGAACCGGTTGTTCCGAAGCTACGACACTCAGTGAACCTGCCGGGAGGTCTCTTTGAAGAAAGTTGTTTGGACATTCCGCTTTCACGAAAGACACCTTGTCTCCCTTTTCAGAATACACCACCTCTCCATCCAGGAAGCAAGTCTTGATTCCAAACTCCTCCAACGAATCCACCACGATGAAATCGGCCCGATCCTGAGGCCTCAGGAAGCCCATGTCCAGGCCATAGTGGCGTGCCACATTCAACGAAGCCGCTCTCAGGACCTTAAAAAGGTCATATTTCTTCAAAATTGCTCGCCTAACCAACTGATTGATATGGCCTGTAAGCAGGTCATCGGGGTGCGCATCGTCCGTACAAAACATGACCTGTTCTGGAAAAGAATCAAGCAGAGGAAGCAGGCTATCGAAATTTTTCGCTCCGCTCCCCTCCCGGATCAGGATGTGCATTCCCAACCCAGCCTTTTCCTCAGCTTCTTTCAGATCCTCACATTCGTGATCGGTCAATATCCCCTCCGCCACATAGCTCTTCAAGTCCGGACCGGTCAAACCAGGGGCATGCCCGTCGATGGGCAAGTGCATCCTTCGGGCCAGCGCCAGTTTTGCCATCACCTCCTCCTCTCTGGACAGCACCCCGGGGAAATTCATCATTTCGGCCAGGAATCCCACTCCTTCCATCGAAAGCACCTCTTCCAAAGCCCCGGCGTCGAGACAAGCACCGGAATGATCAAACGGCGTAGCCGGAACACAACTTGGTGCTCCGAACAGAAACCGAAACGGAGTCCTTTTTCCATTTTCCACCATGAACCGGACCCCCTCCACGCCCAGCACGTTTGCAATTTCATGAGGATCGGAGATAGCCGCCAGGGTTCCATGCCTCAATGCCACCCGCGAAAACTCCACCGGAGTGAGCATGGAACTCTCGATGTGCACATGGGCGTCCACAAACCCCGGCAGGATGTATTGCGCTGGAGCATTCGGGATTTCCGTCACAGACACGATGCCCCCTCTTGAAAACTCAACCCGGGCCGGAATCACGCGTTCGTTGAAGATATCAACCAGCTGACCTTCGATCCGCTCAAACTTTTTTTCCATGGTCGTGACAAGTTTGTCTTTGAGGACACAAGGTAGTTAAAGCGTTTGTCAATAAGAAAGACAAACCATGTGTTCCACGTGGAACCATCGACACAAGCAGACAAGCACAACTTCGAACTTCTCACCCCCTGTCTCCACGGCAGTGCCAAAACCGCCATGGATGAAACGAGGCAAACCAATCGCTAAAAGAACAGGAAAGCGCAAGAAAGTGTTCCACGTGGAACTATCGTCCGAGGAAGACAAGCAAGACGCTTATGTCACTCGGCGAAACACCGGAGATTCGCGAGGCCTGACCTATGGTACGTGGTTTTATACGCTGCAGCTTCTGTCTCCCCTCGGTTGAAATGCTCTTGAATCTGCTGTAATCAAGATCTTCCTTTAAAGGAATGTGTTCGAGCCGGGAGATTTTCTCAGCCATCAGCTTTTCCCGTGAAATGTACCCTTCATATTTGATGCGTACTTCGGCTGATTCAAATATTTCATCTCGTCTCGATCCAAGGGAGTCGTACAACTCCCGAAAACCTGGAAGAACAATTGTCAGATCCATCAATGAGATTTGGGGCCGCTTTGCCAACTCCAAGACCTTCCCTCTTTGCTTGATAATGCTTGTTTCCTTTTCAATTAGAAAGGGATTCATTTCCTCAGGATGGACGCTTTTCTTTCCGAGCCAATCCACGACCCGATCCACTTGCGACCGCTTCTTCTCCAACAAGGACATCCGTTCCTCCGAGGCCAATCCAATTTGGAAACCCAGTGGGGTCAACCGTTCATCAGCGTTGTCCTGCCGCAACAAGATCCGGTACTCAGCCCTCGAAGTAAACATCCGATAAGGCTCATCGACCCCTTTTGTCACCAAATCATCAATCAGAACTCCGATGTACGACTGGTCTCTACACAAAAAAAACTCCTCCTCCTCTCTGTTTTTCAAACTTGCATTGATGGCAGCCATCAAACCTTGGGCTCCAGCTTCCTCGTAACCTGTGGTCCCATTGATCTGTCCAGCGAAATACAAATTTTCCAGACCCTTTGTCTCCAGGGTATGCTTCAGCTGAGTCGGGGGGTAGTAATCGTATTCTATGGCATATCCGGGTCTGAAAATCCTCACATTTTCAAACCCCTCTATCGATTTAAGTGCCTCATATTGAACGCTCCAAGGCAGCGAAGAGCTGAATCCGTTCAGATAATACTCCACCGTATCCAAACCCTCCGGCTCCAAAAACAGCTGATGTTCCTTTTTTTGGCTAAACGTGACAATCTTGTCCTCGATGCTCGGACAATAACGGGGTCCGATCCCATCAATGCTTCCATTGAACAATGGACTTTCCTTGAAACCAGTTTCCAGGGCTCGGTGCACGCTCTCATTTGTATGGGCAATGTGACAACTCCGATGGGAGGAATAATCACAGACGTAATCGAGATAGCTGAATTTCCTGCCTTCTTCATCTCCCTTCTGTTCTTCCAATTTGCTAAAATCGATGCTTCGTCCGTCGATCCGAACCGGGGTTCCGGTTTTCATCCTGCCCACTTCAAAACCATGATCTGCAAGTTGTTCGGAAATCCCAGAGACGTTTCGCTCCCCCATTCTTCCACCTTGCATCCGAACTCTTCCCACATGCATCAACCCATTGATGAACGTCCCCGCGGTTAAAATGACTTTCCGGGCCTGAAAGGCCAACCCCATCTCTGTAACCACACCGACCACAACCCCATCCTGAATTTGAAGAGAAACCACCCGATCCTGCCAGAACTCCAGCAATGGAAGGGACTCCAGGATTTTCCTCCATTCCAGTGTAAATACCGTCCGATCGCATTGGGCACGGGGGCTCCACATGGCCGGACCTTTGCTTCGATTCAGCATCCGGAATTGGATCATGGACCGGTCCGTAACAATCCCTGCGTAACCGCCCAGAGCATCGATCTCTCTCACAATTTGACCTTTCGCAACCCCACCCATGGCCGGATTGCAGGACATGAAAGCAAATTTCGTCATGTCCAGACTGATCAACAGCGTTCGCTGGCCCATGTTGGCCGCTGCAGCAGCGGCTTCACAGCCCGCATGTCCCGCTCCAACGACGATGACATCGAATCCCTTTTCCATTCCTTTGCTTTTAACTCCACAGGCCGAGCGCCTCATCTTCCGAATGCCTCATTCCTGCCCTCTGTTCCTCGGTACCATCGTCGAATCCCATCAAATGAAGGATACCGTGAATCATGACCCTTCTCAACTCAGATGGAAACTCAACCTCGTACAATTGGGCGTTGCGTTTTACTTCATCCACGCCAATGAAAACATCACCGGAGACCAGGCCTTTCTCGCTGTAGTCAAAGGTAATAACGTCCGTAACGTAATTGTGGTTTAGAAAAGAATTGTTTATTTCCAGTATCGCCGGATCGGAAGAGAAAATGAAAGAAATGGATCCGGGACTGTATCCGTGTCTCAGGATGACATCCTTGATCCACGACCGGTGCTTGTTCTTCTCAGTCAGTTGAAACGTGCACTCCTTTTGTAAAAAATTAAGCCCCACTACATTTTGAACTTAAGCTCGATGATCCGGCCCTCATTCAAGTACTGGATTTCATCACTCAATCGCTCCATCAGGAAAATGCCGCGACCGTTGATCTTCTCCAGGTTTTCCGGGGCGGTTGGATCAGGAATGCTCAATGGATCAAAACCTTTCCCTTGATCCTCGATGTGTACGGTTAGAAACTGATCAATCGCCTCGATGGCGATTCGCACTTCTTTCGATGGATCACCGCTGTTTCCATGAACAATGGCATTGTTGGTAGCTTCCATCGTGGCAACAAGCACATTGCCATACACTTCGTCACTCAAATCCAGTTCCAGGGACAACTCATCAATGGCTTTTTCCACCAGCCTGAGATTCCCTATGTCGGACGGGATATTCAGATCTTTTCTCATAATTGCTCAAATCGACAATTCTTATACGACAGAGCAAAAGAAAGGTTCCCAAAAAACACTATTTGCTTAACCAAAGTTCAGGATTCAGGATTTCTTTCTCCTTCCAAACTTCAAAGTGAATCAATGAGACACCGCTGTTCTCTTCCGAAAACGCCTGTCCGATGATCTGTTTCGTACTGACCCTGTCACCGGACTTTACCCGAACTTGAACCAGGTTCTGGTATACGGAGAGATATTCACCATGCCGTATCAAAACTGTGTTGTTCGCACCCAGAATAGCAAAAACCTTGGTGACTTGCCCTTCATACACGGCCCGTACATCGGAACCCGCCGAGCTGCTGATATCAATTCCATTGTTCTTTACGCTGCTTCCTCTCAACCCTTGAATCTCCTGCAAACCAAATCCCGAGGTAATCAATCCCCTTTCAACAGGCCAGGGCAACTTTCCCTGGTTTGATTGAAATCCTTCCCCAAGGACTTCACGTTCCGGTGTGCGCACGGCCATTCGGCTCTCTTCCGCAGCCTTTCTGGCTTCCTCTTCGATGATTTTCCGAATCTGGGTTTCCAGCTCCCGGGCAATTCTTTCCTTTTCCTTGATTCGATTTTGCAATTGTCTTTCTTTCTTCTGCAACTCCAGAACAAGACCATTCCCCTTTTCCCTTTCCTGAACCAGATTGCTTTCCTCCCTCTCCTTTTCCGTTATCAGGTTCAGCTTCGTACCCATGAGCTTTTCCAACGCCACCTTTTGATCCTCCAGTTTTTTCACAAGACTGTCAATCTCCTCTGTTTTCTGCACCCGGTACTCACTGAGGTACTTCAAATACTTAAAACGCTGATAACTCTGCGAGATGGATTCACTGGCAAGCAAATACATCAATTTCTCATAGTTGGTCTGGTTCGTATAGGCATAATAAATCAACCGGGCATACTCGTCCCGATGAATCTCCATCTCTTTCTCCAGGGTTTCCACTTGCTTCTGTACCTCAAGCATGTCCTGTTCAATGTAACGAACTTCCTGCTCAAGCGCAGAAACCAAATCGCGCCGCGAGCGAATCCCCCGCTGAATGATTTGAACCTGATGCATTGAGGCCGCCTTTTCCTTTTCTGTTTCTTCCAACAGCTCCTTCGCCACTTTGATCTCTTCAAAGGCTTTCTTCTTCTGACTCTCCAGGTTGGACCTGTCCTGACCCTGAAGGCCTCCGGTCAACATCAAGGCAGCATATGTCAATAGCCAGAACCTTTTCATAGATCGATTCGGGTGTATTTTCTCTCGTTTACATTCATGCGGACATCAAAAGAATCATTGTAGCTCCGGGACCCGGCTCCAAGACTCATCGTCACATCGCCCAGGAGAAAATTGGAGGCTACAAAGAATCCACCTCCCCTTCGCTCCCCGATGAGAAACTCCCCGGTGCGAAGATGCCTGAAAACAAATCCACTCAACTCCATGACCTTTGAATCGAGTCGTATTTCTTTGATCGTCAACTCCTCTGTAAGATTCACCTTTAGCTCGGCCCCCTCCAGGACCGCACGCTCATCCACCCATCCACAGAGATAATGGGCATCGATCAAGCGCTGAATGTCCCAAAAATTCACTGGAAAACCATAGCCGAAATGCTTTCTATAGGCAGCATGGTAAACAACTTTGTTGATCCGATCAATGACCCGAATGGAATCCAAGTCGAGGTAAGCCCGCAGAATCTCGTAACCGGATGAGACGCCGCTGATGTAAAGGAAGGAATCCCTGACCGCCCGCAATTGAAGCTCCACTTCATACCGTTCTCCCTCCGCTTCAAGCATGGCTGGAATATCCCTGACGATTAAGGAGCGGATCGTATCCGCCTCCCTGCACCGATGCGCCCACATCTCCTCCGCGGAAATGGAATCACGCACAGGCTCTGTCACCTGTCTCAGAGGCTTGCATTGCCAGAATGACAAGGAAAGATACAGGAACAACCCCACAACGATCAGTTGCTCCGTACGCCATCTATGCCAGGTTCTCTTTTTCACGGCTTTTCATCCAAGTCTTTCATTTTGCTCTCCAGGGATTCTTTGTCGCCCCCAAGAATCAATGCCTTCAGATAGTATGACCGGGCCAGCTCTTTGCTGCCAAGTGCCCGTTGAATTTCGGCGGCATGCTCATTCACCTCCACATCGTTTTCCCCCCCAAGACTCAAAGCTTTCAGGATCACATGCTCCGCTTCGACAAACTCCTTCCTCTTGTACAGAATCCACGCGTAGGTATCCAGATAGGTTGCGTTTTGAGGCTCTCTCTGGAGGGTCTGGCTGCTTAGTTTCTTTGCCAAATCCAACTTCTCTCCACGTTCTGCCAAATAGTAACTGTAGTTGTTCATGACCATGGAGTTCTCCGGCTCTTCTTGAATCAACTCCTCAAAGACCGAGTCGGAAACAACATACGCGCCCGTCCTGTAAAGTGCTTCAGCATACAACATTTTCGCTTGTCCCACATACTCCTTTCGTGAGAGATTTGCCAGGTTCATTTCCCCATAATTCGAAATCAACGCCTCATACCGTGCCGTCTCATAACATCCGATTCCTTTAAAGAAACGGATGTCGCTGCTATCGGAAAAAAACACAAGGGCGCGATCCGCCAGAGAGACCAACTCCGAATTCAACCCGGAAGCACTTGCCAGCAACAGCGCCTGCATATACATCGGATAGGAGCCTCTCTCCACATTCAGATACGAATCGAGCTGAAAAAACGCATCCGGGTACCGATGCTTTTGAATGAAAAAATCAGCCGCCAACAATTTCACCTGGTGCTGCTCTGGATTCGCAGCCAATACGATCTGCAAGAGATTTTCAAGAGCCGTTCCATAGTGGGTGATAAAATGCTCATCGCTCAGATAGGCCGACAGCACCGCCAATTTTTTTTGGGCCTCAATCTGAGAACTTTGAAACGAACGACCCATGTAATAGAAACTATGGTCAAAATCTTCCACCCGACGGTAATGATCCGTCAGATTGGTCAAGGCAAAAATGTTCGTGCTATCGATCGCGAGAATCTCAAGATAGTAACCCGCCGCTTTGTCTTCATCTCCGTCCTGCATGGCAAGCTCAGCAGCCACGGTCCTCAGCTGCAGGTCCTCCGGAAAAAGGGCCAGGATCCGTTCAATTTCTTTTAGAGCAGCACCGAAATCCTTCTCACTTTCATACACCGACGCCTTCAACAACGTGATTTTGTCGCTGTAACCCCTTTGCTTTTCAATTTCTTCCAGAAGACGAATGGCTTTTCCGTGTTTCCCACTTCCCAGGTATACTGAAGCCAGTTGATAGGGCCATTCAACCTCCTCCGGGTCATCCTTCATTTTCGTTCGCAGGATTTTCTCCATGGCATCGAAGGATTCGTTCACCCCAAGAACATTCAGATAGGACAGAAGATACCAACGGTTCCCGGGTTCCAGCTCGTAGGCCTTTCTCGCATGACTTTCCGCCGTACCCGACTGGTTCGCCATCAGATAAAGCAACCCCAACTCGTAATGCGCCACCGCACAGGTGGGCTCTTCCTTGATCACAAGGGAATACAATTTAACCGCTTCGGCAGGGTTGCCCAGGTTTTTTTGTTTAACCGCTTCGATCAACGCATATTGGTAGTCGCTGCTCTTCTCCGCTTCCTGCGCAGCAAGACTCTCCGGGAGCAACAACACTCCCAAGAAAATCCATACGAAAAACCCTTTGCGAAGCCTCATATGCTGTCCTTTCCCGTTGTCAAGGTACCTATTCTTTTCCTGTGTGTCCGAACCCTCCGGCGCCCCGATCTGTCACCTCCAGGACTTGAACCGGCTCCCAGCGGATTTGTTCGACCCGTTGGATAACCATCTGGCAAATCCTTTCCCCATCCTTCAGTACAAAATCCTCCCGGGAAAGATTGATTAAAATGATGCCGATTTCGCCCCGGTAATCCGCATCGATGGTTCCGGGGGAATTGAGCACGGTAATTCCTTTTTTCAGGGCCAGTCCGCTCCTGGGGCGTATTTGGGCTTCATATCCCTCCGGCAATTCAATGTACAGCCCGGTAGGAACCAACCTCCTGGCCATCGGTTCCAGCACCACCTCCTTGTCGAGGGAGGCCCGCAGGTCCATCCCGGCCGAACCCTCGGTTTGGTACTCCGGCAGGGAATGGCTCGATTTGTTTACGACTTTTACGATGCATTTTTCATCCATGCGCATAGGTATTAAACGTTGATTTCTCCCGGACATAGGCAACAAGGACAAACAAAATCAACAGCACGACTGCAAGAATTGTTCCACCCCGTTCCATCTGCCGTAAAAATAGGGCATTCACCCCATACAGGCTCAAAGCAAGTCCGAAATAGCCCAGGATTCGACCGATCCGGTAGGGGACCGGGTAAGTTTTCCTCGACCACTGATAGGACAACACCACCATGACGGAGTAGCACACCAAGTGAGCCCAGGCAGCAGCCGTGTACCCCCAGCGGGGAACAAAGACCACATTGACAACCACCGTGATCGAAGCCCCGATGAGCACCAGAACGGCTCCGATTTTGTTCTTGTTCGTCAACTTGTACCAGATGGACAAACTGAAGAAAATGCCCATGACCAGATTGGCAAGCAGCACAACCGGAACAATGTGAAGGCCTTCCCGGAAATCCTTGCCGATGATCAGAATGAACGAGTCCAGAAAAAACGTGACCACCAGGAAGATGAACAAGCAGGCCAGCACAAAGAACGTCATCACATCGGCGTACAGCTGCTTTGCATTCCCGTCCCGGGCCCGGGAAAAGAAGAAGGGTTCGGCGGCATACTTAAACATTTGAACGAAAAGCGTCATCAACACCGCCATTTTCATGTTCGCTCCGTAAATGCCCACCTGTTCCATGGGAAACTGCGCCTCGGGTATCAAATGTTTCAACAGCACCCTGTCGAGGGCTTCGTTGACGGCTCCGGCAAGTCCGGCAATGAGCAAGGGGTAGGAATACCGCACCAACACACGCCACAACACCATCTGAAACCAGGCGATCCTCACTGCCAGGATCTCACCCGTGAGCAACACCAGCTTCACCAAGGAAGCAACAACATTCGAAATCAATACGTATCCCAGACCAATGTCCGGATTGTATACCTTCTGAATGAACTGGCTATCAACATGCTCTTTGCAGTATAGCAAAAAGAAAACATTCAAACCGATGTTCACCAGCACTTCCACCACCCGGATGACGGCATACTTCACTGCCTTGTTCTGCAACCGCATGCGCGCAAAGGGAAGAGCCGTAAAGGCATCCAGACTCACAATCAGGGCAAGCCACCGGATGTATTCCGGATGTTCTCCATATCCCATGGCACGGGACAATCCATCCGATGTAGAATAGATGATAAATACAAAGGCCAAAGAACTCACGAACAAAGAGATAAGACCTGTGCTGTATACCTTCTCTTCTCTCGGAGAATTGCTCGCATACCGGAAGTATCCGGTTTCCATTCCATAGGTAAGAACCACGAGTAAGAAGACGACATAACCGTAAAGCTCTGTGATCGCACCATAGTCCGAAGGCACAAAAATCCTGGTATAAAACGGGGTAAGCAGATAATTCAAGAACCGTGGCAACACGATCCCGAACCCATAGACGGCCGTCTGGCCGAACAATTGTTGGATAGGATTTTTCACAGAATCAGTGCAAAAGTAGCAATCTCCCTGGTAGAAGCTAATCGTCCGTCGATCTTTTGTTGAAAAGCAAATAGCCGAAGCTCAGTTGGATGACCCAGGGTTTTTCCTGCTCCGTGAGATAACCCAGGTGCACGCCCAGGGGACCGGCCACTGTCACCACGTTCAGGGAAGCATTGAACAGACTTTTCATGCTTTTGAAATAATGACCCAGCTCGGCATCGTTGTTCTCCCCGAGAAGGATCTCCTGAACGGGAAAAAATCCATAGGCTTCCACTTTTGCATGGACCAGATCACTGAATCGGTATACAGGCATCACCCCGGCAGCCACAAACTGATGGGCACGGTAATTCTCCATGAACATGCTTTGGGAAATGAGGGTGGGTCGAAAGGAGGGGGCTTCGATGATGGTTGCGTAGTAATTGCTCAGCAGTCTTTTGAATGAAGCGTGAAGCTGAAAATAATATCCCAGACTCCATTTCCCCTGCAATGGAAGGTACCCTTTTTCTTCCAGGGTCGCAGACAACCAGGAATAATTCATTCGACCGTTGATCCGGTCCATGGACGTGGACCCGGGCATGTACGATTCCAGACCGTAACCTGCCCGCAGGGAAAGCTTTCGAAACATACCCTCTGTAGCAAACTGCCTGTCATTCAAACTATTCCTCTCAAGTGCCCCGTACAGGGAAATCAAATTGACATGGGAGACATCCGAGGTGTCATCGCTGGTAAAATCCCGGGTCATGTAATAGATCTCATGATTCCGGCCAATGCCCAGTCCCCCCTTGATGACCCCATTGATCTGCCAAGGGATTCCCACATCGAAGCGGAAATTGATTTCATCCTCCGTGATGTAGGAAGGTTTCAGGTCCTCAAAAAAGAAGTTGCTGTTGTACGCATTGTAGTCGAACCCGTTGTAATTGAAACTACCCTGAAAATAAACGGGAATCCGGGAGGGATAATCGAACCGGAATCCCACATTGAAACCATTGTACAGTCTTCCGAACTGAATGCTGCCCAGAAGATGGGTACTCAATTCCGCGATTTCGCGATAGCTGAACCCCAAATAGGTCTGAGCATGACCCGTGGTGGAAATAAACAGTCCAAACCTTGCCTCCAGCGGTGCTTCCGGTATCACGCGCAGGTGAAGACGAAACAGACTGTCGTTTCGGTCATAAATGGCTCTGGGATACAAATAAACCAGACTCGGATCGTGGGCAAGTTTCATGTACTCGACTTTCAGGCTCTCCATGCCGATGATCGAATCCGACTTCCGGATGTTTCGTTGGATGTATTCGGTTTGTTCCTCGTTGAGACCACTGACTTCAATGTCCCTGAACTTGAACTCCGGAAGCTTTGCCCGGAAAGCCGCCCGCTCCTCCCGGAGCTGCAGGCTGTCCTTTTGTCTTCCCCTCAGAAGTATCTTGAGGCTTTCCATTTTTTCCATGGCTGCATCGTATCCAATCTGCACGAACTCATCCATCCGGTCGAAGGCCAGCAGGGAGGTGTTTCTGAAATCCATGTCGAGCAGAACGCCCTCCTCCGGGCCAATGTGGTATTCCGACGGTTTCATCACAATCTTCTCAATCTGGGTCAGCAGATCGAACTCATCCGGAGTGATGTTTCCCTTGGCTGCTTTACTTCCGATGAGGATGTCAGGCCGAAACTCCTTCTTCACGTGGTTCACCGGGAAATTGTTGTAGATGCCACCGTCGTACAAAATGCGGTCGTCCATCACGATGGGCCTGAAATAAACCGGAACGGTCATCGAAGCCCGCACCGCCTGGGTCAAATCGCCCCGACGAAAAACAATTTCCTCGCTGTTGGAAATGTCCACCGCATTGCACAGATAGGGGACAAACAAACTATCGAAATTGTATCCCGCCGCCGCACTGGCCTGGGCGAACACTTCCATGAAGGCAAAATCCATGATGTGATTTGGAATTAGACTCAAGGGAAACCGGGTGCGTGGAACCGTGTCCTTGATGTCCAATCCCATGCGAATCAAATCCGGCGCCGGATTCTCCTCCTTGAAGTAGTACTTGTAGGCCACATCGATTTCCCCGCTCAGCCAGGACCGGAAATCGTCCGAACCGATGATTTCGATCATCTGATCGGGGGTCATTCCCATGGCATAAAGGGCGCCCACGATGGCTCCCATGGAGGTTCCCCCGATGCAATCGATGGGCACCTCCTGCTCCTCAAGGGCTTTGATCACCCCGATGTGGGCGAGACCTTTGGATCCGCCCCCGCTGAGGACCAGACCCACCGACTGAGCGTTGAGCGAAGGAAGGGTACAAACGAAACATACCAATAGCCACAGCTGTTTCCCCATGGATGCTATCTTTGCAGAATTCTGACATTTAAAAGTACATCAAATCTCATGAAGAACGTCCTGTTTTCCGTCCTGATTTCCCTGGGGAACGTCCTGCTCACGAACGGACTTTCCGCCCAGGTTGACCCGAACACATCAGGTCCACTTATCCGGATCGAAACCTCCCTGGGCAACATCACGGTTCGCCTGTACGACGCCACCCCGGTCCACCGGGACAACATGCTGCGGCTGATCGACGAGAACTATTTTGATGACCAGCTGTTCCATCGGGTCATCAAGGATTTCATGATCCAGGGCGGAGATCCTCACTCGGCCGGAGCCGCCAAAGGTCAACGGCTTGGCAACGGGGGTCCTGGTTACACCCTCGCAGCTGAATTCCGGGAAGGCCTCATTCACAAGAAAGGAGCATTGGCTGCCGCTCGTCAGGGGGACCGGGAAAATCCAGAAAAACGATCCTCCGGTTCTCAGTTCTATCTGGTGCAGGGACGGGTGTTCACCTCCCAGGAGCTTCAGTTGCTGCGCGAACAACGGGGGGTGGTCGTGAACGAGGCAGCGGAAAAGGTGTACACCACACAGGGGGGAACCCCCCATCTGGACGGGGCCTACACGGTCTTCGGAGAAATCACGGAAGGTTTTGATGTCCTGGACCGGATCGCCTCCGTACCGACCGATGCCTACAACCGGCCGGTCGAAGATGTTTCCTTTCGCATCCGCCGCGTTGAATAACCCCATGTTTTCATTACATTTGTAGCTCAATATCAGCGTACTATGCTTGCACGAATCGAACATATCCTGGAGGAAATCAAAGACTTCCAATCGTCGACGAAGGAGGAACTGGAACAATTCCGCATCAAATACCTGGGAAAAAAGGGCATTCTCAACGATCTGTTTTCCCAGTTCCGGGACGTGTCGCCCGACCAAAAACGGGAGGTGGGCCAGCAACTGAACCGCTTGAAACAATCGGTACAGGAACGCCTGGATTCGCTGGGAACGGCTTTGAATGAAAAAGGGAGCGGCCGAACCATTGCCGACCCGAGTCTACCGGGACCTCCCATGCCCCACGGGGCAAGGCACCCCATCTCCATTGTGCGGAACGAAATTCTGGAAATTTTTGCAAGACAAGGGTTTACCGTGTCGGAGGGACCGGAAATCGAAGATGACTGGCATGTGTTCTCTGCCCTGAACTTCCCGCCGGAGCATCCGGCCCGGGACATGCAGGACACCTTTTTCATCGAAAAAGATCCGGACATCTTGTTGCGGACCCACACCTCCTCCGTCCAGGTGCGGGTGATGGAATCGTCCACGCCTCCCATCCGCACGGTGTCGCCCGGCCGGGTCTTTCGAAACGAAGCCATTTCTGCCAGGGCTCATTGCATCTTTCATCAGGTGGAAGGCCTGTACATCGATGA
This sequence comes from Bacteroidales bacterium, assembly GCA_041393235.1. Taxonomy (GTDB): domain Bacteria; phylum Bacteroidota; class Bacteroidia; order Bacteroidales. The sequence continues at coordinate 181,993 of JAWKKO010000003.1, forward strand.
GAACGTTTCCTTTGCCGATTTGAAGCAAACCCTCCTGTATTTTGCCCGGGAAATGTTCGGCTCCTCGGTGGACATTCGCCTGCGTCCTTCCTATTTCCCGTTTACCGAGCCGTCGGCTGAAATGGACATCAGCTGCCAGATTTGCGGTGGAAAGGGATGCAATGTCTGCAAATACACCGGGTGGCTCGAAATCATGGGCTGTGGCATGGTGGATCCGAACGTATTGAAATACAGCAATATCGACCCGGAAAAATACACCGGATATGCCTTTGGCATGGGCATCGAACGTGTGGCCATGCTCAAATACCAGGTCCGGGACCTCCGCCTGTATTTCGAAAACGATCTTCGCTTCCTGGAACAATTCCGGTCGGCTTACTGAAAGAAGCCGACGGAAACCAACGGATCTGTCGCGAACATACCGCGACTATTCCTCGATGATGATCTCGTGGGTGATGGGAAAAGCTTTGGTGTAATTCGCTGAAACTCCGCAGTATTTTTCGGCGGAGAGCTGAACGGCCTTTTCCACCTTGTCCCGGGGAATGTCTTTGCCTTTTACCTTGTATATCACCTTCATCCCTTCGAAACGCTTGGGATGGTCTTCGCTGATGTCTCCTTCCACTTCCACCGTGAAAGCTTCCATTTCCACTTTCATTTTCTTGAGAATGGAAGCAACGTCCATTCCGGTGCATCCGGCCAGGGCCACCATCATGAGCGGCTTGGGACGCGGTCCCGTGTTCTTGCCTCCGTGCTCCGGCAAGGAATCCATGTACAATTTGTGTCCGTCCACTTCGGCTTCGAATGCCAGACCGTCCAGCCAGTTTGCTTTGATTTTTTCTTTCATTGAAAGTTCCCTTTTTTAATTATTTTTGAGTGACCAGGCCTTTTCCATGGACCAACGTAACGATCATAAAGGTTTCGATGCCCCTTCCCTGCGGCTGCATCCCTTGTTCAAGCACCTGAACGAGGAACAATTGCAGGCCATGACGTTCAACAATGTAACAGAAAGTTACAAAAGAGGTTCAATCATCTACCGCGAAGGGCAACGCATCAAAGGATTCTACATTGTCATTCAAGGCATTACAAAAATATACAAAACCGGCTTCGATGGCAAGGAGCAAATCCTGCGTTTCGCAAAAACCGGAGACATCATCGGGTACCGCTCGGTCATCAGCGACGAGGCGGCCTGCACCACCGCCGAATGGCTCGAAACCGGCTCGGTTATGCAAATCCCCCGGGAACTGCTGCTGGACTGGATCCGTACCAACGGAAACTTCGCTGTGGAAATGATGAAACTGATTTGCAAGGAATTGGGCGAAGCCAATGCCTACATCACCGACATTGCCCAAAAAACGGTCAAAGAAAGACTGGCCGAAGTCCTTCTGATCCTCGACGACGAATTCGGAACCGATGGAGACCAGGTGTTGATGGTGTCCCTGACCCGGGAAGAATTGTCCAACATTGTGGGAACCGCAACGGAATCCATCATTCGGTTGCTTTCCGATTTCAAACACGAGGGGGTCATAGCTTTGAACGGACGCAAAATAAAAATCCTGGACAAGCCAGGATTGAAACGTATCGCCAATATGTAAGCGTCCTCAGTCGACCGCTTTATTGATGAAAATGTGGGCCAGCAGACCTCCCACGACCAAACCAAGGCTCAGGCCCAGGTTGCCGTTGCTCTGCGCTCCGGTAAATACCACGATTCCCAGAATGATTACACCAGCGAGAATGATCAGAAGTCCTGCGTTCTTGAGAAGATCTTTTGCCATGTCCATTAAATTCAGTTCCCCACAAATATATACAAAATATCAAAATAAGAGGTTTTGCCGATCCTGATATTTCCCCAGGTGTTCATAGGCAATCTGGGTAACTTCCCGTCCCCTCGGGGTTCGCTTGATGTAACCCTCCTTGATCAGGAAGGGTTCGTACACTTCTTCAATGGTACCGGCCTCTTCGCCCACGGCCGTTGCGATGGTGTTCAACCCCACCGGACCCCCCTGGAACTTATCAATGATGGTGGTCAGTATCTTGTTGTCCATTTCATCCAAACCGGACCGGTCGATGTTCAGTGCCTCCAGACCGTATTGTGTGATTTCCATGTCGATGTACCCGTTGCCCTTGACCTGGGCGAAGTCCCGGACCCGTCGCAACAGGGCATTGGCAATCCGGGGCGTCCCACGGCTCCGTGAAGCAATTTCCCGTGCGGCATTGGCGGCAATTTCCACCTGAAGGATGCCGGCGGAGCGAACGACAATGGCCTGAAGCACATCCACATCGTAGTACTCCAACAGGGACTTGATACCGAACCGTGCCCGCAGGGGACCGGTCAGCAGGCCAGACCGCGTGGTGGCGCCGATCAGGGTAAAGGGTTCCAGGGACAATTGCACACTGCGGGCGGCCGGACCCTTGTCGATCATGATGTCGATGCAATAGTCCTCCATGGCCGAATACAGGTATTCCTCCACGATGGGGGAAAGGCGGTGGATTTCATCGATGAACAACACATCCCCGTGCTCGAGACCCGTGAGCAGACCGGCAAGGTCCCCGGGCTTGTCCAGAACGGGTCCCGACGTGATTTTGATCCCCACATTCATTTCCGTTGCAATGATGTGGGCCAGGGTGGTTTTTCCCAAACCCGGAGGCCCGTGCAACAGCACATGATCCAGGGCTTCGTCCCGCAAACGTGCCGCCTCCACAAACACTTTCAGATTGTCCACAATCCTTTGTTGCCCGCGAAATGAGGTAAAATCGGGGGGACGCAACCGGACTTCCAGTTCCACGTCTTTGTCCGGCATCTGATTTCTGAATTCCAGGGGATCGCTCATGGGTTCATCGAATGAGGGTCACATCGGGTTCGGGCAATTTGATCTTCACTCCGTTGATCCTCTGTTCCTGATCGTTCCGATAGGTGATGGTCATGACCAGGTTGCCCTCTTCATCGTATTTTTTCCAATTCCTTTCCCGGATGCCCATTTCGTAGTATTGCTCTTCTTTCAGAATCCCGTTGGGATAATAGTACTTGTGCTTTTTGTCTGGATTCCCCTGGCTGTACAGCCCTTCGTATTTCAGGGCACCATCCGGATAGAAGGCTTCCCATTCTCCTTCCCTCAGACCGATCACATACGATCCTTTCTCCTGGTGATCGCCCACATGGTAGATCCACTCCCCATCCATTTCTCCATTCACATAATTGCCTTCGGCCAGGATATTGCCACTCGGATCATACTCAACAAACAATCCATCTTCCCGGCCATTGAAATATTGCTCATCGCGCCACCTCGAACCGTCCGGATAATACCAGGTCCATGCACCGTGGTACCGACCTCGTTCAAAACGACCCTTTTGTTCCACAGAACCGCCCGGATAATAAAAGGTCCAGGTGCCGGATCGGCGGTTTTCCGCATAGGAACCCTGAGCACGAATCTTTCCATTTTCATACAGGTCCGTCCATTCCCCAATGTGACGCCCCTGCTCATCAATGATGCCTTCCCCGATTTTGATGCCCTCCTCGTTGTAGAGGTAGGAATTAATCACCACACCCGTTGTGTCATAGAAACGATGGATGCCCACCGGAACTCCTTCTTTGTACCCACCATTGAACACCAGCCGCCCCAGTTCGTCGTAGGTGTTTTTCATGTCGAGCAACTCCTTCAGATCCTCGTCGATCTCCTCCACGATCTTTCCCCGGTCGTACCGAAGTGCCAACACAAGATTTCCCTGTCCGTCGAACTCTCTGACATATCCATGCAACTGATTGTCAAGAAAATGTTCTTCCTTCTTGATCCTTCCGCTTTCGTAATAGCTGCGCCAGGTACCCTGCCGGAGACCTTCCGGATCGGTGCGGTTGAGCCGCTCCCGGTTGATCATGTAATTGTCTTTGTATTCCACCACGCTGATCAGCACACTGTCCGTGGAAAATTCCTGGGCCAGGCCTTGCTTTCTTCCGTCCTTGTAAAAAATCACCTGCTTCAGCTCTCCGGTGGGATAGTAGTAGTAGGAATTTCCTTCTCTCTTTCCGTTCACATACAATTCACGGGCCGCCAGCGTAGCCTGACCCGGAGCCCGGGGATTGTCAAACTGATACCGCAGGGAATACCCGCTTTTGTCTCCGAGCTGATAGGAAATCTGTTGCTCCAGGTTTCCGGTCTGATCATAGAAATTCCAGATGCTGTCGAGTAGAAAATTGGTTCGCTTCCCTTCGGATTTGACCACGCCGGTCACGTAGTACGTTCTCCAGGATCCGTCCGGTTTTCCGTCGCGCATGGTCCCTTCGCTGGAAACCTGCCCGTTGGGATACCGGATCTGGACAAAACCGTACCCGTCCTGGGCCGTTGCCTTCCCGACCGGAAGAACAAGCAAACCCGTGGCGAGAATACCGATCGCTTTGTGTTTCAATCCAATCACCTACAAATTGAGTTTTTCGGAGATGTCAAGCATCCGTTGGATCGATCCCCTGGCCTGATCCATCAAATTCCGGTCCAAAGTTATTTCAGGCTGTTCATACTTCAAAGTGTTGTATATTTTTTTCAGGGTGATCCTCTTCATGAAGCTGCAGTCGTTGCAGGCGCAGGTGGCATCTTCCGGGGGAGCCGCAAGGAACGTTTTGTCGGGTCGGGCCTTTCTCATCTGGTGGATGATGCCGGATTCCGTGGCCACGATGTAGGTCCGGGCCTCATCTATCTGGGTGAATTTCAACAACGAGGCAGTGGATCCGATGTGTTCGGCCACAATCAGGATGGGCTTTTCGCATTCGGGATGCGCAATGATTTTGGCTTCCGGGTGTTCTTTTTTCATTTCCAGAATCCGTTCCAGACTGAAGGCCTCGTGCACATGGCAGGCCCCGTCCCAGATCACCATGTCGCGTCCGGTTTCCTGCCGGATGTAATTCCCAAGGTTTCGGTCGGGGGCAAAGATGATCTTTTCGTCGGCAGGCAGGCTCTGAACAATCTGCAAGGCATTGGTGGATGTACAGACAATGTCGGTCAACGCTTTGATTCGGGCTGTCGTGTTTACATAGGAAATGACGGTGTGACCCGGATGTTTTCGGATGAATTCTGCAAAGGCATCGGGCGGACAGGAATCGGCCAGGGAGCAACCTGCCTGGAGGTCGGGCAGAAGGACCTTTTTTTCCGGGGCCAGAATCTTGGCCGTTTCCGCCATAAAATGGACACCGGCAAACAGAATGATATCTGCAGGGGTGCGTGCCGCCCTTTGAGACAGGGCCAGACTGTCCCCCACAAAATCGGCGATGTCCTGGATGTCCCCTTCCTGGTAATAGTGGGCAAGAATGACGGCATTCTTTTCTTTGCGTAGCCTGTCGATTTCCTGACTCAAATCCAGAGAAGAATCCACAGGCAGGTCCACATACCCTTTCTTCACCAAATCCTTCTTGTCAACATATCCCATAAATACAATAGTATTATAATTTAATTTAAGAATCTATGTAATGATGATGATAGGCCGTTCATTTTGTTTTTAAAAAAGAGGCAGGTTGCTTGCATATGTCGTTCTTCAATGAATAAACACAAGTAATGAACAATGCGTTCAATTCTTATGTTTTGATAGCACGTTATTTAGCTGGTTCTATTCACAATTGTTGAGAGCGGTTCAACATGAAAAATGCCTTTTTGATTCAAAGATAAAGTCTGTTGACAATCTGTTTGCGATTTGGAACAAAAAATGGGTAAATCGCATGGGACGGAATGCTGTGCGGGCATTGTCCGGGTTTATCAACCGTCATCAACAACAAATCAACACGTCGATTGTTAAACTAACCATCCATGCTCTCCAATACAAGCAAATATGCCCTGCGAGCCGCCATCTACCTGGCCCTCAAAGCGACTCCGGATCAAAAGTGCGGGATCAAGGAGATTTCAGGCGAACTGGACATTCCGAGTCCGTTTCTGGCGAAAATCCTGCAGGGGCTTGTAAAGCATGACATTCTTGTGTCCGCCAAGGGACCCCATGGAGGGTTCTGCCTCAAGAAGTCGCCCCTCGACATTTCTGTCATGGAGATTGTGGAAGTGATCGACGGAACGGGAACCTTTGACCGGTGTGTGATCGGGACTTCCAATTGTCAGCCCGATCATCCCTGCAGCATGCATCACAAGCTGGCCCCGTTGCGAAAGGAAATGAAGCACATGCTCCAAACGGAAACCCTGGCCGATCTGGTTTCGGCGTTTCACAGGGGAGCAAATCCCCTCAGGCTTTGATGCGGAAGCGTCTGAACAAAAGGAAATGTGCGAGGCATCCCAGGCCGATTCCAGTGGCATTGGCGGCAAAGTCGGCCAATTCGGCAGCCCGGCTGTCGGTCAGTGTGCCCTGAATGATTTCGATGATCCCGCTGAATCCCAGAAAAAGAAAGAGAAGGGGGAAGGCCCTTTTCAGCCAGGGGGAGGGAAAGCGGCTCTCCCACAATCCCACAAAACTGAAACTCGCATACATTCCCAGATGCACCAGCTTGTCCATGAAACTGAAATCAAAGATCCTGGTTTTGGGAATGCTTTCTCCGGGCATGAGGCTGAGAAAGGCAATGATCAGAGCCAACAGCAGGGAGAATTTGTACTGAAAGAGGTATTTTCGTATGCGCAACATGCCAAGTAAGGAACAAAGATGCAATCTTTTTTGTTTTCTGCGTCTTGAAAGAATGGGGTGACCATGAACGCATCCGCTCCGGAAGGACTCTACATTCACATTCCCTTTTGCCGCCAGGCCTGCAGGTATTGCGATTTCTATTTTACGGTGAGCCTGCACAAGGCCGATCGCTTTGTCCACGCAGTTCGACGGGAAATGGCGCGGCGCAGGGAGGAGGAACCCGGGGCGGGAAAGCCAACGCTCCGCTCTCTCTACCTGGGAGGAGGCACCCCGTCGGTGCTGTCCGATGAAAACCTGAAGAGCATTCGGGACGAGGGGTTTTTGAGGTACGACATGGCCCCCGATCTGGAATTCACCCTGGAAGCCAATCCCGACGACCTGTCCCCGGACCGGCTTTCCTTTTTCAGAAGTCTTGGAATCAACCGACTGAGCATCGGGATCCAGTCCTTTCTGGAAAGTGATCTGACATTCATGCGGCGGTCCCACTCCGCCAAACAGGCCCGGCAATCTGTGGAGGATGCTGCCAGGGCGGGCTTTCAGAACATCAGCATCGACCTCATCTATGGCCTTCCCGGGCAGAGCGCCGCCGGATGGGAACGGAATCTGAGGGAGGCCCTGTCCTTGCCGGTACAACACATTTCCGCCTATCATCTCAGTTTCGAAGAGGGAACCGTGTTTGACCACTGGCGGAAAAAGGGGCGGATTGCCCCGGTGGAAGATGAGGACAGCCTCCGATTCTACGGGATGTTGCGCGAACAATTGGCGAAGGCCGGATTCGAACACTATGAGATATCCAATTTTGCCCGCTCCGGGTACCCCTCCCGGCACAACCAGCTGTACTGGTCGGGTCGGCCCTACCAGGCCGTGGGTCCGTCGGCTCACGCTTTCGACGGACGGCGTCGTTCCTGGAACGTGTCTTCTCTGGAAGCGTACCTGGAAGGGGTGGAGCAGGGAAAGCCGGTGCGGGAACAGGAGGACCTGACGGTGGAGGAGCGATACCACGATCGTTTGATCACCACCCTTCGAACCAGCCGGGGAATTGACGTGGCCGATATCCACGCCGATTTCGGTCCTGCATGGAGGGACCATTTTCTCAGCGAATCGGCCCGCTTTCTGGAGGAAGGCATGTTGAAGGAAGACGGCGGAACCATCCGCATGGCCCCGGAACATTGGCTGGAGACGGACCGGGTCCTGCGCGGGTTGTTCTGAGTCTCAGCTTCCGGCGGCAACCTGGGCCCGGTCCAGCAGAAGCTCCAGCTTCCCCCGAAGGGTGTCGAACCCGAAGTGTTTCTTTCCCAGTTCAAAATTGAATTCTCCGATTTCCTTCGCCTCGGCGGGATCGGACAGAATCCGGGCGATGTCGGACACGGCCTCGTCGGTGAGTTGATTGTGTTCGATCATCACCGTCCGGAAGCCTTTGCTGCCGATGTCTGTCTGGAAAACAGGCTCGTAATTGTTCACAAACACGGGTTTTTTTGCCAGAATGCCTTCCAGAAACCCGTTTCCGAATCCCTCCGAACTGCTGAAATAGGTGCAGCCGCTCGCAAGGGCATAGGCATCGGACAGGGAGTGCCGGGAATCGGACCGGCCGGGAGGCGGCGGGCCCACCCGGAAGTGTTCGTGTGCAAACCGGACCCGGGGTCCCAATCCCAGGTCCAGGATGGCATCCATCATTTCGCTGTGATAGGCCCGGCCGGCGTCGTCGGTGAAATTTCCGGTGATCAGCAGCTTCACCCGGTTGTCCTCCAGCCTGTGCAGCAATTCGATGGCGGTGTGGATCCCTTTCCGCCGCATGATCCGGGTGGCCTGCACCAGGATCATGTCGGCAGGACCAAAGCCCAGCGCTTCCGCCAGGGGGGCATGGACCGGGGTTTTCTGTCCGAAGGGTTGGGAAAAATCCATCACATTGGGCACCAGGAGAGAATCCCTGTCAAACCGCTCCCGGAGCAAGTCCGCGGCATTGGTGTTGATCACTGCATGCACGGAATTGGGCGCGCGCAGAGGAAAGATTTCATCGATGAATTCCTGGATCTCTACAAGAGGCGACTGGTAACGGCTGCCCCGGTCCCAGGCAAATTCATGGTCGTGGGTGATGGTTGGCAATCCCGTGCTGTGCACGACCATGTGAATGGCCTGACCCATTTCGAGCTGGGAGGGGAGGGCCGAGGCATTCTCCGAAATCAGGAATTCGATCCGGTTCGACTCGATCCAATCCAGCATGTGCCTGCAGATTTGTCCCGCGCCCAAAAGGATGTGATCCAGGAGTTCCTGGGGATCGGTTTCCGGGTAAAAGAAGGCCCGCTTCTGACTCCAGAAACTTTCCGAAGAAAAGAAGGACATCTCGGGGACCAGGGTTTCGAAGTCCGGTTCCGGACTTCGCTCCTGAAACTGACCGGAAAGAACAAACACCCGGTGGCCCATGCTTCGGAGAACCTCGATCCATTTCTGGGTTTCACGGGCAACCCCGTCCACACCTCCGATCCGGCCAATGATGATCCCGATGCGCATCGACGGGATTATTTCAGGACAAAGACGCTGCTTCCGATGAGTTTTCCTTCTGCATACAATTCCACCACGTGCTCTCCGGGAACGATCTCCCCGTCGTTGGTCCAGAAGATGGACAAGGGCAGGTCCTCGTTTTCATAATTGACCAGGCGGGACGCCGACACGGGCAATTGTTCGCCTCCGAAGGCCATCATTTCCATGTCGGGGGAACCCAGCACCACCTGATCGGGCCGAAGAATCCGCAAATACACGGTTTTTTCTCCCGCCGAGGTGACGGCGTTTGCCCGGAGAAGAAGATCCACCCGGAGTTTGTCCGCCGTGCGTACGCGGGTGGTTTCCTTGTCCCGTTTGTTGAGCAGAACCAGGTTGATTTGGGACGCCTGCAAGGTGGTGGCCATGTCCTTGATCTCTTCGAGCTGGGATTTATCCCGCTCCAGTTGCTCCTTCTCCGTGGTAAGTTTTTGTTCCGTGAAACGGAGTTGCTTGTTCTGGGCCATCAGCTCCTGGTTCATCATGTTGAGCGAATCGATCTGAACGATGTAGCTCCGGAGAACCGTACGCAGGGTTTCCATTTCCTTCCGGTACATCCGGATTTTGTATGCATCGTCGGCCTGGATGGCGATGAGTTTGTCGATTTTTTCCTGCTGCTCCTTCATCTGGACCTGCAATTCCACATTGTTGGTTTCCAGGGTGTCGTAGCGGTAATAAATGTTTCTCAGTTCTCCTTCCAGGGAATCGCGTTCCTGGTGAAAAAATTCCGTCTTTTCTGCCAGGTCGTTGGAGACATTGTTGAGGTTTTTGCGGGTGTCGAGGAGCAAGTACACGGCAACGCCCAGTACTACCACCAGGAGGCCGATCAGTCCGTAAAGGACTCCTGTGTTCACTTTTTTCTCAGTCATGGTCGGGATAAGGTTTTGACAAATATAAGGAATCCTATTCAGCTTTCCTGCTGGCTTCTTCCAGGGTAATGATGTTGTTTACAATGGCATAGATGGTCAATCCGGAAACGGATTTGATGCCCAGTTTATTGCTGATGTTTTTGCAGTGCGTGGTCACCGTGTGGGTCGAAAGGTAGAGTTGGTCGGCGATCTCCTTGTTCGTCCGGCCCAGCGAGACCTGACGCAGGATGGTTCGTTCCCGGGGGGTGAGAATGTGGCCTGAGGCCTCCTCCTCCTTATCCACGGATTCGTCGAGAAACCGGTGGATCTTTTCCACCAGAATCTCCTTGGGATCGCTGAGGTACAGGACAGGGGCCCCGGCATCGGTTCGGAAGGTCACGTCGGATTCGCTTCCGGTCGACTTCGGCGGAGCCCAATCCACAAGAAGCACCTGTTCCAGCAGAGTGGGGTTCTTGCCAATCCACCGATGGACGGCCTCCAGCATCCCGGCATCGAGGAGCAGGATTTCTCCGCCCGGATGTTCAAGACGACGCTCCAATTCTTCGGGTGATTCATATTCTTCTTTCAGGCGGGCAAAGGGTATGCGGTGCAGCAATCCCGTCAGACCTTTGCGTAGCAAGTAAGAGGACGAGGCAACGATGAAGGGCCGGCTTTTCATGGCCGGTCCTCCTTCACATCCGACTCCCGGAGCCCGTAACGTTCCTCCTCCGCATTGCCCAAGGGTTCCACATGGACCATGACATCATACACATTCCGAAGATTGGTTTTGATGCTGTTTTCCACCTGCCGGGAGATCTCGTGGGCCTGCTTTACGGTCAGAGACGCTTCCACTTCGATGTCCAGGTTGACCATGTAGGAATGCCCGATCTTGCGTGCACGCACGCGGTGGGGATTCTGGGCACCCGGGACCGACCGCACCGCATCGAACAACTGGCAGTACAATTGGGTGTCGTCGATGCCGTCCATGAGGTCGATGTTGGATTTCAGGAAGATCTTGAAGGCGGTGTACATGATGAAACCGCTGATCACCAGGGCAATGATTCGGTCAATGATGGGGGCGTTGAGCCAGAGGGTAAACACCAGACCGGACAACACACTGAGGGAGATCAGGATGTCGTTTCGCATGTTTCGGGCATTGGCCGTGAGCATCTGGCTGTCCACGGTCTTTCCGGTCCGGTAGAGAATCTGGGCCAGGATGAACTTGCCGCCGATGGAAACGAGGGTGATCCAGATCGCCAGGGCATCCGGAACCGCCATTTCTGTCGGATGAAGGAGGATGTTGACGGAGGACCAGGCCAGCTGGGCGCCCGCAAAGAAAATGACGAAGGACAGGATCTTGGAAGCGACCGTGTCGGCCTTTTTGTACCCATAGGCAAAGCGGACATTGGGCGGACGGCTCATGATCCGGGCGGCGACCAGAACCACCACCGAGGTGGCGATGTCGGTGGAGGAGTCGATGCCGTCGGCCACCACGGCAAAACTGCCCGTGACAAAACCGGTGACCAGTTTGAGTGCCGCCAGAAGAGCGTTGCCGGCGATGGCCCACCAGGATGCCCGTATGATCTTCTCCTCCCGTGTCATCCCGTCGGTTCTTTCTGAATCATGTGGGGCGGGTGGTCGCTTTCAAATTCGAACTGGAGGGTGATGTGGCGGATCCCGTATTCGTCCCGAAGCAGCGACTCGATTTCTTTCCGGATGATCCGGACCTCGCTCAGGCGCTTGTCTTCCTCCAGTTCCACATGAGCTTCGAAATGGATGTCGTTGTCGGTGAGGGACCAGGCATGGAGGTGGTGCATGTTCCGCACACCGGGGTAGCGCTCCACTTTCTTCCGGATGCTTTCCAGCTTGATGCCTTCAGGCGCCGACTGCATGAGAATCCGGACCGATTCTTTGAGAATGACAAAGGCTTCCCGGATGATGTAGAGGGAGATCACCAGGGTGATGAGGGGATCGATCCAGTAGAGGCGATAGACGAAAATCAGCACCCCGTCGATGATCACGACCACGGAACTGAGGGTGTCCCCGATCAGATGGACATAGGCGGCTTTGACATTGATGCTTTTGTGGGCGTCCTTTTTCAGGATGATGACGGCGAACAGGTTGGCCAACAGCCCCACCAGGGCCACCACCAGCATGACCATGGAGTCGATGGGCTGGGGTTCTTTCCACCGTTCCCAGGCCTCCTTCAGAAGGAACACGCACATGACCACCAGGATGACGGCGTTGAGGAGAGCCGCCAGGATTTCGACCCGTTTGTATCCGAAGGTTTTGCGGGCCGTGGCCTCCTTCCTTCCCACCAGGGTGGCCAGGTAGGCAATGAAGGTGGCCACCGTGTCGCTCAGGTTGTGCAGGGCGTCCGACAGCAGGGCCAGACTTCCCGACAGGATGCCTCCCGCCACCTCAACGATGGTGATGACCAGGTTCAACATTGTGGCGGCCAGGAGGTTCTTCTCATTGACCGCGTGATTGTGATTGTGGTGGTTGTGAGACCGGTGGTTGTTGCTATGTGGCTTGTGATGGTCGCCCATGGTCGGAATTCGCTCAAATGAAAAGAAGGAGACTCACGGCCATGACGGCCATACCGCCCAGAAACCCGTAGACTGCGTGATGAGGAAGGCCGTATTCCCGGGCTGTGGGCAACAATTCGTCGATCGATATGAACACCATGATCCCTGCCACCGCAGCGAATACAATGCCGAACAGGCTGTCGCTGAGGAAGGGCGTGAGAATGAACCAGGCCATGAGTGCACCCACGGGTTCGGCCAGTCCCGACAAAAAAGAAAGCACAAACCCCTTTCGTCTGTTCCCCGTTCCGTAGCTGATGGGGACGGAGACGGCGATTCCTTCGGGGATGTTGTGGATGGCGATGGCCACGGCGATGGGGATGGCCAGGCTGGCATCGGTCATCCCGGCCATGAAGGTGGCGATTCCTTCGGGAAAGTTGTGGATGGCGATGGCCAGGGCGGTGAACAGCCCCATGCGGACCAGCTTGGGATCTTTCTGGGGTTGATCCGACACGTCTTCGACCCGTTTCACCGCATGGGGGTTTTCCGGGGAAGGGATGAATTTGTCGATGAGGGCGATGAGAAGAATGCCGCCGAAAAACGCCAGCACGGTGTACCAGGTGGCCGCTGCCTCGGTGTGTGCCAGGGACAGGGATTCCTTTGCCTTTTGGAAAATTTCCACGAAGGACACATAGATCATCACCCCGGCGGAAAAGCCAAGGCTGACGGACAGGAACCGGGTGTTGGTGCTTTTTGTGAAGAATGCCAGCGCACTTCCGATGCCGGTAGACAGACCGGCAAAGAGGGTCAGCCCGAAAGCAATCCAGAAATTTCCCTGTTCCATGGCGTTTTACACTTTCGCTTTTCTCCCCTGTTTGGGGGCTTTGGGAAGAGGGCTTTGGTTGAAGTACGCAGGGTGTTTTTTTGTCCAGAGAATCATGGCCACGCCGGCTGCAATGAAGGGAAGGCTGAGCCACTGACCCATGTTCAGTTTCATGCCGGATTCAAAGGCGACCTGGTCGTTTTTCACAAATTCGATGAAGAAACGGGCGGCAAAGAGAAGGATCATGAACACGCCAAAGATGAATCCGTCCCGCATTTTCTCGAAGTTTTTGCGGTAGTAGAAAAAGAGAACCAGGAAGATGGCGATGTAACTGAGCGCTTCGTACAGCTGGGTGGGGTGGCGCGGAACCGTGGGCAGGATGGCCCCGGTGATGGGATCATACAGGCGGTCGCGCACAAATTCGAATCCCCACGGCAGGCTGGTGGCTCCCCCGTAAATCTCCGAATTGAACAGGTTTCCCAGGCGGATGAAGGCGCCTCCCAGGGCCACCACGATGACAATGCGGTCGATGAGCCATAGAAAGGAAAACTTGTGCTTTCTCACGTAAAGCCACAGGGCAAGCAGAATACCGATGGCCGCACCGTGACTGGCCAGCCCTCCTTTCCATACCTTGAGGATTTCCAGCGGATTGGCCAGAAAGTATTCGGGTTCGTAGAAGAAACAATGACCCAGGCGGGCCCCGATGACCGTGCCCACGGCAATGTAGATCAGCAATTGGTCCAGCATTTCGGAGCTGATCCGTTTGGTTTTCAGATAGCGGGAGAAGATCATGTATCCGGCAAGGAAGGCGGAAGCAAACAACAGACCGTACCAGCGGATGCTGAGTTTTCCAATGGAAAATATTTCCGGATCCACATTCCAGGTGATGGCGTCTAGGGTCATGTGGGCAAACGATTTTGAAATATGCTACAAATATAATAACAATCCGGGGGTTTCCCGGGAAGCGTATATCTTTGTATGTTTGCAGAAATTCGAACGCGTGCGAAGCAGGTTTCTTCCCCTTCTCTGGATTGGTTTGTTGGCCGCTGGATGTGCCCAGCAGGGGAATCCCACGGGCGGACCCCGCGATGAGGACCCTCCCGTGGTGATCGAATGCGATCCGCCCAATTACTCCACCCGGTTCCAGTCCCGCCGCATCGCCATCACCTTCAACGAATACGTGGTTCTGGACAACGTTCGCCAGGAATTGGTGGCCTCTCCGCCCATGAAGGAAAAGCCGGAGGTCCGACTGCGCAAACGAACCGTGGTGGTGGAATTGCAGGACACCCTCAAGCCCAACACCACCTACACCCTGAACTTCGGTTCGGCCATCAAGGACCTGCATGAAGGGAACAAACTTCTCAACTATGAATATGTCTTCAGCACGGGCGATGAACTGGATTCCCTGTCGGTGCGCGGGACCCTGCTGAATGCTGCCGACCTGACCGTTCCCAAGGACCCGGTCACCGTCATGCTCTACACCGACCTGCGGGATTCGGTTCCCTTGCTGGACATCCCCCTGTACGTGGGCCGGTCCAACGACAGCGGGGTGTTTCAGGTCAACAACCTCCGGGCCGACACCTTCAAGGTGTTTGCTCTGGTGGACGGGAATTTCAACCTGTTGTTCGACCAGCCCACCGAAGCCGTCGGCTTCCTGGACAGCGCCCTGATCGTTCATCCCGAATTCAACCGTCAGATCCTGAAATCCCAGGGCTTGCTTCCCCTTCCGGAAGAGCAAACCGACAGCCTGGCGATTCTTCCGGAAACCGACAGTCTTTCCCTCGATTCCCTCCGGCTCAAGCCAAAGGGACCCGACCTGAACAGCGTGACCATCGATCTGGTGTTGTTCACGGAAAAGCAGGAACAGCAATACCTGATCGCCGCCAAACGGGACGAACGCTGGAAACTGGACGCCGGTTTTGCAGCGCCCCTCACTGACAGTTTCAGCTACCGGTTTTTGCCCCCGGAGGGAGCGGAACCCCCGCGTGTCCTTCCCTGGTTCAGTCAGGACCGCGACTCCCTGACCCTGTGGTTGCCGGATTCCACCGACTACAACCGCGACACCCTGGTCCTTGAATTGTGCTACACCATGTCAGACAGCGGGCACTTCCACACCCGGTGCGACACGATTCCCCTGGTGTACAGGGACAGAACCAAGACCGGATCCGGTCGGGGAACCCGCAGCGGGGAAGTGGCTGTTGAAGCGGCAAAGGAAACAGCCGGTTTAAAAATCGAAACCATCAAAAACAAGGGATCCCAGCATCTCCACCGGCCCCTGGCCCTGAAAACCGAATTGCCCCTGCTGTCCTGGAACGATACCCTCATCCGCCTGGTGGCCATTCCCGACTCCACGGAGGAGGTGCGGCCGTTTGCCCTGGTGCGCGACAGCACGGTGCTGAACCGGCTCCTCCTGCACAGCGATTGGGAAGGAAACATGAACTACCGGTTGTTGCTGCTCCCGGGTGCACTGAATGCCTTGCTGCCCCCGGGGAACGACAGCCTGCTTGTGAATTTCACCACGCGGGAGACGGAATCCTACGGGCAAATCATCTTCAATCTGGCCGAGGTGGACGGTCAGGTCGTGATCCAGCTCACCAGCAAGGACAAGGTCCTTCGGCAGGTGATCACACAGAAATCCGGATCGTTCCGGTTCGAACACCTGGATCCGGGCGACTACACCTTCAGGGTGATCCACGACCGCAACGGAAACGGCGTCTGGGACACCGGCGATTATCTGGAGAAACGGCAACCCGAGGACATCGAATTCCTGGGAAAGGACATCACCGTGCGCGCCAACTGGGATCACGAGGAGAGCATGACCCTGAAAAAATAGCTGGCCATCCGCTCAGACGGGCGATCTTCCCGGGATTCAACCAGCCGGGCGACTTCAGCGAATCCCCACCGGGCAATTTCTGAGATTCCCCCCGGAAACTTACCCCATCTGAGACTGGATGATCCGGTCGAACAACCGGTCCCCGAACCACTTCCGGACGAAGATGGACGGTTTGGCCATGTATCCCCGGGCATACCGGGTTTTGGGCTTTCGGGCCGTGACGGCTTTCAGAATCACCTTTCCGATGACCTCCGGTTCACTCAACCGGTTGGATGCATACATGGTTGCCATGCCCCCGGCGGTTTTCAGGGCCCTGGTTGCGTAAGGTCCCGACCCCGACACCTGTTTCAGGTTTTCAGCGGCAATGTCGCCCCAGGGGGTGCGGATGCCTCCCGGTTCCACCACGATCACATCGATGCCGAATTCCTTAACTTCGAGCCGGAGGCTGTCCGAAAGACCTTCCAGGGCGTGCTTGGTGGCATGGTACCAGCCACCAAAGGGAGTGTACACCTTGCCGCCCATGGAGGAGATGTTCACGATTTTTCCATACCGGTGTTTTCTCATGGAGGGAAGAACCAGCTGGGTGATCCGGGCAAGGCCGAAGAGGTTGACTTCAAACTGGCGGCGGGCCTCCTCCAGCGGAAGGTCCTCCAGCGCCCCGTAGGAGCCGTACCCGGCATTGTTCACCAGAACATCGATTCGCCCCTCCTGTTCCAGGATGCGGTTCACGCAACCCGCGATGGATGAATCGTCGGTGATGTCGAGGGAGAGGGTGCGGATCCCGTGTTGTTCGAGATCTTTCATCCTGTCCTGCCGGCGGGCCGCTCCATAGACGACATACCCCCGGTCCCGGAGGAGCCTGGCGGCGGATTCCCCGATGCCGGAGGATGCGCCCGTAATCAAAGCAACATAATTCATGATTCCTGGAATTTTGGAAGCAAACGGGTGAAAGCAATGGTGTCTACAAGACAATCCGGACTGTCTTTTGTTCTGTCTGCAGCGGTGCAACTCGGGACCCGTACCGGGACCATAGGAAGGGAGAAGATGAGGATGCGTGGATAATCTTTCCCAATTGCATCGAATCTCATTCGATTTGGTTATTTTAGCTGTATTATCAATTGATTCGGCCATGAACAACTTCATCGTACCTGTTGATTTTTCCGTCGATTCCCTCAAAGGATTGGAATGGGCGCTTCTGTTCTCTCAATACAAGACCATCAACATCCAGATGGTGTATGTGCTGACCAATGGATCCAATTTCCAGAGCCGGGTGGTGGAAGAAGAGCAGAAATTCGCCCAGGACCGGTTCGAGAAGCTGATCAAAGAATACACGCCCCGGTTGAAAAACGATTCCAAACTCCGGTACATCATCAAAAAGGGCAAAGTGTACCGCGAAATCGTCAACCAGGTGAATTCGTACAAGCAGGCCGTGGTTTCAACCTCCACGCACGGAGCGTCCGGATTCGAAGAATTGTTCATTGGAAGCAACGCCATGAAGGTCATTGCCGCCACCAACCAGCCGGTCTTCACCTTGCGCAAGGAGCGGGTACCCACCTCCGTCAAGCGCATCGTCGTGCCCATCAAACGCAGCCGGGACACCCGGCAAAAAGCCCCCATCGCCGCCGAGATGGCCAAACTGTTCGGCGCCGAACTGCATGTGCTGAGCATCTCCACGTCGGAAAATCAACGCGACCTGGCCCGCATCGGACAATATGCCAGGCAGGTGGAAGGGTATTTCAATGCGCGGGAGCTGAAGACCGTCAGCAAAACCATGGTGGGCGACAGCCTGTCCACCCTCACGGTGAATTATGCGGAATCGGTGAACGCAGACATGATCGTCATCATGTCGGCTCAGGTGGACAAATGGAATGCTTTTTTGGGTAGTTTTGCCCAGCAAATGATCAACAAATCCAATGTGCCCCTTCTGAACATCACTCCCCGGAAGGGAACCATGCCTCCGGGATTCGCAAACTATGGCGGATAAAGATAGAACTGCAGAGAAAACGCATGATGAGGAGAATCTGTCCTTCCAGCTGTCGGCCCTGATGGAAGCGCTTCCCTTTGCTACCTGGTTCAAGGATGCAACGGGACGATTCAATCAGGTGAACCGGAAAATGTTGTATGAACTGGGGAAGGAAGCCAAGGAGGTTCTGGGAAGGGGAAACGACGATGTGTTTGATTCGGAGGAAGCCCGGAACAGCGACGAAGGGGACAGGGACGCACTCGAAAACGGCGGCGTCTGCGAATCCACCTACTCCAAGAACCACCGCTTTTTCAAATCCGTTCGGTTTCCCGTGTACAACCCCCAGGGGAAGGTGACGGGTACCGGAGGCTACCAGGAGGACATCACCAACCTGACCGCATCCCTTCAATCGCTCCACAGAGAACGGGAATACCTGGAGGCGCTTCTGGAGAACATGCCGTTCTACATCTCCTTCATCGACCGGCACCACCGCTACATCCGGATCAACAGCAAAATGGCCGGTTTGCTGCGGCTCCTCCACCCCGAGGAAGCCATCGGCAAAAGCACGGGAACCTTCTTTTCGCCCCGGGTGGCCCGGAAGATGCTGGAGGAAGACCGGCATGTGCTGGACTCGGGCAAACCCATCATCAACCGGATCATTTACTTCGAGGACGAAGGGGTGGACGGGTTCTGGATGGAAAACAACAAGATCCCCATCAAGGACGAACGGGGTGTGATCACCATGATCGTGGCCATCTTCAAGGATGTGACGGACATGGTCCGCATCGAAACCGAATTGAAAAACGCCCGGGACCGGGCCCGGGAATCGGATCGGCTGAAGACCTCCTTCCTGGCCAACATGTCCCATGAGATCCGCACCCCCATGAACGGCATCCTGGGCTTTGCCAACCTGCTCCGGGATCCCGACATCAGCCAGGAGAACCGGGATCTCTACCTGAAGCACATCGAATACTCGTCCAACCAGTTGATGAACATCATCGACGACATCATCGACATTTCAAAGATCGAATCGGGCCAGCTGAAAATCTCCAACAAACCCATCCGGATCAACGCCATTCTGGACGAGCTCTACTCTTCCTATTTCCATCGCATCCGGGGCGACGCCCCCGGCCAGAAGAAGGTGGCCTTCAAACTGGTGAAAGGGGAC
The DNA here is from genome assembly GCA_041393235.1 of Bacteroidales bacterium. GTDB lineage: Bacteria > Bacteroidota > Bacteroidia > Bacteroidales. Next base: position 201,282 of record JAWKKO010000003.1, read on the forward strand.
GAATCTCCGAATTTCACCGTGGTTTGCGATGATTTCCGTCTCAGCCAGGTCTTCCACAACCTCATCGGAAACGCCATCAAATTCACTCCGGAGGGGAGATTTCCTTCGGCTACCGCATCAAAAAACAACCGACACATCGAATTCTTCGTGTCGGATACGGGCATCGGCATCCCCCCGGAGAAACGGGAAATCATCTTCGAACGCTTCGGTCAGGTCGACGACCGCAAAGGAGCTCACAAAGGAACGGGCCTGGGTCTGCCCATCTCCAAGAACCTGATCAGCCTGATGGGGGGTGAGATGTGGCTGGAAACCGCCGAGGGACAGGGAAGCACCTTTTATTTCACTCTTCCCCTGGTGGTGGAAAGCGAAGTGGAGGAAGGCCATGTGCTCATTTCCAACAAAACCTACAACTGGCCCGGAAAGCTGATTCTCGTGGCCGAGGACGAAGAAATGAACTGGTTCTTCATCCGGGAAATGTTGCGGAAATCGGGAGCCGAGATCGTCCGCGCCAAAAACGGGGTGGAAGCCGTGGAATTCTGCCGACGGGGCGGACCCGACATCGTTCTGATGGACCTCAAGATGCCGGAGCTGGACGGAATGGAAGCCACCCGGGAAATCCGCAGCTTCGATACCGACATCCCCATCATTGCCCAGACCGCCCATGTGATGGCCGAGGAAAAGGAAGAATGCAAGAAGGCGGGGTGCAATTTCTTTGTGACCAAGCCCATCGACCGGACCATCCTGATGGAGTACATCGACCGCTATTTCCGGACCCTATGAAACAGGGCGTGCTGGTTGTCGCGGCCGGACGGGGGCAGCGCATGGGCTCGGAGACTCCCAAACAATTTCTGGAATTGAAGGGCAAGCCGTTGCTGGTGCACAGCCTGGAACGGTTCCGCGATTTCGATCCCGGGATCCGGATGGTGGTGGTCCTGGGAAATGGAATGGAACCCTTCTGGGAACCGGTGCTGAAAGCTCATCCCTGGTTGCACGAGGTGACCCTGGCAACGGGCGGAACCGAACGGAGCAATTCGGTGCGGAACGGACTGGCCGTGATGTCCGGCGTGGAGGTGGTCGGCATCCACGATGCGGTCCGGCCCCTGGTGAGCCGGGATACGCTCGAACGGACCTACGCCCATGCCGCCCAGCATGGAAGCGCCATCCCGGCGGTGGACATGGAGGACTCGGTCCGGCGCCTCACCGGCCGCGGCTCGGAGGCGGTGGACCGGAGCACCCTGAAACGCATCCAGACGCCCCAGGTGTTCCAGCTGCACCGGATCAGGGAGGCCTACGATTTCGTGGGCGAACAGGTGTTTACCGACGATGCCGCCGTCTATGAAGCCTGCTACGGATCGGTGGATCTTGTCAAAGGCAACCGGGAAAACCTGAAAATCACCACCCCGGCCGACCTGCGTCTGGCCGAAGCGCTTTTGGATTTAGGTCACTGATGTGGGTGCAAAAGGCTTCATTTGCCGTTCATCCTAAATCAATGTTGCATCCAAACCATCCCTGAGTACGTGCTCCGGGTTCTTTCTTATCATCAACCAAAAATTGAATCCAAACAAAAGGAGCATGAGTAGCGTGTACACATCCCAGTAACGAACTGCAGAATACACGGAACGACCAAAGGTATCACTTCCCTCAAGACTCAGAGCCAGGATGATGAACAGGAAAGAAAACCAAAAAGTTTTCCCTGCATAGGTTAGTTTTCCCGGGTCGATCAGCAAAAACGGAAGGATACAAAAACTCATGGTTACCAAATGAGCCGACCAGGTCAGACCAGAGTAAAGATGCATGAAGAGCAACAGGGAGGACAGAAAGGAGAGACTGAAACGGGAACCTCGCCTCAGCAAAACGATTCCTCTGGCAGCAAGCATGCCCAGTAAAACCAGTTGAGAAAGGTATATGAGTCGGGCAAGACCCTGGTAATCGGCCGGGTACACATTGGCATTTTCCCGCGCTTCCGGATGAAGGGCTTTCGCGTACGCGGCTTTCAGGCTGTGGTTTGTTGCTGTGGCACAAATTCTTCCCTCCTTGACATAGGGTGTCAGAACTTCCCTGAAATATTCACGGTGGTCTTCCACCCAACGGTCCGGGCCCCGTATCAGTGCAGGAAGAGCCAGGCAAAGAAGGATGGTGAAGAAAAAGGAAAGAAGAACACGCTTCGAAAATCGGAAGAACAGAACATAGAAAGCCAGGGCTATGGGTAGCAGTTTGACAAAGCCCAGGATCGTAAAAATGGCGATGGATCCCTTCTGTTTGTCCCGGAGGAGAAAATGAATACCCAACAGAATAAAGAAGAACAAAAAATAATTGATGTTGAACATGATAAGATTGTTCCAAAAAAACCCAACGGAAACAAACACAGAAAGGAGAAGAATTATCCAACGCTTTTTTGTGTCAACTCCGACATGATCCAGAATCCTCCAAAGCAATCCAATAACAAGCGGGGGCATCAAAAGACCATTGATCAGGAACCAGACCAAGGCGGAAGTTCGCAACGGCAACCAATGAAAGGGCAAGGAGATGAAAGCTCCAAGGGGAGGATTGTTCAAAAATCCATGAATGCGTGGCTCGTACAAAGGCTCTCCTGAGGAGAAATTCCTGCCTGAATTCCAAAACACTCCGTGAAAATCGGAGGTTTCGTCCAATCCGGCTGACCGATGAACACCAACGACGATGATTGCGGTGGAATAGGCAAGGACAAGCAAGAGAATTGGGATCGACCTCCTTTTGATTCCTTTCATAGGCAAAAAAAAACGATGGAAAAGGAAGGTTGGCCGGTTCAGTCTTCGTATGGCGATATCTCCCCCCCGACCGTGGCTTTGGTTTCTTTTCGTTTCGGATTTCCCTTGTAGCCAACGAAAGCTTTGCCGGTGGCATTGGCTTCCAGTCGTTTTGTCGTCCACACTTTCACCTGGGCCCCGGTGGCCGCCTTCACATAAGTATCCGTGGCCTGCAGGTCGTATCCAAGGAAATTGCCCCAGGTGTAGGCATTGATGCTTTGCGCCCGCACCACACCGTACAAAATGATGTCGGCACCCTGGTTCACCCGGGCACTGAGGGAATCCGCATGGATGAACAATTCGGTTTTGGCCCCATTGAGCACGTCGAGCACCAGGGTCTTTGCGCGGAGGGTATCGGGCGACTGCACCCGGGCCCCCTTTTGCAACTCCAGGGCTTCAAGAGACACATAGTAGAGATCGGCCCGGACGGCCTCGGACTGGGTGATCTCGGTTTCCGTGCGAAGGAGGAGGGCTCCCTTATCCAGATCCAGTTCCCGTTTGATCGTGGCCTCCGGATCGGCGCCGGAGCTGATTTCCAGGGCCTGGTGGTCGGATGGGTGAAGGAACAGGTGGATATTTCCCGAGACCTTCAGGGTCCGGAAGGGGCTTTCAATCGTTGAGGATGTTTCCTGGGCCAGCCCCGGAAGCAGGACAAGGATCAGGAGCGAAATTGTGAGGCAGGTTCTCATTTTCAGCTGATTTTCCTGGTAAAAATACGTTTAAATAATTTATTACCTTGCATCCCTGAAGCCGGAACTGCATGACGAGGCTCCAACCTTTCTTTCTGGCAGGGATTCTCTTGCTCATGGGTCACGCGGTCCGAGCACAGAACCCGTTGGTGATCGCCGATGACAAATTGCTGGTGGATTCCATCCGCATCGAAGGGAACCGGGTCACCCGGGAGAGCATCATCCTCCGGGAGCTGGTGTTCGGGGTGGGCGACACCATTGCAAAAATGGAATTGCTCCCCGCCTTTCAGCGCAGCAAGGAGAACCTTCTCAACCTGAGTCTTTTCAATTTTGTCTTTTTCGATGCCACCCACGCTCCGGGCAACCGGATCACCGTGATCATCACCGTCACCGAGCGTTGGTACATCTGGCCCATGCCCATCCTTGAATACGCCGAGCGCAATTTCAGCACCTTCATCCAGAACCGGGAATGGCACAAGATCAACTACGGAGCCTGGATCAAGTGGAGCAATTTCAGGGGACGCAACGACGAGCTCACCGCCAAAATCCGCCTGGGGTACGTGCAGGAATACGCCCTGGCATACTCCATGCCCAACATGGGGAAAAGGCAGATCCACGGACTCTCGGCCGGATTCAACATGAAGCAGCAGAACGAAGCGACGGTCTTCACCGTCAACAACCGGCCCGAGGAATTCCGTCCCATCGAAAAACCGGCCATGATCCGCCTCAATGCCCACATGCGCTACAGCTTCCGCCCAAAGCTCTACACCACCCATTTCCTGAAGTTGGAATACTATCATTTCCGGGTGTCCGATTCGGTGGCCATCGTCAATCCCAACTACCTGGGCGAGGACAAAACCCAACTCGGGTATTTCACGGTCAGTTACAATTTTCAATACGATGCCCGGGATTCAAGAATCTATCCCCTGGAGGGGGTGGCAGTGAGGTTGCGGGCCGAGCAGGTGGGGCTGGGCATCGAAAAGGATTTTCCCTATCCGGGCATCCGGCTCACGGGCGTGTTCATGCTGCACCAGGAGCTGGCCCGGCGCATCTATTTCTACAACGCCACCAAGGCCCAGTATTCTTCGGTGAAAATTCTTCCCTACATCATGAACAAGGGTCTGGGATACAACGAATTTCTCAGCGGGTACGAGCCCTATGTGATCGACGGATCCGACTATTTCATCACCAAATACAGCCTGAAGCTTCTGGTGGTGAAACCCAAGGTGCACAAAATCCCCTTCATCCCCCTGGAGCAATTCAACAAGGTACACTACTCCATTTACCTGAATGCGTTTGTGGATGCGGGGTATGTGAACAACATCTTCGCGAGCCCAACCAACACCTTGGTGAACAACTGGCAGTTTTCCACGGGTGTGGGTCTGGATTTTGTCACCTACTACGACCAGGTTCTCCGCATCGACTATGCCCTGAACCGGTTTGGGGAACACGGGTTCTTCTTTCACATCGAAGTCCCCTTCCTGCGCTGGTGATCATTCAGGATCCACCCAGTCCCCTTCCTCCCGGATGAGCTGCAACAGCAGGTCCAGGGCCTCCTGTTCGGGGACATTCCGGATCCGGGGAGTCTTTCCCTTGTACAGGCTCACCCGGCCCGGCCCGGCCCCCACGTACCCGTAGTTGGCATCGGCCATTTCGCCGGGACCGTTGACGATGCAGCCCATGACCCCGATCTTCAGGTGATTCAGGTGGGAGGTGGCCCTCCGTATTTCCCCCAGTCGCGCCACAATGTCGAAGTGCGTACGTCCACAGGAGGGACAGGCGATGTATTCGGTGTGGCTGATCCGTGCTCCGGCGGCCTGAAGGATGTGCAGGAGAATGTTGTTGGTCCGGATCACAGGAACATGGGGATTTTCCAACCGGACCCCGTCCACCTGTCCGTCCACCAGCAGAGCCCCCAGTTCCCCGGCCGCTTGCAGTGCGAACCGGGTTTCGTCTTTCTCCTGGCTTCGCCATTGGACCAAAACGGGGGCATGGGTGTCGCGACTGCAGAAATCCAGCAAACGGGCCTTGACCTCGACCGTGGAAAGACCCTGGTTTTCCAGCAACAGGACGGAGGTTTCCGACATGCAACCGGGATCCTGCTTCCATGATTCGTAGGGAACAATGTGGCCCGCCAGTTCCCCGGGAAGGAGATCCAGGGTCCGGTCGGGCGGTACCTCCGACACCACTTTCAGCGCCGATCCCTTTCCCAGGCCTTTTACATCCCGGGCTTCGCGCCTGGCGAAAAGGAAGGGATCCCAGGCGCCTTCCGCCAACGGATCGTAGGGGAGGGTCACAGGTTTTGGGAAACAATCTGCAATGCTGCGTGCCACCGGAAGTTCGGCCACCGGATCCTCGGTCAGCGAGACCCGGAGGGTGTCGCCCAATCCCTCCAGGAGGAGGGGGGCCATGCCGACGGCCGATTTGATCCGGCCTTCCAGGCCGTCCCCGGCTTCGGTGACCCCGAGATGCAAAGGATAGTCCATGCCCTCGTTCTGCATTTCCGCCACCAGCAGACGCACAGCCTGGATCATCATGCGGGGGTTGCTTGCCTTCATCGACACCACCACCCGGTGGAAATCCTCCCGGCGGCATACCCGGAGGAAGGCCAGGGCCGATTCCACCATGCCCCGGGCCGTGTCCCCGAATTCTTCCACGATTTCGGGAGCGAGGGATCCGTGGTTCACCCCGATGCGGATGGCGGTTCCGCCTTCTCTGCACCGCTGCAGCAGCCGGGGCAGCAGGTCGTCCACGTCCTTGCCCCGAAGGTAGTTGCCCGGATTGATGCGGATCTTTTCACACACCCGGGCGGCGTCCAGAGCCAGGGCAGGTTTGAAATGGATGTCGGCCACCAGGGGAATGTCATGACCCATGGCCCGGAGCCGCCGGTGGATTTCGGTCAGCGCCTCCACCTCCCGCTGTCCCTGGGTCGTCAGCCGCACCAGCTCCGCACCGGCTTCGATCATTCGGTGGCTCTGGTCCACCGAGGCAGCCACATTCCGGGTGTCGGTGTTGCACATCGACTGGATGCGCACCGGAGCCTCGCCGCCCAGCTCCAGGGATCCGATGCGGATGCGCCGGGACCGGTAGACCGGAAAGCCGGATGTGGTTTTTTGTTCCATGATGCTCCCGTGGCGAGCAGGTCGCTACGCTTGTTCCTTGAATTCCCAGTCCGCCCCGTCCTTGCGGTCCTTCACCACGATGCCCAGGGCCGAGAGGGCGTCCCGGATCTGGTCGGCGGTCTGAAAGTCTTTGTTTGCCTTGGCTCCGGACCGGATCTCCAGGATCAGGTCCATGAGTCCGCTCGACAACCCTTCCGTCCCGGCCGCGCTTTCTGCTTCGGAAGGCCGGAGTCCCAGGATGTTGTGCACGTAATCGCTGTACAGAAACTTCAGCTTGCCCAGATCGTCGGCCGTCAGGTTTTCCTGGCCTTCAGCCAGTCGGTTGATCCATTTCACCCCGTCGAAGAGGTGGCCGATGAGCACCGGGGTGTTCAGGTCGTCGTTCATGGCATCCACGCACCGGGTGGCCAGGCCGTCCACATCCAGGGTGGAGGTTTTTCCTCCTTTGAGTTTCTCCAGGCGGTCCAGGGCCGTGAGCAGCCGGTCCAGTCCCTTTTCCGATGCTTTCAGGGCTTCGTTGGAAAAGTCCAGGGTGCTCCGGTAGTGGGCCTGCAGGATGAAGAAGCGGACCGTCATGGGTGCATAGGCCTGCTCCAGAAGTTCGTGATCGCCGGTGAACAACTCGTCGAGCAGGATGAAGTTGTTCAGGGAACGGCCCATCTTCTGGCCGTTGATGGTGATCAGGTTGTTGTGCATCCAGTAGCGCACCGAGGGCTTGCCATATCCGGCCACGTTCTGGGCGATCTCGCATTCGTGGTGCGGGAAAAGCAGGTCCATGCCCCCGCCGTGGATGTCGAATTCCATCCCCAGGTACTTGGTGCTCATGGCAGAGCATTCCAGATGCCATCCGGGATACCCCTCGCTCCAGGCGGAGGGCCAGCGCATGATGTGGGTGGGATCGGCCTTTTTCCAGAGGGCGAAATCCAGTGGGTTGCGTTTTTCGGATTGGCCGTCCAGGCTGCGGGTGTTGGAAAGGAGGTCCTCGATCCTGCGACCCGACAACTGTCCGTAGGGATGATGGCGGTTGAACTTCTCCACGTCGAAGTACACCGATCCCCCCGCCTCATAGGCAAAGCCCGCCTCCATGATCTTCCGGATGAGTTCCTGCTGTTCGATGATGTGGCCGCTGGCCCGGGGTTCGATGCTGGGCGGCAGAACCTCCAGCGACCGCATGTTGTCGTGGTAGCGGTTCATGTAGTGCTGCACCACCTCCATGGGTTCCAGCTCTTCGAGGCGAGCCTTCACCTGGATCTTGTCCTCGCCCTCGTCGGCGTCGTTCTCGAGGTGACCCACATCGGTGATGTTGCGCACATAGCGGACCTTGTAGCCCAGATGCATGAGGTAGCGGTACACCACATCGAAGGTGATGGCCTGCCGGGCATGTCCCAGGTGGGCGTCCCCGTAAACAGTCGGGCCGCAGGAATACAGCCCCACAAGGGGCGGATGGAGGGCGACGAATTTTTCTTTTTCCCGGGAGAGGGTATTGTGGATGTGAAGTTCGCTGGACATGGAACAAAATTAGTAATTTTAGTGTTTACCATGCACCGACTCTTTGCGGAAGGGCGCGCGGACCCGCGCAGAACGCCCGACCCGTCAAACACGCCCGTGTAACAAGCAAACAAGATGACAAAACCGAAGAAGAATTCACCCCAGCGTTTCGACGAACGCCAGGCTGCCACCCTCATTATGGGGGTGTTCGGCCGGAATCCCAAACAAATACTGAACTACAAACAGGTAGCTGCCCAGCTCTTCATCAAGGACAAGAAGCGGCGGGCGGTTCTGAGCACCACCCTGGACGACCTGGTGGCAAAAAAACAACTGGAGGAAGCGGGTCCCGGACGCTACCGCCTGCTGAGCCGCGCCGGGTACCGGACCGGCACCCTCGACATGACCCACCACGGCTATGCCTACCTGGTGAGCGAGGACCAGGAGGACGATGTGTTCATTGCCCGGAACGACCTGAAGACCGCCCTGGACGGGGACCTGGTCAAGGTCTTTGTCTATCCCCGCCGGAAGCGTTCCACACGGATCGAGGGCGAAGTGGTGGAGATCCTGGAACGGGCCCGGGAGACCTTTGTGGGCACGGTGGAGATCTCAAGGAACTATGCCTTCCTTCTCCCGGACAGCCGGAAGATGCCCTTTGATATTTTCATTCCCCACGAGAAACTCAACGGGGTGGAGCATGGCCAGAAGGCCATCGCCCGGATCGTGGACTGGCCCGAAAAAGTGAAGAATCCCTTCGGGGAGATCGTGGACATTCTGGGTTTCCCCGGGGAAAACGACACGGAGATGCATTCCATCCTGGCGGAGTTCGATCTGCCCATCCGCTTCCCCCAGGAGGTGCTGGATTATGCCGCCAACATACCCGACGGGATTTCCAAGGAGGAGATTGCCCGGCGGAAGGATTTCCGGAAGGTGCCTACCTTCACCATCGATCCGGCCGATGCCAAGGACTTTGACGATGCCCTGTCGCTCCGCCCGCTCAAGGACGGACTCTGGGAGGTGGGGGTGCACATCGCCGACGTGTCCCATTACGTGAAACCCAAGACCGTCCTCGACGAGGACGCCTACGACCGGGGCACCTCGGTGTACCTGGTCGACCGGGTGGTTCCCATGTTGCCCGAAAAGCTCTCCAACGGGGTTTGCTCCCTGCGTCCCAACGAGGACAAGCTTACTTTTTCGGCCGTCTTCACCATGAACGACAAAGCGGAGGTGCTGGACGAGTGGTTCGGCCGGACCGTGATCCACTCCGACCGCCGCTTTGCTTACGAGGAAGCCCAGGAGGTCATCGAGACCGGAAAGGGCGACATGCAGGAGGAGATCCTCAAACTCTACGAACTGTCCAAAATTCTGAAAGAAGAGCGCTTTGCCAAGGGTTCGGTCAATTTTGAACGGGAAGAGGTAAAATTCCTCCTCGACGAAAAGGGCATGCCCACGGGCATCTACTTCAAGGTGCAGAAAGAGGCCAACTGGCTTATCGAGGAGTTCATGCTCCTGGCCAACAAACGGGTGGCGGCCTATGCCAGCCGGGGCGGCCGTTACGAGAACGAACCGCCCGCCCAGGCCCCGGTGGCCCAGGCGGCTGCGGGCGATGCCAAAGCCAAACAGGGAGGGAAGGCCAGAAAGGAGAAGGGCAAGACCTTCGTCTACCGGATCCACGATGTGCCCGATCCCGAGAAGATGGATTCGTTCACCCGCTTCATCACCAAGTTCGGGCACAGCATGAATCCGTCCCAGTCCCCCTCCCGTCTGTCCTCGGCCCTGAACGCCCTGCTCGACAAGGTGCAGGGGACCAAGGAACAGAACGTGATCGAGATGCTGGCCCTCCGGTCCATGGCCAAGGCCCGCTATTCGACCCAGAACATCGGCCACTACGGACTGTCCTTCAAGGACTATTCCCACTTCACCTCGCCCATCCGCCGGTACCCCGACCTCATGGTGCACCGCCTCCTGGCTCATTACCTGGAGGGCGGCGATTCCAAGAACGCGGAGACCTATGAGAAGCGATGCCAGCATTCCTCCGAAATGGAGCGCCGGGCCGTGGAAGCCGAACGTGCCTCCATCAAGTACAAGCAGGTGGAATTCATGCAGGACAAGCTGGGCCTGGAATTCGACGGCGTGGTGTCGGGCCTGACCGAATGGGGCATTTACGTGGAGATCGTCGAGAACAAGTGCGAGGGGATGGTGGGCATCCGCAGCATCGGGGACGATTTCTACGAGTTCGACGAAGAGGAATACATGATTGTGGGCCGGCACAGCGGCCGCCGGTTCGAGATCGGGGACCCGGTGCGGGTGGAAGTGACCAACGCCAACCTGTCGCGCCGGCAGCTGGACTACAAGATTGTGGAAACCTTTGGGGAGGAAGAAGACGGAGCGGAGATGGATGCTGAGGGCGAAACACCGCTCCCGAGGCCGGTCCGGAAAGCCGGCACGCCGGGTTCGGGAGGAACCCCGCGTTCGGGTGGAAAACCGCCGACAGCCGGGAAATCCCGTTCGGGAGGAAAACCGCGTTCGGGAGGAAACGCCGGCCCCGGGAAAAACGCCGGCTCCGGAGGCAAATCCCGGAAGAAAACTTCGGGGGGCGGCACATCCGGAAACAAGGGGAAGGCGCGGCGCTGAGGACGGGATGATCGATCCGGGCCGGGGCTCTCCCGGCCGGATGGTTCCGGTTTTTCGAACCGGGACCGGGTCTGAAATCCGAACCACACAGGCAGCTCATGCCAACGTGGAATCCCCCGGCTTTGAAATTTCGACCGGTTTTGACGAAAAAAATTTTGAGGACCGGGATATCCTTTTTATTTTCGGGTAGAACCCCTCATCAGCATGGTCGTTGTCAAAGCAGAAGTTCGTTCCCACATTGTGGATGTTGCCCGGAAAATCTTCACCCGGTACGGTTTCCGTAAAACCACCATGGAAGAGATCGCGGCGGCCACCCGGAAGGGCAAGAGTTCCATCTACTACTATTTCAACAGCAAGGAAGACATCTTCCGGGCGGTGGTGGAGCGGGAAGCCGGCGAATTGCGCACCCAGCTCAACAAAGTCATCGCCGGGTCCGACACCCCCATCGCCAAACTGAAGGCCTACATGATGTTCCGCCTGCACCATGTGCACACCCTGCAGAACTTCTATGCGGCCCTCAACGAGGAATACCTGTCCCACATGGACTTCATCCTGGACATCCGGAGACAGTTCGACAAGGAAGAGCTGCAGCTGGTGCGGCACATCCTGGAGGAAGGCCGGGACAAAGGCACCTTTCAGATCACCAATTCCAAGGTGGGGGCCATTGCCATTTCCACCATGATGAAAGGGTTGGAATTGCCCGTGTTGCTCAGCGAGGAGTACAAGCCCGACCGGGGCATGCTGCTGGATGACATCATCCGGGTCCTCCTCTACGGCATCCTCAAGCGCTAGTTTCTACCGAGTTGGATCAAAGACATCCGCTGATTCACTGGCCGGCTTTCGCAGCGGCGGCCATTTTGTGGAAGATCTCCGTGTTTTCGTAGATTCCCCGGAATTTGGCGGAACCCGGTCCGTAGGCGAACACGGGAATCAGTGTGGCGGAGTGACCGCCGGTGGCGTAGGTGGGTTCGATTTCGGCGTAGTTGTCCATTCCGTTTTCATCGTGGGCCGCCGACAGGGAGAATCCGCCCGTTTCGTGGTCCGCGCAAACCACCACAAGGGTGTGGCCGTCCTTTTCCGCGAAATCGAGGGCCACCTTCACGGTGGCATTGAAATCATTCATCTCCGTGATCATGTATTCGTTGTCGTTGGCGTGACCCGCCCAGTCGATCTGGGATCCCTCCACCATGAGAAAGAAACCGTCGGCATTGCCGGAAAGGTGCTCGATGGCGAGAGCCGTGGCCCTGGGCAAAAAGTCGCCCCGGCCGGCCGGCATGGGGGGCATCCCTCCGCCGGCGAGCAGAAAACCATACTTTTTCTCCGGGTCCAGGGTCCCGGGTGCGGCCAGGGCGGTGGTGTCGACCGTGAATCCCTTCCCGGCAAGGACCGGAAAGAGGTCCTGTCCGTCGGCCCGGGCATTGAAGTACCCGATGCCGCCACCGGCGAAGAAGTCAATTTCCGAACCGGGCAACTGGGCTGCGATGTCTTCCTCCATGTTGCGCATCACCACATTTCCGTAGAAGGATGCGGGGGTGGCATGGGTGATGGATGCCGTGGCCACCACGCCGGTGCTCCAGCCCAGGGCAGAGACCACGTCGGTGATGTGGGGACGGGGGGTCTGGGTGGTGTCCATGCCGATGGCTCCGTTGTAGGTTTTGTACCCGGATGACATGGCCGTGCCGCTGGCCGCCGAGTCGGTGACCTTGTGGGTGGCCGAGGACGTGCGGATCATTCCGATGTTGTTGAAGCGGTAGAATTGCGAGGGACCGTCGCCGTAGTACAGGGTGGCGGATACCTCGGACAGGCCCATGCCGTCGCCGATGAGGAAAATGATGTTTTCAGGGTGTTTGCCCTCCTGGGCCGATTCGGCGGTGGTGCAGGAGGAGGTTCCGGCCATCATTCCGGCAAACAGAAGCAGGGCGGTTGTGCGGGCAAGGTGTTTTTTCATTGGTTGGTGCGTCATAGCGGTTGGTTGAGAGAAGCGATACAAAAAAAGTCAAAATCCGCCGGATGTGGGTTGATTTTGCATCAATATAACATGAAATTCACGGAAAGGTTTGATTTTCAGGCTACAGGTTTTCCTTGAGCCAGGCGGGGCGGTCGGTGGTGACCGCACTCACCCCGAGGGCCTTCATCTGCCGGGCCGTTTCCACATCGTTCACCGTCCAGCACCACACATCCATGCCGGCCTCCCGGCAGCGGGCCATCATTTTTCCGTCAATGATTCCATGACGGAGGTCCACTCCGTCGATCCCGTGTTCCCGGAGGGTGCGCAGGTTCTTTTTCACATCCGCACCGAACATGGAAAGATGGTAGGCGGGTATGTCGGGATAAAGGGATTTGGCAGCCAGGATGGTTTCCAGGTCAAAGGCAATGAAGGTGATCCGTCCCCGGGTCCAATGTTGCTCAAGCACTTCCTGGAGGAAGGGCAGGATCTCCGGTCCCGTTTTGATTTCGATGACAAGCAGCCGGTCTTCCGGAAGGGCATCCAGGACGTCGGAAAGCAAGGGAATCGTTTCCCCTGTGTAGGTGTCCCGGTTGGTTTCCCGGAGGATCACAGGCAGATCCTTCAGAACCGGCCAGGGGGTATCCGCCACCACGTGGTCTTCACCGGTGAGTTTTTTCGTGTTCGCATCGTGAAAAAGCAACACCTGCTTGTCGGAACTGAGCATGATGTCGCATTCCGCGCCGTCGGCGCCAAGTTCCCAGGCAAGTTTCATGGAGGCCAGGGTGTTTTCCGGAGCCAGATAGGAAGCCCCCCGGTGTCCGACAAAAGAAAACCCCGGATCCCGGGTCTGGGCAGCGAGGGAAAGCGACAAACAGAGCAGGGGAAAAGCAAGGATCTTTTTCATGGTCCGGGGATTTGCAGGAGAAACTGCCTAAATTTACATGGAATAATCAGAAACGACACAAGATTCAGGACATGCAACTCAGACTTTTTACCCGATTGAAGAACTTCCTCCGGACCACCCTCATCGGTGGGGTGGTGGCCCTGGCGCCCCTTACCCTCATCATCCTGTTGTTTCGGTGGGTGATCAACCTCATCGGTCGGAACCTGGAACCGGTGGTGGACAAGCTCCTGCAAAATCCGGACCCCAGCCCTTACCTGCGGTTTGGTTTGTACGTGGTGACCTTCACGGCCATTCTGTTCTTTTTCTTTCTCATTGGAATCGTCGTCCGCACCCGGATGGTGGTCTTTCTGAACCGGGCCGAAGAGCTTTACCTCCAAAAGATTCCCGGCTACAAACTGGCCAAGGAGACCGTCCAGCAGTTTTTTGGAAAGAACCGTTCCTTTTTCACGGAGGTGGTTTTGGTGGATATCTTCAACACGGGCGTGCTCATGACCGGTTTCATCACCGACGACCAGGGAGAGATCATCACCGTGTTTGTCCCCACGGGTCCCAACCCCACCTCGGGGAACATCTACCACATGCCCAGGGAACGGGTGCTCAGAACCACTGCCTCGGTGGATACGGGAATGAAAACCATCATCTCCTGTGGATCCGGATCGGGCGAGGTGTTTGCCAATCTGGGGGAAGGGAAGGTCTGAAGCCGGATCGGGGCCGACACACCCTGTCGGATTTCGGGCCGATCGCGAATCTCCCGGTTGTCAGGGATTCCCGGTGGCCTCTTCGAAAGGATTCCCGGTGGCCGTTTCCGTAGATTTGCCTGTGGCCTCTTCGAAAGGATTCCCTGTGGCCTCTTCGGAAGGTTCCGTCCCGGTGGATTCCGTTTGGACAGGTTCCGGTCCATCCGTGAGATTCTCCCCTTCGGGTTCCTGTGTCAGGTGGTGGAAAAACCGCCTTTGGTTGAAGAGGATGACAAACACAGCCACGGAAATGCTGGCATCGGCCAGATTGAAGACAGGGCGGAAAAACACGAAGGAAGCCCCGCCGCGGAACCAGGAAGGGTAGTTGCCCTGAAGGACGGGAAAATAGAACATGTCCACCACCTTTCCGTGCATCAATGAGGAGTAGCCTCCGCCTTCGGGAAAAAGGACGGCCGCCTGCATGGGGGTGCTTTCCGAAAAGATGATCCCGTAGAACAGGGAGTCGATGATGTTCCCCAGGGCCCCGGCCATGATCATCGACAGAGTGATGATGAGGCCGTTGTGGGCTTTCACCTGGTTGAGATGACGCATGTAGAGGGCAATGGCCACCACGGCCACCAGCCGGAAGCTGGTGAGAAGGATCTTGCCCAACTCTCCCGGCAACGCCAGTCCGAAGGCCATGCCGTTGTTTTCCACGAAATGGAGGGTGCCCCACTGTCCCAGAAAAGGAATTTGCTGGTACAGGGTCATGTTGGTTTTGACCAATATTTTCAATGTCTGGTCAGCCAGCAGGATGACCAGGACAAGGAGGATGGATTTTCTGGCGTTGGACATGGCTTCGGATTGTCGCGGACGCACCCTGCCACCCGGAGCCAGGGGGCGATGGGTGCGATCGGGCGTTGGCGGAGCCTCTCCTCACATTTTTGTTTTTTTGCTTCGATGCACAGGGTGGCATGGGGCACGGCCCGCAGCCTTTCCTTGGAGATCAGTTTGCCGGTTTCCCTGCAAATTCCATAGGTTTTGTTTTCGATCCGGACCAGAGCAGCCTGCAGGTGTTGAATGAATTTCGAAGTTGCCTCTGTGCAAGGCGACCGGCTTCTTCTTGATAGGTGGCGCACCTTCTTCCAGAACCTTGAAGGTGGGGATATCCTGGGTGTCGTTGCTTTCGCTCTGGGTGATGGCGGATTTCAGCAGCTCGTAGTCTTCCTTGGCCTTGTCAAGTTTCATTGCGATGAGTTCCTTGAACTCCCGTGTAATTCGGAATCCGAATATCTGTTCTTCTAGCCATGGGTTCTCCGTATTGGTTTTACAAATATACGATAAATTCATAGAAAATTGCCCGGAAATCAAAGCCTTGATACCCGGATGTTTACGGTGACGTCGTCCTCCAATCAACCTTTACATCCATGATTATCAATCGATTGCACAAGAATCACCTCCTCGGTCAGGGTCTGGGAACCGGATGTGGTTTTGCATGGCGTTTTACCGGCCTCGTGAATCCGTTCGTGCGACTCCACTTCCACCCAGATTTGTCGGCATACCAGCCGCCGGAAATGCCCTGAATCCGGCTGATTGCCCCCGGGCCACTCCTTCCATGCGCAATTCTTCCGAAACATGGATGTCCAGGGTTGGCGACGGGTCAGGTTGCTCTCGTTGGCCACCAGCCAGCCTGAAATGTCCTCGGACAGGATTTCCATCCTCCAGGGTCAGGGCCACCGGTTCGCCCCCCGCCTGCAGGGGAGAAGGTCCCTTCGCGCTCGAAACGGGCGATCTCCTCCTGGCTCAGTGCGGCGATGGCCTGCCCCACTTCCTTCATGAGCTTGCCGTAGCGGGGACCCAGGCTTTTGAAATTGGGTTTGATCTTCTTCACCAGCACCCCCGTGGTGTCGGTGATGTATTCGATGTCTTTCACATTGACCTCGTTGAGGATCAAAGGCTTCACTGCCTCTATCTGGTCCCGCAGGGGAGGGGTCCAGGATGGGGATCATGAGTCGGGTCAGGGGCTGCCGGACCTTGATGTTCACCTTCCGGCGAAGGCCCGAACCATGGAAGAAATCCGGGCTGGGCGCACTCATACGTTGTTCCAGCTCCCGGTCGATCAGAGATGCATCGGCTTTGGGGAAGGAGCCAGGTGCACCGATTCTCCGCAAACCGTCCGCTCACCCCGTTGAGGTCGTTGAACAGCTTGTCCATGTAAAACGGGCATGGGAGCCGCCAGCTGTGCCACGGTCTCCAGGCAGGTGAACAGGGTCTGGTAGGTTGAGCGTTTGTCGAATTGACTCCCCGCCCCAGTACCGTTTCCGGTTCAGGCGCACATACCAGTTGCTCAGGGTTTTCGTTGACGAAATCCCGGAGAGGCGTCCCGCCCGGGTGGCCTGTAATTTTTCATAATTCTCCTCCACTTCCCGGATCAGGGAATGGAGAAGAGAGAGGATCCACTCGGTCGATTTCCCGGCCGGTCGGACACGGGAGAACCTCCTCATCGCCAAAGGTGAATCCGTCGATGTTGGCAAAGAAGGAATAGGTGTTGTACAGGGTTCCGAAGAACTTCCGTTTCACCTCGTCCACCCCGGAGAGGTCGAATTTCAGGTTGTCCCAGGGCTGGGCGTTGGTGATCATGTACCAGCGCAGGGGATCGGAGCCGTATTCCTCCAGGGTGGTGAAGGGATCCACGGCATTGCCCAGGCGCTTGGACATCTTGTTGCCGTCTTTGTCCAGCACCAGGCCGTTGGAGATGATGTTTTTGAAGGACACCGAATCGAAGAGCATGTGCGATGGCATGGAGGGTGAAGAACTATCCGCGGGTCTGGTCGACCCCCTCGGCGATGAAGTCGGCCGGAAAGAGCTGGTCGAAGTGCTCCGCGTTCTCGAAGGAGGTGCCACTCTGGCGTAGGGCATGGCTCCGGAGTCGAACCACACGTCGATGAGGGCGGGTTCGCGGAACATCTTCTTGCCCGAGGGGCTCACCACCACGTCATCCACGAAGGGCTGGTGCAGGTCGAACCGAAGGGTCTTTTCCACCGACATGTCTCCCTCCACATAGGCATCGAGGGATTGGCTTCATGATACCGGCCGCCACCGATTTCCCGATCTCGGCTTTCAGCTCGGCCACCGATCCGATGCACAGCTCTTCCTGCTTGTCCTCAGATCCAGATGGGGAGGGGGTTCCCCAGAAGTGGCCCGGACAGGTTCCAGTCCACCAGGTTCTCCAGCCATTTGTTAAATCGACCTGTTCCGGTGGACACGGGTTTCCAGCTGATGGTGTCGTTGAGTTCCATCATGCGGTCCTTCATGGCCGTGGTGCGCACGAACCAGGAATCGAGCGGATAATAGAGCACCGGTTTGTTTGGTTCGCCAGCAATGGGGTAATTGTGGACGTGTTGATGCGGAAGGCCTTGTTGGCCTGTTTCAGAAAGACGGCAATGTCCACGTCGGTGGTGGGATCGCCCTCCTTCTTCGTGGGTCGTATTCGTTTTTCACGTATTTGCCGGCAAACTCTTCGTAGGAACTGATCTCACCCGGGTTTTGACAAATTCCGGATCCAGCTTCCCGATGGGGAAAAACCGGCCCTTGCGGTCCACCAGCGGCTGCACCTGTCCGTCCGCATCCACCACGGTCAGCGCGGTGATGTCGTTGGCCATGGCCACCCGGTAGTCGTCCGCCCCGAAGGTGGGCGCCGTGTGCACCACGCCGGTCCCGTCCTCCGTGGTCACGAAGTCCCCGCAGATCACCCGGAAGGCATTGCCCGGGCGTGACCCAGCTCGAGCAGCCAGAAATGCCTTCCAGCTCGGACCCGGCAAAGGTCCCCACGACCCGGAACGGCATGTTTTTGTCCAGCCGTGTATTCCTCCATGGGCAGTTCCCCGTCCTTGGCGGGGAAGTAGCTTTCCATCCGCTCGGTGGCCACCACCACGGTGATGGGTTCGCCCGTGTAGGGATTGAAGCTCCGCACCAGGCTGTAACCGATTTTGGCCCCCACGGTCAGTGCCGTGTTGGAAGGCAGGGTCCAGGGGGTGGTGGTCCAGGCCAGAATGTACACCGGGGTGTCGGTGGCCAGGAAGAGTTTTTCCGAGCGTTCGTCCCGGATCACCTTGAATTGGGCCACGGCGGTGGTGTCCTTCACATCGCGGTAGCACCCGGGCTGGTTGAGCTCGTGGGTGCTGAGTCCGGAACCGGCGGCCGGCGAAAAGGGCTGGATGGAGTAGCCCTTGTAGAGCATGCGCTGCCCGTCAACTTCCTTGTCATACAGCTTTTTCAGCAGGTGCCAGACCGATTCGATGTACTTGTTGTCGTAGGTGACGTAGGGATCGTCCATGTTGATCCAGTAGCCCATGGTGTCGGTGAGCTCCTCCCACATGCCCGTGAATTTCATCACATCCTTGCGGCAGGCGGCGTTGAAGTCCTCGATGGAGATCTTGCTCCCGATGTCTTCCTTGGTGATCTGCATGGCATTTTCCACGGCCAGTTCCACGGGCAGACCGTGGGTGTCCCAGCCCGCTTTGCGCTTCACCTGGTACCCCTGCTGGGTTTTGTATCGGCAGAAAAGGTCCTTGATGGTGCGGGCCATCACGTGGTGGATGCCCGGTTTCCCGTTGGCCGAGGGGGGACCCTCGTTGAATACGAAGGTGGGACGACCCTCCCGGGTGCTCACCGATTTCTCAAAAATCTGCTTTTCTTTCCAAAACGCGTTGACCTCCTTGTTGACCTGGGAGAGATCAAGTTGCTTGTATTCAGGGAATTTCTTACTCATCACTTCCTCCTTTTCTGGACTTCTAAAATGTGCACAAAGATAGACTTGCCCGAGGTAATATGCAAGGGATCAGCGGAAAGGCAGGTACGGTATTTTCCGTCATCGGGGAAATCCCGGCTCCCTCGCTTCGTGTGTACCTTGGACGTCTCCCTTGGCATGACAATGAAAGCTTCCTCCAGGGAAAGGGGATCTGGATTATGTTCCGCTGGTTGCGGAAGCCCTTGCCCCTGCGCTTTGCCTGGCAGGAGGTCATGTTGATTTCTCGGTATCGGCCCTTCTGGTCCTTCTTTTTCTGTTGCTGCTTTTCCGGCCCTTTGGTATTTCGGCAATCAAGGGCATGTGGCCCATGCTGGGGGCTGGCGCCATCAATTTTGTCCTGACGAGTCTGTTCCTCTTCCTGGTCCCTCCCGTTGACTCCTCCTTGAAGTCCTCCCGCTGGACCCTGGGAAAGAGCATCCTCTTCATTCTGGCGTTGTTGCTTCTGATTTCCTGGTGCAACTACCTGTACAGTGTCCGCCTGCTGCCGGAAGCATTCCGTGTATCGCTTGCGAAACGAGACCTGGACCCCTTCGGAAGCTGGATCTACATGACCTTTGCCGTGGGCATTTTTCCGGTGCTTGCCGTGCTTGTGCTCGTTGAAAAGCGACTCGACCGCAGGAACCGGGACGAGGCGAAACGGCTGGGACAGACCACCCGAAATCTCCGGTCCGATGTTCCGGAAAACCCGCTGTTGACCCTTTCCTTCGGGACGGGGGATACGATGTCATTTCGCCGGGACGATTTCCTTTGCCTGCAGGCAGAGGGTGGCAACTATGCCCGCCTGTACCTGGAGGAATCCGGTGAGGTCCGGTCCCGCCTTCTGCGGATTGCACTGAACAGTTTCCTGGAACAATTTCCGGATCATCCCGCTTTGGTCAGGTGCCACAAATCCCATGTGGTGAACCTGCATCGGGTGAAAACTTACCAGGGCAATGCCCGGAGCCTGTACCTCCGGCTGGAAGGCCTGGAGATGGAAATCCCGGTTTCCCGGAGTTTTCCCCGAGCCATCCTCCCACTCAGCACATCTTCTTCCCATTGACCACATCCTGAACGGAGTCTGTTGCCGGATTGTGTTTCTTGCGGCATGAAATCAAAAAATCCGCAGGAACATGGGTGTACGGAAATATGAAATGGATTGGGTCCGGGTGCTGGTCTTCGATGTGCTCATCGTCTGGCACGCTGCCCTGTTTTTTGTGTCCTGGGAATCGCTGGTCCAATGGGATCTGCCCATGAAAAACCGGGTGCAGGTGGAAGGCCTGGCCCTGCCCATGTTGTTTGTCCGGCAGTGGCGGCTTCCCATCCTGTTCGTCGTTTCTGGCATGGGCTCGCGCTTTGCGCTGTCGGACCGTTCCGGGTGGACCTTCCTGAAGAATCGCATCCTTCGTCTGCTTCTTCCCTGTGCCTTCGGAATCCTGGTTGTGGTGCCTCCGCAGATCTACCTGGAGAGGGTGAGCCAGGGAACCTTTGCAGGCAGTTATTTCCAGTTCTATCCACGGTTTTTTCAAGGGGTCTATCCGGAAGGGAATTTCAGCTGGCAGCATCTCTGGTTCTTGCCATACCTCTTCCTGATGACCCTTGTGGCGCTACCCCTCTTTCTGTGGGTCCGGAAACGGCTGGGTGCCGGGATGCAAAAGATGGGAAAGGTTTTGAAGCGCCATCCGGTCCTGCTGTTTGTGCCGGTGGGGGCCACCTTTCTGGTGGAACTCACATTGGAAAAGCGCTTCCCTCTGACCATGGCCCTGACAGACGACTGGTATGCCTTCAGCAGCTATTTCTTGTGTTTTCTGACCGGATTTCTTCTGGCCAGTTCCGGAGAGGCCGTGTGGGAGGCTTTCCGGAAGGTCCGTTCCGTGGCCCTGCTCTGCGGGGTGCTCAGCTGGCCTCTGGTCCGGTCGGGGATTCTGCAGGGATCCTTTTCTCCGGTCCTTTACCTGGCCAAAGCGCTGCATGTGTGGAGCTGGATCCTGGCCATCTTCGGTTTTGCTTCCCGGTACCTGAATCGTCCCAGTTCCCTCCTGCGATACCGGAACCGTGCGGTGTATCCGCTCTACATCCTGCACTACACCATCCTTCTTTGGCTGGCCTTTCTGATGGGAGACCGGGATCTTCCCGTACTGCTCAAGCTTCCGCTGCTGGTCCTCGGCACCTATGGCATCAGCGGTCTGTTGTACGAGTTTGTGATCCGTCGGGTGTCCTGGATCGGGCTTCTTTTCGGTTATCCGTCGGTGAAATGCACTAACACAATCAGTTGAAATGTTTTCGTATGCGTTCCCTGTCTTCGAGTTCTTTTGCACTTTTGCAGGGGATTCTTCAAAAATCATTCAACGGGATTTTCCTCTTCATAGGTTCGTGCACGAAAGGGGGCTTCCCGGTAGAATGCCAATTCGTAATCAATGATGTCTCCCTCTTCTGTGGCTCTCCAGGGCATGTCCCGATGCGAATATTCGCTGAGAGATGCTGCCGTCCAATCGGAGAATTGAACCAGAACCTGATCAATCATTTCCTTTTCTGCTGCAGTCATCATGGTAAGATCCGCCTTCCGGAGTGGGATGTACCGGGTCTGGGGAAATCCGTGGTATTTGGTTTTGATTCGCTTCAAAAGCCCTTGTGCCTCCATGGTCTGTAGGAGTTGGTCGATTTGTTGAGGAACGGGACCAAAAGACAATTTTCGGTACGTAGCACCCGTGAGGTGGTCTTCATACCTTTCGTAGTAATTGAAGTCTGCGAAATAGAGCAGTTTGTACAGGACCGTTTCCCCGACATTTGGTTTTCCTCCGCATCGTTCCATCACATAGAGCAGAATGTTCCGTGTTTTTCCTAGCCTCAGATCGGGATGGGAGTTCCGAATCCCGACAACCTCCTTGGTTGGCTCCGATACCTGAAGGTTCGTTTCCGGTTGCTCATAGGGATGGGTAACAAAAGCTTCCAGAGAGAAACCCAGATAGTCTGACAAACTCAAGAGCTCGAGAACAGAAAGATTTCGTTTCCCGCCTTCCAGTTGTGCCACAGAGGACCGGGGTATTTTCAGAATGTTGGCCACATCTTCCTGGGAGTATCCCCTTTGTTTTCGAAGGGTCTGGACTCTGCGACCGATCTCCTTGGACGTGAATTTACTGGCCATGGGTTCATTTGGTTTCCAACAAAAATACCAAATGTTGAAAAATGAAACAAGCAATTGTTTCAAAAACAAACAATCGAATTTCAGGCCAGGAATCTCTTTGACCGGTACGATTTCCTCACTCCACTGTCACGCCATTGGCCAACAGGACCTTATGGAAAAAGAGGACATGGTAGGGCAGGGCGTTTTCCCAGTAGTCCCAGGTGTGGCCGCCGGGCCGTTCGATGTAGGTGTGGGGGGTGCCGTTGTAGAGCAGGCGGTTGTGCAATTCACGGTTCACGCCGATGAGAAAGTCGCCGTAGCCGCAGTCGATGAGCACCGGCAGGCCGTTGGCTTTGATCTGGTCGGTCATGTGCATGACGGAGTTCGCCCGGAAAATCTCGCTGTCCGGATCGCTGGTTCCCAGGAGGGCTTCAAAACGATCCTTCAGGGACTGGGTGAATTCGGGATTGATCAGGAACTTGGTGTAATCCATGTCCATGGCACCGCTCATGGTGCCCACGGCGGAGAACATGTCGGGATTCCGGGTGGCCAGGTACATGGCTCCGTGTCCGCCCATGGAGAGACCGGTGATCACCCGGCCCTTTTTTGTTGCCACGGTGCGGTAGGCGGCATCCACCGCCGGGATCACTTCGCGGATGATGTGGGTTTCGAACCGACTGCCGGGGTCCGTGGGACTGTCCATGTACCAGCCGAATTCTTCCCCCTCGGGCATGACCACGATGAGCTTGTACCGATCGGCCAGTTCCTTCACCACGTTCTTGTTGGGAGGCAGGGAGAGCCAGTCGCTGAAGTGTCCGCTGCCTCCGTGAAGCAGATAGAGTACCGGGTAGAACGCTTTGTTTTGTGCGTAGGCGTCGGGCAGCACCACGGCCGCTTTGTAGGTGCGGTTCATGGCCTTGCTGGCCACCTCAAGGCTGTCGACGGTGGCGGCGTGCAGGAGGTTGGTGCCGGACAGGATCAGGCCGGCGAGCAGTAAGTTGCGAAGTGCTTTCATGGGAGGGTGGTTTCGGTTTGTCTTGATTGTGCAAATGAAAATACGGGTTTTTCCAGAATGTGGGCTTCCGGGATCGATAAAAACACAGTGAGTACATCAATCCCTGGAAAATCGCAGGGAGGAGATGGCAGGGAAGAGATGGCAGGGAGGCAGGATGTTTGGCAGGATGGGTGGCAGGAAGGTCCGGTTTGACAATTTGGGTCAAATGTGCTTACTTTGTATGCACATCATTTCCCGGAACCCATGGAACTCCCCATTGTGAAAATTGGAAACTCAAAGGGTTTGCGTCTGCCGAAAGCCCTGCTGGACTCTTACGGAATCAATGACAAAGTGAAACTGATTTTGAAAAAGGATCACATCCTCCTCGAGGCGGTGGAGGTTCCCCGGAAAGGCTGGGAAAGCGCGTTTGAAAAAATGCATGAACGGTCCGATGACCAGCTCCTGATGGATGATGTGTTCGAGGATGAAACCCTGGACGAATGGATGTAAGGCAGTACGAAATCGTTCTCGTGAACCTGGATCCCACCCGGGGAAGTGAGATCCGGAAGACCCGGCCCTGTGTGGTCCTTTCTCCGGACGAGATGAACCGGCCCCTGCAAACGGTGGTCATCGCCCCCATGACCACCCGTCCCAGGAATTACCCAACCCGGGTCCGGGTCCGTCTGGAAGGCAAGGCCGGGTGGGTGGTTCTGGATCAGATCCGGACCATAGACAAGCAGCGCATCCTCGCCTCCCTCGGAAACCTGAACGCAACCGAGATCAGGAAGGTGAAATCGGTTCTGAAGGAGACCTTTGTGGATTGACGGTTTCCGGGATCTTTGGAGTGAAATGAAAAAAAACCGTGCCGGCATGCGACCGGCACGGTAACCCTCAACTTGAAGCGTAACGCTTCCACTATTCCCCCTCTACTTGCATTCTTCTATTCGATCAGGATCCGGGTGCGTTCCGGGGCACGACCCTCCCGGCTTCGCTCCAACAGATAGAGTCCGCCCGACAACCCGGACAAATCGGCTCGTCCCGCCATCGCCGGCAGATCGATCCGACGGACTTCCACGCCGGACAGGGTGACGATCCGGAGGACCGAGGCCTCGGGACTGGGATCCAAAAAGAGGTGATCCCGGGCGGGGTTCGGCCACACCTGAAGGCTGTGCCCGGGGGTGGTGCCCGGGGGCCGGACCGACGCGGTGACGCCGGCATCTCCCAGGAATTTGGTTGTGAACAGTTTGTATTCCCCGGCTGCCAGGGAAAAGGTGGTGTCGGTGGCCGTCACATGCAGGCTGTCGCCCCCGAAGAAATCGTACCACCATCCGGACCGGGAGAAGGTGGGGCGGATGTCCCGGGCCGCCACATCGAAGTTCCCCACGATGCGCACGTCCATGTCCGCGTGGTTGAGTGCGATGCGCTTGGCCGCCCCGTCCACGTCCAGGGTGAAATCGCCGGTGGAGAAGGCCGGTTCCGAGGTTTTCAGCCGGATCAGGGCCGACCACACCTGGTACACCCGCCTGCGCAGTCCCTCCGTGTAGTAATCCCAGTGGATGGGCTTGTTGCAGACCCGGCAGTCGTAGTTGATGCTGAAATCGTAGCCCACCTCGCCGAACTGCCAGATCATCTTGGGACCCGGGACGGGAAAGAAGAAGGCGCCGGCCAGTTCCAGCCGGGCCAGGGCCGTGGATTCGTTTGTGATGTCGTAGCTGCCCGACGAGTTCCCGTAGGCCAGGTTCTTGTACATGAGCCTTTCTTCGTCGTGGCTTTCCATGTAGCCCACCAGGCGGGGGGCGGACCACCCGCGCTCCAGGTAGGAGATCCGGCTGAGGTCGGAGTTGGCCGTGTAGCCCATGGTGGCCTCGTTGTAATTGTAATTCATGTTCCCCCAGAGCAGCATGCCGTGGGCGGCCAGCTCGGTTTCCTCGGTGTTCTCGGACAGGTGTTCGAGGATCACGTAGGCGTCGCTGTTCACCGACCAGATGGCATCGGCCATGCGTTTGAGGATGGCGATGCGGTAGGGATCATACGCCCACCCGTCCCCGTACGTGTTTGTGAATCCCTTCGTGAAATCGAAGCGGAATCCGTCCATCCGGAATTCTTCCATCCAGTAGCGGTTGACCCGGTCCACGAAGGTCCGGGTGTCCTCGCTCTCGTGGTTGAAATCGTAGCCCCAGAAATACACCGGGTTGGGCGACACGGCATTGTACCAGGGGTTGTCGGCGGCGGGCCGGTCGTTGGCAGCGTCGTAGTAGAGCTGCAACAGGGGGGAGGAGCCGTAGCTGTGGTTGAGGACCATGTCGGCGATCACCGCCATGCCCCGTCCGTGGCAGGAATCCACAAAGGCTTTCAGGTCGTCGGCCCGACCGTAATATTTGTCGGGTGCGAAGTAGAAGGCGGGGTTGTAACCCCAGCTTTCGTTCCCTTCGAATTCGTTCACCGGCATGAGTTCGATGGCGTTCACCCCCAGGCGGCCGAGGTAGTCGAGGGTGTCGGTGAGGGTCTTGTAGTCGTGGGCGGCGACGAAATCCCGGACCAGCAGTTCATAGATCACCAGGTTTTCGGCAGGCGGCGCGGTGAACCCGGGGTGCTGCCATTCGTAGGTCGCCTGCCCCGTTTCCAGAACGGAGACCTGGCGGGTGGCGAAGCCGGTGGGAAAGGCCTTCAGATCCGGGTAGGTGGATTCGGGAATGAAGCGGTCGTTCCATGGATCCAGCACCTTTCGGGTGTAGGGGTCGGCCACCTGGATGTCGCCGTCGACCAGGTACTGGAAGGCATACTCCTCCCCGGGGAGGAGTCCGTCCAGGGTGATCCAGAAACGGTCCCCGTCGTGGTGCATGCGCGCGGCGGACAGGGGCAGCCAGTCGTTGAAGTCGCCCAGTACAAAGGCATGCTCCTTGCCCGGGGCGTAGAGCACCAGGGTGGCCTGGGTGGCGGTGGCCGGGTAGTTGATCCCGTCCTCCGCACCGGCAGGGAGGGCCGCCGTGGATTCTGCGTCCAGCACGTGGATGAAGGAGGAGTCGGACACGGTTTCCTCTCCGGCCGTCGCGGTGAGTTTGATCCAGTGGTCGCCCGGCGAAGCAAATTCCAGGTCGTGGCTCAGGCTGGTCCCGGTGGCTGCGGCCACTTCGGTCCCGTCGAGCGTCAGTCGCAACGAAGCCGCCTCGGACACATCCCCCTGCACCGACACCGAGGCACCCGGGGACAGGATCTCATAGCGTCCGGGCTGACTCAGGTGGATGCTGAGTCCGTCCGGAAACACCTCCACGAAGATGTCCGCGTTCCCGGCGTCCTTTCCTTCCCGGGTGCGGTCGGCGCTCCGGAACACAAAGGCCAGGTGGGTGATTTCCTCCCCGGCAGGCACCCCGTAAAAGGAGCGGATGTCCGGACCGATGTCCAGGGTGTAGGTGTTGGTGGCCACCCGGGTCATTTTGGCCTCGGGAACGTTGGTGTTCCAGTCGGCGATCACGTAGCGCCAGTCGCTACCGCTGGTGCTCTGGTTCGTGAGGACCCCGGTGTGGGCATAGACATCGCCCGTGTAATTCAGAAGTCCCTGGTTCCCTTCGGTGGCATCGAAGGTGAGGACCACCGCATCGGCCGGCCGGGGAAGGGCCGGGTCTGTCGTCACCACCTGGGCCTGCAGGAAGGTTCCGGCCAGGGCCAGGAGCCATCCCAGGACCAGGATCATAGGATATCTTCGGTTCATCATCATGTTCCGTTTTTCAGCTTCTTTCTCTTCTTTCTTTCTGGTTTATCCAGGCACCGCTATTCCAATTCCAGCACCAGCGCCGTTCGTGCGGGGACCCGCAGGGTGGCGCTCAACCCGTATTCCTTTCCCGAAATCACATCCCGTCCCCGGGTGCGTCCGTCCAGCAATTCCTCAAACCGCCCGCAGTCCAGGTCGAGGTCGGTCCGACCCTTGTTCAGCACCACCATCACCCGCTCGTCGTCCAGGATGCGCCCATACACATAGCTGCCCTTGTCGGGGGCGTAGTGAAGGAGCCGGCCCCAGTGCACCGCCTCCGAGCTTTTCCTCCAGGTGAGCAGGGTTCGGAAGAAGGCTTGCAATTCGTTCTGTTCCGGGGTCAGTCCCGCCCCGGTGAATCCGTTGACCGGGTCCCCCGCCCATCCACCGGGAAAATCCTTGCGGATGAAACCGTGGTCGTCGCCCTCGGGGTGGGTCATCCCGATCTCCGAACCATAGAAGATCTGGGGGATGCCCCGGGTGGTGAGGATGAAGGCGATGCCCAGGCGGTACAGGGCCGGATCCATGCCCACCTGCATGAAAAAGCGGGGCATGTCGTGGTTGTCCGGAAACACCACCAGGTTGCCGGGATCGGGGTAGAGGTAGTCGGCGGCCAGGGTTTCATACAATCCCAGCCAGCCCGAATCCCAGCCGTCCTCGGCCAGAAGGCTCCGGGTGAGGGCCGATTGCAGGGGGAAATCCATCAGGGAGGGCAGGCCACCGTCGTAGCCGTCCAGGTTCCACTGGCCCCGCTGCCAGTAGGCGACCAGGGCAGGTTCCAGGCTCCATTCCTCGCCCACGATGTTGAACCAGGGATATTCCTGCTCCATGCGCCGGTTCCACCGGGCCATCATGTCCTTGTCGGGGTAGGGATAGGTGTCCATGCGGATGCCGTCCAAACCGGCGTACTCCACCCACCAGAGGCTGTTCTGAATCAGGTAGGTGGCCAGGAAGGGGTTGCGCTGGTTGAGGTCGGGCATGGAGGGCACGAACCACCCGTCGGCAAAACGGGTCCGGTCCGATTCCACCGCGTGGGGATCCTGGTTCACCGTGCGCCGGTGGCTGGTCATCGCCTCCGGGTTGATCCAGTCGGCCGAAGGGAGATCGTCCATCCACCAGTGAAGCCGGCCGATGTGGTTGAAGATCATGTCCATGATCACCTTCATCCCCTGGCTGTGGGCCTGGTCCACCAGGGCCGAATTCTTCGTTGGTCCCGTAGCGGGGATCGGCATGGAGAAGTCGGTGGTGGCGTACCCGTGGTAGGAAGTGCGGTCCATGTCGTTTTCCAGGAAGGGATTCAGCCAGATGGCCGTGAACCCCATGTCGCCGATGTAGTCGAGATGTTGGGCAATGCCCGCCAGGTCGCCCCCGTGCCGTCCGGTGATGTCGGTCCGGTCGGTGTGGTCCTCCCGCATCCCCGGATCACATCGTTGTCCGGGTTGCCGTTGGCGAAGCGGTCGGGCATGAGCAGGTACATCACATCGCTGGAATTGAAACCGATGCGTTGGGCCGAGCCGTCGTCCCGTTCCATCAGGGTGTAGTCGAAGGAAGCCAGCACCTGTCCGTCCTTCACCAGGCGGACGGGGAAGGTGCCCGGATGGGTTTCCGGGTCGATGTGCAGGTCCACGAAGAGGTAATTGGGATTGCCCAGGGAAGTGACCGCTTTCACGTGGACGCCCTCGTGATCGATTTCCACCGACGAGGCGGCCAGGTTGTCCCCGTGGAGCATCAGCTGAAGCCGGGGATCGGCCATGCCGGTCCACCAGAACAGGGGCTCGGCCCGGTCGATGGGTCCGGTGACCTGCCCCAGGTGGGGAGAATCGTACACGGTGGCGCCCGAGGTGGCATCGACGCCCGACTGGGAAAAAGCACTTGCTGCCAGGCCCAGCGCAAGCGCCGGAACCAGGCAGAAGTGCCAGAACAGTATCTTTTCATTGAAATCCGGTCGGTGGCTTGTGAGAGTGGATAAGTTAAGGGAAACTTCCTGTACAGCAAGGCCTTCTGTTTTTAAACATTCGGATCAAGGAGGAAGGTCCCGTCCGGCTGTCCATGAGCATGGACCAGGCAGCGTTTGAATGGACGGGACCCTCCGACCCTCAAATTCTTTCCGTTTCGGATGGATTCATTGGCAGGTTGTTTCTTGGTTGCAATGGGATCTCTGAAATGGCTGATAAAACGCGTGTGGATTGTTTTGTCGTTTGGTTGGTTTCGGAACTGCAAGATAAGTGAAGGCCGGGGGGCGGGTCAAGTCGGATCGACCGCAAAAGTCCGGAAATCGCCGCAATCGTTTGCGGAGTTGGTTTCCGGGGAATTGTCCCTACTTTTGTCAGGCCAACGCCCAACCCCAACACCCATGCTGGAAACCCTGGAACGAATCAACCGCCGGCCCCAACCCTGGTCGGCCTATACCGCAAGCGACCTGTGGACCGATGAACACACCTCGGCGCAGATGCTTGCCTACCACCTCAACGGAGACATCGATGTATCGTCCCGGAATGCCGCCTTCATTGCCCGGTCGGTGGCCTGGATCACCTCCGAATTCGGGATCGGTCCGGGACGCCGGATCGCGGATTTTGGCTGTGGCCCCGGTCTCAATGCCACCCCGCTCGCGCAGACCGGAGCGGAGGTGACGGGCATCGATTTTTCGGTCCGCTCGCTGGAACATGCACGGGGCGTGGCGGAGCGGGAAGGACTGACGATCCGGTACGTGCATCAGAATTACCTGGAATTCGAGAGCGACGATCGCTTCGATCTGGTGATGATGATCATGTGCGATTTCTGTGCCCTCTCCCCGGTGCAGCGCCGGGGGATGCTCGACCGGTTCCGCCGGATCCTCACACCGGACGGATCCGTGCTTCTGGACGTGTATTCACTGTCCCGCTTTGCCGGATTGGAGGAAAGCACAGGCTATGCACTCGGCCTGCACAACGGATTCTGGTCGGCCCGACCCTACTACGGGTTCTACAACACCTTCCTCTATCCGAAGGAAAAGGTCGCTCTCGACAAGTTCACTCTGGTGGAGGACGGCCGGACCCGGGAGGTGTTCAACTGGCTGCAGCATTTCTCGCCGTCGTCTCTGGAGGCTGAGTTTGCGGAGGCCGGATTCCGGGTGCGAAACCTGTTTTCGGATGTGGCGGGATCGCCCTATGAGGAGGATTCCCCGGAGTTTGCGGTGGTGGCGGATCTCGCCTGATCCGTCTGTCGATCTCGTCTGATCCGTCCGTCGATCTCGTCTGATCGCTTGCCCGATCGTGAAAGAACCCTTCCTTGCGGTTCCCTCGTTTTGAACGCCCGCGGTGTGTTATTGCACCGCGAGTGTCGCCACACCGTCCCGGAAGTCGAGTTCGATGCGCCAGGTGCGGGTGTAGACTTTTTCCCCGGAGGGGGCATCGCCATCGCCCCGGTAAAGGATCTTTCCCGACCGGATGGTGAATTCGTGCTGCCACCAGTACCCGTGCCAGGGGTGCCAGACGTGCATGCGCAGCTCCCCCGAAACGAGGGGATGCACCAGGACAAAGCGTTCCGAGTCGCCGTCGTACCCGAAGCGGGCCGTTTCAATGGGGGCCTGCCAGTCGTTGCCCAGGGTGGCGCCGATGAGGTAGATCCGGGGGACGGCCAGGGACACCGAATCGCGTTGCAGATCGACCCACACCATCCGGTAGCCCGCCTCGGCCGGGGCAGGAAGTGAGGACGAGCCGACCGCATACTGGGTGGCCGCGGTGGTGGGAGTGCCCGATGTGATCCCGGTGGCCGGATCCACTCCGAAACTCCGTTCCGCAAATCCGTCCCCGTCCTCCTCCACCGGGCTGAAGCGCAGGTCCGGATCGGGCCGGGACGGATCGAGCCAGCAGATGCCCCAGAACGCCCCGGGCCGGCTGTGGACCGGGATCAGGGGCGTCGCCTTTCCGTCCTCGTGCCAGGCGTCCAGGCTCCCCCCATACACATAGAGTTCGTCCGGATAGCCGGCTACGGATTCCCCACTGAGGAAGGCGGTATCGGCCCAAAACCCCCCTTCCAGGGTCCACTCGAGAACGATCCGCCGGTATCCCTCGCTGGGGTTGATGAACCCGCTGCCTCCCCGGACGGGAGCCGCCAGGTTTCCCCCCAGGGTGCACCACACGGACCTTCCTTCGTCCCCATCCTCCTCCGGTTCCCGGAGAAAGAGCCGGTCGCCTTCCGAATAGCGGAACCCCCAGCGATCCGGAGTCAGCAGCACACTGTCGGCCTGCCAGCGGAGGGAATCGCAGCGCCAGGCCGCCGACCTGCCGGCGGCGTCGGCAGGTTCGATGAGGGGCAGGGGGGTGTCGCCGTAGCTTCCTCCGGGGGTGGCTTCCCCGCTCAATCCCCACAGGACCCGGGCAAGGGCCACCTGACGAGCCGACCGGTCAAACACCACGTGGTAGAGTCCGCTCGAGGGAACGGAAAAGGGCAGCCCGTTTTCCTCCGCACTTCCCCGCATCAGCACATCCTTCGGGGCATCGTCGCGCCGACCCGCCGGGAGCACCTCTCCGAAATCCGCTCCGGGACCCAGCCACACGGCCTTGTTCCGGTCCACGTCCACCAGCTGAAAGCCGGTTGTTTCCGAGGAAAGAGGCACGAAAAATTCCAGAAGGCCGCTTTCTTCCTCACCGGTGGTGGCATTGACAGCCGCGCTAAAAAGACCCCGCTCCTCCGCCTGGGTCAGCACGGATCCCTCTCCCACCAGGTAGACCCCGTCCTTCAGGTCGGTTTCTCCCCCGGGCGGTTTGGTGCAGGCCGACAGGGCCGTGACAAAGGCCAGCAAACCAAATCCATATGTTGTACAACGATTCATGGAGTCCTGCGGTACCTTCCAAAATTAGGTCTTTTTTTCTCTATCTTTGTTTTTGCGGCAGCCAGGAAACCCGCCGGGTTTGAATTCCTGCCCCACCTGAAACCACCATGAAAGGCAGCCAGGTCACCATCAAAGACATCGCCCGGGAACTGGGCGTTTCTCCCTCCACGGTGTCCCGTGCCCTGAAGGATCATCCCGACATTTCCCCGGACACCAAGGCCCAGGTGCGCGATCTGGTGGAACGGCTCAAGTACAAGCCCAACGCCGTGGCCCTGAGCCTGAGGTCCAAAAAGAGCCACACCATTGCCGTGGTGGTGCCCGAGATCGTCCATTATTTCTTTTCCTCGGTCATCTCCGGCATCGAAGACGTGGCTCTGGCCAACGGCTACAACGTGATGCTTTTCCAATCCAATGAATCCTACGAGCGGGAGGTGGACATCATCCGCTCCCTGGCTTCGGTGCAGGCCGACGGACTGCTCGTGTCCCTGGCCAAGACCTCGCCCAAATTCACCCACCTGAAGGAGGTGATGAACGAGGGCCTGCCCCTGGTGTTTTTCGACCGGGCCTGTGAGGAGATCGAAGCCGACAAGGTGGTGGTGGACGATTTCGACGGGGCCTTCCGGGCGGTGGAACACCTGATCCGGACCGGGTGCAAACGAATCGCCCATTTCGGGATGAGCCAGAAGGTGCAGATCGGCTACCAGCGGAAGCGGGGCTACATCTCGGCCCTGGAGAAGCACGGGATCGAACCCGAGGAGGAGCTCATGGTCCGCTGCGACACCCTGGAAGATGCCCTGGAGCTCACCCCCCGGCTCATGCGGTCGGAAAGGCCCCCGGACGCCTTTTTCACTGTGAACGACATGACGGCCATCGGGGTCATGCGAACCCTGAAGCAAATGCGGTTCCGGATCCCGGAGGATGTTTCCGTGGTGGGGTTCACCGACAGCCTGATGGCCACCATCAGCGACCCGCCCCTGTCCAGCGTGAATCAGCCCGGACGGGACATGGGGGCAAGGGCCATGGAGATGCTCCTCAAGCGCATCGATGCCCTGGAGGAGGACAGCCCGGCCCGCACCGAGGTGGTGCCCACGCAGCTCATTTTGCGGGGTTCGACCCGTTCCCTGCCGTCCGGATAGGCGAAGGTCCGGATCCGGAGGTCTTCCGCAACCGTTTGCGGAGGGGAGTCGCTGATCCGCAAGTGCTTGAATGTGTTTTTTTCTTTCCGAAACAGCCCTTCGTTTGCATAGAATTTATACATTTGTTCGCAAGGAATTGGTTCCGCATCTGATAAAACGCCACGTACCACAGGATCTCTGAACGCATGCCGGAGGCATGGCCAGGGATTTTTTTATGTCCCGCCGTCCTCGTTCCCCAAACCAAGCAAACCACACACCATGAAAAAACCAAGATTGAGTTTCTGGCAGATCTGGAACATGAGCTTCGGCTTTCTCGGAATCCAGTTCGGCTTCGCCCTGCAGAACGGCAACGTGAGCCGCATTTTCCAAACCCTGGGTGCGGACATCGACCAAATCCCCATTCTGTGGATCGCCGCTCCGGTGACCGGGCTGATCATCCAGCCCATCATCGGTTACATGAGCGACCGCACCTGGACCCGACTGGGCCGGCGCCGGCCCTACTTCCTGGTGGGGGCCATCCTGGCGTCCATCGCTCTGATCTTCATGCCGAATTCCCCGGGATTGTGGATCGCCGTGGGCACCCTGTGGATCATGGATGCCTCGATCAATGTGTCCATGGAACCCTTCCGGGCCTTTGTGGGGGACATGCTGCCCAACGAACAACGGACCCAGGGCTTCACCATGCAGAGTTTTTTCATTGGGGCCGGAGCCTTCGTGGCTTCCTACCTGCCGTACATCCTGAGCGAGTGGTTCGGCGTGGCCAACACGGCCCCGGAAGGGGAAATCCCCCAGACCGTCCGTCTGTCCTTTTACCTGGGCGGGGTGGTGTTTTTCCTGGCCGTGCTCTGGACGGTATTGCGGACCAAGGAGTATCCGCCCGAGGAATTGGCCAGGTACGCGGAAGAGCAGGAAGAGGCCGGGAGCGAGGAGACGGAAGCCCCGGAGGCCACCGGGAAGTACCACCGCCGTGGAATCATCTGGACCCTGGCCGGTCTTCTGCTGGCCTGGCCGGTGTACCACTGGAAGCTGGAAAAGGAACTCTACATCCTGTCGGGGGGTCTGGCCGTGTTCGGCCTCCTGCAGCTGCTGAGCGGCGTGCTCGTGGGTGCCAAAAAAGACAAAAACGGCCTGGTGCACATCATCACCGACCTCTACCGCATGCCCCAGACCATGAAGCAGCTGGCCATCGTGCAGTTCTTTTCCTGGTTCGCCCTGTTCAGCATGTGGATTTACACGACCCCCGCCGTGACCCAGCACCTCTACGGCACCACCGACACCACCACGGTGGCTTACAACGACGGGGCCAACTTTGTGAGCGGGATGTTTGGATGGTACAACCTGTTTGCAGCCATCTTTGGTCTGGCGCTCCTTCCCCTGATCTCGAGGTGGACCAGCCGGAAGATGACCCATGCCATTTCGCTGGTGGTGGGCGGCCTGGGTCTGGCCTCCATCCTGTTCCTGAACGAACCCAGGTTCATGATCCTTTCCATGGTGGGCGTCGGCCTGGCCTGGGCCAGCATCCTGGCCATGCCCTATGCCATTCTCACGGGGTCCATTCCCGCCCGGAAGATGGGGGTGTACATGGGGATTTTCAACTTTTTCATCGTGATTCCCCAGATTCTGGCTGCCACCATCCTGGGCTTCATGGTGCGCCACCTGTTTGGCGGAGACAGCATCTTTGCCCTGCTCACCGGAGGCATTGCCCTGCTGGTGGCGGCGGTGCTGGTGATGTTTGTGAATGACGTAGAAGCAAAAAAATAGAAGAAAATGAAGGGGTATTATCGATTGGATCCCTGGTGCATTGTGGAGGAGGGCTTTGAGCCCAGCATGCAGGAAGCATCGGAGAGCATCTTCAGCCTGGGCAACGGGCGGATGGGGCAGAGGGCCAATTTTGAGGAAAGATACAGCGGGGAGAGCCTGCAGGGGAACTACCTGGCCGGGGTGTATTATCCCGACAAGACCCGGGTGGGCTGGTGGAAAAACGGCTACCCCGAGTACTTCGCCAAGGTCCTGAACGCTCCCAACTGGGTGGGCATCGGCGTGGAGCTTGGCGGCGAGGAGCTGGACCTGCACCGCGTCAACCCGGAGAATTTCCGCCGGGTGCTGAACATGAAGGAAGGCACCCTGGAGCGGAGCTTCCGTGCAACCCTGGGCGGCGGTACCGTGGAAGTGGCCGTGCTGCGCTTCCTGAGCATGAAACGGGACGAGGTGGGGGCCATCCGCTACGCCATCCGTTCGGTGGACTTCCGGGGTCCCGTTCGTTTCACTCCGTTCATCGACGGGGACGTGGAGAACCGGGATTCCAACTACGATGAGAAGTTCTGGGACCTGATGGCCACCGGGGCCGGCGATGGCTGGGGCTGGCTCCAGGCCAAAACAAAGAAGAGCGGGTTCGTCACCGGGATGCGCTTCGGCTACGGAATGGCGCTCGACGGCAAAATCCTGGGTCCGCCCGTGGAAGTCGTCGAGAAAAAGGACTTCGTGGCCAACCGGATTTCGGTGGATCTGGCCCCGGGACAGGAGGTGGTCTTCACCAAGTACGCCTCGGTGCTGAGCTCCCTGATTTGCAAACCGGAGGAAATGGACCGGACCGGCGCCCGCATCCTGGGGGATGCCATGAAGGCCGGGTTCGACACGTTGCTTTCCGAGCACAGGGAGATCTGGGCGGAGAAATGGGGCCATTCGGACATCTTCATCGAAGGGGACACGGCCGCCCAGCAGGCCATCCGCTTCAACATCTTCCAGTTGAACCAGACCTACACGGGCACCGACGAGCGCCTGAACATCGGTCCGAAGGGATTCACCGGGGAGAAGTACGGCGGGAGCACCTATTGGGACACCGAGGCCTACATGCTTCCCTTCTACCTGAGCACCGCTCCGGAGCCGGTGTCGCGCAATCTGCTCGTGTACCGCTACAAGCACCTCGACCGGGCCATTGAGAACGCCGCCAAGCTGGGTTTCCGGGACGGGGCCGCCCTCTACCCCATGGTGACCATGAACGGGGAGGAGTGCCACAACGAGTGGGAGATCACCTTCGAGGAGATCCACCGCAACGGGGCCATTTCGTTTGCTATCTACAATTACATCCGCTACACGGGCGACAAGGGCTACCTGGCGCAATACGGGCTGGAGGTGCTCATCGGGATTTCCCGTTTCTGGCGGCAACGGGTGAACTGGTCGGATGTCCGCGGCAAGTACGTCATGCTCGGCGTGACGGGTCCGAACGAGTACGAAAACAACGTGAACAACAACTGGTACACCAGCCGGATGGCCCAGTGGACCCTTCGCTACACCCTGGAGGCGCTGGACCATGTGATGGAGACCGACCCCGGGGCCTATGACGGGATCCGTTCCCGCACGCGACTCGATTTCAAGGAGGAAACCGCCGCATGGCGCGATGTGATCGAAAACCTGTATTTCCCCTACAACGAGAACAAGGGGGTGTTCATGCAGCAGGACGGGTACATGGACAAGGAGCAGAAGATGGCGGCCGACCTGGATCCCGCTGAACGCCCCATCAACCAGCACTGGTCCTGGGACCGCATCCTGCGCTCCTGCTTCATCAAGCAGGCCGACGTGCTCCAGGGGCTGTTCGTGTTCGAGGACGAATACGACACGGAGACCATCCGGCGGAACTTCGACTTTTACGAACCCCGGACGGTCCACGAGTCTTCGCTCTCGCCCTGCGTCCATTCCATCCTGGCCTCCCGGATCGGCCGGGCCGACAAGGCCTATGAAATGTATCTTCGGACGTCCCGGCTCGACCTGGACGATTACAACCAAGAGGTGGCCGAGGGACTGCACATCACCTCCATGGGCGGGACCTGGATGTCGGTGGTCATCGGTTTCGGGGGATTGCGGATCCGGGAGGGACTGCTGAGCTTCGATCCCCACTTGCCCCGGCAATGGAACGGTTTGTCCTTCAAGGTGCTGTACCGGCGACGGGTGCTGGAGGTGCGGATTTCCTCGAAACGAACCGACATCGAGCTGGTGTCCGGAGAAGCCCTGGAGATCTTCCTGGGAGGCATCCGCAAGCCGCTGAAGGCGGGAGGCGTGGTGACGGCCGACCTATAGATCGAATCCCAGATCCGTGAGCTGGGTCCGCTCGTGAATGTGGATCGCCTGGAAGCCCAGTGCCTGGGCCGCCTTGATGTTGTGGATGTTGTCGTCGAGGAAGAGGGTTTCCCTGGCCTTGATGCCGGCATCCTTCAGGACGTATTCCCAGGCTTCCTTGTTGGGTTTGTGTGCCCCGATGCGGGAACTGTAGTACACCTTTTCGAAATCCTCGTGCATGGAGCGTCCCGCCGTCTCCAGGTAGCGCATCTCGAAGACCGGGACATGGAGCTCGCAGGTGTTGGACAGAAGGAAGAGCCGGTAGCGTTCCTTCAGTCGGGCCAGCTTGTCGGTGCGGGCTTTGGGAACCCCGCCCAGCATGGCGATCCAGGCTTCCGCGATCACCTTGTTTTCCAGTTCCAGACCGCTCAGGCGTCGCAGCTCGTCCATGAACTGGCCCGTGTTGATTTTTCCGGTCTCGTACTTGAAGAAGAGATCGGTTTGCATGTTCTCGGGATATTGCATGAAGATGGCCGGCAATCCCAGATCGTAGAGCCGTTTTTTGGTGGCCTGGAGGTCGATGTCGAGGATCACCCCGCCCAGGTCGAAGAGCAGGTTCTTGATGGAGGAAGGTGTCATGAAAGATTGGCTTTGCGTTGCTTTGCTTCGTATCTTCGTAGCAGTCAAAGATAAAAGAAAACCTCGTTCATGCGCATCGGATCCACGTCCTACCGGAGCATCTGGCCCGGCGATGACGGCCGCCATGTGGAAGTCATCGACCAGCGCATCCTTCCTTTTTCCTTTGAGGTGATGAAACTGCACCGCTGGCAGGATGCCCGGGCGGCCATCGCCGACATGGTGGTGCGGGGGCTCCCCTGATCGGGGTCACCGCGGCCTGGGGCATGTACCTGGCGGCGGTCCACGCCCGGGAGGAAAGCTGGTGCGGGGAGCTGGAGGAGGCGGCCGCCGACCTGAAATCGGCCCGGCCCACCGCCGTCAACCTGGCCTATGCGGTGGACCGCATGCAGGGGGTGGTGTCCTGCGCCGCTTCCCGGGAGCGGGCCGTCCACGACCTCTTTCACCTGGCGGCCATCTTCACCGAAGCAGAGGTGGATGCCTGCCGCCGCATCGGGGAGCATGGACTGGCCCTGATCCGGGCCATCCAGGAAAAGAAGCACGGGACTGTGAACATCCTCACCCATTGCAACGCCGGCTGGCTGGCCTGTGTGGATTACGGCACGGCCACCGCCCCCGTCTACCTGGCCCACGACCGGGGCATCAAGGTCCACGTGTGGGTCGACGAAACCCGGCCCCGCAACCAGGGCGCCCGGCTCACGGCCTATGAACTGGGTCAGCACGGCGTACCCCACACGGTGATCACCGACAACGCGGGCGGTCACCTCATGCAGCACGGGGAGGTGGACCTGGTGATCGTTGGCAGCGACCGCTGCTCGCGGCGGGGTGACGTGGTCAACAAGATCGGCACCTACCTCAAGGCTCTGGCCGCCAGGGACAACGGCATCCCCTTCTATGCGGCCCTGCCATCCTCCACCATCGATTTTCGCATGGAGGACGGCTTTGCCACGGAAATCGAGGACCGCGGTTCGATGGAAGTCACCCACATGGAGGGATGGAACGAGGAAACCCGCCTGCCCGGCAGCCTGCGGGTGCTCCCGAAAACCTCCCCGGTGCGCAACCCGGGCTTCGATGTCACCCCCGCCCGCCTGGTCACCGGCCTGATCACCGAACGGGGGGTGTGCGAAGCCTCCGAAGAGGGAATCCGGGCTTTGTTTGGACCCTGATTGCCAGATCTTCAGAAATTGCGTAATATTGCAATCCGTCATCCGGATGCATCACGACCGGATTTTCTTTTTCAGGGCCCATAGCTCAGCTGGTCAGAGCACCTGACTCATAATCAGGGAGTCGCAGGTTCAAGCCCTGCTGGGCCCACGCAACGAATCAACCACTTTCAAGAGTTCTTGCAGGTGGTTTTTTCTTTGGGGCACGTTTGAGGGCAGCGTATTGAAAGTTTGATGGGAGCTTGCCTGGTTGCGAAATACCATGAAAAGGCGTATGTTTGCGCCACCAAAATCTTTTGATGATTTCTATCCTTTCGGAGCGTGTGAAGTAAACAATCAATGTCTTCCTTGACGTTGATTGTCCCATTCGTACTCAGGCAAATTCTTGTCGGAGCTACATCGAAGTAAGTATCCCAAGTATTTATGTTGGTGAATTGCTGATTGATGTCAGCAATTGTACTTCACGCAAAATCAATGTCACGTACGAGAATAATACACGAGAACCCGATGGAGTCATTTCTCTGTGCCTCCTGCGGGAAAGCCGTTCCTCCCGTGGAATATGGAGGAAAACAGCGCAACCACTGTCCACACTGCTTGTGCAGTATGCATGTGGATATCACCCCTGGCGACCGAAGAGCAAGTTGCCGGGGAATCATGAAACCGATCAGCATATACGTACAGCAGAATGGTGAATGGTCGATCATTCATCGATGTGCGAAATGCAATGCCATCCGGTTGAACCGGATCGCTGCCGACGACAATGAGCTTCTCCTGCTAACCATGGCAGCGGAACCGTTGCTGTCTCTGTTCCATTTCCATCGAAAACCATGATCTCGACTTTGCACAAATTGAGCATGGAGAAAGGAGGAGAAGATGTGTACGAAGGATAGAAAACGGGACGAGTGGTTGAAAAGCCCTACGACACATACAAAGTGCAAACCGAAACGGGGATCAGGAATGCCTGTTTGTTGGGCAGGTATTTTTACAGGGTGCAAAGCAAAAGCGAATTTCCCTGTGTAGGCGACTGGTAGAAATTATGGAAGACAAGGGGCTTACTCTGGATTGAAAGGGTACTTGAAAGAAGGACCCAGATCAGCAGAAAGTCAGCCGGCAATGCAACGGAAGAGCAGGTATTGGCCGCCAATATCGATTATGTCGTCCTTGTTTTGGGTCTGGACGGAGGTCGGAATTACTCCGAACCGATTGTTGGAAAGACTGATCACCGTTGCCTGGAACAGCGGTGCCACTCCTTTGGTCGTCTTAAACAAAGCGGACCTGAATGGTGAGGCGGAGTATGTCAGGTACCAGGCTGAAACGATTGCCCCCGGGGTTGATATCCTGGTAAGCAGTGCAAAGATGGGACCGGCATTGCCAGTCTTGAAAGCTATTTGACAAAGGGGAAAGTTGGCGTTTTTATTGGGCCGTCAGGTGTGGGAAAATCAACGCTTACCAATGCCTTGTTGAAGATGGGGAGTCCAGAATACCAATGGAATTAGGTTGAAGGGACAAAGAGGGCGGCACACAACCTCTGCATCGTGCATGTTTGAAATGGAAAGCGGAGGTTATATCATTGATTCCCCTGGTTTACGGGAAGTTCAGGCATGGGCGGAAGAGGAAGACCTTGATGAAACTTTCCCTGAGATCGCAGAGGTTGCCCAACACTGCAAATACCGCGATTGCAAACATGAAGGCGAACCAGGCTGTGCCGTTCAAGAGGAACTGGAAAAAGGAACCATAAGCCCTGAGCGCTATGACAGTTATCTGCACCTGAAAAAGGAGCTTGCCTTTTTAGGCCGGCGAAAAAAGGAAAAGAACAACAGCGCTGAGAGGAAATATGCGAAGCAGTTCAGTAAAATGGTAAAACAGGTCAAAAGCATTAAGACACATACATCGCTGTAAATGTTGAATGTCGTTTACATTATCCGAGATTTTCGAAACGAATGCAGAATCAGCAAAACGAAGCGCTGATCTGCGCCTTTCGCTGGTGATACACCTGAAGTGCTAATTCCTATGTTATCAGAACGATGGAGCGAGCAAAAAATCAGAAATGTATACATGTCTGACCCCCTCCTTGTTTTCCTTCCAAAAATCGTCCATGGTCACCACGTATTTGGGATATTGGTCTTTAACGGTTAGAAGGGATGAAAATTCGCGATCGACAGTATTTTCACTGTTCAGCTTGTATGCTACTTGAACATAGACTTTGTCTCCAGGTTTCTCGGCGATAAAATCAATCTCCATTTTTCCATGTTTCCCCACATAAACCTTATATCCTCTCCTTTTTAGCTCCAGAAAGACAATGTTTTCTAAAATCCCGGAAATCAGGGAATCAGCATAGCCTTGCGTTGCATATAACAGACCGACATCACTGAGGAAATACTTCTCCTGCGTTTTCAGTAACTCTTTCCCTTTCATATCATAACGGGGTGTTCGATACACGATAAACGCACTTTCCAGGGCGTGCAGATAATTATAAACGGTATTGATATCCAGTTTGCGCTGCTGACTTTTGAAATGGTCAGCAACATGCTTCCCAGAGAAACTGTTCCCGATATTATTGAATACAAATCTGATAATTCTCTCCAGGAGTTCGATGTCCCGAATCTTATGGCGTTGTACCGTATCCCGCAATATGACAGAAGAATAAATATCATATACGACCTTATGAGCTGTATCATCACTGTATCCTGCTGTATGAATAATTGGAAATCCACCCAAACGCAGATAGGAGGAAAAGGATTCTTTTACTGATTGTTGTTTATCTGGAAGGTAGAAGGATCGAAACTGTAAGTACTCCGAAAAAGAAAGAGTGTAAACCGGAATTTCTATGTACCTGCCTGTGAGAAATGTGGCTAATTCCGAGGACAGCATTTGAGAATTTGAGCCTGTCAGGTAGATATCCGTGTCGAAATCGACCGATATGGAATTGATGGCTTTCTCCCACTGATCCACTTCCTGGATTTCATCAAAAAGCAAGTAAAGCTTTTTTTCGTTTCCTGCTTTCAAGGAAATGAATTCATAGAGCGCTTTTGCAGACAAAAGGTCGGAATGAGCAAAGCTTTCGAAGTTTATATGCACAATCTGATCTTCAGATATTTGCTTCTCCGCAAGTACATCCTTCAACAACAACAATACGGAAGACTTACCACTGCGGCGAATTCCAGTTAGGATTTTCACCAATGGCTTATCAATCAACTCTTCTAATTGTCTGATGTATGTTGCCCTGTATATCACAATGCATTGCCTATGAGCATAAAAATAAGTAAAAAATGCAAATAATTATGCTTGTACCCATAAAAACCTATAAAAATCTAGGTTTATACAGGTGTGTTTGTTCCTTGTGTTTCCATGATCATGGTTGCGAATTCGAATGCTGACAGGAGAGAGAAAGAAGCCCAGGCTGAACGACCTGTGGTTGCTGGTGAAAAGGGCAGTGAATCAGTAGGCCAAAAATAAGGATTACAATATCGGGAATTCCTTATAGAACTTCAGCAAGCCAAGGGTTTCGCTTCTCATTTCTTTTTGCACGAATTTTTTCAGGCTGTCTTCCATCAATTCTCCCAGGCCCTGCAAGAATCCTTTATCACTCATGGATTCCAGAAGGTCGATGCAATGCTGAAGATAAACTGCCAAAGGCATTTTCATTCGGGATTCAACAATGTTTTTATTGATTGGCGTCCGCTTCTCCATAAAGAACCAGCAATCAAAAATATCTCTGTTCGTCACATTGTTCCGATCCAGTAAAGCACAGAGTTTGTGGGCAAACAGGTCTTCCTGTACCATGACTTTCACACTGATTCCCAATAGGTTTTTGATCTCATAGCGATTTTCAAACGTCCGGGTCGAGATCTCAACTTTAAGATTTCGTTCTCCATGCCCGTAGTTCAGCACAATCAGGGGACCATGATATTTTTTCGCTTCATCATGGATGTTTCCGTATTTCAACAAAATGTTCCTGGTTTTTGTGTAGACCAGATCTTCCTGTTCTTTGTCCAATAGATTGAAATCCAAATCGACAGAAAATCTTGGCAGGTCATAAAAGAACATCAATGCGGTGCCCCCTTTGAATCCCAAAAAACTTGACAATTCAATATCAGAATAGATATCCTTCAGGATTTGAAGCAGGAGAAATTTGTGTTTGTTTACATCAATCATCTTGAAAGAGTTTCTTTACTCTGTCAGTCAAAGCGTTTGACCTGTAAACAGGAAGGAGGTCAAATGTGTTTTTCTGATTCAACGGATGCAGGTTGTCAAAATGGTAGTTCTTATTCAGATACAGCAGATCCAGAAAAGCCCTTTCGGTTGTGGCGATGTTTACCTGGTTGGATTGCCTCGAAATACCCTTCATGTTGGCAATGATCTCGCCTTTTAATTTGCGGTATATGATTGTCATATCATCCACTTCAATTTGGCGACTCAAATAGCTTATGGTGGTAATACGCGAATCATACTGAAATACGACTCCTGCCTTTTGGAGCACATATTCCAGCGATATATAGGAAGGTGTATACAGGAGACAAGCCAATTCTTCAGGGTTGTAGTTGGCTTTTGCGTAAATACCCATTCTTGGATTCAACAGCTTTCCGGTCCGGACATAATAGTTCATTTTTTTGTTGAGTGACACGAAATCATGTACTCCAACCAAAAGGGCAATGTCTCTCAGTCTGTATACGGTCTTTGTATCCTGAAAGATGGATAGAATGACGTTGTTCTTTGCGATGCGTGAACTGTTCATACAAAATAACGGTATATTCAGTTCACAAATATAGGAAATTATCCCATTTGTTCGCGGGCATTTCTCAGGCCTGACCTTGGAAGTACTGAACCACCAGAACGATCACGGCGACCAGAATGGCTACTCCCAGTACGGTCAGGGCGATTTTGATTCCACTGTAGGGTCTCTGGCCCTGAACTTCTCCGGTTCGGCCATTGATCAGGAACTGGTACAATTTCCCTTTGTAACGGTAGGCGCTGACGAAAACAGGCAAGAGCAGGTGCTTGAAGGTGATGTCTTCGTACCTGGTTTTCATGGAGATGATCCGTTGTTCATCTCCGCCGATGTCCCTGCGGATCAGGTTGCGGATTTCGGGCTCGGCAATTCCTTTTGCAATCTCGAATCCCTCCGCCAGTTCAATCTGGTATTTTTCCGTGATGAATCCACTCAGGTAGCTTTTGTCAAAGGGGATCAGGTTTTCCAAGTCCCAGGGCTCCAGTTTGTAGATGTATTCTTTCGGCAATGACTTGGTGGCTGCCGCTAGAATATCATCAAAGAATTTCTTCACACTGCCACTGACCGAATGCCACCTGGTTTTTTGCACCTGGCGTGTCTTGGTCACCGATTTGCCGTTTTCAGTTGTGGTATAGCGCTCCGTGACATAGTAATGCTCGCCACGTTGACCACTGTATCGGGTAAGGGTATCGGTGTCGAAGGTCCAGTACGGAATGTAAATTCCTTTGAAATGATCGAAGTGGATGGCCGCTTTTTTCAGATCGGTGGGGGCAAACCAGAGCTTTTTGATCCACGATGTAAACTCGGTCATTGCTCCCTTTTTATCCAGAGAAAAAGGGAGCAGGGACTTGGGCTGGATCACCTGTTCATCCTGTGCCTGTTCCAAGACCAGGGGCGTGGAACAATAGGGGCAAAGTGCCGAGGTCACGTTCGGCTCAAGACTGGAGGAAGCGCCACAATTCGCACACTTCACATAGCGTTCCATCGTGGTTTCATCCGGTCCGGACTTGTTTACCAGGAAGGCTTGAAAGTCCAGTTCTTCGATGTCTTCTTCAATTTGAGGGATCTCATTCTCTGCCCCGCAGTATTCACAATTCAGA
Organism: Bacteroidales bacterium; assembly: GCA_041393235.1. Lineage (GTDB taxonomy): Bacteria > Bacteroidota > Bacteroidia > Bacteroidales. The sequence continues at coordinate 245,809 of JAWKKO010000003.1, forward strand.
TGCGTCGTGCCGGGTTTGTACTTCAAGTCGGCGCCACAGCTGGTGCACGCAAAGGTACTTACGCTGATTTCCTGTGGATTGAGTTCGTCCATGGGAAGAGGATTATCCGGGGATTGGGGAGGAACACTTCCAAACAGATGATTCATTTCGGCATTCGTCCGGCTGCCGCCCAGTTTGCCATTCCTTCCCGCCAAACCAGGACTTCTTTCGAGAGCTGATTTTGCATGGCCATCTGTTTCAGTGCATTCATGTCATAGGGACCTGTTTGCTGTCCATTGACCACAACGTAGAAGGTCGGCGCGGGGGGTGGTGGCGGAGGAGTTGCCTGTGGATTTTGGGCCTGTGGTTGTTGCTGTCCTCCCGTGAAGGTTTGACCCATCTGATTGGCCATGGCGAATCCCATGCCCATGCCCATCCCGGCTCCGGCCGTTCCGCTGTCGTTTTCGGCTGCTTTTTCCATCGCTTTGGCCGCTTTCATCTGCGCCAGCTTGTTCAGGTCAATTGCGTTCAGTCGACTCAACTCAAAGATTTCGTTCTTGATCTCTTCGGGCATGGAAACATTCTCGATCAGAAACTTTGTGACTTCAATGCCATATTGTTCGAATTCGGGTCCGATGACCTTGTGCACATAATCAGACAGTTCATTCAGGTTGCGGGCAAAGGCTTCCACCGGAACGTCCGATTCGGCCGCCGCATCGCTGAAACGGGTCACGATCATGCTTTTCAGTTGCTCGGCGATTTCTTCCGTTGTGAAATGTCCATCGGTCCCGACGATTTCTTTGATGAACACGGGGGCATCTTTGACACGGATGACGTAGGTGCCGAAGGAACGGATCTCCAGCATCCCGAATCGTAGGTCACTCAGGGTAATCGGGTTCTTCGTCCCCCATTTTTGTGCCGTGATGTTCCGGGTACTGACAAAGTACACCTCCACTTTGAAGGGGCTGTTGAAGCCATATTTCCATCCTTTCAGTGTCGTCAGGATGGGCATGTTTTGGGTGGTCAGCTCATACATCCCCGGTTGATACACATCGGCCAGCTGCCCTTCGTTGATCAACACGGCCACCTGTCCTTCGCGGACCGTGAGCTTGGCTCCATTCTTGATCTCGTTCTGGTAGCGCTCAAAACGGTATACCAATGTGTCGTTTGAATCATCGAGCCATTCGATGATGTCGATAAATTCTCCGCGTATTTTATCAAAAAGACCCATGCCACATATTTTGTTTCAGTTGATGTTCATGATTGTTTCGCCAGATAAGATCCCTAAAGATACAACACGGCAGTAAAAGATGGATGAATATATTCGGGTTTGAAAACGTCTCTTGATACCCCACCCCATCGGTCTATTTTGTAATGCGATGTCCATCTGTATTGGAGTGGACAGGTTTTGGGAAGCTACAGAATCTCCTGCCTTTCGATTTTGGAGGTATCCAGTTCAATGCCAAATCCCGGGGTTTCACGCAAGGGGATCAATCCCGTATCGGAGAGCAGGGGGTCCTTTTGAAAGTGCAGTTTTCCCGGCACGTGAAGAAGGAGAGATTCGGACATGGGACAGGTTTCCGGTGACTGGCTGGCAACCACATGCAGGGCGGCGTGAACGTTGTGTCCATGGGGGATCACCTGCAGTCCGTGGGAGGAAGCCAGATGGCAGATTTTGATCAGCTCACTGACCCCTCCGCACCATTCCGGATCGGCCTGGACGATTTGGATGGCTCCTGCATCCAGAAATTCTTGTACTTCCCACCGGTTGTAAAAGTGTTCTCCCGTAGCCACAGGTATCGTTGTGGATTGACTCAGGCGGACATAATTTTCCAGCCGGTTCGGAGGGAAGGCCTCTTCGATGAAATAGGGCCGGAAGGCCTCCACGGCCTTCGTCCACGCAAGTGCATAGGGCAGGTCCCATCCCATGAAGGCATCAAACATGAGCTGGGCCTCCCATCCCAGGGCCTCCCGGAGTTCCTTGACAAGGTTGATGTTCAGCTCCAATCCCTTGTTCCCGCTCCCGGGACCATACGGAAGGAACCATTTTTGATTCGCAAACCCCTGATCGAAGAGTTGTTTTGCCCTTGGTCCCGCCTTCCCTGGTTCAGCGGAATATCCCAGACAACTTCCATAGATGGGTACTTCCTTTCTCGTGGGACCTCCCAGAAGCTGGTAGACCGGAACCCCAAAATACCGGCCCCGGACATCCCACAGGGCGTTGTCGACAGCACTCAAGGCCATCATGTAGTGTCCTGCCCGGGAATGTCGGTTCGATCGGTAGAGCTTGTCCCAAATCTTCTCCACGGCCATGGCATCTTCCCCAAGGAGGAGGGGGGTCAGCTGTTGAAGAATGGGTGAGATGGTTTCCGGATCGATGTATCCATACAAACCTTCGATTCCTCCCCGGGTCCGGATCCGGAGGTAATGGTGGGTCAAGGTGACGGATACTTCTTTTGGATCGGGCAGATCCTGGTAAGGTTGGGGGGTGGCCTCCGGATATATATGCATCGGTTGTGCCTGGTACTGCATGTTGAAGCCGGGTGCATAGGTATAGGGTCCCGAGACCTTCAGAACATCCACAGATTCAATGATTAACCCGGATGTTTTGGAAGCCTCAAGGAAAAGAGAGGTGGTTTCAAATGGAAGTAAGGCCATCATAGAGGTCTTGCCGAGTTTCGATAAAAACTGTCTGCGCGTGCTCATAGGTAGGTTCTGTGTGTAGAGGATGATGCATAATATTACGAATCCATTTCTCCCGATGCAAATGTGGACAGGAACTTCCCTGAGATATTGAATAAGAAGGAGAATATGCATAGCTTTTCGGCATCATTGGGTCGATCGCCTCGCCGGGGAGAATCATCGGGGAGAGATGGATGGAGGTGAAAGGAAAACCGGTGCGATTGACCGGAAAAGCAAACTCGTAATGAACCGAAGAACGTTTTTGGAATCGACAGGGGGGCTTCTTGCTGTTGCTTCTTTGCCATTGCTCTCCAAACATGCCATTCAGGCATCTGCATGTACAATTTCCCAGGGAACCCAACTTGCCGGAACAAACCCGGCTCCTACCTGGATTAATTCGGAAGCCCTTCGCCTGGCGTGGTTTCGTCTGGACCCGGAACATGCATCGTCAGATCCCCAGGCAGTGGCAGACAGGTTGATTCAGGCAGGATTCAATTGCATCATGAACACAGCAGTGGAGGGCGGTGCCTATTATCCCTCCAATATCCCATACAACGAAGCTTGTGCTTCCTTCGGGGGAGGATTTTCTGTGGACGCCGAACGGGCCAAACAGGCGAACATGAGAACGGGTGCCCGATTCGATTTCTCCCAGCTCAGTCCGAAGCCCTGAAAGACCATCCGGAATGGTTCATCCGCACCAAGGAGGACGCACCGTCACGGATGCCAATGGAAGGTCAAAACCCCTGCTTGAACTCCGCGTTTTATCGGGACCGGGCGGTGCAGATCATTTCTGAGGTCTTGGACTGATACGAACCCGATTTCATCTACATCAACTTTCCGGTTTGTGAACTTCCATCGGGAACAGTGAAATCTGTTATTGTGAGCGGCGCCAGGAAGATTATCAGGCGCAATACGGAAGGCCTCTTCCCCAGGAGCCGGATGCAGATTTCCTTGCCTTCATCGAAGAAGTGGGGACGAAGACGTATCAAACATTGCCCGGGCGATTTATGAGAAGAAACCCGGGACCCTTTACATCAATGCGGACAATGATCATGGGGATGACGGACACCATCTGGAATCCCGGCAGGGAGGGTGGTTGTATGCCTCCAGTGAACAGATCAATCGACAGCGAACCTCCTATCCCGGGAAGGGTCGGGATCGACATGTGGTTTTCATTTGAGGGTGAGCCTTCCCAGTTCGATCCCCTGCTGCTGGAAGAGATGAAGGTTCGGTATCATCAGTTTGGAGCACACGGTTCTCCCGTTACGTTCTGCACGGATGGGACGGTATTGAATCCCTCCCATCAGTTTGAATTGGAACAGGCCGAAGAATGAATGCATGGTACAAGAAGAATGAGGATTTGTTTGGTCTTCAACAAAATGATGCCAGGATTCTCCTCTTGTGTGAAGCAGAAATCTCTCTGTCGTTGGCGGGAATCCTTTGCCTGAACATACAAACCGGGGCATATACAGGATGGTGACAGAGGCTCATCTTCCGCTGGTGGTCTCAGAAAATTCGGAGGTTTTGCAAAAGGGGCCAGAAGCATTTGATCTGGTCATTGTGACGGAAGGCGCTTCCATGGAAGGACTTCAGGAATATGTGGAAAAGGGAGGAAGAGTCTTGTTTGTGAACCAGGCTCCGCCCTTTGGTGTTCCAACCATGCTTCGGGACGTTTCAGACTCTCGTTTGGGATATGCTGAAATTCGTGAACCAACGAAGTTTCCTTCCCTGCAGGAAAAACGATATCTCCGCTGCAGTGGTTTGTCTTCCCGGGCAAAAGGTTTGGGAACTCCTTACGAGTTGTTGTATGAAGGATCCGTGAAGGTGAGTTCGAAGTTTTTGGTCTATCCGGATGAGGAGGGAGCGAGTCTGACCTTTGTTCAGTCAGACTCGGAAGCCCCAATGGAATTCTCCGACGGGACGATGGAATCGACAAACATCCCCGCTTTGATCACACGTGATTTTGGAAAGGGAAGAATCGTTCAGGATCCTCAGATGAGTCGGAGGCCTTCTACAAGGCGGGGAATCCAACCCGGGTCTGGCCGAAGCTTGTTTATGGACACATCGTGGGACCTGAATTGCTGTATGATCGACAGCTCAGGTGCAATGCCCATCCAGTGTGGAAATTGTAGCGGATGAAGCAAAAAGACAAGAGCCGAGGCATTTGCATCTGATCAACGGATCGGGTAAACGGCGAAGGGTTTTCAGAAACGAGGTGTTCGGTCGCTCGAAATCGATATTGCTGGACATTTTACTACTGCGAAGACCAGGTTTCTGGCGAAGATCTTTCAGGGTGTCTGCAGGCAATGGAAGAACGAGATTGACCTTGCCTGTTTTGGAAGGCCGATACGGCGATCGTTCTCAGCTAATCCTGTCTAATGTTCACGCATTTGGCCGACAAACTTCCCGGAGCTGGCGAAACCCAGGTGGAGGCCATCAAGAACCTGAAGATTGATTAAATCAACGTGTGGGATTCCATGTCCTCCGGCAAGGATGGTCATTGCCCCACATCCGCCGGCTTTCTGTCAGGAATGGAGCTGCCGGATAACCTGAAAGGATTCGCCTCAGAACATGATCATCATGCCCCCGCGTCTTCGGCTGAATCTCGGATTGACCACATTGTTGTAGATGGATCCGAAGGTATAGGAGAACCCGAAACTGACGTTGAAGGAATACTGGGTTTCCAGTTCTTTGATCTGCAGCAACACGTCCTCGGCCGAGACCCCGCCTTTCACCAGACCGAGCTGGTCGTGGATGATGGAGTAGTCGCCCGACAGCCGGATGGACAAACCCTTGGCCACTCGGAGACGGATGAAGCCCCCGAAATTCAGGTTGTTCTTGGACCAGTCGTGCAGGTAATTGCTGTATCCGGCATTCACATCGATGTTCCCCCATTTCTGGACCACTTCATAGGCGACCATGAGTGACTGTTGCCAAAGGTGCTCCTTGGTCATGTCATAGATGGTGGTGTCGGTATAATCGGAGTAGCTGTATCCGGCACTGTACAGGAACCGGAGCTGCCTCCGGGTCGATTCGGAATAAGGAAAAACGTCGTATTCAATCCCGGGCATCAGCTCCAGACTCAAATCGAAATTGTTGAAGGTGGAGGTTCCGGCACTCAGGATGCCTCCATAGGACCAGTGATCATTGATGCTCCGCACAACCAGCGCATTCACTGATTTTGAGGTGGTGTTGCTGGTGATGATGTCGTCGTCGACATGATAATTCTCGGTGGTGTAGTTGTATTCCAGTCCGAGGTTGATCTTCCAGTCCTCCGTCACCCGGTTGGCTGAGAATTCACCAAAAGCGAACCTGCGCTTGTACGCCGCCTGCCCCATCATGAATGCCGAAACGGAAGGTTCAAACACCCAGCTTTTCCATTTGTCCGTGGTGACGGTTTCAGACATGGGCTGGGTGAAATTGATGTCGATGTATTGGGAAAGGGGGGTCTTGGCCACGTAGCGCATGAGGCCCATTTTCAGCGTGGCGATCTCTTTTTGCCTTCTGCCGTCCATGGTTTCGTCGGGCGCCGTGGAAAAGGAAAGCGTGTCGTTCATCCCGGTAAACTCATGTTGTCCCACCAGGAAGTAGGTGTATTCCCGGCCCCCGGCCCCTGTTTGCTGTGTGTTGGAAATGATGTATACGCTGGCATCTTTGATGTCCCGGACATAATTGATGTAGGGGATGGCACGCCTCACATAATCACTGGTTTCCATGTATACATTCAGGGCATCCTTCCGGAGGGAGTCTGCTTCCGGGACAGGATCCTGTGCGATCAGGCGGGTTGCTGACAAGGCAAGAATTGCCAGGATGAATCTTGTTTTCATTGGGCTGGAATTGTTGTGGTAAGAAGTCGCACAAGATACGGCCCCCGTTGGGAAATCCAACGATGGGCCGAAAAAAAAAAGAGGGCGCCTCACGTTGACTTTTGAGACGGCCTCCTTCTTCCGGTAACGCTGCATTCTAATGAAACAGTCTCGGCACGAAATCATTCAGGGCCCGCCGCCAGGTGAGCCATTCGTGTGCCGTTCCCTCGGAGACATGGTAGACCAGGTTCCCGATGCCGCGGGCTTTTAATTCCTCCACCCATTTCTCGGGCATCTGCTCCTCGGTTCCGGTGCTGATGAACAATAGATTCATCTTTTCGTTGAAGGCAATGGTGTCCTTGAACAAGCCGTTGAAGGCCGTATCGAGGCCATCGTCGTTCCGGATAAAGAAGCCGCTGAAGGTCCCCATCCAGGCAAACTTGTCGAGGTTGGCGGAAACGGTCAGGCAGGTTTGAAAGCCCCCCCTGGACAATCCGGCCATGGCACGGTTTTCCCGGTCGGTCTTTGTGCGGAAGGTTGCGTCGATGTAGGGGATGAGATCCCTGGCGTATATTTCCGTGATGTCGCCCGAGGCCTCCCGGACATCCGGATTGGTTTTGATGTCGCCGCTGGGCATGACCACGATCATGGGCACCGTGGTTCCGGATTGGATCAGGCCATCCATGATGTTTGCCATGTGACCCTGATTCGACCATCCGTTTTCATCTTCGCCCCACCCGTGGACCAGGTAGAGGACCGGGTATTTCTTCCCGGGGTTCTTTTCATATTCCGCAGGAACATAGACGTTGATGTGCCGTTCCATTCCATTGATGGGCGACCAGTAATGGATGGAACGGATCTGACCGTGCGGGATCTTTGTGTTGAAGCGGTAATAGTCGCCTTCCGGTCCCTCCGGGATCTCGATCCCGGATGATTCCCAGTTGCTGCCGAAGAAAGCTTCCGTGTTTCTGTCCATCACGGGAACACCGTCAATCAGAATGGAATAGTAGTGAAACCCGACCACGAGCGGATCAGAGGTGCAGGTCCAGACGCCTTTGTCATCTTTCGTCATGTCGTATTTCTTGCCGCCAACATCGACTTTTACATCATCTGAGGTGGGAGCGACGACTTTGAAGATGGCCTCCCTGGTTTCCGCATTGACTGCCGGGTAAGGAGCCAAAAAGGTATTGGTGGAAGAAGGTTTGAAACCCTCCGGAACCGGATCAAGCTCAGGCCCTTGCCTGAATTGGGCCGACAAGGAACTGAAAAGCAGCATAGCGCATGCAATGAAAAAGATAGATTTCATAGGTCAAAAGTTTCGGGGTTGCTTATTGAATGTTGAGTTGGATCACTTGCAAATCACCGGGGTCTGAACTGTTGCCATACAGCAGCTCGTAGCTTCCCGGTGTCACGGACATCTGCGACTGGGCTCCAGTCGAAGAATTTGAAGGAAGAAGGGGGAAGTTCGATGGACACGTCCTTGATTCTCCGGCAGCAAGCTCGATTCGTTGAAGGCCTTCAGGGTTTTGAGTGGGCCGTCCACATCGTCAACCTTGGGGTATAGACTCCGTAATAATTTCTGTCCCTCCTGTGTCTCCTGAATGTTTCACAGGAACGGTGAGTAGGACGGTCTCATCGGGCCTGGGCGTAACATTGCTGATTCCGGCGGTTCCGAAGTCGAAAGTCGTGTAGCTTTTCCCGAATCCAAAGGGGAACAGGGGATCGGACATGTAACGGTAGGTCCGACCTTTCATGGAATAGTCCTCGAAATCCTTCAACTGATCGGAGTTTTTGTAGAAGGTGACAGGGAGCTTTCCCGAGGGATTGTAATCCCCGAACAGGACATCGGCCACGGCTTGTCCGCCCGATTCCCCCGCATACCAGGCCTGCAGGATGGCATCACAACTCTCCGTTTCGGGGGCCAGGGCCACAGCCGATCCGGAGCAATTGACGAAGACGATTTCCTTTCCTGCCTCTTTCAGGGCTTTCAGACAATTCCGCTGAACGGAAGGAAGCTCGATGTGGGTGCGGTCCCCGCCCTGAAACCCTGGATAGGAAACAGGCATTTCTTCTCCCTCCAGCTTTCCGGACAAACCACCCACAAAAACCACCAGGTCGATGCCCTCCAGTTTCCTGATGAGCTCCCCATAATCCACATCCACCTCCCGGCCCAGATCGAATTCGAGGTTGGCCTGCCAGTTGTTCAACTGGGCGTACCGGATCTCGATTTCATAGGACTCGCCGGCTTCCACTTGAAACGGGATCCTTGTCGGAAGCGTTCTCCAGTTGTCATAGGCGATGAGGGGTTCTCCATTGACCAGAAGTTCGAATCGGCCGGTCGCCCCTCCTTTGAAAACGATTTCCTCGGTGGTCTCCGGCACAAAGGTTGTTTTGTAGATGGCAGAAAAACCCTCCAGCCGCACACCGGAGGCAAACTCATGCTGACCGGCGGTGGTCATTTTAATCGGGTCAGGGAGCTGTTGTGTGGTAACAGCCTCCCCTTCCCGATTCGGGTTGTTCCAATACCTTGCGAAGAATCCTTGCTTGCCTGCTGCCTCGCATTGTGCGAAGTAACTCAGGGTGACCTTGTCTTCCACCAGGTCGCAGCCCTTGTCGTACAGAATCTTCCGCTCAGGGAGTTTGGTTTTGATCCCGTCCAGGATGGAAATCGTGCGCACGGGGGTTCCGTTGTAGTTTCCCCACAACATGGGTTTGTCGTCCGCATTCGGTCCGATGACCGCGATTCTTTTCCCTTTTTTGGAAAGGGGAAGGATGTCATTCCGGTTCTGCAACAGGGTCATGGACTCCCGGGCCATGTCGAGGGCAAGCTGCCGGTGTTCTTCGTTGTTCAATACGGACACCGGAATTTGCGCCCAGGGCACCAGAGAATCCGGATCCATCTCGCCCAAATCGAACCGTCCGGTCAGGACCCGCAGGAGGCTTTTGTCCAGATCTTCTTCCTGGATCAGGTCTCGCTCCACCGCTTCCGGGAGTTGGAGGAAGGGGTAGTTTTCCCAGATGCATTCCACATCCGTTCCGGCCAGCACTGCTTTCGCGGAGGCATGCACGGCATCAGAGGAAACCTGGTGGGAAGTGAAGAAATCCGAGACGGCTCCGCAATCCGATACCACCATGTATTCAAAGCCCCATTCGTCGCGGAGGATTCTCTGCAGGAGCCTTGTATTGCCGCAACAGGGTTCGTCGTCGAGACGCTGGTAGGCACACATGACCTGGCGGACACCGGCATCCTGGACCAGGGCCTTGAAGGCCGGGAGATAGGTTTCATAGAGTTCCCGGGAGCTGACCTCGTTGAGGTTCAATTCGTGCCGGCTCCATTCGGGACCCGAGTGCACCGCATAATGCTTGGCACAGGCGAGCAACTTCCGGTAGCGTGCATCGTCCGGACCCTGGAGGCCCCTGACGACGGAAATTCCCATGCGGGAGGTCAGGTAGGGATCCTCCCCATAGGTTTCCTGTCCCCGTCCCCACCGGGGATCCCGGAAAATGTTCACATTGGGCGTCCACACGGATAGGCTCAGGAAACGTTTGTTCTCATTTCCCAAGCCGATCCATTCGTTGTATTTGGCGCGAGCCTCATCCGAAACCGCATCAAAGATCCGGAACACGAGTTCGTCGTTGAAGGAGGCGGCCATCCCGATGGGCTCGGGAAACACGGTGACATGGTCGTTGTTTGCATAGCCGTGAAGCGCCTCGCTCCACCAATTGAAGGTCTTGATCCCGAGTCTGGGAATGGCATCGGACTGATCGCACATCAGGATGGCTTTCTCTTCGAGAGTCAGCCTGGAAATCAGGTCCCGGGCCCTCGCTTCGGATGGCAGGTCCGGGTTCTGATAAGGGTGGGTCTGTCCGGGAAGATGAAGGCACAGGGACAAAAGAATGGCAACAAAGGGAATGCGGATGCTTCCCCCTGCGTTCTGGTTGGCTGCATTTTTCATTTCACTGTTCGAATTTGAGTAGCATGACGGAATAGGCCGGGACCTCCACGGCATTCTTCTTCAGGTGAAGCTCCGATTCCACGATGCCGACTTCCGGAGCCTGACCCGGAACGTTGAAGGCTTCCGGATCGTCGTGGTGAATGACCCAGGACGTGCATTGCGAAGGCAGGGATGTGTCGATGCTTTTCAGTTGAAGCTGCACGGGGGTGGGATTTGAATTCACGAAGGAGATGGTGAGCACATCCTTGTCCTCCGAAACGGCTGCAGACACATCCAGCCGGGGGATGTCGTGGTTCACGGCGACGGGGATGGACTCAAAATGTTTCCGGTAGAGCATCAGGGGGAGGGCCGTCGTGGCAAAGCCGGCATCGGTGGTGGTCGCCTTGATGCAGCCGATGACGTTCACCGTCTGGGCATAGTTGGCCATGAAGAACAGATCCGAATTCCTGAAATACTCATGCAGGCCTTTTGCAATGCCCAGGGCATCCTTCAGGTGATACTGCACCCCCAGTTCGCCATAGAGGTAATCCCCATACCAGTAATTCCACTCGTCCATGGCAATGCGGATGTTCTTTTCCTCCAGGCCTTCGATGGTGGCCCGGTAGCCCCTGTGGGCATCGGCGACCTGTTTCACCGAGTGAGCGATCTGGTCGATGTGGACCGCTACCGAATCCAGCTCGCGGCAATAGATGTGCTCGCTGATCAGGTTCATATTATCGGCACACGCAGTCAACATGGTTTCCGACCACTCACCGACTGCGCCCACGCCGATCAACTGTGCTTCCGGATCCACCTGCCACATGGCTTCTGCGACGCGGTTGTGTTTTTCCACATAGTCGCTCAGCGGCATGTGTCCCAATTGCCAGGATCCGAACATTTCGTTGCCGACGGCCCACCATTTCACCCCGTAGGGTTTCGGATGTCCGTTCGCTTCACGGATGCTTCCCCAGGGGGAATCGGCGGCACCGTTGACATATTCCACCTCCTCGACCACTTCTTCCAGGGTTCCAAGGCCCGTGTTCACGGCGATGAAAGCTTCCGAACCGAGAAGATCCATGAGTTCCATGTATTCATGAATACCCACATCGTTTGGTTCAACGCCCTTCCAGGCGGGATTTTTCCGGGGTGGCCTTTTGTCCCTCTCCCCGATGCCGTCCCGCCAGTTGTATCCGCTCACAAAATTCCCTCCGGGCCATCGGTACACCGGACTGTCCAACTCCTTCATCAGGGCGACCACATCCTTCCGCCATCCTTTGATGTTGTCGGCAGGCATGAGGAAAGGGTTCCCACGACGAATTCCCCTGCGCCTCGCTGAAGATTTCCAGAATGGCTTCATTCTGAGGAGAACGGGGACTCGAATTCAAAGGTGGAAATCCGGTATTCCGCATCCATCGTTTCGATGGGGAGGGTGATGTTCCGATCCCCGGACCGCAGGCGAAGAAGCACTGGAAGCGCGGAGGATTGCCCCGGAGGATGATCCGGCCGACGTGGTCTCTCCTTGCTTGACACCCAGCCCGTATTGCCGGATGCCGGCTTGGGTCCCGGTTCCCGGGGCATGGATCCGCACGGCATGATCGCCGGCATAGGCTTCGCGGTTTCCATCTTCACATGGTCCGCATCGCCGATGATCTCCCAGGGAGATGCACTCAGGAATTCATAGGGTCCGGTTCCCCAGAAGGCATCCGAGGCGGTGTCATAGGGATGGAAATCGGCTTCCACCGGATGGTAGAATTTCCGGTCCTGCACCATCTCAGCCCAGATGCCTCCATAGATGCAATTGCCAAGGTGTTCGATGAACTGCCCGTAGATATAGGGTTCGATCGGGGCTCCCGTTTCCCTGGTATCCAGGGAGACTTCCGGAAGTTCCCGGGGGGAGCAGGAAAACAACAGAAGGAGAAGGAGAAGAGACGTCAGTTTGGATGTGGTTTTTCGTTTCATACCGTATCTTTTCAGGGTTTGTATCTGTTGCCCAGCACGAGCTTTTCTCCGCTGTCATCCACCTCCCAGAGCTGGGGCTTTCTCCGCCCGTTTTCTGCGGCGTGGTGTATGATGAAAAGGCGTTTTCCTTCAAAGGTCGTAAAGAGCATGCCATGTCCGGAATTGTCTCCTTTGAAGGCTTCTGTTTCCTGGACCCAGGGCCCCTCGATGGTTCCGGAGCTGGAGTAGGCGATACCCTGGGCATAGCGGTGTTCCCCCCAGCTGGACCACAGCATTCCAAGCGCACCGGTTTGGGTCCGGAACAACTGTGGTCCGTCCGTGACCCATCCCGGCATCTTCATGCCGAAGGTGGCTTCCCCGATGCTGTTCATTTCTTTCGACCAGGCGGCTTCACTTGCACGAAACATCGTGGTCGGATAAGCGGTCCGATGGGTCAGATCCCCGGACAGGGGCATGTAATCCATGGTCCCGTCAATCAACTGGGTCCATTCGTGCACGAAAACCATGTACACCGTGCCATTCTCCTCATAGAGGGTTCCGTCGATGATGTCCCAATCCTCCGGTCCCAGACAGAAGTCATATTCGTTCACGACAGGTTTGTAGGGTCCTTCGATGTTCTCGGAGACAAGCAGCTGGGTTTGGTTCCGGGGCACGTTGTAGCGACGGGGAACGGACTCGATCAGCGAGGTGTGATCGCTCCATGTCCCGGCCAGGTAATACTTGTCGCCGAAGAAATGGATTTCAGCGGCTGCCACCCAGAGGCTGTCCATCCAGGTCCCGGTCAGATCGATGATGCTGTAGGGTCCCGTCCACATGGCGAGGTCCTTGCTCTTGTACAGTCGTCCCCCGGTCCCGGTCAGGTAGTAGGTGTTGGTTTTGTGATCGGGGAAGACAAAGGGATCGCTCATGGAGAGGCTGTCAAAGGGCACGGTGGCAATTTCGGGTTCCGGAAAGGGGGGGCGTCCCAGATTCTTTGACTTGGTTGTTCCCACCATCCGGATCCCCCCGAAACTGTTCTGACCGGGATTAGCCAGGGGAGCTTGTTCCCCGGGTTTCAGGACATATTCGGTTTCCGGAGCGTCCGCCAATGGCGACGTTGCGGAGGAGGAGTCTGGGGTCGTGCAACACGGCAGGAGGATCCATGCCAGGAGGGTCAGCAACAAGGGGAAGGTTGTTTTCATCATGGGTTTGGTTTATGTGCAATTGTTTTGGTTTCATCAATGGGCCCAGGCACTTCCTTCCGGGGATCTTCTCCAACGGAAGTAGGCATCCAGAACTTCCAGAGAACCGGCATCCGGCACCGGACCGACATGGGGTTCGGGCCCCGTCAAATACATCACTTCGGGCCGATCCTCACGAAACGATGGCCACTCTGGGACTCCCTCTCCATTGGGGTTCCCGGTTTTTGCGAAATTCGTCCAATAGGTGGCCATGATCTCCGAGAGGGCCACATCCGAAGAAGTGGTCCTGGCATCCTCCGGGTCCAGGTGCATGAATACATAGGGGATTTCCTGGCCGTGGGGAGACCCGTGTCCGTGCTGGGGAGAATCTTCCGGATATTCGGGATGTTGATCAAAATAGTAATAGTAGACACTGGAAGTTCCATTCCAGGCCTGGAGCCGCGCCCAACTCCAGGTATGCCAGCCAAAGGATGCATCCCTTGCCAGGTCGCGGGCGGTTTTGGGAAGATGTGTCTTTCCGGCGGGGTATGCTTTTGTCAGGTCCTCAGCGAATATCCCATATCGTTCCCGGACAGAGGCAAGATGCGCTTCCGGGTTGTCGGTTCCGGTGAAACTCAGTCCTTCGTCCGAATTGTATCCGATCAGGACCGGCGTGTCGAGAAAGGCTCCCTTTTCATAGAGGTTGTACTGATCGTCCGGGATGACGACCCCGTCGATGATGGGCCAGGCGGAGCCCAGTCCAAACCCCATCACGAGTGAATCCGCATCCATCGCCCGCAAATCGGAAATCGAGGAAGCGCCGTTGGATTCCATCCATGCAAGCCCGTCCCTTTCTGCGTCCGCCATAAATTTCATGTTCTCCCCGGGATAGGTGGTGGGCCTCGGGGGACCAAAAGAGCCTCCGCTTTGGGAGATCGCCCCATGAAACAACCCTTTGGCCCGTGGGGATGCATGCAACATGCTGACCGCAATTCCTCCGGCCGATTCCCCGAATATCGTCACTTTTCCGGGGTCGCCTCCAAAAGCCGCGATGTTCTTTTGGATCCATTCAAGTCCGGCGATCAGATCGAGCAATCCGTAGTTTCCGGAGATCTGATCCGGGCTTTCGTCACGCAACTCCGGATGGGCCAGGAAGCCGAGTTGACCCACCCGGTAGGCAAGGCTCACGAAAACAACTCCCTTTTTCGCCAATTTTTCCCCCGAATACACGGGTTCTGCTGTGGATCCGAAACTGAATCCGCCCCCGTAGATCCACACCAGCACAGGGAGCTGTTCCTCAGCGGATGCAACCGGTGTCCATACATTGAGATACAGGCAATCCTCACTCTTCCCACTGGGGGGATACCCTCCCTGAAAAGCGGCCGGAGCAAATTTCGTCGTGTTTTTGATTCCTTCCCACGGAAGGGCTGACTGAGGCGCGCCAGCACGCAATTCCCCACGGGAGGGAGCCGCAAAAGGGGATTCCTTTGAATACCCTCAACCCGTCTTCCGTGGTTCCCTGGACAATCCCCTGTTCTGTCCGGACCTGCTCTGAGGTGAGGGAGGGTGGAGTACAGGAAGATAGGAAAAGAACAAGCCCGGCCAGGCACAAATCGCAACGTTTCATATCAATCAAGGTTTTTTTGCGTTCCGGTCACTTCAGTCCGCTGTTTTCGATTCGGAAGTAGTCAAAGGCCGCTTCAAACGACGTTGCAGGGGGCGGTGCCGCCTGCATGAATCCTAGGAAACCGGCAAATTCTGCGGGGAAGTCACCTTTGTTGACAAGGACCCCTGCCTGCACATCTTTCAACAAGACTTCCGATTGGCCTATTTCCACAAAATGCTCCCCGTCTGCAGAGAAAAAAGCGGTGTATTGGCTTCCCTTCTTTGTCATGCGCAACACGAAGGCATTTTCCTTCGACAGCAGCTCATCGATGTTTTGTTGTACAGCAAAGAGTTGTTGCCCCATGGATTCGACCAGAAGCTCCACGGCGGCCGGTTGAGGCGAGCCTCCTGGCCTGAAACTCCTGCGGCCAAAACTCGGCCGGCAGGAAAGCTTCACAAAGTTGTCATCATCCTGATAGGCGATCAGGCCCGCATTTTCCGTGAAACCCGATGGCCTTCGAGAGAGGACAATCTTCGTCTCCATGTTCCAGTCGGTATTGGCACTTTGAAGCAGGAGGTTCCTTGCGTTGTTCGTTCCTTCGATCAGATCTCCGTCTTCCCCCTGGATGGCAAGGGAACCAGAGTTTGTCGCCAGGCTCCAGGCGGTGGAATTTTCTCGTTGCCAGTGCCAGGGTCCCCCCAGGGAAGGAGAAGTAAAATCATCATTCTCCGACCGTGTTCCGAAGTTCACCAGGTAGGTCTTTTGGTCGCAGGTGATATCGTCAAACAGGGTGACAACCGCCGTACCGGGGACTCCTTGGGCCTGAACGATCTCGACCCGTGCTCCCGGATCGGCAGGCCTTGCCGTCACCAAGGGTGCCGGTGAGGGCTTTATCTTAAGAAAGCTGTACTGGGGGGTGTCGGGCCGGAAACCCTGGATGTCTTTGCCATCGACTTGTATGGCAGAAGCCGAAAGATCGAGAGGAACCTTCACCGGATACCGGTCCTCCACGGTCTTGCCGTTGACACGGACCTTCACCACAATGGTGGCCACACCTGTCCCTGTTCCGGTGACCATGCCATGTTCATCTACGGTTGCCACCTTTGGGTTGTTGCTCGAATACTCCACCATGGATGGTTCAATGGCGAGAAAGCGGTCGTCACTCATGGCGGCGGTGAGCTGGGTCATTCTGCTCTCGCCCTTTTTCAGGATCAGGCTGCCGCATTCTGCCACAACCGTTTTAAGTTCAGCCTGAAAGGAGCCCTCCATGGTGGCGCTCACCACGCCTTTGATGTCCCGGGAGGAAGCTCCGATTTCGAACAGATAGGTACCCGGGTCAAACGTGATTTTCTCTTGCTCCATGTCCCAGAACCACAGGTCGGAACAATCCATGTCAATGGCCACTGTCTTGCTTTGTCCGACGGGCAGGGTCACCCGTTGGAAGCCCTTCAGCCGCTTGATGGGCCGTTCCAGGCCGGCCGGGCTGTCGGGGGTTCGGAGGTACACCTGCACGACTTCATCTCCGTCGCAGGTTCCGATGTTTTTCACATCGACCTGGAGGGTGATCCGGTCGTTGGGACCAATGGTGTTCTGACTGATCCGGAAATTGCTGTATTCAAAGGAAGTGTAGGACAGGCCGTACCCGAATTCGTAGGAAACATCCTGGTCGAAGTACCAGAGCGTGCGTCCGGGTTTGCCCTGGCCGCCGCGAAGTGTGTAGTCGGTGATCGGAGGCAGGTCCCGGACGGATTTGTACCAGGTTGCGTTCAACTTGCCGCCGGGATTTGCATCTCCGAACAAAATACGGGCCATGGCATCCCCCTGTGCCTGACCGTTGTAACCCACCCAAATGATACCCGGGATGTTGGGATTCTCCTTGAATTCCTCCACCTCCACACATCCGAGGGTTTGCATCACCACGATCGTGTGTGGATTCACCGCCGAAACGGCCTTGATCAGTTCCACCTGATTTCCGGGCAGCAAGAGCGTGAGCCGGTCTGCTTCCTCGGTGGCTGTTTTCTCATCGGTACCCACAAAAACCACGGCCACATCGGAAGATTTGGCCAGGGCAAGGGTCTCTTCCCCGATGGGGGCATCCATGGGAGCCTTGTAGCACAGGTAAACCGTTTGCGGTTCGGTGACACCCAGGCGGTTCACTTTGATTTTCATCAGACTGCCGGCGCCATACACCCCGCCCACCGGCCTGCCGGAGGCTGCCGTGGCATTCAGGTCCCCGATCAGGTTTCCATCGGGCGACCCGACCCGGACTTCGATGATTCCTCCTTCCGTCGGGATGTTCACGACCAGACCCATGCTATCGACGCCGGTGAGGTCGATGTTGTCGTATGCGGTCCAGGATCCGTCGTCGATGGTTCGGATTTGATCCACCGAGCCCATGCCCGATCCGACCGTGATGCCCTCCGATGCAAAGGAATACTTGGTGGCGTCGTAGGCTTTTGCTTCCCCGTTTGCTTTGTACAATTCGAAACCGGCCACATACAGAAGGTTGCTTTTGCTTGCCGTGTTTCCGCCGGAGTGGTGGACGATTTCAGTTGACAGACCTTTTTCCTCCACGTACTTCCGGATGCCTGCCAACGGAGAAATGAGGTTTTCCTCGTTGGGACGTCCCGAGTAGGGTCCAAGTTCGACTTCGTCGGCCTGGGGGCCGATCAGAGCGATTCTCTGCAGTGCAGCAGGATCCAGGGGCAATCCTTTTACTTTGGTACCAGAAACGACATTGTTTTTCAGCAGCACCGGTGTTTTGGTGGCAACCTCCTGGGCCAGGCTTTTGTTGGCCGGTGAGTTCACCATGTGGGTCTGGTACTGGGCATAGGGGACGCGGGCCGGAGGATCGAATTCACCGGTTCTCATCCGGATGACGAACAGGTTCAGGAGGGCTTTGTCGATGTCCTCCATGGCAATCAATCCCTGGTTCAGGGCCGACAGGGTGCTGCTCTGGTAGACACTTCCGCAATCGCAGTCCACCCCGGCTTTCAATCCCTGTGCTGTCGCCTCTTCGGCGGTTTCAACATAGTAATGACCTGTGTAAATGTCTTCTATGGCAGCGCAATCGCCTGTGATGTAACCATCCAGTCCATAAGTTCTCCGTGCAATGGTATCCAGATACAATTTGCTTGCCGACGTGGGCACGCCGTTGACCGCATTGTAGGAAGACATGATGGAGGGAAGCCGGTCTTTCTCAATCACCCATTTGTATGGGGAAAGGTAATATTCCCGCATGTCCCGCGCGTCCATGTCGGAGCTGCTCACGTGCCGGTCGAATTCACTGTTGTTGGCGAAATAATGTTTCCCACAGGGCACGGTTTTGAGATACGTCGGATCGGGTCCCGTCATGCCCCGGATAAAGCCTCCTGCGATTTGGGAAACCAGAAAAGGATCCTCTCCATAGGTTTCTCCCGTCCGCCCCCAACGTGGGTCCCGGATGGGTTCCACGACGGGCGACCAAAAGGTCAGGCCTTTGGTGCCGGTGGCATGGATGGCCCGCGCCTCATCGGCAATGGCAGATGCCACCCGTTCCACCAGCTCCGGGCTCCAGGTCGAGCCCAAAGCCACACTGTTTGGGAAGGAGGTGGGCCCCTCCAGACCTGCTGCCGGATTAGCGAAACTCAACACCCCGTGGAGCGCCTCACTCCAAACATTGTAGGAACGGATGCCCAGCCGTGGGATGGGAGCCATCATGTTTCCCAGGAGGCTTTCCTTTTCTTTTGGGGTCAACCTGGAAACCAGGTCTGCCGCGCGTTCTTCAAAGGAGTAGGAAGTGTTGAGATAGACGGGGATTTTTGCCACCGGTTCCGGATCGGATCCAGGTCGGCTCGATGTAAGCAAAACGCTGCAAATCAATCCTGTCAGGATCAGTCGTATGCGTTGAGATTTCGTCATTTTTGGGATTTTTTTTTGGTTCGTTTGGCTGGATTTACTTTTCGCTCAGTTCCTGCCCATAACCAGGGGAGCCAATGACAAGGACCGCCCTTGCCGCGATGGCCAGGGCAGTTCGGAGGCATTGGGTAGCGTCATGTGTGTTGAGGTTGGTCGTGGGTACTGGCCTCAACAAAAATAGCCCCGTGGCAGGAAGCTTTATCCCTTGTTACATTCTGTTTTCACGATGTAACATCTTCATCCGGACAAATCGCGGGCTTGTAAGAGGAAGGCGGAGTTCCAGAATTTCTTGAATGCATTGGAGAAATGACCCACACTGGTGAATCCGACCGCGTAGGCCACCTCCGAGACATTCATGGATTTGTCCCTGCAAAGGAGGGTGGCAGCCTGGTGGAGCCGGATGTTGCGAATGTAATCGCTGGCCGACTGGTTCGTTAGTTCCTTCAGTTTCCGGTGCAGGTGAACGCGGCTGATGCCGATCTCCTGCGACAACTTTTCAACGGTGAAACCCGGGTTGTCGATGTTCTGACCAATGACATCCATGACCCGGTGCAACAAGATTTCGTCGGGAGGTTGAAGTTCCACCTTCCGAATCCCATGCTCATCCTGCTGGTATCCTGCATAATTGTTGCGAAGAAGGATTCTGTTCTGAATGAGATTCTCAATCGTCTTCTTCAGGATTTCGATGTCGAAGGGCTTGGTCATGTACGCATCCGCACCAACCCCCAGCCCGGTCAATTTGTCCTCTTCTCCGGACATGGCCGTCAGGAGGATCACCGGGATGTGATTTACGTTCACGTTCCGCTTGATCATCTTGCAAAGCGTTACGCCATCCATTTCGGGCATCACCACATCACTGACGATCAGATCGGGTTGATGATTCAGTGCATGGGTGAGCGCTTCCCGTCCATTGGCCAGGGCGGTCACCTGATGACTGGAGGAGAGTTCGCCGGCGGTGTAGGCAAGCAATTCCGGGTCATCGTCCACCAGCAGGATCCGGGATGTTTTTTTTGTCTTCTGATTCATCGGAATGGTCTCCTCGGACAGAAGGTGCGGAGCATTGCCGGGGCTCTTTTCCGGGGAAAGGTGTTGGTTGCCGAGGGGCAGACACAGGACGAACCGGGCTCCGGGTCCGTCCGGATTGTCCCTGACCCGGATCCTGCCCTGGTGCAATCCCACGATGGACTTGGTGAGATGGAGGCCGATGCCCGTCTTCCTTCTTTTGTGTGTTTTCCCTCCGGGGCCTGGTAGAAGCGATGAAAGACTTTCTCCCGTTCCTTTTCTCGGAAATTCCAATTCCGTTGTCCGAAACCTCGATCCGGAAACAGTCTTCCGGATCCTCCGGTGAATCCGGGTCCGGTCCCACCAGCACTTCAATTTGGATCCGGCCGTTTTCGGGAGTGAATTTCAGGGCATTGGAAAGGAGGTTTGCCAGTACTTTGTCGAAATTCTCGGGATCAATCCATACATTGAGCCGCTCGACCCGGGGAAGGAAGGTGAGTTCGATTTGCTTCGACCTGGCCTGCTCTTCGAAGGCCGAGCACTGGTTGCGCAGGTATTCCACCAGGTCGATTTCCCTGAAATCCAACCGCATCTGGTTCTTGTCTATCTTCTGGATGTCCATCAATTGGTTGACCAGATGAAGAATCCGTTCCGCGTTTCGTTGGATCCGGGCATAGGATTTCTGGTGATCCTGATCCTGATCCGTATGCCGGAGTTTTTTCAGGGGATTGATAATCAAGGTGATGGGAGTGCGAATCTCATGGGCGATGTTGATGAAGGATTGGAGCTTTGCTTCATCCAACTGCTTGGCCTGAACATGCATTTGCATCCGGAGCCGTGTCCGTTGTCGTTGCCGCATCAAGTGAAAACCCCACAGGAGTATCAGGGAGAGAATCAGGGCATAGCTAGCTTTGGCCCAGACCGAAACATACCAGGCCGGATGGATGTTGATGTTGATGGCCCGTTCATCGGAAAAGGTGCTGAAGTATTGGGCCCGAATCCTAAACCGATACTCTCCGGGAGATAAATTACTGAATGTTAAACTGTTGGTTCCCGGGCGGAGTGTGATCCATTCTGTGTCCGGATCCAATTTGTACATGTAGATGATCCGTTCCGGATTGGCAAATTCCATGGCGGAGAATTCCATGGCAAATGAATTGTCTTCATGGGACAGGTCCAGGGAGGTCGCCAGAATGGCTGCAGAATCCAAGATGTCGTAACGACCCGATTTCATCCCCAGTGTCACCTCCCGGTCGTGGATGTAAAAGCCAGTGAAGTAGAGGTCAAGCTTTCTTCCTTCATCATTGATAGCCAATGGGTTGAAATGGGTGATTCCATTGATGCCTCCGAAGTAGACATGGCCGGTCTGGTCCACCAGCGACGAACGGGCGATGAATTCATTTCCTTGCAAACCGTCAAAAGAATAGTAATTGATGAACCGGGCGCTGTCTTTGTGCATTCGGGCAATGCCATAGTTCGTGCTGATCCAGAGATGATCGGAGTGGTCCTTAGCAATGGCCCCGACCACGTTGCCAGGCAGACCGTCCCTGGTGGTGTAGCTTTTGATTTCCTTTGAGTGAGGGTCCAGTCGATGCAATCCCTGCATGGAACCGATCCAGAGGGTCCCGTCTTTGTCCTCCATCATGGTTTGAATGGCCTGGTTGGCCAGAATCCGGTTTTCTCCGAATTCGGACAGGAAACTTTGCAGCCCAAGATCCAGGCAGCCCAATCCGACCACCGTTCCAATGTAGAGTTTCTCCCGGGAGGAAACTAGGAGGGCATTGATCCAGCGGTTGTTCAGATGGTCGGATCGTGGGTCAATCGTATCGCTGCTCGGATGAAAGTGGGTTGTTTCGTCCGTTGCCAGGTGGATCCTGTGCAGGCCCGACCCAAGGGTCCCGACCCAAAGATTCCGGTTCCCGTCTTCCGTGATCGTGAACACCGGGGTCGGTTCCCCCCGTCCGGGATCGAGGCAATCGTTCCTTGAGCGACAGATGCCTGTGGTTCGGTCCATTTCTACCAAACCCTTGTCGTACGTCCCAAGCCAGAAATTCCGGTCCGAATCTTCAAAAATGGCCATGATGGTCGCAGGAAAGTCAGGATTCGCCGTTGTTTGCACATAGTGGGACAGGAACCCCCCTTTCTCATCCAATTCGTACAGTCCGTCCCCGTCGGTACCCACCCACAAATGGTGGAGGTGATCCATGTGAAGAGACGTGACACTAGCGGATCCGATGATGTTATTCTGCAGGGATTTGTGTCCGATGTATTCAAAGTTGCTGCTGGTCGCCGGCAACAACACCACCCCTTTTTGGGAAAGTCCCAACCAGAGATTCCCCGAACGGTCCTCCAGGATGGAGGTGACTTTCGAGCGGGAGAAATCGACCGAGGCTACGCTGAAGTTTCCATCGGTCAATGTTTCGTTTTCAGGATTCAGGACTTTCAATCCCATTCCTTCTGTACCGATCAGGAGCTCTCCGTCTTTTCTTTGGACGATGGTGTTGATGGAAAGAGGGGATTCTTGTTTCGAGGGAAGCGGAACAAAGTCCCTTGTACTACGATCGTATCGGAACAACCCCCGGTTCGAACTTCCCGCATAGAGGACCCCGGAGCGGGACTCACCGAAACAGGATATGGATGCATTGGGTTTTGCTTTGTCGTTGAAGAAGTTGATCACTTCGTGCCGGTCGTTCAGGCAGTAGAGCCCGCTGTCCTGGGAGGTGGCCCACAGGTTGTTTTCTACATCTTCAAAAATGCAAGTAACATAACTGCTGGGAATCAAATTGGTGAGATGAACCGCCTCCCCGGGTTCCGGACCCGCATCGAGCTGGAAAATTCCATATCCGGATGTGCTGATGAGGATGTCTCCGTTTCTGCGTTCCAGCATGCATGTGACATAGGCATGGGCGGGGTTCCCGTTTTCCAACCGCAGGGGAATCTCCCGAAACGAATTGCTGGCCAGATCATAGCTTTGAAGGCCATTTCCATATCCGATGTAGAGTTGGTGATGCCTGTCTTCGAAAATGACGTGGGAGAAGTTGCTGAGAACGCCCCCGGGCAACCGGCCATCGTTTTTATAGGTAATAAATTTGGACGCATCGTAGCGAAGCAATCCATCGACGGTCGCAATCCATATGAAACCATGGTGATCCTGGTATACATCCTGCACCAGGCTGCTGGATAGCTCATTGTCAACGGTGAAGAATTTTCCGGATTGCGCCCAACCTTGTGTACATGCCAGAAGCAGGGCCATCTGGAACAGAATTCGTGAGTAGAATACCGAACTCCGGGGGTTGGATATGACAGGGAGGCGATGCAAGCGTTGCGAATGGGTGAAGCAATCGCATAAAATAAGAAAAAAAGAGGCTGCCCCGCAATGAGGCAGCCTCTGAAAGAAAGTAAAAACCAGAACCCGGATTATTTTACCACCGGATCCACAGTCAGGATAAAGTCTCCGCCATCGGCATCCACAGAAAGAACCATGTTGAAGAAGCCGTCGGCAGCCACCTTGATGTTGCCGTCCGCGTCGGAGAAATCTCCGGCCGAGGTTCCGGCCATGGTCACGTTGCCGAAGCCCAGGTTGAGGCCGTTCCAGTCGTCACCCTGACGGATCTTGAAGGAACCGCTGTTGTGGACTTCCACGTTGTCCCAGCTCCAGCTGTAGTTGGTGCCGTCCACGGCAGGAAGGACCTTGTCGTAGGTCGATCCCCAACCCCAGGCGGTGTCGGCTTCGGCCCAGACGCCGTCCCCGATCAGTCCGACCTCATAGTCGGAATAATCCGTCAGGGGAACGTCTCCGGTTTTCACCAGGGTGGCAACGAAGTCGTCACCCAGGGTCCAGGTCATGGTTGCGGTGTACACACCGGCTGTTTCGTTGCTGATGTTGGCACCGCCGGCATCCAATGCGGCAACGCTTCCACCGAAGTTGGTGTTGACGCGACGTCATCGGTCAGGTAAATTTTCCATCCATTGGAGTAGCGGTACTTGAATTCGCTGACCGTCAGCGTCTACATTGGTTTTGGAATATTCCATGGTGTTCAGGTCGAAGGTGGGCTCGTCCAGTTGGGTCGATGCACCCCAGCTTCCGGGGTGGCTGTTCTAATCAGGCCCCACTTCACACGGGCAATGGCAAATCCAGTTCATTGGCATTGTCGATGATCACGTGGTACAGGCCGTTTTCAGGAACGGTAAAGGCTGTTGCGGATTCCTCGTAGGAACCGCGCCACAGACCGTCACGGGGTTCTTCGTTGTCAAGATTCGTTTTCCGCAACCGCTGCAAAAACTGATCCCGGACCGAGAACGGTTTCGTTCCTGTCGATACCTTGACAATGTTGAAACCATCCGCTTGCGCTGATGGCACATACATTTCAAGAAGTGAGCCTCAACGCAGTCTGGTTGGCTTCTTTTTTGGTAACCGCCATTTTTTCCGTCGGTTGCTGTTTCGGCAAGTGCAGTGCTGCTACCAACAATGTAATATCCGTTGGCAACCGTTGATCCGGATCCGGATCCGGATCATCTTTGTCGCATGAAATCAGTGCTACCATGGCCAGTGCCAGAAGCCTGATCCATCCTTTTCTCAAATTCTTCATCATTACACGTTTGTTTTTAGTGGTGTTGGATTCAAGTAGTTGAGAAAGGTCCGAAATTTCCGCTGAAATCCGCGCGTGTTTCCTGTCTGCAATTGGCCCGAAATCTCCGCAAACGTCTCCGCAAACGTTTGGAAATTTGGCAAAAGCAGGGTCTTGTTTCAACCTTGGTTCGCCAACCCTTCCTCATTTCCTCGCACAAAGCGCAGGAGTCTGGCAGGGTCAGGACCTGCCCTTCTGGATGGCTTCCGTCTGCCCGGAGTCGAGCCAGATTCCCTGGCAGTTCCCGCAATAGTCGAAAATGACTTTTCTCATTCCGGTCGTGCTCCGCCTTTTTCATGACATGGGTGTCTTCAGCAGCTTCCGACAGTACAGGTTCCGGTCTGTCTTCGGCTCGATGTGCTGATTTCCACGGCTGCGGGGCTCAACGATCTGGTCGAGCTGGTGTAGGTTTCCTGCTCGAACCACATGCCCTTATCTGGAACACTGTCGATCAGAAGGATGTAGTGCGGCTCGGCGATGGAGGCCCGGTGCAGCCCGGCCTGGCATCTGGACAAATCATGGGGTTCGGAATTGGATGTCCCAAGGTACCAAGCCGGGTCCGAACATCCAAGTTTCCGGGAAAGGAAACAGAAATATGCTATATAAAACATTGAATTGTTCGAAAATGCTAAATAAGGCAATATAATTTGTTATATTTATGCTTTAAAAGGCAAAAAGATGACGTACTGGGATAAGAAATTGCTGCGTGAACAGCTTGATAAAAAGCTTCAAGCGCTGAAAGCTTGGAGGGATTCAGGCTCTGCTGAAATAGGGTGGGTAAGGACCATTCGAAAGGCTCTGGGGATGACAGCCGAAGATATGGCCAGAAAAGTTGGTATAGATCAATCTCGGATATCCCGGATAGAGAATGCAGAGATGGAAGGAAATATCAAGTTGTCCTCATTGAAGAAAATCGCTGAAGGGATGGAGATGGATTTTGTTTATGGATTTGTTCCTGTACGTCATTGGAAGAAAATGGTTAGAGAGCAGCCAGGAAAATCGCTTCCTGCACGGATGGAACGGCTGCATCATACCATGCGGCTTGAAATGCAGGGTTATCTCAGGACGAACAGGGATTCCGCATTGACCGATACGATCGATCAAATTCCCTATTCAAGGGATAAAACACTTTGAAGCAATGATTCAGAAAAGATCTGCCGTCAGGTGCCACACCCCCGATCCAGAAGAACCTTGAGGGTCTGAAAACACCAACAATTAGAAACCAAAGAAATGAATTGCACTAACTTACCACCTCCCAACCCGCACCAACATGAAACGACTTCTTTCTGGCTCGCCTGCCTTGCGTTGTGCGGTCGACCCGTCCTGCACGCTCAGGAATTCACCCTGACCCCGTCCGGTTATTTTCAGAACCGGGGCGTGGATGTCATGGCTTTCGACGACATCTATCCCGAAGGGCACCAGGGCGGTGTCTCGCTGATCCTGCACGGAAACCGGATCGCCACCAACGGGGATTTGCGGCTGGAGCCCACGCCCGGACAATGGCAGCCGGTGCCAAGGCAGCGGCAACGCACGGTGGATCCGGCCGCCAACAGCATCACGGCCTTCCTGAGTTATCCGGATTCCGCCCGCCACCTCACCGGGTTCAATCCCATGATCTACCCGGATCTGGTGTTGGATTACACGGTCCGGGTGAGGGGCGAAGGAGGATCGGTCCGCATCACGGTGGATCTGGACCGGCCCGTCCCTGAGAAATACCTCGGGAAGATCGGGTTCAATCTGGAGCTGTTCCCGGGTGCGGTGTTCGGGAAATCCTGGATCATGGACGAACAAACGGGTATTTTTCCCCGGCAACCCAACGGACCCGTCCGAACCGAGCCTTCCAATGCCCGGTATCCGGGCGATTTCAATCTGGGCTGACAGGCTTCCGCGGAGCAGTTGACCGGACAGGGCTACAGTCCGCTCGTGGCCGATGACCTGGTGGCCGAACCCTACGCCTCGGGCCACCGCTTCGTGGTTTGTCCGGACGATCCCCATGCCCGCTTCACCATCGAAAGCCGGGATGCCGCCCTGCAGCTTTACGACGGGCGGATGAACCACAACAACGGGTGGTTTGTGGTGCGCAGCGAGATTCCTGCCGGGAGAACCACAGGGGCCCTGGAATGGGTCATCATACCCCACGTGGTGCCGGATTGGCTCTACCCACCTGTGATCCAAACCTCCCAGGTCGGCTACCATCCGGGTCAGGCCAAGGTGGCCGTGATTGAGCTCGACAGCCGGGATGTTCAACGTCCGGTGCCGGCCTTGATTCAGATCACGGAAACGGGGGAAAAACAGGTCCTCGCAAAAGCCGGCGAGGAGTGGGGATCTTTTCTTCGCTACCAGTATCTGAAATTCGATTTCACCGGCATTTCCACGCCCGGACTCTACAAAATCCGCTACGGGGATTCGGAATCGTCCGTGTTTCGCATCGACGAGGATGTGTACGACCGGGGCGTCTGGCAGCCGGTGCTGGAGTACTTTCTGCCCGTGCAGATGTGTCACATGCGGGTGAATGAGAAATACCGGGTGTGGCACGACGACTGCCACGAGGATGATGCAAGGATGGCCCCGGTGAATTTCAACCACATCGACGGTTACATCCAGGGTCCGTCCACCCTGACATCCTTCGGGTCCGGCGACCCGGTTCCCGGCCTGAACATCGGTGGCTGGCACGATGCCGGGGACTTCGATCTGCGCGTGGAATCCCAGGCCGGGGAGGCCTACATTCTGGCCCTGGCCTACGAAGCCTTCGCGCCGGCCTACGACGCAACCGCCATCGACCAGCACACACGCATCACCGAAATCCATCAGCCCGACGGCCGGCCCGACATGCTGCAGCAGATCGAGCACGGGGTCCTTTCCGTGGTGGGTGGCTACCGGGCATTGGGACGGCTCTACCGCGGCATCATCTGCAACGACCTGCGGCAGTATGTCATGCTGGGGGATGCGGTTGCCATGACCGACAACCAGCCGGGCAACGAGGACGACCGCTGGGTGTTCACGGAAGACAACCCCCGCCGCGAGCTGACCACGGCCGCCCAGCTGGCCGGGGCTTCCCGGGTGCTGAAGGGGTTCAACGACACCCTGAGCGCCCAGGCCCTGGAAGCTGCCGTCGCCCTGTTTGCATCCACGGTGGCCGGTCCCCGTTCCGAATCGGCCCGGGTCCATGCGGCCGTTGAATTGTACCTGACCACCGGCGAAGCAACCTACAGGGACTACCTCCTTTCCCGGGCCGGTTTCATCGCCCAGAACATCGCCTCCGTCGGCTGGTTTGTGGGTCGGGCCGAGAAAAAAATCAACGACCCCGCTTTCACAAAAGCCATCCGGGACGCCCTCCTTCCGCTGCGCGACCAGATCAACGAACAGGGGGCCATGACGCCCTACGGCATTCCCTACCGGCCCCACATCTGGGGGGCCGGATGGAACATCCAGTCTTTCGGGTTTGAGCAGTACTTCCTTCACACCGCCTACCCGGAGGTTTTCGATGCGGAGACCCTGTTCCACGCGCTGAACTTCATTCTGGGTTGTCACCCGGGGGTCAACACCTCCTCCTTCGCCTCGGGCGTGGGAACCCGGTCGGCCCTGGTGGGCTACGGCCTGAACCGGGCCGACTGGTCCTTCATCCCCGGCGGGGGTGGTCTCGGGCACAGCCCTGATCCGGCCCGACTTTCCGGAGCTCAAGGAATTTCCCTACCTGTGGCAGCAGGTGGAGTATGTTCTGGGCGGGGGTTCGTCCCATTACATGTTCCTGGTGCTGGCTGCACAGCAATTGTTGTCTGAAAACTAGAATGCCATGCGCCTGTTCCTTTTCCTGATCGTCCCGTTGCTGTTGGTTCCGGCAGTCCCCGGAAACGCACAGGATTCCAGCGAAGCCATCCTTCGGGCCCTGCGCGGGGAAACCCTGGAGAATGTGCAATCCAACATCCTGCCCTTCTGGGAGCGTCATGCTCCCGATCCCCGGGGCGGGTTTTACGGCACCCTGGGCAACGACGGCACGCCCGTACCCGGGGATCCCAAGGGCGGGGTGTTGAATGCCCGCATCCTGTGGACCTTCTCCCGGGCCTATGAATTGTTCGGTAAGGAGGAGTACCGGGCCCTGGCCGATCGCGCCCAGGCCTATTTCCTCCGGCATTTCATCGATCCGGAGTTCGGCGGCACCTACTGGAGCGTCCGGGCCGACGGGAGTCCGCTCGACACCGAAAAACAAACCTACGGGATCGCCTTCGGGATCTACGGTCTGGCCGCCCATTCCCAGGCCAC
Organism: Bacteroidales bacterium; assembly: GCA_041393235.1. Taxonomy (GTDB): domain Bacteria; phylum Bacteroidota; class Bacteroidia; order Bacteroidales. The sequence goes on from JAWKKO010000003.1 coordinate 274,723, forward strand.
CGGATCGGAGGAAAGCCTGCAGGCAGCCATCGGCTTGTACCGGACCCTGGAAGCGCACGCCTTTGATCCCGTGAACGGCGGGTATGTCGAATCCTTCACCCGCGACTGGCAAACCCCGGAGCGCTTTGGCTACGACGGGGAGGGAACCGCCACCAAAACCATGAACACCCACCTGCATGTCCTGGAGGCCTACACCCAGTTGTACCGGGTGTGGCCCGATGCGGGACTGGAGCGCCAGCTGCGGGCGGTGGTGGATCTTTTTCTGAACCGGATCCTGGACCGGGAAACCTGGCACCAGCGGCTCTTCCTGACCGATGACTGGGTGAACCTGGAGCACATCGACTCCTACGGGCACGACATGGAATTGTCCTGGCTCCTTCCGGAAGCGGCGGAGGCCCTGGGCGACGAGCCGCTGATCCGCGAAATCCGCGCCATCGCCCTCCACCTGGTGGACACCCAGATGCGGGAAGGCTGGAATAAGGACGGGTCCCTGCTTTATGAGCGGAAGGACGGGCAGGTGACCGGCGGACTGGAATGGTGGCCCCAGGCGGAATCGGTGGTGGGGTTTTTCCATGCCTGGCAAATCAGCGCCGATCCCCGCTACCTGGAGGCAGCCGATAAGACCTGGACCTGGATCCGGGAAAACCTGGTGGACGAGGAATACGGCGAGTGGTACGGAGGTTTGGGTCCGGACGGCAGACCAAACACCCGCCGTCCCAAGGTCAACCTGTGGAAATGCCCCTACCACAACAGCCGGATGGCGTTTGAGTTGAACTCGCTGTAACAATCCCGGGTTTGTACCGTCCTATGTCATATGCCCGGGCGTGATCGCGTCATGACCCGGCAAAACCAACTTGCCTGCCATGCTGAAAAGTTACATTCTCGTTGCCCTGCGGAATCTGTGGCGACACCGGGGGTACACCCTGATCAACATCTTCGGACTCACCATCGGATTGGCCAGCAGCATCTTCATTTTGCTGTATGTGATCAATGAATTGAGCTACGACCGATTTCACGAGAACTCGGACCGGATCTACCGGGTGTGGATCGAGGGCAGCATGCCGGCCACGGAGATGCGACATGCCGTGACCGCCCCGCCCATGGCCCAGGCCCTGTTGAACGATTATCCGGAGGTGGAAAACGCGGTCCGGATGCGAAAGTCAGGCGGCTGGCTGGTCAAAAAAGGCGACCGCCGCTTCATGGAGACCGAAGAAGATTTTGCCTTTGCCGATTCCACCTTTTTCGATGTGTTCAGTTTCAACCTGCTCAGGGGAGATCCCCGGACCTGCCTTCGCGATCCCCGCAGCATCGTGCTGACGGAGACCTATGCCCGCAAGTACTTCGGGGAGGAGGATCCGCTCGGGCAGACACTCCAGATCGAACAGGACACCAATGTGTCGGTGGTCACCGGGGTGATGGAAGATTTCCCCCAGAATTCCCACTTTCACTACAACATGCTCGGGTCCCTGTCCACGCTGGGCAGCAGCCGGGGCATGGAGTGGGTGAATCACAACTTCTATACCTATGTGGTCCTGCGGGAGGGAACCGATCCCGTCGAATTTGAATCCCGTCTGCGCGAGATGGTCCTCAAGTATGTGGGACCGGCCATTTCCGAATTCATGGGCGTGGATGTGGAGCAATTCGAGGCCGCCGGCAACTCCTATGGGTACAAGATCCAGAAAATCACCGACATTCACCTTCATTCCGATCTGCAATACGAGCAGGAACCCAACGGAAACCCGCTCTATGTCTTCATCTTCCTGGTGGCAGCCATCCTGATCCTGGTCCTGGCCGGGGTCAATTTCATGAACCTGGCCACCGCCCGTTCTACGGTCCGCTCGAGAGAAGTGGGCCTCCGGAAAGTGGTCGGCAGCAAGCGTTCCCAGCTCATCGGCCAGTTTCTGACCGAATCGGTGATCCTGGCGCTCTTTGCCCTGGTCGTTGCCGTGGTCCTGGTTTTCCTCTTCCTGCCCAGGTACAACAACCTGATCCAGCTCCGGTTGACCTTCGACCTGCTGGAAACCTGGTGGATGATCCCGGGCCTGACGGGCTTTG
>JAWKKO010000004.1:0-224243 GCA_041393235.1 Bacteroidales bacterium
CAGGTAGCCCCGTTCCTTGAGCTTTTCGTGGGTCTCCCGGAGTTGCTTGACCCGCTCCGCCCTCTTTTGCTCCTTCTCGGGGGAGGCATCCTCCTCTTTGCTTTGTCCGAACAGGACAAACTCCTCCACGTTCTCCCTGGATTTGACGCCGAAATTCAGCGACCCCTGCGAAGGGACCACATTGGAGTCCAGGGGTTTGTTGGTCACTTCCCGACCCGATTCCCGGAGGGGGACAAAGTGTTTCTGCTTCTTGCCGATGTAGAGCTCGGGGATGCTGTTCATCTTGAACCCGGTGGCGATGACGGTGACGTTGATCTGGTCGCCCAGGGATTCGTCGCTGCCCAGTCCCCAGATGAGGGTGGTTTCCCGGGATGCGGCGTTGACCACATAGTCGGTGATTTCGGAAATCTCGTCCATGGTGATCTCCTCGCTGCCCGAGGTGATGCTCAGCAAGACGCTCCGGGCCCCGGTGATGTCGTTGTTGTTCAACAGGGGCGAGGTCAGGGCGTCGGTGATGGCCTTGCGGGCCCGGTCCTCCCCGGAGGCGGTGGCCGAACCCATGATGGCCACCCCGCTGTTCTGCATCACGGTTTGCACATCGGCGAAATCCACGTTGATGTACCCATGGACCGTGATGATCTCGGCGATGCCTTTGGCGGCGATGGCCAGGACGTCATCGGCCTTGTCGAAGGCGTTGCTCACCTTGAGGTTCCCGTAGATCTCCCGCAGCTTCTCGTTGTTGATCACAAGAAGGGAATCCACGTGGTCCTTCAGCTGGTTGATGCCTTCGATGGCCTGGTCGATCCGCTCGGGGCCCTCAAAACGAAAGGGGATGGTGACGATGGCAACAGTCAGGATTCCCATTTCTTTTGAGGCTTTGGCGATGACGGGCGCCGCCCCCGTGCCGGTACCACCGCCCATTCCGGCGGTGATGAACACCATGTTCGTGTTGCTGGAAAGAACATCGGTGATCCGGTCCAGGCTTTCGATGGCCGCCGCCCGGCCGACTTCCGCCTTGCTGCCCGCACCCCGTCCCTCGGTGGTGGAGTCGCCCAGCTGAAGTTTCACGGAAACCGGGCTGTTGTGCAAGGCCTGGGCGTCGGTGTTGCACACGACGAAGTTGACATCCTTGATGCCCTTCCGGTACATGTGGTTGACCGCATTGCTGCCGCCGCCTCCCACACCGATCACCTTGATGATGGAACTGCGCTCGGGCGGCAAATCAAAATTCATGATATCTTCCATGGTGCTCCTTACATTTTTACATCACTCTCATCAAAAATATCGGTCAGGGAATTCCGGATGGTCTCCAGGAATTTCCCGCCTTTCAGGGTTTTCCGGTTCTTTTTGCTTCGTTCGTTTTCTCCGGAATCCTCCGCGTGGACGCGTTCCTCCGCCTCTTCTTCCTTCCGGACATCCGCCACCGGTTTCGATTCCGCCGCCTTGTCCGCTCCCCGCACCACATGCATCCTCTCGTTGTGTTCCTCGTAGTACTCGAGACCCTTCAGCAACAGACCGACCGAGGTGGCGAGCATGGGCTGGTTCACCTCTTCCGGGGTGTCCGCAGCCAGCTTTTCGCTCGGGAAGCCCACCCGGACATCCATGCCCGTCTTGAACTTCACCAGCTGGTTGAGGTGCTTGAGCATGGAACCGCCGCCTGTGAGGACGATCCCAGCACTCAGCTTGTCCATGTAGCCCGAGTTCTCGATTTCGAAGGCCACGGCGTCGATGATCTCTTCCATCCGCGACTGGATGATGTAGGCCAGGCTCCGGAAACTGATTTCCTTGGGTTCCCGTCCCGAAATGCCGGGGATGGTCACCACCTTGTCCTCCTGGGCCAGGTCGCCCAGTGCCGATCCGAATTGCACCTTCAGGGATTCCGCCTGGCGCTGAAGGATGGCACATCCCTCCTTGATGTCGCGGGTGATCACGTTGCCGCCAAAGGGAATGACGGCGGTGTGGCGGATCACTTCGTCATAGTAGACGGCCACATCGGTGGTCCCGCCTCCGATGTCCACCAGGGCCACGCCGGCTTCCTTTTCGTCGGCGGTGAGCACGGCCGCACTGGAAGCCAGGGGCTCGAGGACCAGCTGCCGGACGTCGAGGCCCACCCGGTTGATGCATTTTCCGATGTTCCGGGCCGAGGAGATCTGGCCGATCACGATGTGGAAATTGCCCTCCAGGCGTTTCCCGAACATGCCCACCGGGTTCTTCACGCCGGTTTCGCTGTCAACGATGTAGCTCTGAGGCAGGACGTGAATGATCTCTTCGCCACGTCCACGGGGATCTTGTACATGTCCTCGATGAGGTTCTGCAGATCGTCCCGTGTGATTTCATCGTCGTAGGAATCCCGGTTGATGTAGCCCCGGTTGCGAACCGACTTGATGTGCTGGCCCGCGATCCCCACAAACACTTCATTGAATTTGATGCCGGATTGTTTCATCGCCTCATTGGAGGTGGTCTGGATGGCATGGACCGTTTCCTCGATGTTGAGTACGACTCCCCGCTTGACACCTTTGGAGGCCGTCTGACTCAAACCAAGGATTTCCAGCTTTCCCTGTTCGTTCTGACGACCCACCAGACTCACAATCTTCGTGGTCCCGATGTCCACTGCGGCGACGATTCTTTCTTTTGTTGCCATAGTCTTAACGTTTAGTGCATATCACCTGATTGGTATATTTCAAATTGATGGTTCCGTATGTGTTCCAGCCATACGTGGAGAGCCCCTGTTTGTAAAGGAGCTCCAGGTTGTACAGTTTCCTTCGCCACGATTCCATGCCTCCCAGGAGAATCTGGTGAGCCCCCACCCGGGGCACCAGCTCGTACTCCCCCTTCGATGTGCGGTAGATTTGGACGATCTGGTCGTTCCAAAAGTCATTGCGGGAGAGGTACGTGGTGAAGATCCGGAGCTCTCGAAGGCAGCTGTCCGGATCCGCCTCTCCCGGTTCGGGAAAATGTCCGGTGGCCATCACGATTCGGGGCGAGAAGGACGGGGACAGGGGCAGGACACGGCCTTCCCGGTCCAGATAATACCCCGCATGCCCTTCCGGCATCACCCGCACCAGCGCCACCCGCTGTTCGATGGACACCTCCATGGTCCCGCTCACATCCTTGCTGATTTCCGCCTTCCGGACGTAGGGATTCTCCTCCAGGAGGGATTCCAGGGTCCGTGCGTTGATCTCGTTCAGGGGATACCCCTGCAGGTCCATGCCGCTGGCGGCAAGAGCCTCTCTCACGTCCCTTTCCCGGACGAACCGGCTGTCCAGGGTATCGGTCATGCGAACATCGATGCGCTTGCAAAGGACCTTCTCCCCTTCCGAGGAGACAAATCCCAGCATGACCGCAAACCAGGCGGTCAGCAGAATCCAGAGCGCGATGTTGGCGATTCGTTTCATGGTTTCTTCTTGATCAATTCAGTCAGGGATCCCACAAAATCGCTGATGTTGCCGGCTCCCATGGTCACCAGCAATTCCGGGTTCTGCTCGTCGATGACCCGGAGAAGCTGTTCCCCTTTGATCCACATTTTTTCCTTCAGCTCGACCGCATCGAAAATCATCCCCGCATCCACGCCGGGGATGGGTTCTTCCCGGGCCGGGTAGATGTCCAGCAGGATGAGTACATCGAGCAATCCCAGGCTTTTGGCGAACCCCTCGGCAAAGTCCCGGGTGCGGGAAAACAGGTGGGGCTGGAACACCCCGGTCAGTTTCTTGTCCGGAAAGAGCGCCCGCATGGAGGTGAGAAAGGCCCTGATTTCCTCGGGATGGTGGGCATAATCGTCGATGTAGATGTGCTTCTCGTCCATGTACTGCAGGTCGAACCGGCGTTGCACCCCCTTGAAGCTGCCCAGCGCGCCGGCGATGACTTCCGGGGACAATCCGAGTTGGTGGGCCACGGCGGAAGCCGCCAGGGCATTCTCGACCTGAAGCAGGCCGGGAACGGTCAGATGGATGCCCGGAATGACAAGATCCGGCGCCTGGACCGAAAACCGGTATCCGGGTCCGTCGAGTTGCACATCCACGGCCTGGTAATCGGCTCCCTCCCCCATGCCGTAGGTGAACACCTGCACGTAATCGGGCACCTGGGGATGCAACCCCTGTTTCAGGATCAGCTTTCCCTTCTCCTGGATCTGGGCGATGAAGGCTTCAAATCCTTTTTGCACCTGGTCCTTGCTGCCATAAATGTCCAGGTGGTCGGCGTCCATGGAGGACACCACGGCAATTTCCGGGAACAGGGTCAGGAAGGACCGGTCGAACTCGTCGGCTTCGGCCAGGATCAGGGGTGAAGCGGGATCGAGATAGAAATTGCTTTTCGTGTTTTTGCTGATGCCCCCGAGAAAGGCATTGCAGCCCAGGGGCGATTCGTGGAGAATGTGCGCCAGCATGGTCGAAATGGAGGTTTTCCCGTGGGTGCCGGCCACACCGATGCCCCGCCGCGTGTTGAACACTTCCCCCAGAGCCGTGGATCGCTTGATGACCCGGAACCCCCGTTGACGGAAATAATTCAATTCCTTGTGGGTTTCGGGAATGGCCGGGGTGTAGACCACCAGGGTGCGGTCCGGATTGCGGAACCCCGACGGGATCAGGTCGGCCCGGTCCTCGAAATGTATGGCAATCCCTTCCCGCGCCAGTTGGTCGGTCAGCGGGGTGGACACCCGGTCATACCCTGCCACTTCTTTCCCCTGGCTGACGAAATACCGGGCCAGGGCACTCATGCCGATGCCGCCGGCACCGACAAAATAGACGCTATCCAGGTTTCTCCAAATCATTTCTCTGTCATGGTTATGTGGACCTCCCGGGCGATGCGGTCCGCCGCATCCGGAATGCCGATTTTCAGAATCTCTTCGCCCATCCGGGCCATCCGTTCTTCCTCTCCGAGCAGCCCGAACAATGCATCCAGCAGACCGGTGCGGGCATCCCGGTCGGCCACCATCAGGGCGGCCCCTTTCTCCACCAGCGCCTCCGCATTCCGGGTCTGGTGATCCTCCGCCACGTTGGGCGAGGGAACCAGGATGGCGGGTTTCCCCACCATGCAGAGTTCGGAGATACTCAACGCCCCGGCCCGGGAAACAATCACATCGGCCGCCCCGTAGGCCAGGTCCATTCGTTCGATGAAGGCCCGCAGCCGGATGGATTCCACCCCGCTTTCCGCAAGCGCGGCCTGCATTTCCTTTTCGTACACCCGTCCGCATTGCCAGATCAGGCGGACCCCCGATTCGGCCAGACGGTGAAACCCGGCCACCAAGCTTTCGTTGAGTGTCCGGGCACCCAGGCTGCCGCCCAGTACCAGGCACACCTTGCCCTCTGCTCCCAGATCAAATGCCTTGCGGCACGCGGTCCGGTCCGAGGGCAGATTCTGCAGAAATTCCCGAATGGGATTTCCGGTCAGCACCAGCTTGCCGGCGGGGAAGTACCGGTCCATTCGTTCATAGGCCACGCATATTTTCGCTGCGGACCGTGCCAGCAGGCGGTTGGTGACCCCGGCGTAGGAATTCTGCTCCTGGATCACGATGGGGATGCCCCTGCGCACGGCTGCCTTCAGGATGGGGCCGCTGGCATAGCCTCCCACGCCGACGGCCACATCGGGGCGGAACGACCGGATGATTTTCCGGGAACGCCACATGCTGGCCACGAGCCTGGGAAAGAAACTCAGATTTTTCCGGGTCAGCCTGCGCTGGAAACCGGCCACGGGCAGACCCTCGATCCGGTAGCCGGCGGCGGGCACCTTCTCCATTTCCATCCGGCCCTGTGCGCCGACAAACAGAAATTCGCTCCCCGGCAACAGCGCCTTGAGTGCATCTGCAATGGCAATGGCCGGAAACACATGGCCTCCGGTCCCCCCGCCCCCGATCAGGATCCTGTATGTGGGTTTCTCAGCCATGGGATTTCATTGCTTCTTTTTCCAGTTCCTTCTCCATGCCCCGCCGCACCCCGTTCAAGGCTTCCACGGCCAGGTCCTCCGTCGCACTGGATCCCTGATTCGAGCTTCCTTCTTCCCCCTCGGAAGCCTCTGCTCCGGAGTCGGTCGACCCGTTCCCTCCGGTTTCTTTGGCTTCCTTGCTTTCTTTGTTCGCCTGTTCCTCTTCTTCCCGGGTCCCCCAGCTCACCGACAGAATCATGCCCAGGGCCATGGAGGTGAAGAAGATGGACGATCCCCCCATGCTCACCAACGGGAGGGTCTGCCCGGTCACCGGCACCAGTCCCACCGCCACGGCCATGTTCACAAACGCCTGCAGGACCAGCCCCATGGCCAGTCCGAAGGCAAGGAAGGCCGAACCACATAGGTGCTGCGGCTTCGCCGGATGATCAATCCGGCCCGGAAGAAGAACGGAAATTAGAGGAAGAGGACCAGGACGCCCCCGATCAGGCTTCCGTATTCCTCGATGATGATGGCATAGATAAAATCAGGACGGGATGGGGCAGCAGGTTGCGCTGGGTGCTGTTGCCCGGCCCTTCGCCGGTCAACCCCCCGAACGATGGCCACCTTGGCCTGGTCGGCCTGGCAATTGTCACCTTCTCCCTGGGCATAGGCCTCGTGCGGTTTTTCAGGTGTCGATCCGTCCTTCTTGTTCCAGAAGAAGGAGGGCACCGCCTAAAGATCCCCAGGGCGAGGACCCCGGCTCAAACGCCTGAACAGGAAGAGGTATTTCATGGGCACCCGTCCCACAAACATGAGGCTGAAGGCCGTCACAAAAAGGATGGCGGCGGTGGACAGGTTGGCCGGAAGATCAGGGCACAGGTAAAGGCAATGGCCGGGGCCATTTTCAAACACCCCTTGAAATTGTGCAGGTCGTTCTGGTTGGCCGAAAGAATCTTGGCCAGGTACATGACCAGGGCGATCTTAGCATGGCGAAATCGGAGGGCTGGATGGTGAGTCCGGTACCGGGCACTTCCAGCCAGCGGGTGGCATCGTTGATGTTGGTCCCCGCAAGCAGGGTCACCACGAGCAGAGGCAGGGCGATCCACAGAACCAGCACGCTCACCATCTGGAAGCGCCGGTAGGGGATCAGATGCACCACAAAGATGATCAGAAGGCCCAGCAGGATGAACTTCAGCTGGCGGAAGAGGTAGAAGAAGGTATCCCCTCCCCGGTGCTGATAGGCCAGCGATCCCGTGGAACTGTACACCGACAGCAGCGAGATCACAAGCAGCATCAGAACCACCAGCCAGATGATCCGATCCCCTTTGATATACTTCCCAATCTTCATTTCCCCCCTTTACAAACTTTATGAACTTTACAAACTTTATAAACTTCTTACCGCTTCTTTGAACTGCCTCCCCCGGTCCTCAAAACTCTCAAACAAATCAAAGCTCGCACAGGCCGGCGAGAGCAGCACCGTCTCCCCGTCCTGGGCCAGGTAGTAAGCCGCTTTCACCGCCTCGTCCATGCTCCGGGTTTCCACGATCGACTCCACGCGGCCCTCGAAGGCCTGGATCACCCGGGAGTTGTCCTTCCCCAGGCACACGATGGCTTTCACCTTGTTCTCTACCAGGTTGTACAATTCGCTGTAATCGTTTCCTTTGTCCACGCCTCCCACGATCCAGACGGCCCTGCCCTTCACGCTTTCCAGGGCGTACCAGGTGGAGTTCACGTTGGTGGCCTTGGAATCGTTGATGAAGTCGATGCCGTGCACCCGGGTCACCGATTCGAGCCGGTGCTCCACCCCCTGAAAATCCATGAGGGCTTCCCGGATCACCTCGTTGCGAATCTTCAGCACGTTGCCGGCAATCCCGGCGGCCATGCTGTTGTAGGTGTTGTGCCGGCCCTTGAGGGACAGCTCATGCACCGACATGGAGAAATCCACGTCCTCGAATTCGATCCGCAGGATGTCTCCGTTCTCCACCCAGGCCACGTCCTTGTCCTTCTTGTTGTAGGCAAAGGGCAGCTGCTCGGCCCGGTTCACGATCTTCTCCAGCTCTTTGATGGTGATTTCGTCGTCGGAGCAGAACACGAAGTATTCTTCCTCGGTCAGGTTCTGGGCCACCCGGAATTTGGAGTCCACGTAGTTCTGGAAATTGTAGTCGTACCGATCCAGGTGGTCGGGTGTGATGTTCAGCAGAATGGCGATGTCGGCCTTGAACTCGTACATGCCGTCGAGCTGGAAGCTGCTCAGCTCCAACACGTAGTAATCATAGTTCTCGGTGGCCACCTGGAAAGCGAAGCTCCGGCCCACGTTCCCGGCGATGCCCACGTTCAGACCGGCTTTGCGCATCATGTGATGGATCAGGGAGGTGGTGGTGGTTTTTCCATTGCTGCCCGTGATGCAGATTTTTTTGGCATGGGTGTACCGGCCGGCAAATTCGATCTCCGAGATCACCGGAATGTTCTTCTTCCGGATGGCTTTCACGATGTTTGCGCTTTCCGGGATGCCGGGACTTTTGATGACTTCCTCCGCGTTCAGGATCAGCCGTTCGGTGTGTCCGCCCGACTCGTACAGGATGTTGTGCTCGTCGAGCATCTCCCGGTAAAAGGGTTTGATCTTGCCCGCATCGGAAACAAAGACATCAAATCCTTTGGACCGGGCCAGGATGGCGGCTCCGGTTCCACTTTCTCCTGCGCCAAGGATGACAATGCGTTCTCTGCTTTCCATAGGTTGGTTCAGTTATCTGATTTTGAGGGTGACAATGCTGATGACCGCCAGCAGCAGTCCCACGATCCAGAAACGGGTCACGATCTTCGATTCGGGGTATCCTTTTTTCTGGTAGTGGTGGTGAAGGGGGGCCATCCGGAACACCCGCCGGCCTTCCCCGTATTTTCGTTTCGTCCGTTTGAAATAGCCCACCTGAATGATCACCGAAAGGCTCTCGATCATGTACACGCCACAGAGGATGGGAAGGAGCATTTCCTTCCGGATGATGATGGCGAACACGGCGATGATCCCCCCCAGGGAAAGGCTTCCCGTATCCCCCATGAACACCTGGGCCGGAAAGGCATTGTACCACAGGAAACCGATGGTGGCCCCCAGGAAGGCGGCGGCAAAAACCACCAGCTCGCCCGCTCCGGGGATGTGCATGATGTTCAAATAATTCGAGTAGATCGCGTTGCCCGAAAGCCAGGCCAGGATTCCCAGGGTGACCCCGATGATGGAGGCCGTCCCCGTGGCCAGACCGTCCAGTCCGTCCGTGAGGTTGGCCCCGTTGGAAACCAGGGTCACGATGAACATGGTGACCAGCACAAACACGATCCAGACCAGCTTTCCTGCGTTCTCGCCCAGGAACCAGACCAGCCAGGTGTAATCGAACTCGTTGTTCTTGATGAAGGGAATGGTGGTGAGCGGTTCCTTGTGCTCCCGGATCACATAGAGATTGCCGGCATCGTCGGCCTGCATTTCCTGGGTGCTGTATTCCTCGAAATTCTCGTTGGTGATGGTGATCCGTTCCCGGATGATGGCATCGTCGCTCAGGTAGAGCGTGAGTCCGACGATGAGCCCAAGACCCACCTGACCGAAAATCTTGAACTTGCCGGCCAACCCTTCCTTGTTCTTGCGGAACACCTTGATGTAATCGTCCAGAAACCCGATCAGTCCCAGCCAGAGGGTGGTGATGAGCATGAGGATGATGTAAATGTTGGTGAGGTCGGCAAACAACAACACCGGCACCACGATGGAGGCCAGGATGATGATGCCGCCCATGGTGGGGGTCCCTTTCTTCTCCATCTGTCCCTGGAGGCCCAGGTCCCGAACCGACTCCCCGATCTGCTTCCTCTGCAGGTAGCGGATGATCCGCTTCCCGATGATCATGGAGATGACCAGGGAGGTGATCACGGTGAAGGAGGCACGGGAGGAAAGATAGCGGAACATGCCGGCTCCCGGGATATCCAATTTGTCGAGGTATGAGAACAAATGATAGATCATCTCAGCGGGCCATGTAGGTTTTCAGAATTTCCATGTCGTCGAAGGGACGCCGGACCCCGGCAATTTCCTGGTAATGCTCGTGGCCTTTCCCGGCGACCAGGACCACGTCCCCTTTTTCCGCCAGAAGACAGGCGGTGCGGATGGCTTCCTCCCGGTTGGCGATCCGCAGGCAGCGCCGCTCCAATTCGCCGCTCACCCCGGCCATCATGTCATCGAGAATGTCCTCGGGATTTTCGTTCCGGGGGTTGTCGGAGGTGAACACAACGCGGTTGCTCCATTCGGCGGCGATGAGGGCCATTTTGGGCCTCTTTCCCTTGTCCCGGTTTCCGCCCGCGCCCACCACGGTCACCAGCTTGCACTGGGGAGGCATGGCTTCCCGGATGGTCTCCAGAACGTTTTGCAGGGCATCCGGACTGTGGGCATAATCCACGATGCCGGTTGCCCCGGAGGGTGCATGGTAGGCCTCGAACCGACCCTCCACCGGCTCCATCCGGCTCAAGCCGCGCAACACCTCGTCCCGGTCGTGTCCCAGCAACAACGCCACCCCGTACACGGCCAGCAGGTTGCTCGCGTTGAACGCGCCGGGGATCCGGACCCAGAGGGGGTGTCGTCCACCACCAGGGAGCTTCCCTCGAGATGCAGTTCCAGAATGCGGGCCCGGTAATCGGCCGGAACCTTCAACCCGAAGGTCATTGCCTTGCCCTGCAATTCTGCAGCATGACGATGCCGTTCTTGTCGTCGGCATTCACCAGGGCGAAGGCCTCCGGGGTCAATCCGTCGAACAGTCGTTTCTTGGCCTTCAGGTAGGCGGCAACATCGGGGTGGTAATCCAGATGGTCCCGGGTCAGGTTGGTGAACACAGCCCCCGCAAAGGCCAGGGCCCCGGCCCGGTCCTGGTCCAGGGCATGGCTCGACACCTCCATGAAACAGTGGGAGCAGCCTTCGTCCACCATGGCCCGGAGGTAGGCATTCAGCTGCAGGGGATCGGGGGTGGTGTGCGTGGCCGGATGTTCCTGGTTGCCCACGAGCACCCGGATGGTGGAGAGCAATCCCGCACGGTATCCCAGATCCTGATGAAGCCGGTGCAAAAGTGTGGCAATGGTGGTTTTCCCGTTGGTGCCGGTAATTCCCACCAGATGCAATTGCCGGGATGGGTGGCCGTACCAGGCGGCTGCCAGCTCGGCCAGGGCCAACCGGCTGTTCCAGACCCGAAGGATCAGGACCTCCGGTGCCGGAGTTTCCGGAAAGATTTCACATACCACCACCGACACCCCGGCTGCGATGGCTTGGGGGATGAAATCATGTCCGTCGCCCAGCGTTCCCCGGATGGCCACGAAAAGACGTCCGGGTGCCGCCGCTCTGGAATCAAAGCAAATGCCGGAAACCTCCGGATCGCCCGAACCCCGCCTTTCGGCGATGTGCAAAGCCTGTATGAGTGTCGTGGTCTTCAATTCGTTCGTCTCTTTATCTTCCGCCTTATCCTTCGGTCATGCTCATCGTCAACTGGATCCGCATGCCTCTCTGCACCCGGCTGCCGGCGGGGACCGACTGACTCCGCACGGTGCCCCGTCCGCGGACTTCCACCCGCATCCCCCGCTCCTCCAGAAGGTACACCGCATCCTTCAGTCCCATGTCCCTGACATCGGGAACCAGGGATTTTCCCTGCTCGCGTGACAGGAGCTGGACCCCGCTCTCCGTGCTCCGCGTGCTCACCCAGCGGGCCGCATCATTCGTTTTCTCGTAGGGCAGGTCGAGCCGGGCAAAAACAGCCTCCAGGGCCCTGCTTTCGCCGCTTTTGGAATAGGGTGCCTGCACCTCCTGCCGGGCCAGGGTCTGGGGTTCCCGGGTGAGGTCATACTCCCGGACATAAATGCGGTCGGCGATCTCCCGGAAAATGGGTCCCGCCACCAGATTCCCGTAATAAATGCTTTTGGAGGGGGCATTGACGACCACGATGCAGGAGTAGCGCGGATCGTCGGCGGGAAAATATCCTGCAAAGGAGGCCTGGTACTTGGAATTGGCATAGCCCTCCTTGTTGGTCGAGACCTGGGCCGTGCCGGTTTTGCCGGCAATGTCGTAATTGGTGTTGGCCAGGTTCTTCGCCGTTCCATCCTTCACCACCCCCTCCATCATGACCTTCACTTTCTCCAGGGTTTCCCTGGAGCAGATCCGGTGGTTGATGACTTCCGCATCCATCCGTCGGACCGTTTTCCCGTGAAAGCGCATTTCTTCCACAAAACAGGGCTTCACCATGGTCCCGTCGTTGGCGATGGCATTGTAGAACGTAAGGATTTGCAACGGGGTGAGCTGGACCTCGTATCCGATGGACATCCACGGAAGGGACAACCCGGACCACAGGGGATGGTCTGTGTAGCGGATCTCGGGCCGGCCCTCTCCCCGGATTTCGAGGTCGAGGGTCTGGTTGAGGCCCATTTCATAGAGGCGGTCCACAAACTTTTCCGGCTTGTCCTTGTAATTCTCGAAAACCAGCCGGGAGATGCCCACGTTGGAGGACTTCTCAAAGGCCTGCTGGGCGGTGATCTTTCCCAATCCGTGGTCCCCGCTGTCCTCCATCTTCTGGCCGTAGTAATAGGTGACCCCGTTGCCAACGTCCACGATGTCGGTGGGCTCCACATAACCATCCTCCAGGAGGGCGATCATGGAAGCCAGCTTGAAGGTGGAGCCCGGCTCGGTGCTGGCTCCGATGGCGTAGTTGTAATCCTCCACATAGTCCCCGTTCTCCTGAAGGGACAAATTGGCGATGGCCCGGACCTTTCCGGTGGCCACTTCCATGACCACCACCGATCCATGGTCGGCGCCGTGGCGCATCAGCTGGTTGTACAGGGCGCTTTCCGCCACATCCTGCAAATCCACGTCAATGGTGGTGACCACGTCGTATCCGTCCTTGGGCTCCACCTCCTGGGCGTCGCTGACGGGCATCCACACGTCGCCCCGGATCTTCCGCATCAGCCGGGATCCTTCCACCCCTTTCAATTCCTGCTCGTAGGCACCTTCAATGCCCACCACCGAACGGAAATCGCCGCTCATGGTATAGCCCACCGTCCGGGCGGCCAGCCGTCCGTACGGGCGAACCCGCTTGTTTTGCTGTTCGTAGATCACACCGCCCTTGTATTGCCCCAGGCGATAGATGGGAAACTGTTTCACCGCCTGCAACTGGGTGTAGGTCACATTCCGTTTCACCAGAAAATACCGTTCCCCATCCTCCCGGGCCTGGACGAGCTGACGCTTGTAGGTGGTCCAGTGCCGGTCCTGGAACAGGTTGGCCAGGGATTTGGACAAACCGTCCACGCCCTGGTCGAAAATCTCCCGGGTGAAGGACTGGGACTGGAAATCCATGCGAATCTCATAATAGGGAATGGAAACGGCCAGAAGGCGCCCGTCGGCGGAGTAGATGTTGCCCCGGTTGGGCTCGATGCGTTTCCTTTGCACGCTGCTGTTCTCCTCCTGCCCCCAGGTCTCCTGCTCGAAGATCTGCATGTAAAGCGTCTTCCCGAGAATCAGCAGGCCCACCAGGAAAAAACCGATGTACACCAGGGAGGCTCGGATCAATATGTCGCGTTTGAGGGACATGCTACTTCTTGGGCTTCACCAGTTTTTTGTTGGGTTCCAGGTTCTCCTCCAGGCCAAGACCGTAATTCTCGACCAGACGCACCACCTCGGATTGCCGGCTGAGCCGGACCAGATCCGCCGAAATGGTGATGGATTTGGAATGCATTTCCTTGACATCCTTCTCCAACTGATTCAGGCGGATCACCGTTTTCTCGGCATGGTTCCGGTTGGCAATGGAAAAGAAGGCGATGAACACAAGGAGAAGAAGGTACCGCCTGTGCTTCCAGACCTCCTGAAGCACATTGCCATTGAGGAAATCCCGGGGATGGATGCTTTGCACCCTGTCCTCGAAGGCGGGATCAAACTCGACGTTTCTTTTCTTTCTTGCCATCACTCGGTTCGTTCTGCGATTCTCAATTTGGCACTCCGTGCCCGTTTGTTTTCATTCAATTCCTCTTCCGACGGGGTGATCACGGTGCGATTCACCGGCACCCAGGGACTCAAAGGATTCCCGTAAAAATCTTTCTCCACGTCCCCTTCCAGGTTCCCGCTGCGCATGAACAGCTTCACCATCCGGTCTTCCAGGCTGTGGTAGGTCAGGATGACCAGCCTCCCTCCGGGCGCAACGCATTCCGTGGTTTGGAGGAGCATGTGGGCCAGGGCATCCATCTCCCCGTTGACCTCCATCCGGAGGGCCTGGTACACCTTGGCCAGGAATTTCTGGGATTGGCCCCGGGGAAGAAACGGCTCCAGGACGCGCTCCAGATCGCCCGTGCGCTCCAGGGGTTTCTCCTCCCTGGCCCGGACAATCCGCGTGGCCAGGGACCCGGCTTGCTTCAACTCACCATAGCTTCGGAAGATCCGGGCCAGGTCGTCCCGGCTCCGGGTGTTCAGCAACCCGGCGGCCGTGGTGTCCGACCGCGCATTCATGCGCATGTCCAGGACGGCATCGGCCCGGAAGGTGAATCCCCGTTCGGGTACGTCGATTTGGTGGGAGGAGATCCCCAGGTCGGCCAGAATCCCGTCGACCCGTCCCATCCCGTGATACCGGAGAAAGTGTTTCAGGTATTTGAAGTTGGCAGGCGCAAAAGCCAGTCGCTTGTCCCGTGGAAGATTGGCCGCCGCATCCGGATCCTGGTCAAATGCCAGAAGTTTTCCCTTTTTGCCCAATCTGGAAAGAACTTCCCTGGAATGCCCGCCGCCACCGAAGGTCAGGTCCACGTATGCCCCATCTGGCTTCACCCTCAAGCCTTCCACACTTTCGTGCAACAGCACCGGGTTGTGGTAGCTCATCGGCCTGGTGCGGGTTCATCCGGACCACCAAGCAACTCTTCAATATCGGACCCGTAGCTGTCTCCCGGCATGCAGCTCTCCTCGTATTTCCGAAGATCCCACACCTCAATTTTCCCGGCCTGCCCGGCCAGCACCAGGTCCTCTCCCGCTTCCGCATAATCGAGCAGAAGCTTGGGGATCAGGATCCGGTTGTTTGAATCGAGAGTCAGCTCGAAGGTCCCGGCAAAGAACTGACGCAGGGTCTGCGCCTGCTTCTTGTTGTAGGGATTGGTGCGTGCCCGGATCCGTTCGACCTCCCGGTCCCATTCTTCCTTGGGATACAGAACCAAACACTTCACGTACACGTCCCTCTTCACCACAAGACCCTGACTTACAGCTTCCCCCATCCGCTTTTTGAAGGCAGAGGGAAACGTCAGCCGGCCCTTGGCATCCAGCTTCACCGTATAGTCGCCAATAAAGGAGATCATCAGGTCATCACAGGGTTTAGGTGTAAAGGTAATACTTTTTGCCCCACAACAACCCACCCCGCCCCACTTTCCCCCACTTCTGTTGATAACTTTTGTTTTCCGCCCGTTTTTGACCCACCCGGCAGGGACAGGGGATTTTTGTTTATTTTTGTCCAAAAGGTCCGCCCGGACCACAGAATCGGAAGGAAATGGATGAAGCGACGCACAAGGAGAATTTCAAACCCATCGTCCTGCGGGACCTCTTCATGGACAAGAATCCCTCCCTTGCGCGGTGGATCCCCGGGTTTGTATACCGCATGCTGAGCCGGATCCTTCGGATCGACTTCATGAACTACCCCATCCTCTACGAACACGGATACAAAAAAGACGCGGCATTCGCGAAGGCCTCCATCGAAGCCTTCGGTGTGAGCCTGGAGGTCCGCGGAAAGGAAAACCTGCCCAAGGGGGACCGGTATCTGTTTGTAGCCCAACCATCCCTGGGCGGATTCGACGGCATGATGATCATCAGCGAATTGTGCGACGAGTACCGCCATGTGAAGGTGTTGGTCAACGACCTATTGATGAACATCCGGAACATGGACGGCATCTTTGTCCCCATCAACAAGCACGGCGGCCAGGCCAAGGACAACGTCAAGCGGATCAACGACATCTTTGCCTCCGACGAGCAGGTCATGTCGTTTCCGGCCGGTCTGGTTTCCCGGCGCTCGGGGGGCGTGATCGAAGACAAGACCTGGCAGAAAAACTTCATTGCGAAGGCCCGGCAGACCCAACGGGATGTGGTGCCCATCCACGTGTCGGGCCGAAACTCAAACTTCTTTTACAACCTGGCGAACATCCGCAAATTCCTGGGGATCAAAGCCAATCTGGAAATGTTCTTTCTCCCCAATGAATCCTACAAACACCGGAACAAACACTTTGTCCTGACCTTCGGGAAGTCCATTCCCTGGGAAACCTTCGATTCGCGCCGTACTCCGGCCGAATGGGCAGAATTGGTGCGTCAATACACCTACCGCCTGGCCGGAAATCCGGAAGAGGAATTTACCATCACCAACACCTAAACCACAGCACATGACAATGAAACCGATCATACCTCCTGTACCTCTGGAGCAGTTGCAGGACGAACTCCGGGACGAACTCTTCATCCGGAAGACCAACAAGGCGGGCAACATGATATACATTGTCAATGCCGACACCGCCCCCAATGTCATGCGGGAAATCGGCCGGCTCCGCGAGCTTTCCTTCCGGAACGCAGGCGGGGGAACCGGACTGGAGTGCGATCTGGACGAATACGACAGCGGCCCCAATGCCTACCAGCAGCTCATTGTGTGGGACCCCGACGAGGAGGCCATTTTGGGCGGATACCGGTTCCACATCTGCGACCCTGCCAGCTGCCTGAAAAACGGGGAGGTCAAACTGGCCACGGCCAAGCTGTTCAACTTTTCCGAGCAATTCACCCGGGAATACCTGCCCCACATGATCGAACTGGGCCGGTCGTTCGTGCAGCCCAAATACCAGTCGACCCAGCTGAGGCGGAAGGGGATCTACGCCCTGGACAACCTGTGGGACGGTCTGGGCACCCTGGTGCTGGATTACCCGGAGAAAAAGTACATGTTCGGGAAGGTCACCATGTACCTCCACTACCACCAGCTGGCCCGGGACATGATCCTGTTCTTCCTCAACAAGCATTTCCCGGATTACGACGACCTCGTGACGCCCAAGGAACCCCTCCGGGTGGTTACCGACCGGGCGAAACTCACAGCCATCTTCAAGGGACAGAGTTACGAGGAGGATTACAAAATCCTCTCCCGGGAAGTGCGGGCCTGCGGCGAGAACATCCCGCCCCTGATCAATGCTTACATGAACCTGTCGCCTTCCATGCGCACCTTTGGCACCGTGCTGAACCAGACCTTCGGCGGGGTGGAAGAAACCGGGATCATGATCACCATCAACGACCTGTACAAAGCCAAGGTGGAACGGCACGTGATGAATTACATGCCCAAGCAATTGCAGAGGATCCGGAGCCTGCGCCGGCGCGATCTGAAGCTGGCCCGGCTCACCCGGCGCTTCAACTTCAATAAGCGCGGGAGTTGATCCCGTGGATGTAGTTCAAAAAGGAGGTGTTCACCACCCGGTTTCCGCCCGGGGTGGGATAATCGCCCGTGAAGTACCAATCGCCCAGATCATTGGGGATGGCCTTGTGCAGGTTCTCGATGCTCTGGTACACGATCCGGACTTCGGCCTTCACCGATGAATCGGTGAGTCTTTTGGCGATTTTGTCGCTGACCTGCTCCGGGGTGAAGGGGGCGTAGATTTCCTTTACATGGTTCACAAAGTACTCCGGGGCCTCTTCTTTCTGGGCTATGCATTTCTTGTATACCTCGTTGATCACGTGCTCCATGTCGTTCTCCTTCAGCAGGGCGATGGCAGCCTGGAAGGCTGTGAAATCGCCCAGCTTGGCCATGTCGATCCCATAGCAGTCGGGATAGCGGATCTGCGGGCTGGAGGAGACGATGACGATCCGTTTGGGATGCAGCCGGTCCAGGATCTTGATGATGCTCTGCTTCAGCGTGGTGCCCCGCACGATGCTGTCGTCGATGATGACCAGGTTGTCGACGCCCTTCCGGATGGTCCCGTAGGTGATGTCGTAGACGTGGCTGACCATGTCGTTCCGTCCCTCGTCCTGGGAAATGAAGGTCCGAAGCTTCATGTCCTTGATGGCCACCTTCTCGATGCGGGCCCGCTGGGACATGATCCGCAGCACATCCTCCGAATCGTACTGGCAATTCAGGGTTTTCAATTGCTCCAGCTTCGACTTGAAGGTGTAGTCCTCCACCGCTTTCACCATTCCGTAGAACGCCGATTCGGCCGTGTTGGGAATGAAGGAAAAGACCGTGTTGTCCACATCGTAGTCGATGGCCTTGAGGATGTCCGGGACCAACAGGGCGCCCAGCTCCTTCCGTTCGCTGTAGATCTCCTTGTCGCTTCCCCGGGAAAAATAGATGCGTTCGAAGGAGCAAGACTTTTTCTCCTGCTCCTCCCGGATGCGCTGGAGCTGGATTTCGCCGTCCTTCTTCACCACCAGGGCATGGCCCGGGGGGAGCTCATGGATGTCCTCGAAGGACACGTTCATGGCGGTCTGGATGGCCGGACGTTCCGAGGTGACGATGACAACCTCCTCGTCGTGGTAGTAGAAGGCCGGCCGGATCCCCCAGGGATCCCGCATGGCAAAGACGTCCCCGTGCCCCATCATGCCTGCAACCGTATAGCCTCCGTCCCATCGTTTGCTGGCCATTTCCAGGATGCGGGGCACATCCAGGTGCTTTCCGATGAGATCGGAAATGTCCACGTTGTGATCCTCCGCCTTGAAATCGTCGAAAAGCCGCTGGTTTTCCTTGTCCAGGAAGTGCCCCACTTTTTCCAGCATGGTCACCGTGTCGGAATATTCCTTGGGGAACTGGCCCAGGTCCACCAGAAGCTGGAACAGCTCGTCCACGTTGGTCAGATTGAAGTTCCCTGCCATCACCAGGTTCCGGGTCTTCCAGTTGTTCTGGCGCATCACCGGATGGAGATTGTCCGTGTCGTTCGACCCGAAGGTCCCGTATCGCAGGTGGCCCAGATAGGCTTCGGCCACAAAGGACAGATTGGCCTTGGCCCAGACCGGATCATGAAGGGCATCGCCGTGTTTCCGGCCTGCCTTGGTGTACTCTTTGTAAATTTTCCGGAAGATTTCGTTGATGGCCGACGATCCCGCCTCCCGGTGCCGGTTGAAGTATTTTTTGCCCGGACGGGTGTCCAGCTTCATGCTGACGACGCCGGCGCCGTCCTGGCCCCGGTTCCGTTGCTTTTCCATCATCAGGTACAGCTTCTCCAGGCCATACCGCCACGATCCGTAGGTGAGTTGATAGTACTCCAGTGGCTTCAACAAGCGGATCAGTGCGATGCCACATTTGTGCTTTACCTCGTCAGTCATGAAAATCCTCTGTACTAATCTGTGTTTTTCAACCGGATGTGATCCGGCACAATGATGGGGTTGGGAAAGTTTTTCTGGACCAGGTCAAACAGCGCCAGGGCTTCGCTCCGGGTCCGGCAGTCCCCGACGTAGACCTTAAAAAACGGCTCGTCGTAATCGTTGTAGGCATCGATGCCCGGATACAGGGAAAGAAACCTGGCCCGGACATTCCGCTGTTCCTCTTTGGCTCCCAGGCCGCTTTCGGAAAAGATCCGGATGCGATATCCCGGGACCCCGTCCTCCTTCATGTTCTTGAATACCAACCGGTGGTACTGGGATACGATCAGGCTGTCCACCTCCATCCGGACCGGAGCGCCGGGACCACCTGCCCTCATATCCTCCAGCACATCGCCACCCCGGGTTCCGGCCGTCGATTGGGCGAAGGAACCCGCTGAAAAAAGGCAAATAAGACCAAGAAAGAGAAGGAGTTGTTTCATCCCTGCCGGTTTGTGGGACAAAAATAATCAATTTTGATTTCCTTCGACGGAACCCGGGAGAATTTGACTATTTTCGCCGCATGCCCGAGACACCCAGGAACATACGCCGCAGAGAAGTCGCCGCGGGAATCGTCTTTCTGTTTGCCTCCTTTGCATTTCTGGCCTCCCTGCTGATGGATTTCAATTTTGTCAGCCCTTATTCCACCATGGGGGAGGATCTGAGCTACCTGGCCGAGCACAGCCAAAACCAGGCCCTGAGCTCCCTTGCCTGGCTGAGTGCGGGCGGATTCACCCTTCTGTCCCTTCCCCTCTACCTCTGGGTGTTTCGGCGGCATCAGAGGTTTCTCCCCTTCATCAACGGGCTGTTTTTGCTGGGAGCCGCCGCCGGGTTCCTCTGGATGGGCAAACTGGGTCTTGACATGCACCGGGGGCTTCTCCTCTGGCCCGAACAAGGGGTGGAATTTCTGGATGAAACCACACGGCTGCACTTGTTTGAGCAGTATCATGAATTTCAATGGTACCGGGCCGTTTCGGGATCGGGCATCGGAGCGTTCGTCTTTCTTTTGGGCTGGAGCCGGATCCGGATCAAAGGCTTTCCGGCCTTTTCCGTTCCATTGATGATCCTGGCCGGACCGGCCCTGATCTTTTTCAACTGGTACGATCCCGATCACCTGGGCAAAACCGTCGCCATGGCAGGGGTCCTGCTGGCGGTGGTGGTACTCAGCGTCCGGATGATCAACAAGGGGCTGGGCGGGTGACTTTCCCGGAGAAACAAATCAGGTTCTATGCCTCCATGGCATCTTCCACCTCGTCCGTCACATTCAGGTTGTGGGAGACTGCCTGAACGTCGTCGTCGTCCTCGAATTCCTCGATGATCTTCATGATCTGCACGGCCTGCTCGACGGTGAGGTCGATGGTGTCGTTAGGGATTCGCTGCAGCTCTGCGCTTTCCGGCTCCAGACTCATTTCCTGAAGCCTTTTCTGGACGTTGTGGAATTCTTCCATGGGGGTGGTGATCATGAACATGCCTTCGTCCAGTTCCACCTCTTCCACGCCGGCATCGATGATCTCCAGTTCAAATTCTTCGGGATCCAGCTTCCCCTGGGGCAGGCTGATGACCCCCTTGCGCTCGAACATGAAACCCAGAGACCCGTTGGTTCCCAGGTTCCCGCCCCGCTTGTTGAAGATGGATCGGATGTTTCCGACGGTCCGGTTCCGGTTGTCGGTGAGGCAGTCGATGACCACCCCGATGCCATGGGGAAGCATCCCTTCGAAAGTCAGCTCCATGAAATCGGACGAATCCCGGTTGGCCTTGCTGATGGCCCGCTGGATGTTGTCCTTGGGCATGTTCATCCCTTTGGCATTCTGCACGGCCGCCCGCAGTCGGGGGTTGGAATCGATGTCGGAACCGCCCACACTGGCAGCCACGGTGATTTCCTTGATCAGTTTGGTGAAAATTTTGCCCCGTTTGGCATCGATTGCGCCTTTTTTGCGCTTGATGGTCGACCATTTGCTGTGTCCGGACATGTCTTGCAGATTTTGCTGCAAAAATAGAAAAAAACCGATTGTCAGAACACCCCTACCTGCGGATCACCTGGACGCCTCCGAAAACCACGTCCACCTTGATGTTGATGGCGGGCTGACCGGCCGACCAGTTTTCGCTTTCATACACGGTGGACCCGAACACCGCCGTGTTTCCGTCGGGCAGCTCGGCTCCGGCAAACACCGCGTCGGCCTGGATCCGCACAGGCGCATCCCGGGGAATGATCACCTGAGATCCCCCGAACACCGTGCTGATTTTGGCATGGTAGGACCCCTTGCTCAAATCCACGTTGGTGAAATCGTAAACCCCCTTTCCGAACAGAACCGTGTACTCCTTGCCCGGCTCGGGCGTCTCGTAGGTGCGTTCGTTGAAGATCGTATCCTCGTAATCGATGTCGTGGTGGGGAAGGACGAACCTGCCGAACAAGACTTTGATCCCAAGGAGAACCAGGAAGATTCCGATCAGGACTTTGAATACCGGAAAGTCGATGTTGAACACCACTTTGATGATCAGGGCCACGCCTAGCAGCAGCAGAAATGCCCCCAAAATAAACCAGCTCCCATTTTCATTCGTTGTTAGTATTTGATGTTGCACCGATGGCTCGCATCGATGGCACAAATCTACGCCCGAAATCAGGAGGTGCAGAAGGAAAATCGGCCAGCGGACCCAAAATGTCGGTGAACGCACTTTTTTCCTACCTTTGGGCCCCGTGGAAAGAAAGAAGGTATACATCGAGACCTATGGCTGCCAGATGAATGTGGCGGACAGTGAAGTGGTGCTGGCCATCCTCCAGCAACACCGCTTCGAGTCGACGGAGAACCCGGACGAGGCCGATCTGATCCTGGTCAACACCTGCTCGATCCGGGACAACGCCGAACAGCGGGTGCGCACCCGCATCCGGGAATTCGGCCGGATGAAAAAGGGGGGCCGGGAGTTGGCCATCGGAGTGATCGGGTGCATGGCCGAACGGATCAAGGAACAACTGCTGGAGGAGGAGCCCGAAGTGGACCTGGTGGTGGGGCCCGATGCCTACCGGGAGCTGCCCTCCCTTCTTGTGGGGGTGGAAGCGGGACAGAAAGGGATCAACACCCTGCTGTCGCTGGAAGAAACTTATGGGGACATCCGTCCCGTTCGAACCGACCGGAACCATGTGAGTGCCTTTGTGTCCATCATGCGGGGATGCAACAACTTCTGTTCGTATTGCGTGGTGCCTGGGACCCGCGGACGGGAACGCAGCCGGGAGCCGGAAACCATCCTGAGAGAAGCCCGCCAGTTGTTCGAACAGGGATACAGGGAGGTCACCCTGCTGGGCCAGAACGTGAACTCCTACCGGTACAAAACGGAACGGGACGAGCTCCGGTTCGAGGAGCTGCTGGCCGGCGTGGCCGCCATCGATCCCCTGCTCCGGGTACGCTTTGCCACCTCCCACCCCAAGGATTTGTCCGATGCGTTGCTGCAGGTCATGGCGTCCCACCCCAATCTGTGCCGCTCCATCCACCTGCCCGTGCAATCGGGAAGCAACGAGGTGCTGAAGCGGATGAAGCGCAAGTACACCCGGGAGCACTACCTCGACCGCATCGCGGCCATCCGGCGCTTTCTCCCCGATGCATCCATTTCCACCGACATCATCAGCGGCTTTTGCGGCGAAACGCCGGAGGACCACCGCGACACCCTGAATCTGATGCGGGAGGTGGGGTACGATTTCGCCTACATGTTCAAATACAGCGAACGGCCCGGTACCTTTGCTG
Organism: Bacteroidales bacterium; assembly: GCA_041393235.1. Lineage (GTDB taxonomy): Bacteria > Bacteroidota > Bacteroidia > Bacteroidales. Next base: position 22,918 of record JAWKKO010000004.1, read on the forward strand.
CCGAGCGCTACGAGGACGACGTGCCCGAAGCGGAAAAGACCCGGCGCCTCAATGAAATCATTGCCCTTCAGAACCAATTGTCCCTGGCGAGCAAAAAGCAGGATGTGGGAAAGGAATTCGAGGTGCTGATCGAGGGAACGTCCAAAAAATCGGAGAAACAGCTGTCCGGCCGCACCACCCAGAACAAGGTGGTGGTGTTCCCCCGCAAGACAGCGTCCCCGGGTGACTATGCCCGGGTGCGGATCCTGTCCTGCACCTCGGCCACGCTGCTGGGCGAGGAAATCTGAGATCCGGCCGCACGCACCGCGCGCCGGCAGCCTAGCCGAGCACCAGCAGCACCCGCTCCTCCTCCCGCTCGCAGTGGCAGAAGGTGAACTCCCCTTCCAGCTCCATCAGCAGGATCATTTCCCGGACCTCGTCCCGAATGTTGCACAGTTTGAACTGGCTACCGGCATGGCGGGCCCGCGCACTGATTTCCCGGAGGACCCCGAAACCTGCCGTATCGATGTAGGTGAGCGCGTCCAGATCAAGGATCACCCGGGCATCCCGGTCGCCCACCAACTCCAGAAGCTGTTCGCGAACAGGTCCCGAAAATGCTTCATTCTTTGTCTCATCCGGGAGAAACCCTACCTTGTAGTGGTTCCCGTCTGCCGTAATGTTCAGATGCATGGCTGTGCCAAAAATAAGATGCAAAGGAACGGCGGATTTGGACCGGCCATGTTAAATTCATATGAATTTTTTCAGCGCATGAGAATCTTTCTTCTTTTGCTTGCCCTGTCCCTGGCTCCGGCGTCCTGCCGGATGCCCCGTCCCGCCAGGGAACCCGTTCTTCCGCTGGCCGATTCCGCCGGGATCCGGTTTTATGAAAACGACCGCCTGGTCCTGCACTACCGCGGGGCCCTGAATCCGGCCGGGGATTCGCTTCCCTTTGCCGATTTCATCCATCCTCTCAATGATTTGCAGGGCAACGAGCTGACGGAGGTGGCTCCGGCGGACCACCCCCACCACCGGGGCGTGTTCTGGGCCTGGCACCAGCTCCGGCTCGATTCGCTGACCCTGGGCGACGGATGGATGATGGAGGGAGTGGATTTTTCCGGAGACAGCCTGTGGGTGTCGAGCGGATCCTTCGGTGCCGCGGGACGGGCCCGGGTGTTCTGGTCGTCCGATACCCTGAGGCAGCTGCGGGGAGAGGCCGGAAGCCGGTTTCTGGAAGAAAACCTGCGGATGTGGGTCCACCCGAGCGAACCCCACCGGCAGGTCATCGACCTGGAGATCCGGCTGCGGGCCCTTCTGCCCGGGGTGCGCCTGGGGGGCTCGGCGGATGAAAAGGGCTACGGGGGACTGAGCCTGCGGCTGCGGGAGCCGGAAAAACTGGGGTTTCGGTCAACAAACGGACCCGTTGTCCCGGACAACCTGCAGGTGGTGGCCGGACCCTGGATGGATTTCACGCACCTGACCCTGCATTGCCATCCCTCCACGCCCAATTACCCGGCGCCCTGGATCCTCCGGCAAACGGCTTCCATGCAAAACATTGTGTTTCCCGGCCGGGAACCCGTCCTGCTGGAAACGGACCGGGATCTGGTGCTGCGCTACCGGCTCATCCTCCACGATGCCTCGTGGCAGCCGGAGGACGGACAGAGGTGGCAGGAGGAATACGAAGCCTGGCCGGGAACCTTTCCCGGCTTGCATTGACCCGGTGAACCTTTCCCGGCTCGCTCTAACCCGCTGAATCCGACCCGGCGAACCTGACTCGGAAAGCCGGATTCGGTTCGCCTATTCCTCCGGCAGCTCGACGCGGAGGAACAGCTCCTCCAGCTGGGCGTCGGAAATGGTGGACGGGGTGTCGATCATGGTATCGCGTCCCGCGTTGTTTTTGGGGAAGGCGATCACGTCCCGGATCGATTCGATGCCGGCAAACAGGGAGACCCAGCGGTCGAATCCGAAGGCAATCCCACCGTGGGGCGGAGCGCCGAACCGGAAAGCGTTCATCAGGAACCCGAATTGCTTCTGGGCCTCTTCCGGGGTGAACCCCAGCTTGTCGAACATGAGTTTCTGGAGGTCCTCGTCGTGAATCCGGATCGACCCGCCCCCGATCTCCACGCCGTTGATCACCAGGTCGTAGGCCTTGGCCCGCACCTTGCCCGGATCGGTCCGGAACAGCTCCAGGTCCTCGGCGTAGGGACTGGTGAAGGGATGGTGCATGGCATGGAACCGGCCGGTGTCCTCGTCCCATTCCAGAAGGGGGAAATCCACCACCCACAGGGGCTTGAACACCTTGGGATCGCGCAGTCCCAGCCGCTTGCCCATCTCCAGCCGCAATTCGCTGAGGGCCTTCAGGGTCAGGGCTTCCTCCCCGGCCAGGACCAGGACCAGGTCCCCCGCCTTGGCTCCGAAAGCCTCCGCCCAGGACTTCAGTTCTTCCGGGCCGTAGAATTTGTCCACCGACGATTTCAGGCTGCCGTCCTCGTTGCACTTCATCCACACCAGGCCCTTCATGCCCAGCTGGGGCCGCTTCACCCACTCGGTGAGTTCGTCCAGCTGCTTCCGGCTGTAGGATGCGCAACCTTCGGCGCAGATGCCTCCCACATAGGCGGCTTCGTCGAACACGGGGAAGCCTTTGCCTTTCACCAGCGGATTCAGGGCGGAAATCTCCATGCCGAAACGGATGTCCGGCTTGTCGTTCCCGAAGCGGGCCATGGCCTCCGAATAAGGCATCCGGGGCAGGGACTCTTCCAGATCCACCCCCTTGATGGTTTTGAAGAGGTGGCGGACCAGCCCTTCGAAGGCGCGCAGCACATCGTCCCGGTCCACGAAGGACATTTCACAGTCGATCTGGGTGAACTCCGGCTGGCGGTCGGCCCGCAGATCCTCGTCCCGGAAACACTTCACGATCTGGAAGTACTTGTCGAACCCGGCCACCATGAGCAACTGCTTGAAGGTCTGGGGCGACTGGGGCAGGGCATAGAACTCCCCCGGGTTCATCCGGGAGGGCACCACAAAATCCCGGGCCCCTTCCGGGGTGGATTTGATCAGCACCGGGGTCTCCACTTCCAGGAATCCCTGGTCGCTCATGTATTTCCGGACCTCGATGGCCATGCGGTGGCGCAATTCCAGGTTCTTGCGCACCACCTCCCGGCGCAGGTCCAGGTACCGGTATTTCATCCGCAAATCATCGCCGCCGTCGGTTTCCGTTTCGATGGTGAAGGGGGGGATGCGGGAAGCGTTCAGCAATTCGAGCGCCTGCACCACGATTTCGATGTCGCCCGTGGCCAGGTTCGGATTCTTGTTGCTCCGTTCCTCGACCCGGCCTTCCACCCGGATCACGAATTCACGTCCCAGCTTCCGGGCGCGGAGACAAAGGTCTTTGTCCACTTCCATGTTGAAAACCAGCTGGGTGATGCCATACCGGTCCCTCAGATCGACAAAGGTCATGCCCCCCAGGTCCCGGGATTTCTGGACCCATCCCGACAAGACGACTTCCTGGCCTTTGTTTGCCAGGTTCAACTGACCACAGTGGTGTGTTCTGTACATAGTGATTTGCGGTTTTGCTGCAAATTTAGCAACTTTTGCCCAGGAACGTCACCCAAATGCCTGCCCCATGGAAACGCCCGTTTTGTCTGATGCCCATTTTATGAAGGAAGCCCTGAAGGAAGCCCAAAAGGCCTCCGACGCCGGCGAGGTGCCCGTCGGCGCCGTGGTGGTTTGCCGCGGCCGGATCATCGCCCGGGCGCACAACATGACCGAGAAACTCCGGGACGTCACGGCCCATGCGGAAATGATCGCCCTCACCTCGGCGGCCAACCACCTTGGGTCCAAATACCTCCCCGAATGCACCCTGTACGTGAGCCTGGAACCCTGCCTGATGTGTGCCGCCGCCCTGCGGTGGGCCCAGCTGGGTCAGCTGGTCTACGGGGCCTCCGATCCGAAGGAGGGGTTCACCACCCACGATCGTCCCGTCCTCCACAAAAAAACCACCGTCGTCTCCGGCATCCTGGCAGAGGAAGCGGGAACGATGCTCACCGATTTTTTCAGAAAACGGAGGGCCCTGAACACGTAAATTCAGCCGGAATTCCCAAGCTGTGCATTCTTTCAAAATAATTGCTATCTTTTGATCGCATTTGCCCTTTCCGGGTCCGTGCAGCAACGCTCACTCTAACGCAATCTGATATGAATGTACTTGTTCTGGGTGCCGGGGTTTCGGGCCACACGGCAGCCGCATTTCTCAAACGGAGCCTGGGAAAGAAGCACCATGTCACGGTGGTTTCTCCCAGCGCCTACTACCAGTGGATCCCATCCAACATCTGGGTGGGGGTGGGTCGGATGACCCAGGACCAGGTCCGGTTCAAGCTGGAAAAAGTCTACCGCCGCTGGGGCATCGAATTCCGGCAGGCCCGGGCCCTGTCCATCCATCCCGAAGGAAACGGGGACCAGCCGGCTCCCCACGTTCAGATCGAATACACCTCCGAAGCCCGGCGGGGCGACCGGGAACGGGTCTCCTACGACTACCTGGTGAATGCCACCGGTCCCCGTCTGAATTTCGAAAAGACCGAAGGATTGGGACCGGCGGCCGGACACACGGTTTCGGTGTGCTCCAGCGACCATGCCGCCCACGCCTGGGAGGAATTGCAAAAGATCATTCAGAAGCTGAAGCAGGGCGAGAGGCAGAAGATTGTCATCGGCACCGGCCATCCCATGGCCACCTGCCAGGGAGCCGCCTTTGAATACGCCATGAACATCGCCTTCGAACTGCGGAAACAAAAAGTCGACCACCTGGCCGAAATCACATGGCTGACAAACGAATACGAGGTGGGGGATTTCGGCATGGGGGGCGCCTTCATCAAACGGGGCGGGTACGTGACCTCGACCCGGGTCTTCACCGAATCCATCCTGGCCGAAAACAAGATCAACTGGATCAAACGGGCCGGCGTCCGCAAGGTGGAGGCAGGCCGGATCCACTACGAAACCCTGGACGGGTCCATGCACACCATCGATTTCGATTTTTCCATGCTGATCCCTTCGTTCACCGGCCACGGCATCACCGCCGCCGACCGGGACGGGAAGGACATCACCGACCGGCTTTTTGCAGCCAACGGCCTCATGCTCGTGGATGCCGATTACCGGGCCAAACCCTTCGAGGAATGGAGCGTGGCCGACTGGCCCACCACCTACCAGTCCCCGGCCTATGCCAACATCTACGCGGCGGGAATTGCCTTCGCCCCGCCCCATGCCATTTCCAAACCCATGACCAGTCCCAACGGCACCGCCATCTTCCCCACCCCGCCCCGGACGGGTCTGCCCTCGGGGGTCATCGGGAAGGTGATTGCCCAGAACCTTGCCCACCGCATCAAACACGACAGCGCCGAACACAGACACACCGCCAGCATGGGACGGATGGGCGCAGCCTGCATCGTGTCGGTGGGGTACGGAATCACGAAGGGCCGCGGCGCCACCCTGACGGTGTCCCCCATCGTTCAGGATTGGGAGAAATACCCGGAGTGGGGACGGGACCTGCGGGCCACCGTCGGGGAAGTGGGCCTGGCCGGACACTGGATCAAGCTCTTCCTCCACTACCTTTTCCTCCACAAGGCCAAAGGCTATCCCTTCTGGTGGCTGCTTCCAGAATGATCCCAACCCACACAAAAACAAAGACATACCATGGAAAAAATGCACGTTGCCCGGGGATACAAGGATGAATTCTATCCCCCCATGCCCACCCGCAGCACCCGGCGGATCCGGACCAACCTTCCGGTCCAGTTTTACAAATTCTGGCGGCTGAACTACAAAATCATGCGGATCGTGATCAAGGGACACTCCTAGGACAGCACATCGGGCGCCTCCTCCACGCCGAATCCGGCCGTGCGAAGATCGTCCCAGTACCCGGGATAGCTTTTGCTGACCACCCCGGCATCCCGGATGCGGATCCGGTCCGTAACAAGAGCCATCGGCGCCAGGGCCAGGGCCATGCGGTGGTCGTGGTAGGTTTCCATCAGGGGGTCCCGTTCCGGCTCCGTCCGCCTGCCCTCCCAGGCCAGAAAACTGCCCCCGGGGTCGGAGGTCAGTTCGAAACCCAGCTTGCCCAGTTCGGCCTGCAGGGCGGCGATCCGGTCGGTCTCCTTCACACGCAAGGTCCGTGTGCCCGTCAGCCGGAAGGGAACGCCGAGTCCGCACAGGGTCGCGGCCAGGGTCTGGGCCAGATCGGGGCAGGAGGTGAAATCTTCTTCAAAAAATTCCGGGAGACGGGTTCGGGACGAACGCAGTTCCAGCGCTCCGTCCTCGAACCGGCTTTCCACCCCCAGGGGGGCAAAGAGCCGGGGCAGCACCGAATCGCCCTGCAGGCTGTGTTCCTTCAGGTGGGGGAGGATGATCCGGGAGCCGGGTCGCAGGGCCGCGACCTCGAACCAGTAGGACGCTCCGCTCCAGTCGCCCTCCACCGTGTGGCGTCCCGGGGCATAGGCGCCTGCGGGAATCCGGATCCGGGCCCCGTCCCGGTGGCCCTCCACCCCGCTTTCCTTCATCAGGGCCAGGGTCATGTCGAGGTAGGTCACCGACACCAGGTCCCCGGAAAGTTCGAGATCCAGCCCCCCGGGCAGCCGCGGCCCGATCATCATCAGGGCGCTGATGAACTGGCTGCTGACGCTGCCGTCCATGGTGATGCGTCCGCCCCGGAGTCCGCCGCCCCGGATGCGCAGGGGGGGGCATCCCTCCTGCTCCAGGAAATCGATGTTGGCGCCGAGTTGACGGAGGGCGGTGACGAGGGGACCGATGGGACGTTGTTTCATGCGTTCGGATCCGGTCAGGACCACATCCCCGTGTTGTACAGCATAAAAGGCGGTGAGAAACCGCATGGTGGTGCCGGCGTGTCCCACATCCTTTTCGTCCCGGTTTTCGCCCAGGATCCGGGCCATGATCCGGGTGTCGTCGCTGGCGGAAAGATTTTGGAGATCACCGGGTTCGGAGGAAAGCGCCCGGATCAGAAGCATCCGGTTGGAAATGCTTTTGGATGAGGGGATAAGAATGCGGGCCCGCAGGGGGGAAGAGGGTGCGGAGATGATATTATTCATGAATCAAAGATAATAAATCGCCTATATTGCCCCCGGACAAAAACGTAACGGATCCAAAGAAATGAACCTGAATTTTGAAGACACGCGCACTGCTTTCCAGATCAAAAGCGACCGCGACCTGCGACGGGCCAACATCCTGTTCAATCTGATCTCCTACCCCGCCCTGGTGAAAATCGGGAATCCGGTCATCCGGGTGTGCTCCTCCCTGCGGATCCCCATCGGATGGATCGTCAAACCAACGGCGTTCAAGCATTTTGTGGGCGGCGAAACTCTGGAAGAATGCCAGCCAGCCGTGGCGAAGCTGAAATCGGCGGGGGTGTATTCCATCCTGGATTACTCCGTGGAAGGCAAGGAAACGGAGAAGGCCATCCAGTCGGCCCTGGAGGAAACTCTCCGGGCCGTGCGCAATGCCGGGAAAAACCCCGACATCCCCTTTGCCGTCTTCAAGCCCACCGCCTTCGGGGACAGCCACGCCCTGGAAGTGTTCAGCACCGGAACCGATCCCGACCCGAAATCCAAAGCCGAAGGGGAAAAATTCAGAGACCGGATCCACACCCTGTGCAAAACCGCCTTTGAATGCGACATCCCCATCATGATCGATGCGGAAGACGTTTGCTACCAGAATTTCATCGACGAAGTGTGCCTCGACATGATGCGTCTGTACAACAAGGAAAAGGCCATTGTGTACAACACCTACCAGATGTACCGCCACGACCGCATCGCCGTGCTGGAGCGGGACATCCGTTCGGCCCGGGACGAGAAATTCTTTCTGGGTGCGAAATTCGTCCGCGGCGCCTACATGGAGAGGGAACGGGAACGGGCGCATCGCCTGGGCTACGCGGATCCCATCCAGCCCGACAAGGAGAGCACGGACCGGGACTACAACCTGGCCCTGAAAATCTCCCTGGACAACATCGACGTGGTGTCGATCTTCAACGGAACCCACAACGAATTCAGCAGCAAATACCTGGCCGAGCTCATGGTGGAACGCGGCATGGACCCCGGCGACAAGAGGATCTGGTTCTCCCAGCTCTACGGAATGAGCGAACACATCAGCTTCAATCTGGCCGCGGCGGGATTTAATGTCGCAAAATACGTACCTTACGGTCCGGTTCGCTTCGTGCTTCCCTACCTGTTGCGCCGTGTCGAGGAGAACACCTCGGTGAAGGGGCAAACGGGACGGGAACTGGCACTGATTCAAAAGGAGCGGTCCAGAAGAAAAAATGAACCTGGAAAATAAAAAGAGGACGTCGAAGATCTGGAACAGGCGCCTGGTCCTGATCCTTCTTCTTGCGCTCCTGGTGGTGGGGCTCCTGTTTTTGCCCTGGGTGGAAGCCAACGATCCCGCCCAGGACCGGTACTGGGCCGTGGGCGGACTCGCTCTGATGTATGTGGCGTTCACCGTCCTGCAGTCGCTCCGGAACCCCCACTACCTGTTTTTCAGCGACAACGAGGAGAAGCTCATTTTCCGCTTCTATCCTCTCAGCATTTTCAAGACCCGGAAACAGGCCATCGAAATTCCCAAATCCCAGTTCATCTCTTACGAAACCGCCCCCTTCCTTCTGGGAACCCAGCAAAACCTGATCCTCTACCAGAGGTTCCGGAACAAAATCACCCACTACCCGCCCATCAGTCTGTCGGCGGTGGACCGGGCCGACCGGAAGAAGCTGTTCGAGGTTCTCGACGGCTACAAAAAGAAGGTGTGAACGACCGATCTTTTCCGTGCGAACACATACACGGGAAAAATGTCCGGCGAAAGGGAAAATGAATTGCTCCACCTCCTGGCCCTGAGCATGGCGTCCGCCGTGGGCCCCGTCACCGCGAGAAAACTGTTGGAAACCTACGGCTCGGCCGGGGAGGTCTTCCGGCAGTCCCGGGCCGACCTCCAGGGGATCCGGGGATTGGGCCCCGTCCTGTCGTCGGCCATTCTGGACCCGGGCCTCCCCGGGAAAGCGGAGAAGGAATATGAATTCCTGCAACGGCACCGGATCCGGATCCTCCCCCACGACGATCCGGGCTATCCTGCCGAACTCGGCGAGTGCGAGGATGCCCCCATCCTCTTGTTTGTCAAGGGAAGCGAGGGGTTCGGAAAGACCCGGCGCCTGAGCGTGGTGGGCACACGCAAGGCCACGTCCTACGGCAAGGAGATGTGCCGGACCCTCATCCGGGATCTGGCGGCCGGTTTTCCCGACCTGGTGATCGTCAGCGGACTGGCCTACGGAATCGATGTCATGGCCCACCGGGCGGCCCTTGACAACGGATTGTCCACCCTGGCCGTCCTGGGCCACGGATTTGCCACCCTCTACCCCCACAGCCACCGGGAAACCGCCAGGGCCATCCTGACCCAGGGGGCCCTGGTCAGCGATTTCCCCTCGGGCATGCCCCCGGAACGAAACAACTTCCTGCGAAGGAACCGGATCATCGCGGGACTTTCCCAGGCCACCCTTGTGGTGGAATCGGCTGCGGCCGGCGGGGCCCTGATCACCGCCCACCTGGCCTTTCATTACAACCGAGAGGTGCTGGCCGTGCCCGGCCGAACCGACGACAAGCGGTCCCGGGGGTGCAATGCCCTGATCCGGGAACACAAGGCCCACCTGGTGGAAACGGCCGCCGACATCGCCCGGCAGTTGAACTGGGATCTCCCCCGGAAACCGGAACCCGGGATGGAAACGGACATCCCCCTTCCGGACGATTCCCGGGCCATTTTCGACCTCATCCGGGATACCCCCGGGATCGGGATCGAGGAAATCGCCTCCAACCCCGCTCTCCCCGTCCCGAACATCCTGTCCTCCGTTCTTCAAATGGAACTGCACGGATGGATCCGCAGCGATCCGGGACAGCGGTTTCATTGCCGGATCGACGGGGAGGGGTGTCCGGAGGGCATGTTCTCCGGCAGTGTTTAATGACATAGGGAACACATGTCCTATATCATGTGTGAATCAATGGATTCATGATAGCTTAGGCAACTGAACCCAATCACATCACATTATGGATCCAAAAGTCGAACAATTCATGGCCCGGATCAAGGCCAAAAACCCCGCTGAACCGGAATTTCACCAGGCCGTCCATGAAGTGGCCGAATCCCTGATTCCCTTCATCGAGGAACATCCCAAGTACAAACATGCCCGAATCCTCGAGCGGATTGCCGAACCCGAGCGGGTCATCCTGTTCCGGGTGCCCTGGATCAACGACAAGGAGAGGTGAAATCAACCGGGGCTTCCGGATCGAAATGAATTCGGCCATCGGTCCCTGCTAAGGGTGGATTGCGGTTCCACCCCACGGTGAACCTGCATCCCAGCCCTGGCCTGAGACAGGTCTTCGAAGAATATTCTGCTACCCGCTCATGGGCGGAGGCGGCGGAGGATCGGACTTCGACCCCAGCGGGAAATCGGACAACGACAAGTGCGTTTCTGGCGCCTATGACTGAGCTGAACCGCCGACCTGGCAACACCGACGTACCCGCCGGGCGACATCGGCGTGGCGGACGGGTACCGTTCGGACAAAGCGCTTTTGATCCGCAACGAATTCACCGGCGTACTGACCGGAAAGGGCTGGAATGGGAGGAAGCCTCTATCCGTCCGGAAGCCACGGGATACGGCGTCGTTTACTTTGCCGATGAGATGCTGCATCGAAGGGGATTCCCTCCAGGCAAAAACGGCGGCGATCCGCCGTGGCCCAGTTCGCGCAAAAACTCATCCAGCTGGGAGGAAAGGCCGGACGCTTCCGATTCGGCTGATCCATCGATGATCCTGACGGCATCAATGACGAGGAAAACTGGCTCGTCATGGAACGGAAAAACATCCGCCGCGGACGCATCAAGGAATATGCAAGCAAGTTCGATGCGAATATTTCGAAGGGAAGCGGCCCCGCACGTGAAATGCGATGTGGCCTTCCTCCGCCACGGAAAATGAAATCAGCAAAACCGACGCGGAAACGCTGGTGAAACGGGTGCCAGGTGGGCACGAAGAGCCAACATGCCCTCCACCCCGGAAGCCATCGAAGTCTTCCAGCGGGCACGGATCCTGTACGGCCCGGGCAAGGCCGCCAACGCAGGGGGCGTGGCCGTATCCGGCCTTGAAATGACCCAGAACAGCATGCGCCTTCCCTGGTCGAGGGAGGAAGTGGACAGCCGCCTGCACACCATCATGAAGAACATCCACCAGCGTTGCGTGGAATTCGGCACCGAGAGCGACGGATACGTTAACTATGTAAACGGAGCCAACATCGGCGGATTTGTGAAAGTGGCCGACGCCATGCTGGCCCAGGGAGTGGTCTGAGATCGAAAAAGAATCGGTGAAAGCACATCCGGGGAGATTGCCGAATCTTCCCGGATGTTGTATGTTTGTAGCCTTCTTGAAACGATGTACATCGACACCCACACCCATCTCTACCTGGATGCCTTTGCGGAGGACAGGGACCGCATGATCGAACGCGCGAGGTCGGCCGGAGTCGAAGCCCTGCTGCTGCCCAACATCGACAGCCAAAGCGTCGCCGGTCTGCTCGAACTCACCCGCTCCCATCCCGGCCTGTGCCATCCCATGGCCGGCCTCCACCCCACCTCGGTGAAGGAGAATGTGCAAGAGGAGCTGGAGCGTGCCCGTGCCCTGCTCGACACGCCCGGACTGGTGGGCATCGGGGAAACGGGCATGGACCTGTATTGGGACAAGACCTTCGTGGAGGAACAGGCCCGGGCCTTTGCCGTCCAGATCGGATGGGCCAAGGAAACCGGTCTGCCCCTGGTCATCCACGCCCGGGAGTCCTTTCCGGAAATCTTCCGGGTCCTGGATGCGTGCGGCACCGACGGCCTGAAGGGGGTGTTCCACAGCTTCACCGGCGGAAGGGCCGAACTGGAGATGGTCCTGGACCGGGGCTTCCACATCGGGATCAACGGCATCGTCACCTTCCGGAACTCCGACCTGGCCGGGGTGGCCGCCCACATCCCCCTGGACCGGCTGCTTCTGGAAACCGATGCCCCCTACCTGGCACCGGTTCCCCACCGGGGCAAACGGAACGAGCCCGCCTACCTGCCCCTCATTGCCGGCAAGATGGCGGAAATTCATAACTTGAAGGCGGAAGAAATCGGAACCATCACGAGCCGCAACGCGCGGACCCTGTTTTCCCTTCCTGACTTATGAAACGGAAAGACCGCTCCATACTGCTGATTTACACCGGTGGCACCATCGGGATGATCAAGGATCCGGCCAACGGGTCCCTCCGCCCCTTCGACTTCCGGAAGCTGAAGAAGCAGATCCCGGAAATCCGGGAATTCGGCTACCACATTGAATCCATCAGCTTTGAAAAGCCCATCGATTCCTCGGACATCGACCTGCCCACCTGGTCGCGGCTGGCCGGCATCATCGAAAAGAACTACGACGATTTCGACGGATTTGTGATCCTGCACGGAACCGACACCATGGCCTACACGGCCTCCGCCCTCAGCTTCATGCTCGAAAACCTGGGCAAACCCGTGATCCTCACCGGGGCCCAGCTGCCCCTCGGGGCGCTCCGGACCGACGGGAAGGAAAACCTGGTCACCTCCCTGGTCATTGCCGCCGCCAAAGAATACAACCAGCCGGTGGTTCCGGAGGTGTGCATTTTCTTCGAAAGCAAGTTGTCGCGGGGGAACCGGACCACCAAAGTGAACGCCGAACACTTCAATGCCTTCCAGTCGGCCAACTACCCTTACCTGGCGAAGGCCGGGGTTCATCTGGTCTACCACCGCGACGTGATCCGCTATCCGGGGAAGTTCAAACCCCTCATCGTCCATAAAAACCTGAGCGACCGCATCGCCATCCTCAAGCTTTTTCCCGGCATGAGCCCGGATTTTCTGGACAGTGTCCTGGAATCTCCCGGACTTCGAGGCGTGATCATGGAAACCTTCGGTGCCGGAAACGCCCCGTCGGCAAACTGGTTCGTGGACCGGATCACCCGGGCCGTGAACCGCGGCATTCTGATCCTGGACGTGACCCAGTGCAGCCGGGGAAGCGTGGAAATGGGCCGGTACGAAACCAGCACGAAACTTCTAAAGGCAGGCGTGATAAGCGGTTATGACATCACCACCGAAGCGGCCGTTACGAAAATGATGGTCCTTCTGGCCCAGAACCTGGAGATGGAGGAGGTTAAAATGCTTTTAAATAAATCCCTCAAGGGAGAAATCACACGGCCCTAAGTGCCAGAATTAATTTTTTTTTGTATTTTTCGCCGCGAATTTCTGCTGAGAAACATACGTAACAAAAAGCAGGCGTGGTTCTTACAATTCTTTGACAGCAAGCGGCATTGCGCAGCAGCCGCCAGAGTATAAAAAGATCAGGAGAGGTGCAGGAGTGGCTGAACTGGCACGCCTGGAAAGCGTGTGTACCCCTAAAGGGTACCGAGGGTTCGAATCCCTCTCTCTCCGCCATTGTTTTGTGTTCTTTGAGCAGGACGGATGCCGGATTCCCGGAAGCAATTCCACGCCATTCAAGGCAGGAAGCCAGGGGGATCGGGCAGCTTCGTCAGATTATTGGGAAAGATGTATTATCTTTACCATAAGGATGCATTGCGACGTATCGAAACCTAACCAAACCGAGAAAAGAAATTCACTCTAATAATCAAAAGTCAAAACAAACAAACAACACCATGAAAAAATTATTCGCTTTGATAGCCGTATTCGGGATGCTTTTTATGGGAGCATCGGTCTTCGCGCAAGATCACGAAGAGCCTGCCATGGAAGACAGCACTGCCGTTGCTGAGGAGGCTGTAGAAGAAACCCCTGCAGTGGTCCAGCAAGCTCCCGTTGCAGCTGAAGAGGAAAATGGCGGCGGACTGTCCGTTTTGCACACCACCCTCAAAACCAAATTCATCGAAGGTGGTCCCGGCTTCATGGGCGCAGTTCTGCTCACCCTGATTTTCGGTCTTGCCCTGGCTTTCGAACGGGTCATTTACCTGAACCTGGCCAGCACCAATACGGAAAAACTCCTCAATGCCGTGGAAGATGCCCTGAGCAACGGCGGCGTGGAAGCAGCCAAGGAAGTGTGCCGCAACACCCGCGGTCCCGTGGCCAGCATCTTTTATCAAGGCCTTGACCGGGTCGACGAAGGAATCGACATGGTGGAAAAATCCGTTGTTTCTTACGGCAGCGTTCAAATGGGTCTTCTGGAGAAAAACCTGTCCTGGATTTCTCTCTTCATCGCCATCGCCCCGATGCTCGGGTTCATGGGGACGGTGATCGGGATGATCGAGGCCTTCGACACCATCCAGACGGAAGGTGACATCTCTCCCCAGATTGTGGCCGGTGGTATCAAGATCGCTCTGATCACCACGGTGACCGGTCTGATGGTGGCCATCATTCTGCAGATTTTCTACAACTACCTGGTATCGCAGATCGACGCCATCGTGAACCGGATGGAAGATGCGTCCATCTCCCTCGTTGACATGCTTGTGAAGCACAATCTTAAAAAATAAGAAGCAATGGCTTTTTCGAAAATAACAAGAATCATACTGTTCGTCATCGCGGGGATCTCGCTGGCAGTGGTTCTGTTCTTCTACATGGCTGAAATGTCCGACAAATACGACGAGATTGATGCCAAAGTGCTTGCTCTGAAAGCACCCGTGGAAGACCTGGCCCCGGTTATCCAGCCTGTTGTGGACACCGCAGCCGCTGATACGACGGAAGGAGATTCGACCGCCCTGGCAGAAGCTGCCATGGACGAGCCCGAAAGCACCGCTTTCCAGACACCGGAAGTGGTGGACGTCTCTGAACTCAATCTTCGTGAAGAACTCAGCCTTGGGGAGTATCTGATTTACCAGCACACCAGCATTGCCTTGATTTGGGCCTACATTTTGTTCGTCCTCACCGGCATCGCTGCGCTGGGCTTCCCCCTGGTCGCCGTATTCTCCCGTCCCAAGGGCCTCATCCGGCTCGGTCTGGTTCTGGTGGCTGCTGCGGTCATTGTGATCGTTTCCTATGTGCTGTCCTCCGATGCTCCGATGACCATCATCGGCTACTCGGGAACCGCCAACAGCGATCCGGGAACCCTGAAAATGGTAGATACAACCTTGTTCGTGACCTACACCCTGTTCGGAATAGCGCTTCTGTCTATTCTGTATTCGATCATTTCACGGGCAACCAAGTAACAAACAGTTCAAAACCTAGAACCGATGGCAAGACCAACACCGGAAGTGAACGGAGGATCCCTGGCGGACATCGCCTTTCTTCTGCTGATCTTCTTCCTGGTAACCACAACCATGGACATTGATACGGGAATCACGCGCCAGCTTCCCCCGGAAGTTCCGCCCGAAGACCAGACCGATGTTCAGGTGAACCGGCGGAATGCCCTTGTGGTGCTCATCAACCGGAGCGACAGGCTCCTGGTGGGCGGCGAGGAAATGGACCGGCTGGATCTGAAAGAGAAGACCATCGAATTTTTTACCAATCCCCAGCGGCTGGAGAGCCTGCCGGTGATGGAGGATGCGGAAATTCAATTTCCCGTGGGGAGTTCTCCCCTTCTCCCCGCCGACGGCATCTGGCGCGGACAGATCTCCAAGGGTGTGATATCCCTGCAGAACGACCGCTCCACCACCTATGGCAAGTACCTGCAGGTGCAGAACGAGTTGGTGGCGGCCGTAAACCAGCTGCGCAACGATTTCTGTGTCCAGTATTTTGGAATGAAATTCGATGAGCTGAATACATCCAATCCGACCGAAGAGCAGATCTACAACGGCGTTCGGGATATTTACAAGATGAACATCTCCGAAACGGATCCCAAAGACATAGGAGGACGGAACTAATGGCAAAATTCATCAAAAAGAAAGGGAAGGGCTTGCAAGCGATCAACACAGCCTCTTTGCCCGACATCGTCTTTATGCTTTTATTCTTTTTCATGGTGGCAACGACGATGAGGGAAACCGAGGTGAAAGTGCGTGTTCGCGTGCCGGAAGCCACCGAGGTGAAGAAACTGGAGAAGAAATCTCTGGTGAGCTACATCTACATCGGCCGGCCCACAGGCCAGCTGACCTCCATCTATGGGACGGAACCCATCATCCAGCTGAACGACAAGCTGGTCAACGAGGAGGGCATCCCCTACGAACAAATTCAGGATTATGTGTTGTTCGAACGGGAAAAGCTCCCCGAAGCTGACAAGAACAAGATGGTCATGTCTCTCCGGATCGACGAGAACATCAACATGGGAAAAGTCGATGACGTGAAACAGGCGCTTCGCAGGGCCAAAGCCCTTGTGATCAACTATTCTGCACGCCGGGAATACCGGGAGCAGGGCAGGCAGCGCTAGCACAACCTCTGAACATACAAAGGACCGCATCCCCACCGGATGCGGTCTTTTTTTTGCCCTGTGCTGCAGTTTATGGGATTCGGGTGCACTGCCTCCCGACTTAAAATCTTCCTTCGGAACATTTTGGAGGTCGGATCGGCAGTGCACCCGAATCCCCGAACGAAGATTGCAATTCTTCGGCAAAAAGAACATCCGGCGGGAATGAAAAAGAAAGAGAACGTCTAACCATGGACCGATGGCACTGCCTCCCGACGGAAAATTTTCAGCTCCGAGAAAAGCGCACGACCCGAGGGACGTATGAATGTGGGGGGGGTTATTCGTACAGGGCGGTGTACATTTGATTCACCATGTCCTGAAAGGTTTCCGGATTGTCGAACATGTTCCGCTTGCCCAGGAAACGCTCCACATGGTAAAACAACTTCGTCTTTTCAAAGCCGGTGAAACTTTCGATGGCAGAGTCGAAATACAGGCCGCTGATGTTTTCGCCGTAGATTTTCCGCACCGAATTGCCGATGCCAAAGAGGAGATAGTACTTGGAGATGGGCTTTGCAGGATTCTCATAGTCACAGAAAATCTTGTCGACATAGCTTCCATTTTCGTAGATCACCACCTCCCGGACAAAACCTTCGTAGGTGTAGAACACCCATTCGCCATGACGCTGGCGGGTTTTCTTGAAGCCCTGGAACTTGATGGTTCCGTCGCTGTAGAATTCCATCTCCGGATAGTAGAACTTTCCACTGGGGGCTTTCACCTTCCCATTGACCAGGGTCCGGTCCTCAATTCCGAAATAGGTCAGGTAAGGCATCTCGGCCATGACTTCCTCCGGCTTGACCGACTCGTCCAGCTTTTCAAAATTGGTTCCGGCAAATACCTCCTCGGCTTGCTCACTGATGAGCTCCTGCTCGTACATTCCGTCTTCAAAGGCTTTCCGGTCGCGCAACTTGGTAATCAGGATGCCCGTATCCTCATGAACGCTGGCACTCAGGTCCAGGAGGCCCATGGACGTAACGATGAGTTCCTTTTCGTTCCTGTACACACTGGAATTCAATTTGTCATGGAACAGAATCCGAAGGTTTTTGAATTCCTTGTACCATTTCTGACCCCGGATCTGGTTCCTTTCCTGCCCGTACACCAGGGTGATGCGGACATTGCGCTGATCGGCCTGCTGAAACCGAAGGATGATGCTTTCATGCAATTTCAGGACAGGGCAGAAAAAAACAAGTTCATTTTTCGCTTCGGAAATGAGGCGATCGATCTGGTACGAGGCACCCACAGAAGATAAAAACTCAGCGGCCATTTGTTGATTGGGATTTCAGAGTTACCTACGAAACGAAAGTAGCCAAAAAAAAATCCGGTTTTCTGTTGAAATATCAACAGTCCGCCCCTGCCCTCCTCCGAATCCCCGAACTGCGGACCATTCGACCTGCGTTCTGAAACCGGAGGATGCCTATCCTCCCATACGTCATACCGTCCCACAGGGTTTCGTTCCACCCCAAACAAAAAGAGGCTGCTCGCATGAGACAGCCTCTTTTTGTGACTCCAGGAGGACTCGAACCCCCACCATGGGAACCGGAATCCCACGTTCTATCCAGTTAAACTATGGAGCCGGTGGAGTGCAAAGATAAAAAACTTTTTCTTCCAACCGACCTGCGAAAAAACACCTGATTGAGGAAAGGTGTTTTTGCGCTAAAATTCAGGGAGAATCCTTAAAACACTTCAGGGGATTTCCTCATGAAAGACTGAATTATCTTATGAAACTTTGAAACCGATGACACAAGCAGGAATCCCTTCCCGGCATCCTGCAAACCAAACACAGAAGCCATGTTCAAAAATCTCAAAATCAAATTCAAAATCCTATTCTTTCCTGCCACCTTCCTCCTGGTGATGGTGGCTGCGTTTTCGGTGTTCCAGATCACGAACAAAAAATCGGAGCGCCTTCTGGCACAGATACAGATGGGTTATGTGCCTTTTCTCGACGAAAGCAACACCCTGAGCAACGAGGTCAACAATTTGCAGCGGAGCTTTCAGGAGGCTGTTTCCTCCGCCTCCGAGGAAATGCTGGAAGAGACCCAGGAAAAATATGCATCGATTCAGCATTTGCTCGACACCATGCAAACCAACCTGGTGGGACAGGGCAACGACAGCCTGGCCCATCTTGTGGAAACCCTGGATGCCTACCACAACCTGGCCTTTGCCACCTCGGGCGCCATGATCCGGGGAGAATGGTCCGAAGACCTTTCGGAAAACATCAGTGGAATGGTGGAATCATTCAAACACATCAACAATCAGTTGGCCGACCTGATTCTGCAGGCCAAACAGGAGGTCAATTCGGCATTTGAACAAACCAACCGCACCAACGCCCGATCCACCCA
Source organism: Bacteroidales bacterium (assembly GCA_041393235.1). Classification (GTDB taxonomy): domain Bacteria; phylum Bacteroidota; class Bacteroidia; order Bacteroidales. Next base: position 41,620 of record JAWKKO010000004.1, read on the forward strand.
GCTCATCTTGCTCATCCTCACCCTCAGTCTGGTGATCTTCGGCACCATCTCTGTGATCATCATCCAACCGCTGAATCGATCTCTTGCCCTGTTGAGCAAGAAAATCGCCCGCGTGGCCGAAGGGGACCTGACGGTGGATCACAACGCCCATGCCCAAATGGCATCCGATGAGATCGGCGACATGGCCCACCAGATCGACAGCCTTGAGGAAACCCTCCGTTCGGTGATCACCGACCTGCAGTCGGGCATCCAATCCATGACCCATTCCAGCCAGGACAACCATTCAACCGCAGAAGATTTGTCCATGGGCGCCAACAAACAAGCCTCCTCCGTGGAAGAAATCGCTTCGACCATCGAAGAAATCGCCAGCAACATCGGCCAAAACAGTGACAACGCGCGCAACACACGAACCATCTCGGAGGAAGCCAACACCGGAATGAAAGCCGTGTTGCAGCAAGCCCGAAAATCGGTGGAAGCCAACAAAAACATCAGCGACAAAGTGGACATCATCTCCGACATCGCCTTTCAAACGAATCTGCTCGCCCTCAATGCGGCCATCGAAGCTGCACGCGCGGGTGAACATGGCAAGGGGTTTGCCGTCGTTGCGGCGGAAGTCCGAAAACTGGCCGAACGAAGCAAGGTGGCTGCCACGGAAATCGTGAACCTCAGCGAAGAAAGCTACCGCATGTCGGCCGAAACCCAGAAGGTCATGGATGCAACCATCCCCAAGGTGGAAAAAACCAGCATCCTGGTTCAGGAAATCGAAGCGGCCAGTCAGGAACAGGCGCGCGGCACGGAACAGGTCAATGCATCCATTCAGCAACTCAACGACATCACCCAACAAAGTGCGGCGGCCAGCGAAGAACTGAGCTCCAATGCCAGCAAACTGGCCGATTTGTCAGAAACTCTGAGCCAGCTGATCGCCTTCTTCCGACTTCGGGAAACCGACGGAAACCCAAGCCGGGAGCTCCCCACCCGTCATTCCGGGGAAACGGTTCCTGAGCCTGAATACGTGGAGGAAGATTATTACGATGCCCAGGAAATGGAGATCCTCTGATTCCGCGAGAAACCAATTTGAGTTCAACCATAAAATGATCATCATGAAAAAAACAGCAAGAACCACCTACGCATTGTTTTTTATCGTCGCTCTATCCTTTGGTTCCCTGGCCATGGCACTGGAAACCGCAAATCCGGGTCCACCCGAATTTTCCGGCATCGCCATGGGGAAACAGGTGGGATCGATCACCAGTTTCCTGCAGAAAAACGTCCGGTTGCCAGAGGGAACCGACGCCTTTGGACTGATGGGGACCGCCGTTGTGGAATTCACGGTTTCCGCATCGGGCGAGATCAGCAATTTCAATGTCATCAACAGCTTGCTTCCCGCGCTGGACAACGAGATCATCGAAGCGTTGAAACAAACCAACGGCAATTGGAAGCCGGGCACCCAGAATGGGAAGGCCGTATCGATGAAGCATGAGGTTTCCCTGGTTTTCAAGCCGAATCAGAATTTCGACCTGACCAAGATTGCCACCAACTACACAACAAAAGGCAACGAAAAGCTTTTGGGAGACCACGATGCCGACAAAGCCTTGAAACAGTATGAGAAGGCCGTCACGTTGTTGCCATACGAATGCTCGTTTCTGGCGTACCGGGGTTTGAGCAAATACGAACTGGGCGACACCCAGGGCGGAACGGAGGATTTCAAGCGGATCGCCTACATCATGAAGTCCGGGATGGCCGCCTTTGTTCTGGAATCTCTCGATCCCCAGGCAAAATCCCTGAAGGGATACCAGGCTCTGGCATCGGCTTTGAAATAAGCCCGGACCGCTCCAACGGAGGGAAACGAGCGTTTCCTTCACCAGGGTTGCAATCCATAAGGAGTGCTTCAAATGGAAGAATGTGCAAAAATTAGGCTATTTTCGCACCCAACATCTGATGCAACCCTTATGGATTACAATTTTCGTGACATAGAGAAACGCTGGCAAGACCACTGGGAGGAACACCGCACCTTCCGGACCGAAGACGATTTTTCAAATCCGAATAAGTTTTATGTCCTCGACATGTTTCCCTATCCCTCCGGAGCGGGATTGCATGTGGGGCATCCCGAAGGGTACACAGCCACCGACATCGTGGCCCGGTACAAACGAATGCGCGGCTACAACGTGCTCCATCCCATGGGCTGGGATGCCTTTGGCTTGCCTGCCGAACAATATGCCATCGAGACCGGAACCCATCCGGCTCTGACCACGCGGAAAAACTGCGACAACTTCCGCCGGCAGATCAAGACCCTGGGGCTTGGATACGATTGGGACCGGGAGGTCAACACAACGGATCCCGGTTACTTCAAATGGACCCAGTGGATCTTCATCCGACTCTACAACACCTGGTTCGACAAAGAACAACAAAAAGGGCGTCCCATTGAGGAATTGCCCGTGCCTTCGGACGTACGCGAGAAAGGGAAAAAGGCGGTGGAAACCTACCGTGCCGGGTACAGGCTGGCTTACTACGACAACGCCCAGGTGTGGTGGTGTCCCAACTGCAAGATCGTCTGCGCCAACGAAGAAGTCCTCAATGACGGCAGTCACGAGAAATGCGGCCACCGCGTCGAAAAAAAGAACTTAAAACAATGGATGCTTCGCATCCCGCACTATGCCGAGCGGTTGCTCAAAGGCCTGGATACGCTGGATTGGCCCGAAGGAGTCAAAGACATGCAGCGCAACTGGATCGGGCGATCGACCGGTGCGGAAGTGGATTTCCGGGTCGATGGATCGTCGGATGTGATCCGGGTGTTCACCACCCGGCCCGACACCCTGTTCGGTGCCACATACATGGTGATGGCCCCCGAGCACGAATTGCTGGACAACCTGGTTCACTCCGACCAACGCAAGGAAGTGGATTCCTACGTGGCCCAGGCCGGTCTCAAATCGGACCTGGACCGGTCCGATCTTTCCAAAGCCAAAACCGGAGTATTCACCGGTGCCTATGCCATCAATCCGGTGAACCGGGAAAAGATCCCCATCTGGGTGGCGGATTACGTCCTCATGGGCTATGGGACCGGCGCCATCATGGCTGTCCCGGCGCATGACACGAGGGACTTCCAGTTCGCACAGACCTTCGGCCTGTCCATTCCCTGCATCCTGGAACCCGAGACCGACGACGAAGAACTGAAGAGGAAGGTGCTGGCGGGCGAAGCCTGCTGGACCGAGGACGGCCGATACATCCGTTCGGCTTCGGAAGCAAGCGGACTGGACATCAACGGCTTGACAAAGGAGGAAGGAATTGCCATGACCATCTCCTGGCTGGAAAAGAACCGTCTGGGCACCGCCGCCGTGAACTACAAAATCCGGGACTGGCTGTTCAGCCGCCAGCGCTACTGGGGGGAACCATTCCCGGTGATGCATTGGGAAGACGGGGAGATCAGCCTCCTGGCAGACGGAGACCTTCCTCTGGAACTCCCCCAATTGGAAAAATACGAACCGGGAGCCCATGGGGAATCGCCCCTGGCCAACGCCACTGACTGGCTTCACGTCACCGACGAAAACGGCCGGAAGGGAGTGCGCGAGACCAACACCATGCCCCAATGGGCGGGCTCCTGCTGGTACTACCTCCGGTACATCGATCCCGGCAATGATTCCGCACCTTTTTCATCGGAAAAGGAGAAATACTGGATGCCCGTGGATCTGTACATCGGTGGAGCGGAGCATGCCGTTTTGCATCTTCTGTACAGCCGGTTCTGGCACAAGGTGCTCTTCGATCTGGGCATCGTCAGCACCGACGAGCCCTACCAGAAACTGTTCAATCAGGGAATGATCCTGGCCTTTGCTTACGAAACCCAGGCCGGTGCCAAAGTCCCTTCCGACCAGGTGGAAGAAAAGGACGGAAGTTTCTTCCACAGGGAAACAGGGGAAGAACTGAAGCAGATCGTTGCCAAAATGTCAAAATCCCTCAAGAACGTCGTCAATCCGGATGATGTGGTCCAGAACTTCGGGGCCGATTCGCTTCGTTTGTACGAAATGTTCCTCGGTCCGCTCGATGCCGTGAAACCCTGGGTCGAAAACGGAGTCAAAGGGGTGTACAATTTCCTGAACCGGGTGCACCGCTTTTTCATGGACAAGGACAACTATCACACAACCGAAGAAGATCCGGAGGTAACCAAAGCACTCCATGCCACCATCAAAAAGGTGGGGGACGACATCGAAGGCCTGCATTTCAATACGGCCATTTCCCAGATGATGATCTTCTCCAACCTCTGTGGCAAGAAAAAGCAGGTCCATGCCGACACGGCACGCGCCTTCATCCGGACCCTCGCCCCCTTCGCCCCGCATCTTGCCGAGGAAGTCTGGCATTTCCTGGGCCAGGAAAAGTCGGTCGCTCTCAGTGCCTGGCCGGCTTTCGATGAAAAATACCTCCGGGAAGACAGCCATGAATACCCGGTGATGATCAACGGAAAACTCCGGTTCAAGATCACCTTGCCGCTGGACCTGAAGGAAGACGAGGTGCGGCAAAGGGCGTTGGCACACGAAACCGCGCTGAAATGGGCAGAAGGGAAACCTGTCCGGAAATTCGTTTTCGTTCCCCAAAAAATCATCAACATCGTGGTCTGACATGAAGCGGAAGGGTTTCTTTTGGATGGGCCTGGTTGCCGTCCTGCTGGTCGCAGGAGCGGCCATGTTTTCCGGTGCCAGGCATGCAGCACCTCCGGAGCCTCCGGTCCATTCCCTTCCCGCGTTGCCGGACACAGTCCGGTCCAGCGAGGACAGCCTTCCCGTCACCCTCTATGGCGTGGACCTGAGTGGCTACCGGGTGGAACAAATGTACGTGGGCCGAAACCAAACCCTGGCCGATCTGTTGTTGCCTGCCGGCATTTCCATGCAGAAAGTGGTGGAAATCTCCTCCCTTCCCGACAGCCTCATCAACGAACGGCGTATCAAAATGGGGAACCGGTACAGCCTGTTTTTCCGGCCCGATTCGGTGGTGGATTTCTTTGTGTATGAAAAAGATGCCCTCACCTATGTGCTGGTGGACCTGCGGGGAGGGAGCATCGCCGCCCGGCAGGGCATGAAGCCCGTGATCCGTCAGTGGAAGACGGCAGCAGGCACCATCGAGAGTTCGCTCTGGCTGGCCATGAAAGAACAGGAAACCAACCCCTTGCTCGCCGTTGAACTCAGCGAGATATTCGCCTGGTCCATCGACTTTTTCGGGATTCAGCCGGGCGACCAATACAAAGTGATCTATGAGGAATCCTACGTGGATTCCGTTTCGGTGGGCATCGACCGGGTCTTGGGAGCCTGGTTTTCCCACAATGGTGCGGACTTCTGGGGCATCCCCTTCATGCAGGACGGGGTCCGGAGCTTTTACGACGAGGAAGGCAACAGCCTGAGAAAAGCCTTCTTGAAGGCCCCCCTTCGGTATTCCCGAATCAGCTCAGGATTTTCCAACTCCCGCTTTCATCCGGTTTTGAAGATCCGGCGGCCCCATCATGGCGTCGATTACGCCGCCCCGGCCGGCACCCCGGTGCAAACGGTGGGCGATGGCGTGGTGACGAAAATCGGATACCAAGCCAATGGCGGAGGCAACTATGTGAGCATCAAACACAACAGTGTGTATTCCACCACCTACATGCACCTGAAGGGCTTTGCCTCCGGCCTCCGGCAGGGACAATACGTCAAACAGGGAGATGTGATTGGCTACGTGGGCAGTTCGGGCCTGGCCACCGGTCCGCACCTGGATTTCCGCTTCTACAAGAACGGCAGCGCTGTCAATCCTCTCCGCGTGGAAGCCCCTCCGGTGGAACCGGTGGGCGATTCCCTGCGAGTCTTTTTCGATGTCAAGCGGACGCTGGTGATGCAAGCCCTTCGCTGGGTTTAGCCGGCCGGTGCCTCACAGAAGCTTTTCCACAACGCCTGGGAAATGGGCATATTCCAGGGCGTGAACCCTGGCAGCCAGAACATCGGGCGTATCCCCCGCTTCCACAGGGCAGCGGGCCTGAAAAATGACATCCCCTTCGTCGTACTTCGCATTGACATGGTGGATGGTGATGCCCGATTCCTTTTCCCCGGCGGCAAGCACGGCTTCGTGAACCCGCTGCCCGTACATCCCCTTCCCGCCGTAAGCTGGCAGAAGTGCCGGATGGATGTTGACGATCCTTCCCGGATAGGCTTCCACCAGTTCGCCGGGCACAAGCCAGAGAAACCCGGCCAGAACCAAAAAATCGATGCGGGCTTCCTGCAGGACCTGCAGGACCTCCCCGGTTTCGCTGAACTGGGTACGGTCGAACAGATGCACCGGTACCGAGAGCCTGCCCGCTCGATCGATGACTCCGGCTCCGGGCTTGTTGCAGAGGACCAAAACCACCTCTCCTTTGTCACTCGTTCGAAAATGCCGGATGAGGTTCTCCGCATTGGTGCCCGATCCGGATGCGAAAACCGCGATGCGCTTCATATCCTAGCCTTTGAGACGTTTTCAAGTTTGAAAAAACAGAAAAAAAGAGCGCTCTTTTCTGCCAAATGGAGCCAAATGAAGTCCATTTTTTTGAAAATAGTCGAATTTTACATTTCTTTGCACTGCTAAAAATAATCATTATTATTCATTAAAATTTAAAGTCATGTCTGACATTGCATCGAGAGTAAAAGCCATCATCGTAGACAAATTGGGTGTTGATGAGAATGAAGTCACTCCGGAAGCCAGTTTCACCAACGACCTGGGTGCCGACTCTCTGGACACTGTTGAGCTGATCATGGAATTCGAAAAAGAATTCAACATGGGCATCCCCGACGATCAGGCTGAGAGCATTTCCACTGTCGGAGAGGCGATTAAGTACATCGAAGAAAACGCTGAATAATCAGTATACGCACATCGTATTTCGTTCAAACACGTATTGGTATTATGAGACGGGTTGTTGTCACGGGCCTGGGGGCATTTACCCCCCTGGGAAAAAACTTGCAAAGCTACTGGAACGCACTGGTCAACGGTGAAAGTGGATGCAATCTGATCACTCGTTTCGATACCGAAAAATTCAAAACCAAGTTCGCTTGTGAGGTAAAGGACTATGATCCGGAAGAGTATTTCGACCGGAAACAGGCCCGCAAACTGGACCTCTACGCCCAGTTTGCCATGATTTGCGCCCACGAAGCCTACCTGGATGCTTCCCTGAATACCGCCGAGCACGACAAGGATCGCGCGGGTGTGATCTGGGCATCGGGTATCGGTGGGATCGATACCTTTACCAAGGAATTGGAGGGCTACCTGGAGGCAGGAAAAACCCCCAGGTTCAGCCCCTTCTTCATTCCTAAAATGATTTCGGACATCGCCGCCGGGCATTTGTCCATGAAGTACGGATACCGCGGGCCCAATTACTCCACCGTATCGGCCTGCGCCTCCTCCACCAACGCCATCATCGACGCTTTCAACCTGATTCGTCTCGACATGGCTGATCTGTTCATTACCGGAGGTTCGGAAGCAGCAATCACGGAAGCCGGATTGGGCGGGTTCAACTCCATGCAAGCTTTGTCCACAAACAACGAGGAATACAAAAGCGCTTCCCGGCCTTTCGATGCCTCGCGGGACGGTTTTGTCATGGGAGAAGGCGGCGGCGCCCTGATCCTGGAGGAATTGGAGCACGCCAAAAAACGGGGCGCCAAGATTTATGCCGAACTGATCGGCGGCGGCCTTTCGGCGGATGCCCACCACCTGACCGCCCCCCACCCCGAAGGGGAAGGGGCCCGACTGGTGATGACCAACGCTCTTCGGGATGCCAAGATCAAACCGGAGGAAGTGGATTACATCAATGTGCACGGGACTGCCACACCCCTGGGCGACCTGTCGGAAACCAAGGCCATCAAAAACGTCTTTGGGGACCATGCCTATGCCCTGAACATCAGCAGCACCAAATCCATGACCGGGCACCTTCTGGGTGCAGCGGGAGCCGTTGAATCCATCGCAGTGATCATGTCCATCATTCATGGCATCGTCCCGCCCACCATCAACCTGACCACACTGGATCCGGAAATCGACCCCAAACTGAATCTGACGCCCAACAAGGCCCAGGAGAGGAAAGTTACGATCGGGATGAGCAACACCTTTGGGTTCGGGGGCCACAACACCTCCGCCATTTTCCGGAAATACACGGACTAGCCCTTGACAAAAAGAAGGTTTTACGTCGGTTTGGTGAGATTGTTGGGATTCTTTCCCCGCAGGCTCTCCCTGTACCGGCTGGCCTTCATTCCCAAGTCGGCCCTCGTGGGCCAGAAGGAAGGGCACCCCATGAACAACGAGCGCCTGGAATACCTGGGCGATGCCATCCTGGATGCCATTGTGGCCGAATACCTCTACACCCATTTCCCGGAGATGGATGAGGGGTTTATGACCAAACTCCGGGCGCGGATCGTGAAACGGAAAAACCTCGACCAGGTGGCGTCCCTCATGGACATTCCCCGGCTGATCACCCTGGGCACGCGAAAGGAAATCAATTCCAAGCACATCTACGGGAACGCCCTGGAAGCCCTCGTGGGCGCCATTTATCTGGACAGGGGATACCCTCTGGCCCGACGTTTTTTTGTTCGGAAGGTCATGCAGCAACACATGGACCTGGCCCGACTGATTCGAAAAGATTCCGATTACAAAAGCCGAATCATCGAATGGGCCCAGAAGAACCGGGTGGAAGCTGTTTTTGAAAGCAAGGAGGAACACATCGACCATTCAAAAAGCCCATCCTTTGTTTCCGTCATCCGACTTGGCAGCGATGAATGCGGCACGGGACGGGGCAGTTCGAAGAAAGAAGCCGAGCAGCAAGCTGCGAAACAGGCCCTGAAAACCATCCAGTAAGCCGGTCATGGCAGTTAAAAAAATCCGATTGAATCTGGCCATGGAGGAGGATTTCTGCCTTCTTGGACTTACCAGTGATGTTCCGGATTACAAACTGGCCTGGTTGATCAACCGCGGCTTGCACATGCACTTCGAAAAAGAGGAGGATCTCTTGCTGCTTCACAAAAAAACCGGCTCAGAGCAACGGATCTCGCATTTCTCCTGCTCCGATGCCGATGCCTGGCTTACCTACCGGATTCTCAACAACAGGGCCTGCGTGGGCCATTTCCTGGAAGAAATGAAAAACCTGGATTACCTGATCCACATCCAGGGAGAGCTGGACGAAACGAAGATCCGGCACTTCCTGCAGGAGATCAATGCCCTTCCGGAAGTTCGCTTCTGTGTTCCGGTGGAGCTGGGGCGGATCCGGGACAGGGAACGGCTCTTTCTCTGGTAAGAGCCGAACGGCCTGTAGCTTCAGAACAGCCAGCGGATCATGGGATAAAACAGGGAATACACCGGGAACTCCTGGTAGTTGCGAAATCCTTCGTTGTACAAATCCGTCAGCACCCGCCCCTGACGGAACAACGGTATGAACATCCGGCCGTAAAACGGAAAAAAGCCAACCACCAGATCAAACGCCATATCGAGGAAGAAAATCAAACCCGCCACCGTCAGGTACACCCACCCGCTGGTTTCCACATTGAATCCGGGTCCGAACGTGCTGATCCGGCTCAGGGCCAGAACCCAGATCCCGATTTTGATGGCCAGTCCGGGCGTGAACAGGTAGCTGGCCTTGGAGCGCACCCCCGCCACCCGAAGCAGGACGATGGAAAGGGCGGCAGCCACGGCAAGACCGGCCACAAAGCGCCACAGGAAGCTCGAAAAAGGAAGGGCAATCAAACATACCAACAGGGCCGTCACCTTCACCAGCGAACTGATGCGGTGCATTTGCTGGGCCTTGCTGCTCCGGGGAAGAACCACCCGTCGAACTTTGTTTTTGTACCCCACCTCATGATCCATGGCCCCCCGGGTAAGGGTCCGGATCTCCAGGGTTTTCAGGAGCTCGATTCGACAGGGTTTCCCGTCGGCAACCTCTCCGGGACAAAAACAACAGGCATCCCCGTCGTCCTTCCCCGGAATCCTCCGGAAAAACAGAACCACGTCCTTCCAGGAGGTGTGCAGCCTTCCCAACCGAAAAAAACGACCCCGTTGGGGAAGGATAAAGAGCCAGGAAATCACCCCTGCAAGCAACAGCAAAGACGTGCCGAGCAAACTGGCCGGATCCACAAAAACAGCAAGATACACGGGGAATAGGATGGCTCCCACGGCAAAAGCCAACCAGACCACGCGTCCCCCGTAGCGCAACAATAGCAGGGGATCGTGCCATTCGGGCCGGTTGAAGTAATCGGCTTCTTTCTTCTTCCGTTCCTGATTGACCCGGGCCCGTTGCCGCATTTCCCGTTCCCTGCGGAGCAGTTCGTCCACATACTGGGCCCTGCGTTCGTCCTCCGGGGAGTCAACCTCTTCCCCGTGCTTCAGCAGGAATTCATAGGATTCGTTGATTTGCCGGAAGCGGACGGCTGCTTCCGGATCCAGATTCCGGTCGGGATGAAATTTGAAGGCCAGTTTCCGGTATGCAGCTTTGATCTCCGATTCGGAGGCACCGGGCAAAAGCCCCAACATCCGGTAATGGTCCCTGGCGGTCACCTTGCTTTTCATGCAAGATAGCCAAAGGACGGACACAAAAAAAGCTGTCCGCCGGGAGGACGGACAGCTGCAATTAACCCTAAAACTAAACCAAAATTGCCTGCTACTGCTTCTTTGATTTCTGTGTGCTGCTAACCACTTGTATGAATCGTTGCGTTGATTGCTTGATACAAATCTATTTCGAAATACCGTTACAATGCTTTAAAGGATGTTAAAGATTGTTAACCGGCTCATTGCTACCTCATGAGGGATGCTATCTTTGGTGCATGAGACGCAGCGTCATTTGGCTCATGACCCTCTTTCTGAGCCTTGCCATGTTGGCCCTGGTGGGCGTGCAGGCGTATTGGATCAAGCATTCCGTGGAAGCCCGCGAACAACAACTCAGCCTGGTGGTGCAGCAGGTTCTGGGCGAGATGTCCGGGGAATTGATCCAAAACGAAACCGTCATGCAGATCCTGGAAGAACTCCAGCCACCCCTGGTGCACCAGCAAAGCCAATCCCTCTGGCAGTACCAGATCGACGCCCGAAGCAATTTCGACACCCGAACGCCGGAAGAGGACAGGCCGGAGGATGAAACCCAGGTCTATTCCCCGCCCCACAGTTCCCTGGTCAATCCGTCCGTCCGGGTGCTGGATGACTCCCTGATGGTCATCCTGGGGGAGGACTCCAGAGGAAACGACACGGTGCTGGTCTCCGCCATGAATCCCGACCAGGTCCGCCGGGCCCTGAACCAGAGTCTGGCCGAGCAAAAACGCTTCGTGGACAATGTGGTCCGCGACATGATGATGGAGGAGCAGAGCCTGATGGACAAGGTTTCCCAGCTCCGGGTCGAGCGGCTTCTGGCTCAGAAGCTGGCCCAACGTGGGATCAAGATGCCCTTCGAGTATGCCGTCTATGAAGAAGGCCACCCTCCGGTATTCCAGTCCCAGAATTTCAATGAATTCGAGGATGTGAAATACCACCGGACTTCCCTTTTTCCGGGCAATGTGTTTCGCGGCCGGACCTTCATCAGCCTGTATTTTCCGGATGGGAGGAAGCATGTGCTGCGGTCGATGGGGATGATCGGGTGGACCTCCGCTCTGATCACGTTCTTTGTGTTGACGGTGTTCAGCCTGGCCATCTACATCATGTTCAAGCAAAAGAAGGTGTCGGAAATGAAGAATGATTTCGTGAACAACATGACCCACGAACTCAAGACCCCCATTTCGACCATCAGCCTGGCCTCCCAGATGCTCGCCGACAAAAGCATCCCGGACTCTCAGAAGAACCTGGGCCAGATTTCGAGGATCATCCAGACCGAGAGCAAACAATTGGGATTTCAGGTGGAACGGGTCCTGCAAATGGCCATCTTCGATCACGGGGAGCTGAAACTGAAATCCATGGAACTGGATGTCCACGACATCATCGAAACCGTGGCCCAGAACTTCCTCCTGCAGGTGGACCGGCGGAACGGGAAGCTGGATTTTCTCCCCGAAGCCGAGGAAGCGGAAATCCTGGGCGACAAGATGCACGTCACCAACGTGATCTCCAACCTCCTGGAAAACGCGCTCAAATACACCAAGGGAACCCCGGAGATCGGGCTGTATACACGCAACGAAAACCGCTTCCTGGTGGTTTCGGTCAAGGACAACGGCATCGGGATCTCCAAGGAAGATCAGAAGCGGATCTTCGACAAATTCTACCGGGTTCCGACAGGCAACATCCACAATGTCAAAGGCTTCGGCCTTGGACTCAGCTACGTAAAGCTGATCGTCGAAGCCCATGGCGGCAGCATCAAAGTCAAAAGCGAACCCCAGAAGGGCACACGGTTCGACGTATACTTTCCATTGAACAAGCAATCTGAACAGAAAAAATGAACGATATCAAAACGCGCATCCTGCTGGCCGAAGACGATGAAAACCTGGGGTCCCTCCTCCAGGAATACCTCCAGGCCAAGAATTACGAAACCGACTGGGTCACCAATGGGGAAAAAGCATTCCGTCACTTCGAGCAATTTCACTACGATCTGTGCCTGCTGGATGTGATGATGCCCATCAAGGACGGATTCACCCTGGCCTCGGAAATCCGGATGCTCAACAGCGAAATTCCCCTCATTTTCCTGACCGCCAAATCCATGAAGGAAGATGTGCTGGAAGGATTCTCTCTTGGAGCCGACGACTACCTCACCAAACCTTTTTCCATGGAGGAACTTCTCTTTCGCATCGAAGCCATTCTGCGGAGAACGAAGGGGACCAAAAGCGGGGAACGGGACAACTGGAAAATCGGGAGCTTTGCCTTCGATTCAAAGAAACAGGTCCTGAGCCGTTCCGGGTCCGAGCAGAAACTCACCACCAAGGAATCGGAGCTGCTGAAGCTCCTGTGCAACAACATCAACCAGGTCCTCGAACGCAACTTTGCCCTGAAGGCCATCTGGATCGACGACAACTACTTCAACGCCCGCAGCATGGACGTTTACATCACCAAATTGCGAAAGTACCTGAAAGCCGATCCCAACGTGCAGATCATCAATGTACACGGCAAGGGATACAAACTTGTGGTGGATGAGGTTTAATCCAGCTTGAGGACCGCAAGGAAGGCCGATTGGGGAACCTCAATGTTGCCCACCTGCCGCATCCGCTTCTTTCCTCGCTTCTGCTTTTCCAGAAGTTTCCGCTTCCGGGTGATGTCGCCCCCGTAGCATTTCGCCGTCACATCCTTGCGGACCGCCTTCACCGTCTCCCGGGCAATGACCTTGGCTCCGATGGCGGCCTGGATGGCAACCTCGTACTGCTGACGGGGAATGAGTTCCTTGAGTTTCACGCAGATCCGGCGTCCGAAGTCATAGGCGTTGCTCCGGTGAATCAGGGTGGACAGAGCGTCGACCATTTCCCCGTTGAGCAGGATGTCGAGCTTCACCAGATCTGCCTTCTGGTATCCGCTGGGATGGTAATCGAAGGAAGCGTAGCCCTTGGAGATGCTTTTGAGCTTGTCGTAGAAGTCAAACACAATCTCGGCCAGAGGCATTTCAAAGGTCAGTTCCACCCGGTTGCTGGTCAGGTAGACCTGGTTTTTCAACACGCCCCTCTTGTCGAGACAGAGGGTCATGATCGATCCCACGTAATCGGCCTGGGAGATCACCTGGGCCTTGATGTAAGGTTCCTCGATGTGATCGATGGCCGTGATGGCGGGAAGACCGGAGGGATTGTGCACCTCGAGGAGTTCTCCCTTGGTGGTGGCCACCTTGAAGGACACGTTGGGAACCGTGGTGATCACATCCATGTCGAATTCCCGGTCGAGGCGTTCCTGGATGATTTCCATGTGGAGAAGGCCAAGGAACCCGCAGCGGAAGCCAAACCCTAGGGCGGCGGAGGATTCCGGGATGAAGGTAAGGGACGCATCGTTGAGCTGCAGCTTTTCAATGGAGGCCCGGAGGTCCTCGTAGTCATCCGCATCCACCGGGTAGATTCCGGCGAACACCATGGGCTTCACGTCTTCGAAGCCGGAGATTGCCTTCGAGCAGGGCCGGTCGCGGTGGGTGATGGTGTCCCCGACCTTGACTTCCCTTGAGGTCTTGATTCCGGAAATGATGTATCCCACATCACCGGCAGATAGCTCGTTTCTGGGTTCCGTTCCCAGCTTCAGCACCCCGATCTCATCGGCATCGTATTCCTTGCCGGTGGCCACGAATTTCACCATGTCCTTGGTCCGGATGGTCCCGTTCATGATCCGGAAGTAGGCAAAGATCCCCCGGAAGGAGTTGAACACGGAGTCGAAGATCAGCGCCTGAAGGGGCGCTGCCGGATCCCCGGTGGGGGGAGGTATCTTGTGGATGATGGCCGCGAGGATTTCCTCCACCCCCCGGCCGGTCTTGCCGCTGGCTTCGATGATGTCGGACCGGTCGCACCCGATCAGGTCTTCGATCTGGTCTTTCACATCCTCGGGCATGGCGGCATCCATGTCCATTTTGTTGAGAATCGGAATGATTTCCAGGTCATGATCAATGGCCTGGTACAGGTTGGAGATGGTCTGGGCCTGGATCCCCTGGGTGGCATCCACCACCAGGAGGGCTCCCTCACAGGCGGCGATGGACCGGCTGACTTCATAGGAGAAATCCACATGGCCCGGGGTGTCGATCAGGTTCAGGACATAGCGCTTTCCTTCGTGCATGTGAACCATCTGGATCGCATGGCTCTTGATGGTGATGCCCCGCTCTCTCTCCAGCTCCATGCTGTCCAGGACCTGGTCCTTGAAATCCCGCTCACTCAACGTTCCCGTGTGCATCAGCAGGCGGTCGGCCAGGGTGCTCTTTCCGTGGTCGATGTGGGCGATGATGCAAAAATTACGAATGTGGTCCATGTACAACCTCCTGGTTTCTCAGCGCAAAGATAACAAAGCGGAACAAACTAAAAACAAGAAGAAAGGGCCGGCCCGAAGCCAACCCTTTCTTTCTATCCCAAGCACCCGCAATGGGTGCCTGTGGAGACCGGGGCAAGGGGCTTTCCTGACGGGCCTATAATTTTCATTTCCGAAAATTTCAGCCCGGAAGGGAATGCCCCTTGTCGGATCTTACATCATGCCCATTCCGGGTCCTCCGCCACCCGGCATGGGGGGCTCGGGCTGGGGAATGTCGGTGAGTGCGCACTCGGTGGTCAGGAACATACCGGCAATGGAGGCGGCATTTTCCAGAGCGATCCGGGCCACTTTGGTGGGATCGATGACACCGGCTTCGAAGAGGTTCTCGTACTTCTCGGTGTAGGCATTGTATCCATAATCACCTTTTCCGGCACGGATGGCGTTGACCACCACGGAACCTTCCAGTCCGGCGTTTCCGACGATCTGGCGAACCGGCTCTTCCAGAGCGCGTTTCACGATGGCCACACCCGTGTTTTCATCGGGATTGGCTCCTTTGAATTTCTCCAGGCTGTCCAGGGCGCGCAGGTAGGCCACGCCGCCGCCGGGGATGATGCCTTCTTCCACAGCGGCACGGGTGGCGCTGAGGGCATCGTCGAAGAGGTCCTTCTTGGCCTTCATTTCCACTTCGGAGGCAGCTCCCACATAGATCACTGCCACACCGCCGGCCAGTTTGGCCAGACGCTCCTGCAGTTTTTCTTTGTCATAGTCCGACGTGGTGTTTTCGATTTGCTTCTTGATCTGTCCAATGCGGGCTTCGATCATTTCTCTTTCACCGGCACCGTTGACAATGGTGGTGTTCTCCTTGTCGATGGTGATCTTCTCGGCCTGACCCAGCATGCTGAGGTCGGTGTTTTCCAGTTTCAGACCTTTGTCTTCGGAAATCACGGTACCACCGGTCAGGATGGCGATGTCCTCCAGCATTTCCTTGCGGCGGTCGCCGAATCCGGGAGCTTTCACGGCGGCGATCTTCAGGGAACCGCGCAGTTTGTTCACAACAAGGGTGGCGATGGCTTCCCCGTCCACGTCCTCGGCAATGATCATCAGGGGACGGCCGCTTTGGGCGCTGGCTTCCAGAACGGGAAGCATGTCCTTCATGGTGGAGATCTTCTTGTCATGGATCAGGATGAAGGGATTCTCCAGGACGGCTTCCATTTTCTCGGTGTCGGTCACGAAATAGGGAGAAATGTAACCCCGGTCGAACTGCATCCCTTCCACCACTTCCACGTAGGTATCGGAGGATTTGGATTCTTCGATGGTGATCACACCTTCTTTTTTCACTTTGGTCATGGCCTCGGCAATGAGTGCACCGATGGACGTCTCGTTGTTGGCGGAGATGGAAGCAACCTGCTTGATTTTCTCCGTGTCGTCGCCCACTTCCTTGCTTTGCTTCTGCAGGTTCAGGACCACTTGCTCGACGGCTTTGTCGATGCCGCGTTTCAGGTCCATGGGATTGGCACCGGCGGTGACGTTCTTCAGACCTGCATGCACGATGGCCTGGGCCAAAACGGTTGCGGTGGTGGTTCCGTCGCCGGCGTCGTCGTTTGTTTTGGAAGCCACTTCCTTCACCATCTGGGCACCCACGTTCTCAAAAGGATTCTCCAGGTCTATTTCCTTGGCAACGGTCACGCCGTCCTTGGTCACCTGGGGTGCTCCGAATTTTTTCTCAATGATAACATTCCGTCCCTTGGGTCCAAGGGTTACTTTGACAGCATTGGCCAGTTGATCGATCCCACTCTTGAGCAGATCGCGGGCCTCCATGTCAAATTTGATCTCTTTTGCCATTTTCTTATTCTCTTTTTTGGTTTACTTATTCAGCAATGAACAACACATCATTCTGGGAAATGAGAAGATAATCTTCCTCATTGATGGTGAGTTCCTGACCGGCGAATTTGCCATAGAGCACTTTGTTTCCAACTTTGATCTCCATGGGTTCATCCTTTTTTGCTGCGCCCACCATTACCACCGTTCCGTGCTGGGGTTTTTCCTTGGCGGTATCGGGAATGATGATGCCGCTGGAGGTCTTCTCTTCTGCCGCCGAGGGCTTCACAAGAACCTTTCCTGCAAGGATTTTTCCTTTTAGTTCTGCCATTTTTTACGTTTCGTTATAAGTTCGACATTATCAAAATCGCTTTCTCATTAGCGAATTTTGTGCCAAAGGCGGAAAGCAAAAAAAAAGTGTCAGTACCATGACATACTGACACTTTTCCGTAGGAAAATTCGGTCTTCTTATTCTCCGGTGTCCTCCGTGGGCTCGGTTCCGAACGATTCTGGCAGATCGATGGTCTGGGAGGGATTCTCCATGACAGTTTCGTCGAACTGACCCTGCAAACGGGAGTTGGCATTTTCGCCGGCTTTGGGAATGGTGATGCCTGCCAAAAGGCTCAGGACGATCAAAACAGCACCCAGAGTCCAGGTAGCCTTCTCCAGAAAGTCGGCGGTCTTGCGAACACCCATGTACTGGTTGGAAGAGGAGAAATTCGATGCCAGCCCGCCGCCCTTTGAATTCTGGACGAGCACGATCAGGATGGTGAAGATGCAGGTGACAACGATCAGTACTGTGAATACGACAAACATCTTATTGCTTCTTTATGAACGGTTTATATTCCTAACTTTCTCAATTTGAGCTGCAAAGTAAGCACTTTTTTCCGGATATTTCAAACTTAATTTCTCGTAGGCATAGATCGCCTTGGCGTACAATCCCTGCTTCACATAAATCCGTGCCAGGGTGTCCGTTATGAAGCCGTCATGCTCCGCGATGGAGCGGAGGGAAACATCGCCCCGAAGGGACGTCTGGGCATCGGCCCGAATGGGTCCGTGATCACCCTGGATGAACCGCCGGATGAGCAGATTCTTCTCCCCACCCTGAACGGGCTCCGGTTCGGCAAGGGGTTCCGGGGAGGGTTCGACCATCGGTTCCGGCTCCGGTTCGGCAACGGGTTCCGGTTCGACCATCGATTCCGGTTCCGGTTCGACCATCGGTTCCGGTTCCGGTTCGACCATCGGTTCCGGTTCCGGATCAACCATCGGTTCCGGTTCCGGTTCCGGCTCGCCTTCATCGATCAGCAGGAGATCGGCGTCCCCTGAAACCGGTGACTCGGTCGGTTGATCGACAATGACCACATCCACCGGCTCGTCATCGGCCCGGGCAAAGATGATTCCCTGCTCCGCATCGCCCGGATCCGGCTCCTCGTCGTGGATTTCACGAGGTTGCGCCACCTCCGGCTTCTGTTCCTCCAGGAAATGGACCAGCTCAAACAACCGGGTCCGGTTGCAGGCGTAAACGGCGGCCAGCTTTAGGTCGGCTTGCATCTCATGGCCAAGGTGTTCCATGATCCGGATCTTGAGCATGTGGGCAAGACCGAACATGGGGTAGTTCCGGCAGAGGCTGCTGACCTCCTCCAGATCGGCCGGCGAATAATGCCCGGATTCCAGAAGGCGTTGTATGTCTGAACTATCCATTGTATTCTTACCAGTTGACAAAGGCCTGATTGAAAATGTCTTCCACCAGGTTCTCCACAATCAGGACAATCAGTTCTTCCTCAAAGGAACCCGAGAGGTCGTTGGAGGCATCGAAGTCCTCGTATCGGGAAAAACTGGATTCAAAATCGAATTCGGGTTGCACCTCGTTGGTAAACCGGACATTGACCGTGATGGTCAGACGGTTCATCGCCGCGGTTTCGGCGCCTGTGATGGCCATCGGCCTGACCTGATAATTGGTGATCTCGCCCGAAAAACTCACATCGCCTCCGTCGGTGTTCAGGTCAAGGGTGGTGTTTGCCTGGATTTTGTCCATGAGGGCGTCGGTGAACACCTGGCTCAACTGGGCCTGGACTTTGGGAGCACGGTTGGGAAAGTAGTCCACCGAATAGGAATGCACATCCGGCGATATGGTCGCACCGCTGAAGGAATAGGATACCTTGCAGGAAACAAGGCCCCACATTCCGGCGATCACAAGGGCAACCCGGGCAATCCGGACCAATGACTTTCGAATATCCTTCGATTTGCTCCTCATTGTTCGATGTTGTATTCTTTGATTTTGCGGTACAAAGTCCGTTCCGAAATTCCCAGATCCTGGGCGGCGTACTTCCGTTTCCCGTTGTGCTTGTCCAGGGCCTTGATGATGAGTTCGATTTCCTTGTCCTCCAAAGAAAGGGATTCTTCCACAATTTCCTCCGTATCCAGGATGGTTTCCTCGTCCCGTTCGTGTCGAACCGGAGGTGCATGGTGGGTGATGAGTTTGTCCATGTCCTCTTCGTGGTTGTCCACGGTGGCGTAAAGTTTCTTCAGAATGCCTTCGTTCTCCGCCTCGATGTCCCGGTGGCCTCCCCCCTTCTCCATGATCTGGGCCACCAGCTTCTTGAGATCGTTCATGTCGTTTTTCATGTCGAAGAGAACCTTGTACAGGATTTCCCGTTCCGAGCTGAAGGTTTCGTCGCCCAGGGCGTCCTTGGAGATCAGGGCGGGCAGACGGGTTTTCTGGTAGTCGGGCAGGTAGTGCATCAGTGCCTTGGCCGTCACTTCCCGGTCCTGCTCGATGATGGACAATTGCTCGGTGACATTTTTCAGCTGACGGACATTTCCGGGCCAGGAATAGTTCAGCATCATCTGCCGGGCTTCTTCGTCGAGCCGGATGGAAGGCATCCGGTACCGTTCCGAGAAATCAGAGGCAAATTTGCGGAACAACAGAAGAATGTCGTTCCCCCGGTCCTTCAATGACGGCACCTGAATGGGCACCGTGTTGAGCCGGTAGAACAGGTCCTCCCGAAACTTCCCCTTCTTGATGGCCACCGGAATGTCCAGATTTGTCGCAGCCACCACCCGCACGTCCGTTTTCATCACCTTGGAGGAACCCACCCGGATGAACTCGCCGGTCTCCAGGACCCGCAGCAGCCGCACCTGGGTCGAAAGGGGCAACTCGGCCACTTCGTCCAGGAAGATCGTTCCCCCGTCGGAGACTTCGAAATATCCCTTCCGGGTGTCGGTGGCCCCGGTGAACGCACCTTTCTCATGACCGAACAACTCCGAATCGATGGTGCCGTCGGGAATGGCCCCGCAGTTGACGGCAATGTAGGGGCCGTGCTTTCTCCCGCCCAGCTGATGGATGATCTGGGGAAAAACCTCCTTCCCGGTTCCACTCTCCCCGGTGATCAATGCACTCAGATCGGTGGGTGCCACCTGCCGGGCGATGTCGATGGCCCGGTCCAGCCCGCCGTAGTTCCCGATGATCCCGAAGCGCTGCTTGATGTGTTGAATGTCCATGAAAATCTGACAGAATAACCTGAAAATATGACAAAATTACAATTTTCGGGGGATTCAAAAAGACTTCACCCTTTCTTTCTTACTTTTAAGAAAAAAAGTGAAGGACTTCCTCGGCATCATCCCCGCCCGCTACGCTTCCACACGCTTTCCGGGAAAACCCCTGGCCCTCCTCCGGGGCAAACCCATGATCCAATGGGTGTACGAAGGAGCATCCCGGGTGCTGGACCACCTGGCGGTTGCAACCGATGACCGCCGGATCCAGGAGGCAGTCCGTGGGTTCGGGGGCCGTTCGGTCCTGACTTCCAACGAGCACCGCACCGGAACGGAGCGCTGTGCGGAAGCCCTTCACATCCTGGAGGAGGAAGAAGGCCGCACCTTTGAATTCGTCCTCAACGTGCAGGGAGACGAACCCCTGGTGGATGCCGGCAGCCTTCGATTGCTGGCGGATGGATTGAGGGAGGGAAATGCCCCCGTGGCCACCCTGATCCGGAAAGAAAGCGATCCCGTGGAACGAAACGACCCCAACCGGGTCAAGGTGGTGGTGGACCACAACCGGATGGCCCTTTATTTTTCCCGGGCCCGCATCCCCTATCCGAGGGATGAAGGATTTGCTGCCCCTGTCTACATCCACCTGGGACTTTACGGGTACCGGGCCGACACACTCAAGGAACTGGTATCCCTGCCGGAGCCCCCCCTGGAGCAGGCCGAAGCCCTGGAACAGCTCCGGTGGCTGTACCACGGATTCCGGATCCAGACTTGTGTGAGCGCACACGTGAGCCAGGGGGTCGATACCCCAGAGGACCTCGCGATGTTGGAAAAATTTCTTCAGGAAAATCCCCGCTACAGGGAATAGGTCACCTTGAAGGTATAGAGATCGAATTCCGCCGTCAACTCCCGGAAGGAGTATTCCAGTTTGTTTCCGGTGGTTTTTGCCATTTCGATGAATCCCAGACCGGCACCGCCCTTGGAGGTAAATTTCCCATCGGTGATGGTGGTCCGGAACAGATTCTTAAGCTCCTCCCGGCTCCGGGTGTTCACCAGGTCGATCCGGTCCTTCAGGGCCTGCACATGCTCTTTCCGAACCGGATTGGAGGTCACGAGTTCCAGGTTTTGCCCCGCCTGCGTGATGTCGAGGGTGGGACAGAAATCCCGCGGACGGGTCTGGTCGCAGCAGGGAAACTCGTCGCTGTATTTTGTGATGTTCTCCAATGCTTCGATCATGATGGAGATCATCTTCTTGTAAGCCTTGAACGAAATGTCATGATCGTCCGCCGCCATCTTGAACTCCGACAGGAGCCAGTCAATGGTACTGAAAGACAACGGCCCCTGATAGGACAGGATTGACTTATTCAGCATGGCGAAACAGGTTAATTCCTGAAATGTACAAAAAAAACCGGTCACGCTTCGTCCGGGTTTTCCACATACCCCACATCCTCAGGTAGCGAGGGTCGGTGGCTTGCTTCCACGGCCAAACGGTCGCAACGTTCGTTCTCCGGGATGTTGGCATGTCCCTTGACCCAGACAAAGGCCGGTTTGTAGATCCGGTACAGTTCCAGAAACCGAATCCACAGGTCGGGGTTTTTCCGCTTTTTGAATTGCTTGGCTTCCCAGGAAAACACCCATCCTTTGTTCACGGCATCCGACACATAGCGGGAGTCGGTGTAAATCCGGATCCGCAGATCGGTCCGTTTGAGCGCCTCCAGACCCCGGATGACCGCCAGCAGCTCCATGCGGTTGTTGGTGGTCATCCGGTATCCTTCGGCAATTTCCTTTCGAAGGGAATGGTAGATCATCACGACTCCCAGACCGCCGGGCCCCGGGTTTCCCCGGGCTGCGCCGTCGGTGTATATGGTGATCTCTCCCTCCGGCATCAGCGCACCAGGGTCATTTCTTCCACGAGGTGACCCGCGCCGGCGTATTTGTCGATGACAAACAGCACGTAGCGGATGTCCACGTTGATGCACTTCTGCAATTCGGTTTCAAAGGCCACGTCGCCGCTCATGGCTTCCCAGTTCCCGTCAAAGGCGATGCCGATGAGCTCGCCCCGGGAATTCATCACCGGACTTCCCGAGTTGCCTCCCGTGATGTCGTTGTTGGTGGTGAAGCAGACGTTCATGACGCCGTCCTTGCCATAGGGGCCGTAGTCTTTGGCTTCGTACAGCTCCTTGAGCCGGGGCGACACGTCGAATTCGAAGTCATTGGGAATCTCTTTCTCCATGACACCCTTCAGGGTGGTGAAGTGGGTGTAGTGCACCGCGTCGGCGGCCATGTAGTCCCCGACCGTTCCGTAGGTCAGCCGGATGGTGGAATTGGCATCGGAGTAGTACTCCCGGCCGGAATTCATTTCGATGCGGCCCTGCAGGTACAGTCGGCTTCCCCGGTCGTATGCATCGGCATAGGCAGCCATCTGTCCGCGGATCTCAAAGTACTTCTGGGCATGGATCACCGCCTGGTAGCCCGGGTCCTTTTGCAGGACCTTGAGATCCGGCGCATCGAGGAAGGCCATGAATTTGGCCTCGTCCACCAGGATGGATTTCTTGAAATAGGCATCGACGTACTTGTCGATGTCGCCTTTGTATTTCGTCCCCACTTCCAGGATGTTGACCGGAAGGTAATCCTTTTTCAGGTCCTGGATCAGAAGGGCGATCATGGCCTTCATCACCTTCTTGTCGGTGGGGGCGTTGTAATCTTTGTAGAAATCGGCCGCGTAGACTTTCAGGGCCTCCACCATCTCCTCCAGCTTGGCAGCCTCCGTGGATTCATCCACAAGCATGCGGTCGAGCTGGGTGAGCGCCCGGCCGAACAACACAGTTTCCATTCCCATGTAAACACATTCATACAGGTACTGGGACGCATTTTGCAGCTCCCGCCTCCCTTCGATGGCCGACTGAATGTCCTGCAAAGCGGTTCCGTATTTGGCCTGACGCGTGGCATCGGCCGCCACCCAGCTGCGGAAGGCTTCTTCCTCCGCTTCTTTCTTGGCAACCACCTTCAGGTTCTTCAGGCCCTTGCTTTGCCCGATGCTGTACTTCCAGTAGTTGGAGGAACGCGAGTATTTGCTGGCATACTGGATGCGCACTTTGTCGCTGGCCTGCATGTCTTCCATCTGGATGTCCTGCTTGGTGCCGCGGATCTTGATGCGGTTGGGGTGGTCCACTTCCAGCAGCTCCTTGACCTCCCAGGAGGTGATGTAGCGGTCGGTGTTCCCGGGGAAGCCCATGACCATGGCAAAGTCGCCTTCTTCGTACCCTTTCAGGGACACGGGCAGATAATATTTCGATTGCAGGGGGATGTTGTCGGGACTGTATTCGGCGGGCAGGCCGTCGGGACCGGTATACACCCGGAACATGCTGAAATCGCCTGTGTGGCGGGGCCACATCCAGTTGTCGGTGTCGTGTCCGAACTTCCCGATGGACTCCGGGGGAGCGCCCACGAGGCGGACATCCAGGAAGGTCTCCAGCACGAACAAAAAGAAGCGGTTGCCTTCGAACAGACTGCGCACCCGGGCTTCGTAGTGGGTTCCTTCGGTGGCTTTGGCACTGATTTCGCCACTCAGGGCTTCGATCTTGGCGGCACGCTCTTCTTCCGTCATGCCGTCGGTGAGTCCGGCCAGAACCTGGTCGGTCACCTCCTCCATCCGGACCAGGAAGGTCACCGTCTTGCCCTCATTGGGGAGTTCTTCGTCCCGGCTCATGGCCCAGAACCCGTTTTTCAGGTAGTCGTGTTCCACCGAACTGTGGGCCTGGATTTCGCCGTACCCGCAATGGTGGTTGGTGAGCAACAAACCTTCGGAGCTCACAAGTTCGCTTGTGCAGGAACCGTAGTCCAGGGCTCCCACGGCGTCTTTGAGACTGGCGTGGTTGACGCTGTAGATATCCTCGGCCGTCAGTTCCAGGCCCATGTCATGCATCTCGTCCATGTTGATTTTCTGGACCAGGCTCAGGAGCCACATGCCTTCGTCGGCGCGCACCTTGCCGGGCAGAGCCAGCAAGACGAGCAATGCAATGCTGATGTACTTTCTCATAAGAATCGTATTATAACGTAGGTTTCGGTTTTGCGGGATTCATGCAAAGATGGGATTTTTCTCCATTTTCAAGTCCCCGCAGTCCCCCTTTTCAGTGAGGGGGGCATATGTTTAAAAGAAGTTCAGGGCCATTTGTTCATTCAGGAGCCGAAAGGAGCGGCGGTGGTACCGGGTGGGACCCAGCGTTGCCACGGCCATCCGGTGGGCCCGGGTGGGGTAGCCCGCGTTGCTTCGCCACCCGTATTCCGGATGTTCCTCGTGCAATCGGGCCATGAAACTGTCTCGGTGGGTCTTGGCCAGGACGGATGCCGCTGCAATGGAGGCGAAGCGGGCATCTCCCCCGACGAAGCACAGGTGAGGGACGGATCCGTAGGCCGTGAACCGGTTCCCGTCCACCAGAACCCGGTCCGGGGTTCGTTCCAGTTGATCCAGAGCCAAATGCATGGCCCGGATGGAGGCATTCAGGATGTTGATCTGGTCGATTTCGGATTCGGACACGAAAGCCACGCCATAGGCAAGGGCCTGGGCTTCGATGAGGGGCCGAAGGGCTTCCCTTTTCCGGGCACTCAGTTTCTTGCTGTCGTTCAATCCGGGCAAATCCCAATCCCGGGGGAGGATGACTGCGGCGGCGCAAACCGGACCCGCAATGCATCCCCGGCCCGCTTCATCGCAGCCGGCTTCCCATCCGTCGGCCCGATAACAGGGTTCAAGCATTCGTTTCCAGAACTTTCTCCATGGAGGCCCAGAGCATGCGGGCCGTGTGGTCCCAGGAATATTTTTCGCGTTGCTGCCGCCCCTTCCCGATCAGCTCCTCCCGGAGTCCCTCCTCCCGGACCATGCGCACCATGGCGTCCCGGATGCTGGCCGGACTTTCGGGGATGGCCCACAGGGCGGCGTCTCCGGCGATTTCGGGCAGACTCGTCACCTTGGAGGCGATCACGGGCACATCGCACTTCATGGCTTCGACAAGCGGAATACCGAAGCCTTCGAAATAGGGAACGAAGGTGAGGGCCCAGGCGGCGGCCATGAGGTTCCGCAATGCCTCCGGAGACAACCGGCCGGTGAAAATGACATCGTGCCGGAAACTCATTTTCTCCAGCTGCTCTTCCATGGCACCGGTGAGAAAAAACGGCTCGCCCACGATCACCAGCTTGAATTCGCCCTTGTGTTCCTCCCGAAAGAGTTGAAACGCCTTCAGCAAATGGGTGATGTTCTTGCGGGGGTGGATGCTGCCCACAAAGATGAAAAAGGGCGCTCCTCCCGTGTATTCTCCCCTCACCTCTGCGGCCTGCTCCGGAGAAATGGGCTGGTAGCGGTCGTTGGCCCCGTTGTAGGCCAGGTCCACCATCTCCTCGTTGATTTCATACTGGTTGATGATGTCGCGTCGGCTGTATTCCGACACCGTGACGATCCGCCGGGCGGCCCGGGCATACCTGGGAAAGAAATGCCGGTAATACCACCGCACCAGGGGAGGAAGGTCCCAGGGCCGGTGCTCGAAGTTCAGATCGTGAATGACGGCCACCGAAGGGACCGGCGACCGCAGCGACAAAAACCCGTCTGTGCTCAGGAACAGGTCGGGCCGCTTCTTCTTCAGAAAGGCGTGGAGGCGCCACTGAAACCAGATGTACCAGAGCAAGGGGTGCCGGGTGGAGGGCCGGAGAACGACCGGTGTGATGTTCTCACTGAAAATCACCTCTTTGCTGTATTTCCGGTCGAAAAGAAAATAGAAATGGGTGTCGGGATGATCGCGGGTGATCCGTTTCAGGGTTTCAAAGGTAAACCAACCCATGCCATCCAGCTTTCCGGGCATGAGCAAACGGGTGTTTACAGCAATGCTCCTCTGATACGTCTTCTGCTCCAAAACTGCCAAAAAAATCTGCAGCGAACTTATTACATTTGTGTTGAATTAAAAAATAATTCCAGTGCCAACCCGGTCCGGAGGGGCTTAATTAAATCGAATTTGAAAAAGCGGTTTCTTTCCAACCTTGCACTGCTCATCGCACTGAACCTCCTGATCAAGCCGTTTTGGTTTTTCGGTATCGAGGTGGGGGTTCAAAACCGGGTGGGAGAAAGTGAATACGGGTTTTATTTCTCCCTGTTCAATTTTGCCCTGATCCTCAACATCCTGCTCGACCTGGGGATCCAGAATTACAACAACCGGGCCATCGCCCGGAATCCCCGTCTTCTGCCCGGCCACCTGACCGCCATCGTGCCCCTCAAGTTTGCCCTGGCCCTGCTCTATGCCGTCGTGGCGTTTGTTGCAGCCCGTTTCCTGGGATACGACAGGGAACAGATGCACCTGCTGCGGGTGCTGGCATTCAACCAATTCCTGGCCTCCTTCATTCTCTATTTCCGGACCAACATCAGCGGTTTGCATCTGTTTCGCACCGATAGCCTTCTGTCGGTCATGGACCGCACCCTGATGATCCTGATCACCGGATTGTTGCTCTGGGGCCGCATCCTGGACGCCCCCTTTCGCATTCAGTGGTTCGCCTATGCGCAGACGGCATCCTATGGCATCACGCTGCTCACCGTGGTTCTCCTGGTCCGATCCCACACCGGAGGAAAGCTTCCCCCCATCCGACTGGCCAGTTCCCTGACCATCCTGAAAGCCAGCCTTCCCTTCGCCCTGCTGATCCTGTTGATGGCGACCTTCAACCGCATCGATTCGGTCATGCTGGAGCGGATGCTTCCGGACGGAAAGCGGGAAGCCGGCATCTATGCCCAGTCCTTTCGCATTTACGATGCTCTGTCCCAGTTCAGCCTCTTGTTTGCCGCTCTTCTGTTGCCCATGTTTTCCCGGATGCTTCGGAAAAAGGAAAATGTCAACGACCTCATCCGCCTGGCCCTTCCCCTGCTCCTGGTGACCGGAATCACGGCCGCCGTGGCAGGCAATGCATACAAGCAGGAGATCATCCGGTTCCTGTATGATTCCCCCTCCGGAACCAGCGGAAAAATCTTCGGGATCCTCATCCTTGGATTCCTTTGCGTTTCTGTCTCCTATGTGTACGGAACCCTCCTGACGGCCAACCGGAACCTGAAAGTGCTTAATTTACTGGCTGCCAGCACTGTGGTGCTAAACCTGTCATTGAATCTGATCCTGATTCCCCACCACGGGGCCCTGGGGGCCGCCTGGTCAAGTTTCATCTCCCAGGCCTATTACGCCCTGATGCAAGTGATCCTTGCCGGGAGAATCCTGCACCTGCCTTCCAACCGGGACCTCCTGCTGCGATTGATCCCCTTGCTTGGAGCCAGTGTGGGTTCTGCCTTCCTGGTCAGACAACTGGTTCCGGGATGGGGAATGGGATTCGTCCTCATTCTAGCAGTGAGCGCACTCGTTTCTCTGGCCCTCGGTCTGATCCGTCCCCGGGAGGTTCGGTCCATTCTCCAGAACGAAGAATCCTGATTCCTCCGGCGACATTTCACCACCCTTGTTTCAAATTTTACACACCTATATGCATTAGTATGAAATAGCATATACCTTCTATTACAACCTATTAATATTTGTATTTATAGATTTTTTTATTCTACTTTATTTTTACACTGGCACAGCAAATTCATTCAAACCTTCGTCGGGAAGACCCATATATCCGGGACAATGTCTATTTTTATGGAAATCAAACCTTCCGCAGTGGATCACAAGAAAGACGAGAAACTCAGACGCAATTGCAGAAGCACCATTCTGTTCAACAAGCGGGAATTGGATGCCCTGAATCTGTATTGCGACAAATACAAGATCAAGAACAAATCCAAATTCATCCGGGAGACCATCATGACAGAGGTCCTCAAACGGTTCGACGAGGACTACCCCACATTGTTCGAATTCGAGAAACCCAATCTGTTTTACAACCGATAGCCAAGGCATGGATTTCGACAAGGGCATTTTCCAGGACATCGGATACCTGCAGGCGGTTCTGATGCATTCCCCCTCGGCCATTCTGGTGCTTGACAAAAACACCCAGATCCTGGAAGTCAATCCCGCCATGGAAAAGATCAGTTCCTACAGCCGCGAAGAGTTGCTGGACCAACGAAAATGGACGGAACTCGTCCTCAGCGAGGATCGGGACGGACTGAAAAACATGCTCCGCATGCTCAAAGCCGACGACGGGAGTCGGCCCGAACAGCTCCAATGCCGCTTCGTCGATCGAAAGGGAAACCCGAAGACGGTCCTTCTCTCCGGGACCTACCTTCCGGGAACCAAACACACGATCCTTTCCCTCATCGACATCACCGAACACAAAGAAACCGAGAAAAAGCTGGAAGTGGACCGGTCCAGGGCGGAAGCCTCCGACCGCTTGAAAACCGCCTTTTTGGGAAACCTTTCCCACGAGATCCGGACCCCCATGAATGCCATCGTGGGCTTTGCAAGCCTGCTGCAGATGGAAGAACTGTCGGAGGACAAAAAGTCTCTGTATCTGACGCAGATCATCAACGGGAGCACCGATTTGCTCAACCTGATCGAGAAAACCATCGTTCTCTCCCGGATCGACCTGGGGCAGATCAAGATCAACCGGAGGCAGTTCTTCGTCAACAAAAGTCTCCAGGAATTGACGGTGAAATACAGGCAGATCCTGGCCGACTACGGAAAAGAGGACATTGATCTGGAATTCCTTGCCGGAACCACCGACAACGACTTTGTGATCCAGGCGGACAGGCTTCGGATCATGGAAGTGCTGAACAATTTGTTGGAAAATGCCGTAAAATTCACCACCAGCGGAAAGATCACCTTTGGCTATGCCTATGTGGAAGAAGACCAGGGAGATGGACGCGATTCGCTGCTCTTCTATGTCAAGGACACCGGGCCCGGCATTGCCCGGGACAAAACCGGTATCATCTTCGATCGCTTTGTGAAACTGGTGGATAAAAACGACACCGTGCTCCGGGGTGCGGGTCTGGGTCTTGCCATCGCCAGGGACCTGGTGGAGCTCATGGGTGGTGACATGTGGGTTGAAAGCAACCCCGGTGAAGGCAGCAAGTTTTATTTCACCCTCCCGCTCACCTTCAGCAAGGCCCGGGAAGCGGAGCCGGTCCATGGCCAGGCCCGACCGACCTACGATGACTGGTCGGGTCGGGTCGTTCTCGTGGCGGAGGACATCGAAACCAATTATTTGTATATCAAAGAATTGCTATCTCCAACCCGGATCAACATCCTGCGGGCAAGAGACGGACTGGAAGCAGTGGAAATTTTTGAGAAGCATCCGGAAATCGAGATTGTCCTCATGGACATCCTCATGCCGGGATTGGACGGTTACGAAGCCACACAACGCATCCGGAGCAGTCGGCCGGACATTCCCGTCCTCGCCCAAACTGCCTTTACCTTTGAAGGGGAAATCCAGGATGGTTTGTATGCAGGATGTTTCACCGATTACATCATGAAACCCTTCACCCGGGACATGCTGTTGGCCGGCATCAAAAAACACCTGGTCCGGACTACATGAGCTCCATGGAGTAAACGATGGCCTCCACTTGTTTGAGCTTCACCCGTTTCTTTTGGTTGGGGTAGTAGATGTACCCGTCCACCACGACCACCCGGTTCCGGGCTTCATCGTACACGGCGTGAGAGATGAAGGGTCCGCCCATGTACCCGTTCTCCAATTCCCACAGTCCACGGATCTCCACGACCTCCCGGTTTCCCATTTTCACATCGAACACCTGGGGCGGGTAGAGGGGAGAAATGGTCATGTAGGAACCGTCCCGGGGGCCAGCGACATATTTCCTGGTGAATTCGTTCCGCTTGGAAAGAAGATTTTCAGTGGACAGGGCATCCGGTCCGTCGGCCGGAAAATCATAGACCTGAATGACCTGCGACATGTCGGAAGATTCAATGGAAACGGAGGTGTATTCGTCCTTGGAGAAATCCAGGTTGTACCCCCTGGGTACGGCCAACTGGATCTGGTGGTTTTCGACGATTTTCTGCTGGATTCCCTCATCCTTCGTATCCCGGTAAATGGCGATGAGCCGGTCGCGGTCGTGCTGGATCAGAAAAGACTGGATCTGCCCGTCATTGTCCCGGATCAACCGGTCCAGTTCTTCGCCGCTGGAGGCTTCCAATTGCAGAACGATCTGAGGACGGGCCCAGACATCCTCCCGGTAAGAGAGCCGGCTCTCCTTTCCCGAAGACACCGTGGTCAGCACGATGGTCCGGTGGTACAACACCGCATTTTCAAAAGCGCCCGGTGATATCTGCATGACATCGAACAGGGGCTCGGACTGAGGCAGTCCGGGAATTTCTTCCTTCAGAATGTCCTGCAGGTGCTCGCCGGCATCTCCCTGCCAGCTGTTCTCGTCCATGACCACAAGCACCTCCCCGGCACTGCCGTTGATGTTGGGCAACACGCGGCCAGAGCCTGCGACGCCCGGGGTGTTCACCCCGTCGCAGGACGACAGGTGGAAAAAACCCAGGGACAGGAGGACAAAAAAGCCTGCCCGCGCAAGCAGGCAGGCTCCTTTGCCTCGATGGATCTTACTTCTTTCCATCTTTGATTTTTTTGGTTTCAGCAGTATCGTCCACGATCACTTCGTCGTCATCGTCCTTTTCGCTGGTCGCCTTCTTGAATTCTTTCATGCCTTCGCCCACGCCACGCATGAGTTCGGGAATTTTCCGTCCACCGAAAAGCAACAGTACCAGGAGAATGATTACGACAACTTGCCAAACACCCACAGCCAGGGTTATAAATGCTTCCATTTCTTTGATTTAAAAAGGTTCGATACAAAAGTAATGTTTTTCATGTCTTATTTGCGAAACAATCCGATGACATCGTTGAGATTGGCATACAGAAGCAAACTCAGGAGAAGGACCATGCCCACAATCTGAGCATATTCCATGAATTTGTCCCCCGGCTTTCTCCCCGAAACCATCTCATACAGGAGGAACATCACATGGCCGCCGTCCAGGGCAGGAATGGGCAGGATGTTCATGATGGCCAGGATGATGCTCAGAAAGGCCGTCATGTTCCAAAAGCTTTGCCAGTCCCACGTGGGCGAAAAAATGCTCCCGATGCGAATGAACCCTCCCAGTTCCTCGTATGCCTTGGTCTTGGGTTTGAACAACAACTTGAGCTGTTTCACATAGCTTTTGGTGATGTCCACCCCCCGCTGAATTCCGGCCGGTACGGACTGCAAAAAGGAATATTTCACCACCACCGGATCGAAATAGTCGTAAAGCCCTTTGTTTTCGATGCCGAACATCCCGTTTGCATCGGTCTGCACCACCAGGTCCAGGGTGTCGGTGCCCCGCAGCACCTGGACTTGAAAATCCTTGTGGGGAGCTCCCCCCAGTTTGCTTCTCAATTCGTCAAAGAACCTGACTTCGTCGCCGTCGATACGCAGGATTTTATCTCCAAGTTTCATGCCAGCTTTTGCAGCTCCACCGTCCTCCCGCATTCCGGCAAGCTCGAAGGGAATCCGCGGGGCGATGGGGAATTCCAGTTTGAGGATTTCTGAAAAGCGTTCTTCCGGGATCGCCACGTCAAGTTCCGACCCGTTCCGCTCCACGGTCACCACACGTGTTTCGTTGACCACCAGGTCGTGATGAATGGAGAGCCATTTCTCCACCGGCTTCCCGTCGAGGAAAAGAATCCGGTCGCCGTTCCGGAAGCCCAGATCAATGAAGGTGCTGTCGAAGGTGTAACCGTCGGTGATTTGCTCCACCGGAATGTATTCGTCGCCCCAACGGAAGAAGACCAGGATGTAAATCACCAGGGCAAGGAGAAAGTTGACGGTCACCCCGCCGAGCATGATCAGCAACCGTTGCCAGGCTTTCTTGGACCGAAACTCCCAGGGTTGGGGAGGTTGCTTCATTTGCTCCCTGTCCATGGACTCATCGATCATCCCGCTGATTTTCACATACCCTCCCAGCGGAAGCCATCCGATGCCATACTCGGTTTCCCCGATTTTTTTCTTGAACAGCGAGAACCCGGCATCAAAGAAGAGATAAAACTTTTCGACCCGGGTTTTAAAAATGCGGGCAAACACGAAGTGCCCCAGTTCATGCAAGACAATCAGGATCGACAGGCTCAGAACAAACTGTGCGATTTTTATCAGAACATCCATTTCCAGCTAAATCATTTCATTGGCAATCCGCCGGGCTTCCCGGTCGGTATCAAAATAATCCTCCAGCATGGGCGCCTTCAGATAGACGGACCTGTCCAGTGTTTCCTCGATGATCCCGGGGATGTCCAGGAATCCGATCCGTTTGTCCAGAAAGGCTTTGACTGCGATTTCATTGGCCGCATTCATGACACAGGGCCAGTTCCCCTCCTTCTGCAGCACCTCGTAGGAAAGTGCAAGGTTACGAAAAATTTTCGTATCCGCCGGCTCAAAGGTCAGTTGAGGAAATCCGGCGAAATTGAACCGGGGAAAGCCGGAGGGAATCCGGTGGGGATAGGAAAAGGCGTATTGTATGGGAAGCTTCATGTCGGGCAGTCCCATCTGGGCTTTCATGGAGCCGTCGGTGAACTGCACCAGGGAATGGAGGATGGACTGCGGATGCACCACCACCTCGATGCGGTCAGACGGCACCCCGAACAACCACCGGGCCTCGATCACCTCCAGGCCTTTGTTCATCAGGGTGGCCGAATCGATGCTGATTTTCGGACCCATGCACCAGTTGGGATGGCAAAGGGCCTCTTCCGGAGTCACCGATTTCAATTCACCAGGCGTCCTGCCCCGGAAAGGTCCGCCCGAAGCCGTCAGGATCAATTTCTCTATGCTTTCCGGATGTTCCCCAACGAGGCACTGGAAAATGGCCGAATGTTCCGAGTCCACCGGAATGAGCCGGACACCCTTCTGCCGGGCCTCTGCCATGATCAGGGCACCGGCCACCACCAGGGTCTCTTTGTTGGCCAGGGCGATGTCCTTCCCGGCACGGATGGCCTGCACCGTCGGCCGCAGTCCGCTGAAACCCACCATGGCGGTGAGCACAAGATCAATGGAATCGAAACCCACCACCTGGGAAATGGCCTCCTCCCCGGCATAGACTTTGATCGGATGGTGGCGAAGGGCTTCCCTGACCCGGGGATAGAGGGCTTCGTTCCCGATCACCACCGCATTGGGGACATGGAGGATGCTTTGCCGGATGAGGAGTTCCGCATTGTTCCCAGCGGTAAGAACCTCCACCTCGAAAGCGTCGGGGTGGGCCGATACAACATCCAGCGCCTGGGTGCCAATGGAACCGGTGGATCCAAGTATGGCAATACGCTTTGGCATGGAATCAGAATACGATGTAATCTAAGGGGTTCAGAGGAACACGGTCGTGCCAGAGTTCAAAATGCAGATGGGGCCCGGACGTCAGTTCGCCGGAATTTCCCACCACGGCGATGGCGTCACCAGCCAACACCTTCGAACCCACCTCCTTGAACAATGTGGCGTTGTGCTTGTAGACCGAAATCAGTTCGTTGTCATGCTGGATCTGGATCACGTACCCCGTTTCCAGGGTCCAGGTCGACATGGTGACCGTTCCGTCCAGGGTGGCCTTGACCACTTCATCGGGTTCGGCCACCACATCAATGCCGTAATGGCCGCTCATGGGATTGAAATTGGCAGAGACGATCCCTGTGACGGGAGGGAAAAAGTGAAGGTCATAAAGTTTCCTTTCGCCCACCGCCTCTTCGGGGCCTGTCAGACGAAACTGGTCCTCCGTTTCCACCTGCTCCCGCAGAAGGGAATCGTAGGTCGACCGGTAGAAGCTGATGCCCTGGACATCGTGGGTTCCCGAGGAGTCGTTGAGGTATTGTTCCGGCATTTCCCCGGAGATGATCGCCCGCAGGTTGCCGAAGTACTGGTCACGGACCATCTGCTCATATTCCAGGGAATCGAGTCGGATGGCGTTTTGCCGGATGTGCTGCCTCATGGCTGCATCGGGATACCCGGGAATGAACTCCCGGATCGACGTGTAAGCGACCAACACATACACCAGGGCCACCAGAAGAATCAGAATGACACCGACCACGGCGATCAGGTTCAGGCGCGTCAGCCGCAGGTTGCCCACCTCCTCAAAGGTGTCGTCGTTGAGCAAGACCATGCGGTATTTGCTGGTCAGCTTCCGAAACAACCATTTGCGCTTACTTTCCTGCATATTGGACATGGAACCTCTCGTACGTGACGGCGCAAAGATACGCACCCTTTACTGGAAATCAAACATCGGCAGGACTTCCCTTCGGATGTATTGTTGCCCGGCTTCCTTTTTCAGAAACCCTTCCCGCACCATGGCTTCTTCCTCCGTGAAGAACAATTCCATGTGAATCAGGGTCCAGGGCCGGAACTGATACAGGGGGTTGTCCGTCTCCATGACATTCATGGTAACCATATAATCGGTGAGGCTGGTGGTGTAACCCACATACAGCCGGTCGTGCTTGAAGGAATACAGGACAAAGACCTTGTAACTCATCGGTGATCGAGTTTAGGGTGTAATATTAAAGGTACTCGAAAAGGGGCAAAATGGTTACACTTGGGTCCCATTTTTTTTACTCGTTTTTCAATTCGTCTGAAACTCCGGCCTCCTGAGTCCCGGGAAAAGGAATCCGGATCTTCTGCCAGGAACGGAGAAAGGCCACAAGGTCGGTTCGTTCCTTCGGATCCAACGCTGCCCGGTTCGTGGTGGCATACCCCCAGGAAGGCATCGGTGTCCCGGACCTTCCCAGGGTGATGGTGCCCAGAAGGTAACCGTTGGAGGCCGCATTGAGCAGCTCCTGGTTGTTCAGAGCCGGTGCCCTGGTTCCTTCCCCCGAATTGCCGTGGCATTCGGCGCAGAGGCGGGCGTAGCCAAGGGATCCCGGATCCTGCGATCCCGGATTGGCTCCGGAGTGGATGTAGTCCGGATCTTCCGTTGCACGGGCTCTCAGAAAAGCAAGCAGATCGGCCAGGTCCTGCAGGTCGAGACGGTCTCCTCCCACCAGTTCGGAGGTCCAGCCGAACATCGCCGTATGCGCCCTCCCCTCGGAAATGGTCCGGACAAGGAAGGGATCCGGGGCGGCGGCCAGAAAATCCCGGTTTACCACGGCCGGACCCGTTCCTCCTTCGCCGAATTCGCCGTGGCAGCGCGAACAGGAGAAATGAAAGAGAAGACTGCCCTCTTTCTCCCTTCCCTCGGGAAGATCGGGAAAAAAGACGTGCCGGTAGGTCCCCCAGGTCCGAACCCATGCCACCAGTCGGTCCAGGGCTTCGTCTCCCAGCAGCTGCCAGCCGGGCATGGCCGTGTTTCCACGTCCCTGGGCCAGGGTGGTGCGGAGCATGTCATCCGTGGCCACATGCAACAAACCGTCCTGATTCAGGGCGACCCCGATTCCTCCCTGCCCGTTGTCTCCGTGACAGGTGGCACAGTGCCGGGCATACAAATCCGATCCTGCTTCGGCGGATTCCGCAGGTTTTGCTTCCACAGCCCGTCCGATCCCGTATTTCAACCACCCCACCAGATCGGCTGTTTCCGCAGACCGCAATCCGGAAACATCGGTCGACCAGGTTCCCATCTGCCGCAGGCTTCGACCTTGTTCCAGCGTGAAGCGGAGGTATTCCCGGGACACCAGCCGTTGAAAGTCCACATTCCCCAGAGAAGGCACCCCCACCCGGTAGGTGGCGTAATCCTTGCCTTCGCCCCGTTTGCCATGACAGGCCGAACAAAGGGTTTGAAACGCAGTCTCTCCGTTCAGATCGTGGCGGGTGCCCTTGAATTCCTTCAGCACCTCCAGGGAGAAATAGTCCAGGGGCATGTCCGGCTTGGACAGGCCCATCACCAGGGTGGCCAGCGCATCCAGCTCCTCCTCGGCCAGATCGACTTTCAACATCTGGGATCCGGGCGACACCGTTTCCGGATCCCGGAAATGCTCTTTCAGCCAGTGGGAAATGCTTTGCTCCCCCTCCACATTCTCGAAGCTGTAATCGTGCCGGGTCTTTTCCCCCTGCCGGGTGAGATCGGGCCCCAGGATGCCGCCCACCCCCCGTGCGATATGGCAACCCAGACATCCTTCCCGCGCAAAGATGTCCCTTCCCCGGGCAAGCACCCCCGTACCGCTCAGGGTGTCGCCGCTCGGACCGGACTCCCCTGGAAACAAAGCCAGATGGCACCGACCGCAACTCGATTGGATGAAGGGCTGTTCGAGCATGGGATGGGGCCAGTGAACCCCGGGATCCTGTGCGAATGCCTCCCTCTTGTTCAACGCCCGGCCCTGTCCGCCATGACAAACGGTGCATCCATAGTCATCCACGGGATGATCCGTGAGAAACGCACCGGGGTGTGCGGCCAGGGGCGGGCGGTTGCCGTCAAAACGCGGGTCTTCGAGAACCGGGTGACAGGTCACGCACCGGTCGGTGGTTCCCAATCCGGGGAGACCGATTTCGCGGATGCCTGTTTCCAACCCGGGGACGGCTTCCGCCTGTTCCTTCTGGACCCGCCGCCATTCCTTGCCCGAAGCTCCCGCCGTCCAGGCAAGCACCAGCAGGACCAACAGGATCAGCGCTCCCCCGAAGGAAACCATCTGCATGCGCCGTATGTACGTCTGTTCATTCATCTCACATCCTTGGCCATTGTGCCGGCGTCCAGTAAAACTCCCAGTTGGGTCCCCGGAAAACAATCCCCACCAGGGTGAATGCCACCAGGGCCACCAGCGCAACGGTGAACAACGCCAATGCCGCCATGCGTGTCGATCCGGTCCGCCTCCGGATCATTCCGGCCCAGAGAACCGCGGCGATCGCCACCAGGGTTGCCGGATTGAACACCAGGGAAACCCAGGACGGAATACGGGAAACCCATCCAGACCCCACCGGCATCCGTTCATGAACGGCCAGAAGGATTAGGGTCCATACCAGGGCGCCGGCCAGACTGAACCCGATCACGCGCCTTCCGGTACGACCCGAGAACCAGATGCCCACCGACTCCTCCTCCCGGTCGACGAAAGGAATGGAAAACAAAAAAGCCAGATAAAGCACAGGGATCAGGAGTCCGCCCGAAAAAGCTGAATACGACACCATTTCCTGGATGCCCAGAAAATACCAGGGGGATTTGGCCGGGTTTTCCGGATGCATCGGATTGGCCATTTCCAGCAAGGGGGCATCCACAAAAATGCCCATGCCCAGCAACCCCGCAAGGACCAGGAGGAAGAGGGAGAGTTCGGTCCACATCAACACGGGCCAGGCCATCCATTTGTTGGTGGTTCCTCGGTCGGACCGGAAAGTCGCGGGCCGGGACAATCCACCGTCTTTCCGGATCCGCCAAAAATGCAAGGCCATCAGGCTCAGCATGGCCAGGGGAAGAAGAATCACATGAAGCATGAAGAACCGGGTCAGGGTCTCCTCCCCCACCTGTTCCCCACCGAGCAACAAGGATTTCAGGAAGCCGCCCGGATCGAAGCGGGGGGTGATGCCCAACAAATCGGTGAGCTCCCGTGCCGCTGCGGCAATGTTCGCACCGATGGTCACGGCCCAGTAAGCCAGCTGGTCCCAGGGCAACAGGTACCCGCTGAAATTGCTGAACAGCGCCAGCACCAGCATGCACACGCCATAGATCCAGTTCCGGCTCCTGCCGCCTCCATAGGACGCCGTATAAAACACCCGCAGCATGTGAAGGAAAACAAACACCACCATGCCCTGGCCGGCCCACCGGTGCATGTTCCGCACCACCCGTCCGCCCGGCACCACATAGATGATGTCCTTTACGGAATCGTAGGCCCGGTCCGCCGCGGGTGTGTAATACACCATCAGCACCAGCCCGGTGAACACCAGAACAACAAACAAAAAGCTGAGGATGAGTCCCAGTCCCAGGGTGTAGCCCGGTCGCAGGGAAAACACATGGACCCGGGGGGCATGGATGTGCAGGAAGATATTTCGTCTCATGCGCCGGGGCATTTGACGTCCGGACCCACCGTTCGGGCGGTATCCACCACAAGATTTCCGTCCGCCTGGCGTTCCACGGCATACCAGTGCAAACTGCGGGGGGCCGGCCCGTACAACACCTGTCCCTCCCGGTTGAAAGCCGAACCGTGGCAGGGACATTCAAATCCATCCGGTGTGGCGGTCAGCACGCAACCAAGGTGGGTGCATACGGCCGACAGGGCACGAACTCCTTCGTTGTCGCGGTACACAAAGACACCACAGTCGGACCGGTACGTGTAGGTATCGAGGGGATAGCTTTTCCCGGAGCCAAGAAGGCGCCGGGTCGACCGGCTGCGTTTCCCGGGCACAAACTGACGCAGATAGCTTGCCAGGATCAGGATTCCGGTAACAGACAGGGTGAAGGTCAGCAGCGTTCCAAAGAAGGTTCTTCGTTTCACAGGCAGTAGGTCGAGTCAGGCACCCCTGAAGGGCCCGAAGTAAAATTATATAGATTCTGTTTGAATAGCCCGCCGTACCCGGGCGATTTGCCCAATTTATATACATTTGAAATTGTCTCCTTCAACGTTTTCCCATGTTTGTCAGAATTTTTCCCCGTCTTCCGCTGGTTCCCTTCCTTCTGCTGATCCTTGGTTGCTTGACCCTGGGGTGTCGGTCCGGTGAGGATTCCGAAAACAAGAGGGGGGCGGCGCCGGCAGACCCCAACGCTGGTTTCGTCGGACGGGAATCGTGCCGGGAATGCCATCTCAAACAGTTCGACCTGTACCGGGACTCGGATCACGACATGGCCATGGATACGGCCCTTGCATCCACAGTCCTTGGCGATTTCGAGGATGCCCGCTTCACCCACCTGGGAATCACCACCCGTTTTTACCGTTCGGGAGACAGGTACATGGTGCACACCGAAGGTCCGGACGGAACCATGCAGGATTTTCAGGTCGCCTACGTATTCGGGATCCGGCCGCTTCAACAGTACCTCATCCCCTTTCCGGGGGGACGCCTCCAATGCCTCCCCCTGGCCTGGGATACCCGTCCCGCCGAACAAGGAGGACAACGCTGGTTCCACCTCTACCCCGACGAACGGATTGCGCATGACGACATTCTGTACTGGACCCGGATCAATCAGAATTGGAACTACATGTGTGCGGAATGCCATTCCACCAACCTGAGGAAAGATTACGACCACAGCAGCAAGGAGTACCACACCACCTGGTCGGAAATCGATGTGTCCTGCGAAGCCTGCCACGGCCCCGGAGCTGCGCACCTGGACTGGGCCCGGAACGTGGAAGCCGGCAGTCCCCCCGACCACATGCCGGACATGGGCCTGGTGATCCGTCTCAAGGACACCGACAACGCATCCTGGGTCTTCGATCCCGATTCCGCCACGGCCCGACGGTCGGTTCCCCGGACGTCGGATCAGCTGGTTCAGATGTGCGGTCGTTGCCATTCCCGCCGGGCGGTGATGACCGAGGACTATGAATACGGCAAATCCTTGCTCGACAGCCACTGGCCCAGCCTGCTGGAGGAGGGGCTCTATTTTTCCGATGGACAGATCCTGGAAGAGGTCTATGTCTACGGGTCCTTCCTCCAGAGCAAGATGTACCAGGCCGGGGTGGTCTGCAAGGATTGCCACGAGCCCCATTCGGGTCAGGTGTATTCCCAGGGAAATGCGTTGTGTTACCGCTGCCACCTGGCTTCCGAGTATGGCACCCGCGACCACCATTTTCACAATCCGGCCAAAGAGGGCGCCCTCTGCACCGAATGCCACATGCACGAACGCACCTACATGGTGGTGGATCCAAGACGCGATCACAGCATTCGCATCCCCCGACCCGACCTGTCCGACGAGTTGCAGTCGCCCAATGCCTGCATCCAGTGCCACGAAGACAAGGACAACGACTGGGCCACCCGGTATATGCTGCAATGGTATGGCCGGGATTTTGCAAACCGGGACCAGTACGGGGAGACCTTCTGGGCAGGCCGCCGCCAGTATCCAGATGCCCTTGACGGATTGGTCCGCCTGATGAAAGACAAGGAACAAGCCCCCATGATCCGGGCCACCGCCGTATCACTCCTCGGATCTTATCCGGACGACCGCAGCCTGGAGGCGCTTCAGTCCGTGGCGGCGGATTCCGATCCCCTGGTCCGGTTTGCCGTGCTGAACGCCATCCAGTTGGCCGATCCCGAGCTGGTTCGTGCCATCGCACTTCCCCGCCTGTCAGACACCACGCGCCTTGTACGCCTGATGGCGGCAAACTGCCTCTCCTCGGTCCCTGCGGCCATGATCCCGGAAGGATCCAGGGAACGCTTGCAGAAAGCTCTGGAAGAGTACAATGCCTCGCTGATGATCAACGCCGATCACCCATCGACCCACCTGACCTTCGGCAATCTGTTCCTGAACGCCGGAAAAACCGACCGGGCCGAAGCCTCCTACCTGGAGGCCATCGAGCTGGAGCCGGGACTGGTGGCACCCTACATCAATCTGGCCGATCTCTACCGGCAAATGGGACGGGACGGGGAAGGAGCCGCACTACTGGAAAATGCGCTGGCCCGCTACCCGGACATGGCCGCCCTCCATTTTGCCATGGGACTGCTGGATGTCCGGCAGGGCCGGACCGAAAAGGCAATGAGCCACCTGGAAACCGCGGCCAGGCTCGAGCCGGGCGATGCGCATTACAGTTATGTCTACGGCATAGCCCTCCACTCGGGAGGACGGAGTGAAGATGCACTTCGAAGTCTGGAGGAGGCCCTTCTACGACATCCCTTCGACCGGAACATCCTCTATGGATTGTGCACCATTTCGCTGGAACAGGGAAACCTGGACCGGGCCCGGGAACTTGCTGCCAAACTGGTGGCGTACGATCCGAAAAACGAGGAATACCGGCAGCTTCTCAGGACGTTGGAGGCGATGGAAGGGTAAATGAAAAGCTGCTTCCATTTCCCGGTTGACTGACGATCTCGAGGGCTCCGCCGTTTTTTTGCAAAAATTCCTGGCACAGTTTCAACCCGAACCCTGTCCCCTTTTCCTGTTCCGTTCCCGGTGTGGTGACCAACTTTCCGGCTTCGAGAAGCTGAGAAAGGGTGGTCGGATCCATTCCCACTCCCGTGTCCTTCACTTCCACGCGGACGGTCCGCCCGTGTCGCGTCGCTTTCACCCAGACCTGCCCTCCCCGGGGCGTAAATTTGATGGCATTGGAAATCAGGTTCCGAAGCACGGCCAGGATCATGTTTTTGTCCGCATCCACTTCCAGGTGACTGCCCAGGTCGAGATGCAATCCGATTTCCTTCTGCGTGGCGCTCTGGAAAAAAGTCTGGTGTTCCCTGGAAGCCAGCTGGTCCATAGAAAACCGTTCGATCCGGGGTGCGATGACCCCGGATTGCACCCGGGCCCAAACAAGGAGATCCTCCAACAAGGAAAGGGTTTGGTTGGATCCCTCCAGCATCAATTTCAGAAATTCCAGTTTCTCCTCCTCCCCCATGTCCCCGTAGGAACCGATCAGGGATTCCAAACCGAGGACATTGGACGAAATCGGCCCCCGCAGGTCATGCGCGATGATGGACATCAATTGATCCTTGGTCCGGTTCAGCTCCGTCAGCCGGGTTTCAGATTCCCGCAACCGGGTTTCGGCCTTCTCCCGTTCCAGGATTTCTTCCCTGGCCCGCCGGTACAGGCGATTCCTTTCCTCCAGTTTGTGGTTCAGGTCGGTCACGTCATGGACCGAAAGCAAGGCATACCCTTCGCCTCCTCCCTTTCCCTCAAGAAAGGAAATGGTGAGATCCTGAAAGAGCTCCGCGTCCCGACCGGTGTCGGGGTCGGCCCGGAACAGAGAATGCAGCCGGGCAGAAAAGAAAGCCGGCGCCCCGAAATCGAACACGCGGTCGATCCGGTCCTTGTAGCGTTCCTGCCCAAAAGCGGGGAAAAAGTCCCGGATGGGTCTGCCCAGGATCGTTTGCTCCGGAATGTCGAGATACGATTCCATGAAATCGTTCCAGAACAGAACCCTGCCATCCCGCGACAGGATGCAAATCCCGGTGGAAACACTGTGCAACAAGGAGGATACCCAGGGATCGTTGATCATGGCCGGCTCAGTCCAGGTGTTTGTTCAGTTCCTCAAGAAAGGCTTCCTGGGAATCGAGTTCGAAAAACAGCAGAAAGCTGCCGCTGATCTCCTCGCTTTTGATGTTGAACTGGGTTTCTGCATAAATCAGATACCCGGCCTCCTCCTGCCTCCCCAGCAACGCCTGCCCCTTTCCCTCCACAAACTGAGGGATGGAATAGCGGAACCTCAGGTCGAGCAGATTCCCCAGGGTCCCGATCAGGGAATTCAGGACGATGTTTCCCACCTCATTCAGGGTGCTGGACCGGAGCTGGTCCATGTCCAGTTGCTTGTATTCCTTGTTGGTCAGGAGATCCACGATTTTCCGCGCATTGGACGAAGTCAGCAGCAGGGCGGCATTGCCTCTGTACTTGCCCTTGAATCCCATGCTGACCATGGACATGGGGCCTTCGCTGCTCCGGTCGATCCAGGCCTCCATTTCAGGAATCGGCACCACGTGGATCTTGGGAACGTGGAGCCTGACCCTGGTGTGGACCATCCGGTTCAACACCTCGGCGCTCCGGCCGATCCCGATGTTGATGATTTCCGTCAGGTAATCTTGTTGCTTTTCCGTTAATGTCATGCAAGCATGAGCTTCAGTTTCTCCAACAAATCTTCCGTATCCAGGGGTTTGTGCATCATGAGGGTGGCACCGAGTTCCAGCACTTCTTCTTCAACCTGCTTTTGAACATCGGCGGAAATAACCAGGATTGGGAAAGAAATCCCCTGATCCTGCAAGGATTCCAGCACATCGAATCCGTCCATTTCTGGCATGAGCAAATCCAACAGCATCGCATCGGGCAAGCCTGCCTCCCGGATCCGGGCCATGGCTTCTTTTCCGTTGGCCGCTTCGCTTACCTCGTACTGCGCTTCCTCCAGGATCTGTTTCACATAGCCCCGTGCGGTGGCCGAATCATCCACGATCAAAATCTGTTTTGCATTCTTCATGGCACTGAAATCGAATTCGTTCAAACCTTACACCAAGGTAAAACATCCCTTTTGCATCTTCAAAGGTTCCAAAGAAATTTTGTGATTCTTCCAAGAACCATTATATTTGCATCCGCTATCGAAAGATCGCACGTTCTCAAAACAGACCGAAACATACCA
Source organism: Bacteroidales bacterium (assembly GCA_041393235.1). Taxonomy (GTDB): domain Bacteria; phylum Bacteroidota; class Bacteroidia; order Bacteroidales. The sequence continues at coordinate 84,832 of JAWKKO010000004.1, forward strand.
AAGATACATTGCGGGGTGGAGCAGTTGGTAGCTCGTTGGGCTCATAACCCAAAGGTCGCAGGTTCAAGTCCTGTCCCCGCTACTACTCAGATCGCCAAACCCTTGTAATCAAACTGATTACAAGGGTTTTTTTATTTTGGGCGCGGCCAAAGGTGCGGAAATTCTCTTCGAAACTCCTTTTTGTCTGCAATGGATACTTCTCGAATCCCCCAAAGTTGCCTATAAAACTAGGACTTTCCTTTGTAGAACCTCAACCGTGTTAACGGGAAGTAAAATTGTAGTGTAGATGGGAATGAGGTTTATTACTCCAAGAACAAAGAGGCTTTTTAATGGCAATTTCTTGCAAAGATGAATTTCCTTCTATTTGACTTTGAATACAAAATGCAATAGATTTACATACTAGACCCACTAACTTAGCTATGGAAGAAATTAGGAAACAGCTTCAGAATCATTCTACCTCTCAGTTCAATAATCTGGGATTGGAAAAGACAAGTGTTGCTAATGATGACTTTCTGAAAATTATCGATCAATCTGTTGACCGGATGGTTAGGGAACAACGAACCACTTCATCAGATATTGAACAAGCAAAGGAAGCATTTACAACATTCATCTCGAGAATGTATGGTTCTAGAGAAATTCGCCCCGGGCAAAAGGGCTTGGTTAATTATCAGGTGCTTAGCGAGTCCAAACGAAGTATCTGTCCACTATGGCCAATTTGCTAGGGAATGTCCACTGATCTAATTAAGAAAGCCTTTGATTTTGCTTCGGACACTACCAAGCAACTTATTACCCTTGCAACTGCATTAATTGCTTTATCTGTTACCTTCCATGGGAATTTCAGTAACCAGGAAAATAATGGTTTACTACTTTGGTGCTGGATTTCTTATTTTGGCTCTGTACTGTTCGGAATTTGGACTTTGATGGCAATGACTGGAACCTTAGAGAAAAGTACAGAAAAAGAGTGCAAAGAACCTGTCAAGTTTAGTGTTTACGGAGCAAATGTTAGGATACCGTCTAGTCTTCAAATTCTCTTCTTTCTTGCTGGATTGTTTCTATTAGGTTTTTACGGAGGGAAATCTATCAATCAATCAAGCCCTAATCAAGAGGAACTTAAGGTAATCAAAGAAACTACATACAGAGTGGTAAATCCTCACGTTGTTGATACTCTACAAATAGAGTAAATTTTGTCAGTCAATTAGTTTTTTTCTGGAGTTCTCCTACGGAAATACCTTTCCTATTATACTACTAATAGTCGTAAGATGACGACAATTTGACGCATAGAATAGTGAGGATTGTCTTTACACTTTGTGAAGTGTTCTTTAATATTAGATGCGTAGATATCATCATAATCTGCACACTTCGGTGCAAATTCTGCACTACTAATAATGGCAATTGTCTTTACTTAGTGGAGTGAATTAGACCTCGATTCTAAATAAGGATGGGGGTGACAGAGTTCTTAACATATTGATAGACTTTATCATTAACAGAAGTGTAAATCTTTTTTTGTTATTTATTCTAAATAAACATAACTTTGTGAAGTCAACTTGAAAGAGTAGAGTTCTTAGAGATTAAAAAAATGATTCAGTTTTCAACATATCCAGAAAGATACTTGCAAATGTCGTATCTTTGCACATGATAATATAAAACGAAAAAAGAGGGCGCTTGCAACACCCTCTTTCAAGTTCAGCCCAGGTGGCGAAATTCGGTAGACGCGCCTGCCTTGGGAGCAGGTTCCTAGTGGGGATTGCGGGTTCGATTCCCGTCCTGGGCACAATTTTGTCTTACAAATGTAAAACTTTTTATACACCTAAAAACATTTGTAGGAGTAAATATTTTTGAAACATTTGTTTTATTACCTCAATCACAATCCCTTACTCTTTCATTTTTAACACTTCATTCTCAATCATCAGTGCTCTGTTTTTCTTCTTTGGTTCCACACTGAAGTTCTTCACCTCTTGGAGATCCTTTTGCAGAAGGGAGTACTCTTTTGTATGTGTATGCAATATCTGAATCAGATAATATTGTGGTATTACTTGGTAGAAGAGGCCAGCAAGTTCTAGAAAAATCATTTGCCCTTCTAAGCTGCACACAATATCAAAGAGAATACCGATAGATTTGGCTTTGTACCCCACCTCCCCTCCCCTTTTAGATACCCATATCTAATGGTTCATGAATTTAGACGAAAATAAGACTAGTATTCTAAAGGTAGTGCTTCAACGGAGAATTGACGCGAAGCATAATTTCAGATGAATATGAATTAAAATCTTGAAGCATAATGTTTCCATAGATATTTCTGGCTTTATGACCATCTGGACTAAACTCTGAATTGTTTGAGGTATTTTGGTTGATAATCCGACCCTTCTATAGTTTGTTTTTACTTGGATCAATCCAAGTCTTTCTGCTTTGTTTTATATTGTACTCATTCTAGAAGTACTTACCTTAAGAATGGAGGCGAGTTTATTCGGAATAGGATAAAAGAAAGGGGAAGAAAGGCTACAACTCTCTTGAAGGCTTTCCCATAAAAAAGCCGGATTGCTTTGCCTTTTTTCTTCCCCTTCTTACGATATTCTTTATCACAGCAGAAAACGCGTATAACTCAAACTCTTTCAAATCACTCGGATATATTACTAGACCAATATACGTGCGTTTATCCAGTCTTTTTGAAGCTTGTTTAAGGGAAATAATATGGTATTCCGATCTCTTCCCATTATAGGTTAAAAAGCCCTTTTTCAATAACCACTTTATGTACTTTGTGACAGTCTGTCTGCTTTTTATCTCTAAAACCCCTTGAATAGCTTTTGCTATTCGATGGTTCATATGGAAGTGACCATCAGTGATGAACTTCAGGAGGAGCCAAACTGCTATCTCTCTATATCGGCCGCTTCGAATCGAATACACAAGTATTGGTATAGGAACGTTCAAATAATCATTTCTCATCTTCGACTATTCTTCTCTGTATAAAACTGTGCCGCAATTGCAGCTTCAAGGCTTTTGCATACTTTCCAGTGTTCGCTTGTGAAACCTCCTCCAGTTGTTTTCAGATACTTAGCGATTCCTCTCAAATGCTCAATTGCATTGTCAAATGCAGATCTAAATACTACCGCATACAAATCCAAAGCTGAGTCTATAGATATTGAAAACATAAGAGTATTTCGATACTCGCTCAGCTGATACATTGGATATCCGTCTACCAAAAACAGTTTAGGTAAGTATTTCATTGATTTGTATTGAATAATATACAAAGGTATGAATTCTTATCCAGGAACGCAACCCTTTCTAACTGATTTTCTGGTATTTAGCCCTAGTTTTCTAGTAACGTTTTTTTCAAATAGAATTTAGAATAGCATGCTCTCTTAGCAAGAATTCTATTGTATAACTCCGAAAAACAACTGAGATTCATTCTTGATTGTATGCAGAATGGTACACCCATAAGGATACCGCCCATGCATATGACTGATACCCTATCCATTTAAGATATTTGAAGCTAATTGAGGCTAACTAATCGTTTTTTCTATGATGCTTTGAATGGGCTTCAATCATCCAAATCAGTCCGAAACTGGAAAAAAAGCCAAATATGAGAGAAAGAAATTTCTTTAGGGAGATAAATTCCCCTTCACTGCCGAGAAACGTCCATTTTTCTGGAATGAAGAAAAGAGCTTCCTCAAAGCCTGCGGCGAGAAAAAATGTCAATCCCAAAATACTAAGCGAATATAATGGCCCTATCAATTTTTTCTTATTGAATGGTGGCCTCACCTCATTATCACGATTGATATAGGTTGAGTAGACTATATAGATAACTGAGCCATATATACCAATAAGCAGAATAACGAGTAATGAAATGCAAATTGGCTTAAGTACTATACCGATACTTCCGCATACCATGACAAATGCAATTAAATTTTACACCTGATGTTGAACTGATTAGTTCTCCCAGTTCCTTATGTTCAAAATCCAGAGTATTATAAACCCAAACGACTTGAATAGATGGGTGTTTAGACCAAATTCTCTTTATCAACTGATTCAAGTAGTATACTGAAATATCATTTAGAAGGTAGATGTCTAATATTAAAATAGGTGTACTGCCTGCAGGAATTTCATTCTCAGCCACCCAATCAAATAGTTTTGAATAAAATAGAAACCCATCGCACGGAATTGAATCTCCCAATATTAGTAGAATCCCTCCTTTCGAAAAAAAGACTTCGGGTGTTTCTTTTGTCTTCTGCACCTTAAGTGATTCCACTTCTCGAAAATTGCTATTACTCATTGATCGTCAAATCCCGTATCTGTATAATCGTGCACAATTTGTGGATTCCTTCCACTAGATTAAACAACTTCAAACCAAATGATTTTAGTCGGACACTACTGATTAGAAATAAATGCCCATCAGATTCAATTTCGTACAACGGCAAACTCAGGTTCATTTCTTCATCCAATTCATATAGAAGGACGTAATTCTCTGGAAAACTAGTCTTCAAAAGTTGTTTACTAGTCACGGGACTAACATTATCCAAACGAAACTTCTGGATTGTGTTGGGGTGAGCAAAAATCCTATGCTGGGGATATTGATTCCGGTATAATATCATTGCCATTGAAATCATCCAGTCATTATTCCCAATATTTGTCTGGTTCTTCCTGTTTTCCATGCCAGATTACACTTCAAGAATAATATGAATGCAAAAGGCGCAGCACCAGACTGTACTAGCTTGAGGGGGAACCACCCCTTTGCACCTAATAAGTCTAGCCCACGCCCATGCGTGAGCGAGAGCTTATCATTCAGGTGCGATAATTATTGGTCTTTTTCTAAAGCAGAATGATAGCCTCCGCTACTATGTCATATCAAAAATACGAAATTATCCTATGTGATTCACCTGGCATCAGCTAAGGCAAATTCCTAGTATGCTTGAAATAATAATCATTTCCAAATGCGGGGAAACATGCTAAATGTATTACCGCTATAATCTGCCCGTCTTTGGATGCTTCAACCCAAATACGGCGTTCTCAATACTGAAAGAGATCTTCGTAATTTGGGCCTTTTCTGTGCGCTAGAGACTGTCTGTGAAATTCACCCCCTGCCTATCGAAAAAGGAAAACAGAGATTGTAGGCCCGATACAAAACTGGGACCCCTATTACTTAAGAAGACCTCGACGAAATATAATTGAATATTTCAATTGTCTCTAAGTAGAAGCTCTTTAACAGCCTTTTCTCCAGTGTTTTCGTATTTCATCAGTGTTCGCACATCGGAATGGCCGACCAATTTCATGATTGTAGTCATCGATTCTCCCCGTTCCAATAAATGCGTAATTCGAGACCTGCGGGCTATATGCGATGTCATGAACATATACTTTGGATTTCTTCTAAGAATATCCTGGTTACCAGAATCTCTTACTTTTAGACACGGAGCAGTTATCTCAGCCACTAATCCAAGCTCCTTCAAATATTGATTGAACTTTTGAGAGGAGATGCTAGGGAAACCCGATCCGTATTTTTCTATTATCTGCGCAAGTTTAGCATTGATTGGCATCTTGGTAGTAGGATCAAGAATCGGAACCCTTACCTCCTTTTTCGTCTTCTCTTGGCGAAGAATCCAATAGCCATCAACTACATCCTGGAGATCGAATGATAGAACATCTGATATTCTTTGGCCAGTGTAGTAACAAAAAAGGAAAATATCCCTAATTCGATCCAACCTACTATTGTTGGCCAAATCTACTTGTTCGAGTTGAAATATTTCATCAACGGTCAACACAATATTGCTATATTTTGGTTTGCTTCCAGTTGAGAAACCTCTTCTACGGTATATTGAATTTGAATGGTAGCCACGTTCAAAGGCCCAGTTTAAGAATGTCTTCAAATTCGATATTTCCTTTCCAATTGTGGAATTTAGATGCCCTAGCTCAATAAGATAGTTCTGGAAATCATCATAGAACTCCATTGTTATACCTGAAAAAGATACAGGTGAATGTGTAAGGGCCTGAAAATCCATTAGTTTCCTTCTGCTTGTTTGAAATTTCTGTATTGTTCGCGGGCCTTTCTGGGTCTGGGTAGTTGAAATAAATTTGTCATATACATCGAAAAAGCTTTCCTGTTTCTTTCTTGCCTTCGGCTGTTTCTTGATTTTCTCATTTAGCCACTCAGCCATTCGTTCTTTTGTAGGAATAATATCATGAACCGAATGATACTCAAACGCTTTGTTTAGCTCAGCTTCAAAACGTCTGCACTCACTATGGATAAAATCCAACTCACCTTTCAATCTTAGATTTGATTTCACATAGTCTGATATTGTCCTATGATAGATTTTCTGCTTCTCTCGTTGTTCGGGATCAGTTTTGGATAGCCTCTTTATCCTTTCGTATGCTTCAGTTATGGGTACCTGGAACATATCATCCCAATATTCAGGCCTGATTTGGAGACCAGTTGAATATCTAAAATCGTTGCTGTAATAAAAAGCTCTCATCATAATTAATGAGCGACCATCGCTTTTAACAGGCTTGAGAATGAACTTAACATTGATTTGTGCCATAGCTAATTACTTTTAGGTGCGGTAAGAGGTGCGGTATTTTTCCCCTAATTTACTAGCATGGAAAATAATTCGCAAATATCTGATTGAAATATACTTCATAATTCTATCCCTAGCCACCTAGGACTTTTCAAATTTGCTAGGTTCAAGTCCTGTCCCCGCTACTAAAGAGGACCCGTTGCGAATCGCAACGGGTCTTTTCATATCCTGCCAACCGATATTTTGCCTTCTTATCACATGAATGGATGTAATGGAAAAGAAGACACAACCATACAGCATTCCAGAAACTCTGGTCGCCAGTAAGATCTATATCGTTCGTAATAAGAAAATTATACTGAACAGAGATCTGGCAGAGCTATATGAAGTGGAGACCAAGGTTCTGAATCAAGCTGTCAAGAGGAATATTGAAAGATTTCCGGAAGAGTTCATGTTTCAAATTACTCAAGATGAGTTTGAAATCTTGAAGTCACAAATTGTGACTTCAAGTTGGGGATGTACACGTAAAATGCCATTTGCTCTCACGGAATATGGTGTGAGATAATGCAGTTCCTCGAAAACCAATAGGATTTAGAAAAAGCAATGAATAATCCTTCTTAATCATATTACTGCTCTGAAATATAATCAGCCACTTTAGCCATTTCCCTCACCAATTCCATGTTCGATATTTCAATCACCTTGTCTATACCAGAAGCCTTGTAAGCCTTGAGCATACAGGGCTTTTTTTATATCAATTCGTTTTTCCAGGAAATAACTTTTCCTTGTTTTCTCTCTTGAAAAGGAGTGTTCATAACATTTCCATTTGAAAACTGGTTTTATACCAAAGGGTATTATACCCAATGGTATAAAATCGGTTCAACGATTGTCAAGAAATTTTACCAGGCTCTTCGAATCTTCCAACAATGCCAGGTTCGATGGTTCATTCACTCTTCCTGTATCGAATTCCCGGGCGGAACCGATGCCTGTGATGGGGCGTGCTGGATGACTTCAAGCAAGCGGGTGGGGCGGACAGGAGATCATTGTTATTCCCCCTGACAGAACAATCACCACTTTTTGCCATGGCATTCGTAGCATGAAACACCCGCCGTTCCGCCCTGCAAATCCGCCCCATGGCAACTCGCACAATTGGTGAGTGGCTGATCCAGACCGCTCTTGTGCATGACACCCTCCTTGCTGATCGCGTGGTCGGCAGGAGGGTTGTATTTCGACCCTTCGTATTCTTCACAGGCAACCAGAAACACAAGCGTGAACAGCAGGACCAAACCGGCAAAAACTGCACCACTTCCCCTCCTGTTTTTGAATTTGAATTGCATCCTCATCATGTAGAAGTTTTGTCATGTTTCTAAAATAACTCCTGCAGGTATCATTTATTGCATGACCTGTCATCCAATCCGTGACTCTCATCGCAAAGGAATCTGGTATGAAAGTTTCCGCTATTTTTAGGCAATGGAACGTAGAAACCGAGTCCGCCAAAAACCTTTGTATATCTGGATTGCCGTAATCATTGTGTCCCTGGTTCTTTACCTGACGAACCGGGAGCTGTTCGACATCGGTTTGCTGAGGGACCATGTAAGCGATCACAAAGTCACCGTGATGATCATCTACCTTCTGATCCTCACCTTCATCGGATTGACGGTCGTCCCATCCACCCCCATTGCCGTTGCCGGCGTTCTCCTGTTTCCGCCCATGACGGCCTACATCATCAACCTGGTGGGAATCATCACCTCCTCCCTGGTGGTCTATTATTTTACCCAGTATCTCCGATTGGACGCCTGGCTGGAATCGAAATACCCGGCGAAAATCGAAAAGATCCACAAAGCCCTTCGCAAAAAGGAATTGCCCATCATCGCCGGCTGGAGTTTTTTTCCCGTTGTTCCCACGGACCTGATCGTGTACGTCAGCAGCACCCTCCGCATCCCCGTCTGGAAATGCGTGTTCGGCGTTCTGGTCGGGGAAGGAACTCTGAACGCCCTCTACATCTTCTCCATCGATTTCTTCATGTAGGTCCAGGATCTTCCGGGATGTCTTTGATACAAACTGGCATTTTCGCGAAGCGACAAGCACTTTGTGAAAAGACATCCCGGAAGTCAACAAAAAGATCAGGAGGCGGAGGTTGATTCATCCTCCTCGTCCCGTTTGAAACCAGAACGACCTGCCTTCCGGAGGAGGTACACGGTGATTCCCGTGACCGAAACCTGAACCAGGATCATCAGAAGGAGTGCGATTGGATTCATGGGGCGGAGGTTTCAGGAAACGATTTCTTCCGGGAGGCAAGGAACACGAGGAGGGTGATCCCGGCAAAGGTTGCCAGAAGCAGAATCCTGGCTCCGGAAACCAGGAACAACTCTTTTTTCAAAGCAGGCAACACGTCGGGTCCGGCCGACAGGATCTCCTGCCTCAGTGCGCTGTTCGACAGTTGCCGGATCAGGGAGGAGGCATCGAACATCCAGGCCTCTCCATGGAAAACCCTGCCGAAGGCGCTGATCCAGTCGTTGTCGACGGGGGTAAAGACCGACCCCACAAAAACCAGCAACAACAGCAGGGGCGTGACGAATTTCATGATGAATCTGTACACGGAGGGGATCCGGATCTCCGCACCCAGGTTGATTTCCTTCCAGCCCTTGTCGATTCCAAAGACCCACGAAAACAAGATGGTTTCCAGCAGGGCGAACACCACCAGCGACACCGTGCCGGCCCAGTAGTCGTATTCATCGAACACCCCGGCGTGATAGAACAAAACGGTCGGGATCCCCAGAAGGAGGACGATGGCCCCGAAGGTGAACGCCGCCGGTCCCTGTTTCCAACCGAACCGGTCCCTCAGGAAACTGATCCACGGCATGCCCATGGCCAGGGAGCTGGTGATCCCGGCAAAAAATAGCAGCCCGAACCACATGAGTCCAGCCACGGCCCCCATGGCCCGGCCCCACTGGCTGAACAAAAAGGGCAGGGTCTGGAAGGCCGACCCGAAACTGATGTGCTCCCTGAGCCAGTCCAGCCCCAGATACCCGGCCGCAATGGGGACCACAATCATGCTTCCAAGCACCACCTCCACAAATTCGTTGGTGAATCCGGCCGACACCGCATTCAGCGCCACATCGTCCCGGGAGCGCAGGTAGGAGGCATAGCAATGGACGGTTCCCATCCCCACCGACAGGGTGAAAAAGATCTGTCCCGCCGCGGCAAGCCAGACCCTGGGCCGGAGCAGGGAGTTGAATTCCGGCGTCCACAGGAAATTCATTCCGTCCCGGGGGCTTTGACCGGTCACCTGGTCCGGCTCAATGGACAGAATCTTTGCCACCAGCAGAACCGCAAACAGGATGAGCAGGGGCATGGCAACCTTGGAGGCTCTTTCGACACCCCGCAAGCCCCTCGACAGGATGAGGGTGTTCAGAACCACGCAAATCACAAAGAAAATCAAGGCCTCCCCGGGAAGGCCGAACACTTGGGTTTGCAGCCGGGTGTACTGGTCAAAGTAGCCGACCACCTGGGTTTCGGACATCCCGTGGAAAAATCCGGACACGGACCGGATGCTGTAGGAGAGGGTCCAGGATTCGATGTAGCAGTAGTAGGCGGCCACCGCAACGTTGGTGAAGATCCCGAAGACGCCCGCATACTTCCAGAAGGGATTCCGGGCAAAGGAAGCCAGAATGAAGGGCGGGGAATGCTGACCGGACCGACCTCCGAACCTTCCCATTCCCCATTCGATCCAAAGCAGGGGAATGCCCATGAGCAAGAAGCATACCAGGTAGGGAATGATGAAGGCACCGCCACCGTTCTGGACCGCCTGCACGGGAAACCGCAGGAAATTTCCAAGCCCGACGGCATTGCCTGCCATCGCCAGGATCAGCCCCATTCGGGATCCCCAGTTCTCCGGGTCGGTGCGCTTCATGCTGCGATATCCGGATCAAAGATCGATGTTTTTGCAGCGCGTTGTTATCACACCACCGGAAATATTTCTCCGCATTGGAGTTGACACTCCATCGTCCATTTCCCGCCTGCCACAGACGAAGATCAGGTGGGAATCCGGACAGCACAAGGAATCAAATCCTCACTCCCATTCCGGGAACTGGGTGGTGTCCAGGTCCAGGGAGGCGATGGTTTTCATGTCCGCCTCGTCCAGGGTGAAATCAAAGATGTTCAGGTTCTCCTGCATGTGCTCCTTTTGGGAGGTTCGCGGGATGGCAACGATCCCCCGCTGGTAGTGCCACCGGAGGCTCACCTGGGCATTGCTTTTGTTGTGTTTTTTTCCAATGGCGGCCAGGGTTTCGTTGGTGAAATGACCGTTCCGGCCCTGGGCCAGCGGGGACCAGGCTTCGTGCCGGATCCCGTACTTCTCCAGGCTCCCATGGGCCTTTTCCTGCACGAAGAACGCATGGGTTTCGATCTGGTTGACCGCCGGTGTCACCGTGGCATAGGCCATCAGCTCTTCCAGGTGCCTGTCTTCGAAATTGCTCACCCCGATGGCCCGGATTTTCCCCGCCTTGTAAAGCTCTTCCATGGCAAGCCAGGATCCTTTCACATCCCCCCTCGGCCGGTGGATGAGGTAGAGATCCAGGTAGTCCAGACCCAGTTTGTCGAGGGAGGTCTGAAACGCCTTCTTCGCATTTTCATACCCGGAATCGTCCACCCAGAGCTTGGAGGTCACAAAAAGCTCCGACCGGCCGATGCCGCTCTTTTTGATGCCCCCGCCCACCGAGACCTCGTTTCCGTATACGGTGGCGGTATCGATCAATCGATACCCCAGGGAGATGGCCTCCGAGACACAGCGGATGCCCAGATCGTCGTTCAGGTAGAGGGTTCCGAAACCAAGAACCGGCATGGTGACCCCGTTGTTCAGGGTGATGCTTTCCGGGACGGGACCGACGGACAGGGTCGGCGTCGCGCCGAACATCTTCATTGATTTTGCGCCCAGAAGGGCCGTACCTGCAGCCATGGCCGCGCTGCGTTGGATGAATTCCCTGCGTTTGATTCCTGTGGTTGGTTCGTTTCGTTTCATCGGTTCGGGTTTTTCGTGTCGGACCGGGGCAACCCCCGGATTGGTTAGCGGACAGGAAAAGTAGGAAATATATCGCCTCGGACCCAAGGATTTGAGGCAATTCTCCGCGGGCTGCATCATTTGTTATGCCCATCCCCATTCTTCCTACCCTTTGCATCATTCGTGATACAAGCTGAGTCATAGGTGCTTCTCCTTGCAACACATTTCTACGGACCTTTACATCAACGAAACCAACAAAACAACATCGCATGAAATCCATCACCCCAACGTTGAAAATCCTGCTCGCCTTTGCGGTGAGCGCCGCACTGAATGCCGGTTGCGAGAACAGTTTCGCCGACGACATCCCCTACCGTCCCCCCGTACAGACCGTCGACGGCATCGCCGTGGGGACCATGGACCAGGTGGCCATGGACACCCAGGCCATGGCCACGTGTCTCGGGCGGATTTACGCCAACAAGTATGACCAGGTCCATTCCATCCTGGTGTACAAGGACGGCCTGCTGGTCTTTGAGGAGTACATGGAAGGCAACCGGTACGGGGACGGACCCTACTATTACGGGGAACGGATCCAGTGGCACCGCGACAGCCTCCACTTCATCATGTCGTGCACCAAAAGCGTCACCTCCGCCCTCATCGGCATCGCCGTGGAGCAGGGTGCCATCGACCTGAACGAATCCATCTTCGCCTACCTGCCCGACCACCGGCAATTCAACCGGGACGGGAAGGAGGCCATCACGGTGGAGCATTTGCTCACGATGACGGCCGGACTCGCCTGGGATGAGTGGGGTGCCGCCCACGGCACATCGGCAAACGACATCGACCGGATCTACCTGGAACACCAGAAGGACCCCCTGGCCGGGATTCTGTCCATGCCGCTGGTCGCCCGTCCGGGTACCGTTTTCAATTACAGCGGGGGAAACATGATCGTTCTCGGGGAGATTTTGCGGAACGCCACCGGGCGGGACATCCTGGATTTCGGGACGGAATACCTGTTCGGACCACTGGGCATCCGGGACATCTACTGGCACCGTTTCGAAAACGGGGCTTATGCCTGCGACGGGGCCGTCCTGATGACACCCCGCGACATGTTGAAAATCGGCATCACCTTTCTGGACAACGGCACCTGGAAGGGTGAGCAGCTGATTTCCCCGGACTGGGTGGAGAAAAGCCGGACCCCCTGGGGGAACAACACCGGCATCAAGGTCCCCCTCGACGACACGGGCAAGAACGGGTACGGCTACACATGGTGGACCAACCGGGTGCCCAGTCCCATGGGTCAGCTCGACATCTTCCAGGCCAGCGGCTGGGGCGGCCAGGAGATCATCGTGATCCCCGGAGCCAAGATGGTGGTGGTGTTTACCGGCGGCAACTACGCCGTCAAAAAGCACATCCATGAGATGCTAACGGACTACATCCTCGGCTCCCTGGACTGGTGACAGAAGGAACAAAATTGCTACCCGGGATGTTTTTATTCCTGACACCACAGAGAAGGAACCCATGACGGGACGAACCATCGCCGTACTGCCCTTTCTGAACATCAGCCCGGACAAAGATCTGGAATACTTCAGCGACGGGATCACCGAAGAGATCATCAACGCCCTGGCCCAAATCGACGGATTGCGCGTGATCTCCCGGACTTCCTCCTTCTCGTTCAAGAGCAAGGACATCCCCCTGAAAGAAATCGCCGGAACCCTGGGGGTCGCCAACGTCCTGGAGGGCAGTGTCCGGATGTCCGGGGGCCGGGTCCGCATCACAGCCCAGCTCATCCAGGCGGCCGACGACTTTCACTTCTGGTCGGAAACCTGGGACCGGAACCTGAACGATATCTTTGCCGTCCAGGACGAGAGCAGCCTGTTGATCGCGGAAAAACTCCGGGAGCAAACGGGTCATTTCGAAATCGGGGAACACCTGGTGCGAAAACAAACCGGGAACCTGGAAGCCTACCATCGGATGCTGCGGGGACGATACCACGTCCATCTTTGGAACCCGGTGGATGCGCAGCGAGCGATCGACCTGTTCCATCAGGCACTTGAAAAGGATCCCCAGCATGTGGAATCCTATGTGGGACTGGCCGAAGCCTACAGCTTCATGGCATCCACCGAGACCCTGCCCAGGGAGGAAACCTGGGCCCTGCACGCGAAACACACCTGCATCGCCCACGATCTGAATCCGGACCACCCGGCCGTTCATCACCAGCTGGCCAACCTGGCTTTTTTCACCCGAGGGGATTTTCGGGAAGCGGTCCGGCACAACGCCCGCTCCCTGGAGTTAAAGGCCAACTACCCCAATGCCTTGCATTACAGGGCTCTGCTTCATCTTTTGGGCGGGGATCCTTCAGAAGCCGGCCGATGTGTGCAGAGGGCGTTGGACATCGATCCCCTGAATCCGGAATCCCAGTTCTACCAGGCCTATTTCCACTACCGCACCCATCGATTCGAAGAAGCGCTGAACCTGTACGAGGCACTCCTGCAGAAAAATCCACGGAACATTCCCGCCTCCATCGTTCGCAATTACTGCCTCCTGAAATTGCAGCGGCCCGGGGAAGCCTTGAGCTCCCTGGAAGCCATGCCCGATGAGATCGCTCTTCCCGATGAGTGGCTGGGCATCCGTTGCCTGGCCGGTCTTCCGTTGGGCAACAACGTTGAATCGGCGGCCTGTCTCCGGGAGTTGGAAGCGAAGGCGAAAGACCCCCAGGCCTTCCAGGCCCATTCCTACCTGTACCTCGTGTATGCCAACCGGGGGGAGGCAACCAAAGCTTTTGAATGGCTGGAGAAGGCCATGGCCGTGAATTCATCCGTCCTGCTGATTTCCTTCTCCGATCCCCTCGCCGAAGCCCTGCGATCCGATCCAAGGTACGCTGCCTATCAACAGCGATTGTATGGCGACGTTCTATTGCGGACGGCCACACCTCCGGACAAAGCGCCCCCGATGGAACAGGGCGAGGCTGAAAACAGCCTCCGTCGGCTCGGGAGACTCATGCGGGAAGAAGAGGCCTTTCTTAACCCCACCCTGTCGCTTCGGGAACTGGCCGGCCGGGTGGATATCCACCCAAACCAGCTTTCCTGGCTGTTGAACACCCATGCAAAATGCAATTTCAACGAATTTGTGAACCGCCACCGGGTCGAACATTTCAAAAAGCTGGCCCGCAACCCGGATCTCGGGCACCTGTCCCTGGTGGGGCTGGCCTTTGAAAGCGGCTTCAATTCCAAGACGGTTTTCAATACCTGTTTCAAAAGGGAAACCGGAATGACCCCAGTCAGTTCCTTCAACGTTGAGCATCCGGGTTCGGAATTCTAATCCAGAACCTCTTCGCGGGGATTCAGGGCGCCCGTCCCGATGCCCTGACCTTTCTTTGCATGCAAACGTCAAAACCATTGCATCATGAAACTGAATCACAGAACCGCCTCGCTGACAGCCGGCCTGTCCCTCGTCATCATGGCCCTGGCGGCCGGTTTTTCTTACGGATACGTTCAATCCGGCCTGGTGGTGCCGGGCCAGCCGGAAGCCACCCTTGCGAACATGACGAGCGGTCTTGGACTTTTCCGAGCCGGTCTGGCCGGATGGGCACTCATCTTTCTCACCGATTTACTCGTCACTGTGTCCCTCTGGTTCTATTTCCGGGAGACACGCCCTGCCCTGGCCTGGCTACAGCGGGTGCACGGTTTGTCTATACCCTGATGCTGGGCGTCGCCCTGGTTTCGCTGTTCTCCTTCCCGCCCTGGTCCGGGAACCGGTCAGGGGATGCCATCCGGACGGGCCTGGTGGCATCGGCCCTGGAAAGCTTTGAACGAACCTGGTCCCTGGGCCTGATCGTGTTCGGATTCCACCTGCTGGGCCTCGGTACTGAGTCTCGGGCACCGGGATGTCCCGGCCCTGTTTGGCATCCTTTTGCTGGTGGCCCGGCGGCGGGTACCTGGCGGTCCATGGGAGCAAAGCTCCTTCCGGGAATTCCCTGGCCAGTGCCGAGCGCATGGAACAGATCCTCATGCTTCCCATGGCATTGGGAGAAGTCCTCTTTGCCTTCTGGCTGATTGTCCGGGGGTAGACCAAAAAAGACCAGGATGTCGGTGGAACCTGCCTCAAGTTCCCCAAAAGATCGTATCAGTGGATCATGATTCGCCCGGCCTATGGTGGCATTCGTCAGAGATACCTTCGTTCATTACCGGGACAGCAACACCTTTGAAAAAGGGGCGGCGCTGTCCTACTACACCGCGTTTTCCTTCCTGCCCATCACCATGATCCTCACTTCGGGATTGGATCTTCTGTTTCAGGATGAAATTGTCTCGGGTGAACTGTATGAGTTCCTGGCGGGCATTGTCGGCAAAACCGGAGCCGGCCAGTTGGAGGATCTGCTGGCGGGTCAGCATCTGGTTCGGAACAGCCTCTTCTCCACCCTCCTGGGAATCGGCACACTGTTGTTTGCAGCCACCGGGATGTTCAACCAGATCCACAACTCACTGAACGCGATCTGGAGGTTGAAAGTGAAATCCGGAAAAGGCACCTTCAACTACTTCGCCCGGCATTTGTCATCGCTGGCGGTGATCATCCTCATTGGCTTTCTGTTGTTCATGAGCACGGCCCTCAACAGCATCCTGCAAAGGTATTCGGACGCTCTTCCTCAGGCTTTCAGACACGTCCAGGTGTACGAACACCTGTTTTCCTTTTTGTTGGTGGGCTTGCTGTTTGCCATGTTGTTCAAAATCACGGGAAATGCCATCGTACCCTGGCGCATTGCGCTGATTTCGGCTGCTTTCACTTCCGTCCTTTTCATCCTTGGCAAGCTTGGCATCGGACTGTACATCGCGCGCAGTCATTTCAATTCAACCTTTGGCACAGCCAGTGTGCTGGCCATCCTCCTGATCTGGGTCTATTATTCCTCCCAGATTCTGTTTCTCGGAGCTTCCTTTGCCTACATCCTGGGAAAGAGAACCGGCAGGGAGATCAAACCCACCAGGCAGGCGGTCCGTTTTATCCACAAGGAAATCCATTGAAAGATGGTACAGACCCGGTCCTGCCTGCGACGAAAAATGATTTTTTTCAATAACTTCCTGCCTCGCAACCAAAACACCGAATCATGAAACGATTTCTTCCCTTCTTTTCCATTTTGTTTCTCGCTTCCCTGTCCCTGCAGGCCCAGCGTTACAAGACCGGCCCCCAGGATTTCACCTTCTTCTCCTCGGTGGATGAGACCAACCAGCCCTACGCCATCTACATCCCGGCGAATTTCGACGAAACCAGAGATTACCCGCTTGTGGTCTTCCTCCACGGGGCCATGTCGAACCACCGGCTGGGGCTTCGCCGGGTGTTCGGGGAAGGAAACATCCAGGGTCAGGATTTCGGGACTCCGGGGTTTGTTCCGGCCCAGACCGACCTGGAGGTGACCCGCTTCTATCCCGAACTGGATGCGGTGGACTACATCGTCGTGGCGCCCTACGCCCGGGGCACGGCCGGCTACCAGGGCATTCCCGAACAGGATGTCTACGATATGCTGGCCGATGTGAAGAGCAAATTCCGCATCGATGAAAACCGCATGTACCTCACCGGCCTGTCCATGGGGGGAGGCGGCACGCTCTGGGTGGGGCTGACCCGACCCGACCTCTGGGCGGCCATCGCTCCGGTGTGCCCGGCGCCGCCCGAGGATGCCAATCCGCTGGCAGGGAATGCGTTCAATTTTCCGGTACACCTTTTCGTGGGCGACCGGGACGGCCTCATGGCCACTTCCGACGCCTGGTACAAGAAATTTCAGGACGCCGGGGTCGATGTGAACTATGTGATCTATCCGGGCATCGCCCACAACAGCTGGGAGTACTCCTACAAGGACGGCTTCATTTTCGACTGGTTCGCCCAGTTTGAACGCAATCCCTTCCCGGAGCAGGTGAAATTCACCACCTCGGCCTTCAAATACAACAAGGCCTACTGGGTCACCTTCGACAACCTCGTCCCAGGCAGGGAACCCATCGACGCCCGGTTCACGGGACCCAGCCAGGTGGAAATTGCCACGTCCAATCTGTTGGCCTTCACCCTGCACCTGGCGGGTCATCCCCGGTTCGACCCCACCTCCAGGGTCCGGGTGACCGTCGATGGAAAAACCCTGAATGCCAAATCCCCCAATGCCGTCTCCTTCTCCAAATCGGAAAGCGGCTGGACGAACAAGAAATTCACGCCCGGTCTCTATTCCAAGCAGCCCGGGGCCGAGGGACCCCTGAAGGAGGCCCTGGCGGGCAACCACATCTATGTGTACGGTACCCAGGGAGAACCTTCGGGTGAGGAAATGCAGGCCCGTCAGGCCGTGGCCGCCTATGCAGGCGACTGGGCCTTTGAGCGGGGCTGGGTGGGTCGCGTGATGATCTTCCCGCGGGTGATGGCCGACAACGCCGTGCGGCAAAGCGACCTGGAAACCTCCCATCTGGTGCTGTTCGGAACCCCGGGCACCAACAGCTGGCTGGAGAAGTACAAGGACCGACTGCCCATGCAACTGAAAGAAACCACGGAGGGCTACGGCCTGGTGTACATTTATCCGGTCAACGGCCGCTATGCCCTGGTGAATTCGGGCCTGCCCTGGTGGACGCCGCCCGCTACCCGGGAAGGCACCGGAGGCGGCATCAGCATGCTGGCTGCCAAAGGCAGTTCCCTCAACGGCTTTGGGGATTTCATCCTCTTCAAGGACACCCCGGACAACGTGATCAGCAAGGGGTCCTTCGACCAGAACTGGGAAATCCCGGCCTCGGAACGGACCAAACTGGAAGCCTCCGGGGTGATTGTTTTCAAGTGACTCTTCCCCGCAAGAGGAACCATCAGTGATAGGGGCCCCGGATGCCAGGTACATCCGGGGCCCCTTTGTGAAAAAAAGGGCGGAACATGCAACGTTTGAGCGGAACGGACCGTTTTACCAACAAACCCGAACCAAATCCACCCGAACCATGAAATCCGTTCCCTTCTGTCTCACCCTCGGCATCGTGCTGGCCTTCTGCGTTCTTTCCTGCAAGAAAGAAGAGCCCATCATCAACCCGGGCGAAAACGGAGCCATCGCCGACCACACGGTGGCCACCGAAGCCACCCTGCGGTCCATTCCGGAGGAATACATCCACGCCGCCCGGGAGAACCTTCACATCGCTTACCAGCACACCTCCCACGGCACCCACGTGTCCTATGGTCTGTTCGGTCTGCCCGGATACAAATCCGGAGATGCGGATCTCTTTGCCATCACCAACAACGATCCCCAGGAAGGCAAACTGGATTTCCGGGACTATGCGCTGGCCTCCTATGCGGCGTCCGGGACCGATGCCTCCGATCTGAGCCGGAACGAAACCGCCTTCATCCAGGCCACCCGGAATTTCCTGGACGATCCCGACAATGCGGTGATCAACGTGGTCATGTGGAGCTGGTGCGACATCGCCGGTCATGATGTGGAAGGCAACTACCTGCCGGGGATGCAGACCCTGATCAACGAATACGGCCCCGGGGGCAGCAAGATCGGCAGCGGATCGGGCCAGCGGGAAAACGCGGTCACCTTCATTTTCATGACCGGACACGCCAACAAGGACAACAACGTGGGGAACGGCAAACCGAAGAACCAGGCCGATCTCATCCTGGACTATTGCGAATCCTACAACTTCTACTGCCTGGATTATTACGGAATCGACACCCACGATATGGAAGGCAATTACTGGGAAGATGCGGGGGATGACGGAAATTCCGCAACGGGAGGCAACTTCTATGCCGAGTGGCAAAACGACCATTCCGTGGGAGACGGCTACTATGAGAACCGGTCTGCCCCGGGCGGATCCACCACCTACGGGGCCCACAACACCCAGCACATCACCGCCAACCGCAAGGCCTATGCCATGTGGTACCTCCTGGCCCGGATCGCCGGGTGGGAATGACCCCGGGAACCTGCCCGGAACCGGCCGGCCGGATCAGAAGTGGCAGCGGACCCCCAGGGAGGCTTTGAACAAGGGGATTCCCACGTGATACACAGAGGCTTCCCCGCCGGCAAGCAAGGCCCAGGCCGGACCCAGGGGTACCTGGATTCGGAGAGCCGCCCGGGCCCCCGGAAACAGTCCCTCCACCACCTCCGTGTCGTACACCACATCGGTGGTTCCGTAGACATACTCTGAATCCGTCAGGATCTCATAGTGGTTCCGGTCGAAAACATTGGACTGGTACCCAAGGGCGAATCCGGTCGAGACCTCCACCGACAGGCCGGAGGGTTTTCCCAGGTGCACGAGCGGACCCGCAAAAAAGGCATAGCCTGCATGGTGGTAATTCAGATCGAGCATCCGGACCTGGTTCACCTCCCGGTCCCGTTCCACCGACCGGGACGCGATGCCATAGGATGCCCCTGCCTCCATCCACAGGGGGCCCCGGAGGTGCCTCTGAAAGGAAAGGGTGTAGCCGGGTCCCATCATCCCGTGGCGGGACGAATGCACCCAGTCGGCGGAAAACGACAGAGATTTGTTTTCCTGGGCGGAAAGGCCCAGACAGCCCGTGAGGAGGGCAAGAAGGATCCAAGACTTTTTCATGTGGGTCATTTGTCGTAGAATTGCTCATAGGAAGACATCAGCCGGACCGACGCCTGGTCGGTTTTGGGCAGGGCCACGAATTCCGCCCCATCCGCATCCGACCGGATCCGCACTGCCCAGGCCTCCCCGGGTCCGGCTTCCTCTCCGGTCCAGTAATACCCGGCCTCCCCGGTTTCCCGGACCAATCCGTCGCTCCGGAGTCCGGCACAGGAAAGCTTCAGTCCGTGATCCACATCCACCTGCAGGTTGTAACCGGCCAGGGCGATTCCCCCGCTGTAGGCAAACAGGTCCTGCCAGTCGTCCCGGGAGGGCAGATGGTAGAATTCATCCAGGGCCCCGGCGGCTGCCCAGGTCCACAGGCTGCCGTAGGCCGACCGGTCGGCAGCCGGTCCGAAATTGAACACATCCTCCGTTTCGGGGTCCGGTTGAAACAGGTTCTCCTGTGCCCATTGCAGGCTCAGGTAGGAGTTGGGTTTGTGGAAGGAATAGCGGATCATCGCAAACTCGGGACCCGGCTCGATGAAGGCCGTGGATAGGTAGTAGTCACTTTCCTCGAACACTCCGCGGTACAGGGTCATGGTGTTCCCCTCGCTGTTCCGCACCTGAAGCCCGATGTATCCGTTGTAGGCAAAGGGGAAGGGCACCACCAGAACGGGTTGGTCCGACCAGTCCGTTTCCCATCCCAGGTGATCCCCGTTCAGGTCCCACCGGTACTGGAGCTGGCCGTCGGGCAACTCCGAGAAGGATCCGGAGGCGTCCAGGGGGAATTTGAACAGGTAACGCGGCGGATACTCCGTGCCGAACACCGCCACCGGGTAGGCCTCCTCCGTGATCTCGCAGGACGCAGCCAGCTTAGCACAGGCAACAGGAAAAACAGTCGTTTCTTCATGGTTTCTATTTCGTATAACTGAACAGCCCGCCGAACAAAAAAGCGGATCTGCAATCCGGTTTCCCGCCGGAGCAGGTCATGGTTGATTCCGATGCTGGCATCGAAATACAGGTGGTAGTCGAGTCGTTGCTGGAAGCCCAGGCCGATCTCCGGCTTCAGGGAAAAATCCAGACCCCGGTTGGGAGCGGACCGGCCCGTGGGAGAATCGGGGTCGGCCGCACGGTAGGCTGTCGTCGCCACCAGATCGGACATCCGGAACAGGCCATAGACCCCCTGGCAGTTGTTTCCGCTTTTGCCCTGGGCCATTTCCTTCTTCTTCAGAACGTAGTACCGCCCCCCCAGGGAATAGCCCATCCGATGGAAGGATTCCTCCCCGGTCCAGGTCGACACGGCGTTCAGCTCGTTGACCAGAGACACGGTCGGACCCAGCTTCTGTTCCAGTCCCCCGTGCAGGGAAAAAACCAGGAAGGTGAAAGTCTCGCTGGGCTTGAAGGGCTGGATGCCGAATTTCAGCACGTGGTCTTCATCGCTCAGACGGATATCCAGGTAACGGTATTTGTTTTGGTAATAGGCATCGGGACCCCCGCCGGTTTCCGTTTCCATCCGGATGGAATCGGGCTGGGCCCACAAAGGTCGGTGAGCCGGCACCAGCAACAGCAACCACAGCATGCAGGAAAGTGTTCGTTTGTTCATGTCATTTGG
Organism: Bacteroidales bacterium; assembly: GCA_041393235.1. Classification (GTDB taxonomy): domain Bacteria; phylum Bacteroidota; class Bacteroidia; order Bacteroidales. Next base: position 106,456 of record JAWKKO010000004.1, read on the forward strand.
CCGATAAAAGTTTCTTTGCATCCCAGCCCAGCCCGACGGTGATCATGGAGATGGCCGATCCGTCCCGGACGTGCGACCGGAAGTCGGCCCGGGCACACACATAGAGGGCTTCGGAGATTTGCCGGCGGTAGTCCAGCCCGAAGGTCACCCCCACGTCCAGGGTCCGCCCGAAGCCCTGGGAATAGGCCTGCATGTAGCTGGTTTCCCCGGTTTCCAGGTTGGTCACCGACCAGGTGCCCCCGCTGTCGGGACTTGAAATGACCAGGGTGGCGGCACACACCCCGCCGTGGACGCTCACCATGCGTTTTCCCAATTTGAACGGGGAGAGCCCCAGCTCCAGGGACAGGTCGATGCCTGTCTGGTTCTCAAAGGCCCCGTCGATCCAGCTTGCCCCGTTGACGATCCAGGAACTCAGCTCCTGGGACAGGTACACCCGTTTGCCCACCGTTTTGAGGTGCGACAGCTTGTTGCCGAAGCCGATGCAATCCCCTTCCCCCGAGAACACGGGTCCCGCGCTCAGGGCAAACAGCCGCTTGTCAAACTCGCCGCCCCGGAAGGCCTGCCCGTTCACGGGTCGACCCGAGAGCACCAGGAGCACCACAACCAGGAACCGGACACCGGGTATCCGGTGCCGGGCGATGTGTGTTCCGATCCGTTGAATCCATTTCATGTCATTCAGTGTTTTCGATGTGTATGTCGCAATAGGAGGTGGACACCGGAGAACTCCTTCCGAACCGGGAAAGTGTTGCACCAGGGTTTCCTTTCCGGCCACCGGTCCGGAGGGCAGGTAAATGGTGCCGTGGAGGGCCGTGAGATCGTAGTCGTAACGTCGGTTGGCCCCGATCCGGAGGTCCACCGGCGTCCGGGAGGCTTCCACGGCAATGTCTTGCGAACGTCGGCCGGCATCCAGCCAGGCGCTCCCATAGGAGCAACGGATCCGGGTTTGCCGGGGCAGGTCCCGGGCCCGGATGTCCGACTTTTCCGCGTCCACTTCAAGGCGCTCGCCCACGCCGGCGATGTCGATGGTGGCATACCGGGCCTTCACGGCACAGGTCCCGGAAATGTCGGTCAGGGCAGCCGAGGCAAAGGAAACCGAAAGCTCCAGATCCCCCAGACCGGTTGCATTCACCGGTCCGTACAGGTTGGTCACGGAAACCGGCAGGGTTTCGGGAAGAAGAATCTCGATTTCCATGCTCAGGTTGCTGGTGATTTTATCCAATCCCTCGCCCCGGAACGAATTCCGGATCACCAGGGTGTTTGCCTCCCTTCCGACGGCGTACTGCACGAACCGGAGGTCGGCGGCCGCCCGGGCGGCTTCCTGGTTGCGGGCCACGGGTCGCAGGGTGACCTGCACCTGGTCCCGGTCCCATCCCTTCACCGTGACGACAGCCTTTTCTCCCTGCACGAGCACCCCTTCCATGTCCCGGGAAAAGGTCTGCACCTCTTGCCGGGAGGCTTTGTGGATCGGATCCTGTCCGGCCAGTCCGGCGCAAGACAGCCACATCCCCAGGAACGAAACGAACCGGATTCCCCTCATGACATGGCCAGTTGAACGAGCTCCCGGATGGTCTGGGATCGCAGGTTTTCCATGCGGATGATGGAGCGGACGATGTCGGGCGATTCCCCGATGCGTTCCGAAACCGTTGCCAGTTCGGCCAGCTCCTCTCCCAGCTCCTCCACAAGGGTGTATTTCTCCCGGAATTCGGGACTCTGGCACAGGGCCGTCCCGGTCCGGCACAGATCCTCCAGCATGGCCAGGGCATCCTCCATCCCGCTGCCGGCAAAGGATCCAGCTTCCACAGACGGTCCCTCTTCAGCGGCCACAGGCTCGGTCTCCAGGAGGACCCGGCCCTCCCGGTTCAGGAAAAAAGGAAGGGCAAGAAGAAGCAGGAAGGCGGCCGCAGCCGCCAGGGGACGGACGGCAGGCCGGAGCAACCGGGTCCGGACCCCAACCGGCAGTCTCCCGGTCTGGGTGGATTCCTCCGGCCGGGAATCGCCCAGACCCGCTTCGATCCGTTCCCAGGCTTCCGGGCCGGGCGCATGAAGGGGCAGGGATTCCCGGAGGCAGTCGATCCGTTCTTCCAGATCCAGGGCAAGGGCAAGCTCCTCCCACGTTCCCTCCCGGGGGGCATGGACGGGAAGATGGGGCATCTTCTCCCGGAGTCTGTGTTCAAAGGCTTGCATCCTGTTTTCCTGTCAATCGGTTTCTCAACAATTTCTTTGCGTAATTCAATTGCGATTTGGACGTCCCGGAGGAAATCCCCAGCATCTCCCCCACCTCCCGGTGCTTGTATCCCTCCAGCTCCACCAGGACGAACACCGTCCGCGTCTGCCCGGGCAACGACTCGATGGCTTTTTCCAGATGCTCGGCCTCAAAATCGAACCCCGGGGTGTTCCCTCCGTCCCATTCCTCCACGTCCTCCCGCACCAGGGGCGGATTCTGCCGAAGCGCGGCCAACGCCGCCCGCACCACCAGGGTCCGCATCCAGGAATACAGCGAGGAACGGAAACGAAAGGTGCCGATGGACCGGTAAATTTCCAGGAACGCTTCCTGCAGCACGTCCCGACTCAGCTCCGGATCGTGCACCAACCGGCAGGCCAGGGTGTAAAAGGCCACCTTGTACTGTTCGAAAAGAGCGCGCTGAATCCGGCGATCGTTCCTCACACATCCCCGGACGAGGGTCTCGTCGTCCAGGGTCCGGTCCACACGGTTGTCTGCCATCTTCATCCTAAGAGTGAGGGTTTCCTTCCAAATGGTTGGAAAGGGAGGAAATAAAAAGCAAAAATACACCAATCCACGGTTGGGCCCACCCCGGTCCTTGAGGCGGGTCCATTTTCTTCGTACCTTGGATCCCATGCAAATCGACCCGGGTTTCCTCGACCGATACCGGCTCACGCCGGAGGACATGCAACGGACGTTGGGCAAATACGAACCGCTCCATCTCAAGGCCAATGAATTTTTTCTGAAGGAAGGTGCCGTTTGCCGCTACCTGGGCTATGTGGTCAGCGGGCTGCTTCGTGCCTACATTTACGACGACCAGGCCAACGAGATCACCCAGGAATTCTACCCCGAAGGATCGCTGATCATTTCCTTCGACAGCTTCAACAACCAGGTGCCTTCCGGAGAAAACATCAAAGCCCTGGAAGACTGCGAACTTCGGGTGATCACTTTCGAGAACCAGCAGGAGCTGTACCGGGAGCTGCCGGTTTGGAGCCAGATCTGCAAGGACTTTTCCGACAAGAAAAACCTGGAGGTTCTCGAGCGGACCCGCCAGTTTCAGCTCCTTTCCGCCACGGAGCGGTACGATCGGTTCTGCAGGGAACATCCCCACATCCTGCAACGGGCCAACCTGGGACACATCGCCTCCTTCATCGGGGTCGACAACGCCACCCTGAGCCGGATCCGGAGAAAGAAATGAATCGATTTTGATTTTTGTCAAGGGATGGGGCCGCTGCTCTCCCCTACTTTTGATGCATCAATAAAAAAACACATCATGAGCAGCAAACCAACCCTCACCGTCATCGGAGCCACCGGGAACCTCGGGGCGCCCGTCGTCAAACACCTGGCCTTGATGGGCTACCCCGTCAAGGCCATCGTCCGCAACCCGGAAAAAGCGGAGAAGCTCTTCGCCGGCCTTTCCGGGGTGGAGATTTATCGGGCCAACCTCCAACGGGTCGGGGAATTGAGACCTGCCCTGGCAGGCAGCACCCACGTCTACCTCAACCTGTCCACCAACACCGTCGACCGCACCCTTCCCTTCTATGAGGAACGCGAAGGGGTGGCCAACATCCTGGAGGCCATCGACCCCACCGCCATCCGGCAGATCCTTTGCATTTCGGGACTTGGAGCCTTCGACAACGTCGCTCCCACGGGCGATTTTTCCTTTGTACCCAACCTCATCCGCAAACAGGGCCACCGCCTCATCAAGGATTCGGGCATCCCATACACCTTCCTGCATTGCACCAGCTTTTTGGACAATTTCGTTTTGTACCGCCGGAAAGGCGCCTACTCGGTCATCGGCAGCACCCAATTTCCCATCCATTTCACCAATTGCTACGATTACAGCCGCCACCTGGCCCGGGCCATCGACAACCGGACGCGATGCACCGCGAATTCCCCGTTCAGGGAGTGCAGCCCCACCGCCACAAAGAAGCCGCGGAGACCTTCCTGGCGGCCTTCGACCCGGAAGCCAAGGTGAATGTGTTGCCCAACTGGATGCTGGGGGCCCTGTCCTGGTTCAGCAGCGACATGAAATTCGTCAAACACATGGCCGATTATTTCAGCCAGGTGCCCGAAGAATTCCTGGCCAAAGACCACGGGACCTACCAGGTCCTGGGTGTGCCCGAAATGGATCTGGCAGCCTATGCCGCCTGGTTGAAGAAGGAGGCGTTCTATCCTGCCTCTGCGGCATAGGCCATGGATTCTGGAGCCGCGGCGGGGTTGGTTCGTTCACGCAGCAGCTCCCGGTACACATCCTCCACAGAGAGAACCAGGTCTTCGATCCCGTGTCTCTGACACACCAGCTTCCGGGCGGCCTGCGCCAGGGACGCCCGGAGCCGCCTGTCGCGATGGAGAAGCAAAATGGCCTCCGCCAGCTTTTTCTCCTCGCCTTGATTTACCAGCAAACCCAGAATGCCGTCTTCCACCATTTCACGGTTGGCATCGATGGACGATGCAATCACCGGGATTTCCATGGCCATGGCCTCCAGGATGCCGATGGGGAATCCTTCCCACAAGGAAGGCAGGCAATAGATGTCGATGGCGGAAAGGACCTGTGGCACATCCGTACGGAAGCCCTGAAAGACCACCTGGTCGGTGATGCCGAGGTCTCTTGCCAGCTGAATCGTTTTTTCCCGCAGGTTCCCGTCTCCCACCATCAGCAGCACCACGTCGCGGGTTTCGTCCCGCACCCGCTTCATGGCCCGGATCAGGGTGAAAGGATCTTTCTGCTCGGTGACCCGGGCGATGAATCCCACCACGGTTTTTCCCTGGGAAATCCCCAGGCTCGGGCGAAGGTCCGGAAACTGCCTCCGGTAATCAAACTTCTCCAGATCGATCGCATTGTGAATGACCCGGGAATTCTGTAGGTTGAATCGCCGGATTCCTTCCTCCTGGTTGCTGGCCGACACGCAGATGGTCTGGACCGCACGACGGGTCAGAAAGCGCTCACTGGCCACCCGGATCTTCCGGACCAGGGCGGACTGGTCGTTGTGAAAGGACCATCCATGAACTGTGTACACGAGGGGTATGTTCGCCCAGCGGGCGGGAAAGACCAGGTTGGACATGGCCCGGGTTCCATGGGCATGCACCATCTGGGGTTTCTCCCTCCGAAGAAAGGCGGCCACTTGTCTCCAGACCTTGATGTCGAAGGGAGTTTCCGTCTCAAACACCTGGGTGCGGATGCCTCTCCGTTCCAATTCCTCCACCATGGGTCCCGTGGTAAAGGACAGAACGATGGATTCGAAACGCTCCGGATCCAGGTGGCTGACCAATTCCAGAACATGGGACTCTCCGCCGCCGATTTTGCCCTGGCGAATGGCATGAATGATTTTGACTTTGTTCTTCATAATTCTTTTGATTTTGTCTTTCAACGGACACTCCCGTGAGGTGTATGAATGAAGGATTGGTTTGCGCCACGGACTTGCATCAGTGCCCGGAGCATGGTGAAAAAACCCCGCGGAAGCAGACCCAGGGCCTTCCACATTTGTTTGTTGAACAGATGCCTGGGTATGGAGGCCCCCACCGAAACGACCATCAGCAACAGGAGGGCCGTCCAGGTGACCGGCACCGACCAGGGAATCCATCCGGGGAACGCAAGCAGACCGGTGAAAAGGGTCAGCCCGAAAGGAACCCCCAATGCCAGGATCCGGGGCGGCAACAAAAACTGAAGCACCTTGTCGGCCAGATCGAGGTTCCCCTCCCTGACCAGGGCCCGCAATGCCGGCCAAAAATACCTTCCCAGGTACACAAACTGCGCGGAAATCCAACGCCTCCGCTGGTTCTGGAAAGTGGCCACATCCTGTACCTTTTCATCCAGGACGTTCGCATCCGGCGCATAGCCGATGGTGTTCCCTCCCGAAATGAGCCGGATCTCCAATTCCTTGTCGAATCCGCCCACCGCATGAATCTCTCCCATGAGCCTCCGGAACAGTGCAAACTCACAGAGAAACCCCGAACCGATGAGGGAAGCGGACAACCCGGCCCCCCGGTGACCCCTGCGGAAAATGGTGTTGTTGATCTCTTCGCTGATACCATCGAGAACGGCCATGGCTGTGTCGGCATTCTTTGCCGTCCGGTGACCCTGTACCACGGCATACCCCCCGAGGGCCACCGAAAGCATTTCATCCAGAGCCCCCCGTCCCAGCACATTGTCCGCGTCCAGAACGAGAACATAATCGTTCTCCCGGCTCATTCCTTCCAGGGCCTTGTTCAGGGCCTTGGCTTTGGTGCTTTTTTCAAAGGCAACCTCATGCACATGGACCCCAAGATCATGCAACTGATCCACCGTGGAAGACAGAAGTGTATCGGCAATCACATGCACTTCGGTAGAACCGAGGAGGGAGTGATGGTCCCTGGCTTTCCTTGCCGATTCCACAATCACCCCATCCTCCCGATAGGCGGGAATCAATAGGGCCACCTGCTTCATTTTCATTGAAAAATGCCGGACATCCCGGGACTTTCTCCGGGCGAGAAGAGCGAAGAAAAGGAAATACATGCCCGACCCTCCGACATAGAGAGCCATCGCAAAATGAATGCATAAAAGGAACATGGCTGCAAACGTTGTCATCGGATCAGGATTTGGAATGAAACAGGGCGTTCCGCGAGGAACAAATGCCATGCGAGTCCGTTCGCATAAGCTCGCAGATGCTCCCGGTCGCCCCGTCTCAGGTAGCGGACCAGGTTCACAGGAACGGAAACAAGGGAAAGGTACAGGAGAGGAAGGATTTGACGGATCACCGGAAAAGATTATTCCGCATCAACAAGATCCGGTTCCGGGTCAGGTAGTAGGTTTTCATGGGGGAGTCCTTTTGAACCGACACCGACTCGCGGTGATAAACCAGGGCTTTGGGCTGGTAATAGATGGCATAGCCGGCACGCTGGATGGCCAGACTCCATGCATGTTCCTCATAATAGAGAAAGTATTCCTCCGGCATCATGCCCACTTGATCGATCACCGATCGTTTGACCATCATGGCACAGCCATGGGCAAAGTGGGTTCGTTCACAGGTTTCGAACTGTCCCTCGTCCCGAACCCGGAAACCCCGTCCCTTCATGCGAAGGGTGATGGGATGCATGGGGCCGTACCCGGTGTATTGCAGGAGAGTGGGTTGGTCGAAATAGAGGATTTTGGGACTCACCGCCCCGATGTTGGGGGCAATCCGGAAGGTGTCGGTCAGCTTCCGGAGAAAATCAAAGGAGACCACCGTGTCGTTGTTGAGAAAGAGGATGTATTCTCCCTTTGCATGTTTCAGTCCCAGGTTGTTGGCTGCGGCAAATCCCCGGTTGACCGGACTGATCACCAGGTAGGTGTTGACCCAGTCGATGTCCAGATTCAGGTAGTCGTCGGTGCCGGAATTGTCCACGACGATGGTTTCGAAATTTTCCCCCTTGACCTGTTTCAATGAACGAAGCAATGCATTGGTTACCGCGGATTGCCTGTAATTGACCGTAATGATGGATACCATGACTGCTTCGCTTACACGGCGGCTTTCCGGCCGATCCCCACATAGTGGTAATCGTGCCCGGCCACCTCTTCGGGTGAATAAATGTTTCGACCGTCGAAAAGAATCCGGTCGGTCATGAGCTTGGACAGCACCTTGAAATTGGGCAGCCGGAATTCGTTCCATTCCGTCAACACCACCAGGGCGTTGGCACCAATAACGGCTTCGTAGGGATCCTGCACCACCTCGATGGCCGTCCCGAACAGGCGGAAGGCTTCCTTGCCGGCGGCCGGATCATAGGCCCGCACCCTGGCGCCGCTTTCCAGCAGCCGCTCGATCAGGGCGATGGAAGGCGCTTCCCGCATGTCGTCGGTGCCTGGCTTGAACGACAGCCCCCACAGGGCAATGGTTTTGTCCTGGAGGTCGCCACGGAAATGAGCAAGCATTTTGGCATACAGGACCTGTTTTTGACTCTGGTTGACATCCTCCACGGCTTTCAACAACCGAAGGGAATACCCATGTTCCTCCCCCGTGCGGATCAGGGCCTTTACATCCTTTGGGAAACAGGATCCACCGTATCCCGCCCCCGGATACAGGAATTTCTTCCCAATCCGGCTGTCGGAGGTGATGCCCTGACGGACCGCGTCGATGTCGGCCCCCACCAGCTCACACAGGTTGGCCACATCGTTGATGAAACTGATCTTGGTGGCCAGCATGGCGTTGGAGGCATATTTGGTCATCTCGGCGGAGAGGATGTCCATGAAATAGATGGGATGGTTGTTCAGAACAAACGGCTTGTACAACTGCTCCATGATTTTCCGCACCCGGTCCGAATCCACGCCGACCACGATCCGGTCGGGCTTCATGAAGTCCTCGATGGCGTTTCCCTCCTTGAGAAATTCGGGATTGGATGCCACATCGAAATCCAGGGAAAGACCCCTCTTCTCCAATTCGTTGCGGACCGCGGCCCGTACTTTTTCTGAGGTCCCCACGGGCACGGTGCTTTTGGTGACCACCACCGTATAGTGGTTCATGCTCTGGCCGATTTCCCGGGCCACCCCCAGAACATGACGGAGATCGGCACTCCCATTTTCATCGGGCGGGGTTCCCACGGCAACGAAAACCACCTCGCTGTCTTCGATCCCTTTTGCCAACGCGGTGACAAACTCCAACCTCCCTTTGGCATGGTTGCGTTGCACCATTTCCGTCAGCCCCGGCTCATAAATGGGGATCTCCCCTTTCTGCAGCTGTCCAATTTTTCCATGGTCCGAGTCGACGCAGCACACCTGGGCTCCTGCCTCGGAAAGGCAGGCCCCGGTCACCAGACCCACATATCCCGTCCCTACAATGGTAATTTTCATGTTGTGGTTTTTTCGAGTTTCGATCTTCAATGATTTCGTCCCGGGAGAACCAATTCACGTGCCAGGAATGGCAATCATCTGATAATGTGAAACAAAACCCTTTGAACTTCCCTCCAAACCCCGGGTTGTGTCTTCGTTACCGAAGGTCGGGGGATAATTTTCTTCACTTCCAAAGAGAGGGAAACCGCTCCGCGGCTCTTCACAAACGAAGAGTTGTCTTCGCCCCTGTGCACCGAAATCGAAGACCCGGTAAAAGGAAAATTGCTATGGTTCTCATTTTGTGAATCATAGAAATCCAGGCACGGGAATTGCCAGGGATTCGGCCAAAACCAAACAGAAAAGACACAGAATGAAACAAAGAAATCCAAAGAATCGCTACGATCTCCCCATCGGAAAAAAGGACCGGGTCCTGGAGGTGGGCGGCGGACACGACCCCCATCCCCGATCCAATGTGGTGGTGGACAAATACATCGATTCCAATTACCACCGGAAGAGCGACATCAAGGTCTACGGTCACCAGACCTTTCTTCAGGCCGACGGGGAAAACCTTCCCTTTGAGGACAAATCCTTCGATTTTGTCATCTGCAATCAGGTCCTGGAGCATGTGGAAGATCCGGAAGCCTTCCTGCGGGAGCAAATGCGGGTTGCCCAACGGGGGTACCTCGAAACCCCCTCCCTGGTGGGGGAGTATCTCTTTCCCAAGAAATCCCACAAATGGCTTGTCCTCGAACTGGAAGGGAAATTGATCCTGATTGAGAAGGAGAAATTCTGGTTCTCCACGGGCCTCGACTTCGGATTTCTGTTTCTGACCTGGTTGCAGAAGACCTCCCTGGCCTACAAGATTCTCACCGCCACACGCCCCGACATGATGACCGTCCGGTACCAGTGGGACGAAACCATTGATTTTGAGGTGAACCCGGACAATCCGGCCTATGTGCGTTATTTCCGGGAAGCCTGGACCGAAGAAATGACGCGGACCTTCTTTCCCCAAACCTCGAAATGGCAGGAAACCCTGGTGCTGCTCCGCACACTGGCCGGGATCATGGGACAACAAATCGCCCGGAACCTGCGTCAGTCGCTCACCCGCTTGTCCCTTTCCCAATCGGGCAAAAGGGACACGAAGGCCATGCCCATATAGATCAGGATCACATTGGGCATCTGGCCCAGGGCGCTGCTGCTGTAAGACGCCGCCATCACCCCGAACATGCCCGAGCTGAAGGCCAGGGCCCTGGCCCTGCCAAAGTTGGTTTTCAGGACGAACAGTCCAAGGTAGGAGGCTTTCCCCAGGATCAGCAACAAGAGGGCCATGTACAGGCTCAGTCCGACGATTCCCTGCTCGGCCCAGACCTGAATGTACCATCCGTCCGGCGGGGTTTCCGCCAGAAACGTTCCCGGGGAGAAGCGCAAACCCCAATTCCCGGCCGAACCGATCCCACCCCCGAAGGGGCGATCGGCCAGATAGGCTTTGAACAGCAACCGATTTTCTTTCCGAACCAGCAACGATGGGTTGTTTGGATCCAGGGCGGTCCGGATCCGGCGGATTTCATACACGCTGCCTCCGATGTCGGTGTACTTCAGCACCGAATACACGGAGACCATGAGGGTGCCTCCCACCAGCAAGAGCCGGAAGCGCCGGCTCAGCAGAAGATACATGGAAAAACCGGCTGCAGGCACGGCCAGAGCACCCCGCGTTCCGGAAATGAGAAGGGCGAAAAAAGCCGCCCCCGCCACACCGGCATAGAAGAACTTTTGTCGCCGGTTCGATTCATGCAGGGAAAGAATCGTGAACACCACCCCGGAAAACCCCATGGATCCGCCATAGGTGGCCGAATCGGCGAAAAAGGAAAAAATCCGCAGTCCGCCCGGCAACCGGTGGGTCACACCCCCGCCCATGTCCAGCCAACGGTCCTCCCAGGGATCCGGACCCACAAATTTCTGCATCAGGCCCTTTGCCACCGCGGCCAGGGTAAACCAGGCCAGGAGCCGGAGAAACACCGCCAGATGCCGGGGCTCGTTGTAGAGCAAAAACACCAGGGGAATGGACAGCACCATGTACAGCGACACCCCCCGCATGGCATAGAACCAGGCGAGCCGGCTCACCGACTCCGGATTGAACAATTGGAACAGGGTGTAGGCAAACCACACAACGGCCAGCAGCGTCATCATCCGGGCGGCGTTTTGCCAGGGCACCTTTCGGTTGAACTGACTGAATACCAGAGAAAGCCAGGTGAGTACGAGCACTCCGTCCAGGGCAAGCCCCAGAGGTCCCGGCACATACCGCGCCAGACCGATGGCAAAGTAATTCACTGCAAGAATGCTCACCAATCCCGCCTGGGGCCGGAGGAAAAGATACACCACATACAGCAGGACGAAGGGAAACAAAAGGGCAAGCAATCCGGGGACCAGGTTGCCCCGGATCAGAAAAAAAAAGGCAGCGGTCAAACTCAATCCGAAGAGGGCTCCCAGCAGGATGCGCTGTCTGTGTCGGCCTGTCTCGCGGGGACTCATTTCATTAGCACGATCAGTCTTTCTTTGGCTTTCAGGCTGTAATGTACGATTTCCCAGGGAATGGAACGGGCACGAAATCCGGTCATCCGGTGCAAATAGAGGTTCCCCATGTGCACCCCGAGCAGGGTGAACAAAACCGTGGCCAGCGCAACGAGAAAGAGCGACTGAAACACGAAGACGGCCAGGATGTCCAGGAGCACATTGGCCCCCAGCATGATCCCGATCTTTTTCAGGTTCAGGTCGGGACGGTTCAGAGCGAACAGGGCCATGCCCGTGTAGCGGTCCACCGGCAGAACGGCGACATACACAAAAATGAGAAACAGCAATTGCTTCTGCAAGGGAAGATCGCCCGCATAGGCCTCTCCGCCGAGGAATTGAAGCAGGGTTCCAGAAAACAGGATTCCGCCCCCCAGCACCGGCAGCAGCAACAACATCGTGAAAGAGATGTACCCGTGCAATTCCCGGTTGAATGCCTCCGGGCCCGACTTCAGCGCAATGGATAACTTGGGCAGCGCCGTGGAAGAGAAGCTGCGCAGGGGCACCTCCACCAATTCAACGAATTTCAGCGGGATGGCGAACAGGGCAATGGCCTCCGGTCCCATGGCGGCATTCAGGCTCAGAATGACCGTGTCGCTGCTGCGCAGCAAATTGCTTCCGATGCTTCCCAGGGTCGAGTATTTTCCAAAGTTCAGGAGTGCCTGCAGGCTTTCCCTGTGGCGGTGTTTCAGGTGGCGGTGACCGTCCCACCTTAGTCCCATGACCACCAGCGAGGTGATCGCGGCAGCCAGGACATACATCAAAAGGATCCCCGTCAGGCCGGCCTCCAGGAAGATCAGAGCAGCAGCCACCAACCCGAAGGCAAGTCCACCCTGAAGCAGTCGGATTGCCAGGATCCGTTTGAAGTTCTGGATCCCCTGGTTGTAATTGATGGCCTGCAGGTAGGGCAGGTTGAGAACCGACAGAAGCGGATAAAAGGCCCACACCCGCATGTAGGGGTTGACCACGCCCCTGGAATGAAGGACCAGGAACAAAAGCAGGAGCATAAGTCCCAGGCCCAGAGTGGTATAAATGCCCAGGCGGTAACCGGCACCGATGAACCGGTCTCTTTGCAGACCCTCGGTGATGGAGATCTGCCGGATGACCCCCGTTCCGGTCAACCCCAGACGGAACATGTCGAACAGGGAGGCGACCGTAATGAAGATGACCCAGTTTCCATACATCTCCGGGGATAGCGAACGGACCATCACCAGAAAAAGCAGCAGTCCGAAGACCGCAGAGGCCAGGTAGCCTCCCAGGGAGTGCAGGTTCCGGGAACCTTTCAGATAGGCACGGATGAAAGGGATCATCAGAGGAAGCGTTTCAGGATGGTTTTTTTCAGGAACACCCGCAGCTTGCTGCGATGCCGGGGGATCTCCCCATAGAAATCCTCCAGATCGTCGGGATGGGCGCGGGTCAGGATGACGTCGGGATCCCGGTTCAACTTCTCCCGCAGTCCGTCCAGATAGCGCTGATCGGCACGGGTCCAGATCCGGCTCGCATCCACAACCAGAAAATGAAGATCTGCCTGTTGAAATTCCTCCGGGTTCCGGATCCCCTCTGAAAGGGGAGGCAGGGTCACCGGGGAAAGCCCCAATGCAGCCACTTCCTCCCCGACCCGGGAAATTCCCTCGTCCTCCCAGAGACTGAACAGGTGAATCCTGGAGCCCGTTCCGTTCGGATCTTTCCGCAAACGTTGCACCCGTTCCTCCAGAAGCATCCCCCCTTTTTCCCGCAGCCTGCGATGATTCACCCGCTTGTCGGCCTCGTCTGCAAAGGCGGACAGCACCCGGAGTCCGCTGAGTTTTTCGAGTCGCTCCGGGGTACGGACCCGTTTGTCGAGCATTTCCAGAAGGAAGAGTCCGGTGACATAGAAAACAAGACCGAAAACACTGAGGACCATGATGATCATTTTGCGCTTGGACGGAAGCGGATTGATGGGGAGTCCGGGTTGGTCCAGGATTTCCATATCGCTGGCCATCTCGCTGTTCTGCTCCTTGAGCCGGGCGAGACCCAGCTGATGAAGAATTTCCAGGTATTCCTGTTCCAGGACGTCGATCTCCCGCTCAATTCCCTTCAGGGAAGCACCCAGCGGCGCATAGGTTTTGTACTGTTCCATGAAAACGGCCTTGTGGGCCTCCATGGCCCGCAACATGGCCCGGGTGCTTTCGTATTCCTTGACGGCTTCCAACCATTCCCCGAAGATGATCTCCGGATCCACTCCTTCGCTTTTGTTGGAAAACACATGGAGGGAATCCAGGGCATTCCTCAACCGGGTTTCCAAAACCGTCCTTTGCTCGCCAAGGGGAGATTGCACCGGTTCCGTCCCCTCATCGGCACCCATGCTCTGAATGGCGATCCGGTCATTGACGCGGATCAATTCCTCCCGGATCGAAACGATGTGATTGTTCCGAAGGTTGACATTCGTGTTGTTTTCGATTTCGGTCTCGATGCGGGCCAGCACCGAAATGGCCGCATCCACCTCCAGCCGGATGTCCTGCAACTTGACGTCGATCTTCTCCTGCTGGGAGGAAACATGTTTTGTTTGCTCGTAATAATTGATGATGTCGTTCTCCGTGTTGAACTGCAGAAGTTTGTTTTCGGCTTCCTTCAGCTGGCCGCTTGCCAGATCGAGCTGCTGCTCGAAATAGGCGACCACGGAATGGGATTGACTCTTCTTCAGATCATTGTATCGATCGATAAACACCTCGCAAAGGATCCTGACCGTCTGGTAACTGACAACCGGATCATCGGATTTGAAGGAGATCCGGACCAGATCGCTCCCCTGCACCATGGCCGATTCCATGGCCGACAGGGCTTTGATGCTGTAATGCGGATCATTGTAATGAAGCAGCCCGTAAATAAAGTTGGATTTGTCCTGGGCAAGAAAGCCCTGGATGTTTCCGTAGGTGGCCTGAAAGTCGCCCGGAACCACGAGCGACCGCACTTCGTCCGGCACGGTTTCCTCCAGCTTGAGGAAAGACGCCTCGGACAGAACCAGGGGATCGGGCTGCGGACTCATCAGGTGGAGGGTGAAGAGGCGCAAGGCGGTTTCCTGGAGCACGCTCTGGGATTTCAGGATGGCCAGCACATTGTTGTAGGCATTCTGGGTGGCAAAGTAGTCGACCCGTGCATTCTGCATGTCGAGAATGGAAGTCCCGGAAGTGATGCCGGTGTAAATGGTGGCTTCCGTCGAATAGATCCGGGGCAGGTTCCGGGTCAGCCCATATGCCAGGGCACCCAGACCCATCGGCAGCAACACCAGGATCCGGATCTTGCTCCACAACAGCTTGAGATATTTGTACACATCCATGGCTTAAAAAGATTTTCGGGATAGGCCGGCCAGATTTTCCAGAATGCGATACTGGGCATGAAAGTCATGGACCGACTGGCTGTATTCGTTCTTGCTTTTGCCCCACGATTCGGCAATCCGGGAGAACTCCGCATAATCGATGCGGTTGTTTTCCAAGTCGCGCTGGGCTTTCAGATAATTGATCTCGATGGTTTGGAGAACCTCCAGGTTGATGCCGGTCTTTTCCTTCAGGCTCTTCAGGACATAATACTCCGAAATGATCACCTGCCGGATGTCGAGGGCCAGTTGCTCCCCCTGCAAACCCGCCCGCTCCAGGTCGAGCCGGGCAATGTTCCGGTCGTTCTGTTTCTGAGAGACAGCCGACAAGGGAATTTTCAGGCTGACGCCTCCGTAGTAGCTTCCCTGCTCATTGGAGGAAAGCAATCCGTAGGGCGTGCTCTGAACCGCCGTGGATTCACTCAGGGTCAAAAGGTTGAATCTTCCGTACCTGCCACTTCCCTCCAGGTAAAGATATTCGATCCAGTTCTTCCGGATTTTGATCAGCTCTTCCCGGATTTGCTCCTGTTCGAGGCGATTGGCTTTCAACAACGGGGAATGGGCCAGGGCCGAATCCAACAGGACATTCAGATCCGGAAGCACGAGCTGACTCCTCCCTTCTTCTGGGGTTGCACCCGGTTGTGCATTCACGGTTTGAGCCGTTCCCCTGCCGGGAAGGAGCAGCCACAGCACGACCGGCAGAATCAGATACAAGCGGGCGGTTCTCATGGCTGTCCTCACACGTTTTCATGCTGGAGCATGGCCGGCAACGTCCGGACCACGATCCCCAGATCGTACCAGAAATTGAAACGGGCCGCATAGTCCAGATCGAGTTGCTTCCGCTCGTCGGAGGACATCTTCTGGCTTCCTCCTCGCTTGGTCACCTGCCAGAGTCCCGTCAGTCCGGCCGGGGCCAGAAAGCGGCCCGCCCACACATCGGAAGTAAGCAGCTCGGCCTCATAGAGGGGAAGGGGGCGGTTTCCCACCACCGACATGTCGCCCCGAAGCACGTTGACCAGCTGAGGCAGCTCGTCGATGCTGGTGTTGCGCAGAAAGCGCCCCACCCGGGTGATCCGCGGGTCGTTCACGTATTTCACGAAGCTGTTCTCCTGCTTGCGTCGTTTCTCCGACAGGTGGCGGTCCTCGCAGGTGTATCCTTCATCCTGAATCAGGGCGGGACCCGACTCCTCTCCCTTGCACCCCGCGACGGGGGTTTCCTCCGCATTCCCGTACTGATTCATGGCCCGCAATTGGTCCAGCTTCTGGTCGGCATTCACATACATCGACCTGAATTTGAGGAACCCGAAGACCTTGTACCCCGATCCCACCCGGGGAGCGGCGTAAAAGGCGGGACCCTTTGACTCGAGGCGGATGAGACCGGCGATGACCAGAAAGACCGGGGACAGAGCCAACAGGGCGAGGGAGGCGAAGACCACATCGAAGGTCCGCTTCCAACGGGGAAGTTTGTAAGCGAAGGGGGCATCCTTTTGCTCGTGGTTCAGGTGGTCCATGCAGGCCTGGAAAAAGCCAAGACGCGATCTCAAATTCCGGAGGTTGAAGTCCGGATTCACCACGTCCAGGGCTCCCAGGTTCAGGTATTCCTGTGCATCTTTCCCCGTGGCCGATACCACCACCACCCCGGTGGCGGGACGCACCCGCTGTTCCAGAATGAATTTGAGGAAGGGCTGAAAGGGGTCCTCCACCTGCTCGTCGATCAGGATGAGGTCGAGGGAGGAGAGTTGCTTGACCAGCCCCAGAATTCCGGAGTCCTCCGGAAACAAAAATCCAAAGGGATTGCTACGAAGTCGGGCTGCCAGGGTCGCGTCGTGACCCAGATAATAGGCGTTGTATGTCATTTTTGTTTTTGTAAGAAGACCGTCGCTCCCGTCATGCCGAGCGCTTCAGTTGCAGTTGCACCCGGAGCAGCAATTCCTCGGGATTGAACGGTTTGATGATGAAATCGTTGGCGCCGAGCTGAAACAGTTTGACCCGCTCGGCGCTTTTGTCCAGGCTCGATAAAACGATGACCGGGATTTTCTGGAAGGCCCCGCTCGATTTCACCTGCTTGATGAACCCCACCCCGTCCAGGGCGGGCATGAGCAGGTCGCTGATGATCACATCGGGCAGGTAGCCGGTCTGAAGGAGGGACAAGGCCTCCAACCCGTTTTCTACGGATTCCACATCGTAATCCCGGCTCAGGACCATCCGGGTCAGCTTTCTGAATTCGGGCTTGTCATCCACAAGGAGAACACGTGCTTTCATGAGGTTTCGGTTTCTCTGATTCAATGGTTGTACAATTTGTTCACATCCCGGTATCCGGGTTGGTCGCGGTACCAGTCCATGGCGTTGAATCCACGGCTCACCGCCCAGGTGTTGAATTGCAGGTGTCCGGTTCGAACGTCCAGCTTTTCCTTTGCATAGACAAAGCTCTCAGGAAGGTTGATGGCCCAGGGCAGGTAGGTATCCGACATGTAGTAGGATCCGGCATTGGGGTTGGTGTCGTCGTCGCCCGTTCCGAACAAACCCACATTGGCCAGATCGGTGGGTGCCGACCCGGGAAGGTGCACTTCCACGCCCCGGTTCCGGTCCACGACGATGAATGGATTGTAGGGCGGCAGGCCCAGGTCGGAATAGGCCACGGAGGTGTTCAGGTTGATCAGAAGTTGCAGGGTGTCCGGTGTCACATAGGGAGCCGCATCCGACACATTGACACCGATCCCGGTTCCCGGATAGGGCAGGGCGTTGAAGGCATCGTCGAAAACAAAAATGACGGCTTCGCTTTGTCCGTTTTCCGCGCCGTTGGCTGCCAGATCCAGGTACTCCCTTGAAATCCGCTGTCCTTCCACCGAAACAATGTTGGACGAGGGAGTCCGGAGCACCAGGCCGAAGGCATTGTGGTAGGACGCACCGATGGCCCGCACCACAAACCGGGCCTGGATGGCTTCCACCCGGTTCAACGCATCCAGGGCATAGCTGAAGTTGTAATCCAGCACCAGGTCGTTGAAGTCATAATCCCCCTTGTAGGGCCAGAGGTCCTCGTACACCAGGGTCCCGAACCCGTTCTCCGAGGGGTAATAACTGCTGAAGGAGCGGGTGGGATCCAGGGGAAACTCATCGAATACATCACTGACCCCGTCGTTGTCGGTGTCGGTTGGGGTATCGAGGGGCTGATAGATCCGGCTTTCCACGGCGGTGACCGGGTTGGCCGACACATAGAAAATGGCATCGTTGAAATCCTGGTCGGCACCCTGGTCCCTCCGCACATCCTCAAAACCGATCAACAGAAGTTCCCGGAGCTCATCGTAGAGCAACACATTGTGCTTTTTCAGGCTGGGATCCGGCTCCTGGTTCAGGACCGGGTCGGAATAGTGGATGTACACCCCTCCGGTGGGCTGACCCGCTTTCCATCCCTGGGCGGCCAGGAACCATCCGATGGAATGACCGGCCGGAAAAATGGGGGAGTATTCCCCGGTGGCCGGATCGAGGTACTGAAGCTGAACTTTGTCTCCGGACTGCAACAATCCGCTCCCGGTGGACACATTGGGGAACACCACGGTGCGGTCGGTCAGATCGGCAATGGATTGCGGAGCGGCGGTGGTGGGATAGGTATAATACCCCAGGGCGTTGGTCCACCCGGCCCCTTCGTGCACAAAGGTGATCCACACTTCGGCATCCTCCTTCAACACCAGGCTGGCGTCTGTGCTGCTGGCCAGGTACTGAGGATGGGACACGGGCAAATTGATGTATTCGGGAAGAGAGGCATTGACATCGTCCAGAAAAGCAGCCGAAATGACATCACCGGCGGCTTCCAGGTAGTCGGGAACCCCGTTGCCGTTCCAGGTACCCAGAACGTAGAACCCGTTGACCTGCTGGGGGGCGACGGCCGTTGCGGACTTGGTCAGTCCCTTGAGGGTGTTGACCAGAGGCCGGGTCCGGCCCCCGAAATCCAACCGGATGTCCTCCGAATCCAGAGCGGCTGCCTGGAGGGGATCCATGCCCGGAAAATGGGACAGCACAAAGATGCTGTCCGTATAGGACGGAGGGGCTACGGTGGTGGCAAAAATCCCCGTTTCTCCGGTGATTCCCCGGGCCAGCAACGACTCCCGGCTGTCGGTCCGCAGCTGGCCCAGCCCATCGAGTGGATTGCTTCCAAAGATTTCCAGATACGCGCCGTGCACGGGGGTTCCCGCAGGATCCGTCACCGACACCCGGATTTCGGCCCGGGTGATGGTCCGGAAGTCAAATCCCACATAGGACTCTTCCACCTCCGGACCATTTGGCAGGTTCATCAACTCATCGTAGTCACGCTTCAGGCAGGAAACCTGCACCAGCCCCGGGAGGATTCCCAGGAGCATCCATTTTCTTATTTTTTTCATGGGTTCGATTAAAAACATATGCCTGCGCATTGGCAAACCACAGGCCATGTTTTGTAAACGCTTGTCAATATGTCATTTGGAATTTTCCGGCACGGAATGAAATCTTCGTTTTCGAGCATTTTGCCTCGAAAAGGAAGCCTTTGGGGGCGCGGAGGGGAATCAGTCCTCGGGCAAATCGATGCCGTATTTCTGGATGCGCCGGTAGAGGGCGTTCCATTCCAGGTTCAGAAGCCGGGCGGCTTCCGCTTTGTTGTACTGGGTGGCCTCCAGGGCCCGTTGGATGGTTTGCTTTTCAAGCTCCCGAAGGTCGAACCCGGGCGAAAGGGCCTCCTGTTTCATCTGGGTGGGCATGATCTGGAAATGAGCGGCTTTGAGTTCGTCGCCGGGGCACAGGATGACGGCCCGTTCCACCATGTTGCGCAGTTCCCGGATGTTTCCGGGAAAGGGGTAGCGCTCCAGCATGGAAAACACGTCCGGAGCGATCCGGGGGACCGGCTTTCCCATGCGGGGGGCTGTTTTTTCCAGGAAAAAGCGGGTGAGGCCGGGGATGTCCTGGCTTCGTTCCCGCAACGGGGGCAGATGGATGATGAAGGTGCTCAGCCGGTGAAAGAGATCGAGCCGGAACTCCTGGCCTCCGCTGAGCACTTCCACCGATTTGTTGGTGGCCGCCACAATCCGGATGTCGAATTTCTGTTGCTTCTGCCCCCCCACCTTGCTGAACTGACGATCCTCCAGCACCCGGAGCAGCTTCACCTGAAGGGACAGGTCCATTTCACCGATTTCGTCCAGAAAGAGGGTGCCTTTGTCGGTGCTTTCAAACCACCCCATCTTGTCGGCGATGGCGCCGGTGAAACTGCCTTTCTTGTGACCGAACAATTCGCTCTCGAACAGGTTTTCCGGAATGGCCGACATGTTCACCGCATGGAACACTTCGCCCGACCGGGCGCTCAGGTTGTGGATTCCCCGGGCGACCAGCTCCTTGCCCGTTCCGCTTTCCCCGATGATCAGCACCGAGGTGTCCGGGGTCCGGGCAACCAGCTCCATCTGGTCCCGGATGGTCTTCATGACCGGGGCTTCCCCGATGAGGTCCACCCCCAGTTCCCGTTCGATCTCCTCTTTCAGGCGGCGGTTCTTTTGCTTTTCGGTGGACAAGTTCTTCTTGAGCTCCGAGAGTTTCTGGGTCCGTTCGATGGACATCCACAGATCGGAGGCCGAAAATGGTTTCCGGAAATAATCGGCCGCTCCCTCCCGGAGGGCTTCGATCACCGTGTCCATATCCCCCGAATCGCTGATCATGATCACCTCGGTGTCGGGAAAATCCCGCTTGATGGTTTTCAGGGTCTTCAGTCCGTCCGTGTCCGGAAGCAAATAATCCAGAATGACAAACTGCACCGGCTCGTTCTTGAGGATCATGAGCCCCAGCGCACCGGTCTCCACCGCATATACATTGAACCGTTCGCTCAGGATCGAACGCGACAGGCGGCGGTACACCGGATCGTCGTCGATGATGACTATGGTGGCTTCTTTTTCCGACATGTTCCGATTATTCTGTGGGCAGATCCACCACCATCCAGGTCCCTTCGTCCGGTGAACTGAATGCGGACAGGGATCCCCCGTTCCGTTTCACAAAATCCTTCACGATGACCAGTCCCAGTCCGCTTCCCTTTTCTTCCCGGGTGCCGGGCGTTGTGATCACCTTGTTCTCATCAAAGATCGCTTTGAGGGTTTTCTCCGGCATGCCCACACCCGAATCCGATACATGGATCCGGATCCGGGATCCGTGACGTTCCGACCAGATTCGGATTTTCCCTCCCTCGGGAGTGAATTTCACCGCATTGGAGATCAGGTTCCGGAACACCGTGCCCAGGGTGTCGGCGTCGCCCCGTACGCGGTGGTCCTGTCCCAGGTCCTCTTCCATAAAGATATTCTTTTTCCGCACATCATCAAGGTAAAGAACCAGGGCCGGTGTCACCAGTTCGCCCACGGAGAGGACCTCGGTGGAAAGCTCCGTCTCTGAACTCTCGACCCGGGTCCATTCGAGCAGGTTCGTCAGCAGCTTCATGGTTTGGGCGGTGCGGTCTTCCAGGGCTTTCAGCAGATCGGGAAAATCTTCCTCCTGGGGGGAGATGTGTCCCGATGCCAGGGTCTGGATGGTCTGAAGGATCCCGGAGAGGGGCGACCGGATGTCGTGGGCGATGACCGAATACAGCCTGTCGCGGCTGCGGTTCATGGTCATGATTTTCTCCTTGGCGGCCGAGAGTTGCAAATGATTCCGCACCCGGACCAGCAATTCCTCCCTCCGGAAGGGTTTGATGATGTAATCCACCCCGCCGGCTTCGAATCCTTTGACCAGATCCTCGGGTTGATTCCGTGCCGTCAGGAAAATAACGGGGATGCCGTTGAAGCGCTCGTCTGATTTCATGCGCCGGCACACCTCATACCCGTCCATGGCCGGCATCATCACATCCAGCAGCACCAGGTCCGGCTTGTCCTTCTCCATTTGCTTCAGGGCATCTTCCCCCGATTTGGCAAAACTCAGTCCGCACCGGTATTCATGAAGAATCTGGCCTGCCAGTTGAAGATTTTTTAAGCTGTCGTCCACCACCAACACGTGGCTTCCTTCAAAATTCATTTCTTTCATGCCTTCTTCCGTTCCAGTGATTTCCCAAACTCCAGCAACATGTTCATGTACTGGTTCCTGTTTTCCTTGTGTCGCTTGACCTCCTGGGCAAGGAAATCGCTCATCAGCTTCAGCTTCACGTGGTTGTTGACCCGAACCAGCAATTCCTCCTTCCGGAAGGGCTTGGTGATGTAATCCACGCCCCCCAGCTCGAAGCCCCGCACCACGTCGTCCAGATCGTCCCGGGCGGTGAGGAAAATGATGGGAATGTCCCGGAAAGCTTTGGACTCCTTCAGCCGCTGGCACACCGTGAAACCGTCGATCCCGGGCATCATGATGTCCAGAAGGATGAGATCGATGGGGTATTGCTCCAGAATTTTCATGGCGTTGGGACCGTCCAAAGCGAGGGAGAGGCGGTACCCCACCTCCTTCAACACGTTCCCCACAAGTTTCAGGTTCGTCGGATTGTCGTCCACGACCAGGATGTTTACTTTCTTTTGCATCTTCATGACGTTGCTGGGGTTTTGTAGGATTCGACCACGTCTTTGAACCGCAGCAGTTCCCCCTGCAGCGATTCGAGATCAAAGGTTTCCACGTCCTCGATCATGCCCTGGGCATAGCGTCCCAGGGCCCCGAGTGCGGATTCGAGAGCCATTTGATTGAGTTCCTCGGCAAAGGTGCGGATGCCGATCAGGTCCAGGGTGTCCTTCACCGAGGCCCACCGGGTAAGAAGATCGCCCTGCAGGGCCTTGCTGATCCGGATCCGGAGCTCCTCCCCGATTTCCTCTGCTTCCTCCCGGACGGCTTCCATCAACCCTTTCGGACGAACCCGGGGTTCCACCGTGTCGAAGGGCAGGTACTTGGCCAGCTCACAAACCAATTCGTTTTTTTTCACCGGCTTGTAAAGGACGCCGTCGAACCGGGATTGTTTTTCCGGATCCTTCCTGAGTCCGAGGGAAGCCGTCAGAGCAATGACGGGGATGTGCTTCCAGTCGTCCCGGCTTTTGATCCGGCGGACCACTTCATACCCGTCCATGCCCGGCATCCGGATGTCCAGGAAAATAACCTGGGGAAGGGAGACTTCCATTTTTTCCAGGGCTTCCTCCCCGCTGCGGGCTCCTTCGATGACGATGCAATGGCCCTGAAACATGGTGGTGAACGCAGCGATGTTCGACTCCACGTCATCGACCACCAGCACCGACCCCTTGTGAAACAACAGATCCTTGCCCGGCTCAATGGAATGGCCCGCCAGAGGGACCTGCTCCCCCTGCCGGACCTCCTCAAGCACCAGCCGGAAGGAGGAGCCTTCCCCCACGGTGCTATCCAGACGGATGGTGCCTCCCATTTTCTCCGCCAGGCGCCGGCTGATGGCCAGGCCCAGTCCCACGCCCTCGTATTCCCGGCTCGACTGGCCCGATTGCTGGCGGAAGCTTTCAAAGATCAGGTGCTTCTGCTCCTCCGGCACGCCGATTCCCGAATCCAGCACCTCGATGGTCAGCCGCCCCCGGTCCCCCTCGCCGGCTTCGAATCCCACCGTGGTTTTCACAAACCCCCGGGCCGTAAACTTCACCGCATTCCCCACCAGGTTGAAGATGATCTGTTTGATCCGGACCTCGTCAAGATACAGGGTGTCGGGCACGTTCGGGTCCACTTCGTTGATCAGGGTCAAATTCTTCGACTGTGCTTTGTCGGCATACAACATGTGGATGTCGCGAAGGACCGACCGGAGGTCCATGGGACGGAGCAGGATTTCCAGTTTGCCGGCTTCGATCTTGGAGAGATCCAGAATGTCGTTGAGCAGGGAAAGCAGCAGGTTTCCGCTGCTCAGAACCGCCTGCACCATGCGCCGGTTGTGCTCGTTTTTCAGGTTGTGGAACAAGGCTTCGCTGAATCCGAGTATGGCGTTCATGGGGGTGCGGATCTCGTGGCTCATGTTGGCGAGAAACTCCGATTTGGCCTGGTTTGCCGCCACGGCGGTTTCCTTGGCCCTGGAAAGCTGGTCCACCGAACTCACCCGCTCCTGCAGATTCATCAACAATTCAGCAAAAACGGTGAGAATGGAGCGCTCGTTGGCCGAATAGACATGGGTGCTTCGGACCGAATCGAACCCCATGAATCCGATCAGTTCCCCTTCCCGCATCATGGGCAGGGTGAGCAGGCTCTGGATCCCCTGGGGTTCCAGGATCTCACGCAGGGGATTGCCCTCGGGAAGTGCCTTCACATCAGGGGTGTACATCTCATTCCCCTTTTTGTGTTCTTCCACCCATTGGGGAATGAACTCCATGGGCACATCCTGCAGGTTCCCGATTTCCGGAGAGATTCCCTCCGCACACCATTCGTAGGTGTTGGAGGTGGTGTTCTTAGAAAAATCGTAGGTGAAGATGTAGGTTCGGTCGGCCCGGACATACTCCCCCATGGCTTTCAGAGCCCTGTTGATTTCCGTTTCCAGGTTTTCCACCGGCAGGTTGATGTAGGATTTGGCCATCTGGACCAGGAATTCCAACGTATCCTGAAAATTCTTTTGTTTGGTGATCACCTCCTCCACCGCCAGGTAATTCACGATGAGTCCCTGCTCATCCTTGATGGGCGAAATGCTGGACAGGATCCAAAAGATCTCGCCGTTTTTCTTTCGGCTGAACAACTCCCCGGACCAGGTGTCGCCTCGAGCCAACGTATCGTTGATCTCCTCCAGGTGCGGATTGGCATCCATCCCCGTGTGCCGGATGAAGTTGGGAAACCGGCCCTTCACCTCTTCCGGAGTGAACCCGGTGACCTCGGTGAACCGGGGATTCACATAGTCGATGCGTCCGTTCAGGTCGGTCATCAGGATGATCGAGGGACTCTGTTCCACCACCTGCGACAGCTTCCGGAGTTCCAGTTCCGAACTCTTCCTTTCGCTGATGTTCCGCAACACCCCTTCCACCCGGTAGGGCACCCCGTCCCGGTCCCGGACGATGTGCGAGTTGGATGAAACAACCAGGGAAGCCCCCCGGGCATCCTTCAATTCGATTTCGAAATCGGAAACGCTGCCCGCCTCCTTCAAGCACCCCATCATGCTTTCACGCTGCCCGGGATCGACGTAGAGTTCGTGCACTTTCCTGCCCAACAAAGCTTCCCGTTTGTACCCGTAGCTCTCCACGGAAATGCTGATTTCGGTGATGGTTCCGTCCAGCATAGTCCGGTAGTACACATCCTGGAGATTGTCGAAGATCCGGCGGAATTTCGCTTCACTTTCCTGCAGATTCTCATTGGCAAGGCAGGCAAGGCAGGAGTTTGCCAGCTTCTGGTTGATGTCCAGGAGGCTCTTGACGAACTGGCCATCCAGGGGTTGGGTGTCCCGGATCAGGACCAGGTAGCCGAATCCGTCCAGATTCAGCAGGTGGCAGAACTGACCGCCGGCCAGAGCCAGGGTTCTGGGAAGGGATTCCTTGAATTCCTCCGACTTTCCATTCTGCAGATTCTGCAGAAACAATTCAATGACTTCCGGAAATTTCCGGGCGATGTCCAGGGTGGTGGGGATGCAGAATTGTGTGACCAGAACGGGAAGGCTGGACAGCCCTTCCTCCTCCCGGTACACGATACCTGCCGAACAATTCATTTTCCGGAGGTAGGCCAGAAGTGCCGTCTTCAGCATGACACGTATGTCCAGGCTCCTTCCAATGGCCATGGAAAGCTCAAACAGGATCTGTATCTCTTGGGTTTTGGAATCCATTCGATCAAAAACAAGCCACCACCGACGTTTTGTTGTAAAACTCCAAATATTCCTTCCGGTTGTTTGCGATCTCCCCCAGCGACAGCACGCCGAACAAAGGAAGATCCCCCGTGGCCTCGGTCACCACATCCACCTCCTGCTGAAATTCCTGGTCGAGATAGAGGACCCGGGAAATGCAATCCACGAAAAATGCAAAATTCCGGGGTAGACTGGATTTGCTTTCCACGGCATAGCGGGCTGCCTGACCCGCAGCATCGAGAAGACTCCGGGGATCGCCTTTCAGGATGCGGACATAGTCCCCCTTTTCCACCTCCCCAACACAGAGGATGTGTTTTCCCTGGTTCACAGCAATGGGGTCCCGGACCACATCCTCCGCATCCAGTTTCTGGATTCCGAAGGGATACCCTTTGGATACCTCAAAAAAGTCCTCCGGATTTGCCACCACGCCCTCCGTTTCCTCCAGCGCTTTGCTGTACACATCAAAGGCGGGCTGGTAGTCCAGTTCCTGAATGATATTCCCGGAAGCGGCGGTGACCTTCATCAAAGCCCCCATGGCCGTCCATCCGTGTCCGACCCCCACGCCGGAGTCCAGTTCGGTGGCTGCGATCACCACCGCATCCTGCAGCACCCCCTGGTTGCAAATCACGGAGGGCTTCTGGGACATGGAAAGGGACCCGCATCCTCCGCCCACATAATTGTACTCCAGGCCCAGGGTCATGAACAGGGTTTCCATGAACTGTCCGATCTGTCCCGACAGTCCGTCGGGAAACAAAAAGATGCTTTTGGCCCACCCGGAAAAATTGGCATACAACCCGGCCATCTCGCTTTCCAGAGATTCTCCCTTTTCCTGGATATCTTTCAGGACCCCAACGGAAATGCGCTGGGAGCACGACACCAGGACAATGCCTTCCCGCCGCACCCGGCGCTCGAAAATCAACCCCGGGAAAATGCCTCCGAAGATGGGGACCTCCGCCCCCTGAAGCAGGTCATTGAGACGGCCGTTCTGAAGGTTTTCGTGATCGCTGGCCAGCATCATGATGCCCGTAACCCCATCCGCCGAACTCAATTCGTTGATGGCTGCCTCCAGAAGGTCCAGGTCGCTTGTTTGCAGGTATTTGATTTGCATTTGGTCGTAACTATTGTGCGTTTGCGGATTCGATTCCCCGTTTTG
Source organism: Bacteroidales bacterium (assembly GCA_041393235.1). GTDB lineage: Bacteria > Bacteroidota > Bacteroidia > Bacteroidales. The sequence continues at coordinate 133,251 of JAWKKO010000004.1, forward strand.
CCTTCTCCCAGAGAACGGTTTGTCCCTTTTGAAAATACCGGAATGCACCTGCCCAGACTGCATAATTCATCACCAGAAAATAAAAAGGTACAAAAAATCCTTTGATTCGTATGGTTTGGTTCCGCATCCCCCAACCCAGCAGGGCGATCAGATAAAACAGGAGCTGCAACACGAAAAGAGTTGCATACAACTTCGATCCCCCGGCAAGAAAAGCATTGGCGACAAAAACCAGGGGAAGCAGGAAGGGGGTGACGGTCCAGCGGAGTACGCGGTGGGACAGGTACTGAAAGGTGAACAACCCATACCGGAACACATTCAGGAGGGGCGCCAGCCGCACCATGGACTGGATTCCTCCGGCCGCAATGCGAACCTTTCGTTTGAGCTCCTCCCCGATGCCCGCGGAAGCTGATTCCTGGGCATAGGCCATGGGATCGTAGGCAATCCGGTACCCCTTCATGGCGATGCGCATGGAGATCATAAAATCATCCAGAAGGGTATCCTCCTCCACAGTCTCGAACAATTCGCTCCGAAGGGCAAACAATTCACCGGCACACCCCATGGCCGAATTCAATTCCGCGTCCCACCGCTTCAGGGTGGATTCATACCTCCAGTACAAACCTTCTCCCGCTCCGGCGGCTGCGTCCGTTTCCGGATCGGCGATCCGCTTCTCACCCGACACACAACCCACGGTGGGATCGGCAAACTGGCGCGCCATCCGGATCAGGGCATCCTCTCCCAACCACGTGTTGGCATCGGAAAACACCACAATGGGAGAGTGGATAGAGTCATGGCCCGATTCATGGCGGCGGTTTTGCCCCTTCGGGCGTCTTCGTGCAACACCAGGACATCGTCGCAGGTCCGCAGATGCTCCGGGGTTCCGTCAGAGGATCCGTCGGTGATCCAGATGTGCCGGAGTTTGTCCTTTGGATAGTCCAGCGACCGGGTGTTTCTCACCTTTTGATCCACCACAGTCCGTTCGTTAAAAGCGGGAACGACAAAGGCAATCTCCGGCCATTCTTCGGGTCCGATCTCCATTTGCTTCCGTGGATTGAACCTCCGCTTGATCGCCACCATCAGGTAAAGGACCCCTGCGTAGCCCACGTAGGTATAAAAGATCAGCAACACCGCCAAACTGAACAATCCTTCCATCACATTCATATCCAACATTCTTCTATACGTTATCTTAGGTCGTTCGGTTACGGATCCATTGCTTCGATTCCCGGTCGTAGGTTTTCATCACCCGGGCCGGATTGCCGGCCACCACGGTGTAGGAGGGAATGTCTTTTGTGACCACGCTGCCGGCGGCCACCACACAATGCTTCCCGATGAAGATCCCGGGCAGGACAATGGCATTGGCCCCGATCCAGGTGCCGTCCCCGATGTAGATATCGCTCGTCTGAACCCCCTGCTCGCTGATGGGCACCTGCACATCCTCGTAATTGTGGTTCAAACCGGACAACACCACATGTTGGGCCAGGCGCACGTTGTTCCCGATGCTGACCGGCCCGATGATCACCGAGCCGATTCCCACCCGGGTGTGGTGTCCGATCCGCACCGTGCCAACCCCGTTGTTGATGGTGGTGAAATCTTCAATGGTGGAGTATTGTCCCAATTTCAGGTACTTTCCCGGCAGGATGTCGATGCGGGTGCGACGCCGGATCCGGGATCCTTTTCCCCGTTTGATAAAGAAGGGATTCAAAAACAGTTTCACCCAAAGCCGCGGTCTGGCCTGGCCCCGTGGGGTCAGCATCCAGCGCAGGGTGTTCTTCAGGCCTGGGTTTCTGTCAAGAAGGTCGTAGAAAGACATGTCGGTCGTATTAATCGATGGTTGATGTGGTTTGTTTGCTTTGGGCAATGGCGGAATAAATGGCCTCCACGCTTCGGGTCCAGGTGTGCTGCCCGGCAAAGGCCACCCGCCGGCCGGCCTTTGCGATGCTGTCCGAGGCCAATTCCTCGGCGATGGCCGCCACCCATTCCTCCCGGGTTTCCACCAGGGCGACGTAGTCCCGGAAGTATTCCATGGATTTTGTCCGGGTGGCCACCACGGGCACCCCCGCCACCAGGTACTCGTCAATTTTCCTGGGATAATTCCCGATGGTGACCGGGTTGAGAAGTTGCGGATTCAGGGCCACATCGAAGTTCCGGATGTAGGCCGGAAGGTCCCTGGGGGGTTTCCCTCCCAGAAAATGCACATTGGGCAGGCGGTGCAGAACGCTTTGCTGAAACCCTTTGTCCTGGGGACCCACTAGAACCAGTGTCCAGTCGGTGCGGGTGCGTGCGATGTGCTCAAGGAGTCCCGGATCCAGACGAAGGCTGCTTAACACGCCGGTGTAGCCGATCAGGGGCCGGGGCAAGGCTTGCATGTCCTCGGGCAGACCCTTGCCTCCCCTGGCCGCAAACAAGTCAAAGTCGCAACCCTGTCCCACAAAAAAACTGCGGGGGTTGTGTTCTCTGGCCAGTTCGGCCAGGTACAGGGAGTTGGCAACCACCAGATCGGATCCGGCCATGTGGCGGGGTTCGATCCGTTGTCCTTGCATTTGCCAGAACTTGACCTCCCGCAGGTTGTCGCGGGAATAGTAAACATACACTTCCGGGTTGAGAAATTCCTTGAGATGCAGGCTTCGGAACATATCGCTGTCGCAGAAATGAATGTGGTTGCGAAAACCCAGCTCGGCCATGGCCCGTTGAATGTCCCGGGCGAACCGGCGGTTGTTTCGCCGGTTCAGCTGATCGAACAGGGAGTCGATGGGCAGACGGCTTACCGGTTCCATGGGAGACGGCGGATCGTAGACCCAGAGGTTTCTCCCCGCCATCCGAAGCGCAAGCTCGGTGACCCGTTTTTCCTGCCGCATCCGGTCTCGCCCATCCTGCCGGAGAACCTCAAGACGTCCCCGGGGCGGGTTCACATACAGCACCCGGTTGTGCCTGGCGAATTCCTGGGCGATGTTCTTGCTGTTGCTTCCAATCTCCAGATCCCAGGATTGCAAGCCGGTGATGACGATGTCTCTGTTTCTCATAGAAATCCTGTGATTTATGCAGGTCTCCGGAGAGAAACAAGAAGCATGCCTTGTTTCTTACGCCTTGTTTCTCTGGTGGTTATATGGAGAATGGACCTTCATGACCCTTCGATATCGAAGAGAGGCTTTCGAAAACGAAGAATCGGGCCGTTCCGCATTCGCAGGAAGGGGAAATTTTCATCCTCCTGGCATGCATCCAAAAAAATGGGATAACTTATCCTGGTAAAACCATCCGACCCCATGCAACGCAAACTCCTTCTCCTGGTCCTGATCTTCGGAATCTTTTTTGCCATCTCCTTTCTGACCAACATTCTGGGATCCATCAACCCAAACGTGAGCGACAGCTTTTTCCCTGTCGGGAACCATGACGGGCATGCTGCCCTTCTCCTTTTTCATCGCCTATGCCCTCATGTCCATTCCGTCGGGCATGATCGTTCAGAAATACGGGGAAAAGAAAGCCCTCATCGCCGCATGGATCCTGGCTTTTGCCGGCGCGGTCCTGTTTTCCGCCGTGCCCCGCTTCCCGGTGTTCCTGCTGTCCCTCTTCCTCATCGGAAGCGGCATGGCCCTGCTGCAGGTGGCCCTCTATCCCTTGCTTCGGGTGGTGGGAGGCGGCGAACACTTTGCCTTCAATTCCGAAATCGCCCAGCTCGTCTTCGGAGCCGCCTCGTTTCTGAGTCCGTTCGTGTACTCCTACCTGGTAACCCACCTGGGCCAGGGGGGTGACATGGAAGGGCTGTTCCTGCGGATCATGGAAGCGCTCACTCCGGCCGGGCTGCCCTGGGTGTCGATCTATCTGGTGTTTTCCGCTGTCAGCCTGTTGGTTCTCCTGGCCATCCTGTCGACCCGGTTTCCGAAAGTGGAACGCACCGAGGACGAAGTCGTGGGTGCCTGGGAAACCCACCTCCAATTGTTCCGGCAACGCACGGTCCTGCTGTTTTTCCTCGGGATCTTCGCTTACGTGGGAGCTGAACAGGGCATTGCCAACTGGATTTCCGAATTTCTTCGGTCCTACCATGGCTTGCGGCCGGAAGTGGAGGGCGCCCGGACGGTGGGACTTTTCTGGGGGATGATGACCGTGGGATGCCTGCTGGGGCTGGTCCTTCTGAAGATCATGGACAGCAAGACCGTGCTCGCCATCTTTGCCGTCGCCGGTTTGGTCATGCTCACCGCAGCCTTGTTCGGCCCGGTGTCCTGGGCCTTGTTCGGATTTGCCGCCCTGGGATTTTGCCTCTCGGTGATGTACGCCATCATTTTCTCCCTGGCCCTGAACAGCGTTCCCAAATACCACGGTTCCTTCGCAGGCATTCTGTGCACGGCCATAGCGGGCGGGGCCATTTTCTCCCTGCTCATTGGACGGCTGAAGGACATGATCGGCCTGCAGGAAGGCATGCTGGTTCTTTACCTCCCCCTACTATACATTCTGAGCATCAGTTTCTGGGCCAGACCGTTGATCCGGAACGCCACGGTGGGACGGAAAGAAAGCTAAGCCCTGAGAAAACGCATCACAACAAGTCCCATTTTTTCAACAGGTTCTCGGCCATGAGAAAATCAAAACGGTTGAATTTGTCCTGTTGGGCAGTTTCCGTATTGTTTTCCTCGTAGAAACGTTGGATCACCAGACGCAGGTCGGGATCGTCCACATCGCATGCATCCATGCTGTTGAGAGCGAAATTCCGGTCAAGCATCCCATAGTCCGGATCGCGAAGCACCCGGAGATAGGCTTTGAGGGCCGTTTCCTTATCCCCGCTCAGATACAGGCATTCGGCTGCCAGAATGGCCACCGAAGAAGAAGGATCCGTGCAGGCAAGGGCCAGTGCTTCCCGGTGGGCATCCACCAGCAAGGGATGGATACGGAATCCGGAGACCCCCCAGAACCGAACCGAAGGATGGGCATGGGTCAGCGCGTTCAGACAGGCCTGGGGATCCCCATCGGGAAGCGTGGCCATCTCCGCTGCCTCCACCAAAACATCCAGGGGACAGGCCGGGAACGCATGTAATCGTACATGGCACTGTCACCAGAAAAATACCGGTAGTCCGTTTCAGGAATCAATCCCACGTCCCGCACCTCGGCCATCCACCGACGGTTCTCCGCGCGCATCCGATCCAGGATGTCCCGGTGGGCCGGATCCCCGGCCAGATTGTGAATCTCCCAGGGATCGGCCCGGGTGTCATACAATTCTTCCACAGGTTTCGGAAGAAAGGGGGCCGACTGCAGATCATCGCACAGCCCGGCACGGAAATGGTCTTCCCAGGCCTGGGCGGAAGGGGCCTTGAACAAGTATGCCAGGTGTGGCAAGGAAATCCGGTAGGGCATGTAATTCCGGATGTAGCGGAATCGCCCGTCTGTTACCCCCCGGCTCATGTCGATGCGCTCATCCATCCGCCCCCGGGTCAGATGCACATAGGTCGGAGCCGTAGCGGTCCGGACGCCTAAAAAAGCATCTCCCTGCATCCAAACCGGAATCTCTTCCCCCGCCAGACTCAGCAAGGTGGGAGCCAGATCCACAAAACTGATCAGTCGACCGACCCGGTCGCCGGGAGCCGCGGCCGGATACAGATCCTTGAATGATTCCGGTATCCGGACCAGAAAGGGAACCCGGGTTCCGGTTTCGTGCAGGAAACGCTTGCTCCGGGCCAGGACACCCCCGTGATCCGAGTAATAAAAGACGATGGTGTTTTCAGCCAGGCCCTCTTCCTCCAGTTCCCGGAGCAGATTCCCGACCTGGGCATCCATGTCCTCAACCTTATCATAGTACAGTGCCCAGTCGTGCCGGATGGCAGGGACGTCCGGATGATACGGAGGAAGTTCCACCCGGGCGGGGTCGTGCCTCAACACATAACCTTCACCCGGCGCCATACCACCCTCTTCGCTTGGGTGGATGCTGCTTTCATGGGAAGTAAGCAGGTTGAACACTGCAAAGAAAGGCTTGCCTTCGGGACGATTCCGGTAGTGTGCGTCCCGGCTGCTTTCGTCCCAGATCACTGCGGGATCGATGCTGGGGGTGTTGTAATCGGTTTTCGAATTGTTGGTGCAATAGTACCCCGCCTGCCGGAGCAGGGCGGCATAAGTCCTACATGCGAGGACAGGGCATAAGTGCTGCGCATCTGCTCATTCCCATTGGAAGCCGCATACACACCGGTGATGATGGTATTGCGGGTGGGGGCACACACCGGACAATTGGCATAGGCATGGGCATAGAGGAAACCCTCCGAAGCCAGACGGTCCAGATTGGGCGTGGTGGCCAGAGGGTCCCCGTAACACCCCAGAAGGGCACTGTTGTCTTCACTGGTGATCCACAAAATGTTGGGGAGCTGGGTGCGCTCCCGCGAACAGGATGCGAAAGCAAGGATCGTGGAGAAAAGGACGCATAGGCCCCATGAATGTCGGTTTAGGCGCATGAGATGTCGGTTTGGTCAGCTGATCTCAAGCTACGCAATCGATCGCTGAAATCCCAACTTCCCGTTGTCAGATTTCCCCACTCCTGCAGAAGAGCCTCACACATGAGCCAATCGTAGGCTCCGAACCGTCCGAACCCGGTTTTGCCTTCCTTGTTCGCATCGTAAAACGACCGAACCACTTTGCGAAGTGCGGGATCGTCCACATGGGCGGCATCCACGCTTCCCAGGGCAAAATTCCGGTCGAACATGTCGTAGGTGGCATCGGTGAGAATCCGGACGTAGGTCGATACGGCCGCCTCGGTTTCCCCAGCGTATACAAGGCTTCCGCTGCCAGAACGGCGATGGAGACATGGGCATCCCCGGAGGCTTTCACAAGGGCTTTGGTGGCTCGGAAGCATAGGCGGGATGGGCCAGGATTCCGGTAACACCCCAGTACCGGATGGCCGGATGCCGGTGCTTCAGGTAGGTTGCATAGGCTTCCATATCGGCCTGGGGAAGGGTTGCCTTTTCGGCGGCCTCCAGCAATTCATCGAAGGGACAATCCTTCGACCGCATGTAATCGTACATGGATCCCTCGCCCATGAACTCTGCGTACATGGTTTCCGGAACAAGACCCACATCCCGGATCGATCCCATCCATGCCTTGTTTTCGGCACGCATGCGTTCCAGGACCTCCCGGTAGGCCGGATCGTTTGCCAGGTTTTTCACTTCCCAGGGGTCGTTCTCTGTATCGTACAACTCCTCCAACGGTTTGGGGAGAAAGGGAATTTGCTGCACGTCGGTCAGGTGCCCGGACCGGAATGCATCCTCCCAGGCCTGGGCGGAGGGGGCAAGGAACAAAAAGGCAAGGTGCTGCATGGGAATGCGAAAGGGCATGTAATTCCGGATGTACCGGTACTTCTTGTCCCGCACGGCCCGGGCCATGTCGATCCGCTCATCCATGCGCTGCCTGCTCAGGTGCACGTACCGGGGCTCGGGTGTGGCATCCGGACCCAGAAAGACATCTCCTTGCATGTATTCCGGAATGTCGGTGCCCACAAGGCTCAACAGCGTGGGAGCCAAATCGATGAAACTGACCATCCGGTCGACCGTGGTCCCCGGTCCCGTACCGGGAAACAAGGCTTTGTATTTCTCCGGGATCCGAAGGATGAAGGGAACCCGGGTGCCTGTCTCGTAGATGTACCGTTTGCTCCGGGCCAGAACGCCCCCATGGTCGGCATAGTAAAAGACGATGGTGTTGTCGGCTTCGCCCAGGGCATCCAGCTCCCGGAGGAGTTCTCCCACGCGGGCATCCATGATCTCCATCTGATCGTAATACACGGCCCAGTCGTGGCGCATGGCCGGAATGTCGGGATGATAGGGCGGCAAAACCATGGCGGCGGGGTTGTGCTTGGGGACGACCGGACCCGAGGGCTGGCCAAACATGGCACCCGGGGGGAAAATCCGGCTTTCATGCGACTCCATCAGGTTGAAGATGGCAAAGAAGGGCTTGCCGTCGGGCCGGTTCTTGTAATGGGCGGTTTCGCTGGATTCGTCCCACACCGCTGCCGGATCGATGCTGGAGGTGTTGTAATCGGTTTTTGAATTGTTGGTGCAATAATATCCGGCTTCCATCAAAAGGGCGGAATAGGCACGGATCGCCTTGGAACTGGGGTAGGTGCTCCGCATCTGCTCGTTGCCGTTGGAAGCTGCATACACACCCGTGATGATGGTGTTGCGGGCCGCCGCACACACAGGACAATTGGCAAAGGCATGGGTGTAGCGGAACCCCTCCCGGGCCAGTTGATCCAGGTTGGGGGTGGTGGCGTTCTTGTCGCCGTAACATCCCAGAAAGGGACTGTTGTCCTCGCTGGTGATCCAGAGGATGTTGGGTTTTCCGGATTCGGACCGACCGGGAAGGGCGTGGGCAAGTGCCAACCCTCCCAGGACAAAGGCCACCCGGAACAGGGAAGTGGGAAACTGTTTCATGTGTTGTCGATTTGCGTTGTAGATTCAAGTATCTCAAAGATATCAATTCTCCCGGCCTTCCCCGAAGATCCGGCCCGTATTCTTTGAACCGGACCCTGCCCTGCCGGGAGGAAAGAACACCCCCCCGGATCCTGTCAAAATGTCCGCTCGCCCCTTCACCTTCCCTTCTGTCATCGCCTGACAAGGGTGCGACATCCTGGCCGCATTGTTAAAAAGATTTAAATGAAATATATTCAACATATTGATTTTATGGCATGTAACACTTCTTAACAGAGTCGGAGCGGGGCTCTGGCATATGGATTGTGCCTCGTTCTGCGTATTAAAAAAAAAAGAATCATGAAAAAATTTGGAATGCTCATTGTTGCAGCCATGTTGGGAAGTGCCCTGACCATTGGGGGATTGCAGCTCCTGCACAAGGAGGGCAAATCCACCGTGCAAGTCCAACACATCTCCGGAACCCCGGTGATGGGGGCAACTTATACCGTGAACGGGGAGGGTGAAATCATCCCGCTGGATTTCAAAAGTGTCTCCCGGACCGTCATGCCATCCGTGGTACACATCAAATCCACCCAGGTCAGCCAGTCTCCGTCGCGAAGCGACATGTACCAGAACCATCCCTTTTTCGATGACGACATGCTCCGCCGGTTTTTCGGTCCGCAATACCAGTACGATACGCCCCAGCAAATGCCCCAGGCAAGGGTGGGGAGCGGATCCGGTGTGATCATCAGCGAAGACGGGTACATTGTCACCAACAACCATGTCATCGAAGACGCCGACGACATCGAGATCATTCTCGACGACAACCGGACCTACAAAGCCACAGTGGTGGGAGCCGATCCGTCCACGGACCTGGCCCTGCTGCAAATCAAGGAAAAAGGACTTCCGGCCCTGCCATTGGTGAACTCCGACAAGGTGGAGGTGGGAGAATGGGTGATGGCCGTTGGGAACCCTTTCAACCTCAATTCGACGGTGACCGCAGGGATTGTGAGTGCCAAAGGCCGGAACATCAACATCCTGCAGGACCAAAGAGCCATTGAATCCTTCATCCAAACCGACGCCGCCATCAATCCGGGCAACAGCGGCGGTGCCCTTGTCGACCTGCAAGGGGGACTGATCGGGATCAACACGGCCATTGCCAGTCCCACCGGTTCCTACGCCGGGTATGGATTCGCCATCCCTTCCAACATCGTATCCAAGGTGGTGGAAGACCTGCTGAAGTATGGCATGGTCCAGCGGGGTTACCTGGGGTTGATGATCCGCTCGGTGGACGGCACGCTGGCGAAGGAAAAGGATCTGGATGTTACCAAAGGGGTCTATGTGGACAGCGTCACGGAAAACAGCGCAGCCGGTGAAGCAGGCATCCAGGAGGGTGACGTGATCCTGGCCATCGACGACGCCCGTCTAGACGGAAGTTCCCAGCTTCTTGAAATCGTTGGCCGCCATCGTCCCGGCGACGAGCTGAAGTTAAAGGTGGATCGCAAAGGCAAGGAAAAAGAGTATTCCGTCACCCTGAGAAACCTGGAAGGCAAGGAAACCCTTTCCGAAAAAGCCGAGGTAACTGTGCTCAACAACCTGGGCATTTCGGTGGAGAAGATCGACAAAGACCTGGCGAAAAAGCTGAACATCCACGGAGGATTGAAGGTCACCGATCTGGAACAGGGCCTCCTGAGCCGGAACACCAACATCCGCGAAGGGTTCATCATCACCAAGGTGGACGGAACCCAGGTGACCACGGTGGATGAATTCACCGACTACCTGAACAATGCCAAAGGCGGGGTGATGCTGGAAGGCGTGTACGAAGGGGTCCCGGGAACCTACTATTACGCCTTTGGTATGTAGGTTGAATTTGAGAAGAAGCTTTGTTCAGGATGATCCGATCATCCGAAACAACGGGGTGCCTCGCGAGGGGCACCCTTCTTTTTTGTTGTAGCGGTTCAAAACCGGACCCGGTGGTGGGGCTGCAAAATTCGACCAATTGGGCGAACCCCCGTAAAAAACACCCCCCTCTTCTCTGTTTTCTCGACAATCCGGTCGAAAACCCCTGCGCCCGGCAAGGACTTATTCACAAATGTTTCATTTTGTAAAACTGCCCGGGGATTTTTTTCGGTTTTTTTCTTTACTTCGGTTACAGTCATCTCTCACGTAAACCTAAAACCATTGAACATGAAAAGAATGTGGATGGCATGGGTACTAGTTGCCATGCTTGTGTATTCCTGCGAAAAAGATCCCGGAACGCCGTCCCCGGATCAAGACACCCCGACGGTAGGCACCGAAGACGACCTCCTGGTACCCGGAAGCTACATCGTGCTTCTGAGTCCCAACGGAACCGATCTGAAAGCGACCGTTGCCGATGAAAGCCTGCGCAGGCAGGCCGTTTCCGAAGAAGCTACGGCTTTGCTTTCCAGGGTCGGCCTTCCGGCTCGACCCGCCCTACGCGTGTATGCCAGCGCCCTGAAAGGATTTTCCATGGAGCTTTCCCGGGACGAAGTGGAACGATTGAGGAACCAGCCGGATGTCTACGGAATCTGGGGCGACCGGGTGGTCACGTTGAAAAAGCCCGGAACTGTCCCGACGGATCCTCCGGCCCAAACCGTCCCCTATGGCATCGACCGCGTGGGCGGAGGCTCCTCCTATTCCGGGGACACACCGCATGGATCATTGACACAGGCATCGATCTCAACCACCCCGACCTGCAGGATGTGGCCAAATCCGCCACCTTCGTGCTTCGCACAAGCTCCGCCGATGATGACAACGGCCATGGAACGCATTGTGCCGGCATCGTGGCCGCCATCGACAACGAAATCGGTGTCGTCGGCGTGGCCGCAGGAGCCAATCTGGCAGCTGTCAAAGTCCTGAACAAACGGGGATCCGGCACCATGACGGACATCATTGCCGGCGTGGACTATGTAGCGGCCAATGCCTGCACGGGAGATGCAGCGAACATGAGCCTGGGAGGCGGTGTGTACGAGCCCCTGGATCTGGCGGTTCAAAACCTGGGTGCATCCGGCGTGTTTGTTTCATTGGCAGCCGGGAACGAAAGCGACGATGCCAACTTCCATTCCCCGGCCCGGGCCAACGGACCCAACCTGTACACCGTATCGGCCATGGATGTGAACGACAACTTTGCGTCCTTCTCCAATTTCGGGAATCCCCCCGTGGATTTCTGCGCCCCGGGGGTTTCCATCCTCTCGACCTACAAGAGCGGAGGATACGCCACCCTGAGCGGCACTTCCATGGCCGCGCTCCCATGTGTGCGGCCTGCTTCTGGTCACAGGAGGCTCCCAATTGCCGATGGCACCGTCAACGGAAAGCATCCCGACGGAATCCATCCCATCGCCCACAACTAAGGTTTCAAAACGATTTCTGAAAGGAGGCCGTCTCAGCTGAGAGGCGGCCTCCATTTTTTTTAGGAACCTGGTTCTAGTTCTTCACCACTTTGAATCGTTGGGTTTCGTCCCCGAAACGCAACTGGAAGACATAGATGCCGTTGTGGAATCCGCTCAGGTCAATGGCTTCATCCTTCTCCACCGTCCCCTTGCGCAGGATGATCTTTCCGGTCATGTCCATGACCATGAGTTCGTCTGCAGCCTGCTGCATTCCCAGGTGTACCACGCCACGGGTGGGGCTGGGATAGAACTTGAGGGTCTTCTCCGTCGCACCCGGAATTCCGGTGGTACGTTGCACCACGACAAGTGCGGTTTCCGTGGTGGTGTTGCCCGACGCATCGGTCAACATGACGTTGATGGTGACCGTCCCCACATCGGCGATGGTGAAGGTATTCTGGCTCAACACCGTATCCGAAACGGCGCAGTTGTCGGTGGCCTGGCTGACCACGCTGCGTCAGGAACAAGGGCATCCCATGTCGTTGGCATCCAACAACACCGTTGCATTCCTGGTGATGAGCACCGGCATGGTGACATCGGGGGTCACAGTCAGGGTTCCGGACACGTAAGTGAAGCTGTAGTTGTCGGCCACGCCTCCCGAAAGGGTGATGTCATAGTCTCCATCCGCACTTCCATCCGTGGCTGTGGTCGCCGGCACAGGCTCGGTCGTCAGGGCGCTTTCATCTTCGTCGCCCACAAACCCGTCGTAGGTGAAGGTCAGGGACGGATTGGCAGCACATTCTTCCCGGCTTTTGTCCTCGGCTGTCACAATCAACTCCTTGGGTTGAATATCGGCAACAAAGCCTCCGGGTGCGGTGAAGATGTATTTTGCAACATCACCGCCGGCGATGTCCATGGAAACCGTCACCACGATGTCGGTCCCGACACCGGTTTGGGCAAACACCCCGCTTGTGGCGCCTGTCAGGGTAACGTCATCGTCGCCCACCAGTCCGTCCAGGGTTGCGCCGACGATCACAGCATCGGTGTTTCCGTCATACACCTTGTCCTCGGCGACTGCCAGAGCCACCCCGAGGGGAGCGCGGTTCACAACCAGATCCTGAACCACGGGAACCGCGGCCGTGTATTGGGCATTGCCGCCTTGTGATGCGGTGATGTCGGTGGTCCCCGGGCCCACGATGGTGACCGTGCTACCGCTTACGGTGGCTACGCTGACATCGGAGCTGGTGTAGCTGACCGCCAGTCCGCTGCTGGCCGTGGCCGTCAGATCAAAGGCTGCATCGCCATAATCCACGGCGTCCAGGGCCCCGAAGGTGATGGTCTGAGTACCCTGCAGGGTGGTGGCCGTTTGTCTGAGTCCCCAGTTGCTGGAACCCGAAAGGTTGAAGGCCCGGGCCTTGAAATGGTAGGTGGTTCCCGGAGCCAGACCCGTCACAGTGGCAGTGGTGGCAGCGCCGACCCAGATGCCTTCGTACCCGGGAACATACTGGGTGAAAGCTGCATCGTAGGCGACCGTGTAGACATACCCGTCTGCCAGGGCAACGGAAGCCCAGTTGGCGCGGAAGCTGCTGGCCGTGATGTTGGTTGCGGCCAGTGCATTGGGGGCTGCCGGGACCGGCAACTCGGATCCGTACACATACACCTCCGAAAACGAGGCATTGGCATCCTTGTCCGTCATGTAAATGCGAACAAAACCAACCGGGTCCGTCTCGGCGATGGTGTAGTTGTACGTGCCTGTGCCGGCGATGGTTTCCGTCGTGACATCCGTCCAGGCGTCTCCGTCTTCGCTGACCTGGAAGATGAAATCATTGACCAATTCGCCTCCGTTGGGAAGAACGAAACCGAATCCGTCCACATAATAATATCCGCCCAGATTGATCATCAGCCACCCCGGTGCGGCACCCGGGATGCTGGCATAGGTCAACAGGTCATCGTCCACTGCCAGACGTGGTTTGTGGGCATCCATGGAATCCGTGGCGACCACGAGTTTTGAGATGGCCACGTTGGGATAGGACCCCGTGTACTGTCCCATGGCCTGGACGGTCAGGGCAAGCAAAAGGACGACAAAGGCATTCAGAAGTAGAGTTTTTTTCATAGGTGGGAGTTTTTGAATTTCTACGTTGAATTGGCTCAAAAGTTTCAATGCAACAAGTTAGAAAAACTTTGCGTGAAAAACCCCCCTAGATTTCAACGATGACGGGGAAAACCGAATTTTTCCGCACATCATTCGATTGCCGGTTCCGAAGGAATCCCCTACATTTGAACCAAACCTACCCGAATGAAACTCATCTCCTGGAATGTGAACGGACTGCGTGCCGTGGCGAAAAAGGGATTTTTTGATTCCCTGGAAGAAATGCAACCCGATGTGATCTGCCTTCAGGAGACCAAAGCCCAGGACCATCAGGTGACGGAAGTTCTTGACGGATGGCGGGACCACCTGCATTATTCCCATTCAGCCGAGCGTCCGGGGTATTCGGGAACGGCCATTCTGACGCGCACCGCGCCCCTGTCGGTTTCCCGGGGACTGGTCCGGGATGGGCACGACCACGAAGGCCGGGTTTTGCATGCCGAATTCCCGGGATTTCATCTGGTGAATGCCTACGTGCCCAATTCGGGCAATGATTTGAAACGACTTGCCTACCGCCAGCAGTGGGACACGGATTTCTTTGACTACCTCAAGGAATTGGAACGGGACAAACCGGTGGTGGCCTGCGGCGACTTCAACGTGGCGCACACCGACCTGGACCTGGCCCGGCCCAAGCCCAATTACAACAAGTCGGCCGGATACATGCAGGAAGAAATCGATGCCATGGACCGGTTCACCCGGAGCGGTTTCATCGATACCTTCCGGCACAGGCATCCCGGAGTGGGGGACCAGTATTCCTGGTGGACCTACCGGGCCGGGGCCAGAGAAAAAAACGTGGGTTGGAGGATCGACTACGTTCTCGTGAGCGAGGCCCTGGTTCCCATTCTCGAGGATGCCTTCATCCTTCCACACGTCCATGGGTCCGATCATTGCCCCGTGGGGGTGGAGCTCGGGACGGCAGCCGGGTAAAAACACCTGTGCAAAACTCCGCAAATTCCGCAGGCCCCCTTCCCATCTCCCCCATGAAAAAACAGGGGGAAACAATTTGCATTCAGGGGGATAACCCGTTTGTTTTCAGACTTCCTTCCGTAGATTTGAAGTAGAAAAAGCCGGGGGCCGCTGCGGCGGCTTCCGAAGATCCATGGATGTATCACCTCAAGCACCGAAAGTCATGAACAAGGAATGCGAATTGTTGGAGAAATGCGGTTTCTTTTTGAAGTACTGCAATTCCAAATCACTGGCCTGCAAAGGATTCATTTCTCAGTATTGCAAGGGCGATCTGATGTCGGAATGCAAACGGTTGCAATACCGAAAGGCCCACGGCAGTCCCCCCAGCGACGACATGATGCCCACAGGGCAGATCATCTCGGTGGCCCTGTAGTAGCACGGGCCACCGGCCGGCCTGCCCCATAGGGATCGATCAACCGGTCGAAAAAACGCTCCGGCTCAAGAATCTCCGAAAATACGGGCGGTTGGTTGTGCAGGAGGATCTTGATTCCCTGCTTGCATCCGTTTCGGTCGAGAAACTCCTTCAGATACTGGGCCGAATACTTGTACACCATCGGATACCGGTTCAGGGGGTCGGTGAGTTCTTCCACTCCCTCCGGCGGCCTCATCCGCCGGGGCGGGATCAGTTCCCCCATGTCCGTCACCAGGTATTCGCAGAAGCCTTCCTCAACGAACACGGCCCCAAATTGGGACGCCGACCGGAGGATCCAGATGCCGTTCTGGTATGCCGCATCCACGGAGACACTGTCCACCACCACCATCTCCCGGATGATCTGATGGACGTAATCATGTCCCAGTTCGTGCAGAATGGCCGATTTGACGAAACGGTTGCTTTCCCGCATTCGCTTCTGTTTCTCCGGCGGAATATCCCCCAGGGAATAGGCCTGGTAGAGTTCGGCGGTGTTGATGTACACTTCATCGGAATAATAGAACCCCAGCTCCACCGAATCGGACATTCCCGTCCGGCTCAATTCTTCGGCATACACCCACACATCGTACAACGAATCCCCCACATGGTCCTGAAATTCGCGGATGATGCCATCGGCCTGGTCCTCGACGTACTGAGCGATCCCCTTCCCGGTGGGCCTGCCGTGCTTCAGGGGGTAGCCGTCCGGGTTCGAAACCTGGATCAGCAACACACTTAGGACAAGAAGCGGTTTCATCTGCATGTAGGATGCGCTTTGGAGAACTTTCCCGATGTGTCCTCCATCGATTTTCAAAACAAGAAGAGGCGGTCTCCGGTTCACACGTTCGCATTCATTTGTCCCGCCGCGTTTCGGCTCGGGGGGAAGGGCGCTCGATCCGGTCTTTGCGAATTGTGAATATTTTAACCGGAGGTCGGAATTTCTGGCACCATTATTGGTTACTTTTGGGGGCAAGTAACCTTTTAACCAACCGAACATGAAAAAAGCAACCCTTTTTGCAGTCCTGGGCCTTCTGCTGAGCACCGGGCTGATGGCTCAGAAAAAAAGCAACATCAAAACTGACCTTTTGAGCCCCATCATCCGCACCTACGTGCTGAAATTTGAAACCGCCATTTCCGAAAATTCCAGCATTCAGGTCGGCGCCCTGTACACGAATTTCCTTTTGGGAAGTGATGCGGGAGACTTCTCCGGCTTTGCCGTCACCCCGGAATTCCGGTACTACCTTTCCGAAACCCCTGCCCCCAACGGAACGTACATTGCACCCAATGTCCGCTACATGAAACACACCGTTACCGACCTGAACGGGGACACGGGAAGCCTTTCCTCCCTGGGCTTTGGCCTCAACCTGGGCAAGCAGCTGGTTGCCAAAGACATTTTTGTGGTGGACGCATGGTTCGGACCCACCTACAACGTCCGGACGTTGTAGGCCAGCACCGCTGATTTTGGCGGCAGCGCCACGGGCAACGGCTTCGGCATCCGACTGGGAATCGCCATCGGGATTGCCTTTTAAGGAAGCGAACCAGATTGAAAAACATCACAGGGATGGGGCCTCACGCTCCATCCCTGTTTGTTTTGGGCAACAGCAAAAAGAACCGGGTGTCTCCCGGCCGGGAGACATACCGGAAGAATTGCCCCCGTTCAAAGCCACGGCCTGACGGCTGTAACTCAGACCCACGCCCGATCCCTTTTCCCGGGTGGTGAAAAAGGGCATGAAAATTTCCTCCCCAGTTCCGGATCAATTCCGTGCCCGTTGTCGCGGACCGACAACCGCACTCCGCCATCCGGATCCTTGCCGGCCTCGACCGAGATCCGGGGATCTCCGGCATCGGACACGGCATCGGCCGCGTTGCGGATCAGGTTCAGAAGGGCCTGGGATATCATGGATTCATCGGCACAGAGGACAAGGGACTCCGGCCGGCAGGCAAATTCAAGGGAAAGACTCTCGCAGACCGGATCGTGAAGCAACAGGGTTTGGAGTCGGCCGAACATATCCGCCACCCGGAACTCCTTCCTTATGGGTTTGGGGATGCGGGACAGAAGGCGGTAGGATTCAAAAAATCCCTGGAGCCCCTTGCTTTGTTCGGCGATGGTTTCCAATCCCTTCCGGGTCTTCTCCACCCGTTCGTCCCGGGATGCCTCAAGTGACCGGTCCTGCCACATTTCATCCAGTGTTTCTGCCAGGGATGCGATGGGTGCCAGGGAGTTCATGATCTCGTGGCTAAGCACCCGGATGAGCCGGATCCAGTCGTCCATTTCCTTTTGTTGAAGCTCCCCGGACAAATCCTGGATGCTGATGACCCGCAGGTGTTCCCGGTTCAGATGGAGGGAGGTGGCCCTCAGACCCAGGCTCCGCTCCCGCTTTCCTTCGGGTCCGGCCAGTGCAAACCCGGTGGGGGTGGTGCCGTGCAACAGCGCTTCGATGTTGTTGTACATCCCGGGGAAGGCAGGTTTCAACGCCCGGATGTGGGTCAGGTTTTCCATGTCGAGCAGGCGGAGCGCCTCCCGGTTGACGTGGTCGACGTGCCCCGTGGGACTGATCACCAGCAGCCCGTGGGACAAATGCTCCAGAATGGATGCGAAATGCCGTTCCTGCCGGTCGCCTTCCTCCCGGAGATGCTGGAAATGCCGGTTCAGGGATTCCATTTCTCCGTGAAGGGCTTCGACGATCCGACTTCCTCGCCGGCCGGTGAACCGAAGGCTGTGGTCCTCGTTTTTCAGGGCTTTGAAAAAGAAGAGGACTTCCCGGTTCGTGTGGTTCAGACGAAGGAAAAATGCCACCCCGGAAAGGAACAGGATCAGTGCGCTGCCCAGGACCGCACGGATCCCTCCCCCGTGGATCGACCATCCCAGGGCCATTGCCGATGTCCCTGAGAGGACCGGGAGGACCCACAATCGTGTTCTGTATCTACCCCAGACCATGTTTTTTGATTTTGTTGTAGAGGGTTTGCCGGCTGATCCCCAACTGGAGGGCAACAGCACTCAGGTTTCCTCCCCGGCGTTCCATCGCCAGGCGGATCATCGCCCGCTCCATGTCCTCCAGCCGCCCGTCCATGGCAGGTGAAGCCGATTCCGATGCACCACCGAATTGAAAGAGGGAGGCTCCCAGAATCTTGTCCTCCGTCAGGATCACGGCCCGCTCCATGGCATGCTGCAACTCGCGGACGTTTCCCGGCCAGGCATAAGATTCCAGGGCCTGTTCCGCTCCTTCGCTCAGCCGAAGTCCCGGTTTTTTGTAGCGCTCGCTAAAATCATGAAGAAACCGGTGGGCCAGCAACAGGATGTCTTTGCCCCGTTGCCGGAGGGGAGGCATGGCGATGTGAATCGTGTTGATGCGGTACAGCAGGTCCATCCGGAACGCCCCCTCGCCGACCAGGACGTCGAGATTCATGTTGGTGGCAAACAAAAAACGGACATCCACCTCCACGGGGTGAACGGCCCCTACGGGGGTCAGGGTCCGGTTTTGCAACAGGTGCAACAGCTTGGCCTGCATGGGGAGGGACAGGTTCCCGATTTCATCAAAAAACAAGGTGCCCCGGTGTGCGGCCCGCACCTTCCCCAGGCTCTCGGTTTGCGCGTCGGTAAAGGCTCCTTTGGTGTGTCCGAACAATTCGCTCTCGAACAGAGTTTCGGGCACGCATCCCAGATCCACGGTCACAAAAATCTGAGAAGCCCGGTGGGACTGTTGATGGATTTCCCTCGCAAGCAAATCTTTGCCCGTACCGTTCTCCCCGGTGATCAGGACATTGGCCATGGTTCCCGCCACTTTTCCTGCCGTATGGCGCACGGCTTCCAGTGCTGCAGAACGGCCGGTCATGGTCGGCGCCTTGCCGGAAAGTGCCTCCTGCAAACCGGCTTTTTCCCTCTCCAGGTCTTTCACCCGGCGGCGTGACAGGGTGAGCTGAATCCCGTTCTGCAGGGTGGCCAGGAGCTTCTGGTTGTCCCAGGGCTTCAGAACGAAATCCACGGCACCCAGTTTCAGGGCGTTCACGGCAAGATCCACTTCCCCGAAGGCCGTCATCATGACCACCGACAGGTCAGGATCCTGTTCACGGATCTGCTGCAGCCAGAACAATCCTTCGTTTCCGTTTCGTTGCCCCCGTGTGAAATTCATGTCCAGCAGCACCACATCGCAGGGTTTGACGCGAAGATGGGAAGTCATTTGTTTTGGATGGGCCAGGCAGTGCACGCTTCGAAAGCGGGGCGACAAAAGCATCTCCAGGGCGGTAAGCACATGCCCGGCATCGTCCACCACCAGAATGCGTCCTTCGGTCATTTCAGATCGGTTTCAGAGGTCCTTGCAAACAAAGCTAGGTGTCCCATGCCGGCTTCCCAAATGCCTGTCCAATTTTTTGACACTCCCTTGTCCAATTGATGGACATTTTGCAAGTTGCACCTCCGGGCAAACCTGCATGATACCAGATGGTTTGCTGCTTTGGCACAAAGATGGAATTGCCTATGTCATGAACGAGAAAACCAATGCATGGATCCAGGTCCGTGAGCTCAGCCGTACCTTCACCAACGGCGAAGTGGAAACCCGGGCCCTCCGGGGAATCACGTTTGAGATGGTCCCGGGGGAGTTCCTTGCCGTCACGGGTCCGTCCGGCGGGGGGAAAAGCACCCTGCTCCACATCCTCGGTCTGCGCGACCGGGGCACCGGGGGATCCGTCCGGCTCCTCGACCGGGAGCTTGCAACCCTGGGAAACCGGGAACGGACCCTGTTGAGAAGAAAGCTGGGCTGCATCGACCAGAACGCCGGACTGGTCGGGGAACTCAGTGTGTATGAAAACGTCGAACTCCCGCTTGTCTTCCTCGGGATGAAACGGAAGGAACGCCGAAAGCGTGTGGAGGAACTGCTCGACCGGCTGAAACTGAGCCATCGCCTCCACCACCGTCCGGCCCAGCTCAGCGGCGGACAGCAACAACGGATCGCCTTCGCCCGCGCCATTGCCTCCCGCCCCGAACTTCTCCTGGCCGATGAGCCGACGGGAAACCTGGATTCGGCCAACCGGGTCCTGCTCATGGACCTTCTGTCGGATTTCAACCGGCAGGGCGGAAGCATCGTCATGGTCACCCATTCCGCCAAAGATGCCAGCTATGCCCACCGCATCCTTCACCTGAACGACGGATCCCTCCTTTCGGAAAACCAAGCCCAACACCTGCATCCATGATACGCACCCACTGCACCATCGCCTTCAAATACCTGCGCAGCCACCCGTCCTACTCCCTGCTGAGCATCCTGGGTTTCAGCCTGGCCCTGGCCGGGACCTTCCTTCTGCTGTCCCACTTGTTGTACCAACGGGATTTCGACAAACACGTGTCCACCTGGGACCGGGTCTACCGGTTGAGCGGCGAAATCAATCTCCCTGCCAATGAAAACATCCATGGCTGCCTGGGACCCCGGCTGGGTCCGGTGATGAAAGAGGAAATGGCCGCAGTGGAAGAAATGACCCGCCTGGTCCCTTTCGAGGAAGAATGCATCCTCGGCCGGGAAGGCATCCGGCATTTCGAAGACCAGGTCTACTACGCCGATCCCTCCGTGTTCCGGGTGTTTCCCCTGGATTTTCTGCAGGGGGACCCGGAGCGTTCCCTGGTGTCCTCCGGTCAGATGGTCATCTCCGAATCGGTGGCCCGGAAATATTTCGACCGGACCGACGTGGTTGGGGAGCAGCTCACCCTGAATCAGAACATGGTCTTCGAGATTTCCGGTGTCACGCGCGATCTCCCGGCCAATGTGCACCACAAGATGCACATCCTGATTTCCATGGCAACGTTCCGTCCCGAAATGCAGGCGATGATCCAGGGCAATGATTCGGAAAACTACTGGCGGCCCTTCGCCTTCCACTTCCTGCTTTTGAAGAAGCAAAATACGGCCGCAGACGTGGAGGCGGCATTCCCAGCCTTTTATAAGGAACACATGGCTGAATTCGGAGAGGCCCTCCAGGCTTCGTTTCGTCTGATCGTCACCCCGCTTCCGGAGCTTCATTTCACCCCCGAGTATGCCTACGACATGCCCAAGGGAAGCCGGGATTACGAGGGCCTCCTGATCCTGGCCGGCACCTTTCTGATGCTCATCGCCCTGCTGAACTACAGCAATCTCCTGGCCGCCTCCCTGGCCCAACGCCAAGAAAGCCTGGAAAGGTTCCGGACCACAGGAGCCAGCCGGAAACAGATCCTGTCCCTCCTGTTCACCGAGTCCCTTCTCCTGATGGGAGCATCCATGCTGGCGGCCTATCTCCTGGTGGGGCTGGCCCGCACCCGGGTGGGTGCCTGGTTCGGGGCCAGCCCCCTGCCCGCTGAATCCGGACAGGGACTCCTCCTTTTGGTTTCCGGACTCCTTCTGCTCGCATTTCTGGCGGCGTTTGTGCTTCCCGTATCGACCCGCATGGGGCGCAAACCCGGGCTCACACTCGCAGGGTTGGGAAAATCCAGCGTGGTGATCCAGTTCGGCTTCTCCGTCTTTCTCGTGATCTCCTCCCTGCTCATCACACGGCAGGTCCGCTTCCTTCTGGACGGGGACATGGGGTACCGGACCGATGCCGTCCTTCAGATCCGCCTGCACGCCGAGGATGCACCGCTGGAGAAAATCCTGACCCTGAAGCAGGAATTGAACGGTCTGGCTGCCGTGGAACAGGTTGCCTATTGCACCAACATTCCGGGTGAACCCCTGGCCACGGCCCATTTCAAGATGGATGCCGATGGCCTGGAGGCTTCGAAAATCGTCTCCCTGGTGGGGATCGATGCGGACTACCTGCCCCTGATGGACATGGAGTTGAAAGAAGGACGGAATTTTCACCCGGGCGGACCGGCTGCCCAGGAAGGCATTCTGGTGAACGAAGCCTGCATCGACTTCCTGGGCATGGGAGAGTCCCTGTCCGGCCAGCGAATCCGTGACATCGAGATCCTTGGGGTGGTGAAAAACGCCCGGTACAACAGTTTCCGCGAAGAAGCCCGCCCCATCGCCTTCTATTGCAACACCGAAAAACGGGGATACCTGATCGCCCGCTTGCAAAGCGCGGATCTCCGGGAATCTCTCCGGGCCGTCGAGGCGGTGTACGGGGAGGTGTTTCCCGATCGTCCCTTCGAGGCCACCTTTCTCGACGAAACCGTGGCCTCGATGTACCGGGACGACATTCTCCAGAACCGGCTCCTCGTCCTCTTCACCCTCCTGAGCATCACCATCGCCAACACCGGACTCTTCGGGCTGGTGGCCCTGCTGCACCGGAGGCGGAGAAAGGAGGTTGGGATCCGGAAGGCGAACGGTGCCACCACGACCCACATCGTCCTGCTCCTCATCCGCCAGGTCTTCGTTTGGATCTTCCTGGCAGCCTGCGGGGCCGTTCCGTTGAGCTGGTATCTTTCCGGGCGCTGGCTTCAAAACTTCACCCAGCGAACCGACTTCAGCTTCTCCCTGGTTCT
This sequence comes from Bacteroidales bacterium, assembly GCA_041393235.1. Lineage (GTDB taxonomy): Bacteria > Bacteroidota > Bacteroidia > Bacteroidales. The sequence continues at coordinate 155,914 of JAWKKO010000004.1, forward strand.
CTGGGGCATTCTGCTGACCCTGGGTACCGCTCTGATCACAACGGGATTCATTACCTTGCAGGCAGCCCGGAGGAATCCGGTCGACACCCTGCGTCACGAGTGAAAAACAATGAAACCTCTCCCCATGTACAGCATCGTCCGTCTCTTTTTTCTGTTCATCACCCTGGCGGTGACCGGACTCACCTTTCTGACCAACCAACAGCACAACCGCACCTACCTGACCCTGGTGTTCGTGCTGACCGGTGTCACCCTGGCGGTGTTTCTCCTGCTGAACATACTGGAACGGAGGGAAGCCGAAAAAGCTGAAAAAGAAAAAAAACACAGAAGCCGGACCCCTGCATCCCGACCGCCATCCCCCCGCAACGGTTCGTCCACCAAAGGTTCGTCCCCTGCCGACTCTTCCTCGCTCCGAAAAGAACAGAAAAGCGGTCTCACCTGGGGCGGGGGAAACATCCATGCAAGCAACGCCACGCGCGGAACCAGGCGAAAGTTCCTGGGCAAATAACACCACCGGACCCTGACTTCATGGAACCCATCCCTGCTTTCGCGGGATGGTTTCTTGTGTGCTTTTGTGTACATTGGCGGAAACAACCTGCGCCATGAAACCGATTTCCGTCCTTTCCTGCCTGCTGTTTTCTCTGCTGATCCTGGTGTCGTGTCGCCGGGCGGAAGCGGAACGAACCGACATGCAGGCCGAACACATCCGGATGAACCAGGTGGGATATCCCCGGACGGCAACCAAGGAATTCCTGGTGGCCGGCCTTCCGGCACAATCGTTCCGCATCCGCAATGCGCGGGGACGCACGGTGGCGCGGGGACGGCTCGAAGACCGGGGCGTGTGGGAAGCCTCGGGGGAAGGACTGCTTCGGGGCGATTTCAGCCGCGTCAAACGACCCGGACGGTACACGGTCCTGTTGAACACGGGACTTGAATCGGCTCCCTTCGTGGTGATGGACGATGTGTACGACGCCCCCCTGCGGGCTGCCGCCAAAAGTTTTTATTTCCAGCGTGCCTCCCTGGCTGTGGATGTGCGGTACGGCGACGTGTTCGAACGGGAAGCGGGGCACCCCGACCTGCAATGCACGTACCACCCCTCATCGGGTCGCAATGCTGGCACGCATTATTCCCCCGGCGGATGGTACGATGCCGGCGATTATGGGAAATACGTGGTCAACGGCGCCCTGTCGGTGGGCCAGATGCTCAACCTGCTGGAACTGGACCCCGGGGTGCTGCCCGACGGGAGCCTCTCCATTCCGGAGGGCGGGAACGGAAAGGGCGACCTCCTGGATGAACTTCGGTACGAACTCGACTGGCTGGTGACGATGCAGGACACCGACGGAGGGGTGTTCCACAAACTCACCACCCTGGACTTCGAAGGCTTCGTGATGCCCGAACAAGCCACCGGGGAGCGGTACGTCATCGGCAAAGGCACGGCAGCCACCCTGGACTTCGCCGCTGTGATGGCCCAGGCATCCCGGGTGTATGCCGCAACCGATCCGGACTGGTCCCGGGCCATCCTCTATTCGGCCCGGGATGCCTGGAACTGGGCAATGGCCCATGCCGACTCCGCTTTTTCCAATCCCCCCGATGTTCACACCGGAGAGTACGGCGACCGGGTGTTCGACGATGATTTCTATTGGGCCGCAGCGGAACTTTTCCTCAGCACGGGCGATGAGAAATACCGGACCCATCTGACCGGTCACCCCCAACCCTACGGCCACCGAACAAGCAACTCCTGGAAATATTTTGTGCGAAATACGGCCTTTCATTCCCTTCTTCTTCATCCGGACCGGTGTGGCGCCGACCTCTGGGAATCGCTGAAGAAAAGTCACCTGGACCTGGCCGGTCAACTGCTGCATGCCCAGGACAGCATTCCCGGCGGCATTGGTTTGGAGGAGTTTGCCTGGGGTTCCAACAGCGACGTGCTGAACCAGGCCATGATCCTTTGCATGGCACACCACCTCGATGGGAACCCCGAGTTCCTGGAAGGCGCCCGCCGCAACCTGGACTACGTTCTGGGAATGAATGCCACAGGTGTCTGCTATTTGACGGGATTCGGCAGCCGGCCGGTCATGAATCCCCACCACCGTCCCAGCGGTGCGGACAACAACGTGGCTCCGGTCCCCGGCTTTGTGGTGGGCGGACCGAATGCAGGCATGCAGGACAGGCAGGTTGTCCGGTACGAATCGGACCGTCCGGCCAAAGCTTTCGAGGACGTGCAGGAAAGTTATGCATCCAACGAAGTCTGCCTCAACTGGAATGCCCCGGCCGTATTTGTCCTTGCCTACCTCGACACGAACCGGTGATCAATAATTTCGTACCTTTCCCAAAACTGCAACCTGGACACATCCATGAAACACACCATACTTTTCCTCCTGTCAGGCTTGTTTTGCCTGACCTCCCTGCAGGCCCAGGACAAACTTGTTCTGGACGACCGGAGTCAGTTGATGCATCCCGGTCTGGAACAGGCCCTGGGTGAGAAATTGCTGGAACGAGGCATCCAATACACCACCACGGTCGACTACCGGTCCCGGTGCGAGTACCGGTTTGCGGAGCTTCACCTTCAGAACGACCAGTACTTTCTTCGGGTGAAAGACTGCAACGATGCCCTGCTGGGAAGCAAGAACCTGGGCGGTCAGCTGGCCGGACTGGAAACCGCGGAGCAGGCTTTTCTGCTGGCCTACAACCTTCAGGAAATCCTGGCCCAGCCCGGCATCTACACCGATGGGGAAGAAAATCGCCCCGCCACGGTTCCCGACATGGAGCGGGACGGTACACCGACGACGGAATTGGCCCCCGTCCCTCCCGGCCAGAATGAACACGAGACCCGCTACTTTTTTGCGCCTTCCGCCTACAACCTCAAGGAAGGGGAGCTCTATTACAACACGGTGTACTTCTTTCTCCACGACATCCAGTACGGTCTGTCCGATCATTTTTCCCTGGGACTGGGCACCTCCCTCATCGGCTTGCCCATTTACCTGACCCCGAAGGTGTCCATTCCCCTGGGGGAGAAGACCACCGTGGCCCTGGGCGATGTGCTCATGTTCGGCACCTACGGCACCAACGCCATGGGCAACCTGGCCTATGGGAGCATCAGCCGGCGAAGTGCTACGGGGAATGTCAGCCTGGGCCTGGGACATTTGTACACCAACGAAAGCGATCTGACCCAGCAAACCTCCTCCCTGGTGTTCAACCTTTCGGGAATGGCCAAAGCGTCCCCCTGGATTTACCTGCTCACGGAAAACTACTTTTTCACCCTGAACACCCGGCAGACCGCCTGGTGGGAAAACCCGGTCACCTTTGAATACTTTTCGGAGGACTATGCCCAGCGGGTGGCCATCTGGTACGGGATCGTGGGGTTCCGCATTCTCAGCAAACGAACCGACCTGGTGGCCTGGCAGATCGGGCTGACCTACATTGCCGGTTTCACGGGGGATCCGCCTTCTGCCTACGCCAACTGGCAGACAAGCAGCTCCAACGACATGGAACTCATGGCCTTCCCGGCCATTTGTTACACACGGAAATTCAGCCGGAAGTATTGAGGAACCAGATGCCGACAAAAAAAGCACCGAAGTTCTACGGGTTGCGGATTTACAACGTATCCAGCATCCTTTATTTCTTTCTTGCCATGCCCTTCCTGGGTTTCCTGGCGGCCAAGAGCATCCCACAGTTTGTGGAAAACCAGAGGCACAAGCCGGAGATTGGCGAAGCCCTGAGCTCCCTCGACTCCCTGGAGTCGTCGTTGTCTTCCGGCGACTGGGACGTGGCTTCCGCAGACAGCATCGCCCGGGCGGCCCAGACCCTGGCCGAAAATGCAGCCGAGGAGGAAAAGGGGGTCTCGGTATCCGGGGATCAGATTTTCACCGACCGGGGACCCTTCGGCGTGTTTTTCCGCCTCATGTTTTTCCTGACCCTGGGGGCCTACGTGCTGGGGGGGGTGTACAACGCCCCCTTCAAACGCTATTTCAACCGGAAGCGCAAAGGACTCGCTCCGGGGGCAAAGCTCACCCGCTGGTGCCGGAAACACCTTCTGCACACGCCGCTGATCAATGCGGCCATCCTGACCCTGCCGGTGGCCATCGGACTCATCTATTCCCTGGTCTATCTTCTGGGGGGGATGGAAACCGGAGGGGAAACGGAGCAGACCCTGTTCCACCAGTTCTTTTACCTGAACCTGCTGATCGCTTTCCTGGAATTCCTGTTCATCTTTTACTGGCAAAAACACCGGGTCCATCACACCTACCTGGAACACGTCTTCGACCGGGACGAACTGAAAAGCAGCATCTTCAAAGGGAAGGGCAACCGGGTGCAAACCAGACTGGTCATCGCCAGCAGCATGACCACCTTCCTCCCCCTGCTCATCGTGGTGGGATACCTCCTGCTGAGCCTCAGCTCCATCCGGGATCTGGGACTGGAAAGCCTGAGTCCGGAACAGAAAAACATCCTCGTGGGGAAATGGACCTCTCTGATCGGCGGGGGCGACCAGGAGGAGAACATGGATGTGTTCAACCGCCTCACCTACGTCAATGCCATCGACGCCCTGATCATGCTCGTGGGGATCGGGTCCGGCGTTCTGGTGTCCCTGGTGTATGTGTTTCTTTTCATCCGGTGGACCAACGAGGGCATCACCCGGCCCGTTCGGGAATTGCAGGCCATCATCCGACGAACGCGAAGCGGTCAGCCCGAGGACTTCACCATCGTCCGCACCAACGATGAAATCGGGGAGCTGGCGCAGGGGTTCAACGAAATGACCGAGAAACTGCAGGCCCATGTGGAAAGCATCTCCACCCTGAACCGGGAGCTGGAACAAAAGGTGGAGGAACGCACCAACGAGGTGGTCCAGCAGAAAGAGGAGATCGAAGCGCAGAAAGAGGAGATCCAGGCCCAGCTCGACCTCACCACGGCGCAAAAGGACACCATTGCCCGTCAAAACGAGCAAATCCTGGACAGCATCCACTACGCCCGGCGGATCCAGTCGGCCCTGTTGCCACCGCTGCACGTGCTGGAGGAGACCTTCCCGGACCATTTTCTCCTGTTCAGGCCCCGGGACATTGTGAGCGGGGATTATTACTGGGCCGACCGGGTGGAAGACAGGGTGTTCGTGGCCGTGGCCGATTGCACGGGTCACGGCGTCCCGGGCGCCTTCCTGAGCATGCTGGGCATTTCCCTGATGAACGAAATCATCAAACGCAGCCCGGACATCGGCGCGGCGGAATTCCTGAACGAATTGCGAAGGGTCCTCATTGCCTCCCTGCACCAGACGGGAGAAAAGGGGGAAGCAAGGGACGGGATCGAAATCGCCCTGGTGATTCTGGACACGACGTCGGGCCGGGTGGAATTTGCCGGTGCCAACCGCCCCCTGTTTCTTCTGAAGAAACCCGGAGGTTCCGCCGGGAGGGACCCCGAAGGAACGGAACTGATCCAGGTGAAATCCGACCGCATGCCCATCGGACTCTACGAACAGGAGGACGTGCCTTTCACGGGACAGGAATTCAGGCTTTCCACCGGGGATGCCCTCTACCTGTTCAGCGACGGCTACGTGGACCAGCTGGGCGGACCCAGGAGAAAAACATTCCGAAGCAAGCAGTTCAGGGAGTTGTTGGACCGGGTTCGCGACCTGCCCATGAAGGAACAAAAGCACATCCTGGAAACCCGGCTCGATCAGTGGCAGGGCGACATCGAACAAATCGACGACATCCTCGTTCTGGGCATCCGTTTCTGAGGTTTCTACCCGTCCGTTTTTACGTAATCGAAGGCAAGACGGGACATCCGGGACATCTCCTGCCCCACTCCAGCATGTCCTCATCGTCTTCTTCGTAGTACCACCGGATGGTGGGTTCCACCCGGGCTTCGTTCAACCGGGAGATCAGTTTGAAAATATCCAGAATGAATTTTGCAGAGGTTGAATTGAAGTATTCAAAGGAAAAATGGAAGGCCGGTTTCCCTTCCCGCGCCTCGTCCTGCAGCGTTTCGTTGACATAGGACTCGAGCCATTCCAGGACGGGCATGTAGAATTTCCGGACATTTTCCGGACGGGATTCTCCCGAGAACCGGAATTCATGCTGCATGGGATCCAGAATGATGCCGGGGGTGTTGGGGGTGGAATCGATGACATACTTTTCCATGGGATTATCCTTTGATGATGATTTGCATTGAAAAAAAAGCGAACTCCTCGTTGATGGGTTCGAAGCAATACGCGATCTCATGATTGGTGCGCATGGCCATGGTGATCAGACCCAGGCCTGCGCCCCGGTCCGTTGGTTTGGCTTCCCGGGTGATCACATCCTCGTACAGAGATTTCAGGGCTTCCATGTCCAGCTGGTTCACCCGGTCGATCTTGAACCGGAGATCGGAGATTTCCTCGTTCCGGATGAGGTTGCCCGCCCGGATGCTGAATTCTTCGTCGCACTGTTCCACGGCGATGAGCGGGACCCCCTCTCCCGAACGGATCAGATCTTCGTCGTGTGCTGCATATTTGTAGATGTTGTCCATGGATTCGGCCAACGCGCTGTAGAGGCGCTTCCGGACCGGTTTGGGCATCTGGTCGAAAATATCGGAAGCCCTCAACCGGTTCAGAACCTGATCCATGGTCTCGAAGGTGAAGTCGCCTCGATACTCTATTACTGTCTGCGCGTTCGTCATGTGTCGGGGAAGATCCACGCTCCCGGGACGGCAAAATAACTAAAAAAAACTATCTTTCAAGATTGTTAGCACCACCCTCAAAAGAATATCTCCATGAGTGAAGTGATTTTACGGGCCCTGATGCAATTGTTCGCACTGATCGTGGATGTGGACGAGATCCAGCAGGTGTCCGAAAAAGAACGTTCGATCATCCGGGCCTTCCTGGCAAGGATCCTGAGCAACGAGCTGATCGAGAAGTACATGAGGGTGTTTGAAACCTACCTTCTCGAATACCACCAGGACAGCCTCGACAAGGGAAGCCTGAAGCGAAAGAAACGCAACGCCCTCACCGCCGTCCGAATCCTGGGAATCTGCGAAAAAATCAACGAGGAACTGGAGCAGCGGCAGAAGGTGTACGTGGTCATCCAGCTCGTGGAATACATTTCCTACGGCATCGAAATCCGGGACACGGAACTGGATTTCCTCCGGACCGTGGCATCGGCCTTCAACCTCCCGGATGAGGAATTCGAAGACATCCTGAATTTCATCGCCTTTTCCCTCCGGGACATCCCCCGAAAACAGAAAGTCCTCGTGGTGAGCGCCGACAAGGAGGCCGAAGTGGAGGGGATCCATCACATCCAGAAAAAAAAGCTGGGAGGGCACATGACCTTTCTGCACATTCCCAGCGTGAATGCCCACATCATGCGGTACCACGGGAAGGAGGACCTGTTTCTCAACGGCCAGCACCTGCAGGCGGGCATCACCTACGCCTTCGAACCCGGATCGTCCATCCGGGGATCGAAGATCGATCCCCTCTTCTTCACGGATCTGGCACGGGTGTTCTCCGTCTCCGCCCAGTCGTCGCGCATCAGCATCCTGGCAAAGGATGTGGTGTTTCATTTCCGGAACAGCAAGAACGGGATCCAGGAATTCAACCTGCACGAAGAATCGGGAAAGCTCATCGGCATCATGGGCGGAAGCGGCGTGGGCAAGTCCACCCTCCTCAACGTGCTCAACGGCAATCTCAAACCCTCCCGGGGGACCATCCTGATCAACGGGTACAACATCTACGACGAGAAGGAAAAGCCCATGCTGGACGGGGTCATCGGCTACATTCCCCAGGACGACCTGCTCATCGAGGACCTGACGGTGTACCAGAACCTGTACTACAATGCCCGGTTGTGCATGGACGGCATGCCCGAGGACCAGCTGAAAAACAAAGTGGACCGGGTGTTGAAGGATCTGGGCCTCTGGGCCGTCCGCCATCTGAAGGTGGGAAAACCCCTGAACAAGGTCATCAGCGGCGGCCAGCGCAAACGCCTGAACATCGCCCTGGAACTGATCCGGGAACCATCGGTCCTTTTCGTGGACGAACCCACGTCCGGATTGTCCTCGGTGGATTCGGAGGTGGTGATGAACCTGTTGCGGGAACAGGTGTACAAGGGCAAGCTGGTGTTCGTGAACATCCACCAGCCCTCCTCCAACCTGTACAAGATGTTCGACCGCATCATCTTCCTGGACGAAGGGGGGTATCAGATCTATTCGGGCAACCCCTCCCAGGCCATCGTCTATTTCAAGACCCGGAGCAACCACGCCAACGCGAAGGAGGACCAATGCCGCTGCTGCGGGAACGTGGATCCCGACCAGGTGCTGCAAATCATCGAAGCCAAGATCGTGAACGAACGGGGCCGTCACACCCGCAACCGCCGGGTGAGTTCCAGGGAATGGTTTCAGCTGTACAAGACCCACAACAGCCTGGTGGTACCCGAGACGCTGGAGAAAAGCGATCTGCCCGAGAACAATTTCAACATCCCGAACCGACTCCGGCAAATGAAGATCTTCTTCACCCGCGACATCCTCAGCAAACTCACCAACATGCAGTACGTCCTGATCAGCATGCTGGAAGCGCCACTGCTGGCGGTCGTCCTGGCCTACTTCACCAAGTACTTCAGCGGCATCCAGAGCGACCCCTATGCCTATGTGTTCCGGAACAACGAGAACCTGCCGTCCTTCTTGCTGATGAGCGTGATCGTGTTCCTTTTTCTCGGTCTCACCATCAGTTCGGAGGAGATCATCAAGGACCGGACCATCCTGCAGCGGGAGTCCTTCCTCAACCTGAGCCGTTTCAGCTACCTGAATTCCAAGGTGTTGATCATGTTCGGCATCTCCGCCATCCAGACCCTGACCTACGTCCTGCTAAGCTCCGCAATTTTTGAAATCCGCGGGATGGTCCTGCCCTACTGGCTGGTGCTGTTTGCCACCTCGTGTTTTGCCAACATCCTGGGATTGAATATTTCTTCCGGACTGAATTCGGTGATCACCATCTACATCCTGGTGCCCTTCCTGCTCATTCCCCAGATCCTGTTCAGCGGCGTGCTTGTGAAATTCGACAAACTCCACAAAAGCCTGACCAACTACGAATATGTCCCCCTGATCGGGGACGTCATGACCTCCCGCTGGGCGTTCGAAGCCCTGGCGGTGACGCAGTACAAGGACAACCGCTACGAGAGGCATTATTTCGATCTGGACCAGCAGATCAGCAACGCCAGTTACCTGTCCAGTTTCCTGATTCCCACGCTGGAGGAAAAACTGGATGCGGTGGAAAACAGGACGGAGACCTCCGACGGGCAGTTGGCGACCGACATGGCCTTCCTGTGCGCCCACCTGGAGGAGCTGGTGGGAGGAGCCGGCCTTGGACTGGATGTGGCCCGGTACGATTTCTCCGTCCCCGGTGCACTGGACGGGACCGACCAAATGAGGCAGTGCCTGAGCGAAGCATCGGCCCTGCTCCGGGAGAAAATCCACGACCTGAACCTGGCCCGGAACCAGCTGCAAACCCAACTGGTGTCGCAGGTGGGCGGGTTGAAAGCCTATTCCAACCTCCAGGACGAAAACGACAACAAAAAGCTGGGCGAGATTGTGCTGAACCGCAGCTCCCTGGAGAAATACGAGGAACGGGACGGACGCATCATCCGGAAATTCGAGCCCATTTACATGGTTCCCACCTCCCCGCACGGACGGGCCCACCTGTATGCCCCGGTCAAAATGATCGGACATGTGCCCATCGACACCCTGTGGTTCAACGCATTGGTTATTTGGGCCTTTACCCTCCTGCTGTACGCCACCCTCTACGTGGATCTGTTGCGGAAGGTGATCACCTTCGGCGCACAGATCACCGGGAAAGGGGCACAGTTGCGCCGAAAGAAATAGCCACCATCCGGTTGCGGATCCTCAGGGGATCCTGTCCCCACACGGGCACCGCGTCCCAGTGGGTCCCGCATTCCACGAAGGGCGTCCACCCGGCACGTTCCAGACGGACGCCGCACCCGGCATCCACCCCGGCCAGCACCTTGTTCTGCTCCTCCAAAGGATCCTCGGATTCGGTCCGGTAGGCCAGCAGGACGTCGATGCGGGGTCCAGCCCACACATAAGGACGGAGGGGTCCGGCCAGAAGCGGCACCTGGAGGGTCGGAGCCAGACTGAGGTAGTGGAAGCGGGATGCCCGGTCTTCCCCGGTCTCCACCTCGATGCGATCCCCATTTTCGTGGTTGACCCGCACCCAGAGGACATCGGTGGAGCTCCCTTTTGCGGCATAGGAAAGGGCAAGACGGTAAGAAAGACGGGGCGAGAGCGACCCGGTCCCCGCCAGGGAAAGAACGGGTGTTCCCACCATCCGGGTTTCCAGCCGGTAGTCGATGGGCGTCAGCTCGTGGGTCTGACCCGCCCATCCCAATCCGGCCGACAGGGACACCCGGAACGGTTCCTGTCCGGACAGGGCCGCGGCCCACAACAGAAAAAAGGCAAGGGCGGAGGATTTCATCGGACGATCAATTTGTGTGTTTCCCCGAAACCGGCACCGGTTACCCGGACCATGTACAATCCCGGCCGGATTCCGGCCAGGGAGAGTTCCCATTTCTGACCCGGAAGCACCTCCGGCCAGCTCCCTTCCCGGAGCCTCCGGCCGTCGGGGGCCAGCAGTTCCACCCGGACAGACCCCGGCCCGCTCCGGCCGATCATCAGGGTCACCCGGTCCCCGGCGGGATTGGGGAACAGAACCACGGAGGACGTTTCCACGGGGCCCGATCCCAGCGCTTTCGTGGCACTCGCCTCATCCAGGACGTTGTTGCGGGGATCGACCCGAATGTTGTCGACCGGATGGTCGAAGGGAAAGACATAGGACTCGGACGGATTCTCATGCAGCACCCGGATGAGGCTGTCGCCTCCCGGGTAAAAGACCCGGTATTCCATGGGCATGCGGAAGAAGGGGGTGGCAGCGGAGCTCCCGGTCTGGTCCGACTGCAGAAAGAGCTGTCCTCCGGCCACGGACCACTGAACCTCGAACCGGGGAAACCCCTTCCCGTAATACCATTGGTCGAAAAAGAAAGCAAAGTCCATCCCGGAGCGCTCCTCCAGCACCGCCCGAAAATCCTCTCCGCTGGCCACCCCATGGGCATGCCGTTCCAAAAAGGTCCGGAGGACGTCGAAGAAAAGATCGTCGTCCTGCAGCCAGTCCCGGATCATGTGAATCAGGGCCATCCCCTTGTTGTAGGACAAATTTCCGCTGAAGATCCGGCTGTCGTTGTCCGCATCCGCCAGGGGGACGTACACGCTGCCTTCGGGTTCCTGCAGGGCCCTCCCGAACCGATAGGCCCGCTCCTCCTCGGCGTAGGAGGGGGCCAGGACCTCGGTGGCCAGGTACCCGGCATAGGTGGCAAATCCCTCGTTGATCCAGATGTCCTGCCAGTTTGAACAGGTCACCATGTCCCCGAACCAACTGTGTCCCAGCTCATGGGCCACCAGGTAGAATTCAAAGTTCCCCATGCCCGTCATGGTCTGATGCTCCATCCCGCCTCCCCAGGGCCAAAAATAATGGCCGTATTTCTCCGCAGAAAACGGATAGGGACCGAAGTGCTCGCTGTACACCTCCAAAATGGGGACGGTGACATCGATCTGATCCCGGTAGGCTTCCAGGCAACCGGGAAGATCGTACACGAAATTCTGAATGAGAACGGGAGCCTCCCCGGGGGGACGGGCGGTGATGTCGTAGCGCTGGTAATCGGCCACCGCGGCCGATATCAGGTAGAACGCGATGGGATAGCGGGATTTCCACTCGTAGCGGGTGCGACCGTTGGGAAAATAGGTCGTCGCGGCCAGCAACCCATTGGAGACCCCGGTGAGTCCGTAGGGCGTGGTGATGAACACATGAACCGAGTCGGCTTTGTCGGACAGGACCTCCTTGACCGGGAACCAGTCCTTGGCATAGAAGGGTTCGGACAGGGTGTAGGTGACCTCCATGTCCCAGTCGGGATCCCGGTCGTTGACCAACCCTTCGCCGCCTTCCCCTTCATAGGAGATCTGCACGTCCAGAAGGCTGCCCGGGGACGGGGACGGCGACAGGGGCACCTCAATGACATCGTTGCGGTGGGTGAACGGACGGGGAATGCCTGCGACGCGGACCTCGGCCACGGCCAGCTCATCGATGAGCTGCACCACAAAGCTGTCCAAATCGCCGGCGACCACCTCCGCCACAATCCGGCCCTTTCCCCGGATGTGCTCCGACCGGTTGCTCAGCTCCACGTCCAGGCCATAGAACCGGACGTCGTAGCCCTCCATCAACAGGGCATGTTCCGGAGACAGGCCGACAGCCTCTGGAAGCAAAACGTTCATGGGTTTTCGGTCCGTCGGGTCGGCATACCCCCGGGCGGGAAGATCGAAAAACACGCCCCTCTGCCCGGTGGACGGCCGCACCGCACCAAACAGGAGGAGAAAAACCCATACGGCGGGAATCCAAGGATTTCGTTTCATGGATGACAACGTTGTTTCTATGTGATGCACCGGACCCATTTTTCCCTATCCCTGCCTCCCGTTTCAGGATCGTGCCCGCATGTGCCTTCGCTGGAACGCCCATCCCCCCGCCAGAAAATAGACCGTGGATGTGGCCAGCAAACCCACGACCTGGGGAAGGCAATCGGCCGCCGGCTTTCCCCGGACAAGCACCGCTTCCAGGGCCTCCACGGCAAAGGTGGGCGATAGCAGGTGATTGAACCGGACGGGGTAATCGCCCAGATGGAACAGGGTCTGTCCCCCGAGGGGAAAGGCCGCCCCCGTAAAAAACATGAGAAGGAACAGGGGGAAGGTGCCCAGGATGGCCACTTCCTTCACCGACCGGCACATGGCCCCCACCAGCAGGCTGAACCCCACCATGGACAGGGCGGTGAGAAAGACCAGGCCCGACAAAAACCCGAGCCGTCCCGGCTCCAGGGTGTACCCCAGGGTCATGGCAGTGAGCAGGGCAAATCCCACCGACACCACCGCCAGGAGAAGCTGGAGGAGGGACAGACCCCCGAGAAAATCCAGGGTGGTGAGGCGGGAAATCTTGAGCCGTTCCATGGTTCCGGCTTCCACCTCCCGGACCAGGGCGGCGGAGGCGGAAAACAGGATCATGATCACCGAGAGGATGAGCAGGCCGGGCACATAGCGTTCGAAGCTGTCGAGCGAACCCGAGCTGCCCAGAGGGGTTTCCGTCCATTCCACGGGCAGGGAGACCCCCATCGCCCGGAAGAAGACGCCGGTGGCGATTTCCTCCGCCCACACCGCACCCACGATGTAGGCGGGGTTTGCCAGATCGCCCAGGATTTCGAGGCGCGCCCGGTCAGTGACCGTCGCTCCCTCTCCGAAAGAAGGAGAACCGGTGGCCGCCTGGCGCAAAACCGGATCCAGGTTCGCCGGCAGCACGATGCACACGTCCGCCCGGTCCTCGCGCAAAAGAGCCATGCCCGCCTCCCGGCTGTCGGCCTCCAGCATCCGGAACATGCCGCCGGAGAGTCGAGCGCTCTCCTGCAGGGAATCCGCCAGAACCCGGTCCCACCCCGGATCCGGGGATGCAACGCTCTCCCCCCGGAGGTTCACAACGGCCACCCGGCTGAATTCTCCCTCCGATTCCACCATCAGATAATAGATTCCGATGAACAGGGGAGCCATCAGCACCACCATGACCAGGATCCAGAACTCCCGCACCTGCTCCCGAAGGCTTTTCCCGAACACCAGCAGAAGCTTCATGACGTTCCTTGTTTTCCCGTGAGATGAAGGAACACATCTTCCAGGGTGTTTTCACGCAAATGGAGGGAGGACACCCCGATTCCTTCCCCTTCCAGCAATTTGTAAATGCCCGGGATCTCGGGGACCAGGTTCATGCCCCGCAGCATGCAGCGGGGACCCTCGCCCCGGGCTTCGAAGCCCTTCCGTCCAAGCAGGGCCCGAACCCGGTCGTAGTCAGATGCCGTTCCCCCCTGCCATTCCATGTCCAGCACATCGCCGGAGCCCACGGACGCCTTCAGGTTTCGGGGCGTATCCAGCTGCAGCAGCCTGCCTCTGTCCAGAATGGCGACCCGGTCGGCCATGCGGTCGGCCTCGTCCATGTTGTGGGTGGTGAGGATCACGGTCCGTTCCCTGGCAAGCCCCCGGATGAATTCCCGCACCAGCAGCCGGCTCTGGGGATCGAGTCCCGCCTCGGGTTCGTCGAAAACCAACACGCGCGGATCGTGCATGAGGGCCAGGATCACATTCAACCGCCGCTTCATGCCCCCGGACAGGGCCGATGCCTGGACATGGGTCTTCTCGTCCAGACCCACCTCCCTGAGAAGGGACCGTGCCCGCCGGCGGGCCGTCGGGGCATCCACATCGTACATTCGGGCACTGAACACCAGCTGCTCCAGGCAGGTGAGGCGGCTCCAAAGGATGTTTTCCTGGGGGCAGATTCCCACGTGGGCCCGGATGCCGTCGGTCCGGCCGAAGTGCAACGCCCGGCCCTGAAGCAGCACCCGGCCCGAGGTCGGTCGCAGCAACCCGCACATCATGCGGATGGCGGTGGACTTCCCTGCGCCGTTGGGTCCGAGGAAGCCGAACACTTCCCCCTCCCTCACTTTCAGGGAAAGACGGTCCACGGCCCGCAGGGGACCGAAGTCCTTGCACAGTTCGTTCAATTCAAGGGCAATGCCCAGGGAGTCCGGGGGTGAAATCATCACACACCAAGTTCGGAAATATTTCCGGAACCGGGGGACAAAAGCTTTTCTTATCTTTGGCCCGAACGACAACTTGCCATCCGATGCCGAGAATATTCAATCCTGTGGACATCTCCCAGGAAGAAAAGGAAATCCGCAAAGACTATTTCGACCGCCACACCCCCCGGGTGCTTTGCCAGGACGTGGCACGGGAAGGAGAAAAATTCAAGGTAACCGTCACCCTGGGTACGGAATACACCCACCCCGACGAACCGGACCACTTCATCAAATACGTGCAGTTGTGGAACCGGGAAACCTTCCTGGCCGAAGCCCATTTTGCGCCGGGGGCTCTGGGAAACAAACCGGGCCATGTGGAAGTGGACTTCCACATCGTTCCCGGACCCGTCACCATGAATCTGTCGGCCATGGCCGTTTGCACGAAGCACGGATTGTGGCAGAGCGAATCCAGGGAGGTCCGGATCCGGAAATCCTAGAGGGTTCTCAGTCCAGGATTTCCACCTCCTCCTGTTCTGCGTATCCGGAGGTGCCGATGAATGAAACGAAGGAAATCTTCCATTCCCCCTCGATCTTTTCCATGAAACGAACCTGGATGCTGGTAATGACTGCGGTGTCGGTACCATAGGCCGAAGTCCAGGTCTGGTCGCAAACCACAAACGCCGACTTTTCGCAGATCTTCATCCGCCAGTTGTCTTTTTTCACGGAAATGTGGAGTTCGGGGCTCAGATCGTCTTCCGTGTCGTCGCTCCCCAGGTGGCGCTTGACTTCGTCCCATCCTTCCAGAAAGACATAATTATCTGCTCCTGCAGTCAATCGCATGTTCATGGAATCGTGGACATGGGCATCATACACCGCTTCAAAATCGCGCCTGAGATAGGCATCGGTCTCTGCGGTGATCACGCTGATGATGGCAGCTCGCTCTTTTTCAAAATCGATGGCTTCTTCTTTGGCACAGCCGGCAAGGACCAGGAGTGCAAGCCACAGAAAGCTCATAGTGTACTTCATGGTGCGGAGGTTTTTGTGTAACATGCGATGGACATCGCTCATCCCTTTCCTGCAAATTACAAATCTGCCGTGTGAAAGTCAATGGATTTTTGGATTCCCTCCGGATGTTTCGCAAAGGCGGCCGGGATATTTTCTTACTTTTGCTGGAATGAAAATCAGCAAATCCAAGGATTGGACCGCCGGCGGGAATGAAATCATTCTCGCAAGGAGAAATCAGGAGTGGGACGGCATTCTGGCCGACGAAACACAGCGAACCTTTGTCTCGGCACGAGCGCGTGCCGGCAAAGACCAGGCCGTTCTTGAACAGGTGGGGCGCCTGTGCCTCGTGGTCTTCCTGGAGGAGGAGGGACCGGAACCCAACCGTCTGGAAAAAGCCCGCGTGGCCGCCTTTCAATCCCTCCCCCTGATGAAGGACCTGGAGGTTTCCGGCATCCTGCTGCGCGGAGAAGGCGTTTCCGGGGCCGAAGCCCTGGCCTTTGCCGAAGGCCTGGCCTTGTCGGCCTACCAGTTCCTGAAATACAGAACCACCGAACAACCCGCGACCCTGGAGGAAATCCGCCTCCATCATCCGGGGGTTGACGAAGACCGGGTGCAGGAAATGGACCGGGTGGTCCGTGCGGTGTACCAGAGCCGCAACCTGGTCAACGAACCCCTGTCCTACCTCACCGCCCTTCAATTGTCCGAAGAAATCCGGGCCATGGGGAAGGACGCCGGTTTTTCCGTGGAAGTGTTCCATAAAAAACAGATCGAGAGCCTGAAGATGGGGGGATTGCTGGCCGTGAACCGGGGCAGCGTGGACCCGCCCACCTTCACCATACTAGAGTGGAAACCGGAGGGAGACACAAACACCAAACCGGTGATCCTGGTGGGCAAAGGCGTGGTATACGACACCGGGGGAATGAGCCTCAAACCCACCCAGGACTCCATGGATTACATGAAATGCGACATGGGGGAGCCGCCGCCGTGGCCGGAGCGTTCATGCCCTGGCCGCCAACCGCATTCCGCTTTGGGTCATCGGACTGATCCCGGCCACCGACAACCGCACCGACGGCAATGCTTACGTCCCCGGGGATGTGGTGCGTATGTACAACGGAACCACCGTGGAGGTGCTGAACACCGATGCGGAGGGTCGAATGATCCTGGCCGACGCTCTCAGCTACGCCGACCGGTACGAACCCGAGCTGATCGTGGAATTGTCCACCCTGACCGGGTCCGCCCACGTAGCCATCGACAAGTTCGGACTGGTGGGCATGGGAAATGCTCCGGAAGAGGTGATGGCGGAGCTCATCCTCCGCGGGGAGGAATGCGCCGAACGCATCGCCCGGTTCCCCTTCTGGGACGAATACAAGGAGCAACTCAAATCGGACGTTGCCGACCTGAAAAACATCGGCAGCCGCTACGGAGGCGCCATCACGGCGGGGAAATTTCTGGAGCACTTCACCAAATCTCCGTATATTCATCTGGACATTGCGGGACCCGCTTTCAACAAGACCCCGTTCAATTACCGGGGGACCGGGGGCGTGGAGTGGGAGTCAGACTATTGTACAACTTTTAAGCCAACGCTCACGCCAAGCCTAACACCATGCACGACACGTTGAAGATCGGAATCTCCCAGGGGGACATCAATGGCATCAGCTACGAGGTGATCATGTAAAACCTTGATGGACAAACGGATCCCGGAGATCTGCACACCCATCATCTACGGTTCGCCTGCAAGGTGGCCGCCTACCACCGGAAGGCCCTGGGAATGGAGAGCTTCGCCCCACCAACATCCTGACACGCCGACGAAGCCCGGCCCAACCGGGCGTACATCATCAAGTGCGTGACGAAAACATCCGCGTGGAACTGGGCAAGGCCACGGAATCGGGCGGACAGGCGTCCTTCCAGGCGTTGCGGGCAGCCACGTCCGACCTGGAAGCGGGCAAGATCGATGCCCTGGTCACGGGTCCGGTCAACAAACACAACATCCAGCAGGACGAATTCCAGTACAGCGGTCACACCGAATACCTGCAGGCCCGTTTCGGGGTCGGTGAGGTGATGATGCTCATGGTCAGCGACCTGCTGAAGGTGGGCCTGGTGGCCGGCCATGTGCCCGTATCCAGGCTCAGCTCCTTCATCACCACCTCGCTGATCGTGGACAAGCTGCAGATCCTGAGCCAGTCCCTGCTCGCCGATTTCGGCATCCGGAGTCCGCGCATCGCCGTGCTGGGGCTCAATCCCCACGCCGGCGACGACGGCTTGCTGGGCTCGGAGGAAAAGGAGGTCATCGAGCCCGCCATCAGAAAAGCCAAATCTTTAAAGATCAACGCGTTCGGACCCTTTGCCGCTGACGGGTTCTTTGGTGCGGGACGGTTCGCGAAATTCGATGCGGTCCTGGCCATGTACCACGACCAGGGACTGGCCCCCTTCAAGGCCCTGACCATGGAAGGCGGCGTGAACTTCACCGCCGGTCTGCCCGTGGTCCGCACGTCCCCGGCCCACGGGACGGCCTTCGAGCTGGCCGGAAAAAACGAAGCCTCGGAAATGTCGTTCCGAAACGCCATGTACCTGGCCATCGACGTGGTCCGGAACCGCTCCCTTCACCGGGAGATCAGCGCGAATCCACTCGAAAGCGGACCGGAGCGGAACAGCCGGGATGCTTCTCCGGAGGATCTGGAAAAAGGAGACTGAGCCCGGGTCGCTCTCAGGATTCGCCCGGGGACGACGGGGCGTACACGAATTGAAAGGTGTGCCCTTCCACGGGAAAACAAAACATGTAGCAGGCATCACGGTCTTTCTCCCCGGGAAAGAAGACATAGCCGCTGGCCACCTTCCCCGGCGGAAGATCCAGGGTCCGGAACAATTCTTCCTCCACCACCTGCCGTTCTCCCCGCAGATCCGACAGCCCGGATTCCAGATGCCGGTCCCTCGCCAGGTAGTAACCGGCCGTGCCGATGGTCCCCACCACGGCATCGATGACAAACCCCGGATCGTCGGTGCGCAGAAAGGCCGAGGTGTTGGCCAGGATTCCCACCCCGGTGTGAAGGATCCCCACCAGGGAATTCAGATCGCGTCGCGACTGCGCCCGGTCCAGGTCGGCCCGGTACTCCGCCATCACCCGGTCGGGCGACATGGCCATGCGGGGCGGCAGGGCGGATTGCTCGGCATGAGGCTCCTCAAGAAGCACAAAATGAAAATCGGCCGGATCCAAGTGGCAGGGTTCGCTTCGCCGGTTGACCACCACGAAATCGAAGACCATCTCGCCCCCGTGGTAGCCGTCGAATCCCAGTTCCACTTCCAGGCTGTCGTTGCGCAACACCACGTAGTCGCGTCCCATTTCCTCATGGATGTCCCCGCCCATGGGACGCAACTGGGCATGTCCCGTCATCGGCAGGATCAGAATCCACGCCAGATGGAGTGTGAAAAGCGTACCGAATGATTTCATGGGCGGCAGGTTTGGTTTCCCGAGGAAACGCAAAAACCTTGCCGAAACCGGGAACCCTACCCGATCAGCTCCTGATAGGCTTCCGCGGACAGAAGTCCGTCCAGCTGGGACGCATCGGACATCCGGATCCGGACCATCCAGCCTTTCCCGTAGGGATCGGAGTTGACCACTTCCGGCGCATCGGCCAGGGCTTCGTTCACCGTCAGGACTTCCCCGTCCACGGGCATGAACAGGTCCGATACCGTTTTGACGGCCTCAATGGTACCAAAGGCATCGCCCTGACTCAGGGTTTCTCCCTCGGTTTCGATTTCGATGTACACCACATCCCCCAGTTCTCCCTGTGCGAATTCGGTGACGCCCACCACAATTTCATCGCCTTCGACACGAACCCATTCGTGCTCCTTGGTGTACTTCAGTGTGTCGGGTACATTCATGATGCTCTCTCTTTTTTAGATGTTGATCGCTTCGTCCGGTCCGCCTCCGGAGCCCTCCGGTACCGCGGCCGATCGTCCTTCAAATGTACGGCTTTTGTTTGATATCCGGCCGGACCGCAAAAGCTATTCTACGACATCTCTCACAGGGTGAAGGTCAGGCTGAATCCCACATTGTAGTTGGCGTTGGGATAGCTGTTGGAGATGTAGGGCGTGGTGAGCCGCTGGTCGTAGAACACGCTCACATTGAACTTGTCGCTGAGCATGTAATCGCCCGACAGCTTGAGGCTGAAGATCCGCTGCCCGGCCGTGATCTCGCTCCCGGAGAGGTCCTCCAGCTTCCGGATCACCGTCCGGTTGTTCCGCATGGAGAGATCGAACCGCACGTTCAGATCGCTCTTGTATTCCTTCTGGTTGATGTAGAGGGTGACCTCATTGAAACGGTACCCCGCCCCCACGATGAATTCGGCGCTGTTCACCTCGTTCACCTGGGTGTTGGACAGGTTCAGGGCCACATTCCGGGATCGCTTGTATTCCATCCGCGTGGTGAGGCTGTTTTTCCAGTCCATGTTGAGTCCGAGAAGGGGCGAGAAATTCTCGTTGATGCTCACCGTGTTGATGTTGTTCTCCACCATGAAATTTCCGTTGAGGTCGAGAAGCAGGGGGACGCCGTTGATGGAATCAGCGATGAAATAGGGGTTGTTGGTGAAGGACCCGATGCTGTAGGTGGAGCTGTAGGCGTGGGTAAGCTGGATGGAATTGACCCATTCCTTGAATGGATCCACGTTGCTGAGTCCGTCGAAGCGCACCTGCCAGTTGGGAATGTGTTCCTTCTGTGTCATCGTGGCCCGATGGGGTACCGACTCGGGATCCCTCCCTCCTTAGGCCGCCAGGAAAGCCGGGATGAGCACCTCCTGGGAGGTAGGGCCGTATCCGTTGTAGTAGGTCACCGTGTCGTAGGCCTCGTCCGGGGCAAGTTCCACACCGCTTTGGTCCTGGTATTGATCTCGCAGACGCTGAGAAACGATCTGGCGGTAGTCGTTCTTCAACCGCAGGAAGGCGGCGGACCCCTCCACATCGTCGTTGATGCCCTCGAAGGCAGTCCGCAGGGAAATGAAGCTCATACTCATGTTTCCGGTGTAGAGGCGTCCCACCGTGTCAGCATTGAAGTACTGGGCCAGATTGTCACTCTCCATGTGGTTGGCATTCAATTCAATCTTCAGGCCGTTGAAGGGTTCCACCGTCGCACGCAGGGTGAACCTTTTGGTGCTGTTCATGGCAAAGGGATCGTTCATGCTTTCGTCGCCGGTGAGCCAGTCGTTTGCTGAGGCAGTGGAAACGATGGAAGCATCCTGCCACCCGGTGAGGTAGCGCCATCCGGGGGTGGCCAACCCATTGTAGACATCCATGCCGAAGGTCCCATTCCCGGGAAGGTAGCCGGGCAACAGGCTTCCCCCGCTCCTGGTGTAACTCAGGTTGACTGTCCGCACCATCATCAGCATCCGGACGCTGCTTTCGCCCAGGAAGATCAATGGGTTTTCGCCCATTTCCACCGTCCCGGTGACCACGATTCTCGCTCCCCGGACCGATTGCTTCGAGGTGATCTGGATGCGGTTTTCGGTGAGGATCTCCACCGCCACGTCAACGGGCTGACCGTTTTCGTCGAACACCTCCACCTTGATTTGCTCCGTTCTCAGGTTGTGAGGCACATAGCGGCCCCGGTCCTCCCGCAGGTATACGTTTTCCTTCGAGTAGACCTTGGTTTTCGTCCGGGTCTCCGTGGCCCGCTGCCGGGTGCGGGCGTTGCGGTACTTGTCGTTGATGCCCTTGAGATAGCCCACCTTGTTGTAGAGGTTCACCAGGTTGGCCTGCCCGCTGAGCTGGATGGTGTTGGAGTTCTTGATCGTGTTTCCCAGATCGATGGTTTCGTCCTCGAAGATGGGCCCCACATCCCACCCGTAGGTGCCCCCGTACCGCACATTGGCGCTGGTCCAGTCGAGAACGGGAATCTTGTTGATGGGGATGGTGTAGGCCAGGTCGAACTGGTGGAAGTAGCTGGTAGTACGACCTCCCGACCGGATTGCGCTCCACAGGGAATCCCGGTAGATCTGGTAGGCATCGATGTCCCGGTTCCACCGCCCGTCCGGCTCGTCGATGCGGGCAATGTTGGTGGAGGAGAAATCGAGCCGGAGGTTCTTGGTGAGGTCGAACTTCAGATCGAAATTCCGGTTCCAGGTGAAATCCTTCTTGAAGGTGGGCTCGACGATGAACCCGGGGTTGTTGATGTTCCGTACCTGCTTTTCCAGGTAGTACCGGTCCATGTCGGTCCGGAAGGAAACCCGGGAGGGGGTGAGGTTGAAATTGAATTCCTTGACCAGTCCCAGCCAGTCGCTTCCCATCCATTTGACGGTCTTGAAGGGCTGGATGTTCTTGGGGCGGGTGTTGAAATTGTAGCTCAGGTTGGCCCGTTGCTTTTTTGTGTTGTAGAACTCCAGGTTGGGGTTGGTGGATCTCATCTCGTTGACCGCCATGGATGCCGACCAGTTGGAGAGGCTGTAGAAGTGTTTCTTTTTCCCGGGCGGACTGATCCGCATGTTGGTGACGGCAAAAGCGCGGCGCTCCACGATGTCGCGGGCGTTGCGGATGATGGAATCCCGTTCGGATTCCGACCCGGCCTCCGCGATGGATTCCTTCAGGAGGATGTCCGGATCCAGGGGGTTGTATTCGGGATTGACGATGGCCTTGGAATAGCTGGCAAACACCGGGATGCTGACCCCCAGTTCGTCCTTGAAGAACTTGCCCATCTGGGCGTTGGAGGAGACGTCGTACTGGATGATCTGTTCCTTTTGCCGCTCGTTCACCTTTTGCTCGATGCTCCCGAATCCGGCCGTGGAGGTATTCCCCGCCAGGGTCACGTTGGCAAAGTCGGCCAGCTTGATGGTGGCCCGGCCCTGGGCCGCCCAGCCCCCGTCCTCGTTGAAATCGGTGAGGCGCAATTCGTTGAGCCAGATCTCCCCCGATTTGGGCAGACCGTCGTCGTCGCCGAAGGGGTTGTTCCCGGATTTGGGGTTCCGCACCCCGATCATGATGGTGCGCACGCTGCTCAGGGTGGGGTTTCCGGAGACCGATACCCGGTTGTCGCCGTCCATCATAGAAAACACCGAGGAAAGGGTGACGTCGCTTTCGGGATCCCGCATCTTCTCGTTCCGGGCTTTCTTGACCTCCGTAAACAGGTCCAGGGCCACTTCAAACTGGTTGGATTCGGGCCACACCACCGCCCGGTCGCTTTCGCTGTCGTTGTCGTAGCGTCCTGGCGGGGTCAGGTGCATGGGAACCTCGTATTCGTAGTAGTTGGACTGGTAGTCGGTGCCCAGGCGCAGAAAAGCCACCAGCTCCCCGTCCTCCAGCACACCGGCATCGGGAATGGCCTCGGCGTGGGCTTCCATTCGGATCTTCCCGTACTGCCGCATGTCCATTTCCGTGGTTTTGTAGGCAGCCCGGGCATCGCCATCCCCCAGGTCGTTAACCTTCAGAACGATGGACTGCTCGTTCAACTGCCGCAGGGCAGGCTGGGTGGGGTCAACCTGCCGGGTGAAGCCCGGGGGAAGCACATAGTTCACCGGCGTCTTCCCGGCGTTTTCCTCGATGTTCACCGCCGAAATGTCCAGGACCCCTTCGGGGGGTTCTTCCCCTGTCCAGACTTCTCCGCCCTGATTGAAGGGCAGGGAGTAGCGCCGCCATTCCCCCCGCACCAGGTCCAGCTCGGCAAACCGGAGGATGACGGTGTCCTGGAAGCCACTCAGAAACAAGCGCATGAAACGAATCGACTTGAAATCGGAGATGCCGCCCTCGGCCCGGACATAGTCGGGATGGGGATGCGAAACTGGTACCAGGTCACGTTGGCCTTCTGGTCGTTGGCATAGGTCACCCGGTCCACCACCTTGTCCACGATGTAATTGCTCCCGACCTCCATGCCTCCCGGACTCAGATCGACCCGGTAGGAAAAATAGCTTTCTCTTCGCTCAGGTGTTGTCCCGGTTGATGTCCTCGATGTCGGGCAGGGAGGTCCCGGATGTGGGGTATTCTTCCGTGTTGTCGAGGTCGCTGGGGGAGTTTCCTTCGTGGTTGTTGTAATTCTTGTAGCGCTCCAGCACGTCGTGTTCTGCCGCATCGTGTTCGCTGTGCCGGTAGTACATGTAGTCGTCGGAAGAGGGATCCTCGAAGATGGCATTCCGGGCGGCCTGACTCAGCTGGCCCGCCTGGAAGCGGTCCTCGATTCTGGTTCAGGTAATCGGCCGGATCCAGGGAAAGAAGGACACTTCTTCCGCAGAGGACAGGCCGTCGAGGCCCACGTCCTGAAAACGACGGGACTCGTCTCCGGCGCTGAAGCCCTGCACCAGGGCCTGGGTCAGGGGCACCCTGCCCCAGGTGGTGGTGTCCACCTTGTCGACCAGCTCGGACGCGGGAAGCCCGTTCTCAAAGGTTTTTCGGGAGTCTTTCAGCACATCCTCGGAAATGTTTCCCAGGTTGAAATAGAGCTGTCCCCCCTGGTGACCGGGCATGGCGACGAAGGGATCCATGAGCCAGAATTCGATGAACTCCACGTTGGATTGTTCGAAATCGCTGGAATACACCTCTCGCATGATCCCTCCCCACCGCTGGGTCGGATTCTCGAGCCGCCCTTCCCCGTCGATGTCCTCGAAGTCGTAGTTGTAGGGACCCCGCTCCCGCGGGTAGTAGGCCAGGTTGAGTACCGAGATGTTGGTGGGGATGCCGTTGGGGTTTTCCTTGTTCGGGAAGATGTCCTGTTCGTAGACCTCGTACACGTAAGGATTCGAAACCAGGTCGGGGTTGTTTTTGATGTGGGGCGGCGTCCGGGATTCGCTCCGGACGAACAGGGGATCGATCTGGTACCAGGCCAGCTTGGCCCGGCCATAGCCGTAGGTCCGGTCGTTGTTCCGCTCCGCTTCGGCAAAATACCCCCGGGGCGTGGAAGAAAGCTTCCAGGAGGAAAACTGCTTCAGGTCGATGGAGGTCTCACTGCCCTCGAAATCGTCGATGTAGGCGTTCCCCTCATCGGAGATGGCCCGGGAATGGCCCGGCACCAGCTGGGCGAATTCCCCACGACGGTGAGGCTCGAGGGGGACCTTGGTTTCGGAGGAAGGGCAGCTTGTCCACCAGGGTGGTCAGCCACTGCGACTCGGTGTTGTAGCTTCCGTTGAGTCCCCAGATGGTGTTGGAAATGGGTTCGTCCCCGATGTTCACCTTCTGGGTGAGGGGGCGCTCCGTGAGGCATGGCCGTGGCCCCCAGGTTGAAATTATCGGAAACCTGGTAGTTCAAATGGGTGCCCACCAGGGTTTTCGTCTGGAAATTGAACAGCGACTGGTTTTCCAGGGAAATACGGATGGGGTTCCCGATTCCAGGATGCCCTGGTTGATGATGGTCACCCGGCCCAGCATGTAATCGACCGTGTAATCCACGCCCTCGGCCAGCTCCTGACCGCCGGCCGTGACCTTCACCGAGCCCTGGGGCACGTTCATGGCATTGAGCATGATTTCCGAGGAGGTGGAGGAGGTGTACTCCCCGGCCAGCATGAATTTGTTCTTCTCGGCGATCTGCCGGGCCTTGGTCTGGGTGGAATCATACAATTCCTGGTACACGTATTTTTCGATGGCCTTGTCCGCCTCCGCCCCCAGACTGTCCCGGAGGATGCGTTCCAGGTCCGATCCGAAGGGTTCCAGAACCGGGAAAAACATGCGTCCGTTGGAGGGCTGGATGGTGACCCCGGAGATGTAGTCAAAGATGCCGTCGGGATAATAATCCCGCTGGCTGTTCAGGTTGTCCAGGTTGAACATGCGGAGCAGGATGGCCTTGTTGAGCTCCCCTTCCGGCAGGTAATTCACGGCGTTTCCGGTTTTATCGTCCCGGTAGAGAACGTCCAGCTTGAATTCCTCCTCCTCCACCTGGAAGGCCCCCAGGGCATAGACGTTCTTCATCATCAGGTCCCACGTGTAGGACCGGGGCGTGAAATTGGTGGGTTTGAGCAGCTTCAGGATGAGGCTCTGGGGTGCGCTGATCCCGCTGGATTCGCTCAGCTCACCCACCGTGAAGGTCCGCCCGCCATAGGTGTATTCATAGGCCACGGCCAGTACCTCGTCGGTGTTCAGGGCCGTGTTCAGAGAGATGTACCCCAGCTTTTCATTGTAGCTGTATTCCCGGTCCGACAGCTTGCGGGCGTTTTCGATCTTTTCATAGTCCACTCCGAGCACCATGCCCGCCCCTTCCAGGGTGCTGGTCACATTCTTGATGTCCCGGATGTCCCCGTAGGTGGTGGTGAGCAACTCATAGGCATTGTTCTTCTCGTTCCGCGGGTACTCCCCGGATTGTCCCACCACCGGATCAAACGGATCAAAGCGGGGAACCGCCTCCCCCAGGTCGTTGACCACGACGATGTTCCGGGAGTCCTGGAAATTGGTGGTTTTGTTGGTGACCCACACCTCCATGCGGGTGATGACCACGTTGGAGGTGATCAAAGGCAACCGGGCCAGGGCGTCGGTGTAATTGTCCCGGAAATACTCCGACAGGAAGAAGTGCTTGTTGGCATCGTAATCGTCGGCCGTGACGCTGAACTCCTGCAACTGGGCCCCGCCTTCCACGGTGATCACCGAGGATTCGCCCCGCTGCTGCGACAGCACCGTGGTCACCGAGAGCTTCCCGAATTGCATCTCCGTTTTCAGGCCGAAGAGGCTCTGGCTGCCGGTGATCAGGGAGCCAGGAAGGGGCAGGTTCACGTTCCCGGCTTCGATTTTCTGGATGATCTCGTCCTCGTCGCCCACGTATTCGAGCTTGGTCTGGTTCTCGAAATCGAAGGTGGCCTCGGTGTTGTAGCTGATGTCCATGGCAAACTTGTCCCCGATGGAACCGGCCACGTTCATGATGATCTTCTCGTCGAAAGTGAAGGATGGGACGCTGCGGAGGCGTTCGCTGATGTTGGGGTTGTCCTGGGTGGCCAGGTTGAAGCCGAAGATGAGCTCGGCGCTCCCCGAGGGCACGATGTTGATGGTGTTGGATCCGAAGAGCTTGTCGAAGGCTTCGCCGCCCACCTGGATGGAGGGGATGAAGGAGAGCCTTCCTTCCATGGATTCCCCGCCCGCCTTCATGCGCCAGTAGGTCCGGATGTTCTGCCTCAGGGCGTAGGCCTCATATTCTTCCTTGGACATGGAACTGGGGGGCCGGTAGTTCCAGCTGCCCACCGTTTCGGAAAAGATGTAGGTGCCGGTGGCCGGATCGTAGATGACCTGGCTTTTGATGTTGTCCGGGTTGTCGAGATAGAGCGGGGAATTCAGGGCCGACGTGGACAGGGGGTAGGCACCCCGGGTGGTGAACGGATAATGCAGGGTGGTGTCCGGGGTCTGGGCCTGGGCCCGGACCAACAGAAAACTCCCGACACATAACAGAAGTATATGCTTTGGCCAGCGCTTCACTACATGTATTTCAAGGCAGCCTTGACCACCTCCTCCACGGTCCGGTCGGGCTGCTCCGCCAGAATCCGGGAAAGGACCTTCTCGACGGCCTTCTTCGGAAATCCCAATGCTACTAATGCAGATAACGCTTCATCCCGCACGGTATTGTCCTTGTCGGTGAACAATTCTTCGATGCCCGCGCCCTTGCCCACCTTGTCTTTCAGGTCGACGATGATCCGTTGGGCCGACTTGGCTCCGATCCCCTTGATCCCCTGCAACACGGCCACCTGTCCGCCCAGGATGGCCGAGGTGACCTCGGACGGACTCAACGACGACAGGATCAGGCGGGCGGTGTTGGCGCCCACGCCGGAAACGGAGATCAGCAGACGGAAGATCTCCCGCTCCTCCCGCGTGGCAAACCCATAGAGAATCTGGGCGTCTTCCCTGACCACGAAATGCAGGTAGATCCGTCCCCGCTCCCGGGCGCTGATCTGGCTGAAGGTATGAACCGAAATGTGCAGGTAATAGGCCAGGTGCCCGGTGCCGACCACCAGATGGGCCGGCGATTTCTCCACGAAATCCCCCTCAATGAATTCGTACATACCGCGTTCTTTTGGGAAGTCAAGATAGCAAAAAGGCGAACATCCTCTCCGGGAAGAAATTCACAACCCTCCGACCATCGGGGACGGGCCGAACCACGCCCGGGCAGCCCGGACAGCCGGGGTAACCTGGAATACCGGACGAAGGGGAATCCCGGGTTACAGGGTCCGCTCCAGCTCGGTCTCGACGTAGGCTTCCACCATGTCGCCGACCTTGATGTCGTTGAAGTTGGAGATGTTCAGACCGCATTCCAGTCCGGAAACCACTTCCTTGGCGTCGTCCTTGAACCGTTTCAGGGAACCCAGATCGCCACTGTAAATGACGATCCCGTCGCGGATGAGGCGGACCTTGTTGGCGCGTTTGATCTTTCCTTCGCGGACGATGCAACCGGCAACCGTTCCCACCTTGGTGACCTTGAAGGTTTCCAGAACCTCCAGGGTTCCGACGATCTCTTCCCGGATTTCGGGCGAAAGCATGCCTTCCATGGCCGACTTCACCTCTTCGATGGCGTCGTAAATGATGGAGTACAGCCGGATGTCGATTTGCTCCTTCTCGGCCAGCTTCCGGGCACTCAGCGAAGGCCGCACCTGGAAACCGATGACGATGGCGTTGGAGGCGGCGGCCAGCAGGATGTCCGATTCGGAAATCTGTCCCACGGCCTTGTGCTTGATGTTCACCTGGATCTCCTCGGTGCTCAGCTTGATCAGCGAGTCGGAAAGGGCTTCGATGGATCCGTCCACATCCCCTTTCACGATCACGTTCAGCTCCTGGAAATTGCCGATGGCAATCCGGCGGCCGATCTCGTCCAGGGTGATGTGCTTGGCGGTGCGCAGGTCCTGTTCGCGCTGCAGTTGCTCCCGCTTGTTGGCGATTTCTTTGGCTTCTTTGTCCGTGCTCATGACATGGAAGCTCTCCCCGGCCTGGGGAGCACCGTTCAGACCCAGAATGAGGGCGGGTGTGGACGGTCCGGATTCGTCGATTTTCTTGCCCCGTTCGTTGAACATGGCTTTGACGTGACCGTAATGCTGGCCTGCCAGCACCACGTCGCCCATGCGCAGGGTTCCGGCCTCCACCAGGATGGTGGCCACGTTTCCGCGACCCCGGTCGAGGGTGGATTCGATGATGGTCCCGCGGGCCGCTTTGTTGGGGTTGGCTTTCAGATCCAGCAATTCGGCCTCCAGCAACACCTTCTCCAGAAGCTCGGCAATGTTGATGTTTCCTTTGGCGGAGATCTCCTGGGACTGGTATTTCCCGCCCCAGTCTTCCACCAGGTAGTTCATGGCGGCCAGTTCTTCCTTGATCTTCTCCGGGTTTGCGGCCGGCAGGTCGATCTTGTTGATGGCAAACACAATGGGCACGCCGGCGGCAGCAGCATGGTTGATGGCTTCCACCGTCTGGGGCTTGACCCCGTCGTCGGCGGCCACCACAATGATGGCCACGTCGGTGATCTGGGCACCCCGGGCCCGCATGGCCGTAAAGGCTTCGTGACCCGGCGTATCGAGGAAGGTGATCTTCCGTTCGTCTTCCAGGCGTACGCTGTAGGCACCGATGTGCTGGGTGATCCCCCCGGCTTCCCCGGCCACCACGTTGGCGTTCCGGATGACGTCGAGAAGTTTGGTTTTTCCGTGGTCGACGTGACCCATCACCGTGACGATGGGAGGCCTGGGCAACAAATCCTCCGGGCTGTCGTCCTCGTCCTTGATGGATTCCACCACATCGACGCTGACAAATTCAACCTTGTATCCGAATTCGTCGGCCACCACGGACATGGTTTCGGCATCGAGCCGCTGGTTGATGGACACGAACAAGCCCAGGCTCATGCAGGTGGAAATGACCTGGGTGGCGGGCATGTTCATCATGCTGGCAAGCTCGCTCACCGATACAAACTCGGTGACTTTCAGTATATTCCTATCATGCTCCCGCATTTCGCTCTCTTCCATCATCCGCTGATGGACCGCATCCCGCTTTTCGCGGCGGTATTTGGAAGCCTTGGATTTTGTCCCCTTGCTTGTGAGTTTGGCCAGGGTGTCCTTGATTTGCTTTTGTACGTCTTCCTCGTTGACCTCGGGCCGGGTGACGCGCTTGCGCTTCTTGCTGCCTCCTTTGTCTCCCTTCTTGCTTCCGGGTCCGATGTCGACGGGTCCGTCCTTGCGTATGCGCTTGCGCTTTTTCTTCTGATCGAGGTGCAGGTCCGAATCCTTGCTGGAGGCCACGGGTTTTTTCTTGGTGTCCCGTTTCTCCGGAAGCTTGATCTTGCCCACGACGGTGGGACCGCTCAGGCGCTCGACCCGGGTGGGGATGAGGTTGTCATCTTCCTTGGCCTTTTTTTCTTCCGCAGCCGTGGGACGGGCAACTTCAGGTGCTTTCCCGGCTGGCTCGGCCGATGGGGCCGGTGCGGCTTTCTCTCCGGCTGCCTTGGCTTCGCCGGAGGCTCCGGCCACGGCAGGTTCTGCCTTGGGCTCGGCTTTGGGTTCCGGAGAGGGCTCCGTTTTGGGGGCCGTTTCTGCGGCAGGTGCCGCTTCCGCAGCGGCTTCGGCTTTCGCCTCTTCTTCCCGCTCGGCCTTGGTTTTCTTGGCCGGTCGCGTGCGCTGGTTCATGGAGTCCAGATCGATCTTTCCGACGACCTTGGGTCCTCCCTCTTCCGTTTTCTCCCGGACCGGCTCGGCGGGTTGGGCTTCCTGAACGGTCACCGGCTGAACGGTCTCTTGAACCGGCTCTTCCCGGGTGACCGGAGCGGCCGGCTTTTCGGCGGGCGCCTCTTCTTTCACCGGCTCTTTTTTCACTTCCGGTTTCACAACCGGTTTTTCTGCCTTGGTTGCCAGGGTGTCCTTGGCCATGGCCCCGGCAGTTTTGTCGGTAATGAGCAATTCCTCCCCGTCGTCGCCGTCCTTCTGGGCCGCCACGTCCTCCAGGGTGATGGATTCCTGCCTCTCCCTCAAATTCTTCAGGGTCAGCTTTTCCGATTCCTTCTTCACGTTCAGGTCGGAGCTGTACTCTTCCAGAAGGAGATCATACTGCTCGGGGGCAATTTTGGAGTTCGGGTTCGAATCCAGCTCATAGCCCTTTTTTCCCAGAAAATCCACGATGGTACTGATCCCCACGTTGAATTCCCTGGCGGCCTTGCTCAACCGTACTGCCTTTTTTTCAGCCATAAATCTCTATTCAAATTCAGCTTTTAGCACGTTCACCAGTTCGGTGATGGTTTCTTCTTCCAGGTCGGTTCGCTTCACCAGATCCTCGATGCTCAGGTTCAACACGGATTTGGCCGTGTCGCAACCGATGGCCTTGAGCTCGTCCAGGATCCAGCTTTCGATTTCGTCAGCGAATTCTTCCAGGTTCACATCCTCGTCGTCCTCATCCGACTCCCGGTAGACATCGATCTCGTAGCCGGTCAGCTGGCTGGCCAGCCGGATGTTCAGACCGCCTTTCCCGATGGCCAGCGACACTTCCTTGGGCTGGAGGTACACGTCGGCTTTCAGGGCCTCCTGGTCCAGCTTGATGGAGGAGATCTTGGCCGGACTCAGGGCCCGGGTGATGTACAATTGGATGTTGTTCGTGAAATTGATCACGTCGATGTTTTCATTTTTCAGCTCCCGGACGATGCCGTGGATCCGCGATCCCTTCATCCCCACGCAGGCACCCACCGGGTCGATCCGCTCGTCGTAGGATTCCACCGCCACCTTGGCCCGTTCTCCGGGCACGCGCACGATTTTCTTGATGGTGATGAGCCCGTCGAAAATCTCGGGCACTTCCAGTTCGAACAGCCGCTCCAGGAAGACGGGCGAGGTCCGGGACAAAATGATCAGGGGGTTGGCGTTGCGCATGTCCACTTTCACCACCACCGCCCGGATGGAATCTCCCTTGCGGAAATAATCCGAGGGGATTTGTTCGGTTTTGGGAAGGATGAGTTCGTTGCCCTCGTCGTCGAGGATCAGGATCTCCCGCTTCCAGACCTGGTACACTTCGCCGGTCACCACGTCGCCGATCCGGTCCTTGTATTTGTTGTACAGGTGGTTCTTCTCCAGCTCCATGATCCGGGCCGAAAGGTTTTGGCGGAGGGCCAGGATGGCGCGCCGTCCAAAATCGTTCAGCTTCACTTCGTCGGTGACTTCCTCCCCCACTTCGTAATCCTCGTCGATCAATTTGGCTTTGGTCAGCGTGATCTGGGTGGCCGGGTCGTCCAGCTCCGCGTCATCCACCACTTCCCGGTTCCGCCAGATCTCAAAATCTCCCTTGTCGATGTTGATGATGATGTCGAAATTCTCATCGGTTCCGTATTTCTTCAACAACATCCCTCTGAAAACATCTTCCAGAACGCTCATCATGGTCACCCGGTCAATGTTCTTCAGCTCCTTGAATTCGGAAAACGTCTCGATCAGATTGATATTCTCCATTGGTGTCTAATTGTAACGATGTTCAATGAAACGATATACTCACTTTTGCAGTCTTCAGGTCGTCGAACCGGATCGGGCGTTCCCGGTCTCCGGCTTTCAGCAGGAAGCCGGCATCGTCCACCGACAACAACTTCCCGTTGAAATGGTCGCCGTCTTTCAACACGACGTCCAGGGTCCTCCCCACGTTCTTCTCGTATTGCTGCTTCACCTTCAAGGGGCTTCCGAGCCCCGGAGAGGAAACTTCCAGAGAATAGTCTTCCACATCCCGGTCCAGGGTTGCATTCAGATACCGGCTTACCTCCACGCATTCGTCAATGGAGATACCCTCCGGCTTGTCGAGGTGCACCCGGATCTGGTTTCCGGGCTTGACCAGGACGTCCACCAGAAAGATGTCGCCATCCTTCAGATGCTCCGCAAGCAATTCTTTTACAGTGTTCTCCGTAATCATTTCAACCGGCAATAAAATAGGGGACAGCAGCCCCCTAGAAAAATACCCTCCTAACGACTGCGCAAAAGTACAAATAATCACGGATTTCACAAAAATCCATCGGTTTTTTCGCTGATACAAACCGGATTATGCCGGGAAAAGTCTATTTTTACGGCCACAAGTGACCCTCATGGGGAAGGAATCCTCCACCAACAAACTGAAAATCATCAATGACCCGGTGTACGGGTTCATCAAAATCCCCTTCCCCGAAATCTTCGACCTCGTCCAGGATCCCCGATTCCAGAGGCTCCGCCGGATCCGGCAGGGCGGACTGACCCACCTTGTGTATCCGGGGGCGAACCACACCCGGTTCCAGCATGCCCTGGGGGCCATGCACCTGATGGGCCAGGCCATCGAGGTGATCCGGTCGAAGGGCCATCCCATCACGGATGAAGAAGCCCTTGCGGTGACCATGGCCATCCTGTTGCACGACATGGGACACGGCCCCTTCTCCCACTCCCTGGAATACAGCCTGGTCAAAGGCATCGAACACGAGGAAATCAGCCTGATGTTCATGGAAGCATTCAACCGGGAGTGGCAGGGCGGTCTCGACATGACCCTGGCCATTTTCCGGGACCTCTACCCAAAGAAATTCCTCCACCAGCTGGTGTCGAGTCAGCTCGACATGGACCGGCTCGACTACCTCAAGAGGGACAGCTACTTCACCGGAGTCACCGAGGGCGTGGTGGGCTCGGACCGCATCATCAAGATGCTCAACGTACTGGACGACAACCTGGTGGTGGATGAGAAAGGGATCTATTCCATCGAGAAATTCCTGGTGGCCCGGCGGCTCATGTACTGGCAGGTCTACCTGCACAAAACGGTGCTGTCGGCCGAGCAACTGCTCGTGCAAACCCTGTCCCGGGCACGGGTGCTCCGGCGGTCGGGTGAGCCTCTCTTTGCCACGCCCGCATTGGACTGGTTCCTCCTTCGCCCCCCGGATCGGCCCGTGGCAGAGGACGGGGATGTGTTCCTGGAGAAATTCGCCCTCCTCGACGATGCCGACATCCTGGTTTCGGCCAAGGTCTGGTGCGATCATCCCGACACCATCCTGCGGTACCTGTCGAGGGGATTGGTGCATCGGAATTTGTTTTCGGTGGAGCTGCGAAAGGCCCCTTTCCCGAAAGAACAGATCGATTCCCTTCGGAGGAAGGCCGCCGAAGCTTTCTCCATCCCCTTGAACGACACGGAGTTTCTGGTGGTTTCCGACAGCATCAGCAACAACGCCTACAGCGAAGCCGACGACCGGATTGCCATCCAGGACAAGCACGGCCGGATCCGCGACATCACGGAAGCTTCCGACATGCTCAACATGGAAGTGCTTTCAAAAACCGTCCGGAAGTATTTCCTTTGCTACCCGAAAAATCTGGCGTCCCCGACCGGGAAATGAAGACGGGACAGCAACCAAAAGACAAACGAACGTACCATGAAATTTTCCGCTGCACAAATTGCAGAATTCCTCAAAGGCCGGGTGGAGGGCGACCCCGAAACCCAGGTCGGCGATGTGTCCAAGATCGAAGAGGGACGGCCGGGCACCCTGTCCTTCCTGGCCAACCCCAAGTATGAAAAATTCATCTACCACACCGGGTCGAGCATCGTCATCGTGAACGACGACTTCAAGCCCACGGCGCCCGTGCCGGCGACCCTGATCCGGGTTCCCAATGCCTACGAATCCTTTGCCACCCTGTTGCAGCTGGTGGAACAGGCCAAACCACGGAAGACGGGCATCAGCAAACAGGCGGCCATCGCCGAAAGCGCCACCCTGGGCAGGGACCTGTACATCGGGGAATTCACCTCGGTGGCCGATGGAGCCGTCCTGGCCGATGGCGTGCAGCTCTACCCCCAGGTGTATGTGGGGGAAAATGTCCGGATCGGGGAAGGAACGGTGATCCATCCAGGCGTGAAGATCTATGAAGGAACGGAAATCGGGGCCCATTGCACCATCCATGCAGGCGCCGTCCTCGGCGGGGACGGATTCGGGTTCGCCCCCAACCAGGACAACAACTACCAGAAAATCCCCCAGGTGGGCAAGGTGATCCTGGAGGACCATGTGGAGATCGGCGCCAACACCACCATCGACCGGGCCACCATGGGCGCCACCATCCTCCGGAAGGGCGTGAAACTGGACAACCTGATCATGATCGCGCACAACGTGGAGGTGGGAGAAAACACGGTCATGGCCGCCCAGACCGGCGTCTCCGGATCCACGAAAATCGGGAAGAACTGCATGTTCGGCGGCCAGGTGGGGCTCGTGGGCCACATCACCATTGCCGAGGGCGTGAAGATTGCCGCCCAGTCGGGCATCCCCAAAAGCATCACCCAACCCAACGCCATCGTTCAGGGCTCTCCGCCCCTGGACATCCGGCAATTTCAAAAAAGTTACGTGGTGTTCAAGAATCTGCCGCAACTAAGGGACCAGGTTCTCCGTCTGGAAAGAAAAGTAACGGATCTGACACAATAGGAAGAGGGCTCGGAACGTCTTATTTTTTATAACTTTTCTTTCTTGATACAGAACAACTCGCACCGATTCCTGTCCTTATGATGACATACCAAACCCCAAAGCCACATTGAACCAACCATGGCAGAGAAACAACGAACACTGAAAAAAGCCATCACCTTTTCCGGAAAGGGACTGCACACCGGCGTGCATGTAACCATGACCTTCCTGCCGGCTCCCGAAAGCCATGGCTATGTATTCAAACGAATCGACTTGCCCGGCCAGCCCCTGATCAACGCCCTGGCCGAAAACGTGGTGGAGACCTCCCGGGGAACCACCCTGGAGGAACACGGCGCCCGAGTGTCCACCATCGAACATGTGCTGGCGGCCTTCGCCGGCATGGGGATCGACAACGTGCTCATTGAGATCGACGGACCCGAAGCCCCGATTCAGGACGGCAGCTCCCAGGCCTACGTGGAAGCCATTGAAAAAACCGGGTACGTGGAACAGGCCACCGACCGGAAATACTTCGTTCTGAAGGAAAAGATCGAATACTACGACGAAGAAAAGGGCATCCACATCATTGCCTACCCGGACAAAATCCAGAGCATCAATGTGCTCATCGACTACGGATCCAAAGTCCTGGGCAACCAGTATGCCTCCCTGGAAAACCTGGAGGATTTCAAGGAGGAGATCGCCCCCTGCCGCACCTTTGTCTTCCTGCACGAACTGGAATACCTCGCCAAGCACAACCTGATCAAGGGAGGCGACGTGGACAACGCCATCGTCATCGTCGACCGGCAGGTCTCCCAGGAGGAACTGGACCGCCTGGCCGAGCTCTTCAACAAACCCAAGGTGAAGGTTCAGCCGGAAGGCATCCTGAACAACGTGGATCTGCGCTTCCCAACGAACCGGCCCGGCACAAGCTGCTGGACCTCATCGGGGACCTGGCCCTGGTGGGCCGTTGGTTCAAGGCCAAGATCATTGCCACCCGGCCGGGCCACCAGAGCAACAACGAATTTGCCCGCGCCCTGCGCCAGGTCATGAAGAAAGCCGCCCTTCAGAACAAGGTCCCGGTGTACAACCCCAACCTGGAACCCATCCTGGACATCAACGAAGTCAAGAAGAAATTGCCCCACCGCTACCCCATGCTGCTGGTGGACAAAGTCATTCATCTCGACGAAAAATCGGTGGTGGGGATCAAAAACGTCACCACCAACGAGCCTTTTTCACGGGCCATTTTCCCGAGGAACCCGTCATGCCGGGAGTCCTTCAGATCGAAGCCGCCGCCCAGGTGGGGGGGATGCTGGTCCTGGGAACGGTCTCCGATCCGGAGAACTACTCCACCTATTTCCTGAAGATCGACAAAGTGAAATTCAAACGCAAAGTGGTGCCCGGCGACACCCTCATCATCAAAATGAATCTGCTGGAACCCATCCGGCGGGGAATCGCCATCATGTTTTCCGAAATCTACGTGGGCAACAAGCTGGTGATGGAAGGGGAATTGATGGCCCAGATCGTAAAAAACAAAACCAATGATTGACAAACTTGCCAATGTACATCCCGGGGCCAAACTGGGGAAAGACGTCACCGTGGAAGCCTTCGCATCCGTATACGAGGACGTGGAGATCGGGGACGGTTCCTGGATCGGACCCAACGCCGTCGTCATGAACGGCGCCCGGCTCGGGAAAAACGTGAAGGTGTACCCGGGAGCCGTTGTGTCGGGCGATCCCCAGGATCTGAAATACCAGGGCGAATACACCACCGTGGAAGTGGGCGACAACACCACCATCCGGGAATGCGTCACCATCAACAAAGGAACCAAGGCCAAGGAGAAAACCGTGGTGGGTGAGAATTGCCTGATCATGTCCTATGTCCACATCGCCCACGACTGCCGCCTGCGCAACAACGTGATCATGGGCAGCTACGCCGCACTGGCAGGGGAAGTGGAAGTGGACGACCACGCCATCGTGAGCGGGGGAAGCCTGGTGCACCAGTTCGTGCGCATCGGTACCCACGTGATGATCCAGGGAGGAAGCAAGGTGGGCAAGGATGTCCCCCCCTTCGCGCTGGCCGGCCGCGATCCGGTCAGCTACACCGGGATCAATTCGATCGGACTCCGGCGGCGGGGCTTTGCCAACGAAACCATCTACGCCATCCAAGATGTATACCGGATCATCTACCAGCGGGGACTGAACATCTCCGATGCCCTGGAATTCGTGGAAGCGAACCTGCCCGCCTCCCGGGAGCGGGACGACATCCTCCTCTTCATCCGTGCCTCCAAGCGGGGCATCGTTCGCGGCTACTTCGACGAAAAAGAAAACTAACCTCACCACCCATGGAACGACGAAACCTTCTCAAAGCCTTTGCAGGCATACCGGTTCTGGGGGCCCTTGGGGTGGAAGTGTTTCGGAAAAGTCGGTTCGACCGCAGGCACAGCGCCCAGAGCCAGATCGTGAAGGCCCTGGAACTGGAGGACCTGATGGACAGCGTGAAACCCGTCCGCGAGAGCACGGGCGACGTGATCCGGCTGGGGCTGGCGGGTTTCGGCATGCGGGGTCCCCAACTGGCCCGCGCCCTGGGGTTTGTGGACAAGGAGAGTTTCCGGAACAGCCCCCTGTCCGCCGAACTGGAAACCCAGCTCAAACAAGGCAACCTACACGTGGCTCTGACCGGCATCTGCGACGTGTTCGATCTGCACGCCGACATGGGGCTGGCCGCTGCCCGGCACGACATCCACACCGAAGGGGAATTTGCCTCCAAACACCCGGTGAAACGCTACCGGCACTACCACGACATGCTGGAGGATCCGGACATCGACGCGGTGATCATCGCCACCCCGGATTTCCACCACGCCCGCATGACCCGCGAGGCCATCGAGGCGGGGAAGCATGTGTATTGCGAGAAAGCCCTCGTGCGCCGTGAGGAAGAACTGGAGCCTGTGTACCAGACGGACAAGGGAAGCGACCGGGTGTTCCAGCTGGGCCACCAGAATCCCCAGAACGCCATCTTCCAGCAGGCCCGGGAGCTGATCCGGCGGGGACTCCTTGGAAAAATTTCACACGTGGAGACCACCACCAACCGCAACACGGCCAACGGGGCCTGGTTCCGGCATGTCGACAACCAGGGGAACCTCCGCCCGGGGGATGCCGGGAGCATCGACTGGACCCAGTGGCTGGGGGATTCGCCTTCCGTGCCCTTCGACATCAAGCGCTTTTACAGCTGGGCCCGGTACTTTGACTACGACACCGGGCTGTTCGGACAATTGTTCAGCCACGAATACGATGCCGTGAACCAGCTGTTGCACCTGGGCATCCCGGATACCGTGGTTTCCTCGGGCGGTCAGTATTTCTACACGGAATTCGGGGAGATCCCCGACCTGCTCCACAGCTCCTTCGAATACCCGGACAAGGGCATCACCCTGACCTACAGCGCCAACCTGACCAACTCCCATTCCCGGGGGCGAACCATCTACGGACAGGATGCGGCAATGACCGTGGGCAACGATCTCACCGTGGTTCCCGACAGCAATTCCAAGCGACTCGATCCACTTTTGAAAAAAGGGTACGTTTCCGCAGGCTCCCCCATGCTGGAGATCCGGCGCGACAGCCAGCCCTCCTCCGCCCTGGATGCCGTGAGCACCGCCTCGGCCCGGTACTATGCCTCGCGTGGACTTACTTCCACCAACATTCACGGGAAAGCCTGGGATGTGACCCACCTCCACCTCAAGGAATGGATCGATTGCATCCGCAACGGCGGACAGCCCTCGGCCCACATCGACATGGCCTACGAGGAAAGCGTGACCCTGGTCATGGCCGACATCGCCTACCGGGAACAGTGCCGGACGAAGTGGAATCCGGTCACGCGGAAAATCGAACGGCTCTAGAATTTCCGGTAACCGGCATCCAGCAGACCGTTCACCTCCTGCTCCTTGAACATCTGCGAGGCCGCATCCCAGTTCAGGGTCCGGTTGGGGAACCGGTTGGCCACCACCCCCAGCAGAATGGTTTCCGTCAGCCGGGCCGCGTAGGAGAAAGGTGCGCTGCACTCGGCCTTGCCCAGGCAGGCGTCGATGAACTGGTGGTAGTGCCGGTTTCCTTCTTCGTTGTAATTCCGGACCGGGGGGCCGATCCCGAAATCCTTCTGGATCTTCGGCATGTCCAGTTTTTCGTATTTCCCGTTCACGATCAGGCGGGGCAGTTGCATGAAATGGGGCAGCAACAGGTTCCCCTTCTCCCCCACGAACATGGCCCCCTGTTCGGGCAGGGCCTCGCCGCCGGGCAGGACCAGGTCGGGATGGGAGGCGGGGGCTCCTTCCCCGTCGTACCAGATCCACTGGAAGGCTTCGGTGGTGTAGGCCGTGGCCGGGAATTCGTAGGTCACCACGTTGCGCTCGGGGTGACTGTATCCGTTGGGTTCCCTGCATTCGGTGCGCACCGTCGTGGGATACTTCAGATCCAGGGCATTGAACGGCGTGTCAAAAATATGGACCCCCATGTCGCCCAGGGTTCCGCATCCGTAGTCCAGAAGCTTGCGCCAGTTTTCTGGATGATACAGGCCGTCCTTGTATTTCCGCTCGGGGGCCGTTCCCAGCCACAGGTTCCAGTCGAGGGTTCCGGGGACCGGATCGCTTCCGGTGGGGGGAGCGGCATCGATGCCCCAGTTCTTGGGCGACCATGCCCTGACCCGGCTTACCTTTCCAATGATGCCCGACTGGATCAGGAGGGTGGCCAGTTTGTAGTCGTAGAACGAGTGAACCTGGATCCCCATCTGGGAAACCAGTCCCCGGTCACCGGCCATCTTGGCCATTTTCCGGGCCTCGGAGATGTGATGGGTCAGGGGTTTCTGGCAGTACACCGGTTTGTTCAGGGCCATGGCGAGCAAAGAGGCCGGCGCGTGGGTGTGATCGGGGGTGGACACCACCACCGCATCAATCTGGCTTCCCATCTCCTCGAGCAGGACCCGGTAGTCGCGGTAGGTTTTGGCGCCGGGATACAGGGCCTTGGCCGCGGCCAGGAAATTGGCATCCACGTCGCAGAGGGCCGCCACCTCCACCAACGGATGGGAGGCAATGGACTGGAGGTCGGAGGCACCCATGTCGCCCACGCCGATGTGGGCGGTCCGGATCCGGCCCTGGGCGATGCGCGCCCAGGAAGCGGAGGGCAGAAACGTGAGGGAAGCAAAAGCGGCGGAGGACTTCAGAAAGCCCCGCCTGTTCAGTGTGGTGGGTGTGTGGTTCATCGGTTTTTCGTTTGGGATCGCAGAGTCCCAATGTACAACCATTCCCCCAGAAATTCAACTTGAAATCGGATCAAGTGTCGGGCTTCGCCGCGCCACTCTCCCGGAGGCGGTTCCGGCCGAAACCCGCAGGTTGCCTGCCCGGCTACAGGCTCCGGATCGGTATGGCCGCACCGTCGTCGCCTACCAGGTAGGCCTCCCCGCTCCGGTCGGTCATGTTGCCGATGATGTGGACCCCGTCCAGGGCGGCCACCCGGTCGTGGTCCGACAGGGGCACGGTGAACAGGAATTCGTAATCCTCTCCCCCGTGGAGGGCGGGCACCAGCGATTCCAGTCCAAATTCCTTAGCGGCGGCCGCGGTTTCGGGAGCTACCGGGATGCGATCGGGGTAAATCTGGCATCCGGTCCCCGACGCCTTGCACACGTGCAACAATTCGGAGGCGAGACCGTCCGATACATCGATCATGGACGTGGGCCTCACCCCGGCCTCCTTCAGGGCCAGCAGGGTGCCGATGGCCAGCTCCGGCTTCAGGTACCTCTCCAGAATGTAGTCATAGCCCTGCAGATCGGGTTGGAATCCGGGATCTTCGGCATGGAGCTTCTTTTCCCGTTCCAGGATTTTCAGCCCCATGTACGCCGCGCCCAGATCGCCCGTCACACAGATCAGCTGGTTCTCCCGGGCCCCGCTCCGCAGGGTGAGTTCCTCCTTCAGCGCCGTGCCCAGCGCCGTCACCGAGATCACGAGTCCCGTCATGGAACCCGAGGTGTCCCCGCCCACCAGGTCGACCCCGTACCGTTCGCAGGCAAGCCGGATCCCCCCGTACAACTCCTCCAGGGCTTCCACCGCAAATTTTCCGGACACACCCAGAGAGACAGTGATCTGCCGGGGGGCCGCATTCATGGCGTAGACATCGGCCAGATTGACAACCACGGCCTTGTACCCCAGGTGCTTCAGGGGGGTGTACACCAGGTCGAAATGCACCCCCTCCAGGAGCAGGTCGGTGGTCACCGCCTGCATGTAACTTCCATGGTCGATCACGGCGGCATCGTCGCCCACGCCCAGAAACGAACTGTGCTGATTCAGGCGGATGTCTTTGGTAAGCCGTTCGATGAGACCGGATTCTCCCAGTTCGTCGATGCCCGTGATTTTTCCTTCGCTCATGCGCTTTGTATTACAGTGTGAACAATTGATTGCGGCTGTTGTAATACAAATGTAAGCACAAGTTTTTGTATATTTGGGCCTATTTTAAATTAATCCATTTAAAGGCCTGAGGACCGGACCCGGGCGTTCGGAACGAAGACGAAAAAAGAGACGAATTGACTGATCAGGACAAAATATTGAGCGAAGTCACGGGGTCGGATTACAAATACGGCTTCGAGACCCTCATCGAGATGGATACGATCCCCAAGGGCCTCAACGAGGATGTGGTCCGGGTGATCTCGGCCAAGAAGGAAGAACCCGAATGGCTGCTGGAAAAACGACTGAAAGCCTTCCGGCACTGGCAAACCATGAAAATGCCGGATTGGCCCCACCTGAAGATTCCGGAGATCCACTACCAGGACATCGTGTACTATGCCGCACCCAAGCGGGGGCGAAATACGAAACCATGGACGAGGTGGATCCGGGAGCTCATCGACACCTTCAACCGGCTGGGCATCCCCCTGGAGGAACAAAAGCTGCTGGCCGGCGTGGCCGTGGATGCGGTCATGGACAGTGTCTCGGTGAAGACCACCTTCCAGGAAACCCTGGCCGAGCAGGGCATCATCTTCTGCTCCTTCAGCGAGGCGGTGAAGAACCACCCCGACCTGGTGAAACAATACATGGGTTCGGTGGTGCCCTACACCGACAACTACTTCGCCGCCCTCAACTCGGCGGTCTTCAGCGACGGATCCTTCTGCTTCATTCCCAAAGGCGTCCGCTGCCCCATGGAGCTGTCCACCTATTTCCGCATCAACGCCGCCAACACGGGTCAGTTCGAACGCACCCTCATCGTGGCCGAGGACGACGCCTACGTAAGCTACCTGGAAGGCTGCACCGCCCCCATGCGCGACGAAAACCAGCTTCATGCCGCCATCGTGGAGATCGTGGCCATGGAAAACGCAGAGGTGAAATACTCCACCGTGCAGAACTGGTATCCGGGCGACCGCAACGGGAACGGCGGGGTTTACAATTTTGTGACCAAGCGGGGGATCTGCAAGGGCGACAACGCAAAGATCTCCTGGACCCAGGTGGAAACCGGCTCGGCCATCACCTGGAAATACCCCAGCTGCATCCTCAAGGGAGACAACTCGGTGGGTGAATTTTACTCGGTGGCCGTGACCAACAATCACCAGCAGGCCGATACGGGAACCAAATGATCCACATCGGGAAGAACACCCGGTCGGTCATCGTTTCCAAGGGGATCAGCGCCGGGAAGAGCGAAAACTCTTACCGGGGGCTGGTGAAAGTGCTCAAGGGAGCGGAAAAAGCACGGAATTTCTCCCAGTGCGACAGCCTTTTGCTGGGCGACAAATGCGGGGCCCACACCTTCCCCTACCTGGAGGTGGACAATCCCTCGGCCGTGGTGGAACACGAAGCCACCACCTCCAAGATCGGGGAAGACCAGATCTTCTACTGCAACCAGCGGGGCATCTCCACCGAGAATGCCATCAGTCTCATCGTGAACGGATACGCCAAGGAAGTGCTCAACAAGCTGCCGATGGAGTTTGCAGTGGAGGCGCAGAAGTTGTTGGCGTTGACCCTGGAAGGAAGCGTAGGCTAAGAAAGTTAGTAAAGTCAATAAAGTTTGTAAAGTTTGTAAAGTTTGTAAAGTTTGTAAAGTCTGTAAAGAGGATGCTTGAGATAAAAGATTTGCATGTCAGCATAGAGGACAAAGAGATCCTGAAGGGGATCGACCTGAAGGTGAATGCCGGGGAAGTGCACGCCATCATGGGTCCCAACGGATCCGGGAAAAGCACCCTGGCTTCGGCCCTGGCCGGCCGGGACTACTTCGACATCACCCGGGGAAAGATCAAATACCTGGGAGAGGACCTGAGTGAGCTGGATCCGGAGGAGCGGGCCCACAAGGGCATCTTTCTGGGGTTCCAGTATCCCGTGGAGATTCCCGGGGTGAGCATGGTGAATTTCCTGCGCACGGCCATCAACGAGAAACGGAAGTACCAGGGCCTGGATCCCATGCCGGCCGCGGATTTCCTGAAACTGATGAGAGAGAAAAAAGCCGTGGTGGAGATCAACTCCGACCTCACCAACCGTTCCGTCAACGAAGGATTCTCGGGCGGGGAAAAGAAAAAGAACGAAATCTTCCAGATGGCCCTGCTGGAACCCAAACTGGCCATCCTGGACGAAACCGATTCGGGCCTGGACATCGACGCCCTGCGTGTTGTGGCCAACGGCGTCAACAAATTGCGGTCGGACGAGAATGCCACCATCGTGATCACCCACTACCAGCGGCTGCTGGACTACATCGTGCCCGACTTCGTGCACGTGCTGTACAAAGGGCGGATCGTGAAATCGGGCGACAAGAGCCTGGCGTTGGAGCTGGAAGAGCACGGGTACGACTGGATCAAGCAGGAAGTGGACCAATGACCGGAGGACGGAAAACACGGCGAGGAGGAATGCAATGAGTGAAACATCGGAAAAATACATCAACCTGTTCCGGGACCACCGGAAAGAGATCGGGGCCGACGACCCGTCCTTCCTGGAGGGGATGCGCACGGAAGCCATGGAGGCTTTCTCAGCAACCGGCTTCCCTTTCCGGCGGCAGGAGACTTACAAATACACCTTTCTGGAACCGGTTTTCGACGGTCAGCTGGCCCACCGGTTCGCCCCCCGGCCCATTCACTTCGACAACGGGGAGATTTTCCGTTGCGATGTGCCCATGCTGGACTCGCGGGTTTTGACGGTACTCAACGGCTACTATCACGAACCGGAGGGAGAGAAACTGACCCGGCTCAGCAACGGCATCCTTTTCGGAAGTCTGAAGGAAGCCATCCGGGAGGTTCCCGGGCTGGTCTCGGCCCACCTGGGGAAGTATGCCCCCCTGAAAGACGAAGCCTTCGTGGCCCTCAACGGGGCCTTCTCCCGGGACGGTGTGTTTTTGTATGTCCCCAAAAACCAGCAGCTGGAGAAGCCCATTCAGATCATCAACCTCCTGCTCTCCGACAGCAACGAAATGGTGCAGCACCGGAACCTGATCGTCCTGGAAGAAAACGCCTCGGCCGAGGTCATCATTTGCGACCACACCCTGTCGCCCCACATGTTCCTCACCAACTCGGTGACCGAAGCAAGGGTGGGTTCCAACGCCAGCCTGGATTTGCTCCGGCTGCAGAACGAACACAACAATTCCTGCCAGGTGACCAACACCTGGATCCACCAGGAGAAGGACTCCCGTTGCCAGCACAGCACCATCATCCTTCACGGGGGCATGGTGCGGAACAACCTGCACGTGAAACTGGCCGGACCGGGGGCCGAATCCCACGCCCTGGGCCTCTTTCTCATCGACAAGAACCAGCACGTGGACAACTTCACGGTCATCGATCACCTCGAGCCCAACTGCACCAGCAACCAGCATTACAAAGGGGTGCTCGACGACACGTCCACCGGCGCCTTCAGCGGGAAGATCCATGTGCATCCGGACGCCCAGAAAACGGCCGCCTACCAGTCCAACAACAACATCCTGCTCACCGACACGGCCAAAATGCACACCAAGCCCCAG
This sequence comes from Bacteroidales bacterium, assembly GCA_041393235.1. Lineage (GTDB taxonomy): Bacteria > Bacteroidota > Bacteroidia > Bacteroidales. The sequence goes on from JAWKKO010000004.1 coordinate 200,748, forward strand.
CTGGAGATCTACGCCGACGATGTGAAGTGCAGCCACGGAGCCACGGTGGGTCAGCTCGACGAAGAAGCCATGTTCTACCTGCAGTCGCGGGGCATCCCCATGGCCGAAAGCCGGCTCATGCTCATGCATGCCTTTGCCGGGGAGGTCATTTCGAGGATCAAGCAACCCGCCTTGCAGGAACGCATCACCGATTTGGTGAGCAAGCGGCTCCGGGGCGAGCTATCCCGTTGCAACAACTGCGCCATGCATTGCCAGGAGTAGGAAACCATGAGCCTTGACATTCACCGGATCCGGGACGATTTTCCCATTCTGCGCCAGGAGGTGTACGGCAAACCCCTGGTGTACTTCGACAACGGGGCCACCACCCAGAAGCCCCGGTCGGTGATTGAGACCCTGCGGCGGATCGATGAACAGGAAAACAGCTCCATCCACCGGGGCATCCATTTCCTCAGCGACCAGATGACCGCCCGCTACGAGGGGGCCCGGGAACGGGTGCGGGATTTTCTCAACGCCGCCCAATCCCACGAAATCGTGTTCACCAGCGGGGCCACCGGGTCCATCAACACCCTGGCCTTTTCCTTCGGCGAAAAGTACGTGGGCGAAGGCGATGAGATCCTGGTTTCGGAGATGGAACACCATTCCAACATCGTGCCCTGGCAGATGCTCTGCCGGCGCAAAGGAGCCCGCCTGCGGGTCCTCCCCTTCGACGACCGGGGCGAACTCCGCCTGGAGGAGCTGGACCGCCTGCTGACCGAACGCACCCGCCTGGTGGCATTGAACCACGCCTCCAATTCCCTGGGCACGATCAACCCGGTGAAAGAGGTGGTCCGGAGGGCCCACGCCCGGGGCATCCCTGTGATGCTCGACGGTGCCCAGATGGTGCAGCACGGTCCCGTGGACGTGCAGGACCTGGACTGCGATTTCTACGTGTTTTCCTCCCACAAGATTTTCGGCCCCACCGGTTCTGGCGTTCTCTACGGGAAGGAAAAATGGCTGGAGGAGCTGCCTCCGTATCAGGGGGGCGGCGACATGGTGGACCGGGTGAGTTTCGAGGAAACCACCTACCACAGCCTCCCCTTCAAATTCGAGGCCGGGACCATGCACTACACAGGGAGCCATCGGCCTGGGAGCCGCCCTGGAGTACGTGCAATCCGTCGGCGTGGAAGCCATCCGGGACTATGAAAAAGAATTGTCGGACTACATGCTGGATAAACTCCGGGCGGTGGAGGGTCTGAAGATTTACGGGGAGGCCCGGGAACGGATTTCGGTGTTTTCCTTCCTTCCGGGGGATGTCCATCCCTACGATGCAGGCATGATCCTGGACAAGATGGGCATCGCCCTGCGCACCGGCACCCACTGCACCCAGCCGGTCATGGACCACTTCGGCATCCCGGGCACCCTCCGGGCATCGTTGGTTTTTTACAACACCCGGGACGAGGTGGACCGGTTTCTGGAGGGATTGAACAAAACCATTCAAATGCTTGGCTGATATGAGCGAACAAGCCACATTACAAGAAGTGCAACAGGAAATCGTGGACGAGTTTTCGGTCTTTGACGACTGGCTCGACCGCTACAACTACCTCATCGAACTGGGGAACGATCTGCCGGCCATCGACCCCCAATACAAGACCGGCGAGTATCTGATCAACGGATGCCAGTCCAAGGTCTGGCTCCACGCCGACCTGGTGGACGGGAAACTGCAATTCCGGGCCGACAGCGATGCCATCATCGTCAAAGGCATCGTGGCCCTGTTGGTGAAGGTGCTGAACAACCGCACCCCCGACGAAATCCTGGAAAAAGAGTTGTTTTTCATCGACCAGATCGGGCTGCGGCAGAACCTCTCTCCCACCCGGTCCAACGGATTGCTGGCCATGGTGAAGAAAATGCGGCTCTACGCCCTGGCCTACAAAACCAAAGCCGGGGCCTGAGTCCGGGAACGGCCCTCGCCCCGGGTCCACGCACCCCACCCACCAAAAACAAAAGACCATGAGCGAAGAAATAGATTTTCTGGACATCGAAGGAAAAATCGTGGACGCCCTGAAAACGGTCTACGATCCGGAGATCCCCGTCAACATTTACGACCTGGGACTGATTTACCAGATCACGGTGAGCGATGAACGGGAGGCGAAAATCGACATGACCCTCACCGCACCGAATTGTCCCGTCGTGGACGTGCTGGTGATGGACGTGGAGAACGCCGTGCAGGCCGTGGAGGGTGTGGAAAAGGTCCACATCAACCTGGTCTTCGACCCGCCCTGGGACAAAAGCATGTTGTCGGAGGAAGCCAAGCTGGAGCTGGGCATGTTGTAATCCCCTCCGGCCCATGGAAGCATCCCCCCAGGCGCTCGCACCCGAAGACATCCGGCAGGAAGCCCTCCGGCTCGGTTTTGTTGCCTGCGGTTTTTCCCGGGCCGACGCCTTGGTGGAAGACAAGCGCCGGGTGACGGACTGGCTGGCCAGGGGACACCACGCCGGCATGGGCTACATGGCCCGGAACCTCGAAAAACGCTGCGATCCCCGGCTCCTGGCGGAAGGCACCCGGACAGTCCTGTCCCTGCTTCACCCCTACCACACGACCCGGAAACAGGACGACCCGCTGGCACCGGTCCTCTCGTCCTATGCCTACGGCACCGATTACCATTTCGTTCTGAAAGACAAAATGCGCGCGCTCTTTGACTTCATCCGGGAGCGCCGCCCAGAAGCGGACGGACGGATCTTCGTGGACTCGGCACCGGTGCTGGACCGGGCCTGGGCAAGGACGGCCGGACTCGGCTGGATCGGTCGGAACTCCATGCTGATCTCCCGCCACCACGGCTCCTTTGTGTTCATCGGATCCATCCTTCTGAACCTGGACCTGGACGTTCGCCCGGACGGCCGGGTTCTCCCCGAGCACGACCTCTGCGGATCCTGCACCCTCTGTGTGGATGCCTGTCCCACCCGAGCCATCCTGCCCGACCGCACCCTCGATGCCGGCCGTTGCATCTCCTACCAGACCATCGAGAACAAGGGACCCATCCCGGACGAGGCTCCACCACAAACTGGCCAACCGGATCTTCGGCTGCGACATCTGCCAGGATGTGTGTCCCTGGAACCGGAAAGCCCGGAGCACGCTGAGCCCCTTTTCCATCCCCGGGCGGGTCTCCTGGAACTGCGGTCCGAGGGCTGGCACAGCATGGACCGGGAGACCTACCTCCGCCTGTTCAGAAATTCTCCGGTGAAACGGGCCGGCCTCCCCAAACTCCTGGACACCCTGCGCATTCTCCGATCCGGTTCCCGGTGAGGGAAGAATCCATCCGGACCGGGATCGCAAGAAATTCGCGGACTTGCTGTAACAACCTACCGGGTTGTCCGTCTTATGATCAAAACATGCCAAACAAGCCAAACGCTGCACGATCATGAAAAAGACAATCCTCCTCCTCGCCCTGGTGGCCCTGGGAACCGGCCTTTCCGCCCAGTCGTTCCAATATGACAAGATCTACTACCGCTACAAGGGCGGAGAAGGGGTGGTGGCCCTGAAGGTGCCCGGCTTTGTCATGCGGATGGCGGCGTCCATCGGCGACCTGGACCGGGAAGAAAAAGCCCTGCTGCGATCGCTTCGTTCCGTTTCGGTTCTCACCATCGATGAAAATGAGTTGTACCCCGGGGTGAATTTTGCCCGGGAATTCGCTTCCTTCCGCGGTTCGGACGATACACACATCCTGCTGGAGGTCCATGACTCGGGAGAGGATGTGCTCATTGCGGCCCGGGAGAAAAACGGGCGCATCACCGACCTCTTTGTGGCCGTGGGCGGGGACGACAACGTGCTGGTTCACGTAAAGGGCCGCATGGACCGTGACCTGCTGGAAAACCTGGCCGGCGTCGCCGGAATCGACGAGCTGCGCTTTACCTCGGAAATCTGATCCCTCCTCCCGGAGGTTCCATAGATTCGTTCGGAGGCAGCCCTCTTGTAGGGCTGCCTTTTTTTTCTGGTTATTTCGCAACCAGGGAACCTTCCAGCCGTTTCTCGACAGAGGAGGGTCCGACGAAGAAACGGATCTCCCCGGGTTCGAGAACGAAGCGATGGGCCTTTTCATCCCAGAAGCCCAGATCGGAAGCGTCCAGGTCCAGGCTCACCTCCAGGCTGCCTCCTTGGGGGACATGCACCCGCCGGAAAGACTTCAGCGCGATTTCCGGGCGATCGACCCGGGACCCGGGAAAGCTAGCATAGAGTTGCACCACTTCGTCGCTGTCGATGCTCCCGGTGTTCTTCAGCGTGAAGCGGACCTGGACGGTCTCGCCTTCCCGAATGGTTTTCCTGTCCACCTGCAGGGCAGTGTATTCGAACGTCGTGTAGGTGAGGCCGTGCCCGAAGGGAAACAGGGGCTCGTTTTGCGCATAGAGGTAGGTGTGCCCGTTCCGGATGTTGTAGTCGAGCATGGGCGGCAGATCCCCGATCGAAGCGGGCCAGGTCTGCACGAGCCGACCCGCCGGACTCACGTCCCCAAACAGGACGTCGGCCAATCCGTTGCCCAGCTCCTGGCTCGACTGGCTGATGTGGAGGATGGCCGGCACATGATCGCTCGACCAGTTCAGGGCGTAGGGAAAACTGGAAACCACCACGAGCACTGTGTTGGGGTTGGCCTGACGGACCAGCCGGACCAGGTCCTCCTGTTCCAGCGTGATGGCCTGCCGGTCCACGTCCTCCCGTCCGTCGCTGGCGACCTGGTTTTGTCCCCAGCCAAGCCCATAGCTCAGCGGGTGGTTCCCCACGCACACCAAGGCCACATCGGCCTTTGCAGCGGCCCGAACCGCGGAATCCGCCTTGTTGCTTGCGGCATACAGGATGTCCACCCCGTCCCCCACGGCATTGCGGATGCCATCCAGGATGGTCACCTGGTAGGGAGGCGTACCCGCATACCAGTCCGAAATCACCTGGTCGGCCCGGGGCCCGATGACGGCAATGGAACGAATCCCCCCAATGTCCAGGGGGAGGGTCCGGGCTTCATTTTTCATCAGGACCACCGATTCCACCGTGGCCTTCCGGGCCAGCTGCCGGGATTCCTCCCGGTCCCAGGGTTTGCTTTCCCCTTTCAATCCGATGGTTGCGTAGGGGTTTGCCGCGGAATCGTCCAGATACCCCAGTTTCAGAAGGACCCGGAAGACACCGCGCAGGGCCTGATCGATCGCCCCTTCGCTGACCAGCCCCTTGTCCAGGGCCCCGGTCAGGTTCTCCGCATAGCGGTCCAGGAACATGTTGATCCCCGCATCGATGCATGCCGCAGCGGCGCTGTCCAGGTCGTTGAACCAGCGGTGGGTGGTGCGGAGCTGCTGGAAGGCTCCCCCATCGGTGCAAATGATGCCGTTCTGCCCCCATTCGTTCATCGTCACCTCCCTCAACACGGGATGGATCGTACAGGGCAGACCGTTGTATTTGTTGTAGGCGGCCATGAAGGCGCGGGAACCGCCTTCAGTGATCCCTTTGTAAAACCCGTAGCCGTAATATTCGCGGAAAAGCCGTTCGTCAAAATCGGAGGAAGTGAAGGATCGCCCGTTTTCGTTGCTGTTGGCCAGGAAGTGCTTCATCAGGGAGGCGGTTTTCCAATACTTGGGATCGTCGCCCTGCAGCCCCTTCACATAGGCCACGGTCATTTCGCCAACCAGGTAGGGATCCTCCCCGTAGCATTCCTCGGTCCGTCCCCAGCGGATGTCCCGGCCCAGGTCGGCGTTGGGTGCCAGAACAATGAGCCCCGCACTTTTGTAATCGGGGTTCTGGGTGAGGTAGCGGGCTTCTTCCGCTTCCAGGGATGCAATCTGCCGGAGGAGCTCCGGATTCCAGGTCTGGGCCAGGCCGATGGCCTGGGGGAAGGTCGTCGTGACCGACTCGCCCGGACCTTTCACCGCCCAGTTGGCGGGTCCGCTCAGGGCCAGGCCGTGCAGGCCTTCCACGATCCTCGTGCCGGCCACCCCCAGGCGGGGAACGGCGGGACGGGTCGAGAAGCACTGCACCTTCTCCTCCAGGGTCATCATGGAGATCAGGTTGTCGATCCGTTCCTCATCCCCCAGTTCCGTGTTCTGGAAGGGATGGGACTGAGACCGGAGGGGTGCAACAAAGCACATCAAAAGCAGGAAGGGGAGAATGCGTTTCATGACAATGGGATTTGTCCCCAAAATGTACGGAATCTCAGGATGGAACGCAAGCCATCACCGTCACCACCACCGACCGTTGCGTTCGCGGTCCGTCAAATTCGCACAGGAAGATGTTCTGCCAGGTAGAAAGCCCCATTTTCCCGTCCACGATGGGGATGGTTTCCTGGGGACCCACGATCCCGGCCTTCAGGTGGGAGTCCCCGTTGTTGTCCTGGGCGTCGTGCTGCCAGACCCCGGCCGGAATGAGCTTCCGGAGCAGGGAAATCACATCGCTTTGCACGCTGTCGTCCCAGTTTTCCTGGATCATGATCCCGGCGGTGGCTCCCTGGACATAGACATTCACGAGCCCGGTCAGCACGCCGGATTTGGCCACGATGACCTCCACTTGGCGGGTGATGTCGTAGAGACCGTTGTGGGCGGGGGTGGGGATGTGGATGGTTTGTTGCATAGAAAGGCAAATCCAGACTACTCATTATTCAGCCTTAGGATCTCCGAAACTAAGGCATCAGAAATCCTGAAGCCAGATTCAATTAGCTTAAGGATAATCGGTTTTACACGATCGATGATGCCCATTTGTTTAGCCTTATGAATGATTCCAAGTGATCCTGTGAAACTTAAATTAAGCTTTTCGGCTAACCTCCTTGCCTTTAGATCATAAAGGAGGATTAAGCAGTCATTGAACTCTTTAGCTAAAGCCAAGGCACTAGCCTCACCCTTGTCAATCTGGGTCTCCAGTGATTCCTGATACTTCTTGTCCTTTACAGACTCAATAACAACCCAATCAGGCAGACTCTCACCAAATTCTTCAACTATTTCCGGAGTAGTGTAAACTTTAGAATACAGTCCCTTCAGTAGATCGAGCTGTTCAATCTTGCTGAATACAATCAGAACACTCGTGTCTGAAATGACAACCCTAAGCATTTGAGATATCTGAATGAAGGTCTGAGACTGACGTGCTAAAAACAGACACTCCGTATCGTCCCAACAATTCTAAAAATGTTCTTTTTGAGAGCCCTGCAACTTCCGCAGCATCTCCTGAAGACAACTTGCGGTCTTCATATAGTTTTGCAGCTAGTGCCATAGACAAATCATAGTCTTTGATATCTATGCTATCTGGTATATTGATTTTTATTGTTCTCATGCCATCAGACTTTCTTAATATAACTATTACAAAAATAGTTAATTAACCAATTCGAAAAGAGGGTACATGAATTTGAATTATATCATGATCCCTGCCGTGGCACCCTGGACATAGACATTCACCAGTCCGGTCTGCACCCAGTTCAGCCACGATAGCCTCCACCTGGCAGGTGATGTCGTAGAGACCGTTGTGGGCAGGAGTGGGGATGTGGATGGTTTGTTGCATAGTATACAATTCCTGCGTACCCAGGATCAATAGATAATGCTTAATTCTCCTGCTACATGCTTTAATGATTTATTTCTGGTCCAAATAGGTGTGTGGTGTATCAATGCTGAAGCAAGCAAATGAACATCAATAAAACCCAGTCCTTTGCCATACAGTTTCCTTTCTTCAATCAGAATGAAAACCTCTTCATCCAGCACCGGGTCACTGCTCAGAAGTGTCCTGAGAAGTGAAAGAACTTCCTCCCGATTGGATATATTTCCGCAGCTTAGTTCACCAAGGATGAAGGGATGAATGCAAACCTGGTTTGAAAGAAGCAATTCTTTTAGATCCTCATCTGAATGATGAAAGTGATCAATCCAAACAGATGTATCCACCAATATCATTCCGTGACCGATTTTCTCCTGGGGATACGTTTCAGTTTCTTCTCGCTGCCACCTAATGCGGCAAGCCGTTTTGCACTCTCCTGTGCGATCAATGCTTCCAATCCCTTTCTTACCAGGGTGGTTTTCTCAGATATTCCAGTAAGCCTGGACGCTTTACTGAGTATCTGATCATCGATGTTCAACGTTGTTTTCATAGCTGCAATATGTATATCTTATACGTATCTGTCAATACATACCAGCAAAATTGAAGCAAGCAATCTCTCGAAACGATACGATGCCGATCATGCTGTATTAGGCACAGGTAGAGCTACCATCCACCATTTCGGTCCCAGTTGAAACCAAACAATTAAATTGAGCAGTGCGCCGGAACATTCATCGTTTCCCGGAAGAGTTCATGTTTGAATGATCTCTGGAAGAGTTCCGATACTTGAGGATTCGGCCACGATGACCTCCACCTGGGGGGTGATGTCGTAGAGGCCGTTGGGGGCGGGGTGGGGATGTGGATGGTTCTTTGGATGCTCTTAATAGGAGATGAAGACGGTTAAATTGCAAAAGATGACAATCTCTCAATCATATCATCAAGATATGATTCAATGATCGTCCAAACAATTCTGTAGTCTATCCCAAAATATACATGAACAATTCTGTATAGCGCTTGATCCTACGCGCAGATTCCAGCATATCCTCAATGAGTAGGAGAGTATCTCTTTCAGACATAGATTAAATCAGGATCGATTGCTGATAAATACCCCTTTTTTATGCCATTCCTCGAAACTAGATCCACTTTCAAACCAATGATCTTTTCAATTTCATCTGCGAGATCAATAAACCGGATTCCAATCTTCCCATAAATTCCACAAGTACATCCAAATCACTTTCATCCGTATTTTCTCCTCTGGAGTATGATCCAAAAATCGCCATGGATTCAATGGGATACTCCTGGAATTGTCAATTCCTGTGAATGCTCAATGATTTTTTTATATCTGATATAGAATTCATAGGATCAAAGATATGGCTTTTTCCAACTTTCATAACGCAGCGTCTCAAACATTCAAACAATGGCCTCCACCATCCTGGGGGGATGTCATGGAGGCCATTGGGGACCGGAATCAGAAAGCTGCGTTGATTCCGCAGAATCAGGGTTGAAGGGATTCCCACTTCCTTTTGTTCACATACCAGAATACCAGGGAGATCAGGAAGACGAAGGCACAGAGGACCGGGATTCTGAACGACTCAACTATCCCGCTCATGACAAGCTGGGGTGAAATGTCCGGTGCCTGGGCCATGACTTCAAGGGCTTCCAGCATTCCTGCGATCTGATTCAGAATTCCGGAAACGAAAGCAATGACGCCCAGCACCAGCATGGCGTCGACGTTTGATTTTTTCATCCCTTTCTTTTTCAGGCGGAACAGCTGAACACTCAAGACGGGACCGTACAGGAGGACGCCCAGGGAGGCTGCGCCGATCAGGACAAGGGTGATTCCGGCAAGCGACGTAAACAAAAATTCGATGGCTGACATGGTGTGTTGTTTTTTTGGTTTTACATCCGATTACGATTCAAACCTAGGCCGGAAATCCTTTCCATTTTTTTCCTTTCGCCGGTCCACCGTCGATCCATGCCATTTGCCATCCGGAATCGCGCGATTGCCGCTCATCCCCTTCCTTCTGCATTGTGTCGAACCCAGGGTGCAATTCAGCCGGATGTGCGATTTTTATGGTAGATTATACAGATCTTTGAAAAAGATGAACCTTCCTCGCCATAAAATAGTCAGAATATCCTTTCATGTTCTTTTTTGGGGATGCGCATGGTTCTTTTTTTTCTTTTACTACAAACGCTACAGCGAGGTAAACCCCTACACGACCCTTGCCTCGCTCATCAATCTGGCGGTGGCCATGGCCACGGTCTATACCTTCAACGAATTCCTGATCCCAAAGATTCTCCTGCGCAACAGGCAAAAAGAATTCCTTGCCTTCTCCTTCGTCGCCATTGTGCTGTTTTTCTACATCCAGCTGCTTCTCACCCTGCTTCTGTCGGTGAAGCTGCTGTACGCAGGGCACCGGTTGTTTCCCGGGATGATCGATGCCATGATGCTGTTTTTTACGATGTTCTTTGTGGTGAGCGTTGCCATTGCCATCAAGTTTTACAAACGATGGAGTGAAAAGAATTACCGCGAACAGAAAGTGCAGAAAGAAAAGGTGGAAGCAGAGCTTCAAATGCTGAAAACACAAATCAATCCACATTTTCTGTTCAATACCCTGAACAGCATCTATGTTCTGGCCATGAGCAAATCGGAACGAACGGCGGATACAATCGTGAAGCTATCCGACTTGCTGGATTACATTCTGTACAGAACCGATGCACCCCGGATTGCGATTGCACATGAGATTCAAACCATTGAAAATTACTTGGAACTGGAAAAAATCAGATATACGGACCGGGTTCATCTTGATTTTTCGTCCCGTCTTGCATCCGGCGATCTTCAAATACCGCCCATGTTGATCATTCCCTTCATTGAGAACGCCTTCAAACATGGTGTTGCAAGCACTGTGGAGAAATCATGGGTGAACATTTCCATGGAGGAAACCGGTCAGATGTTGCATATTGCCGTCTCAAACAGCAAAAACCAGAACGCAAAAAAGAACAGACCGGGCGGGATCGGCTTGCTGAATGTACGGAAACGATTGGATCTCCTGTTCGGAGATTCGTACACACTGGACTGTACGGACGGGACAAATCGCTTCGATGTGCACCTGTCTATTCCGGTCCGTCAAACAACCGCAGATGATCAAATGTCTCGTCGTCGATGATGAGCCCCTGGCTCGCCAAGCCATCAGGGCCTACATAGAAAAGATGCCGGAGCTCGACATGGTGGAGGAGTGTGAGAATGCACTTCAGGCCATGACGAGTTTGCGCGGGAATCACGTGGATCTGATTTTTCTCGACATTGAGATGCCGGAAATCGACGGGATTGCCTTTCTGCAGACATCCAAAAACACCCCGGCCGTCATCTTCACCACGGCATACCGGAACTATGCGGTGGAGGCTTTTGAACTGGATGTCATCGATTATCTCTTGAAACCGATTTCCTTTGACCGCTTTGTATCGGCCATCAACAAATTCTATGAGAGAAGCAAAGGGTCCGAACATCCACAAACCGGATCAACCAAGGATTCCTCCGACTACCTGAATGTCAAGGCCGACCGCAGAACCTACAAGATTGCCATTTCCGAGATCCAATACATCGAAAGTCTGAAGGATTATGTGAAGATTCACTATGCCAACAAATCCATCGTCACCCACGATTCCCTGACAAATCTGGAGTCCCTCCTGAAAGAGCATGGTTTCCTAAGAACGCACCGGTCCTTTCTGGTAGCCCGCGACAAGATCCGGTCCTTCGATGCAGAATCCGTTTTTCTTGACACCAGGGAATTGCCCATCTCACGAATGTACAAACAGTCCGTTCTGGCATTTTTGGAAAAGGGCTAATTTCCAGCCCTTCGCTCGATTTTGCATGACGTCTCCAGGAAGGGGATGTACTCACAACCGAGAAATACGCCATACCGAGCAGCGACACAACGCACCTTCTCAAGCAACATTCACCTCCTTTTATGTCTTACTCCTTGTGATGTGAACAAAGTTCCTTTAGACCTGCATGTTTTGCAGCCTGACCGCCATGGCCCAACTCCCAGAACCGGCGTCCCTGCGCATCTCCTATTTCGTGTTGTCCCGGTAAAAGAAGCCTTTTCCTTTGAACGAAAAGACAAGCATCAAGCAACCGGTTACATAGAGAAGGAAAAACCAGAAGGGTTCCATGCTTCCGGTAAATTCGGGTAAAAGATTCAGGAAATGGAAGGAGGCATTGGCACCTGCATGAACCAGGATGGAGGTCAGAACACTTTGCGTGTTGAAATAGATCCAGCCAATGAACAAGGATCCGAGAACCACCCACAAGAGAAAAACCAAAAAATGCATCTCCTGGGGAACACCGCTTCCAATCAGGTAAGCGGGGAAATGCCAGAGTCCCCAGATGATCCCCAGAACGAAGCTGGAAACAAAGGGGCTGAATTTTGCCATCAGCTGTAGCAACAAATATCACGCCAGCCATAACTACCATAAGAGCAATGAGCAGGATCAAAACCATCTAGAGGCATCGCCTCGGTGGTCAGAGCCCGAACCCGGCCTCAAAATGAAATGTAGTCCAAACAGCCAGGGAAGCAAGCAGGGATTCCGCTGTGGGGGAAATCAACAGCCAGGAGAGTCCTATCTTCCGGATGCTCTGTTTCACAAACAGGTCATACAAGCCCTTCCTGCCGCACCTGATTCCCGTTAAACCAGAGCCAAGAAGGATGGTGTGAACACCGAAAGGAGAGACAGCGAGGGATTCCCGGTGGTGAAAGTAAACAAACCAAAGAACTCGACAGGATCACCAGAATCGAAAACAAGAGTGTCTCCATGCCGGCTGCTTTCATCAATTCTTTCATATCTGTTCGTTTTTTATTGTTTTTCTATCGGTTGCATCTCCTCGAGCTTTTGCTCAATTTGCTCTGCACTGAGGATATTAGAAACGATGGAGCCGTTTCATCCCTGTGTATTGGTCCGGGGAAGCCTCCCTCCCGTCCGAATCAGCCATCAGGACCACCGCAAACGGGATGCTCCCTCTTTTCCTTTTTGCATGCTCCTGTACATTGGACACATCCTGGAAGGTGATGTTACAACAAGGCTGAATGAAAATATGCCAAATTACATTGATTCTCTAGGTATAATGTGTATCTTTACATAGATTATCAATGTAATCTTCCAGCACATGGCATCCAAAGGCTTGATGGCAGCTTCAACCAAACCGCTGATACTAAGCATCCTGAAAGAAGGCAAGAGCTATGGCTACCTGATCATCCAGAAAGTGAAGGAGCTCTCCGGGGGAAGCCTTGGTGGTCGGACGGCACAAAGCTCTGCGGTTTCACCGGTTGGAATCAGAGAGTTCATCGAATCGAATGGATGAGCACCGACAGCGGCAGGAAGCGGAAATACTACGCCATCACCGGAGGTGGGCAAAGCGGAGCTGATTGCCGGGGAGGACTGGCTCAACATCCAGGCCATCCTGGCCAGGCTTTGGGGTATCATACCGGCCGAATGATGTTTGATCCGGAACAAGAAATCCAGGCCTGGTTGCGGACTCTCCGGAGCAATCCCGGCTTCGAGGATGGGGACATCGAGGAAATCGAAATCCACATCCGGGACGCCATGGAATGCAGCATGGCAGACGGAGTCCCCGAGGAGGCTTTCAGGAAGGTCACGGCTTCCTTCGGACCGGCGGACCGGATGGGGCAGAATTCCTTCGATCGGGACGGACCTGCAGCGGATGCCAAAAACGGACGTGCTGGCACCCAATTACAAGGATTCGACGTTTTGGCTCGCAGAACGCGGGATCCGTTTCCGGGAACCACCTGGAAGTTCATGCTGCGCACCATCCGGAAAAACAAGACCTGTCCATCCTCAACATTCTGGGAATGGCCCTGGGGCTTGCTGCTGCCAGGGGATCATCCCTGTGCCGTCACCGGAAACTCATTTCGATCATCACCTGAAAAACAGCGGAGGATCTACAGGGTCCTCGAAAAAGGGGAGACGAATACGATGAGTACGGCTACGCTCCCTGGCCGAAGCTGGAGGATGAATTTCCGGAGGTGGAGGCTTCCCTTCGGGTCGCTTTCTACTTCGGTTTTCTGGCATGCCGGAACGAAGAAAACGGATTCAACGAGCGAAGTGCTCTCTTCGTGGATCCGAATTTTTTTCAATTCTTCTCCTTTCCCCTGATTCACGGGACCTTCGGGAATTGCCTTCCCGATCCCCACGCTGTCGTTCTGTCGGAAAGCGCGGCACACAAATACTTCGGAGACGAGAATCCCCTCGGCAAAGCACTGGAAATCGGGGACGGACGAATGCATACAGTCACGGCGGTGTTCAGCGATTTTCCAGTGAATTCGAATTTCCGTGGCGACATCCTTCTTCCCCTGGAGAGCATCTCCGAAATGACCCAAATCTGGATCGATCCCGGTTGGGAGCACCACAGCGACATCAACACCTTTGTCCGTCTTGCCAAGGGAACTACCCCGTCCAGACTTGCCGGAAAAACACAGAGCTTCCTTTCCGGGCACCTCCAAAACAGTGGGCCCGAACTGCATTTTCAGTCCATGTCAGCACTCCACACCAACCGGAAATTCCTCTGGGAATCCAATCCCCAGAGCCAACCCCGCGCATCCTCCGGATTCTGTCGCTCATCGCAATCCCTGATTCTGGGGTCTCGGCCATCAATTTTCTATTCCTGTACATCAGGATCGCCTCCCAGCTTAGGACCACCGGCACCGGGATCCGGAAGGTCTATGGAGCGTCCCGGCTGAGGTTGTTCGGGGAGCATTTCAAAGAGATCAGTTTTCCTGATGTTCTGCAGCCTGCTTGCCGCCATCCTTCTCGTCACCTTCTACCTCCAGGTCCTTGTTCCGACCTTGTCTCTGCCCGATCTGGTCTCTGTCGATGTGTCCCTCCTCCTCCTCCTGATGAGCGCCGCCTCTCAACCGTGGTTGTGGCCGGGGTGCTACCTCCTCCATCCTGTCCGTCCAGGAATGCTCTCCGCTCGCTGTCGGCGCGACACAACCCGGCACCGGTGCCAGACCTTCCCTGTCCTTTCCATGGTTCAGTTCGTTTTCTGTTGTCCCTGTTGTCGTTCACCCTTCTGGCAGGCAAACAATCCCGATATATGCTTGCCGGGATACGGGCTATGCACGGGGCGGGCTCCACACGATCCCCATGAGCACTGGGGCATGGTATTCACGAGGAAGGATTCGAAGCTTTCGTACAGGAAGCTGGAAAAACTTTGGGGATCCAAGCGTCGGCTTCCTTTTCCTCGCCGGCCTCTGCCGAGTGCTTTGCCGACGGCGTTGGATGGGAGGGGGCGAAAGCTGGATGATAAAAAGCGGGAGGTCATCTGGAGCTGGGAATCCGTTTCCTACGATTACTTCGGGACCCTGGGGGTGGACATCCTTCTGGGCAGGGACTTCGATCGCAGCCATTCGGCCGATGCATTGAACTGGGACACCCGGGGCTAAGCTTTCATCATCAATGAAAGCGGACTCCGTGGTGGGTGTGGATCCGCTTGGGAAAACATTCACCATCTGGGATTCAAGGGCTATCATCGGAGTCGCGAAGGATTACCATTTCCTTTCCATGCATTCGACGGCCCATGTTCTACTTCATGCAACCGGCCTTCTGGAATGAAATTGTGGTTCAGGTCCACTGCGGGGCAGGCATTTCGGGTCGAAGGCATGGAGCAGGTCTGGACGGTTCTGCGGGGACGCCCCGTTCGAACTGAATTCGGTGGAAGATCAATTGCAGGATTTGTATGGACAGAGACGGGGACTGAGCCGGATCCTCCACCGTGTTTTCCCTGCTGACGAATCCTGGTCTCCGGCATCGGACTTGTCACCCTGTCCCTGCTGAGTTTCAACCACCGGAAAAATAGGCATCCGGAAGGTCCATGGTGCCACCTCCTCGGCCATCCTCTGGATGCTGAACAAGAAATACGCCGGGCATGTGTTGTTGTCCTGCCTGATCGCCCTTCCGCCGACCGGTTTCCTGATGCACAAGTAGGTTGGCTTCAACTATACCAACCCGAACCTCCATGAGTGGGTGGATTTTTTCCTGGCTTGCGGAGGCATCACCTGCTGATCGCCCTGGGAACAACCAGCTGGAAAAGCCAGCGAACAGCCCGAAAGAATCCGGTCGAGGCACTTCGTACCGATTAATCTACATGAGATTTGAACGGAAGGGTGATCCCCAGCCAGGGAACGGCGACAAAACTGCCAATCTCGGCCCCCACTGGAAAGACCAGGCCGTAATCGATGGCCAGTTTCTCTTGCACGCTGCGTCCCCAGGGAGATGATTCCCATGGAACCGCCTCCACCGAAACCCAGGTAGTAATTCTCGGTCAGCAAATGCCTTCTTGCCCGCGGGTTAATTTCCACCCAGCATGATGGTGGGCCGGTCGGCCCATCCCCATCCACGCTGAAACCCCAACCCGATCCGATGGCCAGGTTGTGGTCCCGGTTTCCGAAGCTCAAGGTACCATAGGGAAGTCCGATCGTCTCCCCTTCCCCGAGAATGGAAGCAAAAATGCCACCGACACCCACATTGATTTTGTCCTTTACCAGGGGAAAGGTGGCCTTGGGCGTGATGAATACCGGGGTGGGCGCCTGGCAAAAAAGGAAGAGGGGGCACGATGATACCGCCCCATGGAGAAATGTTTGGAGAATCCGTAGTTCACCTGGTTGAAGAGAATCCGGTGTTCTGGTAGTACCCTTCCCCCTTCTCCAAACCGTATCCGTTCGTGCCGAAGAAATAACGGGTGGCGTGGGGATTGGAAAACCAGTATTCCCCTTCCACCAGATCGTTGGATTGCAGAAGAATCCCGACCCGATCTGGCCGCCCGGAATCCAGGATCACCCCCATAGGTGGCCGTCTGCAGTTCCAGGGCAACCTCATCCCTCCCCGGATGGTGCCGTGAACCGGTTCCCGTCCCGGGTGTTGATCACCCAGGTCTCTGCCGAAAGGAATCCCCCTGTGCCAACGTGGTTTAAGATAGCTAACGAAAACTCAGAACAGAAGGAAGTCCGTGGTTGCATGAACATGGTGGCTATGCCCGTGGTGTGTCGATACGAAGGTACATCATCCGGACCGAATTCAATCCACCTCGATCACATGAAATCGTCCGTACAGGAACCCCAGGAATGTCCCGAAAAAGGCCAGGCGGAGGATGGCTTTCTTGAGGTGTACTTTTTTCATGTGTGGTTCAGGTTGATTCAAATTTCTGCGATACGAAATGTGCCAGGTAGGTGATCCATCCCGAGGGGACCTTCTTCTGGCCGAAGTCCCAGTCCTGCCAGGCGCGGTAGACCGATTCCGCCCGGAACAGGCCCTGCTCATCCGATTTGCCCTGGATGAGCCGGACCATCTCCTCCAGGCGGCGATCGCCCCGAAGAAACTCAAACTGCACAAGGACGGAGGCCACATGCAGCACATCGAACCAGATCAGCGGGGCTTTCAATTTGCCGAAATCCGTTCCCATGCCGAAGAGGAAGTACTTCTTTTCTTTCCGGTGGTCCCACAAATCCAGCAACACCCCAGCCCCATGCCGGGCCTCGGGGCCATTGCGCAACTCCGGAATGGCGGACAGGAGCCGCAACATCAGCACATTGGCATAGGGGCAGGGATCGGTCCTCCGCCCGGGTCCCTTGAATTTTCTGCCCAGGACGGAATCCGCGGCACAGGGCCAGCCGAATTCCTTCCTCAACGACAAAAGATGGTCCACGGACCGGGTCACCCCGTCGTTACGGACACCCATTTTGTAAACGGCGTAGGTCAACAAGGGCGCATCGCACAACATCCAGAAGAATTCGTCCTGTCCCGTTCCACCGAAAACCATGGGAATGTTGCCCAGGATCTGATAGGGACCCTCTCCGGATTGGTGGGAAAGGATCCGATCCCGAACGGGGTACATGCCTTCCGCGTCGAAAGCGATGTCCAGATCCGCCAGAAACACCAGCTTGTGAAGCAAATGCCTGGCGTCGTTGTGACGTTTCAGGACTTCGCCGGGCCAGTCCTGAACCTCCTGGATGAGCGACCGGATGAGCGGATGCCGGATCATGTCCCGGTAGCTTTCCCGGACGCGTTCATCCTCCGGAGAAAGCCGGAGCAGGTCGATCTGTGTCCGGTATCGCACCCAGGGTTCCTGGGTACACATCCAGGCATGGGCTTCGTCCGGTGGATTGCGGAAGGATTTGGTGAGAGCGTCCATATGAATCAAGGTGTTTGGTGGATTCGTTCCCAATACGGTCTCGACTTCCGGGTGACGAGCTCATCCCATTCAAGAAATGCCCGCCTCAGCTGCCCTCCCTGCCAGTCCTCCGGGAGGAAGCCATCCGGAAGCAGGGGATCCTTATGCAAAAGCTTCACCACTCGGTCCCCGACCTCCATCTTTCTTACAAAGGCAACTTCCGGATTTTCCAGGTCGTCGTTCCCCTGACTCTCGCGGAGAAAGGCCAGGCCTTCCCTGAATTCCCGGTTGATCGAATCGATCTTCCACAGGCCGGGGATCGCTTCAAGATCCTCGTCCCTTGAAAAGGCAAAGACCAGGGGGGTCGCGAAGGGACTCTCAAACACTTCCCGCAGGCGGATTTCGATTTGCTCCAGGGGATGACAGGGCCGGATCCAAAATCCCGGGTTCATCAGGGCAAACCGGTGTCCCGCCAGTTTCTTTGTCATCCGGTAGCGCAGTGAGTTCTCCTGCTTCGGCATGGTCATGGAAATCCCCCACCACCTCCCATCCCAGTGGGTCCAGTCGGGATTCCGAAAGCCCAGGGAGACGTGCGAACTGTATTGAGCCGATTTTGGTGTGAAACCATACCAGGCCTTTCGCCCCTCCTTCCTGACCTTCAACACACCGCTCCCCACCATACGGGACAGGTTGGTCCGCAGGGAGGTTTCCGAGACCCGGAACGGAGCTGTCAGCCAGGCGAGATCCGAAAAGGAATACTCCGCTTTCTTCTGGGAGGCGAGCAGGCCAAAAATCAAATCACTTTCCTTCACCCCGGAAATATATTACATTATTTTTGTCTTTTCTATTTTTTTGTGCTTTATTATTCACATATTTTGTCATGCGATGCCGTCCCTTGGAATCCCCATGGAACGTGATGGATTCAGCAGCGATGATTTCTTTAAAATATCAGGAAGAACACGAACGAATCGCGGCCCTGCTGTCCTCCGTCAATGCCTGGGAACCGCAGGCAGAGTGAAGGTCACATACGCCCCTGGTCCTGCTCCCGGTTCCCGGCGGTCACATTGGCATGGTGCACCCGCATGATCAGCATGACCAGGTGCAGCCCGAGCCCTGTGTCCTGGTCCACGTGCCGGTGACCGAAACCGGAAGGGCTTAAACATGTTTCGAAGGGCCTTCTCGCTGAATCCCGGTCCACTGTCGGCGATGGTGATCCGGAGATTCCATTGAACAGGGGATACTCCAACCGGATGGGGCTCCCTCCGGAGAGAACCGATGGCATTTTCCAGAATCTGGGTCAATGCCTCCCGGAGGAGAGCACCCGGTCTGCACTGGATCTTCCCCGGTGTCGAAGCGAAACCACCTCCAGCGCATGGGAAGTTGCCCTTCTTCCCGGCGATCTGTTTGATAACTGTACGGACCAATTCCTCCAGATCGATGGTCTCGGGTCGAAAACGTGGGTGCCGGAATTCAATTGGGAAATCCGGCTGGCGGCGTGACTGAAGCGAACCAGGCGGTCGGCCGAACCATCGATGTGTCTCATGTACTCCAAAAAGTCTTCCTGCTCGGGGGCAGGCGCTTCCCCCTTCTCCGGGGACAAAAGACCGAGGATCAGATTCGTGTAGCCTTTGATTCCGTTCAGGGGGGTGCGGAGTTCATGGCTGATCATCGCGAGGAATTCATTTTTTGCCTTGTCCAGTCCCTTCAGGTCCTCGTAGGCCCGGTGCAGTTCTTCCGTTTTCGCCCTCACTTGTTCCGCCAGGCCGGCATTGATGGACACAAGCTCCTCCCTGCTCTTTTTCAATTCGATGTGGGTGCGGATGCGAGCCAGCAATTCCTCGGGACGAAAGGGTTTCTGGATGTAGTCCTGCCCCCCAGACGAAAGGCCCGGACGATGCTTTCCGTATCATTCTTTGCCGTAAGAAAAAGGATGGGCACCGAATCGAAGCGGGGATCCTGTCGAATGCGCTCACACACCTCCATTCCGTCGATGCCCGGCATGACGATGTCCAGGAGGATCAGGTCGAATGATTCGTCCCGGATCCATTGCAGGGCATCCATTCCCTTGGTGGCATATTCGATTTCATACTGATCCGCCAGCACATTCGCCAGCAACTGGATGTTCTTTTCCAGATCGTCGATGATCAGAATCCTGTGTCTCGTGGCGATGGTTTCCATGGGTGGTTAGAGTTCAAAACAAAACAGCAGAATGTCATCAGACCTGTTCTTCCTCCCTTTCCATTGGTCCAGGGCCTTTTCCAGTTGCTTTCCCTGTTCGGGCAGAGAAAGATGGAGGGAATCGCGGATCATCGTTGTGATTCCTTTGCGGGTCAGTTTCCGGGTTCCGGAACCACCAAACAGATCCGTGACCCCGTCGGAAAACAAATACACCCGGTCGCCCGGATCGAGTCGAAACCGGATGTCGGATGCCGACAGCAAATTGTCGGTGGACTTCGACACCCCGGTGATGGATTTCAAATACTCCAGGTGCCTGCCTTTCGCATCCTCGCACACGTACTTGAACCCACGTTTGTCAAAGTTGAAATGCGAAAGCTTCGGAGAGCCGGACGCAAGGATCATTTGAAAATTGCTGGCGGCATACCGGACCGTCCGGTTGTCCCGGTCCATGACCAGCAAGCCGAAATCGATGGAATCCAGAGCGAAATTCTCATCGGTCCGGAAGGCCTGCACATCGTGCAGGACTCTCTCCAGAAAAGTGAAGGGATGGGGAATGCCTTCCGCCAGAAAGGCATTGGTGATGATGCTGATGCCGAGCATTGACATCATGGCTCCCGGGATGCCGTGCCCCGTCGAATCACCGGCGATCAGGGCAATCTTTCCATCCATTTCCCGGATCCAGTAAAAATCCCCACCAACCAATTCCTTCTGTTTGTAAATCATATGGGATTCCGGGAGGAGCTTTTTTATCATCCCCAGGGAGGGCAAAATGGCTTTCTGGATATTTCTTGCATAGCGAAGGCTCTCCATGGTGTCTTCGTACAACTCGACGATTTCCTTCTTTGCATTCCTCAGGTTGATGTGGGTGGCAACCCGGGCAAGCAGCTCCTCCGCATGAAAGGGTTTTGTGATGTAATCCGAACCCCCGGCCCGAAACCCTTCGATGACCCCTTTCTTCTCGACACGTGCAGTGAGGAAAATCACCGGCAGTTCCTCCGGTGGTTTGAACAATCGTATCGACTGGCAAACCTGATACCCGTTGATCCCGGGCATCATCACATCCAGCAACACCAGATCAAATTCTTCCGAACGAACCCATTCAATGGCCTTCATTCCATCCAGGGCATACTCGATCTCATAGCCGGCCGGCACCAGGGCATTGGCCAGAACCTGGATGTTCTTTTGTTCATCGTCGACGAGCAGCACTTTGTAATTTCCCGATCTCATGGCACAGTAACTTCAGGATTCCGTTAATTGCTTGTTGTAAAACCGGATCACTTTCCGGGTAATTTTCTCGATTTCGGGGATGTTGAAACTTGACAGACACATTTCAAGGTCTTGTCCAAGAAGGACCAGGGGCTCCACAGAGAAGGAAGTCCCGCAAGCGACCAGGGCCTCGGCCAGGGATTTCATGGAGGACATGGATTTCCTTTCCCCAAGGCTCCCGATGAGGTTTCCGAAAGCACTCCGGAATTGCAGACTCACCTCCCGGTCCAGGACCAGCTCTTCCAATTCCATTGCTTTTGTGCGGACCGGCTCCTTGGGTAACGGGTCGAGCGTTTCATAAGCAAGGTATTCCCGCAGGATGGAAAAAAGCTCCCACTTCTTGAACGGCTTGTACAGAACATTGTTGAAGCCCTTTTCCAGTGCCATTTCCTTCTTGCTCAGATGAACCGAAGCGGTCACGGCGACAATGGGAATGGCCCCGGTGTCCGGATGTTCTCGAAGGGCATGCATGGCATCGATCCCGGAAATGTCCGGCATGCGGATGTCCATCAACACCAGGTCCGGCTTCAGGGCCTTGCAGCGTTCGATGCCCGATGTCCCGTCCTCTGCTTCCTCGATACGAACGGAATGATTTTGCAGAACAGGCTTCTGATCAGGTCCCGGTTTTTCTTGATGTCGTCCACCACCAAAATCTGCTGCCCCTTGAACCTGACGGACTCACAATCAGATTCCAGCGGCTTTCCCGCAGTGGAGGCGGAATCATTAAACCCGGACACCGGGTAGGTCCAAAATGAATGTGCTTCCCCGGTCAATTTCACTTTCCAGGCGGATGGTGCCCCCCATGAGTTTGATGAGCTGACTGGCAATCGTAAGCCCCAGCCCCGTGCCTCCGTATTTTTTCGACATCTGCCCTTCCTGTTGCTGGAAAGACTCGAAAATTCGATCCTGGTCCTTCTTGCTGATGCCGATCCCGGAATCCTGCACACGAATGGACAAATCCACCCGGTCTTCCCTCCGGTTGCCAACGGAAAGATGCAGGGCCACGAACCCTTCCGGAGTGAACTTGATGGCATTGCTGATCAGATTCATGAGGACCTGCTTCATCCGCAGATCGTCCATTTCCAGGAATTCGGGAACGTCCCCGGATATTTCCTCCCGAAATTCAAGATTGCGCTCCTTCATCCGGATGCTGAACAGCTGCGTGATGTCCTCGATCATGCTCCGGACATGAACGGGCTCGGGCTGCAGCTCCATTCGTTCCGCTTCGATTTTGGACAGATCCAGGATGTCGTTGATGATGCCAAGCAAGGTTTCCCCACTCGACCGGATGGAGTTGATGAAGTCCTTTTGCACCGGGTCCTTGATTTGCCCGCTGAGCAATTCCGAAAAACCAACGACCACGTTCATGGGCGTCCGGATTTCATGACTCATGTTTGCCAGAAATTCGCTTTTCGCCTGGTTGGCTTTTTCAGCCTCCTCCTTGGCAGCGACGATTTCGAGGCTGAGGATCTTGTTCTCCGTGACATCCTCGGAGAGACCGACAAAGCGAAGGGAGCCTTCCACCCGGTCCGAGAATGGCAGAATCTTCGTTTTGATCCATTTGATCCGGTCTCCCGGAAACAGAATCCGGTATTCCTCGTGAAAGGATCGGTTCTCCCGAAACGCCGAAGCAAGAGCTTCGCGAATCCGGGTCCGGTCCCCGGGGTGAACCGTGCGGAACAGGTTTGCCGGATCATTCTTCAGCTTAGCGGGAGTCTCTTCAAAGATGGATTCGTAGGCGGGGCTGATATACAGGATTTCCTCCCTGGTCTGCAGCCAAAGGACCTGCCCGATGTTTTCCGCAAGCTGGCGGAATTTTGCTTCACTGGCCTCCAGCGCCATTTTTGCCATTTTCCTGGACAGGATGGACCCGATTTCGCTTCCTACCTGCTCCGCTAGCTTGACAATGCTTCGGTCTTCCGGAACCCGCCGATCGTGAAAGAATTCCAGCACCGCCCCCACGTCCTCCTCAATGAAAACGGGAACGGCAAAACAGGAGACCACGTGGCCCTCGTAATCCCTGAAGTTTTCGCAGGTTTTGACGTCCTCCAGGTACACGGAATCCCGCTGGGCAATGACCCGGCCCGGCAGTCCCTTGGTCCCGGAGGAGCAAGATTCATAGGTCTTTTGGATGAATTCGCCGAACCGTTCCCGATCGGGGCAATACCAGATGTCGCCCGGTTGAATGCGGCCGCTTTCTTTGTCATAGTAACACACATGCCCTACCGGCCATCCAATGTAAAAAGCAAACTTATCGAGGGCCATTTGCAGGGTGGCCGATTCGGAATCCGAACTGTTGGCGATGGAGGCGATGCCGCGCATAAGCCGCTCTTCCTTGCGTTTGTTTCGAATG
>JAWKKO010000005.1:0-209200 GCA_041393235.1 Bacteroidales bacterium
TGGGCACCATCACAAGCGCCAGGCTGAAAAGGATGGCAAAAAAGATAATCTGGAGCATTTTGGCGTTGTCTCCCGCAGCCAGGAAGATGTTGTCCGGGACCATGTCCTCCAGGAACTGCAGGGGCCCCTGATCCTCGATGGACCGGGCCGATTCCTGACGGATCTCGACCTGTCCCCCGAATTTTTCCCGGTACATCGCCTGCTTTTCCTGGGGAAACACCGATCCGGGCTTGATCAGATTGACCATACCCAACCCGACGGTGGTGGCAATGACGGTGGTAACCACATAGATGGCGATGGTTTTCAGACCCAGCCTGCTCAATTTGGTGATGTCGGTGAGACTTGAAATGCCTTTGACCAGGGAAACAAAGATCAGGGGAACAGCAATCAACTTCAGGAGCTTGAGGAAGATGTTCCCCCAGGGCCTGATCCACCCGTTCGTGAAATTCTCCCATCCAGCCCACACGCTGATCAATCCCCACAGGATGCCCAGGCCCATGCCCAGAAAGATCTTGGCCCAGAGGGGGAGTTTTTTCAATGCGCGCAGAATGGTTTTCATGCTCCTATCTCAAAGCATTGTACAGGATATCCAACGGATGGCGGGCTTTGGTCCCCGTTCCGTCCATGATCTGGTGCCGGCAGCTCGTTCCGGGCGCAGCCACAAGGCTCTTTGCCCCGGCATTCCTGACAGCTGGGAACAGGACCAGTTCGCCAACCTTCATGGAAAGGTCGTAATGTTCCTTTTCGTAACCGAAGGATCCGGCCATTCCGCAGCAACCGGAGGGAATTTCCACGGCCTGGTAATTTTCGGGGATGGAGAGAATCCGGAGACTGGCCTGGGTGCTGGCAATGGCTTTTTGCTGGCAGTGTCCGTGCAACAGCACCTGGCGTTTGTCCTTCACAAAAAGATCGGTGCTGAACTGCCCACGGTCAAAGGCCTCCGCCAGGTATTCCTCCATGGTCCGGGTGTGGGCGGCCAGTTCCCGTGCTTTTTCCTGTAGATCCGGCCCCACCAGTTCGGGGAATTCGTCACGGAATCCCAGGATGGCTGATGGCTCGATGCCCACCAGGGGCCTGTGGTCTCCCACCAGGGGAAACAGCATTTCCACATTGGCCCGGGCGAGCTGCCTGGCCTTTTTCAACAGGCCCTTGGACAAATAGGTGCGCGCGCTCACCGGATGCCTGCAGGTTTCCACCCGGATGCACAGGGCATGGGAGGCGGATGGCCGTGATGCCCAGCTCGGAGTCATTGAAATCGCTGAATTCATCGATGTAGAGAAGCACTTCCGGGGCTCCGACGGGCAGGGTTCCGTTCAGGCTGTCGAGGTGACGCCGGACCCACCCCCGGAGGCGCTTTTTCCCAAGGGTGGGAATGCTGCGAGCGGGCGCAAATCCCAGAACCTTCTTCAACAGGGTACTCGTCCACGCGGTGCGTACCACCGCATTGAAGAACCCGGGCCAGACCATGCCGAGCCGGTTGATCCGGGATATGTTGGCAATGAGCCGGGTGCGCATGGGAACCCGGTGATGCTCGTACCAGTGCTGGAGAAATTCCGCCTTGATTTTGGCCATGTCCACACTGGACGGGCATTCCGATTTGCAGGCCTTGCAGGAGAGACACAGGTCCAGGACATCATAGATTTCCTTCTGATCGAAGGGTTTTTCCAATCCGGGTCTGGACAGGAATTCCCGAAGCACGTTGGCCCGGGCCCGGGTGGTCGTGTACTCGTCGCGGGATGCCATGTAACTCGGACACATGGTGCCGCCGGTGATTTCGGTTTTCCTGCAATCGCCGGAACCGTTGCATTTTTCGATCAGTTTCATGAAACCGCCTTCCCCGGAAAAATCGAACCAGGTTTCGTAGGTCGGAGTCACATGCCCCGGATCGTACCGCAGGAAACTGTTCATGGGCGGGGTGTCGATGATTTTGCCCCTGTTGAAGACCCCGCGTGGATCGAACAGGTCCTTGACATTCCTCAGGAGGGCGTAATTCTTGTCCCCCACCATGAGCCGGATGAATTCCCCCCGCAGGCGTCCGTCTCCGTGCTCCCCGCTGAGGGATCCCCTGTATTTTTTCACCAGTTTGGCGGTGTCCAGGGCAATGTCATGAAATAGCTGCACATCCCCTGGATCCTTCAGGTTCAGGATGGGTCGCAGGTGCAATTCACCCACGGAAATGTGGGCATGGTAAACACAGGAAAGCCCGTAGCCTTCCAGAATGGTATCGAACTCCGCAATGTAGTCCTCCAGAACTTCCACGTTGACACTCGTGTCTTCGATGACAGACACCGGCCGGCCGTCGCCCGGCACATTGGACAGCACGCCCAGCCCGGCCTTCCGAAGTGCCCACACCCGCTTGATGTCCGCACCCCGCACCACGGGATAGTGATATCCCAGTTCCCGGGAGCGCATGTCCTCCACCATCCGGGCGATCCGGTCGAGCAGGCTTTGTTCTTCTTCGTCGACCAGTTCCACCATCAGCACCGCACCCGGATCTCCCTCAAGGAAAAACCGGTTCTTCCGTTGGGTCAGGTTTCCCTTGGTGCAATCCAGGATGGTCTTGTCCATCAGCTCCACGGCGGCGGGCTTGTGGGCCAGGGCCACCAGGTTCCCCCGGATGGCCTCCCGAACCGACTCAAAATGAATGGGAATGAGCGCTTTGTTGGCCGGTGGCAACGGGATCAGGTTCAGTTTGGCTTCGCTGATGAATGCCAGGGTCCCTTCGGAACCCGACAGCAGGCGGCAAAAGTTGAAATCCTTGTACCGCGACTCGTCGCCGAGGAACATGGGGCTTTGAAGAAGCTCGTCGAGGGCATAGCCGGTGTTCCGCCGAACCACGCCGGGATCCGGAAATTCGGCATGGATCTCCCGTTGGTTTTCCGGATCCGACAACATGTCCCGGATGCCCCTGTAGATCGCCCCTTCCAGGGAATCCAGGTTCATTTTATCCTGCCATCCGGCATCATCCAGGGATCCGAATTCCGCCACCGAAGCATCGCTCAAAACGGTCCGCAGGGAGAGGGTGTGGTCCCTCGTGGCCCCATGGACCAGGGAGTGAAGTCCGCAACTGTTGTTGCCCACCATGCCTCCGATCATGCTCCGGTTCGATGTGGAGGTTTCGGGGCTGAAAAAGAGACCGGTGTCCTTCAGGGCAATGTTCAGATCGTCCAGAATGACTCCGGGCTGCACCCGGACCCACCTTTCCTCTGCGTTTATTTCCAGTATTTTGGACATGTGGTGGGAAACATCCACCACCACCCCGTTGCCCACCACCTGACCTGCCAGGGAGGTACCGGCCGTCCTCGGAATCAGGGTCACTCCGGTTTCTGCGGAAAACCGGACCAGCTCCCGAAGGTCGTTCTCATGCTTGGGATAGACAACGGCAAGGGGTTTTTCCCGGTAATCCGACGCGTCGGTGGAGTACATGATGAGACGAACGGGATCGGTGAACACTTCGCCGTCGATCCGTGCTTTCAACTCCGAAAATCTGTCCCGCGCGACATTTTTTGCTCCGGATACCGGGCTAGCAACGTTTTCCATTTGTTGTTCCTTGGTGGGCATGAAACAACAAATATAGCAGAAAGACGCAAAGAAGAAGCGGGCTCAGGATCGATAATCCGTGCTCTCAAATATTTTGTCTGCCGAACCTGCCACAAAGCCGCTGAACAGGTTTCCGTCTCCATCCGGATACCTTCGGGCAAACTCATAATAGCATGCCGGAATCCGGAAACGACCGTCGGTAAAATCCACCTCCACCCGGTCGGCCAGGGTGGAAGATTGTTCCAGCAGCTGACCGGGGTTCCCCTTGATTTCTCCGCCGCTGGCGTTCAATTCATATCCGTTCCGTTTGAGGAATTCATTGACTTCCTCCAGGCTGTGCAGGGTTTCAAGATGATTGACGGAGACGGTGAAATGGTTTGCCCGGAAACCGAAGACATACAACCAGGCTGCGTATTCCGATTCCTCCCGCAACCGTTGGTACACGCCGTGCTGCGGATTTGAAAACAAGCTTCCCGCAAAGATCAGCTCCGGATCGGTCAGGGTCTCCTTCGGCACCCGGTCCAGGTTTTCCCGGACGATGTCCTGCAATTCCCGGGAAAACTCTTCCAGCAGAAGCTCGCTGATGAACACGCGGGGGGCTTCTTTCTCCCCGGAAAGTTCATAGTGCTTTGCCCGGAGTTTCTTGTCCTGAAAATGGTAGGATCCGCATTCCCGGTAGCCCAGATTCTGGAAAGGCTTTGCAATGACTTCCAGGGAGGTGCGCGGATCGTTGAAGGTCCGGAAAGCGATGTGGTCGTTCACCACCCGGTTTCCCGATTTCACGAACAGATCGTGGATCTTGCCTGCGTTGGGGTTTTCCCGGATGTAATCGGACCAGAGGCGGTCGAAAATGTGTGTGGCGTTCATGAGATGTCTTTTCCCTACGAACACCCAAGCCGCGAAAGTGTTCCCGGATCGCACTTTTTCTTCCTTTTTTTTGATTACCTTTATTCCGGAATCAATCATCAAATCAAATAGCTGATAATCAATGAATTTAATCGAGAAGATCCGGGAAAAGGCACGGACCGATTGCCAACGAATTGTGCTTCCCGAGGGAGATGAGCAGCGGACGGTCATGGCGGCAGACACCATCCTCCGGGAGGGACTTTGCCACCTCACCCTCCTGGCCGATCCGGCTGATGTGGAGAAACAGGCCCATCAATTTGGCTTGAAAAACCTTGAAAAAGCACGCATCATCGATCCGAAGGCGCATGCGAAGAAGGAAGAATACACCCGGCTGTTGTACGACCTGCGCAAAGAAAAGGGCATGACCATGGAACAGGCCGGCAAACTGGTGGAAGACCCCCTCTACCTGGGCACCCTGATGATCAAAGCAGGCGATGCGGACGGGGAAGTGGCCGGAGCCCGGAACGCCACCGGCGATGTGTTGCGTCCCGCCTTTCAGATTGTCAAAACCATGCCGGGGATCAGCATTGTCTCCGGAGCGTTCATCATGATCCTGCAGGATACCTCCTTTGGAGAAGACGGTGTCATCGTCTTTGCCGACGGAGCCGTCCATCCCGACCCCAACGAACAACAGCTTGCCGAAATCGCCGTTGCAACGGCAAACACCACCCGTTCCATCCTTGGATTTGAACCCCGGATTGCGATGACCAGCTTTTCCACCAAGGGGAGCGCGAGCCATCCCATGGTGGACAAAGTGGTGAAAGCCACCCAACTTGCCCGGGAGATGGATCCCAGCCTGATCATCGACGGGGAATTGCAGGCCGACGCAGCCCTCGTGGAAGCCATTGCCAGCAGCAAAGCCCCCGGCAGTCCCATCCAGGGCAACGCCAACGTGCTGATCTTTCCGGACCTGAACGTGGGCAACATTGCCTACAAGCTGGTCCAGCGGTTGGCCAAAGCGGAAGCCATCGGTCCGGTCCTGCAGGGCATGGCCGCGCCCATCAACGATCTTTCCAGAGGTTGTTCGGTGAGCGACATCGTAAATCTGGTGGCCATCACCGCCAACCAGGCTTCCGGCATGAAGAAGTGACGAGTATTCCAACAATTAATTCAAAAACATTCATGATAATTCTAGTATTGAATTGCGGAAGTTCCTCCATCAAATACCAGTTGATCCGGATGGAGAACGAGGATTCCGACCTGATTGCCAAAGGTTTGGTGGAACGCATCGGATTCACCGATGCCGTATTGACCCACAAACCGACGGGCAAGGAGAAATACAAGCATGTGACGGCGATCATGGACCACACCCTGGGCATCCACATGATCATGGACGCCCTCGTCCATGAGGAGCACGGAGTGATCAAAAAGGTCGATGAGATTTCCGCTGTGGGACACCGGGTTGTTCAGGGCGGGGAAAAGTACCAGGAAAGTGTGCTGATCACCCAGGAGGTCATCAAGGACATCGAAGCCTGCGTCGACCTGGCCCCCCTCCACAATCCGGCCAACCTCAAGGGAATCATCGCCGTCGAAAGCCTCATTCCGGGATTGCCCCAGGTGGCGGTGTTCGACACCTCCTTTCACCAGACCATGCCGCCCCACGCCTACATGTATGCCATCCCCCGGGAGTATTATGAGAAGTACGGCGTCCGGAAATACGGGTACCACGGGACCAGCCACAAGTATGTGTTCCGCAGGGCAAGCCAGATCCTGAACCGCGACACCCGCGACCTGAAAGTGGTCTCCTGTCACCTCGGGAACGGTGCCTCGGTGACGGCCATCGAACACGGTCGTTCCATCGACACATCCATGGGCTTCACGCCGGTGGACGGCCTCATCATGGGGACCCGGACGGGGGACATCGACCCGGGGGTCTTGCTGTTCCTGGCCGACAAAGAGCACCTGAGCCTGAAAGGGTCAGCAACATGATCAACAAGCGAAGCGGCATGGTGGGAATTTCCGAGATTTCCTCCGACATGCGGGATCTGGAGCTGGCCTACTACGAGGGCAACGAACGGGCCAACCTGGCGTTGACCATGTATGCCTATCGGGTGAAGAAATTCATCGGCGCCTATGCAGCCATCATGAACGGACTTGATTGTCTGATCTTTACGGGCGGTATCGGTGAGAATGACTTCAACATCCGGCGGATGATTTCCCAGAACATGGAATACCTGGGACTGCAGTTCGATGAACCCGGAAACCACGGGATCAAGGGAGAAGACAAGATCATCTCCAAAAAGGAATCCCGGGTGACCGCCATGGTGATCCGGACCAACGAGGAACTCGTGATTGCCACCGACACTTTCAAAATCCTGGAAAAGTGCCTGTAAGGTGCAGGTTCCGGAAGTTTTGCAGGTGTTGAAGATCATATGAAATACCCGGTTGCGCACCGGGTATTTTTCTTTCTTTGTGTGACCAATGTACCAGACAACATGTTGAAGCATCTTTCCGAACTGAACCACCTGATAAAAAAGGACCACGAACCCAAAAAACTGGTCCTGGCCGCATCCGAGGATGCCCATTCCCTGTCGGCCGTAACCAGCGCCGCAACCGCCGGCATCATCCGGCCGGTACTCGTCGGGGACCGGGACAAAACCCTTGGCATGGCCGAGATCCTGAATCTCGACCTGTCTCCATTCGAGTTCATTGATTCCGACCACCCGGTGAAATCGGCCAATCTGGCGGTCAAGCTGGTGCACGACGGGGAGGCGGATGTGCTCATGAAGGGAAAGGTGGGCACTTCGGACATGCTCCGGGCCGTGCTTCACAAGGAATATGGCCTGCGAACCGGCAGGCTCCTCTCCCACTTTGCCTACTTTGAAGTGGAAACTTACCACAAGCTCATCGCCGTCACCGACGTGGCCATGAACATCGCCCCGAAATTGCGCGAAAAGATCGACATCCTGAACAACGCCGTCCTGGTGCTCAACAAACTGGGAATCGAACGGCCCAAGGTGGCCGTCCTCGGTGCTGTGGAGAAGGTGAACACGGAAATGGATGCCACCCTGGATGCCGCTCTCCTGTCGAAAATGAACCAGCGCGACCAGATCCTGAACTGCATCGTCGACGGCCCCCTGGCCTTTGACAACGCCGTGTCGCTGGAAAGTGCCAAGCACAAGGAAATCAAGAGCGAGGTGGCCGGGGACACCGATCTGTTGCTGATGCCCGACATCGAAGTCGGAAACGTTCTGTACAAAACCCTGGTATTTTTTGCCAAAGCCAAGGTCGCTTCGATGATCGTGGGAGCCTCGGCACCCATCGTCCTCACCTCCCGTTCCGATTCGGAACAGGCCAAATTCGACTCCATCCTGCTGGCAGCTGTCACAGCCGACAACCACCGGCAATGAACCCTTAGAAGCAAGCCAATGGAAACACCGTACATCCTGGCCATCAATCCGGGGGCGACGTCCACCAAAGTGGCCGTGTACCAGACCAACAAATTCATCTTCCTGAAAACCATCCGGCACGAATGCGGGGAATTGGACGAGTTCGAAACCATCCCCGATCAGCTGGACTTCCGGATGGATCTGGTGGTCAGGGAGATTCATGACAATCACATTCCCCCGGAAAAATCGCCATCATCATCGCCCGGGGCGGCCTGGTCCACCCCATCGAATCCGGTGTGTATGAGGTCAACGACGCCATGATCCGGGACCTGAAACAGGGCGTCATGGGGACCCATGCCTCCAACCTGGGGGACTCATCGCCCACCGACTGACAAAGGTGTGTCCGGGCTCCAAAGCCTTCATCGCCGATCCGGTGGTTGTGGACGAAATGCAGGACGTGGCCCGGCTGAGCGGACATCCGGCCTTCCCCCGTACCTCCATCTTTCACGCCCTGAACCAGAAGGCAACCGCACGGACCTATGCCCACTCCCGGGGCATGGAATACGAGGACCTGAATCTGATCATCGCTCACCTGGGCTCCGGCATTTCGGTGGGAGCCCACCGGAAGGGACGGGTGGTGGACGTGAACAACGCCCTGGACGGGGACGGCCCCTTCGGCCCGGAACGATCCGGAACCCTGCCCACCGGAGCCCTGTCCCGGTATTGTTTCGATCATCCCGAAAATCGTCCGACGTTCCCAAAATGCTGGCCGGACAGGGAGGGCTGTATGCCTACATGGGCTACAAGGAAGCCCACAAGCTGGAACTGGCGGCCCGGGAGGGGGACCCCAAAGCCCGGCTGATCCAGAACGGCATGGCCTATCAGATTGCCAAGGAAATCGGGGCCATGGCTGCCGTGCTCGGCGGGGAAGTGCATGCCATCATCCTCACGGGCGGTATTGCCCACAACCCGGACCTGACCACCTACATCAAGGAACGGGTGGCCTTCATTGCCCCTGTCTTTATCTATCCCGGGGAAGACGAAATGCGGGCCCTGGCGCTCAACGGGGCCCTGTTGCTCAATGGAAAGCTCAAACCCAGGAGCTACTCGGGCGACAACCTGGTGCGCGGCCTCGATCTGGAGGATCTGGACAAATCAGGGCGTGGATAAGGACACCGGCAGGATTTTTCCCTGAAAGTACCGTCCCCCCTCCAGCACGAACCAGGCGATGAATTCGGCCATCTCCCCGGCATCAAGGGGGGCCTTGTATCCCGGAAAGGCGGAGGAAAGCATTTCTGTCTGTACGGCGCCCAGAGCCAGGGCGTTGATCCGGAATCCATCCGGTCCCATCTCCCCTGCCAGGCATTCGGTCAGGCTTCCCAGTGCGGCCTTGGAGGCGCTGTAATGGCTCAGACCCGGAAACTTTACGCTTCCCTGGTATCCCCCCATGCTGGTGATGTTTACGATGTGCTTCAGGGTGCTTTCCCCAGGAGGGATGGAGCAGCCGGATCAACTGGGACGGAACCAGCACATTGGTTTCATAGAGATGCCGGGCCTCCCGGGGAGTGGTTTGCAGAAACGGCTTGTTCAGGAGGGTTCCTGCGTTGTTGACCAGGGCATCCAACGATGCGGTATGGGAGCGGACCAGGCCCAGGAATTCGGCTTCCAGATTCTCCAGATCGGAGAGATCGAACGGAAGTAGTTCCACCCCTGCGGCCGGGTTTCGTTCCTCGCAGGCGCGGCGGGTTTCCTCCAGGCCGGACCGGTTGCGGGAAACCAGCAGCAAATCGTGTCCCTTTCCTGCCAGGACAACGGCCAGAGCGGCTCCGATCCCCCGGCTTGCCCCTGTGATGAGTACGGTCATGGTGTGGCGGTTTTTCTCCAGGTAAAAATACATGGTTTTGCATACGATGCCCCGGAATTTGGTAATATTGTGCCCATGTGGAAGACAATGTTGCCCCGGATGGCTCTGGTCCTGTTCCTGGCGGCACCCGCCCTGGCACCGGCCCGGGGGCAGGACGAAGCGCCCTCCCGGAAAGGAAAGTTTTTCCTGGTTCCGGAAGCCTGGTTGTCCCTGGGGACCTACACCCATGTGGAGATGGCCCCCCTCCTCGGGTACCACGTCACCGACCGGCTTTCCTTCGCGCTGGGGCCACACTACATGTACCTGTCTCAGAAGGCCAGCGCCTACAATCCAACATCCTATCGCACTCACTTGTACGGAGGGAAGGCATTTGGCCGGTTTGCGCTGATCACCCATGCCGAAGAATTCGTCCCCTTGCACCTGTTCAACGACTTGTTCGTCCAGGTGGAGTACGAAGGTCTCAGCATGGAGAAGCTGTACTTTTATGCCCCGGGCTTTCCCGATGACGGCCGCTTCCTGTATCAGGGCCTTCTGGTGGGAGGCGGCATCACCCAGCGACTTGGGGTATTCAATTCCATGTCGATCCTGGTCCTGTGGGACCTGAATGAATCGTCCCGTTCCCCGTATTCGAATCCCGTGTTCCGGGTTGGCTTCAATACCTACTTCAAATGACTTCTTTTGTATTTCTTAGCGCCCACAGCGGCGGATTTTCTTCCAACGGTCTGGTCATCGTCGGATCCCTCATCGTCATCGTGTCCTATCTTTTCAATCTCCTGGCCAAGAGATACAGCATCCCCAGCGTGCTCCTCCTGATCCTTCTGGGCATGGTTCTTCACGGTGTGGTGCATGGCCTTGGAATCCATGTTCCTTCCCTGACCTCCCTGCTGGAGGTTCTCGGCATTGTCGGTCTGATCCTCATTGTCATGGAGGCCTCCCTGGATCTGGAACTGACCGGGGAGAAACGGAAATTGATCCGGCGTGCCTTTTTCACAGCCCTGGTCAATCTTCTGGTTTCCGCCTCTCTCATCGCCCTGCTGTTCATGGTTTACATCGGCGTCGACCTGAACACGGGGCTCTTGTATGCGGTTCCTCTTTCCATCATGAGTTCGGCCATCATCATTCCCAGCGTGTCCTCCCTTCGAGCCGACAAACGGGAATTCATGGTGTACGAAAGCACCTTTTCCGACATCCTGGGAATCATGCTGTTTTATTTTCTGATCAGCAGCCTGGAGTCCGAAAGCATCGGGCAAATGAGCCTTTCCGTCCTGCTGAACCTGAGTCTCACCGTTGCGGTGTCGGTTTTTGCCAGTTATTTCCTGATCTTCCTTTTCCAGAAGATCCGAACCGAACTCAAATTGTTTCTGCTGATTGCCGTGCTCATCCTTCTTTATTCGTTGAGCAAGATGTTCCACCTTTCCAGCCTGCTGATCATCCTGGTTTTCGGACTCATCCTCTCCAACCGGCAACTTTTCTTTCCGGGACGCCTGAAAAACTACCTCCATGAGGATCAGATGGAATCCATCTTCCGGAATTTCAAGATGGTGACCCTCGAATCCAGTTTTGTGGTCCGCACGTTCTTCTTTGTCATTTTCGGCTTCAGCATCGTGTTGGCCAGTTTGCTGGATTTCAAAGTCTGGTTGGTGAGCGCCGGCATCCTGCTGATCCTGTACGGAACGCGCTACCTGTATTTCCGCTTCATCATCCGGAAGGACATCCTGCCGGAAGTGTGGATGGCTCCCCGGGGTCTGATCACCATCCTGCTGTTCTATTCCATACCGGAATCCCTGGTGGTGGAGGAATTCAACATGGGCATCCTGCTTCTGGTGATTCTGACCTCCAGCATCCTCATGGCCGGTGCCCTCATCCGCTTCCGGAAAGGGGAACAGGAAACCGAACCTTCCACCGCCCTGCAGAAGGAAGCGGAACCGTCCGGACATGCAGCTTCCGGGGGCAAGGAGGAACCTGCCAAAGGCATTTCCTGAGGCCCGGCCGTTTCGGTATTAATTTCCTGTTAAAATGGTTCAGGGGCATGTTTTTCCTTTCATGTGGGGGAAATAATTGCTTTCTTTGCACCCTGAAAACTGCACGGATCATGATCGCTGAAAAAAACAACGTCGTCTCCATTGTATATGAACTCCGCAACGGATCCAAAGAGGGAGACGTGGTGGAAAGTCTGAATCCCGACCATCCCCTGACCTTTCTTTTCGGGACGGGCGGACTCCTCCCCAAATTTGAGGAAAACCTCAACGGCCTGTCTGCCGGGGATGCCTTCGAGTTCCTGCTTCCTTCCGAAGACGCCTACGGTCCGGTCATTGAATCGGCCGTCGTGCATGTGCCCCTGAACATTTTCGAAGTGGACGGAAAAGTGGACGAAAACCTGCTTCAAGTTGGGAACACCATCCCCATGATGGATGCAGAAGGTCGCCGTCTCAACGGAAAGGTCATGGACATCCTGGACGAAGCGGTCCAAATGGATTTCAATCACCCCATGGCCGGCAACGACCTTTACTTCAAAGGACAAGTCACCGAGGTCCGCACGGCCACGGAAGAGGAGCTGAATCACGGTCACGTTCACCAATCGGGCGGATGCGGTTGCGGTAGCCACGATGGCGGCTGCGAAGGCGGATCCTGCGAGGACAAGGGCTCCTGCGACGACGGCCACGGCCACGGCTCCTGCGGTTGCGGCTGCTAGGTCAGGCGAAAATCATCTGCATCTTTCCAGACCGGAAATTTTTCCCGGAACGAGCGGACCTCCTCCAGGCCGATGCGCGCCTGCAAGATGCCTTCGCGTTCATCCAGACATGCCACGATTTCGCCCCGGGGACTGATCACCGTGCTTCCCCCTGCATGATCCACACCCAGGCCGTCCCGGCCCGTCCGGTTCACAGCCAACACCCAGGCCTGGTTTTCCAACGCTCTCGCCCGCAGCAGGGTTTCCCAAACGACCTGTCGGGCTGCCGGCCAGTTGGCCACCACAAGCAGGGCATCGTAGTCGTTCCGGTTCCGCGCAAACACGGGAAAACGAAGGTCGTAGCAAATCAGAGGTAAAAAACGGAAACCGCCCAGGGTCAGGATCTTTCGATCGTTTCCCGGAAGGAAGCTTTCGTTTTCCCTTCCCATGCGGAACAGATGCCGTTTGTCGTACCGTTCCTCCACGCCCCCGGGTCCCACCCAAAGGAACCGGTTCACGAATCCACCCTGCGTTCCGACGATCACACTGCCGGCGACATGACAACGGTACCGGGCAGCCATGCGGACCATCCAGTCCAAGGCCTTGCTTTCTTCTTCCCGCTCCCCATGGATCGAGACCTGCATGGTAAACCCCGTGGAAAAGGTTTCCGGCAACATCACAAGGTCGGAAGACGCACCGATCCGGACCATCTGTTCCGTGAACCTTTCCAGGTTCCTTTCCCTGTTTTCCCAGGCCAGGTCGGCCTGGATCAGGGAAATCCGCAATTCGCTTACGAGGGACGGTGTGATGGGTTGTTCCATAGGTTTCCTGAAGGATTGATACCTCGAACCGGATACTCAAATTTAGATAAATCCTACTTTCGAAACCAAATCGGCCCGAAGAAGTAGAATTCTGTTTACATTTACTTAACCTTAACTTCACATTGGATTTTTAGCAGAAAGGCTATTTTTGCCGCAAAGTTTTTATCACATCATGAAGGCCTCAGTTGCCGCATAGTCTAACACACCTCACGATGGAATCCTATTACATTCTGATTGTAGCCGTTCTGTTTCTTCTCGCCATTTCGGACCTGGTCGTCGGCGTCAGCAACGATGCGGTCAACTTCCTCAACTCCGCCCTGGGTTCCCGGGTGGCTCCCTTCAAAGTCATCCTGGCCATTGCCGCCGCCGGCGTTCTCGTAGGCGCGGTGTTTTCCAACGGGATGATGGAAGTGGCGCGAAAGGGAATTTTTAATCCGGACCAGTTTGCTTTCAGCGAGATCATGATCCTGTTCCTCGCCGTCATGCTCACCGACATCCTGCTGCTGGATTTCTTCAACACCATCGGCCTTCCCACCTCCACCACCGTTTCCATCGTTTTCGAACTTCTCGGATCGGCCGTGGCGGTTTCCATGTTCAAGCTGGTCAAACTGGGCGAATCCACAAGCCGGATCGGAGAATTCATCAACACGGAACGTGCGGTGGTCATCATCACCGGGATTTTCATTTCCGTCGTCATCGCCTTCACCGTGGGGATGGTGATCATGTGGCTGGTCCGCTTTGCCTTCTCCTTCAATCTCAAGAAGAACAACCGGTACTGGTCCGGACTCTGGGGCGGGATCGCCCTGACGGCCATCCTGTATTTCCTCGTCATGAAAGGCGCCAAAGGGTCCACCCTCATCACCGATGCCACCCTGGACTACATCCACCACCATACGTGGCGGATCCTGCTGTACAGCTTTGTCGGATGGACCCTCCTGTTCCAGGTCCTGATCCTGACCACCCGGATCAATGTGTTGAAAATCACCGTTTTGGTCGGAACCTTTGCCCTGGCCATGGCCTTTGCCGGCAACGACATGGTCAATTTCATCGGTGTGCCCCTTGCCGGTTTCGAATCCTTCAAATCGTTCATGGCTTCCGGCGCCGAACCCGGCTCCTTCCTCATGGGATCCCTGAAGGAACCGGTGGACACGCCCCTCTATTTCCTGATCATTGCCGGCCTGGTGATGGTGCTCACCCTGCGTTTTTCCAAAAAAGCAAAGTCCGTAACCGAAACGGAGATCAACCTGGGACGGCAGAGCGAAGGAACCGAACGGTTCAACTCCTCCATCCTGGCCCGTTTCATCGTCCGCCGGTCCCTGGAATTCGGCACCGCCATGGAACGGATCACCCCGGCACGAACCAAAGCATTCATTGCCACACGGTTCGATGAAGACCGCAATCCGGAGCCGGACCGTACCCGGGCCTTCGACCTGGTGCGTGCCTCGGTGAACCTGGTGGTGGCCAGCATCCTGATTTCCATCGGGACCTCCCTCAAACTCCCTCTGTCGACCACCTATGTGACCTTCATGGTGGCCATGGGGTCGTCCCTTGCCGACGGCGCCTGGGGCAGGGAAAGTGCGGTGTACCGGATCACAGGCGTGCTGACGGTCATCGGAGGGTGGTTCTTCACAGCCTTCATTGCCTTCTGCGTCAGTTTCCT
This sequence comes from Bacteroidales bacterium, assembly GCA_041393235.1. Taxonomy (GTDB): domain Bacteria; phylum Bacteroidota; class Bacteroidia; order Bacteroidales. The sequence goes on from JAWKKO010000005.1 coordinate 14,792, forward strand.
CATTGCCGGTTTGCTGTTCTTCGGGAAGCTCCCCGTGATGCTGGCCCTGATCGCACTTTCCATCTTCATCCTGCTTCGCACCCATGCCTTCCACAAGAAAAGGTCGGATCAAAGCAATGGCGAGAAGGAAATCCGGAAGGCCGGCGCCGAGATTCTGAAGGAATGCGACGAAGAGGTCAAAAGCACCATCCTGAAGGTATCCAAGATCCTGTATCTGACGCTGCAAAGCTTCCTGAAGGAAGATTACAAACAACTGAAGAAGTTGAAGAAGGACGCCCGGAGCCTGAACCACGAGGTGCGGGAATTGCGCGACCGGCTGCCGTCCACCCTGCGCCGGTTCAAGGAGACCGAAGTGGAAACCGGACATCACTATGTCCAGGTGGTGGACTACCTCAAGGAAATGACCGCCTCCCTGTATCATGTGGTCCAGCCGGCCTACAATCACCTCGACAACAACCACGCCGTGGACAAGGTGCAGAAAGACGAGCTGAACGCCTTCAATGAAAAAACCGGAGAGTTTTTCAATTACATCCTTCAGCTGCTGAAGCAAAAAAGCGTCGAAAAATCCGAAAGTCTGAACGAACGCCGGGATGAAATCATCGATGCCATCAATGAAATCATCCGGGAACGGATCAAACATCTGAAGAAGACCCAGAAGGGGGTGAAGGTGAGCGTCACCTACATGGACATGCTTTCCGAGACCAAAAGCCTGATGTTGCACGTCGTCCACGTGGCCAAGGCAGAACTGACGCTGCAACGGTCGCTCGTTCTTACCCAGGAAGCCCAGAAGGGGAAAGTGGAAGGAAAAAAATAGCCGGGATGGCCGGCAGGTCATAAAGCAAGACCGGTTCAGGGGATTTCCCGACCGGGCTTGCTTTTCTCAAACGGTGCGTTCAATGTTCCGTGAACTTGTATCCGATTCCCTTGACGGTTTTGATGCAATCGTCGCCCAGCTTCTCCCGGAGCTTCCGGATGTGCACGTCGATGGTCCGGTCCCCCACCACGATGTTCTCCCCCCACACCCGGTCAAAAATCTCCTCCCGGGTGAACACCTTCCCGGGCTTGGAGGTGAGAAGGGAAAGCAATTCAAACTCTTTCCGGGGCAGGGCGATGTCCTTCCCCTTCCGGACCAGCATGTACCTTTCCTTGTCGATGACCAGGTCGCCGGAGACTTTCCTGCGGCCCGCTTCCTCCTCCAGGGGACGAAGGGTGGCGCTTCTTCGCTTCAGCAGGGCCTTGATCCGGCTGACCAGCACCTTGGGCCGGATGGGTTTGGTGATGTAGTCATCCCCCCCGGCCTCGAACCCGGCAATCTGGGAATAGTCTTCACCCCGGGCAGTGAGAAAGGCAACCAGGGTCTGCCCCATGTCCGGATGGGCACGGATCTCCTCGCAGGCGGCGATGCCGTCCATGCCCGGCATCATCACGTCCATGAGGACAAGATGGGGCCGGATTTCCAATGCTTTGGCCACCGCCTCGCGTCCGTTGCTGGCCGTGTGGATTTCGAACCCTTCGATTCGCAGGTTGTAGCCAAGAAATTCAAGGATGTCGTCCTCGTCGTCCACCAAAAGAATTTTGTATTCGCTCCAGTTCATTCCAAAGGAATTGTAAAGGGTTTGCCTTTCAAAAATACATCATTCCCGGATGCGATTGAAACCAGAACCACATGCAATTGTTAAGTTATTGTTAGATTCGCATGAACATGTACCGAGAAAACTCAAATCCTCGCACCTCACATAACGAATGCCACCCATGACGATGTACCGCCCTCGTTTGCTTTCCGGAGTTCTTTTCCGTGTTCTCGTGTCGACCGGAATCGCGGGCTGCCTGATGGCTCCCCCCTTGCTGGGTCAGGAGACGGAGGAAGAAGACCCGGGACAGGTTTCGGCCCGTATCTACAGCCATTTCAATTACAGCCTCGATCCGGACAGTCCCGCCGCAGCCTTTGAGGTCCGCAGGGCCTACTTCGGCTACGAAAGAGCCCTGAATTCCCATTTCAGCGCCGAAGTGAAGCTGGACATCGGCAGCGTGGACGATGACTCGGAATACAGCCTCATTCGACGCTATGCGTACTTTAAGAACGCCTACCTGAGCTACCGCAACAACAACCTCACTGCCTGGTTCGGTCTCACCGACATGCTTCAGTTCAAGGTCCAGGAGAAATTCTGGGGCTACCGCTATCTGTACAAGTCGTACATGGACGAATACAAATTCGGATCGAGCGCCGACCTGGGCGCCGGCGTGCAATACAAGGTTTCGTCCCGGATCACGGCCGACCTCATGGTTTCCAACGGGGAGGGATACAAGAACTACCAGTACGACGATGTGTTCCGCGCAGGAGCCGGGCTCACCCTTCTGCCTGCGGAAGGTCTCACCCTCCGGGCCTACTATACCGTGCATACCACCCGGGAGTCGCCCCAAATGACCTGGGCCGGATTTGCCGGATACGAGCGGGGGCCGTTTCGCGTGGGGGCTGAATACATCCACCAGTTCAATTACAAATTCAACGGAGATCACTCAAGGTACGGATATTCCGCCTATGCGCGGTACGGACTCGGTGATCGCTGGGAACTCTTTGCCCGGTACGACCAGCTGTATTCCAACATCCTGCCGGGTGAAGAATCCCCCTGGAACCTGGCCGATGACGGAAGCGCCCTGATGGGCGGCATCCAGTTTGCCCCCATCGACGGGCTGAAAATGGCCCTGAATTACCAGGATTGGGTTGAATACGCCAGCAACGGGGGATCCGCGCCCTTTCTCTATCTAAATTTTGAAGTCGACTTTTAAGCCACTGCCATGAAAGGCCGCAAACCCTTCCTCCCTGCCCTGATGCTGTCCCTGGTTGTGATCTTCTCACCCGGGTGCCGCAAGAGCGATTATTCCCTGGAACTGATCAACACCATCACCGACCAGGGAGGCGGGACGGGCACCACCACCTGGACCCGCGACAAGGAATACGTTCTCAACGGGTTTGTGTTTGTCAATGACGGGCAGACCCTCACCATCGAAGCCGGGACAGTCGTCCGGGGACGGACCGGACAGGGGAGCCTGGCCAGTGCCCTCATTGTGGCCCGGGGCGGGAAGATCATCGCCGAAGGGAGCCAGACCCAACCCATCGTCTTTACGGTGGAAGGTGACGACCTGGAAGGAAGCGTCCCCGTCGAATCCAGGGGATTGTGGGGCGGACTCATCCTGCTTGGAAATGCCCCCATCCACACCGAAACCGGGGAAGACATGATCGAGGGGATCCCCGTGAGCGAACCCCGGGGCGTGTACGGCGGTCCGGACGAGGACGACAATTCGGGCATCCTCCGGTATGTGTCCATTCGTCACGGAGGAACCAACATCGGGGAAGGAAATGAGATCAACGGTCTCACCCTGGGCGGCGTGGGAAGGCAAACCCTCATCGACCACGTGGAAGTCATTTCCAACGCCGACGACGGGGTGGAATTCTTCGGCGGTCTTGTGAATTGCTCCAACCTGGTGGTGGCCGGATGCGGCGACGACGCCTACGATATCGACCAGGGGTATGCCGGCAAAGGGCAATTCTGGGTGGCCGTGGAGGGAGAAGCGTCCGACCATTGCCTGGAAATCAGCGGTGGAACCGAAGCCCTGGCCAACCTGCCGGGGGCCTGGCCGGTCCTGCACAACCTCACCTTTGTGGGTGAGCCGGGATCTCAACGACGCGACCTGATCCATTTTGGCCATTTTGGGGGTGGGTTCATCCTGAATTCCATTCTGCTCCACCCCGAAAAAGGGACGGCCGTCCGATACTCGGACCTGGCGGGGGATTCCTGGGCCCTCTTTGAGAGCGGGGATGTGGGACTTTACAAAAACCTGCTGTTTCCGGGCAACGAAACCCTGCCCCTTCTCTATGCCTATGCCGATGACGGAAGCGACCGCAGCGCTGAAAACACGATCCTCTCCGATTCCCTGATTGCCTGGGGAACCCGCTACGACGACCCGGGCCTTTCCGTGGATGATGCCTACCGGCTCCTGCCCCCCTCCACCGAATTCCCGGACATGGCGGCCTACGAAAACAGTTGGTTCGAACCGGTCTCCTTCAAAGGCGCCTTCGGATCCAACAACTGGGTGGAGGGATGGACCCTGGTCCATGAGGCCGGATGGGTGAATCCATGAGGTACCGCCCGCAGCGACACAGACTCACTGAGAACGTGCGTCCCGACGGATCCTGCATGAAACAGGATTTACGCCCGGTGTTCGGGGCGGACCAGGTCGAAGACCGTCTTGACCGGCGAAAAGGTTCCCAGGGGCACCTCCACGAACACTGTCAGCCACCGGGCCATGGCTCCGTTCCAAAGCCCGGGCAATTCCAGTGCCTTGAGAGGACGGCCTTCCATGGACTTCTCTGAAATGAAGCCGGTGTCGGGGTCCACGAATTCCGGAAGGGAAAATTTCCCGCCCCGGTGATCACGCAAACTGCACACCAGGTCGACCGGATTGAAATGGGTGGAGGCATTCAGGATGTTTTGCTGTTCCGGATCGCCGGGATCGATCTGGGACCCTTCCACGATTTGAAGGCTGACATCCCCGTCGCCCGAGCGGACATAAAAGGGCCCGCCGCCGGGTTCCCCCTCGTTCCGGACCATGCCGCACACCCGGATGGGCCGGTTCAGGGTCCGGATCAACCAGCCGGCCAGATCGGAATCCGGCCAACCTTCCAGACCGGTCGGCAGGGAAAAGCCCATCCGGTCGCGGAGGAAATCCGTCATGGCATTCAATTCCTGCCGGTCGGGCCGGGTTCGGCTCTCGAGACGTGACAAAAAGGAAAACACCTTGTCGCGCGACTCAAGAAGGATGCCTCCGAGAAGCTGTTTGTAATGCACCCGTTCCGGACGGTTGCGGTCGGGACATACGTTGTCGATGTTGCTGATGAAGACCAGGTCGGCATCCAGGGCATCCAGGTTCCGGATCAAGGCCCCGTGTCCCCCGGGTCGAAACAGCAATTCCCCGGCCCGGGTCCGGAACGGCACATTGTCCGGATCCACGGCCAACGTGTCCGTTTCAGGAAGCTGGAATGAAAAATCAATCCGGATCTGCAGGCCCGATTCCTTCTCGATCTTCGGAACCACGCGGGCCGCCTCGGCTTTGAATCCTTCCAGGTGATCGGGGGAAACCGTGAGATGCATCCGGAGCACCCCCTCCCCGTCTGCCGCATAGGAAGCCGCTTCCCGGATGTGCTCTTCAAAAGCCGTCCGCCGGTCGCGGGGAGCGTATTTGTGGAATTTCAACAATCCCTTGGGCAACGAGCCGTAGTCCAATCCCTCCGGCCCAAGGATTTGTCCCAGGACCTCCAGGGGTGAAGGATCCCCCTTTCGGTCCAAATCCTCGAAAAAGGCATAGCTTTCCAGGTCCCGCAGGAAGGTCCGGATGTCGTCCCGTCCCTCCACCCAGGCGGTCTGGTCCGTCCGGTCCATTCCCTCCATGGCCTCCATGGCTGCAAAGAGGGATTTGAACATCCGGGAAGCGGCTCCGGAGGCGGGCACAAACCGAAGGATCCGGTTTGCCGGGGCGCGGGTGGAGAAATAGGACAGGAAATGTTCTTCATCCTCCCTTTCCGGTAAGAAGATACCCTGTTCCGGGGTGGCGGGCGCCACCAGGTCGGCAAAGGGAAATCCCGTCCGGAACTGGTCGATCTGTTTCTGAATCTGATCCGGGCCGATGCCCTTTTTGCGCAGTTGCTCCAGGTCTTTTTTCTCTGTCATGGCAAGTGATTCAACGTTCTTGTTGTGATTCCAAAGCCGCATCCGCTCCCGCCTTCAGAGCCCGGATGTTCATGTCCACCACCTCCGCTCCCTTGGCTCCGAACATTTTGGTTACGGCGGTTTCGATCGCATGGGCCGTCAGCCCGATGAGCCGGGTGGCCGCCCCGAGCACCACCATGTTCGACCCTTTTGGGAACCCCATGTCCCGGGCCAGGTCGGTGGCATGGAGAAGGATGTGGTTGTTCACTTTTTTGATTTCCTCAAAGAGGGCGTTTTCGTCGGGATAGTCGTCGATGTTTGCGAAAGAGGTCCGGTTCGAGACCACCCATCCGTCCGGAGACAGAAAGGGCAAATACCGCAAAGCTTCCATGGGTTCCACCGAGAGGATCAGATCGCAATGCCCTGCGGGAATGAGATCGGAATGAATGGGTTCCGTCGACAGACGCAGGTGGGACTGAACCGCCCCTCCCCGCTGGCTCATGCCGTGAACTTCTGCCTGTTTGATGTGCCCTCCTCCAGGGCGGCCCATCCGATGACGGCTGCGATGGACAGGATCCCCTGTCCGCCCACACCCGCCAGGATGATGTCTCTTTTCATGTCGTTGTTCTTGTCATGGTTCCGGGGTTGCGGTTTGCCGTTTCGACTTCCGGGCCGTCTGGATGCATTCCCGGGCGCTGATGATCACCGAAACCCCGTTATGGGAGAGTTCCCTGCGGATTTTGTCGGTGTTTTCATCGTGGTATTTTTTCAGGGGATTCAACGGAACGATGTGTTCCTCTTCCACACCCAGTCCCCGGCAGATTTCTTCGAGCCGACCCGTGGCATGGGACGATTGGCCCCCCGTCATTCCCGTGGTGGAATTGTCGGATATGATCACGGTCAAGGGGGTGCCCTCCACCACCGCATCGAGCAGACCCGTCATCCCGGAGTGAGTGAAGGTGCTGTCGCCGATCACGGCCACGGAAGGACGGAGTCCTGCATCGGCGGCTCCCTTGGCCATGGGAATGGAAGCCCCCATGTCCACACAGGAGTTGATGGCATTGTAGGGTGGCAGGGCGCCCAGGGTGTAGCAACCAATGTCGGAAAACACCCGGCCGGGTCCCAGCCCGTCCAGGGCCTCGTTCAGGGCATTGTACATGTCGATGTGGCCGCATCCCTTGCAAAGCGCGGGCGGCCTGTCCCGAACCAGTCCGGGGATCCCGTATCCCTGATTTTGTTCAAATCCCAGTGCCTGGCTCACCAGTCCCGGATTCAGCTCCCCGTCCCGGGGTAAGGTACCGTCGAGCCGGCCCCGGATCCGGTGCGCCGAGGGCAGGATGCCGGCAAGGCTTTCCTCCAGGAAGGGCGCTCCCTCCTCCAGCACCAGGACCTGGTCGACACCGGACACAAAGCCGGTCAGCACGGCCCGATCGACCGGATACTGTCCAACCGTCAGCAGGGGATGGTCCATCCCCCGGTCGCCGGCCACCTCCAGGTAATAATTCCTGGCAAGTCCGCAGGCGATGATGCCCAGGGTCTTGTCATGCCCCTCTCTCGCATGGACAAATCCGGAGGAACGTCCTTCCCCTGCCAGCAACGTCTGAATCTCAAGCAGGGATTTGTACCGCTTCCGGGCCAGTCCAGGCAACAGAATGAATTGCTTCAGATCGGCAGGGAGCGACAGGGTGTTTTCGGTCCGCTCCTCCCCGCCCTCCACCACCGCCCTGGAATGGGCCAGCCGGGTGGTCACCCGAAGCAGTACGGGCAGCCCCGTCCGCTCCGAGAGATCGAAGGCATAGCGGGTCATGCCATAGGCCTCCTGCTGGTTGGATGGCTCAAGCACGGGAACCATGGCGAACTTTCCATAGAACCGGGAATCCTGTTCGTTCTGTGAGCTGTGCATGGAGGGATCGTCTGCCACAACCACAACCAATCCGCCGTTCACGCCGGTCATGCCGGCATTGACAAAGGCATCCGCCGCCACATTCAGCCCCACGTGCTTCATGCAGGCAAGCGCCCGTTTCCCGGCGTAGGACATGCCCAGAGCCGCTTCCAGAGCGGTTTTCTCATTGGCCGACCAGACGGAATGCACCCCCCGCTCCCGGGCCCGTTGGTTGCGTTGGATGTATTCGGTGATCTCGGTGGACGGGGTTCCCGGATAGGCATAGACGCCGGAAATGCCGGCGTCGAGGGCCGCCTGCGCAATCGCCTCATCCCCCAGCAAAACGAATTTCTTCATCGGTACGCAGTTTGGTGTGTGGCTAAATTATGGAAAATTACCCAGGACCGGAGCTATTCTAAAACATGACCTCAGCTCAGCACCGTGATCACCAGCCGGCGCGACCCGCCCCGGTTCCGGAATTCACACAGGTAGATGCCCTGCCAGGTTCCCAGGTTCAATCTGCCCCGGGTGATGGGGACCGTGACCGAAGCGCCGACGAGGGAGGATTTGAGGTGGGCGGGCATGTCGTCCTCCCCTTCCAGGGTGTGGGTGTAGAGGGGAAGGCCCTCCGGTATCAGATGATCGGTGAAGCGCTGAAAATCGGTGCGGACGGAAGGGTCCGCGTTCTCATTGAGGGTGAGTCCCGCCGAGGTGTGCTGGATCAGCACATGCATCAAACCGGTCTCGGGAAGGTTTCCGGCCGCCTCCTCCACCTGGCGGGTAATCAAATGAAAGCCGCGTGAACAGGGCGGCAGTGCAAGGGTTGTTTGTGTCACCATGGGTCCTGAACTGTTAAGAATTCACAAATTTACGGCGATTCCTGCGGCCCGGGTGCCAGTCAGCCCATTTTTCTCTATTTTTGGGGGATGATTCGGGGAAGGAAATCACCAGCAGCACTTCTTTTCATGATCGCTCTGTTGGCGGGGTTGGTTGTGCACCCGCCGGAGCGCAGCGCCGAATCGACCGTACCGACAGGCAGGACCCTTCCCAGTACAAGGATCTGGTGGAGTTTTCAGGTATCGTCCGCGACCTCCAGCACCAGCCTCTTCCCTACGCAAACGTCATCGTGTTCACCCAGCGACGGGGAACCACCACCGATCACCGGGGCATGTTCACCGTGGTGGTCCATCCGAACGACACGGTCATTTTCAGCTATCTGGGCTACAAACCCACCATGCACGTCATCCCGGATTCCCTGGCCGGACAGCAATATCCGGCCGATATCTTCCTTGTCAGCGACACCTTTGAACTTGCCGAGGTCCGCATCTATCCCTGGAAGACCTACCAGGAATTCAAGGAAGCCTTCCTGGCCCTCGATCTCCCCGATGACGACGAACAACGCGCCTACCACAACATCGCTCTGATCAAGACCCAGATCGCCTTGGGAGAATCCACCGCATCCCCCAACGTGGCCTTCCGGGAAGTGATGAAACAACAATACAATCAATTGTACAGCCAGGGTCAGACGCCCTACTTCACCATCTTTGATCCCATGCGCTGGGCCAGCTTTTTTGAAGCGGTCAAACGGGGCGATTTCAGACGGGACGACTGAAATCCGGGCAATTTTTCCTTCCCATGGACAGTTTCTTACTTGGAAGTCCGAATCCTGATCCGAAGCACCCGTGAAAAACTCTCCTGCCAAGCCGATCGTTCTCCTCGTACTTTTTCTCCTCCTCGGGGGCAGCCTTCTCCGGGGACAGGGCCGGGGGCTGGTGACGGGACGGATCGTGGACAGCACGGGACAGGGCATTGAACTGGCCCATGTGAGCATTCGGGAAACCTCGCTGGGAACCCTCAGCGACGGCGACGGGAACTTCCGGCTGGACGTACCCGCAGGAAAACCGGTCGAGCTGACCATCACCTGCGTGGGTTTCGTGACCAAAACTCTGGACATCCACCTGAAACCGGGGGAAGAACGACAGGCGAACATCACCCTGTCCTCCGATGTCACTTCCATCAACGAAGTCTCGGTGAGCGCCCGGCAGGACCGGACCGGGACCTTTCAGCGCATTCCGGTGGAGGACCTGATGCATGTTCCCACGGCAACCGGCAGAGTGGAAGCCCTGATCAAATCCCAGGCCGGGGTCAGTTCGAACAACGAACTCAGCACCCAGTACTCGGTTCGGGGTGGAAATTTCGACGAAAACCTGGTGTATGTGAACGACATCGAAATCTACCGCCCCTTTCTGGTCCGCTCGGGCCAGCAGGAAGGACTGGGTTTCGTGAACAGCGATTTGGTTTCCTCCGTCAAGTTTTCCGCCGGAGGCTTCGATGCCCGGTACGGCGACAAAATGTCCTCCGCCCTGGACATCCAGTACAAGGTGCCCCGGGAATTCCGTGCCTCCTCCTCCGTCAGTCTGCTCGGTGCCTCCGCCCATGTGGAAGGCATTTCCGCCGGAAACCGGCTCACCTACCTGGCGGGATTCCGGTACAAGACCACGGCCTACCTGCTGAACACCCTGCAGACGCAGGGAGATTACAAGCCCCGGTTCACAGATTTCCAAGCCCTCCTCCGGTACCGTCTCGGACCCAAACTGGAGCTCAGTTTTCTGGGAAATTCTTCCACCAACCGGTACCTGTTCGTTCCCCGGGAGACGGATGTGGAATTCGGGACGAAGGACCTCCCTCTCCACTTGAAAATCTATTACGAGGGACAGGAGGAAGACCGGTTCCGGACCTATCTGGGAGCTTTGAACCTGACCTACGAACCTCGGAACGATCTGTCCCTGAAGTTCACCGCCACGGCATTCCGCACGGCCGAACAGGAAAGCTTCGACATCCTGGGACAGTACTGGATCAATGAACTGGACAACACCATCGGATCCGACACCTACGGAGACAGCATCCTGAACGTGGGGGTGGGCGGTTTGCTCACCCACGCCCGAAACTCTTTGGATGCCATTGTTCTATCTGCCAGCCATTTGGGCCAGTGGCAAAGCGACAACGGGACCTTCCTGTGGGGATTGGAATACCGGTACCAGGATTTCCTGGACCGGATCAGCGAGTGGGAACTGACCGATTCATCGGGCTATGTCATTCCCTACAACGGGGAAATGCTGGAACTCAGCAAGGCCCGGTATGCAAGAAACCTGGTGGCCTATGATCAGATCAGCGGATTCGGACAATACACCCATGAGGTGCCGGGCGATCGGAGGGATTGGTTTCTGACGGCCGGAATCCGGGCCCTCCGGTGGAACCACAACCCCAGCACCCGCATCAGTCCCCGCTTCAGCCTGAGCATGCAACCCCGCTGGGAAAAGGACATCCTGTTCCATCTTTCCGGGGGATTCTATTACCAGGCCCCCTTTTACCGGGAAATGCGCCGTCCCGACGGCAGCATCAACCCGACGGTGGAACCCCAGCGATCCATCCAGGTTCTGTTCGGCGGGGATTACCTGTTTGAACTCCGGGACCGTCCCTTCAAATTCTCGGGGGAGTTGTACTACAAATGGCTGGACAACCTGATCCCGTATAAAATCGACAATGTGCGCATCAGCTATGCCGGAGAGAATCTGAGCAGCGGGTACGCCCGGGGGATCGACTTCAAGCTCAACGGAGACTTCGTTCCAGGAGCCGAATCCTGGATGACCCTGTCCCTGCTTCAGGTACGGGAGGACATCCCGGGCGATTCAGCCATCCTATGGGACGGTACGGCCTATGTGGAGGAGGAGGCCGGTTTCTTCCCGAGGCCCACCGACCAGTTGTTCACCTTTGGCATGTATTTTCAGGATTACCTGCCCAACAGCCCGGAATACAAGGTCCACCTCAATGCCTTCTTCGGTTCGGGCCTCCCCCTGAGCAGCCCCAATCCGGACCAGTACTACAGCACACACCGCATGGGGCCCTACCGCCGGGTCGACATCGGGTTTTCCCGGGTCCTCCGGCTGGAGTGGTTTGAAAGCATCTGGATCAGCGGCGAAATCTTCAACTTGCTGGGGATCAAAAACGAAGCCAGCTACCTGTGGATCCGGACCATTGCGGATCAATCCGGGTTCGCCGGACAGTTCGCCGTGCCCAATTACCTCACCGGCAGACGTTTTAACCTAAGAATCACCGCCACATTCTGACGGGGCCGAGCCTCTACTTGCACTTCCCGGGAACCACAAACTGGTCCAGGTCCATTCGTTCCCGTTTCCGGTTCTCCCGTTCCTGGAGATTCTTTGATAGCTTGGAGGCATCGCCGTGGTATCCGATGGCCATCATGGATATGGGCTCGTACCGGGACGGGATCACCAATTCCGACTTGGCCCTTTCCTCATCGTATCCCCCCATCTGGTGCACCGACAACCCCATGGCCGTCGCCTGAAGCAGGAGATTGCCCACGGCCATGCCTGCATCAAAAAATGCAAAGCGGTTGGGTCGGTTCTTGTAGGTGGAAATGACTTGTCCCAGCACCAGCACAAGCAAAGGGGCGCTCCCGGCCCATTCCCGGTTCCCCTCGTTGAGCAGCCCGAACAGGGCGTCGTGGTCCGGCTGGCCTTTTTCGGCCACGATGAAGCGCCAGGGTTGCAGATTCTGGGCGGAGGGAGCCCACCGGGCCGCCTCAAACAACAGGGCGATCTTGTCCTCTTCCACCTTTCGTCCGTCGAAAGCCACGGGACTCCATCGTTTGGTGATCAACTCATGTACCTTCTCCATAGGGATCGATTTTTGTGTCGAATAAGTTACGGATTTCTTGAATCAATCCCATTCGCGGCAGAAAGATGTTTACTACCTTTACGGCTTCGAACCAGTTTCTCATCCTTTTATTCCCTATGTTGCTATGAAGACAAATGACTACATCCAGAGAGAAGACAAGTTTGGTGCACACAACTACCACCCGCTGCCCGTGGTCCTCGACCGGGGCGAAGGCGTGTTCGTTTGGGATGTCGAAGGAAAAAGGTACTATGATTTTCTGTCCGCATATTCCGCCGTCAACCAGGGCCACTGCCATCCGAAAATCGTGGGAGCCCTGAAGGAGCAGGCCGAAAAGCTCACCCTGACCTCACGTGCCTTTTACAATTCGGTCCTTGGCGAATTCGAACAATACATCACCGAATATTTCGGGTACGACAAAGTCCTGCCCATGAACTCCGGGGCCGAAGGGGACGAAACCGCCCTGAAGCTCTGTCGAAAATGGGCCTATGAGAAAAAAGGAATCCCGGAAAATGAGGCCAAAATCATCGTGTGCGAAGGCAATTTCCATGGTCGCACCATCACCATCATTTCCATGTCCACCGATCCGGATTCCTACAAGGGTTTCGGACCGTACACGCCCGGTTTCGTGACCATCCCCTACAACGACACGGAGGCTTTGAAAAAGGCCCTGGAAGACCCGAATGTGGCCGGTTTCCTTGTGGAACCCATCCAGGGAGAAGCAGGCGTGTATGTGCCGGATGAAGGTTTCCTGTCCAAAGCGTTTGCGCTATGCAAGGAAAAGAACGTTCTGTTCATCGCCGATGAGGTGCAGACCGGACTGGCACGCACGGGAAAGCTCCTGGCATGCGACCACGAAAACGTCCGGCCCGACATCCTGATCCTCGGGAAAGCCCTTTCGGGCGGTGTCTATCCGGTTTCTGCCGTACTTGCCGATGACGACATCATGCTGACCATCAAGCCGGGCGAACACGGGTCCACCTACGGAGGCAACCCCATCGCGGCCAAGGTCGCCATCGCTGCCCTGGAGGTGATCCGGGAAGAGAAACTGGCCGAACGGGCCGAAAAGCTGGGCAAGATTTTCCGGGACGCGTTGAAAAAGATCCAGAGTCCCATGGTGGAGCTGGTTCGGGGCAAAGGCCTTCTCAACGCCATGGTCATCAAACCCACCAACGGGAAGACCGCGTGGGACGTCTGTGTCGCCCTGAAAGAGAACGGCTTGCTGGCCAAACCGACCCACCAGCACATCATCCGCTTTGCCCCGCCGCTGGTGATTTCGGAGGAGCAACTGAAGGAATGCGCAGCCATTGTGGCCAAAACCCTGGAAGAATTCAAGTGATCCGTCCGACCCAATCCATCTTCGTCAGGAGGTCGATCCGTTGGTCGGCCTGGATGCTGTCCCTGGTCCTTCTTTCCTGCCAGGGGCCCGGAGGCAGGTCCTGGATCATTCCGGTGACCGTCGATCCTTCCGATCTGCAAGTCGCTCCGGCCGATTTGCCGGAATTTGCAGTCCGTCGGGGCGAACTCGCAGAATCCCTGGACAGCGGCTATGTTTTTCTGTATTCCACCGATGAACAAAGCCAAAACCGGCATGAATTCAGGGCAAACAACAACTTTTTCTACCTCACGGGGTGGAATGTCCCGGAAACCTGGGCCGTGTTGGACCTGAAGCACAACACCCTCACCCTGACCCGGCGCGAGCCGAACATCCGGAGGATGATTTACGAAGGGGACCAGGCACCGGCCTCCCTCCTGCGGGAGCGTTACGGAGCGGACCGGGTTTTGGAGTTTGATGAATTCAGGGAGTATCTCGACAGCCTCCTTCAAACAGGGGCCCCTTGTTCAACGATCCGTCCAATTCCCTGGCCAACCGGATTCTGGAGAACGGACCCGACGGACGAAACCGCGGCCGGTTCACCGATTGCAGGCCCCGGTTGGATGAAATGAGGGTCACCAAGGATCCCCTGGAAGTGGAACGGATTCAGAAAGCATGCAACATCACCGCCCTGGCTCTCACACGGGTCATGCGGGAGGTGGAAAGCGGCCGGTACGAATTCGGGATGGAAGCCCTCATTGAAGGCACCTTCCGTGAATACGGGGCCGCCATGCCCGGATTCTCCTCCATCGTGGGTTCCGGCCCCGGAGCCACCACCCTGCATTACGAGGCAAATGACCGTGAAATCGGGGAAGGCGAACTGCTGCTCATGGACATCGGGGCGGAATACGGGATGTACACAGCCGATATCACCCGGACCATCCCGGTGAGCGGCGAATTCTCCGAGGCCCAGAGAACCATTTACCAGCTCGTTCTGGATGCCCAGCTGGCCGCCATCGAGCAAATGAATCCGGGGAACATGTTCACGGACGGACACATGGCTGCCAAAGAGGTGATCCTGTCCGGGTTGGAACAACTCGGGTTGATCACCGACCGCACCAGTCCCTGGCAGATTGATTTCTATCTCATTTACGCTTCATCCCACTACCTGGGGCTGGATGTCCACGACGTGGGAGACATGGGCGGTACCTTTGCCAGCTTCAAACGGGATCAGGTGCTGGACAGCATGCAAAGCCGCGTCCTTGAAAAAGGGATGGTCCTGACCATCGAACCCGGCCTTTACTTCCGGGAAAACGGTCTGGATCAGCTCCATGAAATCTACGGTGCCCAGGCCGACAGCTCCGAAATTGCCGCCTTCATCCATGCCGTGTCCCCTGCCTATGATGTGTACAAGAACATTGGGGTCCGCATCGAGGACGACATCCTCATCACAGCCGACGGGCACATTGTCCTTTCACGGTATGCTCCCAAACAAATCGAGGATATCGAAATGATAATGAGGTAGTTAATGAAGTTTGTAAAGTTAGTAAAGTTAGTAAAGTTCCTAAAGGAGGGGAAAGGGGGAAAGTTTGTAAAGGAGTGGAAAGTGGACCCCTTTACAAACGTTAGAGACTTTATGACTTTATAACTATCGCTTCGATCTTGTCGCCTTGGCGGATGGCGTCGATCACCTCCAGACCTTCATAAACCTTGCCGAAACAGGTGTGGTTCCTGTCCAGATGGGCCGTGTTCTTGCGGGAATGGCAGATGAAGAACTGGGAACCCCCGGTGTTCCGGCCCGCATGGGCCATGGAAAGAACGCCCCGGTCGTGGTACTGGTTTTCACCATCCAGTTCACAGTTGATGCTGTAGCCGGGTCCGCCCATGCCCGTTCCGTCAGGGCAGCCGCCCTGGATCACAAAATCCGGGATCACCCGGTGAAAGGTCAGTCCGTCATAAAACCCTTTTTCGGAGAGCTTCACAAAATTGGCCACCGTGTTGGGGGCATCGTTGTCATAAAATTCAACTTTCATCACCCCTTTTTCGGTGATGATTTCCGCTTTTGTCATATCGTTTCGTTTTTATTCTGGCCACGAAAATAAGAAAAATGACCGACTCCTAGGCAGGACGGTGTCGTTCCTCGAGGATATCAACCACTTCCGTCAGGTCGCAATCCTTGGCAGCCAGAAGAACCAGAAGGTGGTACATCAAATCGGCGGCTTCGTTGAGAAAGAGCTCTTTGCTGTCATCCTTGGATTCAATGACAAGTTCCACGGCTTCCTCCCCCACCTTCTGGGCGATTTTGTTGATCCCTTTCCTGAAAAGAGAGGTGGTGTACGATCCTTCGGGCATTTCTTCCCTGCGCTGGCGGATGAGTGCCTGCAGGCTGGAGAGAAATGCCAGGCCGGCCCGGTTGCTTTCCTCAAAACAGGTTTCGCTGCCCGTATGGCAAACAGGTCCGGCCGGATCCACCTTGATCAGCAGGGTGTCCCGGTCGCAGTCCTCCAGAATTTCCCGGACATGCAGGAAATTTCCGCTTTCCTCCCCCTTGGTCCACAGCCGGTTCTTCGTCCGGCTGAAGAAGGTGACTTTTCCTTCTGACCTTGTTTTTTCAAGGGCTTCCCGGTTCATGAATCCAAGCATGAGAACCTGCCGGGTGGAGGCATCCTGAATGATCGCGGGGAGGATTCCATTGAGTTTATCAAAATCCATATTATCTGATTGGTATCTGTTGTTTCCTTAAGTAATTCTTCAACTCGGGAATGGGAATCTCATTGTAATGGAAGATGCTGGCGGCCAGAGCTGCATCCGCCCTTCCCCGGGTGAACACATCCAAAAAATGTTCTTTCGCACCCGCACCTCCCGAGGCGATGACCGGAATGGACAGCAGCCGTGACAACTGTTCCAGGGCTTCGCATGCGTACCCGTTTTTGGTTCCGTCGTGGTTCATGGAGGTGAACAGGATTTCCCCGGCGCCCCGGTCCTGCACCTCCTTGGCCCAGGAAAAAAGCTCCTTTTCCGTCGGGATGCGTCCTCCGTTGACAAACACGGTCCAGGTCCCCTCCCGGAATTGGGCATCGATGGCCACAACCACAAACTGATTTCCGAAACTGCGTGCGATGCGATCGACCAGCGATGGATCCCGGACAGCCGAGGAATTGATGCTGACTTTGTCGGCTCCGGCCGACAGAAGGTTTTCCGCATCTTCCACCTGATTGATGCCTCCGCCCACCGTGAACGGGATGTTCAGATGTTCGGCGATGCGGCGCACCAGGTCCGAAAAAAGCTTTCGGCCCTCCTGGGTGGCCGTGATGTCGAGATACACCAGCTCATCCGCCCCGTCCCGGGCATATTTGGCGCCCAGCTCCACGGGATCGCCCACATCCACCACATTTTCGAAATTGATCCCCTTGACGGTTTTTCCGTCCCGGATGTCCAGACAGGGTATGATTCTCTTCGCCAGCATGTTCAGTCTTGTGCGGTTGATTCCTGGTTCAATTCCGGATCCGATTCCTCATCCGGAAGATACGACGGGACGTAGGTCCCCCCGGAAAGAACGAAGCGTTCCAGTTCCTTCAGTTCGATGGCCCCCTCATAAATGGCCTTTCCGATGATGACCCCGTGCAACTTCTCTTTTTGCAGACGCAGCACATCGCCGAAGGCTGCAATTCCCCCGCTGGCGATGAGATGCAATTCGGGCAATTCCCTTCGAAGCATTGTGTAGGTGCCCAACGAAGGCCCGGAGAGCATTCCGTCCAGGGATATGTCGGTGCATATGGCCTGCCGGACACCCTCTTCAAGGTAGTCCCGGAGAAAGGGCAGCAATTCCAGCCCGCTGTCCTCGGTCCAGCCGCTGACGGCAATGCGATCGTCCCGGAAATCGGCTCCCAGGATGATCCGGCCCGATCCAAAGGTCGCTATCCAGGTCAGAAACCCATCCCGGTCCTTTGCCGCGATGCTTCCTCCTGTGGCCATGCTGGCCCCCGATTCGAACACGATGCGCACGTCTTCCACACTCCGGAGACCGCCGCCCACATCAATCCGGAGCGATGTTTTTCCCGCGATTTTTTCGAGGACGGGGTAGTTCACCACCCGCTTCTCCCTGGCGCCGTCCAGGTCCACCAGATGCAGCCGGGAGAGGCCATGGTCTTCGAATTGCATGGCCATGTCGAGGGGATCCCCGTATTCCTTGCTTCGGGAATAGTCGCCCTGGGATAGCCGGACGCACTTGCCGTTGATGAGGTCGATGGCCGGGATGAGATCGATCATAGGTCCAGGAAGGTTTTCAGAATGATTTGACCGGGTCCCCCGCTTTTTTCCGGATGGAACTGGGTGGCATAAAAATTTCCCTTCTGAAGGGCCGCACTGAAGGGCAGGATGTAGGCGCTGGCCGCAGCCGTATCCTCACAAACGGGTACATAGTAGGAATGGACAAAATAAACATAGGCCCCTTTCAACGAAGGTGGAAACAAATCGCCCGACACCGCATCCAGGCTGTTCCAACCCATGTGGGGTACGTTCAGATCACCCTCCGGAAACCGTTTCACCGTTTGGTCGAAAATTCCAATGCAGGCCACGTTCCCCTCTTCCGAGGAGCGGCACATCAGCTGCTGCCCCAGGCAGATGCCCAGAACGGGCTGGGTCAGCCCGGCAATTAGCTGGTCCAACCCTCTCTGTTTCAGGTATTGCATGGTTCCAGCCGCCTCCCCGACGCCGGGAAAAATGACCTTGTCGGCACGGCGCAGCAAATCCGGATCGTCGGTGATCACGGCTTCCACGCCCAGGCGCTTCAGAGCATGGTCCACAGACCGGATGTTCCCCGCATTGTATTTCACGATCGCAACCCTCATCCCCCTCTTTCTAACTTAATAACTTTATAACTCCTTTATAACTTTATAACTTTATAACTTTATAACTTTATAACTATATTACTTTACAAACTTCCCTTCGTTGATGGTAATTTGGAATCCAACCAATCCACCTTCCCCGCCTGCCCAAGACACCGCGCAAACGCTTTGAAGATGGCCTCGATCTTGTGGTGGTCGTTGTCCCCCTCTGCCTTGATGCTCAGGTTGCACCGTGCGGCATCGGAAAAGCTCTTGAAGAAATGGAAAATCATTTCCGTGGGAACGTCTCCCACCCGCTCCCGGCGGAAATCCACTTCCCACTGGATCCAGGGCCGTCCTCCCAGATCCAGGGCCACCTGGACCAGGGCATCGTCCATTGGCAAAAGAAAGGCATAGCGCTGGATGCCGCGCTTGTCTCCAAGTGCCCTGGAGAAAGCCTCTCCCAGAGCCAAAGCGGTGTCTTCCATCGTGTGGTGCTCATCCACCTCCAGGTCGCCCCGTACCCGGACCTCCAGGTCCAGTCCGCCGTGTCGGCCCAGCTGGTCCAGCATGTGGTCGAAGAAACCCAGGCCCGTGCGGATGTCGGTGCGTCCGTCCCCGTCCAGTGCCAGACTCACCTCGATGTGCGTTTCAGACGTATGGCGCGTGAGTTCGCATTTGCGGAGGCCCGAACGAAGGGTCCGGTAGATGGTGTCCCAATCCCGGGTGGTCAGAACAAGCACATCGTCCAACCCGGCATGCACTGCGTTTGCCTTCATTTCCTCATTGCCAAACAGGATGCCCTTGCAGCCCAGGTTCCGCGCAAGTTCCAGATCGGTCAGCCTGTCCCCGATCACAAAGGACCGGTCCAGATCGTAGGTACCGTCGAGATATTCTTGCAACATGCCGGTGCCCGGCTTCCGGTTGGGCGAGTTTTCTTCGGGAAGCGACGGATCGATGTGCTGGGCATCGAACACGATGCCCTCGTTTGCAAATGCACGCAGAAACGCCCGGTGGGGTTTTTGGAAATCCTCTTCCGGAAACCGGGAGGTGCCCATTCCGTCCTGATTGCTGACCAGGATCAACTCGAAATCCGTAAACTGACGGATGAGAAAAAGGTTCCGAAACACACCGGGGATGAATTCCAGCTTCTCCAGGGAATCGATTTGAAAATCCTCCGGGGGCTCCACAATCAGGGTTCCGTCTCTGTCGATGAACAATGCTTTCTTCATTTGACTTCCTCTTTTTCAAAGGTTTTGATGGCATCCAGCAGGCGGTCGTTTTCCGAGGGACTGCCCACGGTGATGCGGAGGCAACCCGTGCAGAGGGGCACTGACGACCGGTCCCGGACGATGATTCCCTCGTTGGTGAGATAGGAAAAAAGCTCCCTGACGCGGGTCACCCGCACCAGCAGAAAGTTGGCATCCGATGGGTGAACCTTCTCCACCAGAGACAATTGCTGAAGTTCACCGGTCATCCGGGTACGTTCCCGGGCAATGGCTTCGACCCATTCTCTGGTGCGGTCCGGATACTGCAAGGCGGTGGAGGCGGCTTCCAGGGTCAGCATGTTCAGGTTGTAGGGGTATTTGACCGCCGTCAGGTAGCCGATCAGGATGGGATCGCCGAACAACATCCCGAGCCGGATTCCAGCCAACCCCCATGCCTTTGAAAGAGTCCGGAGAACCACCAGGTTGGAAAATTCCTCCAGCAACGAAAGAAACCCTTCCTTTTCACTGAAATCTGCATACGCTTCGTCCACCACCACCAGGGCCTTTGCGGATTCCAACACCTGGCGGACTGCCGCGCGGTCCAGAACATTGCCCGTGGGATTGTTGGGGGAACACAAAAAGATCAGTTTGGTGCGGTCGTCGCATCGGTCCAGAATGGCCTCGGGTGACAGGGTGAAATCGGGATTGAGCAGCACCCTTCGAAATTCCACATCGTTGATCCGGGCACACACGCCGTACATGCCATAGCTAGGCTCCATGCTCACCACATTGTCGCCGCCGGGCCGGCAGCAGACCCGAAACAGAAGGTCAATCCCTTCGTCACTTCCGTTGCCCAGAAAAATGCGTTCTGCATCCAGCCCCATCCATGCACCCATCTGTTCCTTGAGCTGCCTCTGTTTCGGATCGGGATAACGATTGTAGGGGGCATTGTACGGACTTTCGTTCGCATCGAGATACACCTGGGCGTTTCCGGTGAACTCGTCACGGGCCGAGGAATAGGGCACCAGATCCCGGATGTTCGGACGCACCAGCCTCTGGATGGAAAACTTCTCAGACATGACCCTGCAATCGAATGGAAACCGCATTGCTGTGGGCTTGCAGTTGCTCAGCCTCGGCCATGGTCATGATGGCGTCGCCGATGTTGTGCAACCCGTATTTGCTGATTTCCTGAAAGGTGATTTTCTTATAGAAACTGTCCATGTTCACTCCGCTGTAGGCATGAGCCCACCCATTGGTGGGCAAAGTGTGGTTGGTTCCGGATGCGTAATCCCCGGCACTTTCCGGGGTGTATTCTCCCAGGAAGACAGATCCGGCATTCCGGACTCGCTCCGCAAGGTCGAGGTAGTTTTCGGTGACCAGAATGAGGTGCTCGGGGGCATAGAGATTGATCATATCCACCACCTCGTCCATGTTGTTCAGCAAAATCATTTTGCTGTTCTCCAAAGCCTTAGCCGCAATGTCTTTCCGGGGCAACTTCACCACCTGTTCCTTCAGTGCAGCCTGCACCTGCCCGATGAGGTCTCCGGAAACAGAAAGCAGGAGGACCTGGCTGTCGGGGCCATGTTCGGCCTGGGACAGCAAGTCGGAGGCAATGAAGGCCGGATTGGAGGTGGAATCGGCCACCACCGCCAATTCGGAGGGCCCGGCCGGCATGTCGATGGCCACCGTCTCCCGGCTGACAATTTGCTTTGCCATGGTGACATACTGGTTGCCCGGTCCGAAGATTTTGTTCACCGCCGGGATGCTTTGTGTGCCATGGGCCATGGCGGCAATGGCCTGGACGCCTCCCACCCGGAACACTCGTTTGATTCCCAGCAGCCCTGCAATGTACAGGATGGCCGGTGCCACCTCCCCTTCTTTGTCAGGGGGCGTGCAAAGAACGATTTCCGGACACCCTGCAATGGTGGCCGGTACCCCAAGCATCAACACAGTGGACAGGAGAGGGGCCGAACCGCCGGGGATGTACAGTCCCACCCTCTGGATGGGCACCAGCTTTTGCCAGCAACGCACGCCCGCTGTGGTGACGATGGTGCCCGTGTGCTGCACCTGCTTCTTGTGGAAGGTGTTGATGTTCCAGTGGGCCTCGTCAATGGCCCGTCTGAGTTCCGGACTGATGCGCTTGCGTGCCTCTTCCATTTTTTCCGCTGGCACGGCAAAGTCTTCCAATTCAATTCCATCGAAAGCTTGGGTGTACTTCCTTACAGCCGCATCCCCCTCCGCAGCAACTTCGGAAATGATTTGCTGCACCTGGTCTTCCAGATTCGTGTGGTCAAGTTCGGGACGACGGAGCAGTTCCGGCCATTTTTCACGTTTGGGATAACGAATGATGTTCATGGGTTCAGGCTTTTGGTCTTGTGCATTCAGATGATCATTTTTTCAATGGGAATCACCAGGATTCCCTGCGCTCCCAGTTCACGCAACCGGTCGATGATGGACCAGAAGGTCTTTTCACTGAGAACGGAATGCACCGAGCTCCACCCTTCCTCGGCAAGAGGCATGATGGTGGGGCTTTTCATGCCCGGGATAATCTCGACGATCTCCTTGAGTTTGTCGTTGGGTGCATTCAAGAGGATGTACTTGTTGTTGGACGCAGCCATAACGCTGCGTATGCGGAAAAGCAACTGCTGCAGCAATTCCCGCCGGGGCTCGTCCATGGACCGGTTCCCGATGAGGACAGCTTCCGAATCCATGACCTTCTCCACTTCTTTCAGTCCGTTGCTGATCAGGGTGCTGCCCGAACTGACAATGTCGAAGATGGCATCCGCGATGCCGATGGACGGTGTGATCTCGACCGAACCGCTGATGACATGGACATCGGCCCGTACGCCACGGCTGTCGAGAAATCCCTTCAGGATGTGGGGATAGGAAGTGGCAATCCGCTTCCCTTCCAGGTCACTCAATCCGACGTACTCCTCGTTTTTCGGCAGGGCGATGGACAACCGGCAGCGGGAATACCCCAGCCTCTCCACCAGGTCGACACGGCACGCCTTTTCCGCAAATTCGTTTTCTCCCACAATGCCCAGGTGGGCCACTCCGTCTTCCACGTACTGGGGAATGTCATCGTCCCGAAGGTAAATGACCTCCAGGGGAAAGGACCGGGCCTGGGACATCAGCTTCCGGGAACCGTTGTTCAGGACAATGCCTGCTTCGGAAAGCAATTCAAGGGATTTCTCGCTGAGGCGTCCCGATTTTTGTATGGCAATGGTCAATTTCGTCATGTCTTGTGTTCTCTGTGCGATTGAAACGAATGGAATGAAACAAAAAAAGGTCTGCAGCATCTGCAAACCTCACGACAATTCCGGATTACATTCTCTGCACAACGGGGCTACCCTCCCCAATGATGGCGGGTATGGGACCTGTGGTGCAACCTGTGAATCCTTGCTGATTTCATGGGTGCAAGTATAACTATTAATTCGTAAAATTCCGAATGATTTTTAATTTAATTTGAAGCAAAGCAAGTCGTTTTACTTCCGGTCTGGCGAATTGTCCCAAAGAAAGATTTCTCCTGGCGGGGCAACGTGAAACCACGCGGCCCGTCCCGCGTTTTTGCGTGGGAATGCACGTAAAAACACCCGGAAAAGAATGGGAAAAATGTGCAGGAAATCAGGTATCTGCACTCTGATTCCAAATCCATTCCGGCCCTATTTTTATGCTGGTAAAACGACGCATCATGAATGATTTGATCAAAGAAGCCTTTCTCATGCTTGCATCCGGGCTCGTTGCGGCCGGAATCGCCCGTTTGTTCTTCCGAAAATCCATCGTCTTCCAAATGAGTGTCTACACCGTGATCCTGGTCATGCTGGGCAGCTATGCATCCTACATCAGCGGGAAGCTGGGTAGCCAGCATTCCGTATGGACGTTTCCCCTGGTGTTCTCCGTCGGCATCGTTCTCTTCGCCCGGATCAACCATACCCTGCGGAAGCCTCTGATCCGGGCCGTTGAACAATTGAAGAAGATTTCGGAGGGACAGTTGCACGTGGATGTGGATGAAAGTCACAGCCAAAGCGAGTTGGGCGATCTCAACAACAGCATCCTTCAATTGTCGGACCGGATGAACGAGGTGATTTCAGAGGTGCAGAAGAATGTCATGAATCTGTCTTCCGCCAGTCAGCAGCTCACCAGCGCTTCCATGCAACTGTCGCAAGGTTCCAGCGAGCAGGCAGCTTCCGTTGAGGAGATTGCATCGACCCTGGAGGAAATCACCGCCAACATTCAGCAAAACACCTCCAATTCCCAGGCCACCGACAAAACATCGAGGCTGGCCAGTGAAAGCATCCAATTGGTGGTGGAAAGCGCCCAGGCCGCACTGAAAGCCAATCAGGAGATTGCCAGCAAAATCGAGGTCATCAACGACATCGCCTCCCAGACGAACATCCTGGCCCTGAATGCTGCCGTGGAGGCGGCCCGAGCCGGAGAATACGGCCGCGGGTTTGCCGTGGTGGCAGCAGAAGTACGGAATCTGGCCGAACGAAGCAAGGTGGCAGCGGAGGAAATCGTGGAATTGGCTGAGAAAAGCTACGGCCTTTCCGAGAGTGCAAGCAAACACCTGGGTACCGCATTGCCGGAAGTACAACGGACCACCAACCTGGTCCGGGAAATCACGGCGGCCAGTGAGGAACAAAGCCATGGGGTGACGCAGGTCAATGCAGGCATCCAGCAGCTCAACAATGTCACTCTTTCGAACGCTTCTGCCAGCGAACAACTGGCAACCAGCGCGGAGGAATTGTCCGCCCAGGCCGAGAACCTGTCCGAAGCCATCGGGTACTTCAAAACGAGCCAGGTGATTGAAACCTATGCAACCTCGACGCCATGAACCCACTTCTCCTGGAAGGCCTGATCATCTTCGGGTGCGGACCCGTCGCATTCCTCATCCTGCGAAGCATCTTCCGGAAATCGATCCTGTTCGTGTTCGGAATTTATTTCATTCTCTTTGCCCAGGTGGTGGCATTTACATTCTACCTCCAGGGACAATTGGGCAACCAGCATGCCCTGTGGGCCGTCCCCCTGGATTTCCTCATATTTTCCACGGTTCTCGCCCTGATCAACAAGGCAATCCGCCTTCCCCTGGAAGCGGCCATCGACCAGGTCAAGGAACTGGCAGAAGGGCAAATCCGGAACCAGCAAAAAGTTCCCACGGGTACCGATGAGCTGAATGTCCTTCGCTCCTCTCTGTACGTCCTGTGTTCTTCCCTGACGGAAATCATCGCAGAAATCAATGACAATGTGGGGCACATGGCCCAGGCAAGCCGGGAATTGAGCGACGCTTCCCTTCAACTTTCCGACGGAGCACAACGGCAATCCAGTTCGGTTGAAGAAATCGCTTCCACGGTGGACCAGATATCCAGCAATGTGCAGCACAACAATGAAAATGCAAGAGCCACCTCATCCACGGCACGAAAGGCCCACCAGGGAATCAGCGGACTCGCCGAAGATTCCAGGAAATCCATGGAAGCCACGGCGGAAATCAACAACCGCATCAAACTGATCACCGACATCGCATCCCAGACCAACATTCTGGCGCTGAATGCGGCGGTGGAAGCTGCACGGGCCGGAGAATACGGAAGAGGTTTTGCGGTGGTGGCGGCCGAGGTCCGTCAATTGGCCGAACGAAGCCGGGAGGCGGCCGACCAGATCGTGGCCCTGGTGGAAGAAAGTCACAGCCGTTCCGCATCGGCCGGCAGGCAAATGGCCACCACCTTGCCCGAGGTGGAACAAACCACCCGTCTGGTGGACGAAATCACCGCCACCAGCGTGGAACAGAACCAGGGAATCTCCCAGGTGAACAAGGCCCTCCAGCAACTCAACGACATCACCCAACTCAACGCCTCTTCAAGCATCGAGCTGGCCCAAAGCGCGGGGAATCTCGCCGAACGGGCCTCTCACCTGGAAAACCTGACCAAGTTCTTCAAAATCAAGAACGAGGAAGGCCTTCGTGCAGCGGGAACCATCCAGACCCGGACATTCAGGCGGGACTCGTCCTGGGACCAGAAGCCCTTGCAGGCTGCGAAGCTGCCTCACAAGGTACTCAGGTGATTCCGGTTGGAATCGCCGGACTGCATATCAATGGCTCAGAGGTCCTTGATCAGGACGTTGGAGGGGCTTTCCCGTATGGAGTGCATCAGGTGCTCGTGAATCCGGGTGATCCGTTGGAGGCTTTCCGATTCCGTCACGATGAGCCTGTCTCCCCCCTGCCGTTCCATCCGGTTCAGCAGGAAATCGAGGGTGATCCGGTTGATGTCCACGGCCGGTTGATAGGAGCGGTCTTTCGGGTTTTCGGCCGCAAGCTCGACCAGAATCCCCGCGTTGACCATCTCGAAGACCAAATCATTGACCAGCCGCAGGGGGATTCCCAGCTCGTGGCTGATGGTGTCGTTGTTCCATGGATCCTCTCCTTCCCCAAAATTCTTGATCACATGGTAGGCGATCAGGAGGGTCAGGATTCGCTTGTTGTAGTGGCTGAGATTGAGCGCGTCTTCTTCGTACTGGTACTTCTCGATGTTCTGGTAGGCAAAGCTGATTTCCGCCCCCATCAGCACAATGAGCCAGGTCACCTGCAGCCAGATCAGGAAGAGGGGGATGAAGGCGAAGGTCCCGTAGATGGCCCCCCATTTCAGCACCCCGATTTGCAGATTCTGGTACAGCGCCTGGAAGATCAGGGCGACCGTGCCTGCGAATATGCCGGCAATGAGCGCATACTTGAATTTGACCTTCGTGTTGGGCATCACGATGTAGATCAGGGTGAACAGAATCCAAAACGAAACGTAGGGAACAGATTTGATCAACATGACAATCAGCCGGTTGAGCAATTCAAAATCATACGCAGCGGATTGGATCTTCACCAGAAAGCTGCCGGACAGACCGATGGCAAAGGGACTGATGATCATGATGGCAATGTAGTCCGAAAATTTGCGAAGGGGACTCCGGGGTTTCCTGATCTGCCAGATGTCATTGAAGGAGGCTTCGATGTTGTTCAGGACCTGGATGACCGACCAGAACAAGATGACGCCCCCCACCCCGGCGATCACTCCTTCCTTGGTCTCCTCCAGAAGATTGTCCACCATTTTGGTGACCCATTCCATGAGGGCTTCCTGCTCCGACATGTTCTTGGTGATGATTTCATGGAGCATGCTCTCAAACCCGAAGTTCCGCGCAATGGCAAAGGCAATGGCGAAGATGGGCACGATGGACAACATGGTGAAGTAGGTCAGCGAAGCTGCCCGGATCGCCGCCTTGTCCTCAAAGAATCCCTTGAAAGCAAGGAAATAGATTCGGGCCTGCCGGATGAGAAAGGTGCGTCGCTTCGATTTGGTGGAGAGATCGTGGGTCCAGATCTCCACTTTGAAGAAAGTTCTCAGCTTTTCGAGCATGAATCTGCAATTGACAAACAAATATACGAAAGTTGTGTTAGGATAAGGGAGAAACCAACAATTCCAATCTGCAACCCCATGACTCCCCTGAAAGAACGTTTCAAAAAATGGAAGGAGACCCGGAACCTCTGGCAGAAAGCCGGCGATGTGTTCTTCTGGATCCTCCTCATTCTCTTGCTGATTCCCGGACCCCGGAAGGCGGTGATGACCACCGTGAACCGGCTTGCCCTTCCGCTCAAAAACCCCGGACTCCGCTCCGAGGAAAAGCAGGTCCTTTTGAAGGAGACCGACTACTTGCTTCAGCTGGAGGACCTCCGGGGCCAGACCCTGACGCTGGATGATTTTCAGGGAGACGTTCTGTTTCTCAACTTCTGGGCCACCTGGTGCCCTCCCTGCGTGGCGGAATTGCCCGAAATCCGAAAGGCCCATGAAAAGCACGGCGAACAGGTTCGCTTTCTGCTCGTGACCCAGGAGCAACCGGAACGGGTCCGGGCCTTCCTCGAAAAGCGGGGGGAGGACCTTCCGGTTTACTTTGCCCGGGGACCCCTGCCCCCCAATCTGCAGGCTTCCGCCATTCCCACTACGTACATCGTGTCCCGCGACGGCCGGATCGTCACCCGAAAAACCGGTGCGGCCAATTGGGATTCGAGGGCGACGGACAAAATCTTCCGCCAGCTTCTTTCCCGGTAGATCAGCTGGTCTTCCGGTAGTTTCCCACCGCCAGTCCCAGGGCCAGGATGCCATAGGCCAGCAGGCTGAAAAACTCCTTCCGGATGTCCGTGAAACCGCTTCCTTTCAGGAGGATCATCCGGATTACCTTCATGAAATAGGCCACGGGATTGATGCGGTTGACCTGCTGCGCCCAGGCAGGCATGCTCTCGATGGGGGTAAACACCCCGCTCATAAGCACAAAGGTGATCATGAAGAAGAAGGCAACAAACATCAGCTGCTGCTGGGTGCCGGAGATGGTGGACAGAAACAGTCCCAGCCCCAGGACCACGGTCAGGTAGACGATGGCCACCAGAAAAAGAAGGCCGATGCTTCCTTCCATGGGCAAACGATACAAAAGTCGCCCCAACACGAGCCCGAAGGCGAGTTCGAACAGCGCGATCACCAGGAAAGGCAACAATTTGGCCACCAGGAACTGGTACTTCCGGATGGGGGTCACATTGATTTGCTCCGTGGTCCCCATTTCCTTTTCCCGGACCAGGTTCAGTGCGGTCAGCAGCATGCCGATCAGGGTCACCAGAATGACCAGGATTCCGGAAAACATATAGATCTTGTAATCCAGGGTGGGGTTGTACCAAAGCACGGACCGGATGTCCGGGCCCCGACCCCCGGCAGCCGGATCCGCCACCGACAATTCAACGCCCAGGGCGCCGTTGTATTCGGAAACGATTTGGGAACAATAACTCTGGATCAGACCGGCCTCTGTGGCATTGATGGCATTGACCAGCAACTGCAGATCGGTTCGTCCCGCCCGGTACAGACCGGATTCGAAATCCCGGGGAATGTGGAGGATCACATCGACCCGGTCGGCGTGAAGGTCCGAAAGGGCTTCGGGAAGATCGGGCCGGATCGTCCGAACCCGGATGTAGGGCGAAGCCTGGAACCGGGAAACCAGGAGGCGGGAGGCGGCCGAATCGTCCACATCCACCACCGACATCTTGATGTCCTTCATCTCCAGACTGGCTGCGTAGGTGAGCAAGACCATCTGGACCACGGGCACCACGAAAATGATGGGCAGCATCATCCGGTTCCGGAAAATCTGCTTGAATTCTTTGGCCAGCAAGACGGAAAGTGTGCGCATGGGTCGGGTTATTCGAGTCGGGTTCGGAATCGTTTGACGGCAAGCAACAGGAAGAGCAGAGTCATGCCGGCCAGGATCAGGGTTTCCTTCCAGATGAAGCCGAAGCCCGTACCTTTCAGCATGATGTTCTTCACGATGATGATGAACCAACGGGCCGGCATCAGGGCGGAGATTCCCTGCAGGATGAGGGGCATGTTGTCGACCGGAAAGATGAACCCGGACAGGAGGATGGTGGGCAGCATGAGTCCCACCATGGAAATGAACATGGCCACCTGCTGGGTCTTGGCCACAGTGGAAATCAACACCCCCAGCGACAAGGCAAGGGTGATGAACAGCATGCACTCGGCCAGCAACATCCAAAGATTCCCCACCACAGGAACATCGAAGACCAGAAAGCCCAGCACCAGGATGGTCAGGGCATTGACAAAGGATAGTACGATGTACGGGGTGACCTTTCCCAGGATGATTTCACGGGGTTTGAGGGGCGAGGCCAGCAACAGTTCCATGGTCCCGAATTCCTTTTCCCGGGTGATGGTCACCGACGTCATCAACGCGGAAATGAGCATGAGGATGAGGGCCATGAGGCCTGGCACAAACATGTAAACCCCTTTCATTTCTTCATTGTAAAACAACCTGGGTTTCACCTCCACGCCCCGGGCAAGGGCCGGCTCTCCCTGCAAGTCAGCGAAATACCGCATCAGGACGGCCTGCATGTAATTCTGGGCGAGCTGGGCGGTGTTTGCATCCGAACCGTCGCTGATCAGCATAAGCCCGGGGGCCTGTCCCCGGATCAGGTTCTCCTCAAATCCGGGTTCAAACACCACCACCAGGCGGGCCCGGCCGCTTTCAAACATCCGGGCCACCCCGGCTTCGTCGTCCACCGTTCCAGCCAGCTCAAAATACCCCGAGGAAAGGATTTTCAGGGTGGCTTCCCGGGACGCAGGATCGTGGGCCCGGTCCCAGATTCCGATCTGTACGTCGCTGATCTCATTGCTCACCACATAGCCGAACAGGATGATCATCACCACCGGCAAGCCGAAAAGGATGACCAGGGTGCGCCCATCCCGGAAGATGTGCTGAAATTCTTTGCGTACAAAGCCCATGAATCGTTTCATCACCGTCTCGCCAGTTTGAGGAAAACATCGTTCATGGTCTGCGACCCGTATTTCACCTTGAGGGCGGCCGGGGTGTCCAGGGCTTCGATGCGGCCCTCGACCATGATGGACACCCGGTTGCAATACTCGGCTTCGTCCATGTAGTGGGTGGTGACAAACACCGTGATGCCTTCCCGGGTCGCCTCGTGGATCAGTTCCCAGAATTGTCGCCTTGTGACGGGATCCACCCCGCCCGTGGGCTCGTCCAGAAACACCAGGGCCGGTTTGTGAAAAATGGCCACGGAAAAGGCAAGTTTCTGCTTCCAACCCAGAGGAATGTCCCGGATCAGACGCTTGCGGATATGAATCAGACCCAATCGATCCAGCAACTGTCCCTCCCGTTCCCGGGTGTAGGATTTGTTCAGTCCATAGATTCCCGCGTAGAGGCGGATGTTTTCCGACACGGTCAGATCCTCGTACAGGGAGAATTTCTGGGACATGTACCCGATGCTTCGTTTGATCTTTTCCCTCTCCCGGTAGGCATCGTACCCGGCCACCCGGATTTCCCCTGCGGTGGGATAGGACAGGCCGCAGAGAATGCGCATGGCGGTGGTTTTTCCTGCCCCGTTGGCGCCGAGAAAGCCAAAGATTTCCCCCTTGTCCACATGGAAGGTCAGGTGGTCGTTGGCAACGAAATCGCCAAATTTCTTCACCAGGCCCCGGACATCCACGATGGGTTCGTCCCCACCCAGGTTCCCGGTCCGGCCGGTGCTTTCGTATGTTCCGGATTCAACCATGTTGCCTGCCCTCCGGATTTTGTTCGTCGAGCAGCCCCATGAACAGATCCTCAATGCCCGGTTTCTCAAGCGAAACCCGGACATCGTCCCGGCCCCAGGCCCGGATGGAACGCACCAGGTCGGATCCGGTCGATCCTGCCTTCACCCGGATGTGCAGGGAATTCCCAAAAAGCCATGCACCCCGGCAATTTGGGAGCTCTCTCACCTTGTTCAGGAGAGGGTACGGATTCCCCTCCGATTGAAGCACCACCATGTCTTCCTGCTGCTTCCCCAGGTGTGCGGGTACGGCAAGATCCAACAAACGGCCCTTGTGCAGGAAGCCCACACGGTCGCACATCTCTGCTTCATCCATGTAAGGTGTGGCCACCACCACCGTGATCCCCTCGTTCTGGATTTGTTTCAACAGATCCCAGAATTCCCGGCGGCTGACCGCATCCACTCCGGTGGTGGGCTCATCGAGTATGAGAACCCGTGGCCGGTGGATCAACGCGCAGGAAAGGGCCAGTTTTTGCTTCATTCCTCCGGAGAGTTTCCCGGCCAAACGTTTTTTAAAGGGTTCGATTTGTCCGTACACGTCCCGGATCAAATCGTAATTCTCATGCAGGGTGGTTCCGAACACCCGGGCATAGAAATTCAGGTTCTCCTCCACGGTCAGATCCATGTAAAGCGAGAGCGTCCGGGCATGTAGCCGATGATTTCCCGGACCTTCCTGTATTCCCTGATCGCATCGTACCCGTCAACCGAGCACGTGCCCTCGTCGGGCAACAGCAAGGAAGCCACGATGCGGAACAGGGTGGATTTCCCGGCGCCATCGGGGCCGATCAACCCAAAGAGCTCCCCTCGCTCCACCTCCAGGTCAACTCCCTGCAAGGCCGGGAGGTTCTGAAACGACTTGCTGACTTGCTGCAGTTTTACGGACATGGGCTCAAAACATCACTTCGCCCGGCATGCCGATTTTCAACCGGCCGTCGTTGGGCACTTCCACTTTGATGGCATAGACAAGGCTGACCCGCTCGTCCCGGGTCTGGATCACCTTGGGCGTGAATTCGGCCGAGGAGGAAACCCAGATGAGCCTTCCCGCCAGAGAGGTCAGTCCTTCCATTGCATCGACCCGCACGGTCACCTCCTGGCCCAGCGTGAAGTCGCCCAGCTGGTTCCCCGATACGTAGGCCCGCAGGATCAGGGTGTCCAGATCGGCCACTTTGAACAGGGGCTGACCTGCCGCAGCGAGCTCCCCCGCTTCCTTGTATCGATTGAGCAGTATGCCGTCGATTGGACTGGCAATGCGGGTCCGTGCGATCTGATCCTCCACCTGGGCAAGTTGGAGTTCCAGGGTTTTTTGTTCGGCATGGACCGAAGATTTCTGGGATTCCACCGCTGCCAACTGTGCATCCACCAGGGCCACCTGTCCCTCCAGGTCCTCCAATTGCTTCGTGGTGGCGGCACCCTTCGTGCATGCGTCCGACCCGGTCCAATTCCCGGCTCAGGTTGTTGCGTTGAATTCGCTGGGCTTCCACCTGCCGGTCGAGGGTCTGGAGCCGTGCCGCCAGGGACCGTTGACCCGAGGAAAGTTGGGAACGCTGCAGGGACAGGGGAACGGTGTCGATCCGCACCAGAATGTCACCGGACCGGACCCGGTCCCCTTCCTGTACTTCGAACTCAAAGATCCGTCCCGTGGATTCCGAGGACACCAGGATGTCCACCGATTCGAAGTTTCCATAGGCATCGGCGGTGGAATCATCGCGCCGGCAGGAGGTCCACAACAGGCCGGCCAGCAGAAGCCAAGCAATTCTTTTCATGTGTTTCATGTGTTCTCGTTTTTCAATGTGTTCCTTGTCCCAGCAGGGTATTCAACCGGAATTGAGCCTGCAGGAGTTGGATTCGGTGGCTGTCGCGGTCGATTTTCGCCTGCCGTTCCTTGTTCAATTCGACAAGGTACTCCGTGGCGGAAATGCCCCCTCCTTCCATTGAACCAGCGCGGACGCAGTAATTTGCTCCTGGAGGGCCACCATGTCCCCATCCACGGCCAGATTTTCCATCAGTTGGCCGATCCGCACCTGCTCCCGGACGATCTCCGTGCGAACCTGGCGATCGAAGCTCGCCTCCTGGTTGTGCAGCATGTGCTGTTGCTGCTCGATCTGGGAACGTTCCCGCTGGTTGCTTCGCCAATCCCAAAGCTCCCAGCTCACCCCTGCTCCCACCAGGTAGTAAAAATCCCACACCCCGCCCAGCATGTTGTACCCCGGTTTTCCGTATCCGGTTTGACCGTAGGCAAACACCACCGGCATCCTTTTCTTGGCCATCAGTTCCTTGCCTGCTTCCAGGCTGGCATCCTGAAGCTGAAACCATGCATATTCGGGTCGGTTCGACGGAGAGCCTTCCGGGCCGGCTTCTGTCGTACCGAGCGATACCGGCAAAGCCAGACGGGGCGGCTGGTCGAACACCGTATCGCAAAGGATCTGAAGACTTTCCAGATACGTGTCGCGTCCGGCATTCAATTCAAATTGCATCTTCCTCATTTTCAACAACTCCACATCTATTACATGAAGTTCCGATGCAAGCATGGCCCCTTCCTTTACGGCAGTGGCTACCATGTCGCGCCGACTTTCCAGCACCTCACGGTGCGAATCCAGATTCCTCTGGTTCTCCTGCAACAAGAGCAAACCGAAATAGATCCGGTCCACCTGTTCATGCAGGCCGTACAGGTCCACATCCACTTTCTGCAAATCGGCGGCCAGCAGGGCCTCCTGGTATCCTTTCTGCGAGGACACCATGCCCCCGTCGTACAGCGTCTGCCGAAGATCCAGGTTCAATCCGTACTGATCGTGGGGAAGATCGGGAATGGCAAAGGGAAGGGTCCCACCCTCCAGGGCGAGTTCCACCACATCGGACTGGTACGTGGCCTTGCCATTGAGGGTCAGGGAGGGGTACCAAAGGGTTTCCGCATTTTCCCGCTTCAGCCCCGACATTTCGGTCAGATGGGCCTTGTCCCTGGCCCTTGGGGCGCGGAGGAGCGCTCTTACATGGCATTGATCCAGACGGATGCTGTCCTGTGCAACCAGAGAGGGGACCGCCACGAAGAGGGCGAAAGCCAAAACAGATCCCCGGATCCGGCGGTTATGGTGTCGGCGGTTGCTGTTCATTTCCTTGTTTTTTTGACATTCCGATGAACTGCCCCACGAGGGCAGGCAGCAATATTTTTCGTTCCTCCATGGCGGCCACGTAGGCTTCCTGGTCACCCCCGTAGAGAATCTCCACGATGACGGGCCTGGCTGCGAAAGGAAAGACACAAAGGCTGAGGAGGTTGATGATCAGTTGCCTGGGTTCGAGGAACACCTCCCCCACACCCTCTCCATGCATCTTCTCAATGGCGTACCCCGGATCCACACCCATTTCCCGCATGATCTGGGGCATGCGCTGGGGGTTGCTGCTGAGCTCATGGAGCACAAAGCTTGGGATCTGGGGTTTTTCGAGCATGGCTGTGATGACGGTTTCGATCAGCTGATGCACGTAAGCATCCAGGCTTTGGTCCGATCGCATGACCTCCACCAGCGAGGGCACGAAGCTGGACAGGGCATTCCGGAAAACCGCTTCGAACAACTGATCCTTCGTCCGGAAATAGTAATTCAGGAGGGTCCGGTTGATGCCGGCGTCGTCGGCAATGTCCTGCATGGACGTCCCGGCTTTTCCCCGCAGGTAGAAAAGCTTTTCGGCCGAAGCGATGATGGTCTTTTCGGTTTCCGTCTTGTTCTCCGGCGGCTTTTTCAGATGGGTCATGGCTTCTCTGTCTGGCATGAAACGTGGATTTATCCAATTTGTTTAACACTTTCGTTAAACGACATCGTAAAAATAGAAGTTCCAGAAACAGGGAGCAAGTTTTTCCCGGAAAAAAAATAGTTCGTATCTTGCCCGTTCTGGTTATTTAGAATGATTACATATATAAATTGCTGTTTTACTTACCATTAACATAATCCACCCTTGATGAGAACTTCCCTGATTTTCGCATTGTTCCTTTCCCTTCTTGCCTGCAAGCCGGCACTCAACCAGGATATCACCACCGAGGAAATCCGGGATCACCTGCAGGTGCTGGCATCGGATTCCCTCAAGGGAAGGTATCCCGGCACTCCGGAAGACCAGGTGTTGCTGCAGTACATTGTGGACCAATACAAAGCAGCCGGACTCCGCCTTCTGGACGGAACGGGTCTCCAGCCTTTCTCCATGGCCATGTCCATTGAAGCCGGACCCGACAACCGGGTCTCAGCCGGATCCGTGAACCTGGTTCCGGATTCAGAATTCCGCCCCATGTCCTTCAGTGCATCCGAAGATGCATCCGGTCCCCTTCTGTTTGCCGGCTACGGATTCCAGTTCCGCAACGACAGCATGGCCTGGGACGACTATGCGGGAACAGATCCTGCCGGATCCTGGGTGATGATTCTCCGTGGCACACCGCCGGCCGGAGAGGACAAATCCCCCTATACGAATTACAGCGAAGCCCGGGGAAAGGCGTTGCTGGCACAGGATCTCGGTGCTGTCGGCGTGTTGCTGGTTTCCCCGGAAAGCCTGTCCCCGACCGACGAACTGGATGCGCTCACGGGGCGCCAGCACCCTTTGCATATCCCGGTGATCCAACTCACCCGAACGGCCGCCGGCAAGCTGCTTCTTCAGGCTGGCCTGGACAGCATCGGAGTGCTTGAGGCAAAACTCAATGAAAGCGCTTCGCCCCACTCTGCCCGAACCGGCGTCCAGGTGAGAGCCTCGGCCGACCTGATCCCCCGGTCCGTCGAGACGGGCAACACGGTCGCCATCCTGGAGGGGGCAGATGTCGTCCTGAAGGAAGAATATGTCCTTCTGGGGGCTCACCACGACCACCTGGGGTTCGGGGGACCCGGGTCCTCGTCCCGAACCCCGGACACCGTGGCTGTTCACTACGGGGCCGACGACAATGCCTCCGGTGTGACCGGCATCCTGGAAATTGCTGAAAAAATGCAGGGTCTCCATCCCCGCAGAAGCTTGGTTTTCGCCACCTTCGGCGCAGAAGAATCGGGATTGGTGGGGTCCAAATTCCTTGCCGAGAATCCCCCGGTGGACCTGGACGAGGTGCAGGCCATGATCAACCTGGACATGGTGGGCCGGCTGAATGCCGACCGGCAATTGCAGATCGGGGGTCTGGGGACCTCGCCGGTGTTCCGGGAGCTGGTGGACTCGGTCAATGCCACCTACGGCTTCAACATCAAATACGCCAACGAAGGGTACGGTCCATCCGACCATGCCTCCTTTTATGCCAAGGATGTACCCGTGCTGTTTGTGTCCACAGGCGCGCATCCTGAATACCACACGCCGGCCGACGACCTGGAATCGGTCAATCTCGAAGGCACCCGGGAAGTCCTGGACTTTGTCAGCGATCTGGCCCTGGCTCTGGCCAACCGGTCCGACCGCATCGTTTTTGCAGAAGCAGGCCCGAAGGTCAGCGGTTCGTCCCGCGGACGGCGGGGAGGAATCACCCTGGGCCTGATGCCGGACGTCACCTACGATGGCAGCGATGGCATGCCGGTCATGTTCGTCACGGAGGGCAAGCCCGCGGCCGTGAGCGGAATCCAGAAAGGCGACGTGATCGTGGCCATCGAAGGGAAATCGGTGGGGAACGTATACGACTACATGAGTCGGCTTGGTGACCTGAAAGAAGGACAATCGGTGGTGGTCCGGGTAAAAAGAAACGGGGATCCGGTCGACATTCTGGTAAAATTGTAAATTTGGCCCCACCGCCCGGTGTTTGCCGGAGCGGCCCGAACGAAAGAAAAACAACATGAAAGGAAAAAAGATCCTCTTCTGGGTGCTGGCCGTGGTAGTTTCCCTGGCCGCCATGGTTTACCAACGCATGACAGGCCCCACCTACCCCAAGGACTATGCCATTGTCCACAACGAAACGTCCCACGAGTTCGAGCTGCCCCGGTCCTTTGGCGGGGACGGGGATTGTCCGGTGGAACTGGACCTTCCGGATGAAATCAGCGGCAGGATCCTATGGCGCCGGTTTCCCACAGAGGACACATGGACAACCATCCCGATGACCCGGGAGGGCGACCTGCTTGTGGGTGCATTGCCCCATCAGCCACCTGCCGGCAAACTGGAATACCATCTGGAGCTTCAGGCGGGTGGCCATCGCATCGATCTGGGCGACACGGAGAATGTGGTTATCCGGTTCAAGGGGGCCGTGCCGTCGTGGGCCCTCATCCCCCATGTCCTGCTCATGGTTCTGACGGTGATCTGGTCCACTGCCACCATTCTGTTCGCCCTGGCCAACCTGCCGGTATACAAACGTACGGTGGGCATCACTGTTTTCCTGATCCTGCTGGGCGGCTTCGTGTTTGGACCCATTGTCCAGAAATACGCCTTTGGTCAATTCTGGACCGGCTGGCCCTTCGGGGAAGACCTGACCGACAACAAAACGTTGCTAGCGCTGCTCGCCTTTGTTGCTGCCTGGTTCCTGAGGGAAAAGTCCTACGGCCGCTGGATTGCGGTGGGAGC
The DNA here is from genome assembly GCA_041393235.1 of Bacteroidales bacterium. Lineage (GTDB taxonomy): Bacteria > Bacteroidota > Bacteroidia > Bacteroidales. Next base: position 52,034 of record JAWKKO010000005.1, read on the forward strand.
GGCAGCCATCATGCTGGCCGTGTACCTGATTCCCCATTCCATGAACGGGTCCGAACTCGATCCGGGAACGGGACAGGTAGTGACCGGGGCCCTGGCGCTTCTGGTGCAGCCTTTCAGACGAATGAAACAAATCTCCCGATTCTGATTCTTATGCAAAAGTACCAATGCACGGTTTGCGGGTATGTCTACGATCCGGAAGAAGGTGACCCGGACAGCGGGATCGCTCCCGGCACTGCATTCGAGGACATTCCTGAAAACTGGATGTGTCCCGTGTGCGGGGTGACGAAAGGCGAATTTGAGCCTGTGCTCTAGGCAACCGGCGCCCTGCGAAGAAGCTCCAGGAGCAAATCCCAGAATTTCTGGACAGTGGCAATTTCGATGCCTTCCTCCGGGGTGTGTGCGCCCTTGATGGTGGGCCCGAAGGAGATCATATCAAGGTCCGGATATTTCTGAAGAAACAAACCGCACTCCAATCCGGCATGGATGGCTTTGACCGCGGCCTCGTTCCTGAACAGCTCCTTGTAGGCTTTTCGGGAAATCCCCAGGATTTCTGAGCTCATTTCCGGTTTCCATCCAGGGTATCCGTCGGAATGGATCACCCGGGCGCCCAAAAGGGTGAACAGCGCTGCCATCCGGTCCGAAATGTCCCTCTTTGCCGATTCCACGCTGCTTCGCTGGCTGGTGATGATCTCCAGGTTCTCCTCATCGGGCATCCTCACCGCCGCCAGGTTGGTGGAAGTTTCCACCAGCCCGGGGATGTCCTGGCTCATGGAGATGACTCCCGAAGGACAGGCGTACAGGACATTGAGTATCTTCCGCTGCTGTTTCTTGCGAATCACGAATTCGGGGGCGGGAACTTCTTCCATTTTCATGAAAAATCCGGGCTCAATGCCCTTCATTTCGCTGCGTAGAATGTCCACAAAGGAATCGAAATAGACAGCAATCAGGTCTTTGCTGCGCACGGGGATGCTCAGGATGGCTTCTGCTTCCCGGGGAATGGCGTTTCGGGCCTTTCCGCCGGTCAAACCGGCCAGGTGAATTTTAAACCGTCGGTCGGCATTCCACAGAAAGCGGTTCAGGATTTTCACGGAATTTCCCAGGCCCTTGTGTATTTCATCCCCCGAATGTCCCCCTTTCAGGCCTCCTACGAAAATTCGTAAGCCTGTCTGCGTGCGGTTGGTCCGTTTGCGCTGAAGTTTCAGATGGGCCACTGTGTCCATGCCTCCTGCACAGCCGACAAAAATCTCCCCCTCGTCTTCCGAATCGAGGTTCAACAGGATGCGTCCGTTCAAAAACCCGGGTTGCAGTCCAAAGGCACCGGTCATGCCGCTTTCCTCGTCCACGGTGAACAGGCATTCGAGGGGACCGTGTTCCAACCGATCCGATGCCAGCACTGCAAGAGAGGCGGAGATGCCGATGCCATCGTCCGCTCCCAGGGTGGTCCCCCGGGCCCGTACCCAACCCTCCTCCATCCTCGGCCGGATTGGATCCTTCAAAAAATCGTGATGCACATCTGCATTCTTTTCCCCGACCATGTCCATGTGTGACTGGAGGATGATCCCCTTCCTGTCCTCCATGCCCTGGGTGGGTCCTTTGCGGATCAATACGTTCCCAACGGCATCTTTCCTGAATTCCAACCGATGTTTCCCGGCAAAGCCTTCCAGGTAGGCTATCATTTCTGCTTCATGTTTGGAAATTCTCGGAATGGACAGAATTTCCTCCATGTATTCCCACACTTCCTTCGGTTGCAGATCGCTTATGTTGTGCATGTAATGGTCACTCCTTTCGATGGGATATGTTTTCTAATATCTTTCCTCCAAACATGATTTGCAGCAGATTGGAGGAATGTTTTTAATTCTACATTTGGGCAAAGATAGCAATTCTGCCCCCTTGACTAACTGTTTATGAACATGAAAAAAAGAACCATTGTAGCCCTCCCCGGTGACGGCATCGGCCGGGTGGTCCTGGACGAGAGCATCCGGGTGATGAAGCGTGCCGGATTCGATGCGGATTATGTGGAAGGCGACATCGGATGGGAGTTTTGGAGAAAGGAAGGGAACCCGCTTCCACAACGCACCATCGACCTGCTCGAGACCCACAAGATCGGTCTGTTCGGAGCCATCACCAGCAAACCCAAGGACGCCGCCGCTGCGGAACTGGACCCCTCCCTGGCCGGAAAAGGCCTGGTGTATTCCAGTCCCATCGTTGGCCTCCGCCAGCATTTCGACCTGGACATTTGCATCCGGCCCTGCCATACCTACAAAGGCAACCCGTTGAATTTCATCCGGAGGGGGAAGGGGGATGTCATTGAAGAACCCGAGGTGGATGTGGTCATTTTCCGTCAGAACACCGAAGGCCTCTATGGCGGCGTGGAATGGAGCAATCCGCCCGAACCGGTGTACCAGGCCTTGTTGAGCCATCCCAAGTTCAAAACCAATTTCGGGAAGGTGCCCAGGGAGGAACTATCCGTATCGACCCGGATCTTCACACGGCGGGCCACCGAACGCATTCTGAGGGCCGCATTCTCGCACGCCCGGACCTACAAATACAAAAGCGTCACGGTGTGCGAGAAGCCCAATGTGATCCGCGAAACCTCAGGGATGATGTACAAAATGGCCCAGGAAATCCAGAAAGCGGATTTTCCGGAAATCGAACTCTGGAACACCAACATCGATGCCCAGATGATGTGGCTGACCAAAAATCCGGAGAATTATGGTGTCATCGTAGCCGGAAACATGTTCGGGGACATCGTGTCGGACGGTTTTGCCGGACTCATCGGCGGACTGGGGTTTGCCTGCAGCGCCAATCTGGGCGAAGAGGTGGCCGTTTTCGAACCCACCCACGGATCGGCGCCGAAGTACGCCGACTATCCGGTTTCCATCGTCAATCCCATCGCCATGGTGGAATCGGCCTGCATGATGCTGAATCACATCGGGGAGAAGGAAACATCCGAACGCATCCGCAAAGCCGTGGCCGACGTGATCCGGGAAGGGCGCGTGCGGACCTATGACATGATGAAAATGACGGGACGGGCCGACGTATTGCAGCAGGGAGCGGCGTCGACCCGGGAAATGGGGGATGCGATCATCGAAAAGCTGTAAGAAACATGAAACCAATCAATTCGAAGATCCTGGAGCTCTGGCCGGAAATCCAATGGATCCAGGATCCCGGTCTCCGGGAAAAAACCGCCCGGGTCTGGGAAACGGCTCTTGAAAAAAGCGTTCTCACCGCTGAGGATCTCAAACGCATCCCCTTCACCCTGCTCTGCGGCCCCGATCTCCGGGTCAGTTTCATGGATCACAAACGGGCGGTTGTGCACATCGCAAGGGACAGCGGACGGAAGATGAATGAATTCTTCGGGGACGAGCTGCCGGTGGACATGGATGTGCTTCTTTCCGGTGCCATCCTGGCCGACGTGGGAAAATTGCTTGAATATGAACTGGACGAAAAGGGAAATGCAATCCAGGGCTCCTATGGACAACTCCTGCGTCATCCCTTTTCGGGGGTGTCCCTGGCCGAAAGCTGCGGAATTCCTCCGGAGGTCTGTCACATCATCGCAGCCCATGCCGGAGAAGGTGACATGGTGAAGCGGACCACGGAAGCCTACATTGTGCACCATGCCGACTTCATGACCTTTCTTCCCTTCAAGCAGCGAAGCAGGTCCTGATCCGATTCAATACGGAACCGGAAGGCCTTCCGGTTCCGTGTAGCGGATTCCGAAAGCGGGCAGCTCGATGCTCCGTCCGTCCATGGCGAAGTCCCGGGCACGGGGATCGTTTGTCAGGCTGTCCCGGATCAGGACCCGATAGCCCAATTCCCGGATTCGCTGCAATGCGACCGGATCCGGTACGCCGGCATAGGCCTGGCAGTCGGTATAGAACATGGTTTCGATGGGATGGTCGGCCTGGAAAACTACCGTCTTTTCCGGATGTTCCAACCGGCGCCCCAGTTCCCGCAGTTCCTGTGCCCAGTCCGGATTCCTGACCCGGGAGGAAAACGGTTTCACCCGTTCGAGGGAGTATTGCACCGGAAAAGCGGGCAAAAGGATCAATACCAGCAGGGGCACGATGCGCCACCGGAATCGCCTCCGAAACACGCGAATGGTTTCCCAAAACAGGGCCGGGACCAGAAAAAGAGCCGGAGCGGCCACCAGGGTGTACGCCTGCATTTTGGTTTGTGCCAGGGAGAAAACCACATAGGGGATGGCAATCCAGGCCAGAAGCGTCCACCGTCCGAAGGCCCGGGGACGTTTCAGTGTCTTGTACCCGAACCACAGCAGGGCCGGTATGGTGAAGAGGCCGTACAGCGCGCCCATGCGGGCGAAATGGAAATACCAGGACTTGCCATGCCCCTCCAATGCCTCACCGATGTGTTTGATGTTGTACCCGTACTCCCACCGTGCCTCCTCTGGAAATCGATGAAAAACATACACTTGCCATGGCAGGGCAACAAGGAGGGTCATTCCCGCCATGGCGGCGAACTGCAACAGGGTTTTTCCATTCACCCGTTTTCCTTCCGAAAGCGCCACCCCCCACCAGAGGGGCATGACCAGAAGTGCCGGAAGCCATTTGGACAGCACGCCCAATCCGATGCCCACCCCGCAAAGCAGATTGAACACAGGTTTCCCGGTCCGGAAAAACCGGATGGCAAAATAGACGGACAGCTGAATGAAAAACAAAAGAAAGACATCCATGTGGTCCGTGGCCACCCGGCCGGCAGCCAGCTCGATGATCAGGCCGTGAACGGAATAAAAGAAGGCTGACAGCAACCCCACCCTGGATGAAAAGAAATACCGTCCGATCTCGAACATGAGAACGATGCCTCCCGTCGTCAACAGAATGGAAGGAAGGCGGACAGCCAGCTCATTGACACCGAAAACCGACAGGCTGAGTGCCATGGTCCACAGGGGCAGGGGCTGTTTGTGCAGCCAGATGTGGTTCCGGGTCCAGTCCCGGAAATCAAAAGGCAACAGGGGATCCTCGTAAAGGGTTGGAAAGAAAGGCTGAAGCCGCATGTGTTTTGCCACCAGGGCATGGTACCGTTCGTCCCATGGGTGGAGGTAGAGGTCCCAGGCCACGAACAACCGGAGCAGGAGGCCGCAGGCAACGATGAGGGTCAGTGCCATCCGAATCCTGCCATGCCTGCCTTCCCGATAGGCCAGCCCAAATCCGGCGATACATCCGGCAATCAACAGGGTTCCAAGCAAACGAACATCCATGGTAGCTACCTCAGGAAAAATCAATCGGATCCCGTGGACCCCTCATTTGAATATGGCACTCATTCGTTCTCCGTTGGAATTGCCATAGGCCCGGAACATGCCCGAGGTGTTGGTGACCATGGCAACTTGTCCATTGGCATCCAGGCAAATCACGCCGCCCTCTCCGCCGGCAGCCACCAGTTTTCTCTCGACCACCTCCCGGGCCGCCTGATCCACGGTCCACCCCTTGTATTCCATCAAGGCAGAAATGTCATGGGCCACGGCCCAGCGGATGAAATACTCGCCGTGTCCGGTACAGGAAACCCCGCAGGTGGCATTGTTGGCATAGGTCCCCGCGCCGATGAGGGGAGAATCCCCGATGCGGCCGTATTTTTTGTTGGTCATCCCGCCCGTGGACGTTCCCGCACAAAGAGTTCCGTCCCGGTCGAGGGCCACGCATCCCACCGTCCCATGTTTGTCTCCGTCCCGGATCCGAAGAAGATCTTCGTACCGTTTTTCCGTATGGAAATAGGAAGGATCCACCTTTTCCAGCCCGACCTCATCGGCAAAGACCGAAGCCCCTTCTCCGTCGAACAACACATGGGGCGACTTTTCCATCACCGCCCGGGCGGCGGAGATGGGATTCCGGATGTCGGTGACCCCGGCCACCGCACCTGCCTTCAGTTCCTTTCCCTCCATGATGGAGGCATCCAGTTCGTTGGTTCCCGCACTGGTGAACACCGCCCCTTTTCCCGCATTGAACAAGGGATTGTCTTCCATGAAACGGATCACGGTTTCCACGGCATCCAGACTGCTCCGGCCGGCCTCCAGCACCTCCAGCCCCAAAGTCAGAGCACTGTCCAGGGCACCCAGGTACCGTGTCTGCATGTCTGTGGGGACATTTTCGAAATTCATGTTTCCCGCCCCCCCGTGCAAAACCAGGGCATAGTCCGGATGGGTGTCCTGCTCCCCTCCGTTTGGCTGTGGACCGGCCTCCCGTCCGCAGGAAAAGAACAACAATTGCAAAAGGGCAAGCAAAAGTGCAGTGTTTCGAATCATGGTCGTCAGGTTTGGAAATGTCAATCGTTCCAGAAAGATACAAAAAGAATCCCGGAACATTTCTGCCCCGGGATCCCCCAGCCCTTTCAGCCCTTTCGGCCCTTTATAACTTTATAACTTTATAACTTTATAAACTACTCTATATTTATGTTTCCATATCGCGTCACCAGACTCATCTCTGCTTTCGGATTCGAACCCACCGTACCCCACACCCGGGTGCTTTCCTTCTCCTGGTTCCGGCTCAAACGACCTTCTCCCGCCACATTCACACTGCCGTACCGGGCCTCGCCCTCGAATTTGTAGCTCGCCCCGCTGTCCACATCGGCATTGAAATTGCCATAGGAAAGGGAACACTGGATTTCGTTGAACCCGGAGGAAACATGCTCCAGTTTGACGTTGGTGTATTGCGCGTCCAGATGAAAGGATTTCCGCAGGTTCTCGAATTTCACGCCGGAATACTTGAGTCCGGCGCTGAAGGAACCCACATCGTCGAAGGTGTATTTGTCGTAGGCTCCCTCTGCGGAGATCACCCCGGCTTTCTCCCCGCTGATTTTTGAGTATTTGCTCTCCACCAACAGGTATTCCGAGTCGTCGATTTCCATGTCGCTGTAAGCGATTTCCAACTCCAGGCTACCGGCTTCCTCAATGGTTCCGTTTGAATAGGCAAGCTCCATGCTGTTGATGGGTTTGGCAGACCCCCGGGTCAGCCGGCCGGCCTTGATGTTGCCGTATTTGAGTTCCAGCATGACGTGACCGGAAATCTCCTGAAGGAACAGGTCCCCGTATTTGTGTTCCATGTTCAGGTTCAGGTAGGCAGGGGCTTTCACCACGATGTTCACCTTCACCTTGGCATTGTTGGACCAGCCGTCGTCATAATCCGTTTCCACCAGAATGGTGTTCCCGGATTTGGTGATGTTCACTTCGATCTTTCGCAACCGTTCCTCGGCCCGCGACTGACTGGAAGCTTCCACCACCACTTCGGCAAAGACATCCACTTCATCCTTTTCCCACGACAGGATTTCCATCTGCGCATAGGCCACATCCGAGGCAAGGGTCACCCCTTCCCCCGCCGGAAAGGACTCATGGTATTCCTTCCGGGCATCCTGGGCCGTGAGAGAAAAGCTTACTGCACAAAGGAGGAGCAATGACAGGAGCAAACTTTTCGGATTAACTACTCGCATGATTTTGATTTTTAATGGTTTCTGTTTTCAATTGATTCAGATGATATATGATCTGGTCCATGACCTCCAGTTTCACCTGGTAGTGCCGGACCATGGCGTTGATGACCCGTTCGTCCTTCGGATTGGCTTCCAGATCCTGCATCAACTGCTGCTGGTATGCGTCCAGGTCTTCCAGTTCCTCAAGCAAAACGGCTTTTTCTTCCCCGTTTTCAAAGTCGAAGCCTCGGATGGTTTCATAGCGTGAGTCCATCTGGGAGCTGAAATAGGCTTCGGCCTGCACCACCGATTCGGGAAGATTGGACGCATTCGCCGGTTGGGCCGGTCCGGACCACCGGATGATGCCAAAGGCAGAGGCAAGCAAGACAGCCAGAGAAGCCGCAATCTGCAACAGGTGCCGAATCTCCAACCGTCGGACGGGCTGGTTTTCCAGCTTTTGCAAAAAGCGTGTTTCGTGGCCCTCCCGGGGCCTGTCCAGATCCAGGGCGGGGCCCAGGTTCCGGAGGAGGTTTTCGATGTTATCTTTTTTCTTCATTTTCATCCCCTAACAATTCCAGCAACTTTTTCTTTGCCCGGTGAAACTGGGTTCGCGACGCAGCGTTGGAAATTTGCAGAATACCGCTCACCTCGTCGTGGTCGTATCCCTCCAGCAGAAGAAGGGAGAGTATGATCCGGTGGGGTTCCGGCAAAGCAAAAATGGCATTCCTGATTTCCTCCGCCTTCCGGTCTACGTCCACTGCATCGCCCGTGTCCGGTTCCCCACCCAAGTAATCCAACTGCTCTTCCCCCAATCGGAAAGTGACAGCTGATCCCTTTTCAACCGGAGGAAATCCAGGGCCTTGTTGATCACAATGCGTTTCAACCAGGCGCCGAAACTGACTTCTCCCCGGTAGGTCCGAGTCTTCCAAACGCTTTTAAGAACGCTTCCTGCATCACATCCTCCGCATCGTCCGGATCACCCACGATCCGGAATGCGGTGTTGTACATGGCCACATGGTACAAGCCGTACAACTCGAATTGTGCTTTTCGGTCACCCCGCCTGCAAGCTGCTATGAGGTCCTGATGTTTCAGACTGTAGGCCGGTTTCCCATTTTCTGCCACAATGACGTTGCGTTTGAAGGATTGTTACAACAAGATACGGAAAACGAAACGCATTGCATGATCCATTTGTTTCTTGCGGGGAAAAGATTTACTTTCGGGGCGTTCCGGCCGGATCCCGGTCGCATATTCAAAAAAGACACCAAAATGAAAAAAATACGATTCGCCCCATCCAGTCTTCTGATTTTGCTCGTCCTGGCTGCTTTTGCCTGCAAGAAGCTGCCCGAACCCGCATTCTCCTATGAACCGGCTGAAAATCCGGAAGCCGGGGAAGTCATCACATTCGTCAACGAAACCCCGGAAGCAAGCAGCTACATCTGGGATTTCGGGGACGGCACCAACGCCACCGATGCGAGTCCGGGACACACCTTTGAGTCAGCCGGCAATTACACCATCAAGCTCAGCGCAACCAACGAAGACGGCGAAGCCTCGCACAGCGAAAGTGTCACCATCAACGAAGCCACGGTTCTTGGATTCCTGGTGGCGGATGCATCGGGAAAATTTCTCCTGAAAATGCAGAAGTACTGGTGTACGACAACCAGTCCGACTGGGAGACCCTGAAGCAGCCGCAGTTCACCGGGTACACCGACGAGGACGGGAAGTGTATTTCAGCAACCTGGAGGCCATTGTTTACTACGTTCTGGTCGGCCAGGAGGCCCCTGGCGGATATTGGATTGCCGGAGGATACACCGATCCGCTCGACCTGAACCAAATCAACCTCTACAACGTCACCTGCGAATTTGTGGAAGACGGCGTTCTCAAATCCGGGACCGCCCCGGCTCTGGTCCGTCTCCCCCGGGTAAGATAGCCTGCTCCGGTCACGGAAGGACCTGCCGGATGGCATCCAGCACGGTTCCGTCCACCCATTTGACGGCTGCAACCACCCGGTCGCCGGTTCTCGGGTCGGCCGGGATGCCACAGATCCGGTCGGCTTCCGCTTTGAGCTGTGCCATGGAAACGATGGGCAACCCGCTGTTCCTGGTCGCATCCACCAGATCCTGCCGTTTCGGATTGATGGCAATGCCCCGTTCGGTGATGATGACATCGATGAGCTCGCCCGGACCGCACAGGGTGGTCACCCGGTCGCGGATCACAGGCACCCGGTCCCGGAACAGGGGGATGGGAAGGATGACGGTTTTTGAAAACAGGCAATTCTGCCAGCCGCCGATCCCGTGCAGCAAATAGCCATCGGAATGGGTGACCACGTTGGCGTTGAAATCCAGGTCCACCTCGGTGGCCCCCAGAATGACAACATCCACCAGGCCGGCAAAATTCCCTTTGCCATGGTAATTGTACGAGGTAAACGGGCTGGTCCACACGTGACCCGGGTTTTCCGCCATGGACCGCACACCGTCCAGATCGAAGGTTTGTCCGTCGAGGATGTAGTCCACCAACCCTTCCTCCAGCATCGACACCAGGTACTTGTTGCTTCCGCCCCGGGCAAAACGGGCCCGTATCCCCTTCTCTTTCATGAGTTTGCGGAATGTTTCCCCCACGGCCAGACTCGTTCCCCCGGCTCCTGCCTGGAAACTGAATCCTTCCCGCAGGATGCCGGCCGCATCGCAGAACCGGGCGGTCAGTTCGGCCAACAACAGACGGTCGGGCGACTTGGTGATCACCGTTGTTCCGGACACGATCTGGGCCGGATCGCCCAGGGATTGCACCTCCACCACAAAATCGACATGATTGCCCTGGATTTGCCAGGGAACACAGGGAAAAGGAACCACATGATCGGTGGCCACGATGACCCGGTGGGCGTACTGGGAATCGGCCAGGGCAAAGCCCAGCAGACCGCAGGCCGTGTCCCCGCTCAGACCGTTGGCATTGCCGAAGGGATCCGCCGCGGGAGCGCCGATCACCGCGATGTCGATGACCACTTCTCCGTCCTGGACCGCCTGGTAACGTCCTCCGTGCGACCGAAGAACCCCCGTCCCCTGCATCCTCCCTTCCGACACGAACCGACCCAGGGGACCGTTCATGCTCCCTTCGATGCGTTCGATGGTGCCATCTTCCAGGTAGGGGATCAGATGGGCATGGCAGGGAAAGGAGGCCGAGGGAAACCAGCGCAGACCTTTGATCCCCATTTCGTGGGCGATGTCGAAGATCTGGTTGGCCAAACGGTCCCCGTTGCGGAAGTGGTGGTGGGTGGAGATGGTCATGCCGTCGCAGAGTCCGGCCTTTTCCAGGGCTTCTCGCAAACTCCCCAGGCGCTTGTCGCCATGGGACGGATAATCGGCACAGGTGGCCAAAGGCGGACCATATCGTCTTCCTTCGGGCCTGTGGGCGCCCACTCCCTTGTAGGGGATCGCCGCTTCTCCGTTGATCCGGTCGGGCACCAGACGCCCGGCTGCATTGGTCAGGTTTGCCATGTTCAGTATCTGTTTAGCTCTTTGTCTCGTTTTCCGGTTCCGGCAGGGGCTTCCCCAGCATGGTGGCCAGGCGAACGGTCTGCAAGGCCCGTTTGACCACCGGAGGATCGATCATTTTCGATCCCAGGGAAATGACGCCGAGTCCGTTCTTTTGTGCCTCTTCAAACGCCGCCACGATCCGCACGGCCTTGGCGATTTCTTCCTCCCCGGGGGCAAATCCTTCATGAACCACGGGCACCTGACGCGGGTGAATGCATCCCATGCCCTGGAACCCCATGGCCTTGCTGCGGATCACCGTCTCTTTCAGGCCTTCCATGTCGCCAACGTCCGAAAACACCGAATCGATGGCCTGAATGCCGGCTGCGGCGCAGGCATTGACCAGCCTTCGCCGCGCATAAAGGGATTCCTCCCCTCCCACCGTCCGCATCACCCCCAGATCGGCCGTGAAATCTTCCAGGCCGATGGCCAGGGCCACAACGCGGGGACTGGCTTTCGCAAGAAGAAATGCATTCTCCACCCCCAGCGCACTTTCGATGATGGGCATCAAATGCACGGTCCGGTCCTGCCCGGCCGTACGAAGGATGTCCCGGATGTGCTCGTCGGCCTGTTCGATCTGCTCCGCCGTTTCGCACTTGGGGATCAGGATCAGGTTGACGCCCTGGGGAATCACTTCGTCCAGGTCGGCCAGTCCGTCCGGCAGCTGGTTGATCCGGACCATGCGTTCGGCCCCATAAAAATCCACGGCCCGGAGCGCATTCCGGACAAGAAGCCGGGCTTCCTCCTTCTTACCGGGTGCCACCGAATCCTCCAAATCCAGGATCACTCCATGCGGACCGTGCAATCCGGCGTTCAACATCATGCTGGGGGTGTTCCCCGGCAGGTAGAGCCGACTGAAACGAAACCGGTCGGGACGGCTTTCCGTCCGGTTTCCATCCAGGTGGTCGGGAAGGTAGGGATCGACCTTCCCGGCCAGCTTCCGGACGGCTGCCTCGATCCGGGCCGCCTGTACAAAGGGAAGGGAACCGCTGTCTTCCATGAAAAGGGACGCATGCTCGATGCCGAAGGAGTCCAGAACACTCCGGGCCAGTTCCCGGATCTGATCTCCAAACATCCGTTCCACCTTGCTGTGCAGGACGATCTCACGTCCGCCGGAGCCCCTCAGTTCCAGTTCCACAAAACAATCCGAGCGGACCTTGTCGCCCCGGTTTCCAGCTTGGGCCGATTGATTCATATCCATTGTGTTTACCATAAGAAGCTCAGAAGGATCCCGGCGGCGACGGCCGATCCGATCACACCGGCCACATTGGGGGCCATGGCGTGCATGAGCAGGTGGTTGGTCGGGTCCTCGCTCAACCCCACATTCTGAACCACCCGGGCACTGTCGGGCACGGCCGAGACGCCGGCGGCGCCGATGAGGGGATTGATTTTGTTGTCTGCCGATGAAAACAGGTTCATCACCTTGGCAAACAGGATCCCGCCCGCCGTCGCAATCATGAAGGAGAGTGCGCCCAGTCCGAAAATCACAAGCGAATCGGTGGTCAGGAAACGGTCGGCCTGGGTGGAGGCTCCCACGGTCAGTCCGAGCATGATGGTGATGATGTCGATGAGACTGGTGCGACTGGTTTCGGCAAGCCGCCGGGTGACGCCCGATTCCTTCAGAAGGTTCCCGAAGAACAACATCCCCAGCAGGGGCAGGGAGTTGGGGGAAATGAAGGTGGTGACGAGCAAGCCGAGCAAGGGAAAAATTATTTTTTCGGTCCGGGACACGGCACGGGGCGGCTTCATGCGGATCAGGCGCTCCTCCTTCGTAGTGAGCAGACGCATGATGGGAGGCTGGATGACGGGAACCAGGGCCATGTAGGAATAAGCGGCGATGGCAATGGGTCCGATGAGGTTTTTCACCAGGATGGGATCCCCGTTTGCGGCCGTCCCGATGATGTCCATTCCGTTGGCCAGCCGGGACGACAGGAAGATGGCAGTGGGTCCGTCCGCCCCGCCGATGATGCCGATGGCTCCGGCCTCCTGGGGATGGAAGCCCAGGGCCAGGGCGCCAAGAAAGGTCAGGAAGATGCCCACCTGGGCGGCCGCTCCGAGAAGCATGAGGCGCGGTTTGCTGATGAGGGAGGAAAAATCGGTCATGGCCCCGATTCCCAGAAAGATCAGGGGCGGATAGACCCCCTTGAGAACGCCGAAATACAGATAGTTCAGAACGCTGCCCTCCTGGTAGATCCCGATTTGCATGTTCACCCCGTCGGCCTGAAAGAACGGAATGTTGCCAAAGATGATCCCGGTGCCGATGGGGACGAGCAGAAGAGGTTCGTAGTCGTATTTGATGGCCAGAAAAATGAAGAAGAGACCGACGCCGATCATCACGAGGTGACCCGGCCGGGCGTTCCGGAACCCGGAAAAAAGAATGAACTTTCGCACCCCTTCCTCCGCAAGCTCCAGGACCGTTTCCCCCGGAGCCGACCCGCCGCGGACTTCGGTTGCGGCCTTCTCCGGGCGGTCTGTCCGGGCGGAAGCATCCTGGGCAACCGGCAGAACCAGCATCCGGACCAGAACGATCACCAAAAGTGCTGCGGCAATGGTTGCGGGTTTTTTCATGCTCTTCCTCCCCTAAACGATTTCCATCAGACAATCCCCCTGCAGCACCGCATCCCCTTCCTTCACCCGGATGCGCTCCACCACGCCGGCCCGATCCGACAGCACCTGGTTTTCCATCTTCATGGCCTCCATGAGCAGCAACACCTGTCCCTTTTCGACGATGTCGCCCTGGGCCACCTTCAACCGGGTGATGTTTCCCGGAAGGGGCGCCGGCACCGGATGGGCGGCTCCTCCCTCCCGTTTGGCAATCACCGGCTTGGTGGGTTCTTTGATCTGCGGGCGCACCAGAGTCGGGGTTTTGGACTTCTTCACCTCCCGGTGAATCTGAACGTCATAGGGCGTGCCGTTGACCTCCAGGTGGACCGTGCTCTCCTCCGTTTCGTGGATGTCCACGGAGTAATCGTTGCCGTTGATGGTGAATTTGAATTTTTTCATGTCCCTGACTTATTGCCGGTTGAACTGGTTCCGCACTTCGTAGATTTTTGAGCTCCAGGGAGAATAGGCCCGGGAGATGCGTTCGATGGTCAGAACCCCGCTCTCTTCGTCATGGAACTCGTCCAGGTAGAGATGCAGGGCCATGGCGATGGCGGCCGTTTCCTCTCCGGAGAGTCCTTCCGGGATCGGTGTCCGGGCATCGGGCCCTCCTTCTTCCCTGCCCCGCATCCGGAACCAGCGGATGACCCGGGGGACCTGGTTGAACAATCCGTAGAGAAGAACAAGGGCAACGAAAACGATGGAATAGCCGGCCACGGCAATCACCAGGGATTCCAGGGTGATGTTGCTTTTGAGCAGGATCAGGAGGGAATTCATCACAAAGGAATGTTGCTGTGTTTCTTGGGCGGATTCATTTCCTTTTTGGATGCCAGGGTCTGCAGGGCCCGGATGATCCGGAACCTCGTGTTGCGGGGTTCGATGACATCGTCGATGTACCCGTACCGGGCCGCTTCGTAGGGATTGGCAAACTTCTCCTTGTACTCCCGCTCCTTTTCTTCCAGGAAAGCCAGCATTTCCTCCCGCTCTTCCATGCTCCGGATGGTCTTCCCTTCCAAAATCTCAATGGCCCCCTTGGGGCCCATGACCGCGATCTCGGCCGTGGGCCAGGCATAGTTGATATCGCCTCGCAACTGCTTGGAACTCATCACATCATGGGCTCCCCCGTAGGATTTCCTCAGGGTGATGGTGATTTTGGGCACCGTGGCTTCTCCGTAGGCAAACATGAGCTTGGCCCCGTGGATGATGATGCCCCCGTGTTCCTGGGCGCTCCCGGGCAAAAAACCGGGCACATCCACCAGGGTCACCAGGGGAATGTTGAAACAGTCGCAAAACCGGACAAAACGGGCCGCTTTCCGGGAGGCTTCGATGTCCAGGACCCCGGCCATGTGGTTGGGCTGGTTGGCCACCAGCCCCACGGCCACCCCGTTGAACTTCCCGAAGCCCACCACGATGTTTCGGGCATAGTGCCGGTGTATCTCGAAAAATTCGGCGTGATCGACCAGGGCAAAGATCACATCCTTCACATCGTAAGGCTCGTTGCTGTTGTCCGGGATCACATCGTTGAGCATGTCATCCCGCCGGTCGATGGGATCCTTGCATTCGGTCAACGGCGGGTCCTCCACGTTGTTCTGGGGCATGTAGCTGAGCAACTTCCGGATCATCAGCAACCCCTCTTCCTCGTCGTCGGCCAGCAAATGGGCCACCCCCGACCGGCTTGCATGCATCTGCGCGCCACCCAGGGCTTCCGTGGAAATCTGCTCGCCGGTCACCGTCTGGGTGACCCGGGGTCCCGTCACGAACATGTAGGAGGTCTTGTCGCTCATGATCACGAAATCGGTGAGGGCCGGAGAGTAGACCGCACCGCCGGCACAGGGCCCGAACACGGCGGAAATCTGGGGCACGACCCCGGATGCAAGGATGTTCCGTTCAAAAATCTCGGCGTATCCGGCCAGGCTTCGGACCCCTTCCTGGATCCGGGCCCCGCCGCTGTCGCTGATTCCGATGACAGGCGCCCCGACCTTCAGGGCCTGGTCCATGATCTTGCAGATTTTGGCGGCGTGGGTTTCCGAGAGGGATCCCCCGAACACGGTGAAATCCTGGGCGTAGACATACACCACGCGACCGTCGATGGTCCCGTGTCCTGTGACCACCCCGTCGGACAGGTATTGCTGCTCCTCCAGCCCGAAGTCATGGGACCGGTGGGTGACAAACATGTCGTATTCTTCGAAACTGCCTTCATCCAGCAGGATGCGGATGCGTTCCCGGGCCGTGTGCTTGCCTTTGGCATGCTGGGCGGCGATCCGGCTTTCCCCTCCCCCGCTGCGGGCTTTCTCCCGCAGTTCGATGAGGGTCTTGATTTTTTCCCGGCTACTCATCGCCGCAAAATTCGGTCAGAACGCCGAAGGTGGACTTGGGATGAAGAAAACCGATCTTCAATCCCTCCGCCCCCTTCCGGGGCTCCTTATCGATCAGGGTCACCCCCTCTTCTTCAGCGTGTTGCAGGGCATCCTTCACATTTTCCATGGCAAAAGCCAGGTGATGGATCCCCGGACCCTTTTTCTCGATGTACTTCCCGATGGGACCGTCCGGGTCGGTGCTTTCCAGCAATTCGATCTTGGTATCGCCCACCTTGAAAAACGCAGTCTTCACTTTTTGGTCTGCCACTTCTTCCACGGCATAGCAGGTGAGTCCGAGAACCTTCTCATAGTATGCAACCGCCTCCGCAAGGTCGCGCACGGCAATGCCAATGTGTTCAATGTGTGTCGGCTTCATGATGTGTGTACGTCTGATGCAATTGAAAAACGAAAGGTAGTGAATCGGCCAGGCGATTCCGCATGACAATTGTCAAAGTTATGAGGCGGGGTCTGTGTTATGGAACAGATACCAGGGCATCGTAAATGACCTGCTGGATGCGGGTGCGCACGTTGTGGTCGATGAGCTTCCCGTTGCTCTGGTCGGGATGGACACGGTTTGAAAGGAACACGAACAGAAGGTCGCATTCCGGGTCCATCCAGACCATGGTGCCGGTGAAGCCCGTGTGTCCGTACGAGGAGGGAGAGGCGCTGTCGCAGGCCGGTCCGGAATCTTCTTCCGGAACGGACCGGTCGAATCCCAGGCCCCGCCGGTTGCCCTCTTCGCAATATTGGCAGGCGGTGTACTCGGCCAGGGTTTCCTCGCGGATGAATCGCTCTCCCCCGTAGGTTCCCCCGTTGAGATACATCTGCATCAGTTTGGCCAGGTCGTTTGCGTTGGAAAAAAGGCCCGCATGCCCCGCCACGCCACCAAGCATGGCGGCACCCGGATCATGCACATGCCCCTGCAACAACTGCCGCCGGAAAAACAAATCGTTTTCCGTGGGGACGATCCGTTCCCTGGGGAAGCGGTCCAGGGGCAGGAAGCCCGTCGTGGTGGCGCCGAGGGGACCGTAGAACGCCTCCTGAACGTACGGATACAACAGGGTGTCGCTGAGTTTCTCCGCCACCAATTGCATGAGGAGAAAGCTCAGATCGCTGTACCGGTACTCATGGGAAAGCAGCTCCGAATCGAAAATCCTCCGGTACATGGTATCCCTGTAATCGTTCCGCAAATACATGTGGTCGGCCACCCGGACCGTGTAATCCGGTTCATAGTTCCACTGGTAGAGACTGTCCGCAAACTTCACGTTCCCATTGGCGTAAGCGCCCCGCCCGAGGCGAAGGGGATGACTGTAGCTCCAGCGGTTGCTGATCAGCCGCTGGGAGGTATCCAGGGGCTCGATGGTCTCATAATAAAAAGGAATCCAGGCCACCAGTCCCGACTGGTG
Organism: Bacteroidales bacterium; assembly: GCA_041393235.1. Classification (GTDB taxonomy): domain Bacteria; phylum Bacteroidota; class Bacteroidia; order Bacteroidales. The sequence continues at coordinate 69,335 of JAWKKO010000005.1, forward strand.
GGTGAGGATTTCCCGGACGAGGAGTCCAGTCTTGTTGGAATGATCCGGCACCACGCCGTAACTGCCCAACAGGGAGTCCTCATGAAACAAGCCCTGGTCGTGCAGGCGCATCAATGCCGGCAGCGTGGAGGATATCTTGGTGACGGAAGCCAGGTCGTAGATGTCGTCCAGACGGACTTCCCGGCGTCCCCGGTACCCGTGGTACCCATAGGCTTTGTGCCACACCACCCGGCCTTTGCGGGCCACGAGCAGCTGGCATCCGGGTATGGCTTTCTCGCCGATGGCCTCCCGGATGATTCGTTCCATTTGCAGCAGGGTGTCCGGATCGAGTCCCACATCCAGGGGATCCCCGTAGGACAACCGCACCGGAGATCCCGGGGACAGCCCCTCGCCTGCTTGCACGTACCGACCGCCGCTGACCGATGCCCTGCCCTCCAGGGCGATTCCCCCGAACAATCCCTGCATGGCCTTGTCCTGAAACAGGGAATCGTCGCGGTATGACAACAGGATGGCATCCATCCGGTCGAGGTTCCCGAACCGGTTCAGGACAAAGGGATAGCCGGCCAGGTTGAGGATCATGCGACCGGGACCCTCCAGGTTTTCCACGAAGCGAACCACCTCGTCGTTGATTCCATATTGCCGGGATGCCCGGTCCCGGGTGTTCCAGATCTGCACCACCAGCGTATTGAATTCCGACAACGTCCGCCGAAGGGCATCGAATTCGGCCCGGGAGGCGGTGGAGGCGATGGTGAAATGTGTCCCCGGAACATAGAGATCGGCCGTAGCACCGTTTCCAGCCATTCCGTCGTTGCTCACCGTCACCGTTGCCAGGTGCGTGTGATCCAGATCCTTCAGGGGCAGCGTGTTGTTTCGGTTCCGGACCAGGGTAAGAGACGCTTCCGCCAGTCTCCGGTAGTGCGTCATGTACGAGGGTCGGTTCAGTTCAGCCAGCAGGTCCCTTGTCTCGATCCGGTCGCGACGCCACGCACCGGACCAGTGTTTTGCCTCCAGGATGCGCCGGCAGCTGGCATCGATCCGCTCCTCGGAAATCTCACCTTTCCGCACCGCCCGCTTGATGGCCGCAATGGCTTCGGGGACATCGGATGGCATCAGGAGAATGTCGTTCCCAGCTTTGACGGCTTCCACCTCCCGTTCCCCCGGTTCAAATTCCTGACTGACGGCCCCCATGTTCAGGGCATCGGTGACGACGAGCCCCGTGAATCCCATCTCGTTGCGAAGCAGGTCCAGGATGATGCTGTCCGAAAACGTCGCCGGGCGGTCGGTCCGGGCATCCAGCGCCGGCACTGAAAGATGCCCGGTCATCACCCCGGTGATCCCGGCAAAAATGGCGGATTGGAACGGAAGGAGCTCGATCGAATCGAGCCGGGCGCGGTCGCCGGAAATCAGCGGGAGGTCCCGGTGGGAATCGGTTCCCGTATCGCCGTGACCCGGAAAATGTTTGGCCACGGTCAGGACGCCTTCGTCCTGCATGCCCCGGATCAGGGCCACGGTCTTGAATGCCACATCCCCGGCATTCTCCCCGAAGGATCGCGTGTGGATCACCGGGTTGTCGGGATTCCGGTTCACATCGGCCACCGGTCCCAGGTTCATGTGCACCCCCAGGCGCTTCATTTGCCGGGCCATGTCCTGTCCCAGGTTGTAAATCAGGGCTTCGTTGGCAATGGCGCCAAGAATCATCTGGTCGGGATAAACGATGCAACCTTCCAGTCGCATCCCCAGGCCATTTTCTCCATCGATGGCCACCAGCAGAGGCACGTCGCTGCTCTCCTGCAGCTGGTTGGTGATGCGGGCCTGGGAAAGGGGATCGCCCTGAAAGAAAGCCACGCCACCGATGTGGTTCCGCCGGACCATCCGGTCCAGGTTCCGTTCGTGCAGCGCACCCTGGTTGGAATAGGCCTGCACCATGATCATCTGCCCGATCTTTTCCTCCAGATCAAGGGTCTGCAGAAGGGAATCGACCCAGTCCTCCCCCTGGCCCACGAAGGGGGCCCGCTCGGGAAATACTTTGTCAAAGGCGGCCATCAGGTCCTGTTCCCCGGTGGGGGAATGGCCGAAAAACACGATCAGGATGGTCAGCAGAAAAGTCTTCAGGAATTTGTCACCCATGTCAGCACGCCCGTTTCTCGTCCCGTCCGGAACCACGACCGGGGATGCATCCCCCCGTGAGCCCTTCCGGCATTCAACAAACCGCCGGACTCGCAGGAATCCGACGGTTTCTCTTCCTTCAACGGAGGAAAATACGGGAAGGTTTCAATCCCTTCAAATCATTTGGGAGAAAATCCTCTTATTTAGAATCGGTGTACCCAGAATCCCCGTTCCGGGCCGGTCACAACCCCAGTTTCCCGGCCAGGTCGCCGGGCAGGGCGTCCTTGTGAACCAGAAAGAAAATGGTTTTTCCCCTCATGTAGGTTTCGGACACATAATGGTAGCCCTTGTAGATGTGGCTTCCGGTTCCCCAGGAATTCTTCACCAGATAAAACTTTTTGCCATCCTGGTCGGTGGCCCATCCGGTGATGTGCATCAGGTGATCGTCGGTGGTCTGGTAGTTGTCAAACCCTTCCTGGCGGTTTTCCTGGGTGATCGACCGTTCGGTTTTCCGGGTCGAAAAATCATAGAAGAGTTCCTGCTGTTCCGATTCCGACAGATCGTCCCACCGGGCCCGTTCCAGTCCGCTCAAATCCCCGATCTCGGTGGAAGGCAACAGGGCCACGCCCCGCTTCCAGTCGTATCCCTTCTCCCCCACGTCGGCATCCCAGCAAACCGTGTATCCCCTGGCCAGGGCTTCATCCAACACCCGCATCATGTCGTCCAGGGGCACATTCTCGATGGCCGACCACATCCAGTTGTCAGGAATTTCCAGCAGGAACGGGCTGTAGAACGGATGGTGGGTAAAGGATCCGACAGCGACATAGTCCCCGGGATCCAATCCCAGGTCGGAGGCAAAGCTTTTCGGCGTAAAGGTTTTCCCACCGGTGGAAAATTCGGCGGGAACCTCCCCCAGGTAGGCATCCATCAGAGAGGCAAAGCCGCTTTTCCACACCGGCGACAGGGTCCGGTTCCGGTTTTTGATCACCTCCTCGATGTATCCCGAAAGAACCGCATCCATTTCCCCATGGACTGGAAGGGAATCGCCCTGGGTGAGTCCGTCATAGGCATCGTTGGTCAGGACACCTTCTTCCTGCCAGATGCGAAGGACATCCATGGCCAGGCCGCCGGCGGCGAAGTTGCCTTTTCCGTGCACCCGGACATATTTGTCCGCCTTCATTTCATAGGCTTTGCGCACAAAAAACATCTCTGACAGATCGTATTCCCCCTTCCCTGTCCGCAACAATTCGGATTCCATGAAACTGGTGGTGGCAAAACTCCAGCACGTGCCGGACCGGTGCTGGTCCTTCACCGGGGTGGCCGGCCATTGTTTCTGGATGGTGAAACGGTAGCCTTCGTCCGGTTTCTGATTTTTCTGCGCCGAAAGGGAGGAAACGCCGGTACCCAGCAGCATCAGGCAGAGCAGGGTGGCGATGTGTCGTGTGTTCATGGTTCCGGGATTTGAGATGAGAGGCACCAAGGTAGAAAAATGCCCGCTTTCACCGAAGAAAAATTGGAAAAAGATGGTCCATGGACGTCAAACCGAAACCCGGTTCAGAAATTCATGGACGTGTTCGGCGTAGGTGCGGGAAACGGGGAGCTTGATTTCGGGGACGAAGTCCAGGTAGATGTACAGGCTCGTGCTGACCAGCTTCACCAGCTTGATGTTCTCAAAATTCACCATAAACGACCTGTGGCATCGCTGGATCAGGGTTCCTTCCAGCTCTTTTTCGAGACGCTTCATGGTGTTCCGGAGCATGACCTTCTTCATCTTCCCTTCCTCATTGATGTAAACGGTGACATAGTTGTCGGTGGATTCCACATACAGGATGTCCCTCGACTTGATGGAAAAACGGAGCTTTCCTGTTTCGTCCCGAAAGGTAACCATCTTCCGCTCTTTGAATTCCACCGACGCATGCTGGGTGAGGTCATCGAGCCGTTCCCTCTTGTCGCGAAGGGAAAGCCAGAGCCAGGAAAGAGCATAGGGAATGGCCAGCACGAATCCGGTGATGAGCAGGAGTCCCAGAAATCGTTCCACCAGATCCGCCTCCGATTTGAGAAAATACAGGTCCACCACCAGATAGGCCGCAGAGACCAGCAGGATCTCCCCCACATGCCACAATCCGAAGAGCAGGTAAGTAAACCGGAGCCGGTTCACCAGCCGAACGAACAGCAGCTTGCTGATCAGCACGAAGAGCATTCCGGACAGAATGAGAACGCTGGAATAAAAGAAAAATTCGACCCGCCCCAGTTCAAACCAGTAGGAGACATTGAATGGGGAATAGATGTTGATGAAAACCAGGGCGAAAATGGAAACGAACATCACCTGGGAAATGACCGTCGTCCGGTCCTTCAGATAATCCGGAATCTCGTGAAAGATGATCTTGAATTTTCCCATGTTGCACCAAAGATACACTTTCAGGGCGATTCCACATCTCCCTGCTCCGCGGACCCCACGATCTTGAGTTCGGTCCGCCGGTTGTGTGCCCGACCTTCCTCCGTTGTGTTGTCAGCCACCGGTACCCGGTCTGCGTAGCCTTTGTACTCGAGCCTCGGGGATTGGATGCCCTTCCCGGTCAGGAAGTCCACCACCGCCCGTGCCCTGGCCTCCGAAAGGGTCTGGTTGTGGGCGGCCGATCCCGTGTTGTCGGTGTGACCTCCGATTTCCACCCGGATGCCCGGATTTCCCTGCAGGAAGGCCAGGATTTTGTGCAGCTCGGCCACGGAGGTGGGAAGGAGTTCATGGGAATCCACCTCAAAAAAGATGTTGTTCAGGACCACCGCGCGGCCCACTTCCACCCGGTCGAGTGGAATGTCGCGGCGAAGGGGATCGTTCTGCCCGTGCTGACCCGAAAACGTGAAGTTCTCCGAGTAAAACAAATAGCCGCCGGCCGATACGTTGAGGGCATAATCCCGGTCGGTGGGCAGGGGAAACAGAAAATCCCCTTCCCCTTCGGCCGATTCCATCTCCATGACCGTTTCCTCCGTTGCCAGATCGATGAGTTGGATCACCGAGACAACACCCTTCATGCTTCGTGCATCGTAGGTCCGGCCGGTCATGTAGGATACCAGCACCGGCTTCACCGCCGGCGGAAGTTCGAAGGTATAAATGTCCGTATCGGTTCCGCTTCCCCGGTCCGAGGCAAAATAGGCCCGGTCGCCCCGGGCATTGACCGACAGTCCGATTTCGTTGGAGAAGGTGTTGATGGGGTAGCCAAGGTTCCGGGGAGCGGACCAGGTGCCATCCCCTTTCCTGCGGGCCAGAAAGAGGTCGCCCTGCCCCATGCCGGGCCAACCAGAGGAAGAAAAATACAGCGAATGCTGGTCGGGATGGATGAAAGGGGATTGCTCCATGTCCGGGGTGTTGATGGAATCTCCCAGGTTCACGGGCGCGGTCCATCGTCCCTCCTGCTTCACCGACATCCAGAGGTCATAGCCCCCTTTTCCGCCGGGACGGTCGGAGGCAAAATACAGGATCCGGCCGTCGGCCGACACCGTGGGGTGTTTTTCGCTGTTGCCTGAATTGACGGGCGAACCCAGGTTCACCGGGGCACTCCACCGGCCGTTCACCAGCCGGGACAGGTAAATGTCGCATTGCCCCTTGCCATCGCGCCGGTTGCAGGCGGTGAAATAAAGATATTTGCCATCCGCCGTCATGCTGTGGGCGCCTTCGTTGTCCAGGGTGTTCAGGGGGGGACCCGCATTGTTCCTAATGCCCCATTCGGTGCCCGATTTGCGGGCCACAAAAAAGTCCTCGTGCAGGTTTCTCGGGTCCATCCCCCGCTCCGGGACCCGGGGGAGCATGACCGTGAACATGAGGGTTTGTTCGTCCACCGACAAACAGGGCCAGTATTCATTGTATTTGCTGTTGATCCCGATGCCCAGGTTTTCCGGTCGGAAGGGAACCGGGTGTTTCATGGCTTCCAGGGCAAACCGGCATTTCTCCCGGATGCGTTCCGCTCCTTCCCGGTTTCTGGTCCTCTCCGAAGGAAAGGCAAAGTAGGTATCGAGCAGGGACAGGCTTTTTTCATATTCTCCCAATTCAAGGGTGAGGCCCGCCAGGATCCGGTACCCTTCCGGGTTCCCCACCGGATCAATTTCCAGCGACACGCCGAAATAGCCCACCGCCTCCCGGGTCCGACCCTGGTCATAGCACAGCTGCGCCAGCATCTGGTAGGCCTCCACAAAGGCATTGTCGGCGGAGATTGCCTCCCGGAGAGCCTGTTCGGCCATGTCATCCTCCCGGATCTGGAAATAAGATCGGGCTTCTTCGAATTTCTTGATCGCCCGCTTGGATTCGGTGTGGTAGTTCTGGGCTTGCAAGCCGGCCGACCCGAGGAGCAGCCCGAGAATCAGAAGGGGAGCAAAGGATTTCATGGCTTTTCTTTGTCGCTTCGATGAAAAACAAACTTACGGAATTCGCATGTATTTGTGGGCCTGCAGGGAAATCATCCACCTGGGGTTGTGTTTCACGTAGGCGATGATCCGGGGAATCATGATGTCGCGCCGGCTCCATTCCGGCTGGAGATAGAGGAAGCAGGCGTCTCCCACCCGGGTAGCCTGCTCTTCGGCCCACAGGAAATCCTCCTCGTGCTGGATGATCACTTTGAGTTCATGGGCGTGCTTGTAGATGGCTGGTACAGGGGGGGCATCTCTCTTGGGCGAAAGGCAGATCCAATCCCACTCTCCGTTGAGGGGATAGGCACCGCTGGTTTCCAGGAAGGTCTCCACCCCCGCGTCCTTCAGCCGGCGGGTCAGGGGGCCCAGGGGGGCCATGAGGGGTTCTCCGCCCGTCACCACAACGGACCTGGCCTCCGCCGTCAGGGCATGATCCACGATGTCGGTCACGGGCACCACGGGATGAAGGGAAGGATTCCAGGAAAACTTCGTATCGCACCAGCTGCACCCCACATCGCACCCGCCCACCCGGATGAAATAGGCTGCTTTCCCCGTGTGAAAACCTTCCCCTTGCACGGTGTAAAACTCCTCCACAAGGGGTAGTTTCTCCCCTCCCTCAAAAACGTCTCCCTGTTTTATCATCGGCTCTCCAATTTCGGACAAAGGTAGTGAAAAGCATCGAGTGCTACCGGAGGGGAGCGGGTCCCGGAGCCGGTGCGGGGGCCAGGTGAAGAAGAAACAGACTCTGGTTGTGGAGGGCTTTCTCCGAGCTCACGTAACAGGAGGTATCGTTCCGGTAGGCGATTCCCTCCACCTGCCGGCCCCATTTTCCGGGATACACCCGGGCCCGGCCGCCACAGGCCAGGTCGGCGGGCGTGGCTCCGAAGCGGTACACGGCCACCACCGGAGCATAGTGCTTGTATCCCACCAGCACCACCTCCCGCCGGGTCTCCGATAGATCGGCTCCCGTGACCAGAAAATCGATCCGATAGGAACGGGCTGCTTCCGCCACATAGGTTCCCGGCGTGGCGGGCAGCACATACACATCGGTGGTCCGGTGCACCCAGTCCTTGGAAAACAAATAGAGGGAATCCTCCCAGGCCAGCAGGGCCTCACAATCCCGATTGGACCAACCTTTTCCATTGGTTTCCAACGGCTTGGAATGGATCACCTGAATTGATCCTTCCCATTGGAAACAGGGTTCGGGATCGCCCGGCTCAGGTCGGCGGAGAATCAAAATCTCCACGGTGTCGCGGACCCCGGCGTTGTTCCCTAGATCCCCCACGTACACATGATGGTCGTCCGCCGCCAATGCCTCCCAATCCCGGTTCCGGGCTCCATCGACCGGACAGATTTGAAGTACGTTTCCGGTTTCCGGATCCAGTCCGAACAGGCTGGGGGCTCCCCCGCTGTCGTTGTGGGTCCAGAGCGTGTCTCCCGCCAGCAAAAGCCCGGAGGTTTCCCGGACGGCCGGATCCAGGATGCGAACCGGTCGGAGGGCACCGGGAAGGGGGTGATCGCAGGCAGCGGGATAAACCGGTAGGAACAGGATCCCAGAACGAGGGACAGAACCAGAAACACCAGGCGTCTTATTGCCGGATTTTTTCTACTTTTCGAAACCAACGTTTTTCTCATGAATCCCATTTCCGTCGCTTTGGCCTCCTATGGCATGTCGGGCCGGGTGTTTCACGGTCCGTTTCGGAAACCCATCCCGGGTTTAAAATTACGAAGATCCTGGAAAGGACGCACAGCCATTCTGAAGGGAAACACCCTGGATCGTTCCTGGTCCGCGATTTCCGGTCCATCCTGGAAGATCCGGACATCGAACTGGTGGTGGTGAATACCCCCGACCACCTGCACACCGACATGTGCTCCCGGGCCATGCGTGCCGGGAAGCACGTGGTGGTGGAAAAGCCCTTCACCCTGAAATCTTCCGAAGCCGACGAGCTCATCCGGGTGGCTGGGAAACGGGACGCATCCTCTCCGTTTTTCAAAACCGCCGGTGGGACGGCGATTTCCTGACGGTGCGGCAGGTCCTGGAAAGCGGCACACTGGGACGGCTGGTGGACTTTGAATCCCATTTCGACCGCTACCGGAACTTCATCAAGCCCTCCTGGAAGGACCAGTCCACCGGCACCGGAACCCTGTACAACCTGGGATCCCACCTCATCGACCAGGCACTCCAATTGTTCGGCATGCCCGACCGGCTGTTCTGCGATGTCCGCCGTCTCCGGGATGGAGCCTCACGACGACAGCTACGATTTGTTCCTTCACTACCCGGACTTCAAATGCCTCCTTCGAAGCAGCTACCTGGTCCGGGAACCCGGTCCCCGGTTCATCCTCCATGGCACCCTGGGCAGCTATGTGAAATGGGGCACCGATCCCCAGGAAGCCGATCTGAATGCAGGCAAACAACCGGGAACGACGGGCTGGGGCATCGCCCCCAAAGATGCCCCCGGAAAAATCAACACCGAAGCGGACGGGAAGGAACGGATCGGACCCTACCCGACCCTGCCCGGGGATTACATGGCCTATTATGAAAACATCTACCAGACGATCCGGCACGGGGGTGATCTTGCCGTGACGCCGGAACAGGCGCGGGATGTGATCCGCATCATCGAAGCCGGATACGAAAGCGCAAGGTTGGGCTCGGTTGTCCTTCTCTGACGAACCAAGTTTTTCGCGTTCCGCTCCCCGGGATAAACCGAATTCGCGAAGTGGGTGTTTTTACGCTTGCTTTCCTTTCGGTTCGCCGCATCGGTCCATTTTTCATGGATTTCGTCACCCGAATACAAGTCTGAAAATTGTTTGAATTTCTTATCTTCGCACCATGGAGTCCAAAGCTGAGCGATCCCTGTCGGATTTTAACAATGAATTGAAATTAAAAGGATTCAAAGTCTATCGACTGGACGATTCCTCCCGCACCCCCCTGGTGTACAGTCGGAAGGATTTCTATAAGATTTGCCTCACCACGGGGAAAAGCAACATCCATTACGCCGACCGGAGCTATGAGACCGATGGCACCGTCCTTTTTTTCGGAAATCCCGACATCCCCTATTCCTGGGAGACCCTGAGCCGGACGTATGAGGGGTACACCTGCCTGTTTTCCGAAGATTTCATGAAACCGTCGGAACGCTCCGAAAGCCTGCAACAATCCCCCCTCTTCCGTTTCGGGGGCACGCCCATCCTGTCCCTGTCTCTTTCGCAACGGCAGTTCCTCAACGGGGTGTTTGAAAAAATGATCGAGGAACAAACGACTGCTTATCCCTTCAAAGACGAACTCATCCGGAATTACATCCACCTGATCGTCCACGAAGCCCTGAAGATGAGCCCGTCCCACCCCTCCCTCCCGGAAAAGAATGCAGCCATGCGAATCACCAACGTGTTCCTGGAGTTGCTGGAACGGCAGTTCCCCGTCGAACGCATCGACCAGCCCCTGAAGCTCCGGACGCCCCAGGATTATGCCCGGGTTCTGTCCGTTCATGTCAACCACCTCAACCGCTCCCTCAAGGAGACCACCGGCCGGTCGACAAGCGAACATATCGCAGGGCGCATGACCAAGGAGGCCAGGGCCATCCTGAAGCACACCGACTGGAACATCTCCGATGTGGCCTATGCCCTTGGATTCCAATACCCCTCTTATTTTAACAACTTTTTCAAACGGATGACGGGAAGCAGCCCAAAAGTGCTCCGGAACCTGGAAACCTGAGAACATGGACATATTTCAACGACTTCGGGCCGGCGAGTCCGTTCCCTTCGACGATCCCCAATATGGTGCCCTGCACGAAGCGGTGGACCGCACACTCCGGCTTTCCGCCGAATTGAATGCCTGCCCGGACCGGGACAGGATCCGCCGGCTGCTCGGTGAAATCTTCGGCAAGGAATTGGATCCCACGTCCACCATTTTCACTCCGTTTCACACCAACTACGGCGGATTCACGGACATCGGCCGCAATGTGTTCATCAACCACGGGTGTTCCTTTCTCGACCTGGGTGGGATCACCATCGAGGACCATGTTCTCATCGGACCGGGAGTCCACATCGCATCCGAAGGACATCCCCTGGATCCGTTGAAACGCCAAATCCTTGACGTGGCTCCTGTGCGGATCAAACAGAATGTCTGGATCGGGGCGCAGGCAACCATCCTGGCGGGGGTCACCGTGGGAGAAAATGCCGTGGTGGCGGCCGGAGCCGTGGTCACGAAAGATGTCCCTGACAATGCCGTGGTGGCCGGGGTCCCGGCCCGGATCGTGCGATCCGTACCCTAGGAAAAGTCCACCTTCCGGATCCGCCCGACCCGGGTATGGATTTCACGCACCGGGGACTGTCCTGAAGATCCGGAAACGGCCCAACCCCCATTTTTGCAACCGGTAGCGGATGGATACGCCGATGACACCCAGGCCGTATTTCGAGCTCCGGCGGAAATTGATGGACGATGCTTCCTCAAAATAGCGTGTGGGGCAGGTGATCTCCGCAATGTCGTACCCGGCGAAAAAGATCTGCGCCAGCATCTGGTTGTCAAACACGAAATCGTCTGAATTTGCATCAAAAGCGATGCCCCGGAGCACATTCGCCGAAAAGGCCCGGTAACCCGTGTGGTATTCGGACAGCTTTTGTCCCATCAGGACATTCTGTCCCAGGGTGAGAAGGCGGTTGGCGATGTACTTGTACAGGGGCATTCCTCCCTTGCGGGCTCCCTTGCCCAGGATCCGGGACCCCAGCACCACCTCGTACACGCCGTTGGCAATGAGGTAGCACATGGAGTGGATCAGCTTGGGGGTGTACTGGTAGTCGGGGTGCAGCATGACCACGATGTCGGCCTCCAGCTCCAGGGCTTTCCGGTAGCAACTCTTCTGGTTCCCCCCGTATCCGAGGTTGGTTTCATGCCGGACGATGTGCCGGATGCCCAGGTCGCGGGCCACCTTCACCGTGTCGTCCCGGCTCAGGTCGTCCACCAGAATCACATGGTCCACAATGTCAAAGGGAATTTCCCGGTACGTTTGTTCCAGGGTCAGGGCCGCATTGTATGCGGGAAGTACGATGGCAATTGTTTTGTCATTGATCATGTTCCAGTCCGGCTCTTTTTACCGTGAATACATACCCGTTCTGTTCATAAAGCACTTCCAGCTCCGGATATTCCTCCAGGTATCTCTCTTTCTTGTTTACTTTCATTACAAAATAGGCATCCTTTCGCACCGGTTGATCCAGCAAGGTCTGCACGCTGTCGTCCTCGCCATCTTCCGTCGGCGGCTTGTCAAAATAATAGAGCTGGGCATAGCTTTTGAATCCCAGCGTGTTCACATACACATCCTGTCCTTGAAGCCCTTCGTAAAACTTGATCGCCGCCCGCTGGCTGTATCCTTCGATCCGGTCGGTAAAAAGATAGATGGAAGAGGTGACGAACAGAAGGCTGATCAGGTGAAGCACCAGCATGCCCGAGGGATTGCGCCGCAAAATCTGGATGGCAGAAAATGCGACCCCCAGAAAGAAGACAACCCCGATGAACCATTCCGTCCCGCTCCAGTGGACACGGGCTTCCAGGGCGGCCCGGGCAAAGGGATCCAGGAAGGCGAAGTTCCTTGCCTGCAACCAATCCACGTGGGTGGCCGCCAGGGAGAGTCCCGCGCTCAGTCCGCCGTACACGATCCCGATGAGCAGAATCAGGGCCACCTGCCACCGTCCGATTTCAATTTTCCGGTCGAGCCATTTCTCCCACACCCAGGCGGCGAGAAAGGTCAATGGGAAATAGGTGAGGCTGCTGTAGTGCAGGATCTTGGTTTTGACGATGGAGAACAGGATCAGAACCACCCAGAGCAACATGTACATCCATTGCCGGAACAATTTTTGCAATTCGGTGGTTTCGGATTTCTTTGTGAAACTGCGCATGGCCAGGATGGATGCCGGAAAAACCCCCAGGAGAACCACCACGAAGTGGTAGGCGAAAAAGCCGCTGTGACCCGCATCGCCCGTCGAAAACAGGCGGATCTGGTATTGGATGAAATCCCGGAGGATGTGGCTGTTTCCATGGAGAACCTGCAGAAGGAACCAGGTGCCTCCGGTGAGGGCCAGAACGGTCGTGAAGAGGAGGACGTGGGAGGCCTTCGTATCGATCCGAAACTTCCGGATCCCCAGGAACGCCACGAAACAAAGGACAAAGATCAGAATGGCCACAGGGCCCTTGGTCAGCACGGCCAATCCCAGGAAGAAGGCCGAGAGAACCACATTCCGGATCCGGTGCCGGACCCGGGCCGGATCCAGGTAGAAGACAAACCAGGCCACTCCCATGAAAATGAACAGGTTGAACCAGGGGTCGATGATCCCCGATTTGAAGTAAAAAAACGGGAGGATGGCCGACCCGTAGGACAGGATCCAGAGCAGGCCGAACCGGTGACCGTACAACTGCCGTCCCAGGAAATACAGGAGGACCAGGGACGCAATGCCGCAAATGAAATTGGGAAATCTGGCGGCAAACTCCCCGATGCCGAAGAGCTTCATGGACAATACCTGCAACCAGAAAAACAGGGGAGGCTTCTCCCAGAAAGGTTCGTAATCGATCTGCACGGTGACATAATCCCCGGTTTTGATCATTTCACGGGCCGATTCCGCGAAATTGATCTCATCCCAGTCGAAGAGATGCACGGAACCCAGGAAGGGGGGAAAAAACAACACCGTAAAGGCGATGATGCCCACATACACCAGGGCGGCTCGATGGTTGGCTTTCATGAAAATACAATCTTGATGAGGGATTTGTCCATCCAGGGAGCGGTTTTTGCATGCAGCCACCGCCAGGAGACGTACCCGCCCGACAGTCCAAGGAAGGCTCCGGCCGTTACATCCATGAGGAAATGCTGGGAGAGAACCATGCGCGACCAACCCACCCCGGCCGCCAGGATGAAACACAGGATTTTTATTCGATTGTCCCGTACCAGGAGCGAAAGGGCAAAAAACACCCCGAAAGCGGTGGCCGTATGTCCGGACGGGAAACTGTGCCAGTCATACAGGCGGACACCGGGTACCAGGTGAAGGGCTTCCGGTTTTCCGGCCAATTCGAAATATTTGGCCGGACGGGGCATGTCGGAAAAGAAGACGTGTTTCAGGAGCTGGGCAAGCAGCCCGGACAGAGCGTAGGCGGAAAAAAGGATGAGGCCGTACCGCACCCGGTACAACAAAAAGGCCAGCGCCAGCACCCCAGCCCAGACACCGTCGCCCAGATAGGTCCACCAGCGGAACAGAAAATCCACAACGGGATTGTTCCAGCCGTTGATGACCAGATGAATCGCTTCCCGGTTCGACACGATGGACAAAACCCCGCCCCCCAGGATCACCAGCGCGGCAGGCAGCAGAAAGACCAGGTCTCTTGATTTCGGCATGGGCCAAAAATAAGCATTTTCGCACGAAGCGCGTCCATTCCTAGGAACCAACGCGCAGTTTGACCCCTTTCAGCGCGGATGGATCGGAGGAAGGACCGACCATGACTTCATACTCTCCCGGGAACACCCTGTATTCCCCCCGCTCCTCGTCGAACCGTTCCAGCTCCTGGGGACCCAGCGGCAGGGTAACCACCACCCGCTGTCCGGCCTTGATCCGGATCCGTTCAAACCCTTTGAGGCTCCGTAGCGGAGCCCCGGAATCCCCCTCCGGTCCGCGCAGATACATTTGGATGACTTCTTCTCCGTCGCGGGATCCGGTGTTCGTCACCTCCACGCTCACCAGGATGCTCTGGTCTGTGCCCATTTCCGATTTCTCAAGCAGCAGGTTGTTGTAGGAAAAGGTGGTGTAGCTCAGTCCATATCCAAAGGGATACAACACATCGCCTTCAAAATAGCGGTAGGTCCGCCCGTCCATCCCGTATTCCCCGAACGGTGGCAGATCCTCCACCGACCGGTAAAAGGTCACCGGCAGACGTCCGGCCGGATTGTATCCGCCGAACAGTACGTCCGCCACAGCCTGTCCCGCCGTTTCACCGCCATACCAGGCCTGGAGAATGGCCCCGGGCCGGAGGTCATCTTCTTTCAGGGACACCGCAGAGCCGCTCATCAGCACCAGGGTCACCGGTTTGCCCGTGGCCAGGAGACGACGGATCAACCGGCGCTGAACATCGGGCAAGTCCAGGCTGGTCCGGTCTCCCCCGCTGAATCCGTCCAGTTCCAGTCCGCGCATTTCCTCCCCCTCGAGGCGGGCCGTCAGTCCGACCACCAGCACGATCTGGTCGGCCCAGGAGGCGACCTGCAGCGCTTCCTCCATCAACGGCACATCCGGTTCCTGCCAGTGAAGGCTGCAATCGGCATCGCCCTGCAAATCGGCCATGATCACTTTGACCGCATAGCTCTTCCCGGCAACAAGATTCACGTTTTCAAACGTTTTCACCGGATGGTGTTCGTTGTGCATGCGGATCAGGGTATCCCCGTCCACCACCAGGGTCACGTATTTTCCATACACGCCCAGGGCATGGGTCCCGCTCCGCCGGGGGATGAGGTAGCCATCCCAGGTGACGGAATAGGCATCGTCCGTCAATCCCTCCACCGGGGGCTCACCGTCCCACCAGTGCACGTCGAGCCGGCTCTCGGAACGTTCAAACACCGGGTCTCCGGTGGCATCCGTGTTCCGGTAATAGCGAGCCAGCAGCCCGTAGGGAAATTTGGAGGGATCCTGAAAAAGAACCTGGGGCGGCACGGGCACCAGATAGGGCATGCCTTCGTGATGTGGGCTTCCCAGGGCAAAACGCACCCGGCTGCTGTCCCCCACCGCCTGAAGGATGCCGTCCAGGACACTGACGGGTTCCGCAGCGGTTCCATTGTAGTTTCCGTATTGAACATACGCATTGTCGGCGTTGGGACCGATCACGGCAATCTTCCCCCGGGACGGGTCCAGGGGCAGCTGATTGCGGTCGTTCTTCAACAGAACCATGGATTTCCGGGCCATGTCAAGGGCCACCTTCCGGTGCTCCTTGCTGGCAATGGATCCGGGACCCAGATCCGACCAGGGAACCATCCCGGACGGATCGAACATCCCAAGTTTCATGCGGGCCACCATCAGCCGGGTCACCGCCGTATCCACATCGGCCTCCGGGACAAGTCCCTGTTCCACAGCGGCCACGAGGGCCGGATACTGGTCGCCGCAATTGAGGTCCGTGCCCGACATCAAACCAAGGGCAGAGGCTTCGATTGCATCGGCCACCACCTTGTGCCCCCAGTGAAAATCATAGATGGCGCCGCAATCCGACACCACGTAGCCCGGAAAACCCAGCTCCCCCCGGAGGATGTCGCCCAGCAGATGCGAACTTCCGCAACAGGGTTCCCCCTGGGTCCGGTTGTATGCACACATGACCGACCAGGCTCCGCCTTCCATCACACTCTGGCGGAAAGCGGGCAGGTAGGTATCCCGGAAATCCCGTTCGCTGACAACCGCATTGAAACTGTGACGTCCAGGCTCCGGGCCGCTGTGCACCACGTAATGTTTGGCCGTGGCAACCGTTTTCAGGTACCGCGGATCCTCCCCTTGCAGTCCACGGATGAACTCGACGGCCATTTCACCGGTGAGGTAGGGATCCTCTCCGTAGGTTTCATGCCCCCGGCCCCAGCGGGGATCCCGGAAGATGTTGATGTTGGGCGACCAGAAGGTGAGGCCCTGGTAAATCCCCCGCTTGTCGCGCGCCACGAATCCGTTGTATTTGGCCCTGGCTTCCGTGGAGGTGACATCCGCCATGTCATGCATCATCTGCCGGTCGAAGGTGGCCGCCATGCCAATGGCCTGGGGAAACACCGTGGCCTTTCCGGCCCGAGCCACACCGTGCAGTCCTTCATTCCACCAGTTGTACTCGGGAATGCCAAAACGCTCCACCGCGGCTGCCGTGTAGGTCAATTGGCTCACTTTTTCCTCCAGGGTCATGCGGGACACCAGATCCGCCGCCCGTTCTTCAAAGGATAGGGCGGTGTCTTCATACGGTGGATTGGCACCGTTGCCGCAGCCCCAAAGGATGGAGGCAAGGATCGTCAGCAGGGTCAGATTTGTTTTCATGGGCTATGTCTGTTCAATGGTTTCATTCAAGAGCTTCAGGCATCGGCTCCCCTGTTCCGGAGGAGATCTCGTTGACGGTGGCTTCATGCAACAACCAGCCGTCGGGATCGAATACCAGATTCACGACGGGACCATTCACGGGAAACCGAAGCTGGTGCACGGACCGGTTCACCCAGATTCTTTTGCGTTCTGTGGTACCGTCGGTGAACCTGAGTTCCATGTCGGCACAGGTGGAAAAAACGGGCGTCCGGTCCGGGGCCGTGCCTTCCTGGGCCACCTCCAGGACAAGCATGCTTTCCTCCTGCGTCCAGCGCACATCGAAGCGGGGATATCCTTCCCCGTAGTACCACTGGGTGAAAAAATCGGAGAAGTCCATCCCGCTTTCCCGCTCAAGGATCCTTCGGAAATCCTCTCCGTCGGCCACTGCCCCCCGGTGTTCCTCCAGATGAAGCCGAAGGATCCGGAAAAAGAGTTCGTCGTCCTCGAGCCAGTGCCGGATCATGTGCAACAACACCGCCCCCTTCTTGTAGGACAGGCCGTGATCAAACAACCGCCAGGTGTTCTCCACCGCTGAAGCAGGGACATAGAGACTGCCCCTTCTTCTGGCACCGGCTGCCGACATGGCCTGGTTCATCCATCGCTCTGCCGACTCGGACCCCTGCAATTCCATCGCCGCCACATACTCCATGTAGGACGCAAATCCCTCGTTGATCCAGATGTCCTGCCAGTTGCTGCAGGTTACCAGGTCACCGAACCACTGGTGGGCCAGCTCATGGGCCACCAGGAAAAAGTCAAAATTCTCGATGGTGGTCATGGTCTGGTGTTCCATGCCGCCTCCGAGGGGGGCCATGGCATGGCCGTATTTCTCCTCCTCGAAAGGATAGGGGCCCAGGGTTTCGGAAAACAGGCGGATCAGGTCGGCCGTGGCCCGGATGTCCTTCCCCTGCTCCTCCTCCACCTCATCCAGGTCATAAATGAAGTTCTGAACCAGCACCGAATCCCTCCCGTTGCCCAGGGGAGCCCGGAAGGACAGGTCCCGGTAATCGGCCACGGCAAAAAACATCAGGTAATAGGCCATGGAGTAGTGGGTCTTCCAATGAAATTCCCGGTCGCTCCGGTTCAGGGAATCGATGCCGACGAGTCGACCGTTGGAGGCGGCCATCAGGTTTTTGTCGCACCGGATCCGCATCGACACCGAATCGATTTTATCCGAAAGGACCTGCTTCGCCGGAAACCAGTCCCGGGCGTTGTTCGGCTGGGACAGGGAGTAGGTCACATCGAAACCGTAGCGGGAATCCTCCCGACGGGAAACTCCGGAAAAGAAGCCCCGGCCCTGCCCGGCTTCGCCAGCATAGACGATCCGGAGCCGGATGCCCTCCCCCGCCTGTACCTGCCTGCCCAAAGGAAGGATCAACGCATTCTCCCGGTGGCGGACGCCCCGCACGGCCTCCTCCGGACCTTCGTCCTCCTTGGCCGACCAGAAGGCCCCATCCACATGCAGGGCATCCTGCAACTCAAGAACGACAGTATCCAGTGAAACCAGCGCGTCCATCCGGATTTCCGCCTCCCCCTCGATCCATGTGTTTTTGTTGGTCACATGGAGTCGGAGGTCGTAGGATCGGATGTCGTAATCGGACAAACCCTGATGGGTCAACGGATTCTCATAGGTTTCTTTTGCCGTTGCGACCGCCGGGGAGGTCTGGGCCCGGAGAACGGTCCCAAATCCGATGCACCCGAGAAATCCAAGAATCAGCGGCAGGATGCCGGTGGAAGGGCACCGGCCGGAACAAAGGGTCAGGATGGGTCTGCGAGTTTGCCTCATCACGGATCGGACAACTTACACGGAAAAGCGGTAGACGGTCTGGTGGTCGTACAGGTCGCCCGGCCGAAGGAGCGTGGAAGGAAACCCGCCCTGGTTGGGACTGTCGGGGAAGTACTGGGTTTCAAGACAAACGGCGCTGTGCGCCTGGTGGACCCGCCCTTTTCCAAGCAGGTCCTTCACGTAATTGGCTGTGTACAGCTGCACACCCGGAAGGGTGGTCAGCACCTCCATTGTTCGCCCGGAACGGGGATCGTGCAACGCCGCGATCCGGGTCAGATCCCGCGTTTCCATGGCACACACATAATTGATGTCATACCCCGGAGCCACCTTGTCCAGGTCCTGGCCGATCGCCTTGCTGATCCGGAAATCGAAAGGAGTGTCCTCAACGGGGAGGATTCGTCCCGTGGGAATGTTTTCCTTGTCCAGCTCGGTGTACCGGTCCGCATCCAGAAACAATTCGTGATCCAGAATGTCCCCCGCACCGCCGCTCAGGTTGAAATAGCTGTGGTTGGTCAGGTTCACGTGGGTCGGTTTGTCCGTTTTGGCGCGGCAGGCGATGCCCAGCTCGTTCCGATCGTTGAGGGTGTATTCCACCTCCACCAGCAAGGTTCCGGGAAACCCCTGGTCGCCATCGGTACTCTCCCAGGCCAGTTTCAGCCCGACCTGTTCCGGGGTTCTCTCCGGGAAGGGTGTCCACGGCTTCCGGTGGAACCCCTCGGATCCGCCGTGCAGTTGGTTCCTGCCCTCATTGGCCGCGAGCCGGTACACATGTCCGTCGATGTCGAAACGGGCCCCGCCGATGCGGTTGCAGTATCGTCCCACCATGCATCCCAGGTAGGGATGATCGCCCAGGTATCCGTCCAGGGAATCGAAGCCCAGGACCACGTCGCCGGGTTCGTGGTTCTTGTCCGGGAACCGGATTGCAGAAATGGTGGCTCCGTAGGGTAGGATGTCCACCTCCATGCCCCGGGAATTGAACAGGGTGTAACATTCGATTTTCCGGCCGTCCGGCAGGGTACCAAAGGGTTTTTTATCCAGATTCATGCTGCAGGTTTCCTGGTTGAGGTTGTTCGATCCGGACTAAAGATAGGGATTAATTCCCGCGGGACTTCCTATCTTTGAATGATAATCCGTAGACCATGAAGAGATTTCCACTCTGCTTCGCCCTTGGCCTTTTCCTCAACTCCATCGGTGCAGGAGCGCAGGAAAGCCCAAGCCCACTGATCGAACCCTCCCCGGTTGCATGGGAACGATCCGAAGAAACCATGTTCCGGCTGCCATCCCCGGCGAATCAGCCCGGGGACCCACTCCGGACCTGGCAAATCACGGCCTGGGAAGCAGGGGCGGATCTCCACACGGTCCTTCATCTGGAAGGCATGCGGGGGGGAGAGGAAGTGCGCATCAACGGCTTCCTCCTGGGGCTCATTCCGGAACGGCGTGACCACTGGAACATCCACCTCGGCCCCTTTCTTCAACCGGGGACGAACCTTCTGGAAATCCGTTCTCCGAAAGGATCCGGCAATGACTTCTGCCCCGAAGCCTGGCTCCTTCGGATCAACAACCTGCACATCAGGGACCTGTACATCCGTTCCTACCCTGGTCCGGAGCCTGGAACAGAGTTGCTCCGTCACCATGTGTACGTGAGGAACGAGGGAACCACCCAGGCGGAAAGGGTCTGGGTGACCCTCCGGCTTCTTGCCCCGGACGGATCCCTCCTGGCCACGGATTCGGCCCGAATGGACTTCCCCCTGGCCCACAAGCAGGAAAGTGAGTTTGTCTTTGATTTCGAACCGACCGGCCTGTCGGCCTGGTCGCCCCGGGATCCGGTCCTGCATCGGGTCATCGCCACCCTGACTACGGATTCGGGGTCGGAAACGGACCGGGTGACCGAATGGATCGGTACGGGACGGGGCTTCCGGACTGATTCCCTGCTGGTGTTCCAAAGCGATACCATTCCCCTGCAGCTCTGGTCTCCCAACCATCCTGAGGAATTGTATTGTCTGAATGGCGCACAACTGGAAGAAAAAATGCGGGAGAACGGATGCAACGCACTTCCCGGATTACCGGGACTGCCGTCCTCCCTCCTGTCGCTTTGCCGTTCCAAAGGATTTGTCCTGCTCTCCCCCGGGGATCAGGCCGGTACTTCTGAACTGGGTTCGGAGCCCCGGATGCCCGGCTGGATCGGACCCGCCCCGGAACGGAATCCCTGAGTCTTACACGTTTTTTGGTTTATTCTTTCTCTCCCTGACCGATATTCCGGGTGAAGAAGCATGAATGGGAAAGCCGGCTGATTTTCTCATTCAAAAAAACCATTGACCCATGAAAAATAAATCCATGTTTCTGAGCCTGGGATTCCTGGGCCGGTACATCTCACCCAAGGATCTTGGGGAATTGCACACCCAATTCGACCTTGGGTCTCGCATAGTCGGCTGACTGCTTACCGGACGAAGCCACCTGACAGGTTGCATTTTGGAGAAAGAAGAAATCAATTCAATGATATGAAAGTTGCAGCAAGCAAAGATCACAAAGGACTGATCATCCAACGTCGAGTATGTGAGAGATGAGGTCGACATAAAAGAAAACTCCATCCGAGAACCGAAAATCGAAAGAGTAGGATTTATCACAACGAAAACAGTGAAATGTTATGAAAACAACCGTGAAATCTATTTTGGGATTGATTATTACTGTATCAATCATGACTTCTTGCACTAAAAATGAGGAAATTCTCAACAATGAAGTCCCCGCGACAACTGTTCAGACAAAGAAGTGTCAAAACCAAGAATTGGTCAAAAGTTTCATTCAATTGCAGAGGGAGTTTGCAACAGACCTGAAATCTTCATTTGAAATTGGTTTTGATATGAATGAAATCCTTGAAGTAGGTATTTCTGGCAGCCAACACCGCATGATTATGGCAAATCAAAACGGTTTTGATGAATGCAATCAGGAAAACTATGCATTGGCCGCTGCAATTTTGGAAGATGGACTAAATTATCCTATTATTGTAAAGACGAGCAAAATGCCGGATGAGATTTATGTAATTGATTACTACACCAAAGACATGGACCTTATTTCATCCACTTTGATCGATGGTGAAGCTCAGATGATCGATAGCTATGGGTCTGCTTTGAAGAGTACGCATTGTGGACAAGAAGTAGCAGACTGTCTTGGTGATGTATATTCCAAACATGGCTGGGTTTCAGTTTGGGCTATGGTACAGACTGCTTTTATTCCAGCAACAGCTGTGGCTCTTACGGCTGCATGCGTGGCAAGTGAGTGTTTTTAACCAAATCTACCAATCGTATGAAAAATCTCCTCATCTACTATGCTTCGATCTTCCTTCCAATTCCCCTGATCCTTTGGAGCTTGAGCCTGAGTACTAGCTTATTCGCAATTCTATTGTTGTCTTATGCAATTGTCTACAGAGGTTTTGTCGATGGCCAACGGCTAATCGACAAGGAATTGGTTCAGAGAACAGAAATTTGGAAAGCATTTATTCCGTTTTGGACCTCGCGCTTTTTTCGACAATTGTATTTTGAGAGGTAGATTTTTTGGAAGCCAACGGTAGTCTTTGCACACGATTTGGGTTTCTACCTTTTCTATCCGTTGTTTTGATCGACAATAATATTTTTATAACCGGATCTAAATTAAATATTTGGACCGGTTTTTCTTCTCTTCGCGAAAGTTCGGGTAATCCGAGAATGTCAGATTTGTGTGGAAATATCAGATCAAGAATGTATCTGAGATGGGAAAGGTAAAAAAGCCTCGCACGCCTTTCGGACCCATTGGGATGATCGTGGGATCGACCGTTTTTCGGCCGGCACAAACGAAGAGATCTGAGATAAGAACCCACCAAACCCATCTGGTGTTTCACCTGAGCTTGTTCTTCGGTTGGAAACCGGACAGCAACGCGGAACTGGGAGACCAGGTCCGCAGCTTCAGGCGCCTCTATCTGGCGTGGGGGCTTGTGTTCGCATGTTTCACTCTGGCATTCATGTTCCGTTTGCTTCCCTGAGGGGCAGCCTGAATGTGTTTCTGGCTGGAAGCCGTCGTGCACCGGGTGCATGACGGCTTCTTTCGTACTTTTTGCCATGGATTCCCAAGGCCGCCATCGTCTGTTTCGCATTTGTCAATTCTTTTTCTCGATTGACCAAAATTGGACGACATGAGCGATGCACGGCCCGATAATAGCATTATCTTTATGTTACATTTGGGACGGAGATGCAACGGGCATTTCCCTGAAATTGCGGCACAAATACCTAAACCAAAAAACCTATATCAAAGATGAAGAAGTTTCTTGCAATTGCGGCTTTGGCCATTTTCACTCTCCCGGCGCTGAATGCCCAGGAATCCACATTCAACCTTGGCGATCAGGTGGTGAACCTTGGAATCGGTCTGGGAAGCACCCTCTACGGCGGTTTTGGCGGAAGCGGGATCCCCCCACTGTCCGTGTCCTTCGAAAAAGCCATCAAGGATGAGATCCTGGAAAAAGGGGTCATCGGCGTGGGAGGATACGTCGGGTTCTCCTCCTACAAATACCGGTATTCCTACCTGTCCTATGATTACGGGTGGAACTACACCAACATTGTTATCTCTGCCCTGGGGAACTTCCATTACCCCCTGGTTGACAAACTGGATACCTATGCGGGCGTGATGCTTGGATACAACATCGGCACCGTGAAGGAGTACGGTGACATCCCCACGGGAACCTATTCAGATTCCTATGGCGGATTGGTATTTGCCAGCTACGTTGGTGCCCGGTACTATTTCAAGGACAACATGTCGGCCTTTGCCCAGCTGGGATATGGCATCGCCTACCTCACCCTGGGTGTGAGTTTCAAGCTGTAATCGCCGCTTTGACAAACGCATTGGCAAGGCCGTTTCCAGCCCGGGAACGGCCTTCTTTTTTTTGAGTATTTTCAGCCCATGGTCCATGACCTCATCATCGCATTCAGCCTGGGATTGATCGGCGGAGTGATTCCCGGTCCCGTCATCACGGCTGTTTTCACTGAAATCCTCCAGTCAGGCCATGCCAAAAGCCTCCGAATTGTGGGCATCGCCTTCGTGACAGAAAGTCTGGTGGCCGTGGTCAGCCTGCTCGTGCTGGTGGCCCTGCCCCTGCCCCGGGCCGTGTTCCATGCCCTGTCCCTGGGAGGCGCCCTTCTCCTACTCTGGATCGCTGCCTCCCTCTGGCGGGTGAAAAGCCTGGATTCGGGCAACCGGGTGCATTTCCGATTCTGGAAAATCATCGCCATGATCCTGTCCAACGGGGTCCTGTGGACCTACTGGATCACGATCTGCATCCCCAAGGCCCTGATGTTGCAGCAATCCATGCCCTTGGGTGCCTACCTGTTCATGGGGCTGGTCCAACTGGGCTGGCTCAGCTCCACCCTGCTGCTCACCGTGGTGTTCGCCCGCTTTCGCCCCCTGCTTTCCAGACCGGGTGCCATTCCGGTGGTCTTCAAGGTGTTTGCCCTGGCTTTTGTGTACTTTTCTCTGGACATGGGCTGGACGGGGCTGCGCTTTTTTCTGGGATAGGCTGGATTCTTTTTGTTAGATTTATGCCATGACACACACACTTCCCCCCCGACCCTTGCTTTGCGCCCTCCTGCTGGCGTTTTTTGGTCTTATTGCCTCCGCCCAAAGCGTGCAACGTGGCCCCTACACCCTGGATGCAATCGCCGACGGAGTCTTTCACCTCCAGGACGGGAACGACAGCAATCCCCCGGGCCTGCATCTGAATCCCGACGGTACCCAGGCAGGCTTGAACAATTGTTCCGACATGTACCTCGTCACGGGAAGGGACAAGGCCCTGCTCATCGATTTGTCCAATCCGGTGACCTGGGACAGCACCGCGGCTGAATCGCTCCGGTCGCTCGTCTATGACCGGGTAGGCGATCGGGAATTCCTGATCACTGTGACCCACCGGCATGGGGATCACCTGGGCATGCTGCCTGCCTTTGCCGACGATCCCCGGGCCAAGTTCTGGATTCCGGGGGAGGAATTCGGGCATGCGGGGCCCTTCCCGGCCGACCGGACGGAGTACTTCCCTGAGAATGCCTCCCTGGACCTGGGCGGCGGGGTGGTTCTTTCCACGGTGGAAGTGCCGGGCCACACGCCCCATTCGACCCTGTTTCTCCTTCCCGGGGAGGACCTGATCTTCTCCGGAGACGCCATCGGGTCGGGCAGCGGGGTCTGGTTGTTCAACGAGGAAAGCTTTTATGTGTACAAGGAAAGCGTGGGCCGCCTCCTTGCCTTCCTGGAGAATCCCGGCTGTCCCGTCGACCGGGACCACCTGACCATCCTGGGAGGGCACGCCTGGCAGAAAGGGGAACGGGATAAACTGGGACCGGAATACATCGACGACATGCGCACCCTGATGGACGAAATGGCCCGGGGAACAGCCGCCCGGGAAAAAACCTCCACCTTCCTCCCCTTCCTGAACACCAGTTTCACCTTCGGCTCGGCCACCATCACCTGGAACGATGAAGCCGCCGACCGCTACGCCAGCCAGAACCATGATTCCTCCCTCTGATTTTGCAGCCCGGGCCGGGGCGGTATTCGAATGGATCGACCGCTACCTGAATCACGTCCGGGAGTACCCGGTGAAAAGCCAGGTGCAACCCGGGGAGGTGTACGGAAACATCCCGGCGGAGGCGCCCCGCACGGCCGAACCGCTGGAACGGATCCTGGCCGACCTGGACAATATCATTTTGCCGGGAATCACTCACTGGCAGCACCCCAATTTCCATGCCTATTTTCCGGCCAACGGATCGGTGGAATCCCTGTTTGGGGAATTCGTCACAGCAACCCTGGGCGCCCAGTGCATGATCTGGGAGACCTCGCCGGCTGCCGCCGAACTGGAACAACGGATGATGGAATGGCTCCGGCAGGCCATGGGTCTGCCCGAATCTCTGGAAGGCGTCATCCAGGACAGCGCCTCCTCCGCCACCCTGGCCGCCCTGCTCACGGCCCGCGAGGTTGCCACCGGGTTTCGATCCAACGAGGATGGGGTGCCGTCCGGCTTGCGGGTGTATGCCTCGGCCGAAGCCCACTCTTCCATTGAAAAAGGAATGGGGGTTGCCGGTCTGGGCAGAAAAAACCTTGTTAAAATCCCCGTGGACGCCCGGGGGGCCATGATACCCGAGGCATTGAAAGAACAAATCGAGGCGGATCGGGCGAAGGGTCTCACTCCCATCGCCGTGGTCGCCTGCCTGGGAACCACGGGAACCGTGGCCGTGGATCCCCTGAAAGACATCGCGCCCATCGCAAAAGCTCAAGGCCTGTGGCTGCATGTGGATGCGGCCTTTGCCGGCAGCGCCCTGTTGCTGCCCGAATACGCCTGGATGAAGGAAGGCATGGAGGATGTGGACAGTTTTGTCTTCAACCCGCACAAGTGGTTGTTCACCCACTTCGATTGTTCGGTGTTTTTTGTGAAACGGGCCGACCTGCTCATCCGGACCTTTGAAATTCTTCCCGAATACCTGAAAACCAAAACCCGGGGCCAGGTCAACGATTACCGGGACTGGGGAGTCCCCCTGGGGCGCCGTTTCCGGGCCTTGAAACTCTGGTTCGTGATCCGGGGATTCGGACTGGAAGGTCTTCAGAATCAACTCCGAAAACACATCGAATTGAATCAATACTTCACCCAACAGATCGAGGCCATGCCCGGCATGGAACTCATGCAGGAACCCTTTTTAAACTTTTCCTGCTTCCGGCTCTCGCCCCCGAATCTTCCGCCGGAAGACCGGAACGCTTTGAACAAAGAGCTGCTCGAACGCGTCAATCGGGACGGATCCCTCTTCCTTACCCACACGGTCCTTCATGGAGCGTATGTCCTTCGGGCCCTGATGGCCCAGACCTACCTGGAAAAGGATGACGTGGACCGGAGCCTGGCGGTCCTCCGCAGGATTTCGGCAGAATTTCTTTGAGTTGCGCGTGAACATGACGAAAAAGTGGACGATTCGCCCCGAACGCAGTACGGATCCGGAAGACATCCGGGACGTGCTCGTGGAGGCCTTTGGCCGATCCAAAGAAGCCTTGCTGGTGGACAAACTCCGGCTCGAACCGGCCTATCTCCGGGACCTTTCCCTGGTGGGCCTTGACCATGGAAACGTTGTGGGACATGTCCTGTTTTTTCCCGTCAACATTGTGAACGAAAAAGGAGAACATCCCTGCCTGTCCCTGGCTCCGCTGGCCGTACACCCGGAATGCCAGGGAAAGGGACTCGGGAGCCGTTTGGTCGAGACCGGCATGAACAAAGCCCGGGAAACCGGATTTGCTGCCGTGGTGGTTCTGGGCGATCCCTCATTTTATGGTCGTTTCGGATTCGTTCCGGCTTCGATGTTCGGCATCGAATCGCCCTGGAACCTGGAGGGTTGCCAGTTCATGGCGAAGGAACTGGTTCCGGGGGCATTGGAGCATGTGTCGGGTCGGGTCGTTTATTCCCATGTATTCAATGAGGCGGACTGAACCATCCGGACGGTTGCACTTGCTTACGGGCCCGGTGGGCGGGGGAAAAAGCAACCTTGCCGCTGTCCTGGCTGCTGCCCTGCAGAAAAAGGGGCATTCGGTGGCAGGCATCCTTTGCCCCTCCCGCATCCGGGATGGCATCCGCATCGGGTACGATTTGCAGTTGTTGCCGTCGGACGAACGGACTCCCTTTGTCCGGAACCATCCCGAGCCGGGTTGGCAGTCCTTTCGGAGGTTTTACTTTCATCCTGAGGGCTTTCTCCGGGGTACGGAGGAAACCCTTCGTGCCGTGAACGACCGCCCCGATCTGATCATCCTGGATGAAGTGGGTCCACTCGAGCTGGAAGGCAAAGGTTGGGCGGATCTGGTGAAGGCCTTGTCGTCCCGAAATGAAACGACCCAGCTCTGGCTGTGCCGGGACAGCCTCTGGGAGGAGATCGCCCGGCTCCATGATGTCGTTGACGGCCGGATTCATTTTCTCGACCAAACAAATGTCGTAGATTTGATGGACAAACTGGGGTTCACTTACGAGCCCGAGAATCCTTTAAACCCATGAAAAAGAAGGACATCCCGGAACGCATGATGGCCCCCGTCCAGCACGGACCGGGCGAACCCCTGATCATGGAAGAAGTGCCCGTTCCCCGGCCCGGACCCGGAGAGGTGCTTGTGGAAATGGCCGCCGCGCCCATCAATCCCTCCGATCTGGCCACCCTGAAGGGAGGCTATGTGGACTGGCCCTACCCCCTGATCCCGGGCCTGGAGGGTAGCGGCCGGGTGGTGGCCACAGGCGGAGGATTCGTCGCATCCCTCCGGGCAGGCAAGCAGGTGGCCTGTTCGCCCGGCAAGAAGGGAGGTGGCACCTGGGCTCCCTACCTGTGCACATCGGCCATGCAATGTGTCCCCCTTCCGCCCTCCGTCACTCCCATCCAGGGAAGCACCATGCTGGTCAACCCGATGACGGCCCTGGCCTTTCTTCACCTCGCAACCACGGGACGACACCGGGCTGTGATCAACACGGCCGCCGCCAGCAACCTGGGAAAAATGCTCCTGCGCCTCGGGCAGGACCGGAATCTGCCCATGATTCACATTGTCCGGCGGGAGGAACAGCGGCAGACCCTAAAGGATCTCGGCGCCAGCCATGTTCTTATGAGTACGGCAGAAGGTTTTGCCGGACAGCTGAAGGAACTCAGCCATTCCCTCGGAGCCTCCCTGATCCTGGATGCCGTCGGCGGGGAGCTGGGCGGCACTCTCCTGGCTCAAGCCCCTGCGGGAAGTACGCTGGTCGCCTATGCCCGGCTCAGCGGGGAGAACCTGCAGATCCGCCCCTCCGACCTCATTCAGGAAAACAAAACCATTCGCGGCTTTCAATTGGCCCAGTGGCTTTCAACCCAAAGCCTGCCGTTCAAACTCAGACTCAGCGGGCAGGTCCGAAAACTCCTTCCCACCCTGCTCACCACCGACATTCACCGGGAATTTCCTCCGGACCAGGCGAACGAAGCCATGGAGCTTTACCGCGCCAGCATGTCTTCGGGAAAAATCATCCTGGTGCACGGCGGCCCTTCTGAATCCATTCAACCCAAATCCATGTGAACATGAAACCGATCAACCGGGCTTCCCTCCTGCTTCTGATCCTGTTTGCCCTGACCGGCTGCCAAAGGAAACCGGCCAGCGACCAGGGCACGGAGGCAAACCAGCCAACGACAGCCATTGATTTTACCTGGAACAACGCACTGGTGTATTTTCTCCTCACCGACCGGTTTGAGAACGGGGATCCTTCCAACGACATCCAGTTTGAACGGTCCGGGGAAACCGGCGTGCTGCGGGGGTTTGAAGGAGGCGACCTCCGGGGGGTGATCCGGAAACTGGACGAAGGGTATTTCACCGACCTGGGGGTCACGGCACTCTGGCTGAGTCCCTGGTTCGAACAAGTTCACGGTGGCACCGACGAAGGGACCGGGTTCACCCATGGGTACCATGGCTACTGGACGCGCGACTGGACGGCCCTGGATCCCAACTTCGGAACGGCAGCCGACCTGGCGGAACTTGTTGAGAAAGCCCACCGGCGGGGCATCCGCATCGTCATGGACGTGATTGCCAATCACACGGGACCCGTGACGCCGCTCGACCCGGTCTGGCCGGAAGAATGGGTGCGGACAGAACCCCGCTGCACCTACCGGGACTACGAAAGCACGGTCACCTGCACCCTGGTGGACAACCTGCCCGATGTGCGGACCGAATCGCTGGACAACGTGGATCTTCCCCCTGCTCTCCTGGCAAAATGGGACGCCGAGGGACGGCTCGAAACCGAACTTGCCGAGCTGGATGCCTTTTTTGAGCGCACGGGATATCCCCGGGCCCCCCGGTATTACATCATCAAGTGGCTCACCGACTACGTCCGGACCTACGGCGTGGACGGCTACCGGATCGACACCGCCAAACACACGGAAGAGAGTGTGTGGGGCGACCTCTGGGAGGAAGTCCGGGTTGCCTTCGCCCAGTGGAAATCGGACCATCCCGGGGAGGTTCTGGACGATGCCCCTTTTTACATGGTGGGCGAAGTGTATGGCTATGGTATCTCGGGGGGACGCTCCTACGATTTCGGAGACAGGCAGGTCGACTACTTTGCGCAGGGCCTTCACTGTCTCATCAATTTCGAATTCAAGTACAACGCCCGGGAGGACTATGAAACCCTGTTTTCCAGGTATTCACGGATTCTGAACAGCGAGCTGGCGGGGAAGGGCGTCTTGAACTACCTCAGCTCCCACGACGACGGGGATCCCTTCGACAAAGACCGCTCCCGGCCCATGGAAGCCGCAACGAAGCTCCTGCTGTGCCCGGGTTCCGCCCAGCTTTACTACGGAGATGAAAGTCTTCGGCCCCTGCAGGTGGAAGGCGCCGTGGGGGATGCCAACCTGCGGTCGGTCATGAACTGGACGGATCTGGCGGAAACCGGTCGGCCGGGAGTACCGTCTCCTGCCGAGGTTCTCGACCATTGCCAAAAACTGGGAATCTTCCGGCGGAACCATCCGGCCGTGGGTGCGGGGGTCCATCTGCAACTTGGAGCAGATCCCTATGTGTTCAGCCGAACGTACCGCATGGACGGACAGACCGATGCCGTGGTGGTGGCCCTGGATTTGGAAGAAGGGGACCACACACTGCCCGTGTCGACGGTGTTCACCGACGGCAGCCGGGTGCGGGATGCCTACTCGGGTTGGGAAGGCACCGTGGAGAAGGGAGAGGTCAGCCTCCGGACCCGTCAGCCGGTGGTCCTCCTGGAGCAAATCCGGCCCCTGCCATGACCTTCCGCTCCCTGAAACTGGAGGACATCCGGGTGGACACATTTTTCGAAATCACCCGGAACCGGAAACTCATCCCCAGCCGACGGGCGCTGCAGGTGGACATGGAGTCCAGGCTTCAAGCATTGAAAGCCGGCGGAATCATCCACCTGGGCGATCTCGTTCGGACCCTGGACAGTGAGAAGAAGCGGGAGGATTTCTCCCGTAAACACGGTCTTCCTCCAGAGTACCTGACCCTGCTGGTCCGGGAGGCAAAAAGCTACCTTCCCCGCCCCTTCCCCCTGGAAAAATTCCCCGGAGTCCCATTTGAATATGCTGAAATCCTTCGCTCCCGGGGAATCCGGAACACCCGGGAAGCGTATGAAGCATTCCGCTCTCCGGAAGAAAGAGACCGCTGGGGCCGGACCTGTGGAATTCCGAGGGCCCGGATGGATGAACTGCAGGCTTTGTGCGACCTGAGCCGGATCACCGGCGTGGGTCCCGTGTTTGCTCGGATTTCCTACCTGGCAGGCATCCGTTCGTGTGCGGAGTTTGCACACACTCCGTTGCAGGAAATGCACGAGCGCTTTTTGCAGGTCCTGGACAAAGTGTCCTTTCCCACGGGGAATTTCTCCCGGGACGACCTGGAGTATTGCCGGATCTATGCCGACCTGATTGCGAAGCGGGAAGGCATGGAGAAGTGAACCGGCTTGCGTATCTTGCACGGAACGATTGAACCGGAACCCATGGCCCTGCGAATCGATGCCCACATGCATTTGGGATTGAACGGCGACACCGCCGGCTCCGTCCTCCGGCGGATGGACGACCGCAGAATGGATGCGTGCATCCTGCTGACCTGGGAAGAAGTGGATCCCGCCGTCCCCCAACGGCACATGGACCTGCCCCCGGAGCCCCTGCTGGAAGCAGCGGCTGAACATCCCGGCCGGTTTGTGCCCTTCTATGCTCCGGACCCCGGCCGTCCCGACCCAGTGGAAACCCTCCGGACCTTTTCCCTCCGGGGCATCCGGGGTTGCGGGGAACTGAAGGTGGGGCGTCTCTGGTCCGATGCCCTGATCCGGCCCTACCTGGAGGAGGTCAACCGTCTTGGGCAGGCCCTGGTCATTCACATGGAAGATCCCGGATGGCACTATGTCCAGGAGAAGGAAGGCCGTCCGGAATATGTCTTCGAACGTCTGATGAATACCAAATACAACGGACTGGGCCGGCACCGGATGGAACAACTGGCCCGCCACACCGGCCTCTTCCGAAACAAAATCAGAAACAACCGCGTGCCCTTCCCGGGCATCCTCTACGATTTCGAGGGATTGGAATCCAGGCTTCGGGAATATCCGGACCTCCGGGTGGTGGGACACGGGCCGGGATTCTGGAATCACATCGCCCGGGACCAGGATCCGCGCCGGATCCACCAGAAGGGTCCCATCCGGGAGTTCGGGATCATCGACCGTCTTTTGGAGGAATGCCCCAATCTGTATTGCGATCTGTCGGGAACCAGCGGTTTCAATGCCATGAAGCGGGATCCGGAACGTTCCCGGATTTTTCTTCAAAAACACAGTGACAAGGTGATGTTCGGAACCGACAACACGGCCTACCCGCTGGAAGAACTGCTGCACGACCTTCGCCTCGGAACCGCCTGCCTGAACAAGATCCTGGGCGGCACGGCCGAAAAGGTCCTGCTGGGATGAGGCAGTTTTTTCGTAGCTTTGGGATTGTCATACATTACCTTGTTTTCATGAAAAAATACATCCTCGCGGGACTCCTTCTTGTCCTGAGTCTCGGTCTTGTTGCACAAAAGAAACAATACCAATCCCTTGTGGAAGCCCTGTACGCCGGAATGCCCCTTCGGGGCGACCAGGGTCCGTCCGGCATCGAATGGATCGATCAGATCGGGGACTACTCCTTTTCCAGGTCGGCCGGCATGAGCCAGCAGATCTGGACCTGCGATGTGAAGAACGACAAGGAAACCCTGGTTTTCGATCAGGGAGAACATGTTTTTCCGGGCACCCGGGACCCCTTCCGGTACCAGAGCGCCACCTGGACAAAGGACCACCGCTACCTTCTGTTCCAAACCAATTTTGAACCCATCTGGCGGTATTCCGGAAACGCGGATTATTTCTACTACTCCCTGGAAACGAAGGAGATGAAACCGGTGGTGGAGGATGCATTCACGGCAGAGATCTCCCCCGACGGCTCCCGGGTCGGTTATGGGAAGGACGGGGACCTGTATGTGTTTCATCTGGCCGACGGGACCCACCGGCAATTGACCTTCGACGGCGCGGAGGATTTCTACAACGGAAGGTTTGGTTGGGCCAACGAGGAAGAATTCGGGCTGGTCCAGGCCTGGTCCTGGTCCAACGACAGCCGGTACATTGCTTATTGGCAAACCGATGAAACCGGGGTTCCCGTGTACCGGCTGACCGATTTTGCCGGGCAGCATCCCGAATACATGGAGATCCCCTATCCCAAGGTGGGCGATCCCGCTCCCGTGGAACGGCTGGGTATCCTGGATGTGACCAGCGGGCAGCAGAAATGGCTGGACCTGGATCCCGAGGGGGGGTACATGCCCCGGATCTACTGGACATCCCGACCCAACACCCTGGCCGTCGTCTGGATGAACCGGGCCCAGAACCACCTGAAATTGTATCTGTTCGACGTGGTCACCGGAAGCAAAAAAGTCATCCTGGAAGAATCATCGGACCAATGGCTCGACATTTTCGATTTTTTCGCGGGGGAGCTCCACTATTTCTTTTTTCCGGAGGACCTGGACCGTTTTTTCTGGTTGTCGGACCGCAGCGGCTACACCCACATCTACCAGTTCGATTACGAAGGAACCCTGCTTCAGCAGGTCACCGACGGGGAATACGATGTGGTCGGCCTGAAAGCCATCGATACCGGAAAGAAGCTCCTGTACTACACCTCCACTGAAGTTTCGCCCCTGGAGCAGAACCTGTTCAAAATCAAGTTCAATGGCAAGGGCAAAACCCGTCTGACAACGGAACCGGGGAATCACCGGGTGGATGTCGCCCCCGACGGAACGTATTTCATCGACCGGTACTCGTCGGTCACCACCCCGTCCACCACGGATCTGCGCACCGGCAAAGGCGAATGGGTCAAAACCCTGGCCGGACACACCCAGGCTCTGGCACACATGGAGGCGTACCAGTACGCGGGGAGGGAACTCTTCTCCTTTGTCACCTCCGACGGCCAGACCCTCGATGGCTTTCTGATCAAACCCATGGATTTCGATCCCGCCAGGACCTATCCCCTCATCCTGGATGTGTATGGAGGGCCCGGCTCCCAGGGGGTATACAACAGCTTTGAAACCAGCGGATGGCACCAGTACCTGGCCCAGAAGGGCTTTGTGGTGGCAAACATCAACAACCGGGGCAACGGAGGATACGGGGCGGCCTTTGAGAAGGTCGTCCACCGGCAGCTGGGCACCTGGGAAACGAGGGACTTTGCGGAAGCGGCCACCTTCCTCGCGAGCAAGGATTGGATCGATGGAGAACGGATCGGGATCATGGGGCACAGCTTCGGGGGCTTCTCCGCCGGCATGTCCCTGCTGACCCACGGAGATGTTTTCCGGTCCGGCATCGTGACGGCTGCCATCTCGGACCACCGGAACTACGACTGCGTGCTGACGGAAAAATACATGGGGTTGATGGAGGAGAATCCGTCCGGCTATGAAAGCAGCTCCCTGATCACCCATGCCGGCGAGCTGGAGGGCAAGCTGCTTCTCGTGCATTCCCTCCTGGACGACAACGTCCATCCGCAGAACACCTTCCAGCTGGTTCGCGCGCTGCTCGACAACGGGAAGAAATTTGATCTGAAGATTTTTCCTCCGGGAGCGCACGGAGTGGCATACGACATGGGCTCCCAGGTTCTGTTGTATGAGGTGTACCTGGATTTTCTGACCGAAACCTTGAAGCCCTGACGCACATGCAAGGCGGATGGAGACATCGGAGAAGAACGACGGGACGAGCTGTTTGGGCATTGCTGGCAGGGCTGTTGCTGCCTTCCTGTTACACCCACTATGTCTGCGACCAGGACACCGATTCCTACCTCCTGGTGGGTTTCCGGCACATCGTCGAAGGGGAGGTGGCTGACAGCACCCTGGCGGACGTGACGGTGTATGGCATCCGGGAAAACCGGGCCGACAGCCTGATTCTGAATGTACGGGACGTATCGAAGATGTCGCTTCCACTGAACCCCCATGCCGACATCTCCCGTTTTGTGATCGAGCAGGACGGGCAGCTGGATACCTTGACGGTAAACCACAACAACGCGGTATACCTCCTTTCTTATTCCTGCGGTTTTGCGACCCGGTTTCAACTCCTCGACGTCGTTTGCACCATGGACACGGACAGCCTTGTGATTCTGAATCCCAATGTGGATGTGAAATATGAAACGAATCTTGAAACGGAACATCTGCTCCTGTATTTGTAGTGCCGGACTGCTTCTGATCCTGTCACTTGGAGCCCAGGCCCAGGATACCCTGCGGACCCATGGTCCCCGGTTTGGGGTGGATGTGTTGCGGGCGGCCTATTATTTCGCAGATCCGTCCGAAACCTCCCTGTCGTTTTTCGCCGACATGGAAGTCAGGCCGAACCTGTATCCCGTCGTGGAAGTGGGTTATTCGCGCACGTCGGTTGATTCCGCCCTTTACTCCTACCGGTCCTCCGGCATCTATGCCACCGCCGGTTTGGACTACAATTTCCTTAAAAATGCCGACCGGCGCATCCATCACAGCATGACCCTGGGTTTCCGGTACGGGATCAGTCCCTTCCGCCAGAACCTGGACAATGTGATGGTTCCCAGCGGGTACTGGGGGGACGGTGTGACCCAGTATCAGCAGCAGGGTCTCACCGGCCACTGGGTGGAGAGCAGTGGGCGGCATGAAAGCCAAAAATCCTGCCAATTTTTTCTCCCACTGGATGGGCCATCCGGTGTCGCATGTTGCTCAATCCAAACCTGGACCCGCTGGTCCGGCCGATGCTGATCCCGGGATTCGGAAATGCGACAAAAGGAAGAAACATCGGGTTTTCCTACACCCTTTCCTACATGATTCCACTGTACAAAAAATAGAACCTATGGCTTACCTTGCAGACAAACACCGGTACGACAAGATGATGTACAGGCGAAGCGGCCGAAGCGGCCTCCGCCTTCCCGTCGTTTCCCTCGGCCTTTGGCACAATTTCGGGGACATGGACGATTTCCAGAACATGAAAGACGTGGTTCTCCGTGCCTTCGACCTGGGCATCACCCATTTCGACCTGGCCAACAATTACGGACCGCCCCCGGGAAGCGCCGAACGGAATTTCAAGCGCATCCTCCAAACGGATCTGAAGGCTCACCGGGACGAGCTCATCGTTTCCACCAAGGCGGGCTACCTCATGTGGGACGGCCCCTACGGGGAATGGGGGAGCCGCAAATACCTCCTTTCGAGTCTGGATCAAAGCCTGGAGCGCATGGGGCTGGACTATGTGGATATTTTTTATTCCCACCGTCCCGATCCTGACACGCCCCTGGAGGAAACCATGGGCGCCCTCCACAGTGCGGTGCAACAGGGGAAAGCGCTGTATGCCGGGATATCCAATTACACAGCCGAACAGACCCGGCAGGCCTCTTCCATCCTGAGGGACATGGGAACCCCCTGTCTCATCCACCAACCCCGGTACAACATGTTCGACCGTTGGGTGGAAGGCGGGTTGCTTGACGTTCTGGAGGAAGAAGGGATCGGTTGCATCCCCTTCAGTCCGTTGGCCCAGGGTTTGCTCACCAACCGGTACATCCAGGGCATCCCTCAGGGTTCGCGAATGGCCGGACCCAGCATCTTTCTGAAAAAGGAGCATCTGGATGCGGAGACCCTGGTTCGGATCAAAGCGCTGCACCAGCTTGCGGAAGAACGGGGGCAGACCCTGGCGCAGCTGGCCCTGGTCTGGATCCTGCGTCATCCGGGGATCACCTCGGTGCTCATCGGAGCAAGCTCCGTGAAGCAGCTGGAAGACAATGTGGCCCTGCTCCACAATCCCGACCTGAGCCGGGATGAACTGGCCGCCATCGAGAACATCCTGGCTGAATAACGGCCGCTTCCCAGTTGTGGATCAGCGACGAGCCGACCCGCTGGTTCGTTTGTAGATCTCGAAACGGTTTTCCTCCATTTTGGGAGGCCATTGGTTGTTTCCCAAATCGCAATCGGCGGTTTCCTGGTTCGGGTCAAGGACCACGGAAGCCACCCGGTCGGGGAAGAAAAATACCTTGGATGTGTGTACATTGTCCCGGCTCCAAATCTGCGCCGGTATCCGCTGGATTTCCCGCCGGCCATCCGCGAACCGGAATTCCAGGATCAGGGGCATCACCAGTCCGCCCACGTTGGTGAAATCGAGCTGGTAATAGTATCCCCCCCAGTCGATGAGTTCCTTTTCGTCGGCGGTCAGGCTGTTCCGGTAGCTCTCATAGGCCGCCTTCTCCTCCTCTGATGCCGCGTAGGGGTCGTCCCGGTCGTACCGGTCCAGGAGCTTCGGATTGGATTCCACGGCGGATGTCAGGGTCGTCCGGT
The DNA here is from genome assembly GCA_041393235.1 of Bacteroidales bacterium. Lineage (GTDB taxonomy): Bacteria > Bacteroidota > Bacteroidia > Bacteroidales. The sequence continues at coordinate 105,999 of JAWKKO010000005.1, forward strand.
TTCGCTGCACCGCAATTTCTTCCGGGGTTTCCCGGTCGATGGTTTTCTGAAGTGCCTTGTTTTCGGACGGATCTCCAGGGGATGGTCTGTACTCCGTTACGCCATCCAGGGAAATGTCCACATGATCGACGGTATAAAACCACCCCCGCCAGAACCAGTCCAGATCCACCGCCGAGGCATCCTCCAGGGTCCGGAACAAATCCTCCGGGGTGGGATGTTTGAACATCCACCGGCGCGCATACTCTTTGAAGGCAAAATCGAACAGTTCCCGTCCCATCACGGTTTCCCGAAGGATGTTCAGGGCCGTGGCCGGTTTGTGATAGGCATTGTTGCTGAAATCCATGGTCAGCTCGCCGTTGATCATGATGGGTGCGATCCCGGCCGGATCCCCTTTCATGTAGGGCACGATGGAAGCGGGCTTCCCCTTGGGCGACGGGTGGTCGTGGTCCCATTCCCTCTCGGCAATGCCCTGAAGGAAGGTGTTGAGACCTTCGTCCATCCAGGTCCATTGCCGTTCGTCGGAGTTCACGATCATGGGAAAATAGTTGTGGCCCACCTCGTGGATGATTACCCCGATCATCCCCCACTTGGTCCGCTCGGAATAGGTCCCGTCGGGACGGGGCCGCCCGCCGTTGAAACAAATCATGGGGTATTCCATGCCAATGTTGTCGGTATGCACCGAATAGGCCACCGGATAGGGATAATCGAAGGTGTGGCGGGAATAGACCTGAAGCGTGTGGGCAACCACCCGGGTCGAGTATTGCTCCCAGAGAGGGTTCCCTTCTTTCGAATACAAGGAAGTCGCCATGACGGTCCGGTCGCCGAAGGCCACCCCCATGGCATCCCACATGAATTTGCGGGAGCTGGCAAAGGCAAAATCCCGCACGTTTTCGGCCCGGAAGTTCCAGGTCTTTTTGCCCTTCGCCTTGTGCTTTTCAGCGGAGGCTGCCTCCTGCGGCGTGACGATGAACTCGGGATCCTCCAGGTTTTCTCGGGCCGACAGGTACCGTTGGAATTGGGCCTCGGTCAGTACGTCCTCGGCATTCTCCAGGTCGCCGGTGGCCCCGACCACATGATCCGAGGGCACGGTGATGGACACCCGGAAATTTCCGAAGGGCAGGGCAAATTCCGTTCGCCCGAGGAACTGGTTGTTCTGCCAGCCTTCGAAATCGGAATACACTGCCATCCGGGGATAAAACTGGGCCAGGGTGTAGATGTAGTTGCCGTCCTCCTCGAAGTACTCCATTCCGGAACGTCCTCCCCCGTCCTTCATCCGGTCGTTGATGTTGTACCACCAGGCGATGTCAAGGACCGTCTTTTCGCCCGGCTTCAGGGGTTGCGGCAGATCGATCCGCATCATGGTGTAATTCACCACATGGGACAGGTCGTTTCCCTGCCGGTCCCGCACATGCTCCAGGTGGAACCCCCCGTCGAATTCCTGCAACAACCGCCGGACCTGGTAGGAGGATACCTGTTCGCTGAGCGTGCCCGGACTGATCTGGCTGCCAAGGCTGTTGGGCTGCCGGACATTCTGATCCAGCTGAACCCACAGATAGGACAGCACATCGGGCGAATGATTGATGTATTCGATGTATTCCTGCCCACGCAGTTGCTGCTTGTCATCGTCCAGTTCCACTTCCATGATGTAATTGGCTTGCTGCTGCCAGTACAGCGCTCCCGGCGCACCGGAAGCCGTCCGGTAGGCATTGGGGGTGGCAAAGTCGGTCCGCATCTGCCGGAACTTGTTGTTCGACGGATCGTTCACACCCTGACCATACAGAGCTGAACCCAGGGATAGCAAGGCAAGAAGAAAAGCAGGCGTTTTCATGTGGATGTCTTAGAGGAGTCCCAAAGTTAAAAAAGAAATGGCATCTTTGTGTTGGAAAACATGTCCGGATTCCCACAGATTCGTTGGCAACTGCAACTCCTCCTATTGCTGGTTGTTCTCCCGGCAGGAAATCTGCTGGCCCATGAGTTCTATGTCAGTCTGAGTGAGGTCAGGTACAATCAAGAAAGCCGGACGTTTGAATTGTCGATCCGGATGTTTCCCGACGACTTGGACCGGGTGTTCTTTGTCGAACACGGCGTACGCACCGAACTGGCCAGTTCGCGGGAGGCAGCAACGGCCGACTCCCTCCTGGCCCGGTATCTGAGGGACCAGGTGCACTTTCATTGCGACGGCAAGGAGCTGGATCTGATCTACCTGGGAAAGGAAGGGGAAGGCGATGCCATCTGGTGCTACCTGGAGAGCCTGCCGGTGGACATGCCAACGGAAATCATCCTCCGGAACACGGTGTTGATGGATCACTTTCCGGACCAGGTCAACATGGTCCAGGTGTACATCGGAAACTGGAACAAGGGTCTGCTTCTCAAAGGGAACCAACGGGAAGGCACACTGCATCCACCCCGTTAATCCAGTTCCAATTCCAGCTTGTCCAGCTCTCCGTTGATCCTGCTGAGATCGGAATCAGAGAGAGACACAGCAAGGGCTTTGGCATTTTGCCTTACCTGTTCTTCGGTCCGGGCGCCCACCAGGGCCACGGTGATGCCGGGCTGACGCAGGGTCCAGGCAATAACAAGCTCGGACAGCCCCCATCCCCGTTCCTCTGCAAAGGGCCGGATCCTGTCCAGAAACTGATTGACCGCAATCAGGTTGTTGATCTTAAAATGGGGCGTTTCCGGCCGGGAATCCCCCGGTGCAAAGGGATAGTCCGGGGTGATTTTCCCGGTCAGCAGACCACGCTGCAAGGGACTGTACGCCAGGATGGAACAATGGTTCTCCAAACACCAGGGCACCACGTCCCCTTCGATTTCCCGGCGAACCATGCTGTAGGGAACCTGGTTGGAGCTCAGGGAAACGACGGAGGCTGCCGCCTTCATTTGTTCCTTGGAGTAATTGCTGACCCCGGCGGCCCGGATCTTGCCCTGCTCCAAAAGAAGTTCAAAAGCCTCCATGGCCTCCTCCACCGGCGTGGTGTGGTCGGGCCAGTGCACCTGGTACAGGTCGATGTAATCGGTTCGCAACCGTTTCAGGCTGCCCTCGCATTCCCGGATGATGCTTTCCTTTCCCGAGAATTTGTAGATCTCCCGGGTTTGCCCCTGGTTGTCCCGGGTGGTGAAAAAATACTCACCCCGGGTTCCCTCCCACTGCATGCCGCATTTTGTCAGGATTTCGAATTCGTGCCTCTTCCCTTGAAGGGCTTCACCCACGATGGATTCGGACAAACCGAAACCATAGATGGGTGCCGTGTCCACGGTACTGATGCCCAGGTCCTGACAGGATTGCACCGCACGGATGGAGTCTTTTTTGTCAGCGCCCCCCCACATCCAGCCTCCGATGGCCCAGGCCCCGAGGGCAATGGGAGAAACCCGCACGTCCGAAGATCCCAATTGGTTCTTTTTCATTTCTGTTCCTTTCTTTTCTGATGGTACACCATTGTTTTCAGCTTCCCGGCCTCGTCCCGACTCAGATAATTGTCGTAGGAAAGGCAAACGGCCTTTGAAAAGGCCATGGCGGTGCGCAACAAGTCCGTCCAATCCTCCGCCCCCAGATTCTGCAGATCGACTCGTGTCACCCTTTTTCGATGCATGCCATAGGCCAGGCCGGCATTGAAGTTGTCTCCGGCACCGATGGTGGAAAGGGGCTCGATTTTCTCCACCTCCAGATGCAGGGAAACAGCCTTCGTCCGAAGAAACACCCCACGTGAACTGGCCGTGTAAACCAGCACAGGACAATGGTCTTTTACCCGGTCCCAGGCGGCGTCTGCATCCAATACGCCGAAGACGTTCCTCATGTCCTCGTCGGAGGCCCGGACCAGGGACGCATAGGTCATGTTTTCCGTGATGACGGGAAGGAGTGCCTCCCTGTCCCGAAGGTGACTCTCCCGGAAATTCGGATCATAAAGCAGGAGCGCACCCGCATCGAACCCCTGTTGAAGGAGCACCCGGATCCGTTGGCGTATCCCGGGGTTCAGGGCATAGAACGATCCGAAAAGCAGCAGGTCCCCGGACTTGATTTCTGGAAATTCCACCTGCAATCTCTGGTGGGGATAGTCCTTGTAAAACTGGTATTCCGCGTCGCTGTGATGATCCAAAAAAGCCAACGCAAGCGCCGTTTTCCCATCGGTGTATCTGCCCAGGCGGGCCTTCACCTGATTTTTTTCCAGGAAATCCACGATCATATCTCCCACCTTGTCCGCACCCATTTCCGAAATAAATTCGACGGGTGCACCCAAACGACCCAGGGTGATCGCCGCATTGAAGGAGGAACCGCCGGGCCGGGCCGCCTGCACGTCGTTTTCCTTGAAGATGATGTCCAACACGGTCTCCCCGACCGCAAATATCCGGTTTCCCATGGGTTTATTTCACCAGCCTGGAGATGGCTTTGAATTGTTCTGTTCCTGCCCGTTCGGTGAGTTCGAAGAGAAGCGACTCGGCCGTTGTGATCACGGCTCCCTCGCTCCGCATCCGCGCCAGGGCGATGTCCTTGTCTGCAAGCGACCGGGACGAGACGCAATCGGCGATCACCACCGCCTGAAAGCCTCTCTCCATGAGGTCGAGGGTGGTCTGCAAAATGCAGACATGGGTTTCGATGCCGCAGATCAACACCTGGGACCGGGCCGAGTTCTCGAGCGCCTTTACAAACCCGGGTTCGCCGCAACAAGAGAAGGTGAGTTTCTCGGACACCCGGGTCACTCCCTGCATTTCCATGACCTGTTCCAGCGTCGGGCCCAGGCCTTTGGGATATTGCTCCGTCAGCATCACCGGAACCTCGAGGAGACGCAGTCCCATAAGCAGCAACCGGGTACGTTCCAACAGCCGGTCGCTTTCCGCCATGTGGGGAAAGAGACGCTCCTGCATGTCGATGACCAGACCGACGGCATTGTCTTTATGAAGTCTCATCCTTCTTGCTTCTTGATTTTTCTCCAAGGTATCCCCCATGGTGCCGCAGGGCATAATCCTTTGCCCCGAAACCGATGCGTCGCATCATCAGGGTGACCAGGGCATCTCCGATCACGGCCATGGCGGTGGTGGACGTGGTGGGGGTCAGCCCGAGCGGACACACTTCGGCCGGATTGCCCGTGTAGAGAACCAGATTTGATTTCCGGGTCAGTTCGCCCCCGGGATTGCCGGTCAGGATCACCACCGGAATTCCTTCGTGCAGGGCATGGGCCAATTCCACAAGCTCCAGGATTTCCCTTGTTTTCCCTGAATTGGAGAGGACCAGAAGGACATCGTTCTGCCGGAGTATCCCCAGATCGCCGTGTTGGGCCTCGGAGGGATGGAGGAACAATGCAGGGGTGCCGGTGGAACTGAAGGTGGTGGCCATGTGACTTGCCACATGCCCTGCCTTTCCCATACCGCTGGCAATCAGCTTGCCGCCTTTGCCATGGATTCGCTCATGGATCAGCTCCACCACCTTGAGGTAGGCATCGCTCACAGGGATGGAGGCAATGGCCTCTGCCTCTCTCCGGAACACATCCCGGACGGTTTCCAGGGTTACATCACTCATTCGGTTTTCCATATTTGGTTCTGTCGCCGCCAGCCGGCGGGTAGGCAAAGGTAGGCAAAATGCCACAAAATGGCCCCGCGCCACCCAATGCATTGCCACTCTCTCCGGGAATGGCCATCAAATTCAATCAACAGGGGGGGTAATGATTTTTTTTATTCTTTTTAGTCTTTACACCCCTTCTATTTTGGGGGTTAAAAAATATTTTCTGTGTTTTTTGCATTTTTACCCCCATCAAAATTAGGGGTTGTTATTTTTTTCTATACTTTTGCTTCGAATCGTAATCATTTAAACCCTAAAAATTACAGTTATGAACCGATCAAGATCCATCATCAGCGCATTCGCAGCAGCCCTGACCCTGTCCCTGTCAACTCCGGCTCTGGTGAATGCCCAGGAAGAAAAAGCTTCCCCCTTCAGTGCGGGCGGAGACTTTGTGAGCAGTTACGTGTGGAGGGGAACCAAATTCGGAACCGGACCCGCAATCCAGCCCTACCTTGATCTGACCCTGGGGAATTTCTCCATCGGCGGGTGGGGATCCTATTGCTTCACCTCAGCCGAGGCCGCCGAAGCTGATTTGTATGTATCCTATGGGTTCGATTTTGGCCTGAGTGTCGGACTCACCGATTACTATTTCCCGGGAACCGAGTACTTCGATTTTTCCACCGCCACCGGCTCCCACGCTTTTGAAATCAACCTGGGGTACGAAGTGGGGGGATTGAGTCTGGCCGCAAACTACTTCCTCAATGAAGCAGGCAGCGCCGGAACCGCAGGGGGTGACATGTATTTCGAATTGGGGTACTCCTTCGAAAACGTGGGCCTGTTTCTTGGCGCCGGGGACGGATGGCACACCCCCGATGAAGAGTTCGCCGTCTGCAACATCGGGATCAGTACCGAAAAAGAACTGGCCATCACCGAATCCTTTTCACTCCCAGTGAGCGGAGCACTGATTCTTAATCCCGCCACCGAACAGTTCAACATAGTCGTAGGTATCTCATTCTAAATTCCAATACCATGAAAAAAATTGAAGCTATCGTCCGAAAAACCAAGTTTGACGAGGTCAAGGAAGCCTTGCACGACAACGGCATCGAATTCTTTTCCTTCTGGGAAGCCCGGGGCGTGGGAATGGCCCGGGAAAGCCGGGTGTACCGGGGAGTCGCTTACGACACAAGTTCGATTGAGCGCCTCTACCTCCAGATCGTGGTCCGGGACGTCAACCTGGACAAAACCATCGACGCCCTCCTGAAATCAGCCGCCACAGGCGAGGTCGGAGACGGCAAAATCTTCATCAGTACCGTGGAGGACAGCGTGCGTATCCGCACCGGCGAGCGGGGCGATGAATCCCTTTACATCAAAGATTGAAAACCATTGTAAACAGATCAAAAACACAGCACCATGGAAGATATTACAGCAGCTGTATCCGAATATACGCTATCCATTGACACCCTATGGATCCTTGTGGCCGCCGTACTGGTCATGTTCATGCAACCCGGTTTTGCTTTGGTGGAAGCCGGCTTCACCCGCACCAAGAACACCGTCAACATCCTGATGAAGAACCTGATGGACTTTGCCATCGGTTCCCTGATTTTCTGGCTTCTGGGCTACACCCTCATGTATGGAGAGGACATCGGCGGATTCATGGGCAAGATTTCCCTCTTTTTCAGCAGCAATGAAATCAACGGGGTGCCCGACAAAGCCTCCCTGATGTTTCAGACCGTATTTGCCGCCACTGCCGCCACCATTGTGTCGGGAGCCATGGCCGAACGGACGAAATTCTCTGCCTACATTGTTTTCAGCATCGCCATCACCGCCGTCATCTACCCCATTTCGGGCCATTGGGTCTGGGGCGGGGGCTGGCTGTCTTCGATGGAAACCCCCTTCCATGATTTCGCCGGGTCCACCGTGGTACACTCCGTGGGCGCCTGGGTGGGACTCACCGGGGCCACCCTGATCGGACCCCGACTGGGGAAATTCGGACCGGACGGAAAACCCAAAGCCATCCCCGGTCAAAACCTGGCCCTGGGCGCACTGGGTGTTTTCATCCTCTGGTTCGGCTGGTTCGGATTCAACCCGGGATCCCAGCTTGCCGCGACGGGAAGTGAAAACGCGTCCGCCATCTCCCACATCTTCATTACCACCAACCTCGCCGCAGCGGCAGGCGCCGTATCGGCCATGGTTGTCACCTGGATGAAGTACAAACGACCGGGACTGTCCCTGACCCTGAACGGCGCCCTGGCCGGATTGGTGGCAATCACGGCAGGCTGCGATGTGGTCAGCCCCGGCGGTGCGGTCATCATCGGCATTTTGGCGGGCATCCTTCTTGTTTTTGGTGTCGCGTTTGTCGACCGGGTCATGAAGGTGGACGATCCCGTGGGTGCCATCTCCGTCCACGGATTCAACGGCGCCATGGGAACCATCCTTGTGGGATTGTTTGACACAACCAACGGATTGCTCTATGGCGGAGGCGCAGCACAGCTGGGCTCACAGATCATCGGGGTGCTGGCCGTTGCCGCATGGGCGCTCGGACTTGGATTCATCCTGTTCTTTGTTCTGAAAAAGACCATTGGACTCCGTGTCAGCAAACGCATCGAGGAAGAAGGCCTGGACATCTACGAACACGGAGAAACCGCATACAACTAACCCCAAACCGCAGAAGGGGATTCGCTCCCCTTCCATCCTGCTTGTCATACGAGGCTGTCCCAGGGCAGCCTCGTTTTGTTTTTGGAAGCATTCCAGGAGCAAGGAGACGGTGCCACTTACACTTTATAAGCAATGCAGTCCAAGCAAAAGAAAAGCATAATAAGGAAATGTGTTTTTGTTTTGATTCGTAATATTAATGCGTATATTTGCGCACAGTAGAGAACGCAATGAACAACCATTCAAACAAAGCCTTTGCGCATAAAAAGAACAGGATGAATCCATCCGGGTGAGAATGGTATGAACTGATACACAAAAGGAAGGCCGTTCTCAGGAAAGACTGGGAACGGCCTTTTTTTGCATCCCACACGAAGAAGGAGAAGACACATGCAAATGAAACAAAGACCCACCGAAGCCGGGCTGTACCGAAACAGCTTCGAACATGATAACTGCGGGATCGGTTTTGTGACCCACCTCAAAGGAAAAAAATCGCACGATATCATCCGCAGGGGACTGGAAACGCTGGTGAACATGACCCACCGGGGTGCCGAGGGCGCGGACAGCAAAACGGGTGACGGAGCCGGCGTGATGATTCAGGTCCCCCGTGACTTCTACCTCATGCAGGGATTTGAGATTCCTCATGAAGGTCAGTTTGGCACCGGGCTCGTCTTTCTCCCCCAGGATTCCGTTGAAGCCAGAAAATGTGAAGAAATCCTCATCCAGATCGTTCATGACGAGGGCGTGGACTTCATCGGTTTCCGGGAAGTGCCCCGGGACAACAGCACCATCGGCGACATTGCCCGGGGGGCCGAACCCCTGATCCGCCAGATTCTGCTGGGGGCCGACCTCCCCCAGGAAGAACTGGAACGAAAGCTGTACATCATCCGCAAACGGGCCGAGAAACATGTGGCCCAATCCGGGATGAAGCAAAAAAGCTTTTTCTACATGCCCAGTCTGAGTTCCCGTGTTTTGATTTACAAGGGCATGTTCACCTCGGAGCAGCTTGGGGAATATTTCCTGGATTTGCAGGACACCCGCATGGAAAGTGCCATAGCCTTGGTGCACAGCCGATTCAGCACGAACACCTTTCCCAGTTGGGACCTGGCGCAACCGTTCCGGATGCTTGCCCACAACGGTGAAATCAATACGGTGAAGGGCAACCGGTTCTGGATGCAGGCCAGGGAGTCTCTGTTGAAATCGGACATCCTGGGGGACCTGGAACGGATTTTCCCGGTCATCGAACCCGACAAAAGCGACTCTGCATCGCTCGACAATGCTGGAATTTCTGGTCATGGCCGGCAAATCCCTGCCCTATGCCATGTCCATCCTCACTCGGAATCCTGGAATGCACGCAACCCCATTTCATCCGATCTGAAAGCATTTTACCAGTACCATTCCACGTTCATGGAACCCTGGGATGGCCCTGCGTCGCTGATCTTCAGCGACGGACGTTACATCGGGGCATGCTCGACCGGAACGGACTTCGACCGTCCCGGTACGTGATCACAAAGGACGACCTCATGGTCATGGGATCGGAGGTGGGCGTGCAAACCTTTCCCCCGGAGAAAATCAGGGAAAAGGGCCGGTTGAAACCAGGAAAGATCATTCTTGTTGACACACAGGAAGGAAAAATTTACCGCGACGAAGAACTGAAGGCCAAATTGGCCGAGGCCCATCCCTACCGGGACTGGATCAACAAGAACATGGTCAACCTGGAGCAGATCAAATCCGGGAATGTGGTCGCCTCCGACCTGGGGGACGATTACAAGGTGTATCTGACATCGTTCAACTACAGCCGGGAAGACATCGAATCCATCATCAAACCCATGGCTGCCACGGCCAAGGAGCCCATCGGATCCATGGGGAACGATGTACCCACCACGGTCCTGAGCAAGAAGCCCTACCGGCTCTTCTATTATTTCAAACAGCATTTTGCCCAGGTCACCAACCCGGCCATCGACCCCATCCGGGAAGAAATGGTCATGACGCTCACCGGGTATCTCGGATCGCTCCAGGACAACCTGCTGGACGAAACACCCAGCCATGTGAAGATGGTCAAGTTCACCAGTCCGGTGATCAACAACACCTACTTCCAGGTTGTGAAGAACCTCCGCTACAAGGGGTTTTCCAACGTGGTCATCCCCATGCATTTCGATGCCTCCAAGGGCGCTGCAGGCATGGAGGAAGCCCTTGCAGACATGTGCCGGAAAGCCGAGGAGGCAGTGGACAATCTCAACAACTACATCATTCTGAGCGACCGGAACATTTCGGAGGACAAAGCGCCCGTCCCGTCCCTTCTGGCCGTCTCGGCAGTCCACCACCATTTGATCGAGAAACGCAAGCGCATGCAGATCGACATCGTCGTGGAATCGGCCGAACCCAGGGAAGTGATGCATTTTGCCCTGCTTTTCGGGTACGGAGCCAGCATCATCAACCCTTACATGAGCTTCGCCATCATTGAACAGCTGGTGGAGAACAAAGTCATCCAGCAGGATTTCGAAAAAGCACAGGCAAACTACATTTACGCCGTCAACAAAGGGCTGTTGAAGATTCTCTCCAAGATGGGCATCAGCACATTGAGGAGTTACCGCGCCGCGCAGATCTTCGAAGCGGTTGGCATCGATTCCCGTGTCGTCAACACCTATTTCCAGGGAACGGTCTCCCGCATCGGGGGCATCGGCATGGAGGAAATCGCCGAAGAGAACCTGATACCCCACCGCCGGGCCTTCTCCGAGGATGTCCATTCCATGATCCTCACCGAAGGGGTCTACAATTACCGGAAATATGGCGAACACCATGCGTGGAACCCGGAAAGCATTGCCCTCCTTCAATGGAGTACCCGGAACAACGACTACGAGAAGTTCAAACAGTACAGCATGCGGGTCGATTGCGACACGGCCCGTCCCGGTTTCCTGAGAGGCATGCTGGATTACAAACGGAATCCCATCCCCATCGGGGAGGTGGAACCGGAGGAAGCCATCCTGAAGCGCTTTGTCACCGGAGCCATGTCCTATGGATCCATCTCCAAGGAAGCCCACGAAGCTTTGGCCATCGCCATGAACCGCATCGGAGGTCGAAGCAATACAGGGGAAGGGGGCGAAGACCCCAAGCGGTTCGTTCCATTGGAGAACGGAGATTCCCGCCGAAGCGCCATCAAACAGGTGGCCAGCGGCCGGTTCGGAGTCACCACGGAGTACCTGGTGAACGCCGATGAAATTCAGATCAAGGTGGCCCAGGGCGCCAAGCCGGGCGAAGGCGGTCAGTTGCCGGGACACAAAGTGGACAAGATCATTGCCAAAACCCGGTTTTCCATTCCGGGGATCACACTGATTTCCCCGCCGCCCCACCACGACATTTATTCCATCGAGGACCTGGCCCAGTTGATTTTCGACCTCAAGAACGTGAACCCTCAGGCCAAGATCTCCGTGAAGCTGGTGTCGGAAACCGGGGTGGGGACCATCGCGGCCGGGGTGGCAAAAGCTTCGGCCGACCTGATCACCATCAGCGGTATGGAAGGCGGCACAGGCGCCAGCCCCACCTCCTCCATCAAACACGCCGGGCTCCCCCTGGAAATCGGTCTGGCCGAAACCCAGCAAACCCTGGTGATGAACAATCTCCGCCGAAAAGTGGTGCTTCAGGCAGACGGTCAAATGAAAACAGGACGGGATGTGATCCTGACCGGATTGCTCGGTGCCGAGGAATTCGGTTTCGCCACCTCCGCCCTGGTGGTGCTGGGATGCGTCATGATGCGCAAGTGCCACCTGAACACCTGTCCGGTCGGGGTGGCCACACAGAACGAGGAATTGCGTAAGAAATTCAGGGGAAAAGCGGACTTCGTGGAAAACTTTTTCCGCTTCATCGCCCGGGAAGTCCGGGAACATCTGGCGGAAATGGGATTCCGTAGCTTCGATGAAATCATCGGACGGGCCGATTTGCTCGAAAAACGGGAAACCGGAGGCAACTGGAAGACCAAAAAACTGGATCTCAGCGATCTCATGGCTTTTTTGCCGGCGGCTCAAACGAATGCCCTGTATAAAAAGGAAGAACAGGATCACAAGATCGAGCATGTCCTGGACCGGGACCTGATTGCCAAAGCGGAAGCTGCTCTGGAACGGAAGGAAGACGTGGTCATCCACAGTCCCATCAAGAACACCGACCGAACCACGGGCGCCATGCTATCTGGAATCATTGCCCGGAAATACGGAAGCGACGGACTACCCGACGGCACCATCAAAGCCCGGTTTGCCGGGTCGGCAGGCCAGAGCTTCGGGGCTTTTCTGATGAAAGGGGTGGAATTCTACCTCGAAGGAGACAGCAACGACTACCTGGGCAAGGGAATGTCGGGTGGTCGCATCATCGTGGTACCGCCGGAGGGATCGACCTTCCAATCGGATCAAAACATCATCATCGGCAACACGGTCCTGTATGGAGCCACATCGGGCGAAGCCTACATCTCCGGCGTGGCCGGGGAGCGGTTTGCAGTGCGCAACAGTGGAGCCACAGCCGTGGTGGAAGGTACCGGAGACCACTGCTGCGAGTACATGACCGGAGGACGGGTTGTGGTCCTGGGAAAAACAGGCCGGAACTTTGCTGCGGGCATGAGTGGCGGGATTGCCTATGTTCTGGACGAGGAAGGCGATTTTGACTACTACTGCAACATGGGCATGGTAGAGCTGTCCCTGGTGGAGGATCTGAACGACAAAAAAGAATTGACAGACCTGATATCCAGGCACTTTGAATTGACCGGCAGCCAGGTGGCCGAAAAGATTCTTTCCAATCTGGACCAATACATGAATCATTTCATCAAAGTCATCCCCTATGAATACAAAAAGGTGATGCAAGAGCTGAAGCTGGAGGAAATCCGGAATAAGATTGCTCAGGTGGAGCAGGATGTTGAAATGATCGGAGACATTTAATCAGACACACGTCATGGGAGACCCAAAAGGATTCATCAGCATAAAGAAGAAACCGGCCGGAAACCGGCCCATCAATGAACGCATCGCCGATTACAGCGAGGTAGAGCAGGTCCTCAATTCGGAAGACCGCCAGTTGCAGGCATCTCGATGCATGGATTGCGGCATTCCCTTCTGCCACTGGGGATGTCCCGTCGACAACCTCATCCCAGAATGGAACGACCTCCTGTACCGGGGCGATTGGAAGGGAGCCTACGAACGTCTTGCGTCCACCAACAATTTTCCGGAGTTCACCGGACGGATCTGTCCGGCACCCTGTGAGCATTCCTGCGTCCTGAACATCGAGGAAGGGAATTCGGTGACCATCCGGGAGAACGAGGTGGCCATCATCGAAAGAGCCTTCACCGAAGGGTACGTTCAACCCCGCCCCCCGGCAACGCGAAGCGGCAAACGCGTGGCTGTCATCGGAAGCGGTCCGGCCGGCATGGCAGCCGCCGATCAGTTGAACAAGGCCGGCCATGCTGTGGTGATGTTCGAGCAGGATGAAAAAGCGGGGGCATCCTCCGTTTCGGGATTCCGGATTTCAAACTCAGCAAAAGCGTGGTGGAACGCCGCATCCGGCTTATGGAATCCGAGGGAGTGGAGATCCGGACGGGCGTTGGCGTAGGCCGGGACATCTCCGGAAAGGACATCCTGAAGGAGTTCGATGCGATCTGTCTTGCCATCGGCGCCATGCAACCACGGGATCTCCCCATTGAAGGCAGGGATCTGGACGGGATCCATTACGCCATGGAGTTCCTGACCCAGCAAAACCGGGTCAATTCGGGAACCTATGTGGCCTACGACAACCGCATCACAGCGGAAGGACGACATGTTCTGGTCATTGGAGGTGGCGACACCGGATCGGATTGCGTGGGCACGTCCATCCGACAGGGAGCCAAAAGTGTGACCCAGATCGAGATCATGCCCAAACCGCCGGAAAGCAGATCCGGGGACAATCCCTGGCCATACTATGCAAAAACCTTGAAAACCTCCACCTCCCACGAAGAAGGATGCCAGAGACGCTGGAACCTCTCCACCCTGGCTTTCCGGGGCATGCAACAGCGGGTGACCCATGCCGAGGTCGAAGAAGTCCGCTGGGAAAAAGTGGATGGGAAATTTGCCCCCGTTCCTGTGGAGGGCAGTCGCGAAACATTGGAAGCGGACCTGATCCTCCTGGCCATGGGGTTCGTTCATCCCATCCATGAAGGATTGCTGGAAGAATTGGGGGTGGATTTGGATTCCAGGAAAAACGTGGCCGTTAACAACGGCCAGGCCACAAGCATCCCCAAAGTTTTTGCAGCCGGGGATGCCGCCAACGGAGCCACCCTGGTGGTGACCGCCATCGCATCCGGACGGAGAACGGCACGCATGATTGATAATTACCTAAATTCAGAACAATAACCCCCATCTTGATTGAGGTGTTTCTGATGGATTACTAATTCATTTCAAAACATACCCCAGTTTTCATAGGGGGCTGCCATATTTTTTGTATCTTTCGGAAATCTCAACCGCAACAAATCCATGAAGAAGAAACAATGGCTATATGCCCTCCTGGCATTCGGCGTCGTTGCCCTGTTGGGCATCCTCTTTCCCTTCGATTTCAACACGGGTGACGTTTCCGGCATCGACCCGGGCGACACGGCCTGGATGCTGGCATCCACCGCCCTGGTCTTTCTGATGACCCCCGGACTCGGTTTCTTCTACGGGGGCATGGTGAAACCCAAGAACGTCATTTCGACGATCCTTCAAAGTTTCATCGCCATGGGCCTCATCAGCATCCTGTGGGTGGTGTTCGGTTTCAGTCTTGCATTTGGCGAGAGTGTGGGCGCCGAAGGATTCGGGTTGTTTGGTAATCCGGCCACATATTTCATGTTCCGGGGGGTCGGAGGAGCACCCGATCCGCAATTTGCCGCCACCATCCCCCTGGCTCTTTTCGCGCTCTTTCAGTTGAAATTCGCCATCATCACCCCGGCCCTTTTCACCGGATCTTTCGCCGGACGAGTTCGCTTCACCGCCCTGATGATCTTCATGACCCTCTTCATGATCTTCATTTACTGTCCCCTCGCCCACTGGACCTGGCACCCCAATGGCTTCCTGCGCAACTGGGGCGTGCTTGATTTCGCAGGAGGAACCGTGGTACACATGTCGGCCGGGATGGCCGCACTGGCCGGGGCTTTTTTCTTCGGTCCCCGGCGCGACTACGCCCGACCGTCTTATCCCGCCAACATTCCTTTCGTGCTGCTGGGTACCGGATTGTTGTGGTTCGGTTGGTTCGGCTTCAATGCCGGTTCGGCACTGGAATCCTCCGATGTAGCCGTCAAAGCCTTCCTGAACACCAACACGGCTTCGGCCTCCGCCATGCTGGTGTACATCTTTTTTGACGGAATCCGGGGACGGAAACCCTCCGCCCTGGGCGCCTGCGTGGGTGCCGTTGTGGGTCTTGTCGCCATCACCCCGGCCGCCGGGTTCGTGCATGTGGGATCCAGCCTGTTCATCGGCGGTTTTGCTGCCATCGCCAGCAACCTGATGATCCATTTCTTTTCCCGTCGGGGCGTGGACGACACCCTGGATGTATTTCCCGCACACGGCATCGGGGGCATCGCCGGGATGTTGCTTACCGGCGTGTTTGCCGAAGAGGTCGGACTCATTGCCGGGCAAACGACCACCTTCCTGTATCACCTGCTTGCCCTGGTCCTGGTGTCGGCTTTCGCCTTCGGGGGATCTCTGATCCTCTACTGGATCACCAACAAGATCGTCCCCATGCGCGTACCCAGCCTGTATGAGGATGTGGGACTTGACATGAGCCAGCACGACGAATCACTTTTCTATGAAAACGATGCGAAGGTGAAGGAACGGAAAGAAAAACTGAGAAACTATTCCCCGGATTTCTATCCCAAGAAACCGAAGTAGTCCGTTGGTCCGCCGGTCATTCGGCTTTGTTCATAAACATCGGAAAGAAGGTGTGGATTTTCTCCGTACATTGGGGCATTGAACCTCAACCAAACATTCACATGAAACGTACTGTATCTCTTTTCTCCTTGTGCGGCCTGGTGTTGCTGGCCGGCTGCAGCAAAGATTCCATCAAATCGCTCGGGGACGACATTTCCCCCATGTCCAACGTGGGAGTCACCGTATCTTCCACCTCCACGAACATCTCCGGCGTCAGCAACATCAGTGGATCGGTCACCGGTCTGGACGATGGCGTTTCGATCTACACCGGGACGGCCACCATCACCAACGACAATTTCAAAAACATCCTGACCAACTTTCCGGGTACCGAAGTGGACGGAAACACCGTCACCATCGAAGGATTGGAATTCAAACAAACCACCGAAGGCATCGCCTCCATCAACGGACTGGCCGAAGGCATCATCGTGAAATATGACGCGGAAGTCGGCGACACCTACAAGACCGAGGATGGAGAACGGACCGTGGTCAGCCGTTCCTCCGAAGATGACTATTATTACGGATTCTACATGATCAAAGTCATCCAGGTAGAAGAAACGCCGGAGAAATTCGGGGTGAAGAAAATCACCTATTGGGCGAACCACCGATTCGGATTGGTGGGCATTGAATTTACCTTCGACGATGGCAGCACGGCCAAATTTCCCGTTTACACCAGCACAGAAAACAGCTAGCCTTTTCCAGTCCCATTTCGTACGGAACACATGAAATATCTCCTTCTCGGGGACAGGAAGATTCGTCTGCCGGCCTATCCCCACCACAAGAATTACCTGGCCCGCTACTATCGCTTTTTTGATGCCCGTACCCTCCTTGGCTTTCTGACCATCGACGGTTGGGACCAGGTCTTCAAGAAGATCCGCATGAACCGGCGGACCCGAAGTGCGGTGCCCCGTCTTCTGCTCATCGATCCGACCACGGCCTGCAACCTGAAATGCACCGGATGCTGGGCTTGTGATTATGAGAAGAATGTGTCGCTCAGCTACGAAAAACTGGACGAGCTCGTGGGGGAAGCGGAAAAGCTGGGGATTCTCCAGATCATTTTCACAGGCGGCGAACCGCTGATGAGGAAAGAGGACATCCTCCGCCTTGCCGCTTCCCACCGGCGGATCACCTTCGGGATGTTCACAAACGGGACCCTCATCGATGAGAACTATGCACGGGAAATGGCCCGGGTGGGCAACTTGAACGCCTTCCTGAGCGTGGAAGGATTCCGCGACGAGACGGACATGCGCCGGGGCGAGGGTGTGTATGACAAAGTCCTGCAGGCCATGGACCTCCTGAAGAAGCACGACATTGCCTTCGGCTTCTCGGCTTGTTACCACGCAAAGAATTTTGATACGGTGACCAGCGATGCCTTTCTGGACTTCATGCGGCAAAAGGGCGCCTGGCTTGGGTGGCTGTTCAACTACATGCCCATCGGCAGCGATGCGGACCTGTCCCTTTGCTGTTCCCCGCAACAAAGGGCCTTTGTGAAGGAAAAAATCGAAGCCTACCACAAACGGACCGGATTCCTAACCATTGATTTTGCAAACACAGGACACAAATCCTTTGGGTGCGTCGCCGCCGGCACCGACTACGCCCACATAAACGCCAACGGTGACCTGGAACCCTGTGCTTTCTTCCACTATTCGGATGCAAACATCCACGACATGTCCCTGGAGGAAGCGCTCCGGTCTCCGTTTTTCAGGGAATTCCGGAATCAGAAGCCCTTTTCCGAGAACTTCCTCAAGCCCTGTCCTTTGATGGATGTGCCGGAGGCAGTGGCCAGACTCAGTCAGTTTCCCGGGGTGCATTCCACCCACCTGGCCCACCCGGAATCGGGAGCGGAACTGGCAGCCAAAACCCAGCCCCTGGCCGATGCGTGGAATCCGGTGGCGCAGGAGTTGTGGGAAAATGCCCCGGCAGCGGAGAAAAGACGTTTCGGGCAATTGACCCGGATCCTGGCCTGGGGACACAAAGTGATGAACCAATCCGCAGACCATGAAAACAGGCAATGAACCGGACTTGATTTTATTCTCGAACCGATACAAGGTCCCGGGTCAAATCCTCGTGGGTCTGGGAATCGTCGGCACCGTGCTCTATTTCGGCTTTCATTTCCGTTTCGAAATCCCGGTCCTAGCCGTGATTTCGTCGTATCTGGAAACCAGGTACTTCGCCGTTTTTACAACGAATTTCACCGACGAAGCCATCATGCTTTGTTATCTGGCCGGATTCACCCTCTGGGTCTTTTCTGCCGAAAAGACTGAAAACGAGATCACCCGGACCCGGAGACTCCAGGCATGGAAACGAGGTTTGCTGACCCAGGTGGTCCTTCTGGGAGCCGGCATCCTGTTTGTGTATGGAAGCACCTTCATGGCCCTTGTCCTGCTGAATGTCTTTGCGCCCTTTGTGTTTTTCCTCCTCCATTACCACCTGCCACCTCTTTTACGGAAAAGATAGAATTCCCCCCGGGATGCGCCATGGCGGTGTCTGTGAAATGCACTACCTTTCCTCCCCCATGAAACAGCCTGCCTTTCCCGGTATCCTCTGCTTTTGCCTGGGCATCTTTCTGTATCCCTCCTTTCTGGCGGGCCAGAAGCCGGTAACCCGCCCCGAATGGATGCGACTTGGGAGTGATCAGGACCTCATCAACGGGGTCCAGTTCAGCAATCATTTCAGTGCATACGACGGCCACCCTTATTGGGGCGACGAATCGTTCCGGGAGGGCATCGTTTTCGTGAATGGAAGGAGGTACGAAGGGATGAGGATGCGATACAATCTCTTCACCCAGCGGCTGGAAATCGAGTACACCGATCTGGAAGGGAACCGGAACCAGATCATGACCGTTCCGGAAAAAATTCCCCGCTTCGTTCTGGACGGTTCGATCTTTGAGCTTTGGACGCCCCCAATGGGGGAAAAAGCCTATTATCAATCCATTCGGGGCGGGACCTCCATCGCCTATGTGGAATGGAATAAGACGGCCGCCCTTTCCCAGAACAACGGTGCCAAGGAATGGGAGTTCCGGGAAACGGAACGCACCTACTGGATCCGGGTCGGGGGCACATGGCACTCCTTCCGAAACAAAAAAGGGTACAGGCGATTGTTTGACCCTCCCGGGCGACGTGTTTTCCTTTCTTTGCTCCGAGCACAGAGTTTTTCCTTTGTGCATGCAGGCCCGGAATCGATTCAACGATTCCTCCCGGCTTTGCTGAAGACCCTTGACCGGGAATATCCGCCTTCGGAAGCCTTCCAGACCGAAGTCGATTCGGATTCCCCTGCCCATCGGCCGGGCTCCCTGGATTTGGAATCCGGGGCACGCCTCTACGGCCGGGACGACGAGCTGTCGGGACTGGATCCCGAAACCCTCTCCCAGACCAACATTCCGAGCCTGATCGAGCCCCTTGGCCTGGAGCTTTGGGAACGGCATACCAAGGAGTATTTCATCTTGCCTCGGGGGATGGTCCAACGGAATCTGCCACCCTTTGAAAATCGGAAACAATCCAAAGACACGATCGGCGCAACGACTCCCGACAATGAGACCCCAACTGCAGAACAGCGGTATATGGAAGGCCGGACCGTGCGGGATCCGCTTCGAATCCAGCTCGGCAATCCCCTGGATGCGCGGACCGGGGAACGAATCCTGCTCCGGGGAACCATCCGTGAAATGGAAACCGGGGAACCCCTGGTGGGAGCCACGCTCTACATTCCGGAATTGCAGACCGGAAGCGCCTCCGATCTCAACGGCAGGTTCAGCCTGTCCATGCGACCGGGGAGCTACCAGGCCGAGTGCCATTGCATGGGCATGGAAACCCTCCCCTTGCTCCTGGAGATTTACCAAAGCGGAGAAGTGAAGCTTTCCATGGCGAAAACACTCATCCCGCTGGAAGAGGTCGTGGTCCGGGCCGATCGTCATCAGAATGTCACCGGCACCCAAATGGGGTTTGAGCGTTTGAATTACGGGGTTTTCAAGGAGATCCCATTGGTCATGGGGGAACGGGACGTACTGAACATGGCCAAGTTGCTTCCGGGTGTCCAGAGTGTGGGGGAAGGTTCGTCCGGATTCAACGTGCGGGGCAGCCCGGCCGACCAGAACATGATCACCATCAACCAGGTGCCCGTCTACAACAGCTCCCATCTTTTTGGATTTTTCACCGCCTTTTCGCCCGAAGCCTCCTCCGATTTCACCCTTTATAAAAGCCATCTCCCTGCCCGTTACGGAGGAAGGCTCTCCTCCTTCTTTGACATCCGAAGCAAACAGGGAAACATGAAGAAATTGTCGGGACGGGCAGGGATCAGCTCGGTGTCCTCCTACCTGGCCCTGGAAGGTCCGTTGAAAAAGGACAGGAGTTCCCTTCTGGTCAGCGGACGCAGTACCTATTCGGACTGGATCCTGCGACGCATGGAGGATCCCCTGCTGCGAAACAGCGAGGCGGGGTTTCAGGACCTGAGCCTGGTGTATACCCTGAATGCAGGTGATAACAGCCGCCTGCAATTTTTCGCCTATGGCAGTCTGGATCGCTTCAAACTGGCCGACATCACCTCCTTCGACTATGGGAACACCGGCAGTTCCCTGGATCTCTATCACCGTTTCAACCAGAATCTGTCATCGAATTTCACCCTGATTTACAGCGCGTACCGATTTGCGACCACGAACACCCAGGAAGCTTCGACCGGGTATCGTCAGCGGTACGGCATCCAACATGCCGAAATCAAATCGGATCTGGAATGGTATCAGGGAGGAGAGCACCGGGTTGGATTTGGCGGAAGCCTCATATTCTATCATCTCAACCGGGGGATTCTGGAGCCCTTTGGGGACCTTTCCCTGCGTGAACCCACGGATTTGGGCAAGGAGCAGGGAACTGAAATGGCTTTGTACGTCAGTGACGAGTGGACCTTGAGTCCCAGATGGACCCTGGATGCCGGTCTTCGCCTATCTGCATTTTCGCCCCTCGGACCTGCCTCGGTGCGCCTCTACACCCAGGGTCTGCCCCGGGAAGAATACAATGTGGAAGGAACAAAGGAGTATGGAAGAGGTGACATCATTCGCTTATACAAAGGAGTGGAACCCAGACTGAATCTCCGGTTTTTATTGAACAATGCCAGCAGCGTCAAGGCGTCCTATACCCGGGGCACCCAGTATGTGTTCATGTTGACCAACACCCTGGCCCTATCCCCCACCGATCCCTGGAAACTCTGCGATTACCATCTGGGCCCCCAGCGGCTCGATCAGATTTCAGCCGGCTATTATCTGGATATCCCCGGCACCGGTCTGAGCACTTCCATCGAAATGTACCAAAAATGGGGTACCCATATGGTGGAATACAAGGACGGGGCCAATTTCATCGAGAACCCCTATGTGGAAAGTGAAACAGTGGAAGGATCGATGCGTGCTGCGGGCGTGGAAACCATGATCAAACAAAAAGGCGGGATCCTCAGTGGATGGATCACCTACAGCTATGCGCGATCCCTGATGCAGGTTTCAGACCCCCACACCGGGGAAACCATCAACCGGGGACTGGCCTATCCTTCCAATTTCGACCGGCCGCACAACCTAACGCTGGTACTCCACGCCAAGCAAGGAAGACGCCTGAGTTTCTCAGGCAACATGGTGTACATGACCGGTCGTCCCACGACCTATCCGGTTGCCGTATATGAAGCCTATGGCATCCCTTACATTCAATACTCGGACCGAAACAAGTACCGGATTCCGGACTACTTTCGCATCGACCTGTCCATGAACATGGAGGGAAATCTGAAGCGGAACAAACGGGTTCACAGCTACTGGATGCTTGGTGTTTACAATCTGACGGGACGGAAAAATGCCCATTCCGTGTATTTCAAAAACGTGAACGGCTACCTGCGCGGATACAAGCTCGCCATTTTTGGTCAGCCCATCGTCACCCTGTCCTACAACCTCAAACTGGGAAACTATGCGAGTGAATAGAATCCCGGGAGCCGTCCTGATCGGACTGATGGTATGCGGGGGATGCATCGAACCTTTTGAACCGGAGCTGAACGAATCCCAGAGTTCGGTGGTGATCGTGGGGACCCTGACCGACAAGCCAGGCAGGCAGGAGGTACGGATCTCCCGCACATCCTCCTACCGCCTGCCGGAACACCTGCCGTTGGAAAATTGCATCGTAACCGCCAGCAACCAACGAGGCGAAATGATTCACTATCTGGAAGAAGAAGCCGGCCTGTATGTGGCGGATGCTCCCGATGATTTCCTCGAAACCGGAGATGCAGCCAGTTTGTTTGTGATCGACCCGGACGGACAGGAAATCCGCTCGGAATATGACACCGTTCTGGCATGTCCATCCATCGACCGGACCTATTATGAAATCCAGTCGCGGGAAACGGAAGACCCTGAACGAACCCTCATCGGGCTTCAATTTTATCTGGACATGTCGGGGGCGGCCACGGATGCCCGCGATGTGATCTGGCGGGTCGAAGAAAGCTGGGAGTACTGGGCAGCTCTCATCGGCACGCACCGATGGCATGAAAATGGTGAATGGGAAGAATTCCGAAGCAATCCGCTGTTCAAATGCTGGCACCAGGAAAAGGTGCAGGAGGTGTATACGGGAAGTTCGAGGACCCTTTCTGAAAACCGGATGGAGCGGGTGGAATTGAATTACGTGTCCAGCCAAACAGACCGTCTGAGCGTGACCTACAGCCTTTTGGTCCGGCAACAGTCCCTGACCCGGAGCAGTTTCGATTATTGGAGCCGCATGCAGGATCAGGCCATGGCTTCGGGCGGTCTGTTTGAAACCCAGGCAGCCACCATCCCGGGGAATCTTTCGATGGACGGGGATTCCGGGGGTCCGGTGCTGGGACATTTCACCGTCTGCCAGGAAAAGGAGTCGCGCATTTTCGTCCACAACAACAATCTTTTTGATTTTTCTGTGCAACACATCGAGTGCGAATACCAGCCAATGAGCGTCATCTATACCTGGGATCCCATCGTGTGGCCCATCTATCTGTACAACCCGGGGAACTTTGAACCTTTGCTGACCGCCGAGTCCTATTGTTTCGATTGCCGTTTGCAGGGCGGCAGCCCCATCCAACCTGAGTTTTGGGAATCATGGCATTCCAAATGAAACCATCGCATGTCCGGTCCAGGTGGCTGACCACCCTGATCGTTCTTACCTCGTTGCTTCACCCGGCATCCGGCCAGGGGTTTGCGACATCCTCGCCCATGCTGTTCCCGGACCGATCTCTTTACATCGCAGGGGAAGACATCCGGTTTCAGTCCCTGGACCCGAGTCCCGGCAGCCTTCTTTACGTGGAACTCCTTTCCCCCGACGGGCACGTCAGAGCCTCCGGAAAATACAACCATGACAAAACCGCTTCCCGGGGCCGCCTGACACTTCCCCGGGGAATCAACAGCGGCGTGTATGTCCTCCGTGCCTACACGCGGGACGAACGGAGTCTGGGTCAGGAGGGTTTTGCCCATGCCCTGATCAAGGTCCTGAATCCTTCCAGTACCCTGGTGTCCCGGGGAAGCAACTCCGCGACGGACAGTCTCCTTCCTCTTCCCATCGGACCCGATCCTGTGATGATTCGGGTCGATGGACCCGGTCCGGAATTTGCACCGCGCGACAGCCTCCGGGTTCAGTTGTCGGGTCGGGACATGGAAGGTTGTCTGACCCTGGTTCCTGCAGGCATTCTTCCGCTTCCACCGCATCGGCTGCAAGAATACGAGCCAGGGAGTATGGATATTCAGTACCTTCCGGACGGACACGGCATGCTGCTTTCCGGATCGGTACGTTCCACCGAACCGGGGAAGGTTGCTCTGGAAGAGGTTGATGTCCATGTATCCCTGCTGGGATCCCAGGGGGGGTACCGGGTCGCCCGGTCCGATTCCCTGGGGGAATTCCACCTCTCCCTGCCCTTGAAACAAGGGGTAGTGGAATTGTTCGTGCAAGCCAGGGGCCCCGGGGAGGAAGTGCTGGAACTCCGCATCGATCAGGACTTTCATCCCGATTATCCTGCCCCGGTGCTCCCGGAATTCGAACTCGACAGCCTGGAAAGAGAAGTGGGACTGCGGATGGCACAAAACCTGGCACTTGTTGCCTATTTCCAGGCTCCGATCGATTCGCTTCGTGCAAGCCCTGGCCCGGTGTCCCTCCCTCCCTTTTACGGTGTTCCGGATTTCAGGCTCGACATGGATGAATTTGTCCTCCTGCCCACCCTGGACGAAGTGTTCCGAAACCTGGTCCCCCCGGTCCGCATCACAAAACGCAGAGGGGAACCGGGCCTGCTTATCGAAAGCCAGAATCCCGGTATTCATCTCTTTCCTCCCCTGGTGATGATCGACGGGATTCCCCTGTTTGATCTCTCCCTGTTTCTGTCTGCTCCCACGGCGCGGATTCGATACATCGACGTGCTCACGGATGTGTTTGTCAAAGGAGAAAAACGTTTCGGAGGCATCGTGAATCTGATCACGCGGCAGGAAGACATGGCGGGAATGGAATTGCCTGAAGGGGGCTATTTTCTGGATATTCAGGGTCTCTCCCCACCCGATGGACCCCTTCCCGGAAATCCGGATCAAGCCACCGGGATGCCTGATTTGCGCAATACGGTCGCCTGGATCCCAGACATCCGGCTCACGGAGAACGCACCCGTCGACATCCCCCTTCTTGCACCGGATGTTCCGGGAACCTACAGCCTTCTTTTCCGGGGAAGAAACGCCCAGGGGAGCTATGTGGAAACCCGAATGGATGTGGTAATCCACTGAGGTTCCGGTTCAGAGGACAAATCGAAGGCCCAGGGAAAAATCCAAACGACTCAATCCCTGGTATGCATCCGGACTCAACTCCAGGTCGATGGTCCGATTTCCTTCGGTGAGTTTGAATTCCTGCAACACCGCCGTCAGAAAGCCCCCCTGCAATCCCAAGGCCCAGCGATCGTTGATCCGCCAATCCCAGCTCAGGTCCAGAGACATCCCGATGGTGCTTCCCTCCAGCAGGAATTCCTCGATGAGAATTTTTTCGTTCCAATAGGCGACATAACCCACCGAAAGGCCCAGGGACAGGCAATTCGACTGATTCAGGCTGCCGACTCTGCCCCACAAGGCCGGGCCCGCATACCGGATTCGGAGGTCGTCCTCCATTTCCCCGGCGTATCCGGCGTAGCTCGTGCTGTCCATGTGGTTGGAAGTCTGAAACTGTGCAAAACGAAGCCCAAGTCCCAGGTGCTTCCCCGGAAAATACTGAAAATCAGCGGATTCCTGCCACCCCCGCTTCATCGCTCGGTAATAGGGAACCCAATCCGCGGGCAGGCTTTCTTCGAGTTTGAACAGGTGGACCCCATAACCTCCCTGCAGTGCAAACCGCCAGCGTTCTTCCTGCGCATCGACGGGTTGCCTGGTCACCAGGCACACCAAAAGGACAGCAAGGAGCCTACCCCTTCTCCGTGGGAAAAGACAGGAGAACCAGGGTGCCCTTGCCCTCCTCCGACTCAATGTCGAGCTGACCATTGTGCTGCGTAATGATTTGATAGGAAATGGACAACCCCAGGCCTGTTCCTTCCCGGGGTGCCTTGGTTGTGAAAAACGGATCCGTCACCCGGGACAGATGCTCCCTTTTGATGCCCCCGCCGCTGTCCCGGATCGAAACCACCACTTCCCCGGCACCGGTCCGCGTGGTGATCCGAATGGTGCCCTTTTCTTCGATGGCCTGGATGGCATTGGTGAACAAATTGGTGAACACCTGGTGCAATTTGCCCACATTGCCGGGCACCAGGGCGCCTTCGGGTCCATATTCCTTGTGAACCTCAATCCTGTTCTTGTATCGGTTGTGCAGCATCAACAGGCAGTTGTCCATGATGGAATGCAAATCGCATTCCTCCTCGAAGGTTTCGCTGTCACGACTGAATTGATTCAGGCTGGACACGATGCCGGAAGCCCGGTCGATCCCAGCCTTCAGACTGTGCAGAAAAAGAGTGACTTCCTCCGGGTAGTTGCCCGGTCCGGAGGAGAAATAGTCCTCCAACCCCTTGTAGGCTCCCATGATGAAGTTCAACGGATTGTTGATCTCATGCGCAACGCCGGCCGTCAGGATTCCCAGCGACGCCATTTTTTCGGACTGAAACAACTTCAGATGCATGGTTTTGAGGTGCTCCAGGGCCTCCTCCAGCTCCTTCTTCTGATCCTGCACAAGCACGTTTTTGGCAGAAAGGTCCTCGTTGATGGCATGCAGTTCCTCGTTCATACCCACCAGCTCCTCGTTGGCGGTTTCCAGTTCCCGGGTCCGTTCTTCCACAAGCAACTCCAGGTTCTCCTTGTGCCGCATCAGATCGTTGTGTAGGGAGACATTTTCCAGGGCCAGGGCCAGATGATTGGCCACGGTGCTTCCAAGTTCCACTTCGTGATCCGTGAATTCCTTTGCCTTGTTGCATGTACCCAGAATGAGCACGCCGAGGGATTGCTGCTTGCCCTGAAACGGATAATACAGCAGGCTTCTCAACAGACGCATTTCCACCACATTTCTCTCGGCGGGGGACAGGTCTTCCCGGGTGGTGTCTGAAACCAGCACCGGGCTTCCCCTGCGAAGGCATTCCCCGATGTGGGGATGATCCTTCAAATCGGCCCTCCGGAGGGAATCCGGCATCCCCGGATCCAATGGAGGGGTGGTGGCGCTGAGCAGGAGACTGTCATCCTCTTCCAGGGTATACATGGCCGCCGTTTCGATGTCCATGAGTTCCGACATTCCATCGCTGATGATTTGCAACACCTCCTGGTAATCGAGGGTACTGATGATGCTCTGACTCAGGTTCATGATCACCCCCAGCTCCCTCGTGTACCGGAGGGATTCCGTTTCCAGCAATTCCCATACTTTCTCCATACAAAACAACCTCTATGTTCAAAACAACTATTTCCGTCACCGGTTCATCTCAGGTACTCCCGTTTCAGCAATGTGGTTTTCAATTTTGAGACTTCGTTCTCCAATTGAAGCCGGAGCGAAACCTCCATGCTCAGGATATCCGATTCAAGGATCAGGAGAATCATGATGGCATCCGCGACCCGTGATTCGGAGTCCAGGGTAAAAAAGAGGTCTTCGGTTTTTTCACAAAATACCTGGTATCGTTCCAGGATTCTGTAGATCCTGGAAAGATGCTGGATGGTGCCCAGGTTGAATTCCTGGATAACGCCGCTGATGCGGGCGCTTTCGAACATGATGGTGTTGGGTTGAACCGTTCCCATTCCCCTCCAACCCGGGAGACGGAAATGCCGGAATACGTCGTTGGTGTAATAGACCGCGGCCATTTGTTCCTCGGTCAGCGCCCTTTCGATGCTGTCCAGCGGGGGCTTCAATTTCTCGTGGTATTCAATGGCCGTCTCGAACTGCCGGATGTTGGTCTCCAGTTCCTGAATGATCCCGGCAAGTGCCACCTTCGCATCCTTCCTCGCCTTGCTCTGGCCTGTCCATTGCGCCAGCAACAACCCGAGAACCACCCCAAACACCACAATGAAGGCCTCCAGGATGTATTTCCAGACGTCGCGTTTCATCCGTTGTCGATTTTCGTTTGGTCGGGGTACCTGTGAAGGTACGAAGAAAGCCGGAAGAATGCCAGAGTCGGATTCGAATTCAGCGTCCCTGTCTGTCCGTTCCGCCCGGAGATTCATTCCTGGAACATAGCTGAAGAAGGATTTCCTGGATCAGGGAATCGGGGTTGATGGGTTTGGGCAGGTACCCGTCGCATCCGGCGGCACAGATTCGTTTTCTCTCTTCCGGCGAAGCATACGCTGACTGAACGATCACGGGGAAGCTGTAATGTCTGGACCGGATGATCTTCAGGGCATCGAAGCCGTTCAGAACCGGCATGTTGATGTCCAGAAACACAAGATCGGGCACCTTCGCCTCGATCAGATCCAACAATTCCTTCCCGTTGGCAGCCTGAATGGGCTTTCCTCCGAACGATTCCAGGATGGATTCCATCAATCGGAAGGATTCAAAAGAGTCCTCCGCCACATAGATCTGATAGGGGCTCAGGTCCACCTCCTTTTCCAATGACTGAAAGGGCACCGAGGAGGGATTGGGGGCATTGCCGATGGTGCATGGAAAGGAAACATAAAAACTGGAACCCACCCCTGGCTCGGAATCCAGGCTGAGGGTTCCCCCGAGCAATTCCACCAAACTTTTTGTGATGCTGAGTCCGATTCCGGTTCCTTCCTGGCTTTTCACCTCTTCGACCCGGGTGAAGCGATCGAAGATCCTTTCCTGGTATTCCCTGGGAATCCCGATTCCGGTGTCTTTCACATACACCTGAAGGATGGGATGTTCGCCCGTGTTCTCGAAGCGGTACCCAAAGACCACCCAACCATCCATCGTGTATTTCAGGGCATTGTTCACCAGGTTGATGCACACTTGCTGAAGGCGCTGGACATCGGTATGAAGGATGTACTCCGCATCGGTCCGTTCCGGCTCAAAATGATAGGCAACCCTCGGTCGGTCCAGAAGAAACTTGCTCTGGCGGGTCATTTCAAAAACCTGGGAAAAAACCTCCTCGGGTCGGACAAACTGCTTGAAGACACGCAATTGGTTGGATTCGATCTTTGCCAGATCCAGGATGTCGTTGATCAATCGCATGAGGTGATTCCCCGAGTTTCGGATGATCGAAACATATTCTGCGAGTCGTTCCGGAGGAAGGTCCGGTTTCTCCAACAGAATGGAAAAGCCCAGGATGGCATTCATGGGGGTTCGGATTTCATGGCTCATGTTGGCGAGAAACGCCGATTTGAGCCGGTCGCTCTCCATGGCCCGGTTCTTGGCACTCTCCACTTCCTGATTGATGGCTTTCAGACGCTCGAACTGGCCCTGGAGGTTGCTGTTTTCGGCCAGATCCTCGATCATCATATTCAACCCCATGGCCAGTGCATCGATGTCGTCGTTCTGGTTCGATAATGCCACCTGGACGTTGAAGTCCCCGTGGGCCACCTTCATGACCGCCTCGATCATCTCCTGGATTCTGTCGTTGTCTGTGATTTTTGCCATGAAACTCTTCTTCAATTCGGCATTTTCAAATGTGGGTCAGCCAGTCCAGGGCATCCTCCTCCCGTTCAAAGAACCGGTACTTCTCCAGGCCCAGGCTCCCGATGACAAATGTGGCGAGAACACGTGCCACCGGATGGATTCCTACCATGGCAATGGCCTCAACGGATTTATGGGCGGATAGGGATCGCCAGAATCTTCTTGCTTCGGGCGGATTGTGTCCGGTCTGATTCAAATCCACCAGGAGCCTGACCGCATCTCCGGCCAGGGAAAACACGTCCCGGTACACGGCACGAATCCGATCCAGCTTATCATCGTCCATGTCTCCGATGGCTTCGATCCGCAACACCCCGTCTCCGAGCAATGCAATCCGTTGCCCGGCGATTTCAAAGGTCGAATCACCCGTCCGGTAGGACTCCAGAAGGGGAACCTCGGCTTCCTTCCTCCCCCGCTTCATATCGTGGAATTCTGTTTGAGCCAATCCATGGCTTCCGATTCCGCCTGAAAGAACCGGACCTTGTCCATTTTCAGTGGTCCCATGACGAAGGAGGCCACCACTTGCGAAACGGGATGCAACCCACAAACAGCGACGCGTTCCACCAGGGGGTCCCGCGCCATGCTTTGCCAGAGCCTTCGCGCCGGCGGCGGGTTTTTTCCCACGAAATTGATATCGACCAGGAGCTTGATCCGATCCCCGAATTGAAGCAGGAAATCCCTGAAACTTGCTTCGATCAAAAGCACCATGTCGGAGGTCTGATCCCCGATGGCATCGACCCGGACGATGGAATTTCCCAGGTAACTGGCTTTGTCTGTTCCGAAAAGAAACTGGGTTTGGTTCAATTTGACAATCTGCAATTCTCCGGCCATGGCCAAAGGTACGAAAAAGCAGGGAAGGCGGAGGCCATGATGTTAAACCGCCTGGAAAGCCTATTCCGGGAGACGGAAACTGACTCCGAATCCCATGAAATGATCGGCCGCATCCTCTGTAAGGCCCACCCCAAGGGAGAGGTCCAGTTGCAGGTTGGGCAAGGCCAGGAATGTGATGCCGGCATCCGCCTTGTGTTCGGGAACATCCTGCCACACCCCGTAGGATTCCATGAAAACTCCCAACCTCGGCGCGACTGCAATGCCGAGAGCGATCGAATACGGCCAGGTTGGCATGGGGGTATTCCCGTCCCATTCCGCTCCCAGGTTGTATCCCAACGAGAGGGAGGGCGCAAGGGTGTGGGAGAAGGCAAACCGCATGCGGGCCGAAGCATAACCGGGCCGGAAGTCGTCGGAGGCGGGAAAGGGCCACACCACGCCGCCAAGGAAAGCCATCTCGGGAATCCATCCCTGTTCCTCCAGCATCCGGGTCTTGAAGCCTGTGTACAGTGGACCGAGTCCGGAAAGATTGTAAGAAAAGCCGGAGTTGGAAAATTCCGCCTTTTCCCCAAGATAGTCAAAACCCAGGCGGACTTCGAAATTTTTCGTCAGCCCATAGCGGAGAAGGGTGGCATTGTAGGCGATGTTTTTCAAGGTTACTACCTCCCCACGGTCCTTCTGGAGCACAAACCCGGTTTCCACCTGCAGGGCTCTGCGAGGGACCACCGAGGAGGATTCGGTTTGATCGGGCCGGTCGGTGGTCAATTCGGGAACTTCCTCCTGGCAAAGCACCGGGAAGGTTCCAAGAAGGAACAAGATGGAAAAAAGACAGGTCAACGGTTTCATTAGAATCGCGTTTCAAGGAAAAAGACGATACATTGCACAAATCTTACCGGATGGCCGGATCCGGGGTGTGGGTCAGGGCCGGCGGCAACCGGTCGAGCCAATCGTACCTTTCTGCATGCGGGTCCAATTCCGAATGTGATTCTGCATCCAGATGCATCTGCCAACGAATGTCTTCATTGGCTGCCGGCCAGGAGGGCAGCCCCGGTCCGTTGGGATCGTGGCTCCGGATGAAATTCTCAAAAAAGCCCTGCATCACGTCCGATACCCTGAAGTCCTCCGGTTGCCAGTCGTACACGCGGTTGGTGGACAGGTTCCCAAGGGCATACTCGATCTCTGCCGAATGGACCGCCCCCACAACAGCAGGGGGTTCCTCGGAGGTCTCACCCCGCACGATGCCACCGGCAAATCCGGGGCTGGCAGGACCGATTTCCGAGCGCATCGCAGGGCGGGGACGGGCATAAAAATAGCGAAATACCGGACTTTCTCCCGTTTCCCTGTGCAGTTCCATCCATTTCCAGGTGTTGAACCCGGCAAACCGGTCCCCGGCAAGATCGGTTGCCGCACGGACCACCTCCCCGTCGGTTTGGGCCGGATACATTTGAAGAGCCTCCATCGCATGCGATCCGTACAACTCCTCCAAAACCCTTCGATACCGGTCCAGCGTCGGTTCGAGCTGTCCGAAAAGAAACATGTGATTCATTTCCATGGAGTTCCACCCCACCAGGAGAGGGACCTTGGCTTGCTTGCCTTCCGCAAAAATCCGGGAAGGATAATCCGGAAAAAAATAATTGTCCACGTTGGGAGGGAAA
This sequence comes from Bacteroidales bacterium, assembly GCA_041393235.1. Classification (GTDB taxonomy): domain Bacteria; phylum Bacteroidota; class Bacteroidia; order Bacteroidales. The sequence continues at coordinate 137,551 of JAWKKO010000005.1, forward strand.
TAGGGAGCTCCTTCCAAGCCGCTGGTTTCAAGGATTTCCTCGGCCGGCATGCCCCGCAACTCCTTCAACGTTTTGCCGCCGGCCAAACGGGCAAACGCCAGACCGAGAGCCTCGGCATCGCTCAGAGAAAGCGGAACGATGGTGGAATTCATCAGCGCTCCGCTCTCCCCGATGGCAGCAGAAAACAAGTCTTTCGAAAGCGGGGAGGCCATCTGGGCGCACACCGAACGGGCACCGCAGGATTCTCCGGCGATGGTGACCCGCTGCGGGTCCCCGCCGAAGTAGTGAATGTTGTTCCTTACCCAGGCAAGGGCTGCCGCCTGATCCATGAGGGCATAGTTGCCCGAACCTGCATGGTTGGATTCCGCTGTGAGCTCGGGATGCGCCATGAATCCAAAAACCCCGAGACGGTAATTCACCGTTACCGAAACGATTCCCCTTCGAGCCATGCTCTCCCCATCGTACCGGGGTTCGGAACCGTCGCCCGCCCGGTATCCGCCACCATAAAAATAGACCAGGACCGGGTACCCTTCCTCTCCGGAGCTGGCCGGAGTCCACACGTTCAGATACAGGCAATCCTCGCTCATGCCCGACGCCCTGAAAAACATATCGCCGTAGATGGACAGTTGCATTGCACGGGGGCCGAATGCATCCGCTTTCCGGATTCCGGTCCAGACCGGTGCATCCCCGGGCGGTTTCCAACGAAGATCGCCCACCGGAGCCGCTGCGAAGGGAATCCCCTTGAATGTTTTGATTCCGGAACCGGAGACTCCCTCGAGCAGCCCCTGTTCCGTTCGTACGATGGGCGGATCGGCCTCCAATTGGGCTTTCACACCCAATCCCGGCCACAAACCCAGCCCCACGCATCCCATCCAGATCTTTACAAACCTTTCAACTTTCATCCCCTTTACAAACTTTATAACTTTATAACTTTATGAACTCCTATCCTTCCAATGTAGAAATAATTTCCGATTTTCGACGATCAAACCCAACCCAAAACTCCTGACATGAAAACCAAACTTGCCTCCTTCGGATTCCCAGTCTTTTTGGCATCCTTGCTGTTATCACTTGCATCCTGCACAACCAAGTCCCACTTGATCGACCCGGTGGTGACGACCGCCGCCGGACAGGTGGAAGGACTTCCCAATGCAGAAGGAACCGTGACCTCCTTCAAAGGCATTCCCTATGCCGCTCCTCCTGTTGGTGAATTCCGATGGAAGGAACCCCAGCCTCCCCTGCCCTGGGAAGGCGTTCGCGACGCCAGCGAATTTTGCGCCAGTTGCATCCAGGTGAAGCAGGGCTCCCGCCTTCCCTGGTCTGAAGAATTCATGGTACAGAACGACATCAGCGAAGATTGCCTCTTTCTGAACATCTGGACCCCGGCGGAAACCGCCGACGACAAACTGGCCGTGCTCGTTTATATCCATGGAGGGGGATTTGTTGAAGGATCCGGCGCCATCGTGACCTACGACGGAGAAGAATTGGCGAAAAAAGGCATTGTGGTGGTGACCATCAATTACCGGCTCGGCGTTCTCGGCTTTCTGGTTCATCCCGAACTCACCGCAGAGTCGCCCAATCAGGCAGCCGGGAACTATGGATTGCTGGACCAGATCGCAGCGCTGCATTGGATCCGGGAAAACATCGCTGCCTTCGGTGGAGATCCCGGTCGCGTCACCATCGCCGGACAATCGGCCGGTGCCATGTCGGTGCAGGCCCTGACCGCTTCCCCGTTGGCGAAGGGACTGTTTCATGGAGCCATTACCCAGAGCGGCACATCCTACCGGGGTTTCAGCCTCATGACCACCATGGAGGAAGCAGAACGACGCGGCCTGGAATATGCCGGTGCCAAAGGAGTTGACGGACTGGCCGGATTGCGAGGCCTGTCGGCTGAAGAAATCCTGAAACCGGTGGAAGGCCAGGCTGGCATGGGCCGTTTCTCCACCGTCATCGACGGTTACGTCCTGACCGATGATTACCGCAGCGTCTTTGCCCAGGGCAAACAAAACGATACGCCCTTTCTCACCGGGATGAACCGGGACGAATTGCGGTATGGAGGCGAACGGTCCGATGAATTCTACCAGCTGTACCTGCCGGAGGCCGATGGCGATACGGCCCTGGCTCTGAAGGCGGCCGGTCAGGAATATTCCCGGCTCAATGCCTGCCTGTGGCTCGAGCACAGAGCCGTTACTGCGCACACCAAGGGCTATGTATACTACTTCGATCAGGCCATCCCCTGGCCGGAACACCCCGAATTCGGGGCATTTCATACCGGGGAAGTGCCCTATGTCTTCCAAACCCTGAAGGCCCTGGACCGGCCCTGGACGGAAACGGACACACTCGTCGCCGACCGGATGTCCTCCTACTGGGCCAATTTTGCCAAAACAGGCGACCCCAATGCGGAGGGATTGCCGGTGTGGAATGCCTTCGACGGAAACACGTGGGAGGTCATGGAACTGGGTGCAGACATGGGCATGATCCCTGTCGCATCTTCCGAAACGAGGTTGAATTTCCTGAGAGAGCAGTTGCTGGCAACGGAGTGATCCAGGGCCCTTAGCAACAGGAGCCGGACTCACGCAAAACCACAATGCCGGGCGCGGCAGATTTTCCTGCAGTGCCCGGCTTTTCTGCATACACCGTGATGCTGAAAATTCCGGTGGACTTCCCGTGGAAATCCTGTACTTCCTCCCTAGTCAGATACTTCAGCAGCAAATCCTCCGGGAGGGCCACGACCTTCTCCTTCTGAATGGCCAGGCTCTGAAAACCTGCCTCCCGGATCAGCCCCAGGTAGTCCTCTTTCTGGATTGCGCCGGCCACACAGCCAGCATACATCACCGCATCCTCACGCAACGCCTCCGGCAGATCGCCCACAAGCACGATGTCGGAAATGCTGAAATGTCCCCCGGGTTTCAACACCCGGTAAATTTCGCCGATCACTTTCTTTTTATCGGGAACCAGGTTCAGCACGCAATTGCTCACCACCACATCGGCCACCTGATCGTTCACAGGCATGTCGTCGATGTCCCCTTCCCGGAACTCCACGTTGTTCAGTCCGAGTTTTTCCGCATTGGACCGTGCTTTGCGGATCATGGCCGGGGTGAAATCAATGCCGATCACCTTCCCCTCCGAACCCGTTTCGTGACGGGCCACGAAACAATCATTCCCGGCTCCCGATCCCAGGTCAATGACCGTATCCCCTTTCCGGATGTTGGCAAACTCTGTGGGCAGACCACAGCCCAAACCCAGATCGGCTTCGGCCACATAGCCCTTTGTCCCCGTGTAATCGTCCATCATGATGCTGTAAACCTTGTTGGCCGGGGTGGTTCCTCCGCAGCAAGAACCGGCTTTCTCGACCCCTCCCTTTTCTGCGAGTCGTCCGTACCGATCCTTTACCATGTCTTTGAGTTCCTTTTCGTTCTTCATGTTTTTCATTGGTTTATTGCAATATTACGATGATTAACCACAAAAAAAATCAACAACAACGATCTCCCTCCTTGTTTCCCAATTGATTGAAAAGGGCGTCAAACTGGGCTTTGATCTCCTCCCATCGCTCCGGATGAATGCAATAGTGGATGCGGGGACCTTCGATGGTCCCCTGGATGACCCCGATCTCCTTCAGCTCGCGCAAATGCTGGCTGATGGTCGCCTGGGCCAGGCCCAACTCCTGGACAAGATCCCCGTTGATGCATGCATTCACCTTCAACAGGTACTGAATGATGGCGATCCGGGCCGGGTGGGCGAAGGCTTTGGCCGATTGGGCCAGCTGGTTCTGCAAATCCGTAAACAGGTCGGTCTTGGTGACACCCATGGGATTTTTGAATCTGAATTGTCAATTTCATCGCAATATTACGATGAATTGCACAAATCTCCAAACTTCAAGTGGCATAAAATTCGCTCCCAATGCACGAACATAGGGTTCCCAATCACCAATTCGTTGACCAGAGGCCAGAATCAGAATCACAGGTATTTTTGCAGCACGCCCATCAGATCGTTGTATCGCACAGGCTTGGAAATGTAATCGGAACAACCGGCCTCCATGAGCCGTTTCCGGTCCCCTGCCATGGCATAGGCGGTCTGTGCAATCACGGGAATCGTGGCATTGAATTTCCGAATCTCCCGGGTGGCCTCCTCCCCGCTCATTTCCGGCATCCGGATGTCCATGACCACCAGATCGATGCCGGGCTGGTCCTGCAACATGCCCAAAGCCTCAAGGCCGTTTCGGGCACGCAGCACCTGAATGGACTTCTGCCGGAGCAAGGTCTGAATGTATTCGAAAGAGATGTCATCGTCCTCGGCCACCAGGATCAGGGATGGCTTCCTGGGAGAAAAATCCAGGAGCCAATCGCCCCCCTTTCCTTTGTCCTCTTGAACAGGCGTCACCTCCACCGGAAAGAAGAAATGGAAGGTGCTTCCCTGCTGCACCTCCGACTCCACCCTGAGGTCCCCACCCAACACACGACAATAAGAACGGGCAATGGACAAACCCAGACCGGCTCCTTCGTGGGCACGGGCGTTTCCCAGGTCCGCCTGCACAAAGCGATCAAAGATGGCATCCTGCCTCCCCTGGGGAATGCCGATCCCGGTATCTTCGACGGAAACCAGCAGGGTGCCGTCCAAACAGGAGCCCTTGATCCGAATTTCCCCCCGTTCTGTATATTTTACGGCATTGCTCAGCAGGTTGCCCAGAATGCTGTCGGCCAACCGCCTGTCGGTCCGGATGACCAGGGGCGACTGAATCAAATCCCTGTCGACATTGATTTTCAACCCCTTGCCAGTGGCAAGGTTCTGATAAAACAAAAAATGATACTGGATCCATTCGGAAATTTTGAATGCCGTAAACGTGGGCGAGATCTGCTTGGTTTCGATTTTGGATATCTCGATGAGATCATTGACGGTGTACATCAGGCGAAGGCTGCTGCTTTTGACCAAATCCAGGTAGTAGTCTTTGGTGGAATCATCCTGGTCCGAATCGCGCAGCAAATCCAGGAAGCCGAGGATTCCGTTCATGGGAGTCCGGATCTCATGGCTGACATTCTGCAGAAACACGGATTTCAGTCGGTTGCTCTCCTCCGCTTTGTCTTTCGCCCTGCGAAGCTCCAGGTTGACATTCTGCAACTCGGCAACGGAGATGGAAAGCTTCTGGTTCACCCGGATCAGCTCTTCGCTCTTTTCCTGGATCAGGTTCTGGGCTTCCACAATCTCCGACACATTGTGAAAGACGGTGATCAGAAACGCTTCCTCCCCGATCTGGATCTCTTTCGCGGATACCAGGATGGTCAGCACCACACCTTGCTTGGTTTTGAGATGCACCTCTCGGTTCAGTACATAGCCCGAGCCACGGATCATTTCCCGAAAGCTTCGTGCCTCGTCTGCGGTATGCCAAAGATCGTCAAGGAAGAGTGACGAACCGGTCAGCTCAGCCTCGGAATAGCCCGTCAGGTCGGCGGTACTCGAGTTCATCTCCTGAATCCGCCAGTCCGACATCCGAACCAGGGTGATGGCATCCGGACTGGACTGAAACAAGTGGTTGAATTTTTCTTCGGAACTTCGCAATTCAGCGATCATCCGTTCTTTTTCCGTGACGTTCTCCCCGATGCTTGCCGTCCCGACCACCCGGTTGTTTGCATCCTTCAACAGGGTATTGAACCAGGCCACCATCAGCGGCTTTCCTTCCTTGGTCCGGATCAGGTTTCTCGCATTGACAAAGTTTTCCTTTCCCTGCATGACCCGGCCAAAGGTTTTCAGCACCGTCTCTTTGTCATCGGCGAGCACCAGTTTTTCAAACCAGTTTTCCCCGATCAATTCGCCGGGCGTGAAACCGGTGACCTTGAAAAAGTAATCGTTGCAAAACACGATCCGTTGCTGGTTGTCGATGATGACGGAGAACAGGTTGATGTTCCGAAGCAAATCCGAGAACCGCTTTTCGGATTCGATCAGCTGGTCTTTGGCCCGCTGGTTATCCCAATGGACCCGGTTCCGGTTCATCAGAAGACCCAGCAACACCGTGGCCAGGGGATAGACGACCAGAACAGGCAGGGCAATGGTGGATGCGGTCCGAAGGGCAACCTCCCGCGGCAGAAACAGAGTACAGGCAAGCATTCCGATGTGCACCACGGTCCCCAGAACCAGCAGACGGAGCACCGGCTGATGCAGCTTCAGGCGACCAACCACCTTTCGGTAGAAGAGTCCCAGAGTCCCGGACAAAAGAATGACGGACATGCCCATCAGAACGCCCTCGCCACCCAGGGAAAATCGATACACAAGGGCAATGACCATGCCCACCACGGTTGGAACTGCACCCAGGTAGAACCCGGCGATGGCCAGAAGGATGGACCGCGTGTCGAACACGATTCCCGGCACATACACCCAGGGTGTCAGCATGAGCAGGACCGTGAACAGCCCCAGAACCATACCTCCGAGCAACTTGGGCAGAAATCCACTGTCTTCCAACGCATCGATGGTTCTTCCCGCATAGAGAAAACTGAACACCAGCAGAAATGCGATGTTTTGGATCAGACCGTTCAGGAGGAAATCAACCACCGGAGACCACTTTATCGTAAAATAGCAAAAACTTCACGGTTCACCCAAAAAAAACGCCGTTTCGCCCCGGATCACGAGGAGAGAGCCACGGAATCCGCCGGTCCCGGCTTTCGGTACACCGCTTCCAAAAAAGGCAAACCGATCCGGAACCTCTCCTCCCGGACCAGCATAAATCCCGATTTCTCCAGCAGAAGGTCGGTGGGACGGTTCAGTTGACAGCCATCGCCGATCTTTTCCCAGAGGGGATTGGCCAAATCCTGTAACCTACCCTTTCCACGATGATGGGACCGGATGTGTTCCAGAATGACCAGGGTTCCACCGGGCTTCAACCAGGTCATGTAGTTTTCAAGGGCCCGTTGGGGGTCCGGTATCGTGCATAGCACCAGCGTGCATACAATGTGATCGAAACGCGCTTCGGACACCAGGTTCAGCATGGCATCCTGACCGCAACCGACGGGAAACAGGCTAAAACGGTCCGAATCCTTTCTCCTCTCCAATTTCCTCCTTGCCTGTGCCAGCATGGTGGGAGACGGTTCGATCCCCGTCAGGTGTACCTCCTGACCGTAATAGGATAAATTGACACCGGTGCCCACACCCACTTCCAGGATGGCGCCCCTCAGTCCGGACAACAACCGTTTTCTTCGGGCACCCAGATACCGCTTCTCCAGAAGATGCATGAACCGGTCGTATCGGGAACCGAAAAAGGATCGGTAGCACATGGGATGGGTTTTGACGATGCAAGGTAGCACAAACCCGCTCAGAGATTCAAACAGACAAAAGAAATATTCAATTCATTAGTTTTCCAGTGCGACATTGAACCGGATGAGGCTGACCAGGGCATGACCCAAATCGGACCGCGCACTCGGATTCCGGATGTATTGCAGGTTGGGCTGAATGGAATACCGGTCAAACACCAGGATCTTGTATGTCAGTTCCAGAACCAGCTCCCCTGCCGTTAACCCTGGAAACAAGGCCCGGTAGGGATTTCCCATGTGGGCATAGGCAAATCCGATCCCCAGGGCATCGTGGTACCGCTCCGGCAGGACACCGTTCAGATGGAATCCGCCTCCCAGGTAAAAATCCACCTGGTTGATGGATGCGGGCGCCACGCCGGCCTGCACGAACGTGCCCAGGTAGGTGTGGGGATGGTTGAATCCGCTCCAGAGCACCAGGTCCGTGACCCCGAACATTCCGTAATTTCCCGGAGCTTGCTGCAGGGTGTCCCGGTAATCCGTGAACCGGTTGGTATGGTAATACCCTCCGATCCGGAAACTCTCGGGCAGATCGTTGACCCGGTGGGTGTGTTCGAGCTCCCCGATGATCAGGGCGCCCTCCTCGCGGCGGATGTTTGGTTGCAGGTTGTACCTGTTCGATTCCGGATCGCCCGGATCCCCGTCGTAGACTCCGAGTTTGAGGACCGTATTGTTCCGGGCCTCATAGGTGGCAATGAATGCAAGTGCCGCCATCGGGTAGATCGAGACCGGCACGTTCAGGGCGATGCTGGGCGAGATTCCGAAGGAGCTGTTGATGAAGGTTCCGCCGTATTCCGTTCCCACAAATTCGGAATTCAAATCGTGCTGACCCAACAAAAGGGAAAACCGGCCAAGGTGCTGTCGAAGGTAGTACTGGTAAAACCCGGTGTAATCGCCCGATTCGATGTTGGAAGCCACCTGCATGTCGCCGATGAAATCCTGGGAAGGCAACCCGCCGTGGGAATTCAGGCCATGCAGAAAGACCTCTCCCCCCTTCCACCATCCGGCGGCCTCCAGATCGAGCGTCAGCCCCAGCTCCTCCATGCCGATGTAGGCGAATCCCCGTTCCAGACCCCCGGAAAGGTTTTTGATAAAATCACCGGTGACGGAGGTCTCCAGTCCCAGCCATTTCTCACCGCCGGATTGCCCGCTCAAGGGGCTCAAAACCAAGCCGAGCCCGAAGCCGATCCACCATCTCCTCATCCGTAGGCGTTTCGCTGCGTCAGACGGGTCTGTTGCTTTGCCCGCAGAGCGTTCGCGCTGTCCCTTTTTCCCGTTCCCGCTGTTTTTTCAACCGAAACAAAGCCACGCTTTCCATTGAATTCCACTTTGAAAAAGGAAACCAATTCCTGCAGGTCGTCTGCCTGGGCGGCCAGCTCCTCCGCACTTGTGGCCATTTCTTCCGAAGAAGCGGCATTTTGCTGGGTGACGCTGTTGAGCTGTTGGATGGCCTGGTTGACCTGTTCCGTGCCCAGGGTCTGTTCCTTGCTGGATGCGAATATTTCCTGCACCAGACCGGCTGTTTTTCCCACATCCGGGATGAGTCTCCGGGTCAGTTTCCCGGCGGACTCCGACATTTGCCGGCTGGTTTCAGACAACCGCACAATTTCATCGGCGGCATGTTTGCTGTGCTCGGCCAGTTTCCGGACTTCGGAGGCCACCACGGCAAATCCTCTTCCGTGTTCACCGGCCCGGGCCGCCTCCACGGCCGCGTTCAGGGCAAGGATGATGGTTTGCTGGGCGATGTCGTTCACCACCCCAATCTTTTCGGCGATGGCACTCGCCGCATGGAGACTTTTTTCCGCCGTGCTCGCCACTTCCAGGATGGCCGAATTGACATTGGCCGTCAGTTTCTCGGTGATTTCCGCATTGTCGGTGTTCTGGTGAATGTTGGCGGCCATTTCCTCCATGGTGGACGACACTTCTTCGGTGGTGGAAGCCTGCTCGGAGGTGGTCTGGGACAATTGCTGGGAAACGGAACTCAATTGCTGGCTTGCCGAAGCGATGTTCCTCGAATTCCGGATGACATTCTCCGTCGTGTTCCGCAAGCGTTGCACCATCTGATTGAGAGCCGTGATCAGCATGCCCACTTCATCGGTCCGGTCGGCCTGCATATCCACGGTCAGGTTCCCCTCGGAAACGGTCCGGGCAAAATCCACACATTTCCGCAGGTTGGCGGCGATGCCGCGGGTGATGAGGGTCGCCAGGACAACGGAAACCACCAGGGCAAGCACAATGGCCAGAACGATCTGACGCATCGAGGTCTTTCGGATTCTTACAGCCTCCGCCTGAATGGGCGCCACCACCTCGTCTCCGAGCATCTCCTCCAGGACCGACAGGCGATCCACGGCTTTCTGACAACTCTCGTCGGCAACGGCGTCGAGTCGAAACAAGACGGAGGAACCTTCCCTTTCCATGCTTGGATCGAGAACCAACGACAATGCCTCCTCAATCGCAGGGAGGGCGGTGGATTCAAATTCCGATTGGATGCCTTTGAACTCTGCCTCCATGGTTGCCAACTGAGCGCGGTATTCCTTCCCCCAGGAGGCGTCCTGGAGGGTTTCCTCAGCCGACGTGCTGTTATTCTTGATGCTCTTCTTGGAGGATTCATACTCCCGGGCAATGTCGGTCAGAATTTGATTGTCTTCTTCCGTCAGGGCCTCCATCAACATCAGCTGAACCGAACGGATGCCGAATTTTGCTTCCATGAAATTGTCAGCCAGATTTGCCGAGTACATCACATCGCGGCTGCTTGTTTCCTGAGCCTGGAGCACGAAAATGAAGCGTACGCCGGTCAGAATGAGCAAAAACACCATGACACCGAATCCGATCGCCAGTTTGGTGCCCACAAGAAGATTCTTCCATTTCATATGTTTCAGGTTTTGGGTTTCCTCATGCCAGAGGAACATGTACCGTGCAATATTACACTGCAACAACCCGTTTCCTGCCAGAATTTCCACGGGTTTCAGCTCCAGGAAAACCCTTGTTTTTATGGCGTGATTCCGCTCCCCGGCATGTGGTTTTTACCTGGTCGCACATTGTTTCTCCGGTTTTCCTTCCCGGTCTTTGCCAGCCCGGAGATTATGGGTAATTTTCTGGAGAAAAGAACACCGCTTCATGATCCACAAAGAGTCCAAATGTTTGCAGGTCGGGGTGCTGGGATGCGGCCCCATCGCCCAATTCGCTCACTTCGAATCGTGCCGAAAAGCCCGGAATGCCGAGTTGTACGCCATCTGTGACCGGGCCGACGATCTGAGGGAGCGCATGGAAGCCGTGTGGCAGCCCCAGAAAGCCTATTCCGGCTACGACGAGATGCTGGCCGACCCCCGGCTCGAGGCTGTAATCATTGCCACGGCCGATGCCTTCCATGTACCTTTGGCGCTGAAAGCCGTGCAGGCGGGGAAACATGTGCTCATCGAGAAACCGTTGAGCCATTCCCTTGATGAGTGCCGGGAATTAACCGGGGCTGCCAGGTCGACCGGCCTGGTGGTTCGGGTGGCCCACAACAAACGCTTCGATCCCGGCATCCAGTTTGCCCGGGATTTTGTGAACCGCCGCATGGGCGACATGTTGGCCCTGAAGGCCTGGTATGCCGACAGCACCCACCGGTACACCGTGACGGACAATGTCCAGCCCCTGCCCTACAAAAGCACCGGTGCAATCAAACCGGGATTCGATGAAAAGGCCGACAAGGAAAGGTACTACATGATGGCCCACGGCAGTCACCTGCTGGACACGGCCATGTTCCTGGGGGGACGGATCGGCAGCCTGAAGGCCCGGTTGAAGGAAGGATTCGGCGCTTGCTGCTGGATGATCGAAGTCGATTTCGAAAGCGGGGCCCTGGGTCAGCTCGACCTCACCGTGGCCGTTCGCATGGATTGGCACGAAGGCTTTCAGATCTACGGAGAAAAGGGAAGCGTGCTGGCAAAAACCTACAACCCGTGGTATCACAAAAGCAGCGATGTGGAGTGTTTCTCCGAGGAGGACGGCCAGTATCACAGGCCCCTTGGAGCTGATGGCTTCACCTACCGGCGGCAGGTGGAGGGATTCGCGGACGAGATCCTGCACGGGGCGCCGGGCACTGGAACCGGTCTGGACGAAGGCACCCACATCGTCCGGGGCATGCTGGCCATCCGGGAATCGGTCCGGAGCGGGAAAACCGTTCATCTTGATCAACTCAAACTGGAGGAATTCTAATGGAACTGGGAATTTTCGCAAAAACCTTTCCCCGGCCCCGCCTGGAAGCAGTGCTGGATGCCGTGGCGCAGAACGGGTACCCCCGTCTGCAATTCAACATGGTCTGCACCGGGCTCACCTCCCTGCCCGATGCCCTACCCCCCGATCTGCCCGATGAAATCGCCCGGCAGCTCCATCTGCGAAACCTGCACATGGCGGCCCTTTCGGGCACCTACAACATGATCCATCCCAACAAACCGTTGCGGGAACAGGGGCTACGAAACCTGAAGCTCCTGATCCGGAGCGCCCGGCGCATGGGTACCCAGAAAATCACGCTGTGTACGGGGACCTTTGATGAGCAGGACATGTGGAAGGCCCACCCGCGAAACAACAGCCAGGAGGCCTGGGGGCTGCTGTGCGAAAACCTGGCGGACGCCCTCGCCGTGGCGGAGGATGCTGGAGTTCAACTGCTGATTGAGCCTGAATTGGGCAACGTGGTGTACTCCTGCGCCCGGGCAAGGCAGCTGCTGGATGAGATGCAGAGCGAAGCCCTGGGAGCCGTGTTCGACCCGGCCAACTTCTTTGAAACGGCCCGGCCCGAAGAAATCCGGAAATTGATTTCGGAGGGATTGGATTTGCTGGCCGGACGCATCGAACTGGCCCATGCCAAGGACCGGAATCCCGACGGCTCATTTACCTTCCCGGGCAACGGCATCCTTCCGTTTGGTTTCATCCTGCGAGGATTGAAAGAGGCGGGGTTCGACGGCGATCTGGTCACCCACGGTTTGTTGGAATCGGAGGCGGAGGCGACCCGCATTTTCCTGCAACGGGAGTTGGAGGCCATGGCATGAATCCGCACTTTCACCGGAGCGGAACGGGACAACCCCTTGTTTTCCAACACGGATTGGGGGGAAATCTCGAACAAACCCGTTTGCTTCTGGAGGGATTGCCCCGAACCGACTTCCTCACCATGGATTGTCCGGGGCATGGCAAAACGCCGGCAACCGATCCGGAACGGATTTCCTTTGCCGGGTTTGCTGATGAACTGCTGGGGCTCTGCGACCGGTTGGGATTGGACCAGGCGGTTTTCGGGGGAATTTCCATGGGGGCCGGACTGGCGCTGCATCTGGCGGCTCATCGTCCCGAGCGGGTCCGGGCCCTGATCCTCGTCCGGCCGGCTTGGCTGGACCAGCCGCTCCCGGCGAACCTGGCGGTCCTCCACCGTCTGGGTGAATTGCTGGAGCGTGGCCTGGGCGAATCCATCCGGAATGAGGCTTCTTTCCGGGAAATGAACGATGAAAATCCTGCCGCCGCAGCCTCCGTGCTGGGCCAGCTGACCCGTGAACAGGGAGAGCACACCGCCCGGCTCCTGCTCCGGATGTGCAGCGACCGGCCCATCGACAGCCTCCGGGAATTGAGGCGGATCCGCATTCCTGCCCTGATCCTTGCCTCCCAGGACGATCCTCTCCATCCCTTTTCTTTCGGGGAATCCCTGCGGGATCACCTCCCGAAGGCCCGACTGGCCGAGGTACCCTCCCGCTACCGGTTTCCGGAAGAGCATCAGACCACGGTGTTCCGTGAAGTCGGCCGATTCCTGGATCAACTGGGGTAAACCGGCTATTCTTGCCCGGACCGGTCGATGGTTTTCAACAGATGTTCCGGATACCGCTCTCCCGGAAGGTGCAGGGCGGACCAGGCGGAATCGATTGCCTGCTGCTCCTCTTCATTCAGTGACAATGAAACAGCTCCCAGGTTTTCCTTCAGGCGGGAGATCCGGCTCGTTCCAGGGATGGGGACGATCCAGGGTTTCCGGTGCAAGAGCCAGGCCAGGGCCACCTGCGCCGGGGTGGCTCTCTTTTCCCCGGCGACATCTTGCAGGAGGTCCACCAGAGCCAGGTTGGCCTCGCGGAACTCCGCTGAAAAACGGGGTACGATCGCCCTCAGGTCTCCTTCGCCGAATGTGGAATTCCGGTCGATGTCACCGGTCAGGAAACCCTTCCCGAGCGGACTGTATGGAACGAATCCAATGCCCAACTCCTCCAGAACCTGAAGGATCTCCTTCTCCGGCTCCCTGTACCAGAGCGAGTATTCGCTTTGCAGAGCTGTGACCGGCTGAACCCTGTGGGCTTTGCGAATGGTGCCCACGCTCGCTTCGGACAAACCGAAATGGAGCACCTTTCCCTCCTCGATGAGGTCCCGGACGGCACCGGCCACTTCTTCCATGGGCACGTCCGGATCGACCCGGTGCTGATAAAAAAGATCGATTCGATCGGTCCTCAGGCGCTTCAGGGAAGCCTCCGCCACCCTCCGGATGTTTTCCGGCGTGCTGTCAAGTCCCTGGGCAGCAAAGCCGTTCCTGAATCCGAATTTCGTGGCTATCACCACCCTGTCGCGGACCTGAAACAAGGCTTCTCCCAAAAGTTCCTCGTTGAGGAAGGGTCCGTACACTTCCGCTGTGTCGAAAAAGGTCACGCCCCGGTCCACCGCCTCCCGGATCAGAGCCAGACCCTCTTTTTGGTCCACCACCCTTCCATATCCAAAACTCAGGCCCATGCAGCCCAGGCCAAGGGCGGAGACTTCAAGACCCTGGTTGCCTAACATTCTTTTTTCCATGCTTCTGAAATTTATGCATTTGCGATGCATCAGGACAATCCGGAGCCGAGACGCACCTTCCCGATGTTTCCAACGGGCAACCAATCATCCATGTTGCCATAGGCGGAACGATCGATGGAAAAGGGCACCAAATCCTCGATGTCCCGAAGGGCAATGATCACCAGGTATCGCTTCCCGGCAAAGCGCTGGTACAAGGATGGGCTGAGTTTCAGGCGTTCCTGGTGTTCTTCCACAAGAGCAAGGGATTCCTCCCGGCTCAATTTGTCGGAATGCAACACCGTATCCACCACCCCCTTGGCCTTGATCAGGCCGTCTCCCTTGTTTTCGATGAAATACAACACATCCCCGGCCGCCACACGCCCGTGGGGCAATTTTCGGCCCATGGCTCCCCGAAGGAGCATGGTTTTCATTCCCGTGTGAAGATTTTCCAACTCCTTCGCCTTGTGGTCCAGATAAACGATGTGATCCATGATGCAATATTTTCGTGTGCGACTCCATGCACCTGGAAGAGGGTAAGATACGATGAAATCTTCCCTGATTGAGCAGAATAATGTTAAAATCCTTTACATGAGTTTCTTTTCTCCGTACTTTGCAACTATTATGATTTTTTCTCTCTTAGGATTTATTCTTATTTAGAAATTTCTCCAATTGATATTGAACTCCATTGAAAACCCACAACAGAAGAACACACATGGAACACAAGCACACACACAAAGAGGGCACTTGTCCGGTGACCGGGCATGGCAAGCACAGCGCGGGAGGCGGAACCTCCAACCGGGACTGGTGGCCCAACAAATTGAATCTGAACATTCTGAGACTTCACTCCTCCCTGTCGGACCCCATGGATCCGGATTTCGATTATGCCAGGGAGTTCCAATCCCTCGACCTGAAGGCCGTGAAAAAAGACATCGTGGCCCTGATGACCGACTCCCAGGATTGGTGGCCCGCAGATTATGGACACTACGGTCCCCTCTTCATCCGGATGGCCTGGCACAGTGCCGGCACCTACCGGGTGCACGACGGACGTGGCGGCGGCGGAACCGGTACCCAGCGTTTCGAACCCCTGAACAGCTGGCCGGACAACGTGAACCTGGACAAAGCCCGGCTGCTTCTCTGGCCGGTGAAAAAGAAATACGGAAGGAAAATTTCCTGGGCCGACCTCATGATCCTGGCCGGCAACTGCGCCCTGGAATCCATGGGTTTTCAGACCTTTGGTTTCGCGGGCGGACGGGCCGATGTCTGGGAATCGGAACAGGACACCTACTGGGGCTCGGAACAGGAATGGCTGGGCGACAAACGCTATGAAGGAGACCGGGACCTGGAAAACCCGCTGGCCGCAGTGCAAATGGGCCTGATCTACGTCAATCCGGAAGGTCCCAACGGCAATCCGGATCCGGTGGCCGCCGCCCGCGACATCCGGGAAACCTTCGCGCGAATGGCCATGAACGATGAAGAAACCGTGGCTCTGATCGCCGGGGGGCACACCTTCGGAAAAACCCACGGGGCCGGGGATCCCAACAAACATGTGGGACCGGAACCGGCCGCTGCCAGTCTGGAGGAGCAGGGCCTGGGCTGGCGGAACACCCTGGGCAAAGGCACGGGGGAACACACCATCACGAGCGGATTGGAAGGGGCCTGGACCACCACCCCCACCAAATGGAGCAACAACTTTTTCTGGAATCTGTTCGGCTACGAATGGGAACTGACCAAGAGTCCCGCCGGTGCCCACCAATGGCGCCCCAAAGGCGGTGCAGGCGCAAACACCATCCCCGATGCCCATGTTCCGGGAAAGCGCCATGCCCCGTTCATGCTCACCACCGACCTGTCGCTGCGTTTCGATCCGGCCTACGAGAAGATTTCCCGACGGTTCTATGAGAATCCCGATGAATTTGCCGATGCCTTTGCCCGTGCCTGGTTCAAGCTCACCCACCGGGACATGGGACCAAGGAGCCGGTACCTGGGTCCGGAGGTTCCGGCAGAGGAACTGATCTGGCAGGATCCCGTACCCGCCGTTGACCATGAGCTGGTGAAGGAGAAGGACATCGCTCATCTGAAGGAGATAATCCTGAAATCCGGACTTTCGGTTTCAGAGCTGGTTTCCACAGCCTGGGCCTCCGCCTCCACCTTCCGGGGATCCGACAAGCGGGGCGGGGCCAACGGCGCCCGGATCCGGCTTGCACCCCAAAAGGATTGGAAAGTCAACCGGCCCGCCCAGCTGAAAACGGTCCTGGAGGGTCTGGAGAAGATCCGGAAGGAATTCAACGCCGGCGCGAAAGGAAACAAGAAGGTCTCCCTGGCCGACCTGATCGTTCTGGGAGGTTGTGCTGCCGTGGAGAAAGCCGCCAGGGACGGGGGAATCCCCATGGAGGTACCCTTCACCCCCGGCCGGACCGACGCCAGCCAGGCACAAACCGATGTGGAATCCTTCGCCTATCTGGAACCCGCTGCCGACGGCTTCCGGAATTATCAGCGCAGCCGCTTTGCCGTGACGGCCGAGGAATTGCTGGTCGACCGGGCGCAGCTGCTCACCCTCAGCGCACCGGAGATGACGGTGCTGCTGGGAGGTCTGCGGGTTCTGGGAACCAATGCCGACGGCTCCGCCCGCGGGGTGCTCACCCATAAGCCGGGAACATTGACCAACGATTTCTTCGTCCACCTGCTGGATCTGGGAACCACCTGGAAGACCACCAGCAAGGAAGAGGAGCTCTTTGAGGGACGGTCCCGTGCAGACGGCAAACCCAGATGGACCGCATCCCGGGTCGATCTCATCTTCGGATCCAACGCAGAGTTGCGCGCCCTGGCCGAAGTTTACGGCAGCGCCGATTCCGGGGAGAAATTCGTCCGGGATTTTGTGGCCGCCTGGACCAAAGTGATGAACCTGGATCGTTTCGATCTGTCGACCCGTTGAACCGACACAAATCACAGATTCCCCGGCGAGGACAAAGAAAAGGCAGTCACAGCGCCTGTCTTTTTTTTATCTTGCTCCGGCAACGACCTTCGGAACATGAAAAAACACCTCCTCCTGCTCGGACTCGCCTTTCTGGTCCTGACCCAATGTGATTCCCAACCCCTTGAAAAAGGTCTGCTCTGGAAAATCACCGGAGAGGGCCTTTCCGCCCCCTCCTACCTGTATGGAACCTACCACATGCTTTGTCCCGACGATCTGGTCATCTCCGACGAAACAAAGCATGCTCTTTCGGATTGTGAGCAGGTGGTCCTGGAAATGGATCTGGATGATTCCGGGCTCATGCTGACACTCCAGCAGGGGATGTTCTTCCAGGATGGCACCACGGCCGGGGATTATCTTTCGGAAGCGGATCATGCCCTGGTGGAGGCTTTCTTCGCGGAAAAAATGAACATGCCTTTTCAGCCCATGACTTCCATCAAGCCCATGTTCCTGGCGTCCATGACCCTGCTCTACTACCTGGAATGCCAGCCTTCGTCCCCGGAGCAGGTCTTTGCCGGCATGGCTTCCGAACAGGAAAAGGAAGTCCTGGGATTGGAAACCGTGGCCGAGCAGATCGGCTTCATGGATGCCATTTCCCTGGAGGATGCGGCGAAAATCCTGGTCGGAGGCATCGAAGACCTGGACGAGGGACGGGCGATGACCGGAGAAATCGTCCGGACCTACCTGTCGGGTGACCTGGAGGGAATCCAGCAGGTGATCGACAGGCATCTGGGAAACGAATACGCCGGGATCAATGAAGACCTCATCCTGTCCCGCAACCGGGACTGGATTCCCAAGATCCGGACCCTGATTCAAGAAAAAGCCTCCTTCATTGCCGTTGGAGCCGGACACCTGCCGGGCGAGCAGGGGGTCATCCGGATGCTCCGGGAAGCCGGATACACGGTGGAAGCGGTCCGCTGAGAGAAAAGGAACGGGTACCTAAAAACGACCGAAGTCGTAGCCCATGCCCTTCAGGGTATTCACCATTTCCTCCAGATGCAGGTACAGTTTGTCGCTTCGGCCCAGGCTTGTCCCGGGGTGCAGAAGCACATGGGCTCCGTTGAGCCTCCCTTGCCTTCCCTGGACATACAGGTCGGTCATCATCGCCTCACTTGAACGATAATTGGGCATGTCCGGTGTCGTGTAATCCGCGTTGGTCCGGATGCCCGGGCTGAAGTTGACCGTGGTTTGCCCAAGTCCCGCTGCGATGGACACGACCCGACCGTTTCCCCATTCAAAGGGGGGCATGAAATGCGTGGGGGCAATGCCAAGAGATTGAAGTTCTGTCAGGTTGTCCATGATGTCGCGCCGGATCTCCTCCGGGGTACAGAGCAGGCGGTTGCGGTCTTCCCAGGAACAATACAACAGATGCTTGTCTGAGTGACCCCCGACAAAATGTCCCTCAGCATGCAAATCCCGCACGAGCTCCCGGTGGCTCCGGATGAAATCGCCGGTCAGGAAAAAGGAAGCAGGGATGCCCGTCTCCTGAAGGACCCTCCGGACATGGGGGAAGCCTTCATCCAGATCGTGTCCCGTAAAACAGAGATAGACCACAGGGGCGGTTGTGTCGGACCGGATTTGCAATCCATGGGAATCACAGACAATCTGCCGGTTCTTCGCACTGAGATAAGTGAGCACAGGAAGAAGCTCCGCCGAGCCGTCCAGGGTGGGTTCGTTTGTGCTGTAATCCATCCAATCGTCCACATAGACGATGCGGGAGGGCTGCAAATGGGCGTATTCGTCCGGCCCGGACAGCTGAATCCCAAGCATCCCTTCGTGGATGGACGTCCAAATGGGACCGTCCACCAGACTGCCGGGAATGGACTCCCCCTTCAGCCGCCAGAAGGGCATGTGCACATCCACCGGATGATCCGCTCCTTCGGGCAAACCGGTGATCATGCTGGTTCCCCAGGGATTCAGACCCAACAGCCAGTTCACATGGTCCTGGAGCAATGTGGCGTAGGTATCCGATCCCGTCATCTTTTCATACAACATGGCCTGTGTGGCGACTGCCGCCGCCAGGTTGTTGGAACACCAGATGAACAAATGGCCGACTCCGTAAGGATTGGTGGCGGCCCGTTTCGCCACCCGGTCCAGGTTGTGTGCATAGTACCCGGCCATTTGCCTCCTGTCTTTTTTTGTGCCAACCTGCCACAATGCGTAGTGCCCCATGTTGACGAAGGGATACATCTCATAGTGCCGGGCCGTGTCCCGTTCCATCCACGACCAATCCCCGATGATCCGGGCATAATGCCGGGCTTCGCGCAGGAAGTGCTTTTCCCCCGTAATCCGAAACAGCAGGGCGGCCGCCCATTCCATGTCGTCGGCCCAGGTGTTCTCCTCGTACCGGTAAGGCGCCCCGTAGCTGTTCCCTTGCTGGTAGCCCTCCGTTCTTCTCCCCATTTCATAGAGATCCAGGGCTGCGATCAGGCAGCTGTCGGCAAAGGACGCATCGTCGTTGCGCGCCGAAAAGGCCAGGTAGCCCAAGGCCAGGGAGGCTGCCGAACGGCCGGCCAGGTTGGCGATGCCCGTGGCCTGACTCTGGTACCGGGTCAGACCCTGGGGCCTTCCCGTGGCAAAATAGACGGGTCGATAGCTGTTGGCACCCCAGCCATAGTCCGCGTTGTCGTCGTTAGGCAATTTGAAACCCCGGTGGTCCCGGTCGTCGGCCACCTGATGGTAGAGCTCGCCGGGACCGGGATGCAGTTTCAGAATCCATTCGAGCCCCCATCTGGCCTCGTCCAACACATCGGGCAATCCGTTGCTGCCCGGCCGGCCGAGGGCGTCCACGGCATCGGGAAACCCCACCGGATCCATCTCATGAGCCATCAGCAAACGGGCTGCGGTGTTGCTGCCGGTGATCAGGTACTTGAGCTGATCTCCGGCATCGTGCCATCCGCCGGTGGCATCGATCCGGCTGGAATCGGGCCGGATGCCGAAGAAACTCAAACCGTCGAGGGAATGGCAATGCACACCCAGGTAAGGATTGAAACCGCACCGCTGCGAACGGATGAAAGCCACCACGTCTTCCTGCCATCGAGGGTATGTGGCGATCCGAAACGGCTCGCTGCGGGTTTCCCCCACGTCCGGCTCCCTGCATAGCAACGTGAAATGATAATGCCCCTCGGTTTCGAATGCGGAAAAATCAACCGAGTAGGTGTGAGGAAATGGGTCCCAGGACTCCTCGCGTACCAGGGCCGGAAAAATGGCCAGCGTTTCCCCGTCGGAATTCCGAAGGACAAGGTCGGGTCGGTTGAGTTCGACCCGACTCAAAATCAAGGCTTTCTTGGGGGCTTCCGGCCGGTATCCGACCAAATTCACACGGATCTCCACGGGGGGTTGAGCGATCCCCTGCATCGAAGCCGGAACCAGGCAGAGACTCAGAAACAGGTGAAGGCCCCGTGGAAACCAGATCAATGGCCGGATGAGGTTGCCCATATTCTTCAAAACTGGAATGAAAGAATGAATGGGTATGAAGATACGAAGAAAGTCATACCAACCGGATGGACATGCTGTCATGGAAACCACCCGCTTTTCGGGAATACTCCTTACATTTGCCAAACTGCAAATGCCTGCGCCTTGCTTTTGAACCGGTCCATTCTCCTTTTTACCTTCCTCCTGCCGGGTCTCTCCTGCTTTTCACAGGAGGAATCCTTGCTGGTGGTCGAAACCCAGGACAATGAAACCCGCTTTGTTTCCCTGGGACCATCCGGGGAAGGCTGGGAGCAAACCCTTTCCTTTGTCGCTCTCCGGGATCAGCTGCCGGAGTTTCTTCCGGAACCGGGTGTGACCGGCGATTTCACGGGAAACGGCGGGAAGGAAGTGGCATTGCTCGGGAAGATGACGTTTTCCCCGAACATGAATCCTGCCTTCACATGTTCCAGCGTTGTGGTTTTCCGGAACGAACCCACGGGCCTCCTGCCCCTGGGAACCTGGTACCAGGACCTGGAAAGCAGCCTGAATTTTGAACATGTGGACTTTGCCGTGGCGGGTGATTTCAACCGGGATGGCGGACGACATCGCCCTGCTGTACAACGACCCGGCATCCGATGTCCAGAGAATCGATGTCCTGGAATCCAACGGCACCGGTTTCGGCTTGATCCGGTTCCCTATTTCGAAACGGTCCGGACCGAATTCAATTTCACCGCCGTGAAATATGCCCTCGGCGGTGATTTCAATGGCAACGGCAAAGCCGACATTGCGGTCTTCTACGATTACTTTGGGACGGATCCGGAAACCCCCCAACGGATTTTTCTGTTCGAATCGGGGGACCGCACCTTTGCCCTCCTGCCGCCTCACCACGACACAGAAAAGGAGGACCTGGATTTTGATTTTGTCCGGGCTGCCTGTGCGGAAGACCTTGACGGGGATGGAACCTCCGATCTGGTGTTCTTTACGGCGATCCTGTCGAGCCAACCCATTCCCTCCTCTTTCTGAAGGGGGGCAGCGGTGGATTTCCTCCGGCCGAGGTCTGGTATGCGGAGAGCAATGAACGCCTCGACCCAACGCTGCTGAAGTCCCTGAATGCAGGGCGGTACGACGGGGATGAGATCCCGGACCTGATTGCCTGTTTCCTGCAGGAGGATCAGGAAGGAAGTGAAATCCATCTCTTTTCCGGAAGCGGGCACTCTTTCTCCGGGTCCGAACTTGTTTTCTCCGGCCCGGGCCTGTGGCTTCAGGATCCGGTTGTCGTGCTTGGGGGACTTGCCCGGCCTTCCCCCCGCATTCGCGCCACAACCTGGAAAGACAACCGCAAAGGTGCCCTCAGTTTCACCTTCGATGACGGAGCGGCCGGTGCCTTCCGGCACGGTGCCGACTGCCTGGACCAGGCCGGTCTGAAAGGGACCTTTTACATTTTTTCCGATACGACAAAGATCTACGACTTCCCCATCGCCGATTCTGCTCTGGTATCCGCCTACCGGATCAGGGGTTTTGAAATCGCTTCCCACACCCTGAACCATGCCAACCTGGGGACGCTGACCGGCGAAGGAAAAATCGATTCGGTCCGATCCCTCCTCCGTCAGTCCAAAGCGGAGCTGGACGCCCGCTACCGGCAGAACACCCTGAGTCTTTCCATTCCCTACGGAAGTTTCCGGTACGAAACCCTGGATCTCATCGCCGAAACCTTTGCCACGGCCCGAAGCAGCCGGTATGGCTACAACCTGGCCACGCCGTTGCAAATGCATGCCCTGAAGAGCCTGCCCGTTCTCAGCACCACCAGCGTCGAAGCAGTCCTCGCCTGGGTCCGGAATGCGGAACACTACGGCTCCTACCTGCCCTTGATGTATCATGAGATTGCCGCGGAAGCCTTCGACCCCGCAACGGCGATCTATACCTATGCACTGCCCGACCTGCAACGAACGATCGATTCGGTGTTGCAACATGACCTGTGGGTGGACACCCACGAAAATGTCTACAAATACATCCGGGAACGCAATGCCCTCACCGTGGAAACAGTGGCAACGGAGGATGGAACTCTTCAATTCATGGCGGAGGATGGCTTGCCCGATTCGGTCTTCGACGTGGAACTCACCCTGTGGATTCCGCTCCCGGCCGACTGGGGAGAAGACAGTGCCACCCTGGTTCGAAACGATGAGCTCGTCCATGTTGCCGTATCTGAAAAGGCCGGAAACCGATGGATTTTCTGCAACCTTCCACCGGACGGTTCCCTGATCAGCATCCACGATGGTTTGTACGATCCAACCCTTTCCGCACCACCAAGGATTCCTTCAACGGCATCTCCCCTGCTGCTCTACCCGAATCCCGTGGCATCCGGGGAGCTGCACTTCCGTGCATTCCTTCCATCGTCCGGACCCTGCAGCATCCAGGTTTTTGATGCCCGGGGAAGGTTGGCGTATTCGTCGGAACGGGGATCCCAGGCTGCAGGAACATTCGAAAGTCAGATTCCAACGACCGGATTGGCCTCCGGGCTGTATACGCTGTTGGTGAGGCAAGGCGTTGATGTCCTTGGAACGGGATCCTTTTTAAAAATACATCCCTGAGACCCGTTTCCTGCCCGTCCCGGCTCCGGAAGCCGCGATCAGAAGGTCTTGAATGTCAGATAAAAACGACTACCATGACCCTCTTCGCTTTCTGCCCAGATGCGGGACCTGTGCAAGTCCATGAATTCCTTGCACAGAACCAGTCCAAGGCCGGATCCCTTTTCCCGGCCCGTGCCATCGGTGGACGCATTGATTTTGGAATGAAACAATTCCTGTAGCCTCTTTTCGTGGATTCCGATTCCCGTATCCTCCACACATACGGTGATTTCGTCGCCCGATCGACTGCCTGAATTCACCTCATACACCTCGACCGAACCATCTTGGTGGCAGTACTTGATTGCATTGGAAAGGAGGTTCCTGAAAATGGTGGAGATCATGAATTCGTCGCTCAGAACCTTCCGGGACGGATCCACCCGGTTGCCAAAAGCAATCCCCTTGCTTTTCCACATCGATTCGTACACATCCGCACTCTCCTGGATGATTTTCCGAAGCGGGATGGGTTCAAAATCCGGATCAAACATGTCCTGCTGCAGCTTGGCCCAGATCAGCAGGTTGTCTGCGAGGTTGAAGATCCGGTGGGAACTCTCACTGATGTGCCGGATGTATTTTTTGTGCTGGGCTGCATCGAATTCGTCGTACTGATTTTGCAGGATGTCCACAAATCCCAGGAGAGAATTGAAGGGTGCCTTGATGTCATGAGCCACCAGAGAAAACAGGGTCTCTTTGGTCCGGTTGCTTTCGGAAAGGCGTTGATTTGCTTCCACAAGGCGTCTGGTTCTCTCCTCCACTGCCTCATTGAGGGTTTCGTTTTGCTTGATCAGCTTTTGAAGCGGGTACATCTCTCCTTCCTCCTGCATGTCGTTCGGTGTGGAAATGTGATGGTGGACAATCAGGAAACGGTCCCCTTCGGTGGATATCAACATCGAATAACGCAACGGGTCGATCGCAAAGGCAATTCCATCCGCCTCCCCGTTGATGGCAAGTTCACCGGAAACAACACAATAATGCGGGGTCTCGACCTGCACATTGATTTCAAGTTTTGAATAACGAACCGGCTCGCTGACCTCCTCCATATCGAGCCGGTACAATCGCAACGATTCCCGGGCCGTTCTGCCGACTTCATCAAAGCCTGTGCCGATCACCGTTATGTCGGGAGATAAAAACGAAACGACCTTTGCATAGTCCCGTTCCGTAAAATAGGCCCGGAAATAGTCCCCGACAAAGGCAGCGATCTCCTTTTTTCTGGACTCCATGGTTTCTTCCTTTGTAATATTCCAAATTGTCCCCCCCTTGACAAACGAAGGCTCGAGCCCTCCCTTGCTTTGATGAAGCTCCCAGTATAGCACCGGGACAAAGATTGCCAGATTCTATGGGTGGGGTTCGACAGGTTCCATGGATGCCAAGATAGTCACCTCATGCGGTTTTCCGGTCATTGGATTGTTATTTTATCGATTTTTCCTGAGAGAACAGGGGGATGAACAACAGGATCAATTAGCTCTGGTGTTCCAGCATCCAATTCAATGCTTCCATGCCGGAGGAAGCATCTCCATCGGTCATGCCGTTCATCGGATTCTGGTTGGATCAATGGACATGACAGCTTCTCAACGCTTTTTTCAGCATCTCTGTTTTCATCCCTTCCAAAGGCACCGACAGGGACAGAAGGATGCCTCCCGTCACCATCAGGGCATGTTCATCCGGTTCCATGAATGCCTCATCCAGCGGATCACTGTTCTCCAGAATCACCTTGGAGACAAGGGTCAGTCCGGTCGCGAGAGAAACAAACTGGAGGACCCGGATCTGACCCGCCTTTCTTACAAACCGTCTTGCCTGCGGATCGAGCACGGTTTCATTCCTGACATTCCGATACGACAGTTTTGCATACGAACCCTCGTCCATTTGGTAGTAATTCGAAATGGAACGGGGCGTCTGGTTCCATCCATTGAATTTCTGAACTTCGGTGTACAAAACGACACAATCCCCCGTCTCCTTTTTCATGATCCTTTCTGCATAGCCAAACCGCTTTCCGGCACCCGTGGGAAATTTATCCAGTTGGAAGTACGTCCCCTTCGAATCATATCCATCGTAATGCTTGATTTCTTTCAACCGGATCACGGTATGGTCGGAACCCTTCACCTGAACCAACGGACACCCCAGGAGTCGACCGTCTTTTAGCCGGAGCCACTCCGCATGGATCACACTGTCATTCTCCAAAAGGATTTCAAACCCTGGTTTCCGGCAATCAGTTTGAATCTGAGCGGACAGGAATCCCGACACCAACATGCAAAGGGTCGCAGCAAGAATCTTATGAATCATCGGGGAAAGAGGCCGCATTCCGAATGAACCTAAAATCGGAGAGACAAGCCGATTCCCTGTCCCGACATCGTCAATTGCAATTCACTCCGCTCCCGGAAGGTACTCGTTCGCAGCCCGCCATTGAATGTATCCACCGCAAGTTTCGTTTTTTTCATGGCGCTTTGATTGATGGGAATGGAAACGACGAACAGGCCGGCTCCGATTCCTGCCAGCGTCCAGTTGGGATCCCCGCCGCCAAGGGCGGTTCCGATCGGCCATCCCACCATGAAACCACCCGCAAAACTGCAGATCATTGCCATGGTATAGGTCGATTGGGCAGCTTTGATCTCTTGATAGGCCTGCTCATTCGGTTTCATCGCTTCCACAAGTTGTCCCATGGTGAGCCTCTGTTCTCCCTGGAAAAATTGATAGCCTCCGAATGCTTTTTTCATGGAAAGGGAATCGACCGGTGACTGGCCGAATGTGCTGCAGAATCCCAGTACAAGAAGGGCGATGAGTGTGAAGGATTTTTTCATGTTGGGTTGGGGTTGGCTTTGGTTTATACTGAATTCGCTCTGTACAGGTTACAATTCATTTTGGCCACAGCCTGAGAAATGTTGTGGCAGGTGATCTCAACAAAACCTCTTTCCTGGATTTTGGGCCGACCGATCAATGGATGATTTCCACCTCCTGGGGTACACGAAACATCACAACGCACCCTGTTTCGGTTTTTACGGAATGTTTGAAGGTCGGAGGGGTGTGGAGATAATCTCCTTTGCTCAACTTGGTGTCATTGAAAAAAACCTCGCCTTCCAGGACAAAAGCCTCTTCACCAGCCGGATGATTGTGGTATGGATAGGAGGCTCCTGCTTCGAACTTCAACAGAAAAGCGGGAGCTCGTTTGGTTGCTTCGTCAAAGTGCAGCACTTTGATGAAAATCCCTTCGGTATGTACGCCTTCTTCCAACAATGGCTTCCATACCAGGGTCTCACTTTTTGTAATGTATTTGTCCATGCCCATGTGATACGTATGTAAGATTTAAAAGAATAACTCCCCATCCATAAACTGAAAGCCCTCCCGGAAAATCGTTGCAATCACGGACGGTTCCTCGGGTGAGAAACCGGAACAACAAGCGCTGCGGGGGTTTGCTTTCTTTGCTCCAAAAACGTTGGTAGAATTCCGAACACAAGGTAGTATATTATTGGTTCGGTTCCAATGTGTGTGCATGGTTCCCTCCGGCTGCTGACCTGCTTTGATCCTTTGGTCAGGAAACTTTTTCCATTTTGTTTGCGGTAGGCATGGAGCTAACTTCACGGGCCTCGGGAACGGCAACATAAAATATGGATCCTTTGCCCTCCTCGGATTCAAACCAAATCCGGCCCCCAAGCAAATCCACCATCGCCTTGCTGATGGACAATCCCACGCCGCAACCCTGAATGCCGGAATCCAAACGGTTGTCTGCCTTGCTGAAACAATTGAACACAAGCTGATGCTTCTCCTTTGGAATGCCGATTCCTGTATCCCTTACCGTTACTTCGATGGAGGCGTCCTCTTTTCTCAACATCAGGCCCGTGCTCCCTCCCCGCGGAGTGAATTGGAGCGCATTTTCCAGCAAATGGTGCACAATGGACGAAAGAATCTCCGGGTCGGAGAGGAACAAGCGTTTGCGGTCGCTGTCGTCCCGCACCTCCCAGGCAAAGGAAATTCCTTTCCTGCGGAAACTACGTTCGTATTTCCGGGCCAGCATCCGGACAAGGTCTGAGGTGAAAACTGGCTCCAGGTGAACAGGGTAGGTACCAGATTTCAACTGAGCCATTTTCAGCAAATCGTTTATGGTATCGATCAAGCGGCGTCCGCTGCGTTCGATCAGGGAGGAAAACTGCTTCAGCTCTTTGTAAGTATAGGTTTGCTTTTTGAGCAAATCCATGAAACCCAGGATCCCGTTCATGGGGGTGCGAATCTCGTGGCTAAGATTCGCAAGAAAGGCAGATTTCAGGCGATCGCTAGCCTCCGCGCGCCGTTTTTCCATACCCAATTCCTCGTTCAGCTGTTCCATCTCCTGAATCTGTCGATGCAACACCTCGTTGAGAAAACGGAGTCTCTCCTGCTGCCGGATGACGCGCAGGAAAAAAACGGCGACAACCAGAGCAACCCCTCCCCCATAAAAAACAGGAATGTAAAAACCACGCAGGGCCAATGGAAAGCCGCTTAGGGTCTTTTGAAACACGGAAAGGAAGAATAGCAGGGATGCACCCAGGAAAAATGCAGAAAGGAAAAAACCAAGGACATGGCGGAAGGAACGCAATCGGTGCTGTTCCGGAGTATCCTGACTCGAATGGACTTCCTGCCTTCGGCTTCGTTTGTACTTCCGGACACAATGCCACACGGCTGCAAACCAGAAAAGGGCAAGAAAACCGGGTGCGGCGAACCACAACACTCTTTCATCCATCGCGTTGCTCTCCAGTCTTCCGGGAAAACGGGGATCCACCCCTAAAGATAAGACTTTCCCCCATGCCAGTCCAGCGATGCCACAACAATTTGATCGGATTCCCTCTTCCGATGGTATCGACCCGAATTCTTGTGCCAAACTGTGGTATTACTTCCTTCGCAGGAGTTTTGCCAGACTTTTGCCAATTTCATCCAGTTTGCTGATGGGTTCCGCCAGGGACGGGTTGGTCAAATCGATGGTTTCCGTGTCTTTGACGCCAATCTGTACCGGATAGATGAGTATGAAACCATGGGACTGGAAATGCCGGTCGAGGTAGCCGGGGATGTTTGCCATGCTATCATTGTAGGAGGGTTTGTTTACCCGGCTCAGTACGATGATCAGATTGTCGTCTTTTTTGATTTCCCCGGACAGACGCAGGAAGTTATCCCAGTCTTCAAAGACGGTGATGTCTGCCTCGATGGAGTGCTTCGTCAGCAGGCTTTGAATGATCCGTACCGAGGATTCCCCGGCATAAAAGACGAGCTTCGTACCCGAGTTCTTTGCCAGGTTGATCACCTTCGACAGCCAGAAGGCAAATCCGATGACCCGTTCGGCATGCACGGGAAGGATGACCACATGACGTTTGATGGTGGAAATCGGCTGAACGGGTTTGTAAATGAACGTGGTGGTGTTGCATTTTGCCAGGATGCCTTCCGCCAGCCTTCCGATGTAAGACTCGGGGATTTCACTTTTCACATGGAGTCCGATGACGAGGTCCGTGATGCTGTGTTCCTTGATGACGCCCGTGATCCCATTGGCCACGTTCATGTCGTAGCGCAACAATTTGTTCAATTGGATATCGATCGCGGAGGCGAATATGGCAGCTTTATCGAGAACCCTTTTTGCCTTCGTCTCTGCATCCGGTTCCTCTGTGTCGTTGTCGATGATGTGAAGCGCATACAAGTGCTTCTTGTTGCTCCTGGATTTGAGCAGGGCACTGAGACCAATCAATTCTTCCAGGGTGTCCGGATTGCTTACCGGAATGAGGATTTTCTCCGTGGATGCACTGTCGCTCTTTTCCATGATGGAGGATTCCTTCAGAGAAATGTTCTTCCCTCCCTTCTGGGCTGCAAAGGTGGCAATCGTGCAGGTAAGAAGGATCATGATGATGGTTCCGTTCAGAATGCCTTCGCTCAGCAACCGAATGGGTTCCCCGGCATCCGTCTCACCCAGAATCACATTGTATCCAACGAGAACGGCAGCGAGGGTGGCCGCTGCCTGGGCATTGCTCAACCCGAAAATCATTCTTCGTTCGTTGGTCGAAAACCGAAAGGTTTTCTGGGTGAGCCAGGCCGCAGTGAATTTTGCCGAGGTGGCAACCACCGTCATCACTCCCGCGATTTTCAGCGTTTCGAAATCCTGGAAGAAGGCCCGGTAATCCACGAGCATTCCGACCCCGATCAGGAAAAATGGGATGAAAATGGCATTCCCCACGAACTCGATCCGGTTCATCAGGGACGAGGTGGAGGGAATCAACCGGTTCATGGCCAAACCGGACAAGAATGCCCCGATGATGGCTTCAATTCCGGCAGCCTCTGCAAGCACTGCCCCCAGAAAAACCATGACGAGTACGAAGATGTACTGGGACACCTTGTCCTCGAATCGTTTCAGGAACCAGCTGCCGATGATCGGGAAAAGCCACAGGATGACAAGGCCAAATCCCAGAATGGAAAGGGTGAGTCGTGTCCAGAACATGGAATCCACCTCGCCGGAGGTCATTCCGACGATGACGGCCAGAACCAGCAATGCAAGGGTGTCCGTGATCATGGTTCCGCCCACAGCGACCTGCACGGCCCGGTTTTTTGTCACGCCCAGTTCGCTCAGGATCGGATAGACGATCAGCGTGTGGGATGCGTACATGCTGGCCACCAGGATGGAGGAGAGCAGGGACAAATGCAGCAGATACAAACTGGACAAGGTCCCAAGGATCATGGGGATGAGAAAGGTATACAGACCAAACAGCAGACTCTTTGAGCTGTTCCGTCGGAACTCCGTCAGATTGATTTCCAATCCGGCAAGAAACATGATGTACAGGAGTCCAGCCGTACCCGACAGGATGATGCCGCTGTCCCTCAACAACAGGTTGACTCCGTTGGGCCCGATGATGGCACCGGCAAGGATCAGACCCAGAATCGGGGGAATTCTCAGCTTGTTTAGAAGAATGGGCGCGGCAAGGATGATGACCAGGATGACCAGGAACTTCAACACGGGGTTTGTCAAAGGCAGGGTCAACTCAAATGCGGCGAGCATTGCCATGGGGCTCCGTTTCTAGCTCCCGCAAAGATAGAAAATGGAGGGATTTGTATGTCAGAGGCGCCTGGTCCAGTCGCGTTTTTTGTGCAATTGAACCAGAGGATTTTATCTTTGCGTACAAAGACGTTCATTTTCTCTAAGATTTGCTTCGGAAAACCCATGAAATGCCGTGATCATTGCGGGGCATGCTGCGTTGCCCCCTCCATCTCCTCCCCCATTCCGGGCATGCCCGACGGGAAGCCGGCCGGCGTGGCCTGCATCCATCTGTCCGAGGATTTCCGGTGCCTGATCTACGATCATCCCAACCGTCCCAAAGTCTGCGATGCCTTTCAGGCCGATCCCCTGGTGTGCGGCACCTCCCGGGAAGAAGCCATCATTCTCCTCACCGCCCTGGAGTACGATTGACCCGGTGGCTACAGTCTCTGCAGCAAGATTTCCTTCAATTCCCTTTTTACCACCTCAAAATCCA
This sequence comes from Bacteroidales bacterium, assembly GCA_041393235.1. GTDB lineage: Bacteria > Bacteroidota > Bacteroidia > Bacteroidales. Next base: position 168,080 of record JAWKKO010000005.1, read on the forward strand.
GGGGACGGCCCAGCTCCTTCGCCATGGAGGTGACGCCCTTGGTCTGGAAGCCGCAGGGATTGATGTAGGTAAAATAATCCAGGTTGGTGTTCACGTTCAGGGCGAATCCGTGCATGGTGACATACCGGCTGCTTCGAACCCCGATGGCGCAGATCTTCCGGGTCAGGGCCGGCCTGTCGGTGTCCAGCCACACGCCGGTGGCGCCTTCCAGGCGGGTGGCCGTGATGCCGTAGAAGGCCAGGATGGCGATGATGCCGTCCTCCAGAAGGGCGATGTATTGCTTCAGGCCCAGGCCGCGTTCCTCCAGATCCAAGATGGGATAGCCCACGATCTGACCCGGACCGTGGTAGGTGATGTCGCCGCCCCGGTTGGTCTTGAAATAGGTGGCCCCGATGTTCTTCAGAAATTCGTCACGGATCAGCAAATTGCCTTCGTCTCCGCTCTTTCCCAGTGTGTACACGTGGGGATGCTCGCAGAACAACAGGTATTGGGCGGGCTTCCTCTCCTGTGGTTTCCGTTTGTGTTCCACCAGCTTGTGGAAGCGATCTTCCTGGGTTTCCCAGGCCCGGGCGTACTCCATGAGGCCCAGGTCTTCGAATTCGATAGGAGTTCTGTGGTCCATACCTTGTCGCTGCTTGAACGACAAAAGTAGGGAACTATTGGCAAAATTCCGTGATGATGCGCAACAGCAGGTCGTTCAGCTTCTCATCTTCGTATTCCCCGGTGGTGGGTTCAAGGTGATCGTTCCCCACACCGCTGACGTCGGTGACAAAGGTGTAGGTGCCGTTGGTGAGGGTGGCAAAGAAGCGAAGCAGAAACTCCGTATCCCGGTTCACCCCGCTGGCGGCGATGGGAACAATGCGAATTCCCTTCGCTGCCGCGGCGGGGATCACCTCATGCAATTTGGCTGCAATGGAAGACTCGAGATGGGGAGGGGCATCCAGCAACAAAAACAGGATGCGGGCCCGGGCCGACGAGGACCAGCTGTGCTGGGTGACGGCTTCCTCCAGGGCCATTTCCACGGCTTCTTCATAGTCCCCGCCGCCATCGGCGGACTGGGCACCCACGAAGGACATCAGACTTTGTACATCGGAATTGAAAGCATGGGAACGGGTCACATATTCGTCCCCCAGGTCCCGGTAAAACACGGAACCATAGCGCAAATTAAGGTTGGGAACCGAATCGGCTGCTTTGTTCAGGACATCAGTCAGTTCCACCTTCAGGTATTCAAGCTCATCGCCCATGGAACCGGTGGCATCCACAACGAACATGATGTCGGCTTCATCCCGCACCGGGGCATCCGCGGTTGCCTCCACCGAATTCACCCCGTCCGAATACTCCATAGCATTGCCTGAGGCGATCTGCACGGAGTTCATCAGAATCCGGTATTGAAGGGTGCCGGCTCCCGGAGCCGGTGCCAGGGCATTGGCCCAGCACTCGGCCCTCCCGAGATTGTCGGTCCGCCCGGTCCAGATTCGGTCCCCGTCGTGGAGCAGTTCCACCGTGGCGTCCATCACCGGATCACCCTGGGCATCTGCCACCTGAAAGCTGTATCGTTCAAAGGGATAGAAACTCCAATTTTCCTGTGCCGTCCCGAATTCTTCCATTTGCTGCAAATCGAGCCAGAAATCCCAGTTCTCCAGATCGTTCCACTCACCAGCCGTCAACACACCGGCCTGGTATTGTCCGCCGTCTCCCCCCGTGCCCTCTCCTCCGGACCCGGATCCGCTCTCGCCACCGGTCAAACCATAGGCCGAATCTGTCAGGTATCCCGTGGAACTGCCGTCTTTTTCACCGGTCGAAGGGTCATCCAATTCAGAACAAGCCTGGAAGAGACCCAACATCAGGGCCAGGGAGGATAACAGAAGGAGATTTCCGTGTTTCATTTCTTTGGGTTTCCCTCAGGATGCCAGCCGGAGGAAAAGGGATGCGTCGGATGCAAAAAAAAATCCGGCAGTCTACACGTGCCGTTCGGCGTGGTAAGAGGAGCGCACGAGGGGACTCGATTCCACTTCCTGGAAGCCCCGGATCAAGGCCTGTTCCTTGAAATCCGCAAACACATCGGGATGAACATAGGCCGCCACCGGCATGTGGGCCAGGGTGGGCTGCAAATACTGGCCCAGGGTGAGTACCTCGCATCCGGCCTCCCTCAGGTCATCCATGGCGCGGAGGACCTCCTCCTCCCGCTCGCCAAGTCCAAGCATGAGGCCCGATTTGGAGCGCAGCGGGGACTGGGCCACCTGGCGGATGACGGCCAGACTGGTGGCGTACCTTGCCCGCGAACGGATGGCCGGGGTGAGGCGTTCCACCGTTTCCAGGTTGTGGGAAACAACCTCCGGTGCGGCATCGAGGACCCTCTGAACGAGATCGGGACGGGCATCGAAATCCGGAATCAGGGTTTCCAGTGTCACCCCGGGAAGATCGCGCTTCAGCGTCCTTATGGTCTCCACCCAGAAACCGGACCCCTTGTCGGGCAGATCGTCGCGGTCCACCGACGTGAGCACGGCATGCTTTACCCCCATGGTCCGGATGGATTCCACCAGCCGCCGGGGTTCGTCATCGTCGGGAGGCAGGGGCCTTCCCGTTGTCACGGCGCAAAACTTGCAGGCCCGGGTGCAGATGTCGCCCAGGATCATGAAGGTGGCCGTTCCGTTGGCCCAGCATTCCCCGATGTTGGGACAGTTGCCGCTGGTGCAGATGGTGTGCAGGCGGTGTTCGGCCACCTGCGCTTTTACCTGCATGTAGCGGTCGCCTCCCGGCATGCGCATGCGCATCCATTCGGGCAGGCGCTTTCTGTCCTTGGGTCCGATCCTGGAATTTTCCATGGCACGAAGATACAAAGGATTGATCCGGAAATCCTACTTTTGCCTCCATGAACGATTCCACCGAACTTCTTCAATTGGCCAAACGGGTTCAGGCCCTGGCGGAAAACGGGTTGCACTACACCGAAAACGACTACGACATCGACCGATACCAGGACCTGGAAGCCATTGCCCTGAAAATGCTTTCCCTGCTGGGCGGCAAACCCCTGGAGGAAATCCGGGAACTGACCACCGAACGCAACGGCTACCGGACGCCGAAGGTGGATGTTCGCTGTGTTGTCTTCAACGAGTCGAACGAGATCCTGATGGTCCGGGAACGGATCGACGGGTGCTGGTCCCTTCCCGGGGGCTGGTGCGATGTGGGTTTCACCCCCTCGGAAATCGCCGTCAAGGAAACACGGGAAGAAGCGGGGATCGAGGTGAAAGCCGGTCGGCTGCTGGCCATCTTCGACAAGAAATGCCACCCCCATCCCCCCGAACTGATCTACACGTACAAACTCTTCATGGAGTGCATTCCACTGACCCTGGACATCCAGACCGGCATGGAAACCCTGGATGTGGGATTCTTTTCCAGGGACAATCTGCCCGAGCTTTCCACCCCTCGAAACACAAGGAACCAAATCGAAGCCATGTTCGAGTTCCGGGAAGGCCGGCATGCCTGGCCCATGGTGGACTGAGCAATATGCTGGTCAAACCCATGGCAGAATAGGAGATTTCCCCTATTTTTGCGTCGAATCTGAAACCCCGGTCCAAACCGGGTTTCCACCGTCCCGAGCATGCGCACAGAGAAAGATTTTCTTGGAGAAGTCTCCCTGCCCACCGACGCCCTGTATGGCATCCATTCCTACCGGGCCAAAAAGAACTTTCCGGGTCAGACCGCCTTTCCGGAAGCCTGGTACCGGGCCATGGGCGTTGTCAAGCATGCCTGTTACCGGACCGTTCGAAAATTCCAGGAAGCCGTCCGGCGGGAATACCCCGATGTGCTGGACCACCTGCGACTTCCCGATGAGAAAATCCTTGGGGCCATGGAAACTGCCGCCACGGAAGTGGCATCCGGCTCCCATTTCGACCAGTTCATTGTCCCGGGCGGACAGGGGGGTGCGGGAACCAGCATCAACCTCAATGTGAATGAAATCATTTCGAATGTGGCGTTGAAGGCCCTGGGCCGGAATCCGGGCGATTACGAGGCCATCGACCCCATTGAAACGGCAAACATTTTCCAATCCACCAACGATGTGGTGCCCACCGCCCTGACCGTGGCCACCATGCGACTCCTGACCGGGTTGGAGGAGCAGATCAACCGCACCCGGTCCCAGGTCGAGGCACTCGAAAACCAATACCGGAACAGCCTCCGGATCGCCTTCACCCAGATGCAGGAAGCGGTCCCGTCCACGTACGGACAATTGTTCAGTTCCTACAGCGACGCCCTGTCCCGGGATTGGTGGCGGGTGTCGAAGGGATTCGAACGCATCAAGGTGGTGAACCTGGGTGGCGGAGCCGTGGGAACCGGTTTGTCCATCCCCCGCTTCTTCCTCATGGAGGTGGTCCCGGCCCTGAAGAAACTCACGGATTTGCCCGTGACCCAGGGAGAAAACCTGGTGGATGCCACGGCTAACCTGGACCGATGGGTGGAAGTCCATGCGATCCTGAAGGCCCATGCGGTGAACCTGGAGAAGATGGTCTCCGACCTGCGGCTTCTGGCATCGGGGGTGGGCGGCAACCGGGAAGTGGAATTGCCCTCCCGACAGGTGGGCAGCTCCATCATGCCGGGCAAGGTGAATCCTGTGATCCCCGAATACATCATTTCCTCCGCCCACCGGATCTATGCCAACGATGCCCTCATCGCCACCCTGTCGGCGCAGGGATGCCTGGAATTGAATGCTTATTTGCCTGAAATCGGAGTGGCCATGCTTCAAAGCCTGGAAAGCCTCATCGCCATGAACCAGGCGCTGACAGACGGCATGCTGGAGGGTCTCCGGATCAACGAAGATACTGCCAGGGACAAATTGTTCCGGAGTCCGGCCGTCACCACGGCCCTCTCCCCCCTGATCGGTTACCACCGGGCGGCGGAACTGGCGCAGGAGATGAAAACGAGCCGATCGTCCATATTTGAGGCAAACGACCGGGTTCACGTGCTGCCTCCCGAAAAATTGGAGCAAGCGATGGAAGCCTCCAACCTGTTGAAAAAAGGGTTTACCATGAACGACATCCGGGAACTGCAATGAAAGGACGCGACGCCAAACCCCACCTGGGAATCTTCGGAAGACGGAACAACGGAAAGTCCTCCCTGATCAATGCATTGGCCGGACAGGAGGTGGCCATCGTCTCGGAGGAAGCCGGAACCACCACCGATCCCGTGAAAAAAACCATGGAGATTCCGGGCATCGGTCCCGTCGTGGTCATCGATACCGCAGGAACCGACGACAGCGGCGAACTGGGTCAGAAACGGGTCAAAAAGACCCGGGAAGTGTTCCGGCACATCGATCTGGGCATCGTCGTTCTTGCGGACAACCGGTTCGAGGACGAGGAGCGGGAAATCGTCCGCCAGCTGGATCAGTGGGAAGTTCCCTACGTGGTTGTACACAACAAAGCCGACCGGGATGCTCTCCGGGACGATACGGCCCGACAGGTGAAAGAAGCAACGGGGCGGACCTGTTTCGATTTTTCCGCCCTGGAACCCGGGAAAAAGCCCCGGGACAAAAACGCCCTGGTGGCCGTCATCCGGGACGCCATCCCTGAGACGGCCTACCTGACCAAGAGCCTGGTGGGGGATTTGATCCGCCAGGGCGACCTGGTGCTGTTGATCACCCCCATCGACGACGAAGCCCCGGAGGGGAGGCTCATCCTGCCCCAGGTACAGGCCATCCGCGACATCCTCGACAACGATGCCGTGGCCGTGGTGGTCAAGGAACGGGAGGTGGATGCCCTGTTGAAGACACTCCGGCCCCGACCCGCCCTGGCCATCACCGACAGCCAGGTCTTTAAAAAGGCCGATGCCTCGGTGCCCGGCGACATCCCACTGACCAGTTTCAGCACCGTGCTGGCCCGGTACAAGGGAGATTTCGACAACTACCTGAAAGGTACGCCCCAGCTTGGAAAGCTGAAGGACGGGGACCGCATCCTGATCCTGGAATCCTGCACCCACCATGTCTCCTGCGACGACATCGGACGGGTGAAGATTCCCCGGTGGTTGTCCGCTTTTTCCGGAAAACAACTGGCGTTCGAAGTGGTCTCGGGACTCAATGAGATTCCCGGTCGAATCGAAGAGTACCGGATGGTCATCCAGTGCGGCGGGTGCATGATCACCCGCAAGCAATTGATCAACCGGCTGAAACCGGCCGTGGACGCAGGCATTCCCGTCACCAACTATGGCATGGCGATTGCTTACATGCACGGCATTTACGAACGGGCCATCGCTCCTTTCACCAAGGTGGAACCGGGGCAGGTATCCTACCTGTAGGATGCGGGTGGACCATGTCAATTTGAAGACAATGAGTTTTGAAAAGATACTGAATCAGGAAACATTCGAGCGGAACGATCTGATCCGGATGCTGGATGCCGAGGGTGAAGACCGGCAGGCGCTTTTTCAGAAAGCGGCCTGGGTCAAGCGGCAGGAAGTGGGCCGGAAGGTGCATTTCCGGGGACTTGTGGAATTTTCCAACCACTGTGCCAAGGACTGCTACTACTGCGGCATCCGCAAGTCGAACCGGGAAACCCAACGCTACAATCTCACCGACGACCAGATCCTGCAGGCGGCCCGCTTCGCCCATGAAAACAACTACGGGTCCTTTGTGATGCAGGCCGGTGAACTGGAATCACCCGCCTTCACCCAGCGGGTGGAAAATCTGCTCCGGGAAATCAAATCCCTTTCGGGAGGAAAACTGGGCATCACCCTTTCCCTGGGCGAGCAGGAACGCGAGGTCTACGACCGCTGGTTCGATGCCGGCGCCCACCGCTACCTTCTGCGCATCGAATCGTCCAATCTGGAACTTTACCGCAAATACCATCCCGACGATGCCATGCACAGCTTCGAACGGCGGCTGCAGTGTTTGCACTCGTTGCAGGACCTGGGATACCAGACGGGAACGGGCGTCATGATCGGTCTGCCCTTTCAGGACACGGGCCACCTGGCCGACGATCTGTTGTTCATGCGCGATCTGGATGTGGACATGGTGGGCATGGGACCCTACATCGAACACCACGAAACCCCCATGTATGAATACCGGGAGCACCTTCGGCCCATCGGGGAACGATTCGACCTGGCTCTGAAGATGGTGGCCACCCTCCGCATCCTCATGCGGGACATCAACATCGCTGCCGCCACGGCACTGCAGGCCATCGACCCCATGGGACGGGAAAAAGCCATCCGCGTGGGCGCCAACATCATCATGCCCAACATCACCCCGGGGACCTTCCGCAACGACTACGATCTTTATGAAAACAAACCCTGCGTGGACGAAGAACCCGAGGAATGCCGGAATTGCCTGGATGTGCGCATCCAACTGGCCGATGGGGAAATCGGGTACGGAGAATGGGGCGACTCGGTCCATTTTTCCAAGCGCATGATGAAACAGAACACCCACATTCCGGACGATTCCAAGGCATGAAGGCCGATCTTCACATCCATTCCCGGATCAGCGGCGACGGGGAGCATTCTCCGGAAACCCTGATGCAGATGGCATGGAATGAAGGCCTGGAATTGATCACCCTGACCGACCACAACAGCACCCGGGGATGTGGGGCTGCCGCAGAAGCTGCTGCATCCCGAGACCTGCTGTTTCTCCCCGGTGTGGAGATCGATTGCGCATTCGAAGGCACCGACATGCACCTGTTGGGTCTGGGGATCCGGGCCGGGGATCCCTGGTTCGAATCCCTGGAAAATGAGATCCGGGAAAATCGGATGGCCCTGGTTCCGGCCATGTGGGAAAACCTGAAAAAGCTTGGAATCCGGGTGAACCTGGAGGATGTCATGGCCCAAGCTCGGGGGAAGCCCCTGATGGTGAACACTTTGCGGAAGTCCTGCTCGGCAGGCCGGAAGCAGCCTCGAACCCTATGCTTCGGCCCTATCTCCCCGGTGGAAGCCGCAGCGACATGCCGCTGATCAATTTTTACCTGGACTATTTCGCTCAGGGAAAACCCGCCCACGTGCCCATGGAACGGATGCATGTGGGCGAGGCGGTGGACCAGGTGCTGGCTTCGGGCGGAATTCCGGTGGTTGCCCATCCGGGTTTGAATTTCAAGGGCAAGGAAGCCCGGGTATCCGGTCTTCTGGACGCAGGCATTCGGGGTCTGGAGGTGTTCAACAACTACCACACCGAAGAGCAAAGCGAATTCTTTGCCGGTCTTGCGAAGAAACACAAATGCCGGATAACCTGCGGAAGCGATTATCACGGAAAAACCAAACCCCGCATCCGGCTGGGGATGTACGGGGATCCGGGTTCCCACCGGAGCGATCTGGAAGAATCGATGGAATACTGGGCGGATCTGGCCCGGCACACCACCGGAAAGCTAACCTTGTAACCCATGAAACACAGAAACTTCCGATTTCGGCTCGACCTGCGTCGAATGACGCTTTTGCTTGCTTCGGCTCTGCTGATGGTTCAATGCGACCGTTCGTCCGAATCCGGCCAGACCGGGACACGCGCCGACCTCCCCTCCAGCGCTCCGGCCGCTTTCTCCGTTGATCGGCCCGTTCTGAACCGACGACAGGCATCGAACCTGGCTGCCCTCCCCCTGGCCTGCATCGAAACGGAGTACCCCAACAAACTCGGGCAAACCCTGTCCCATGCAGAGGAAATCGGGGAACCCCATCAGCTTCATCCGGCTTTCTACGGTTGCTTCGACTGGCATTCCGCGGTTCACGGACACTGGTCCCTGGTGGCCCTGCTGCGGCAGTTTCCGGACCTGGAGGAGGCCGGGCGCATCCGGACCCTGTTGTCGGACCGGCTGACCCCGGAAAACATTCGTGCCGAAACGGCCTATTTTGAACGGGAGGGGGAATACGCCTTCGAGCGGACCTACGGATGGGCCTGGTTGTTGAAACTTGCCCAGGAGCTGCACCTCTGGGACGATCCGCTGGCCAGGGAACTGGAAGAAAACCTCCGTCCCCTCACCGATCTGATCCTCCTCCGGTACGCCGACTTCCTTCCCAGGTTGTTGTACCCGGTCCGTGTGGGCGAACACCCCAACACCGCCTTCGGCATGTGCTTTGCCTGGGACTATGCGAAGACCCTGCAAAAAGACACCTTACTAACCCTCTTCGCAGAGCGGGCGACCACCTATTTTATGTCCGATCAGGGCTGCCCCATCGACTGGGAACCGGGTGGATTCGATTTTCTATCCCCCTGTCTGGAAGAAGTGGACCTCATGCGAAGGGTGCTGGGAAAGGAAGAATTCCTGGAATGGCTGTCCCTCTTTATGCCGGAAATTCTGGAACCCGGTTTCCAGTTGGAGGTGGCCCGGATTTCGGACCGCAGCGACGGGAAACTGGTCCACCTGGACGGACTCAATTTCAGCCGGGCCTGGGTGCTGTACGGACTGGCCAATCTGGATCCCCGGTTCGCTCAGCTGGAGCCCCTTGCCAACGCCCACATCGAGGCTGCGCTTCCAAACCTGGTGGGAGATGGCTACGAAGGGGGTCACTGGCTGGGATCCTTTGCCATCTACGCCCTGCAGGAAGCAGGCCTGCACCATTGATCCTCCGTCCGGATCCGGGCCGGATCAGCCGATGTCCTTTTGGTCGTGGGCGTTCACGAACAGGATGTTGCCCATTCCTTCGTATCCCAGGAAGACCTTTTGCCCTTCGTGCCGGAGCAATTCCGCATGGTACCCGATGATGCTCAGTCCGGCGTGGGCGGAATGTTCGATCATCAGCTCCCGGGTGCTCTTTCCGGGCGATTCAGGCAACACCTGGATGTTTTTCGACGTGATGGGCAGGCGTCCCGTCAGAACCAGCTGCTCCAGGTTCTGCCTTGTTTCGTCTTCCTTTCCCTTTTTGCACACATCGTACACTGTGATTTCGCTTTTGCGCCAGGAGGGATGACCCTGGATGATGAAGCTCATGAGGATCATAAGGTGGGAGTTCTCATAATCCGTGCTCTGGATCCACACGTGGATGCCGTTGCTGTAATTGATGGTCCGGTCGCTGGAGCCAAAGATGCAGACGTCGAACCGACCCGCGTTCACCAGGGAAAAATTCTCCACGATCTCTTTCAGGTTCTGGGGATTTTCCCGGTCGTACTCAAATATGACCATGTTGTTCTCCATGCCGGAGATTCCCGGAACCTGGATGGCCTGTGCCACCGCGGAGGTGTACGAGGGCGAGATCATGGTGTCCACGTACACATGGCTGCCTTTTCCTTTGAAATTCTTGATGAGCTTGTCCAGCTCCTCCACCGAGCGTTGCAATGTGGCCCTCGAATAATAGCCCTCGATGAGGTGGATGTAGGTTCCGAAGCCGTATTTGTGGCTGATCCAGTTCAGGAGCAAAAAGGCTTTGTCGCGGTGAAAGGAATCCCGGGTGATGCAAATGGCACTGGGCCGCCATTCCTTGTCTCCTCCCCGGTTCTTGCTCGATTGCTGCAAATAGACCTGGAGGTTCCGGTTCAGCTGGAACAGGGAGTTGGTAAAGATGGCCACCAGCCCTTTCCGGTCCTTGTGCACATAATTGATGAACATGTACAGCAGGAGCATGGCCGCGATGGCCACGATGGCAAAGAGGGTGTCGATTTTGAACATGACCCAGAAGGATGCCACAAAACCCACCAACGAAACGTACCATCTGGAACGGAACGAGGGCCGGTAGGAAGGGGACGAACCGAAATGGTGAAGGAAAGAGATCAGGCACAGAGCCCCGTAGGTTACCATGAAAAACATGGAGATGATGGAGGCCACGGTGTTGACATCGCCCAGAAGAATAAAGAACATGGCGATGGCTGCGGTGACCAGGGTGGCGTTGTGTGGCTCCCGGGCCGGTCCCTTGCCCTTGTAAAGAAAAATGTTCAGCTTTCTTGAAGGAAAGGAGCGGTCGCCGGCCAGTGCCTGCAGGGTCCGCGGAGCCACCAGGATGGATCCGATGGCCGATGAAAAGGTGGATGCGGCCAATCCCAGGGGAATGACAAAGGAACCGCCGAGGGCGATGTCGGCCATAACGAGCTGATTCTGCGGGTCGGCCAGAGTTGCCAGGTCGGCCGATGCCGCCAATTTCCAAACAACGAAAAAGTAGACGATCATTCCCGAAATGGTGGCCGTCACCGTACCGATGGGAATGGACCGCCCCGGTTTCTTCAGATCGCCGGACAACCCCACCCCGGCCGTCATGCCGGTAAAAGCCGGAAAGATGATGGCAAACACAGTGAAAAACTGACCCCGGTCGCCCCGGGCCGCCTCCATGAGCGAGAAACTGTGAACCTGCCCGTATTCGGTCTGCCCGAGAAAAAACATCAGGAGGGAGATGAACAGGATAGCGACCACAATGTACAGGGTTTGCATGCCCACCGACGATCCTTTTTTCAGGATCAGAAGGGCCAGCAGAAACATGGCGGGCACACTGATGACCTGACGGGGCAAGGTGAAGGCAAACCGGTTCTGAATCCACCGAAACAGGATTTCAAAGGATTCGGTGAAAGCGATGATGTAAAAAGCGACACTGATGGCCTGACTCAAAAACAGGGCAAATCCGATGGTGGCGCCGATGTTCATCCCGAAGGAACGGGAGATGATGAAATACTCGCCCCCTCCTTCCACCCGCTTGTTGGTCGCTATTTCAGAGATGGCGAGGGCCGTGGGAATGGTAACCAGATGCCCCAGCAGCACGATCCCCACCACCCCCCAGAAGCCCAGGGTGCCCACGGCGAATCCGAAACGAAGGAACAGGATGGCTCCCAGAATGGTGGCGATGGCCGTGAAAAAGACGGGGGCGGTACCGAAGGATTTGGCGGATGGTGCGGCCATGGGGGCAAGTGTTGTTTACATCAAAGTTAGTAAAGTTTGTAAGGTTTGTAAAGAAATTGAGTTTTTAAAGGAGTGGCAAAGTATGTCAAGTTGGGAAAGTGAGTGGGAAAGTGAGTGGGAAAGTTGCCGCCCCCTGCTCCCCAACTTTACAAACTTTCCCAACTTTCAAACTCCTTTACAAACTTTATAACTCCTTTACAAACTTTATAACTTTATAAACTTTACCAACTCTAGAAATACAAATCCCGCTCCCCCTTGCGGATCCGCTCCAGCCGCTCCTCGACCCGTGTCTTGAATTTTCCATCCTCCATCTCCTGGAGGTTTTTCTCGATGAGCCGGTAGCCCTTTTCCCTGGTGCCGTTGACGGCATAATCCTCCAGGTACTCGGCCATGGTGAGCATGGCATTGGGCGTGCAATAGCGCTTGATGAATCCGGGAACGGAGAATTCCATGAAATGCTCGCCGGTGCGGCCGGTTCGGTAGCAGGCCGTGCAAAAGGACGGGAGGTAGTCGTTTTCGATCAATTCGTCCATCACCTCGGCCAGGGAGCGGTTGTCGTTGATCTGAAATTGTTCCGCATCCAGGTCCTGGTCGTTTTTCTTCTCGGCGTAAGCTTTGAGCTCGATCTTGGTTCCGCCGTCGATCTGGGAGACCCCGAAACCGAGGATCTCGTCCCGGATGGCTGCGGGTTCCCGGGCCGTCAGGATCAGACCGGTGTAGGGAACAGCCAGGCGCAGGATGGCCACCATGCGGGTGAAATCCTCGTCGCTTACCTCCCACCGGGGATCCACCCTGACCCCGGAGGCCGCCTTCAGCCTCGGGAAGGATATGGTGTGGGGCCCCACGTTGTACACGGCCTCGAAATGATTCACATGGCGGAGAAGACCCAGCACCTCAAACCTCCAGTCGTACAGTCCGAACAGCGCTCCGATCCCCACGTCGTCGATGCCGGCTTCCTGGGCCCGGTCCAGGGCGGTGATCCGCCAATCGTAGTCCTTTTTCACTCCGCCGGTGTGGTATTTGGCGTAGGCTCCCCGGTGGTAGGTTTCCTGAAAGACCTGGTAGGTACCGATGCCGGCCTCCTTCACCGTCCGGAAGCCCTGAATATCCAATGGAGCCGCGTTGATGTTCACCCGGCGGATCTCCCCGTTGCCCTTTTTGACCTGGTACACGGTACGCACGGTTTCCGCAATGAATTCCGGGTTGTATTTGGGGTGCTCCCCGTAGACGAGGATCAGGCGCTTTTGCCCCATGTCCTCCAGCATCTCCACTTCCCGGATCAGTTCCTCGTTGTTCAGGGTGCTTCTGCGCTGGCTCTTGTTGGAGGTGCGGAAACCGCAATACTCGCAGTTGTTGATGCACAGGTTTCCAACATAGAGCGGGGCGAACAAGACGATCCGCTTGCCATACACCCGTTCCTTGAGTTCCCGGGCACCGGCTTTGATTTCCTCCACCAGTTCGGGATCCGTGGCTTGGAGAAGCACGGCGGTTTCTTCCAGACTCAGTCGTTTCTTTTCCAGGGACTTGGCGATGATTTCCCGAACCCTTTCCTTGTCGGGCGTGGCAGATTCCAAAATGCCTTCGATCTCCTTTTCGGAAATGAAGGGAAACATGGGTTTGTCTTCAATGGCATACACCTGCGGATCGTAGATCATTTGGTTTCGATTTACGAGCCGAGGGAAATACAGTAAAAAAGCAGAAAGTGAATTTGCTTTTCCTTCAGAATTTCCTCCGGATCAGTTGAACAATGGGGCCTTGAAACCAGAATGGCCAGCATCTCAGCCGGACCAAAAGTAAGTATTGTTATTTGAATAACAAAATTTCATCGGAAGTATTTTACTATTTTAGACCCGGGATGAAAAATGGCTGTTTCCTCGTTGTTTGGGCCCTGTCGGCCTGTCTTTCCCTGGTTGCCCAGGATTCCGATCTCCGCTATCGGCTGGCTCCCGGCGAACACTATGTGCTGGAGGTCGAAATGAACCAGCAGAGCCACGCGGAGAGCTACATCCGGGAGGAGGTCAACCTCACCAGCCAGCTGGTCCTTCATTTTCGGGTCGATTCGGTACCCGAACCGGATCGCATCTGCATGCAATCCTGGTACGAGGAGGTTCGGTTGTCCATGCTGGCGCCCGGACTGGGGATCGACCTGAGCAGCGAGGATCAGAACGAAACCGCCCTGCACATGCTTGCCAACGCCCTGGAGGGCAAAACCTTTCAGCTGTGCATGAAGAAGGACGGTTCCCTCCTGGGCATGGAAGGACTGGCGGATCACTTCCGGCAGTTGTCGCGTCTTCCCTATCCCGATACGACGGAGCTGGCCGTGGCCTTCCGAACCCTGGAAGAATCCTATGGTCCGGACAGCTACACCAGTCTGTTCGGTCTGTTTGTAAGCCTCTACCCGTCCCTTGGGTTTCAAACCCACTGGACCCGGGACATGACCTACCATTTCAACTCCAAGGCGGTCCTTCTCAACAACTCCTACCAGCTGAGCTCGGTTTCGGAGGAGCGATGGATCAGTCAGGGGATCGGGCTGTTCAACGCCCACAATGCCTTTCGTGAAATCACCTCCATCGGAGAGGTGGAGGCGGTGATCACAGGAAGCCAGACCTACGATTTCCTGATGGACCCGGCGACGGGGTGGCTTCAAAAATGCAACGCCAGGCAACGAACCCTGGTGGAAACCACGGTGATCAAAGGAAAGGGACTGCCGACGGGGCTGAAGATTCCAAGCTACACGGAGACCCTCTTTGAAGTGCGGGGCAAAAAACTGGAACATGAAACGAAATGATTTTCTGATTCTGCTGGTCCTTCTCGGTCTGACCCTTCCCCAAACCGGCGCCCTGGCCCAACCTTACGAACATGCCATCGGGATCCGGGCCGGGTACGGAAGCGGCATCACCTACAAAGGCTTTGCCAGACACCGGCTCTCCGCTCTGGAAGTCAACGCCCTGTATCATGAGCATGGATTCGGTGCCTCCGGTCTCTTCGTGCACCATGTGGAACCCACCCGAAAGGACCGGTGGCTCATCGGTCTGGGTGCAGGACCCCTTGTCGGGAACTGGGAAGGGGATCTGTCCCTCGGGCTGACCGCCGTGGCCGGCTTGTATTACGAGGTGCTGCGGCTTCCCCTGGAATTCGGCCTCGACTGGCGTCCCATGCTCAATGCCTACCGGCAATTCGACACGGAATTTCTGGATTTCGGCTTCGTCATTCGCTATTCCTTCCGTCTCTGATTTTCCTTTTTCCCGGTCTTGTCTTACATTCGTAAAATAGACCGCCAAAATCCAGCGCCATGATTCCCACCCAGAAAGAGGTGATTGAAGCCCAGAAGCGGGTCAGTCCCCACATCCACAACACCCCGGTCCTCCGGTCCTCTTCCCTGGACAAAATGGTGGACGCACAGATCCACTTCAAATGCGAGAATTTCCAGCGCATGGGTGCATTCAAATACCGGGGAGCGGTCAATGCCCTCCTGCAATTGTCCAAGGAACAACTGTCACGGGGGGTGATCACCCATTCCTCCGGGAATTTTGCCGCGGCACTCTCCCTGGCGGCACGCACCCTGGGAACCAAGGCCATCATCGTGATGCCCTCCAATGTCAACCGGGTCAAGCTACAGGCGGTGGAAGCCTACGGCGGAAGCATTGTCACCTGCGAGCCCACCCTGGAAGCCAGGGAAAAAACGACCCGGGCCTGGATGGAATCCACCGGTGCCACGTTGCTCCACCCAAGCAACCAGAGGGAAGTCATCCTGGGGAATGCCACCGCTGCGCTGGAATTGACCAAACAGGCCGAAGCCCTCGACGTGGTGCTGGCGCCGGTTGGGGGCGGGGGACTGCTGGCGGGTACCGCCCTGGCCTGCACCTACGTGGATCACAACATGGAGATCATTGGTGCGGAACCCTTTGGTGCAGATGATGCCTATCTTTCCCTCAAAACCGGCAAAATTCAGCCTTCGGTTCATCCCCGAACCATGGCGGACGGTCTGAGGACCCAGCTGGGTGACCAGAATTTTCCCATCATTCAGAAATTCGTCAGCCGCATCATCCGGGTCGAGGAATCGGAGATTGCTGCTGCCATGCGGTTGGTCTGGGAACGCATGAAAATCATCATCGAACCGTCCAGCGCCGTGGCCGTGGCCGCTTTGCTCCGGGAAAAAAAGGAATTTGAAAAACGAAGGATCGGCGTCATACTTTCTGGAGGCAATGTGGATCTCGACGATCTTCCCTTCTGATATCCTGCCCTTTGCCCCTCCTGTCCCACTCAAAAAAAAAAGACATCCGGCACGCTGATCGGGGACGATTCGACACATTAAACCCTGGAATATGTTATAAAACATAATTATCTTCCGGGGATGCATGTGAAATCCTATATATTTGTATCTGATACATTAGTAGTTAGTGCATCGCTTTTCTACTTACTGGCTAAAACTATGACGACCGAAGCGGGTGATTTTGAATCACCTGCTTTTTTTTTACCTGCCCATGAGGACCTGCCGCACCGAAGCTGACATCCTGGAGGGCATCCGGAAACACGATGCCCGTGTCCTGGAGGAAGTGTACCAGACCCATTTTCCGGTGATCGAAGCCCTGGTGAAACGCAACCAGGGAAGCACGGACGAAGCCCGGGATGTGTTCCAGGAAGCCCTGGTGGTCATCTACCTGAAAGTCCGGGACGAACATCTCGAACTCACCTGCAAATTTGGTACGTACCTCTATGCTGTATGCAAGAAGATCTGGATCCAGGAAAGAAAAAGTACCTGTTGCACCAGGACAAACTGAAACACAGAACCCAGGTGGTGGAAGACTCGGGACCGAGCCGGACCCATTTTCAGGCACCTCGCAAGCATCTGTTTGAGAAGCACTTTGCCCAGCTCAGTCCCGATTGCCGAAAGATTCTGGAAATGTTTTTCCTGGATTGCAGCGTGGAGGAAATCCAGGCGGAGATGGCATACAAGGACATCCATCATGCCGCCGACAGAAACAGAGGTGCAAGAAGAGCCTCATCAAACGGATCATGAACGACCCCTTGTACAAACGACTGAAACATGAGCAACGTTGATCAAATCATCCGCTACCTGTCTGGCGGGATGCGTGCAGAAGAAAAGGCAAGCTTTGAAAGTCGCCTGGAGCGGGAACATGAACTCCGGTCGGAGTATGAAGAGACGCTTTTGGTCTGGGACCTGGTCAGGGACGGTATCAAAAACCGGACCTGGACACATTCCGGGGCAAAGTAAAACAAATCGTCCGACCGCAATCCGGATCCGCGGAGGCGGGTTCGCCTCTCCCTCCGCCTCCGGCGAAGAATCAATGGTTCGAAACAAAACACGGCCCGAAAAAGGGGAAACCGATTCAGGTTTGGTACCGCATCTCCACCGAGGGTTTCCCGATCGCGCGGCTGTCTCTTTCGGCCGTGGCAGCCCTGGGATCCTTGTCCTGATCCTGAGCCTGCCGGACCGCCATGAGCGTTTGTACTGGTCCCATTTTGCACCGGACACCGATCCGGTGCTGGCCTCGGTCATGGTACCGCAGCGAAGTGCCGGAGACATCGGGATGCAGCTTTTCCAGATGAAGGACTATCCCGGAGCGGAGCTTGTCTTTGAGCGCCGTCTCCGGGAGGAACCCGCAGACAGCATTGCCAGGCTGTTCCTGTTGATTGCGAGACTGGAACTGGACAAGGAGGCAGGCATGGAGCTGGAAGGGATTGCCTTGGAACAAGGGGTTCCATCGCTCTGGGAGCAGTCTGTGGCCTGGTATGAGGGCCTTGCCCTCCTTCGGGCAGGGAACACCCATCAGGCGCAGCTCCATTTCTCCGCCCTTTCCAGGGTGCAGGGGCCCTACAGGGAATCTGCCGGCAAGCTGGCAAAGGCCATGTCGAAATAATGATTATTTTTAAGGCATACCTGACCTGTCTATGCCCTCCTTCCCTTTCTACAAACAGCTGGATGCCATGGATTGCGGGCCCACCTGCCTCCGGATGGTGGCCAAGCATTTCGGCAAACACTTCAGTCTTCAGACTCTCCGCGAGAAAGCCCACCTGAACCGGGAAGGGGTTTCCCTGCTGGGAATCGCCCAGGCCGCCGAATCCATCGGGATGCAGACCATGGGCGTTTCCATCACCTTCGAGCGGCTCCAGAACGAGGCTCCCTTGCCGGTCATCGTTCACTGGAAACAAAACCATTTCGTGGTGGTGCACAAGGTCCGAAAGGACAAAGTGTACGTCGCAGATCCGGCTTTCGGACATGCGGTGTATCCGAAGGATGAATTTCTCAAAGCCTGGATCAGCACCCGGGAGGACGGGGAGATGAAGGGAACGGCGTTGCTCCTGCAACCCACCCCCGATTTCTTCAAGGAAGAGGAAGATGCACTGAAAAAAAACGGTCTTTCCTATTTGTTCCGCTACCTCAGGCCCTTCAAACGGTATGTGACACACCTGATTCTGGGATTGGTGCTGGGCAGCGTGCTCCAGTTTCTTCTTCCCTTTCTCTTTCAATCCATGGTGGATTTCGGGATCACGAACCAGGACCTCCCCTTCATCTACCTCGTGCTGATTTTCCAAATGGTGCTCATCCTGTCCCAAATGGGCATCGATTTCATCCGCAGGTGGATTCTTTTGCATCTCAGCACACGGATCAACATCGCCCTGATCTCCGACTTTCTGGTGAAACTCATGAAACTGCCCGTGGGCTTTTTCGACACCAAACTCACAGGCGACATCCTCCAGCGGGTCAATGACCACAGGCGGATCGAATCCTTTCTTACCACCTCGTCCCTGACCATCCTGTTTTCCATGATCAACCTGCTGGTGTTCGGAATCATCCTGGCCATTTACAGTGTGACCATCTTCGGGATCTTTGTCCTGGGCATTCTTCTCTACTTCGGATGGATCCTCCTGTTCATGAAGAAACGTCGAAGCCTGGATCACAAGTACTTTGCAAGAATGTCCGAAAACCAGAGCAAACTCATACAGATCATCCACGGGATCAAGGAAATCAAACTGAACAATGCCGAACGCAGAAAACAGTGGGAATGGAAGGAAATCCAGGCAAGTCTGTTCCAGGTGAACATGAAAAGCCTGTCCCTGAGCCAGTATCAGGAAGCCGGGGGGGTGTTCATCAACGAAACCAAAAACATCCTCATCAACGTTACGGCGGCCATTGCCGTGCTCAATGGCAACCTGACCCTTGGCACCCTTCTGGCAATCAGCTACATCCTTGGACAACTGAACGGCCCCATCGAACAGATGATTGGTTTTCTCCGCAAAGCCCAGGATGCACGAATCAGCATGGAGCGCCTGGGTGAAATCCATGAGGCCAACGATGAGTTCCAGCAGGAAGCCGGACTGGCCGTTCTTCCGGTCATCGACCGAATGCTCATCCAGGACCTGTCATTTACCTATCCCGGCGCCATATCCCGGAATGTACTGGAAGACATCCGCCTGGAATTGAAAAAGGACACCGTCACCGCGGTTGTTGGCGTGAGCGGAAGCGGGAAAACCACCCTGCTCAAGTTGTTGCTGGGATTTTATCCGCCCACGACGGGAGAGATCCGCATCGGGGACATGCGAACCTCCATGGTGGAACCCGGTCTGTGGCGAAAACAGTGCGGGGTGGTGATGCAGGATGGGTATCTCTTCTCTGAAACCATTGCCAGGAACATCGCGCTGGGTTCGAGGACATCAAACCCAGACAACTCCTCTATGCCGCCCGAATGGCGTGCATCGATGATTTCATCGACCGGCTGCCACTGGGATACAACACCCGGATCGGACAGGAGGGACTCACCCTGAGCGGCGGGGAACAACAACGGATCCTCATTGCCCGGGCCATTTACAAGAATCCGGCCTTCCTGATCCTGGACGAGGGAACCAGTGCCCTGGATGCCAACAACGAGCGGAGGATCATGGAAAATCTTCAATTGGTTTTCAAGGGCCGGACGGTGGTCATCGTGGCTCACCGGCTCAGCACCGTAAAACATGCCGACCAGATTGTCGTGCTGGACAAGGGGCGCATCGTGGAGACCGGAAAACACAACGCCCTGATCGCTCAGAAGGGACACTACTACAACCTGGTCCGGAATCAGTTGGAATTGGGGAATTGATCCTGCCCCGTCTGGATTCGGATGTACCACCTGAAAAAGGAAGAGCCGTTTCCACAGTGCAGAATGTAGTCACCGTCCGGTAGTTCCCGAAGATCAAGCGGGGTCGTTGATCCGGAGAATTCCAGGGAGCCAGCATACCGGATCCTCCCTGCCAGATCCACCACCCGCAGGTCCCACCTCCCGATCCGCAAAGGCAATCCCCGGATTTGAAACCTTCCGTCGATGGAGGGATTTGGATACAGACACAGGGAATCAACCCCCTCGATTCCCGGGTCCATCCATCCGGTACCGGGGCTGGGATCGGGTTCCGGAATGGGTTCCGGTTCGGGCTCAGGTTCCGGTTCGGGTTCAGGTTCGGGTTCCGGTTCGGGCTCAGGTTCCGGTTCCGGCTCGGGACCGGGTTCGGGCTCGGGTTCCGGAAGAGGATCGACCCACCCATCGGGGGCAAAAACACAGGCCAGGCCGCCGCTTGCCAGCAAATCGACTCCCAGTCCCTGGTCATCGACCACCCCCGTTTCACGCAGGTAGGCAAGCGTGGTGTCGGTCTTTTCGATGCTGCCATCCGGCGAATCCATGTAAAGGGTCACCCGGTACGCTGAATCAGCAGCGAGAAAATCCAGGGGAACCCGGCACTTCCTTGCCGTGTTGTTGTTGATGACACCCAAAAACCAATGACCGTCCTTTCGCCGGGCCATGGCAGCCGGTTCCCGGCCCGGATTCACGAGCCGCGTTTCGTCCCATACCACGGGAAGGGTTTTGAAAAACTCCGTTTCCACAGGAACGGTGTACATCGAGGGAATGCCATACCAGTAGAGGTGTTGGAGCGGACTGAACACCACCACGCCGAGACCCAGCTGGTGGGCTTTGGTGGTGCCCATTTCCTGAAACCAATGGTCCGGATCGTAGCCGGTGAAACAATTGGTGTAATCGGTGGCACCGGTCAGCATGCGGGTAAAGGGAAGCCGTGTGGTGTGATCGCCCGTGTTGGTCCTGTATTCATTGCCCCTCACGCCTTCCGCTGTCAAAAGATGGGGAAAACGAAACACCTGTCCGGTGGGACGGAAATTGTCATGGACATTGACCACCATCCGGTGCTCGCCTGCCTGCCGGACAATCTCATGAATCCGCCGGATGCCCTCGGCCGAATACCCATCCATGAAACCCAGCTTCAGTCCTTTGACTCCCCAGCTTTCGTAAAGCTCGAACATTTGGTCGTGGTCGTAATTGTACCAGGCTGCCTTGTTCACATAGAGAATCAGTCCGACCTCCCTGTCCCTGCAAGCCGAAGCCACAGCCTCCATGTCCAGATCCGGAACCACTTCGAGCGGATTGGAAGCCGGATTGGATTCGTTGCCGTATCCGTATCCCAGGCCATACCAACCGGCATCAAACAGGAGGTAATCGACCTCCATGGAATCGCAGAAGGCCAGGGCTTCCATGGCCCCGTCGGTGGTGAGGTTGAAACAACGGAAGACCGTGCCCGGCTTCACCCAGGTCCATTCCTCCGGATCGAAGGGATGATCGTTCAGGGCAAACAGCAGATCCTTTGCCCGGTACAGATCCCCCGGCGAGGTGCTTGCGGCCACATACCTCCAGGGCAGGTCCAGGGGCAGGGCATAGGTCCCGGACGCAGCAAGAAAGGTACTTTGCAACACGTTGTCCCCCGTGCAATTCAGTTTGATCCGGGCAAACCGGTCGTTGTCCGCCTCATTGATGCAGAAACTGCGCTCACCGTTGGTCAGCGTCAGAGGAACCAGGGTTCCGAAGGTTGCCGAAGTGGAACGATCGGTGTAACCGGCTTCGTTGGTGGATTCCGTGAACGCCGTGTACTCACCGGCGAAAACAAACTGGCTGAGATCGTTGACAAGGTTCATTGTGGCGGAGGTTCCGCATTCCAACAATCGAAAGCGAAAAGCCATCCCGTCGCGGTACAGGCGGAACACCACCTGAAACCGATCGTTCCGGACATTCCGGCAATGCAGCCGGAGTTCATTGAAATCCGCATCCACCCGGGTGCCTTCCCCGAAAGGAACCACCAGCTGTCCCCTGTGCGCGGACCGCTCCACACTGTCGCACTCGACCCCCTGGCCCAGGGGCCCTGCGGATGTCTGCATGTCCGCCACCGAAGGGAGGAGGAGCTCCGTGCCACCGGCAGACAAAGAATAAAGCACATGATCGGACGAAAGCCCGATGTGCAAATCCAGGGTCCCGTCCACGCCTGCCAGGTCGTAAACCTGGATTTCTCCTTTCATCCGGCTGACAGGCAAGGGAAGGAAATCGGGCGGGTGCAGAAGGGCGGTATCGTTGGCTAAGTCAGCAGGATCGGATCCTTGTTTCTGGGCACAGAGCGACAGGCCCAGGACAAGGAGGCCTGCCGTCAGAGAACACTTGATCATTGAGACGGAGGTTGGGGTTTCCGATCAGGAAGATAGAAAAACCGGACCGGCTTCCTGAAAAAAGATTTCCACAGTCTCGTGTCCTGTCAAGTGTATTGTGTCGGATAAGCTGAAGGCATTTTCGGATTGCTCAAGGCAGAGAAGCCGGGCATAGCCTTCGCTGCGTGAGTCTTTCTAAAACGAAGAGGGAACCGAAAAGGCCAATGCCTGGTTAGGCTAAAATGCACTTGACAGGACACTAGGGCAGATTCCTGCCCGGAACCCCCACCACGGCTACCGCAGAGACCAGCAAGGGCAGAGAAAAGATCACGAAAAGAACGGGCACGGACAGGTCCATGTCGGACAGAATGCCGAACAGGGCCGGGCCCAGGATGGCACCGAAACGCCCGGCGCCAATGGCCCATCCCACCCCCGTGGCGCGGATTTCCGTGTCGTACACCCGGGTGGTCGCCGGCCAGTACCCGTTGAATCCGCCTTGCACAAAAATCCCCATCAGAAATGTGCTGAGGAAAATCAGGGCATGGCTGAGCCGAAGGGAACCATACAACACCATGACACCGAAAGCGAGCACAAAAAAAGCAAAGATCAGACGTTTGAGCCGGAACCGGCTCGCCAGCCAACCGATGCCCGTGCTTCCCAAAAAAGCGCCGATGTTCAATCCGATGCCCACATAGGTGGCCATGTGAAAGGGCATGCCGGCATCGGTGGCGATGCTGGGCACCCAGCTCATGATGGTGTAGAGGGTCATGAATCCGAAAAAGATTCCGATCCACAGACGGATGGTGGCCGAACGGTAGTGCTTCTGAAACAGGATTTTCACTGAAGAAGAATCCGGCGGAGGCGGCGGAGGCAAATGGGAGAGTTCCTCCTGCCCCATCTTGCGCAGGACCTTGTTGATCCTCGTAAGCGCTCCACGGGGCTGCTTCTTCCAGAGGTAGTCGATGGATTCGGGCATCCAGAATACGATCATCACCATCATCAGGGCAGAAATCACCCCGGCGGCCAGGTAGGCGAAACGCCACCCGAACACGGGCACGGCCCAGGCCGTGAAAAATCCCATGAGAATGGCCCCCACGGGCCATCCGGCCTGCACGAAGCCCACCGCCAGATCCTTTCTCCGGTGGTTGGAAAATTCCGAGGCAATGGTCGCCATGGTGGGCAGGAGGCCGCCGATCCCCAGACCGGCCAAAAACCGAAGCACCAGCAGCTGGTTGTAGGATTGCACCGCGGAGGAAAGCAGCATGGCCAAGGATTCCAGGGCCACAGCGAACAGAAACATCTTTCTCCGCCCGATGCGGTCGGCCAGCGGGGCGAGAAAGATGCAGCCCAGGGTCATTCCGGCCAGACCCGCACTGAAAATGTACCCTTGCTGGGCCTTGCTCAGTCCCCATTCGCTCAGAATTTCCGAAGCCGTGTAGGAAACCACCAGCACGTCAATGCCATCGTTCATGTTCAGCACAAAACACATCAGCACCACAAAGATCTGAAACCCGGTCATGGGCGTGTTGCCGATCAAATCCTGGATGTGGTCTTTTCGAAGCGACGGGGCGACCTTGCTCATGACGGCTCCTCCTTCCCCTCTTCGCTGATCCGGATCACAATTTTGGATTCCTTTCCTTGCTTTGCCGTTTCAAGCGCCTCCTGCAAATCCTCCAGCGGAAAAGAACGGGAAACCACCTGGCCCGGCCGGATGATCCCCCGGCTCACCAGATGGATGCATCGCCGGAAGTCAAAGGGATGGTCGTAGATCAGGGAAGGGATGATGTGGTTGCCCTTCCGGGACAGAAAACGGGTCTGGAACCGGGTGTCCTCCTCCGACAGGCCCAGCAGGATCACATCCACGCCCCGGGGGGCGCTGGCGATGGCAAGGCTGGCGCTGTCGGCCGATCCCGCGCATTCGAAGAGGCTGACCACGCCGGCCTCCGTGAAGGCCCGTTCGAACAACCGGGCATTCTCCTCCGGAGTTCCCCGGCCCGAAACGGATTCGGCACCCATGGATTCGGCCAGGGCGATCTTTTCCTGCACAAGCTCGGAGAACAGAACACGGTATCCAAGAGCCAGGGCAGTGTGGGCCAAAAGCATGCCAATGGCACCCAGTCCGATGATGGCAATGGTGTCGCCGGGTTTGGCCGGTGCCCGGTTCAGTGCCGAAAGGGCGACAGCAGCCGGCTCGATGGCCACGGCATCCTCATCGCTTACCGACGGGGGCAGGTCATGGGCAAAGGCCGACGGAAGGGACAGATAGTCCGCAAAACAACCGGGTTCATTGACGCCGATGATCCGTTTGTTCCGGCACACGTTCCCCCGCCCCTTGTAGCATTCGGGACAGTGATGGCAGGGAATGTTGGGTTCGATCACCACCCGGCTCCCCATCCGGGACGTAGGCACGCCCTCCCCCACACCGGCGATCCGGCCGATTCCCTCGTGTCCGATGGTCAGGGGAGCGTCCATCCGGTGTCCCCGGACGAACATGTGGACATCCGATCCACACACGCCCACACGGGTGAGGCGGACCAACACCTCGCCTGCTCCCGGCGATGGGATTTCCCTGTCTTCACAGGTAATGATCCCCGGACCATGTAAGAAAGTTTGTCGCATTCACATCCAGTTTGAAGGCAGATCACCTCAGTCTGCTTATCATTTGAAAAGAAAGAAGCCTTAAAACTAACATTTTTTCCGGACCAAATCTCATGGGAAGGACAATGAGGCGCGCTTTTGAGCGGTTCGCTCCCGATTGTATCCAATATTTTTCGAACTTTGGGGGCGAACACCGAAACCAATGGAAAACGACTGGAAGAAACGCCTGGGGGTGGTGTATTCCACCAACCCCGATTTCACTTTTGAGCAAGAGGGGACCGAATCCGCTGAAACTCTGCCCGTGGCCCGGCAAAATCTGGTGGTCAGCCGCGACCGGAAAAACCGGAAGGGAAAAACCGCCACGCTGGTGGAGGGATTTGCAGGCAGCGAGGAAGACCTGAAGGAATTGGGGAAAGTACTGAAATCCAAATGCGGCACAGGCGGCACGGCCCGCGACGGCATCGTGTTGATCCAGGGCGATTTCAAAGACCAGGTCACGGACATTCTCCGGACCCTGGGATACAAAGTAAAACAAAAAGGAGGCTGATCCCTTGCATCGTACTGCACACATCGGCCTGGCGTTGGGTATTTGTTTGTCCCTGGCCCTTCCCGGGCCCAGCCGGGCCCAGGAGGCGGGGCCTTTTGCCCTGAGCGACACCAGCTATTTCAAACCCGGCGACGATTCCTACAACCTCATTGAAGCGGTTCTTCGGGAAGATGCTGGAAATGTGCTTTTCCTCCTGAAGCGGGGAGCCGATCCCAACGCTGTCGCCGAAGGCGGGATGAGCGCCCTGATGTTTGCATCGGAACGAGGCGACACCAATTCGGTGAAGATCCTGGTTCTCAATGGCGCCGATCTGGAGTTTTCCCGGGTCGAGAACACCACCCCCCTGGTTGTGGCCGTTTTGCACCAACAGTTTCCGGTTGCCCATTACCTGTTGCAAAAGGGAGCCGATCCCGATCACCGGGACGAACACGGAGGAACACCCCTGGTGTATGCAGCCGCCCTGAACGACTACGCCATGGCTGATTTGCTTCTTTTTTACGGAGCAACCGACAGCCTGCGGGACGGGAAAGGAAACGATGCGCTGATGACCGCCGTGTATTTTGGGAATCTGGAAACCACCGATGTTCTGCTCCAAAACGGGCTGGGTCCCGACACCCGCGACAGCATCCTGCGCACGCCGCTCATGGTGGCGGCTCAGCAGGGGAACCGGGAAATTGCGGACCTGCTCCTCGAGCGGGGAGCGTCGGTGTCCCTTGCCGACAAGGAGAATTTCACGCCGCTGGCCCATGCGGTCCTTCCGGGCCATGACTCCATCGTTGTCATGCTGCTGAACCGCGGCGCCGATCCCAACCACCGCATTTCGGCCCGGACCAACATTCATGACCTGGCGTTGCAACAGGGGCACGACCGGATTCTCGGTTTGCTCAGGGAAAAGGGAACGCGGAGCACGCCCCGGCCCGACTTCGGAACGATCGAAGTGGCCTGGGGGAACAGTCTGGGTACCCGTGAACACATCATGCAGACGCGGATTTCCTGGGTCGACCGGAGGCACGGTTACTTTTTGGAAACCGGCTTTGACTTCCGTCCCTCCCCCCGGACCGTGCAGGTGGAGGTGGGTGAGGACCTCCTGCACCAGTACCGGGAGCACCGTCCCGCGTGGACCCATGGAGTGGGACGGTATGTGACCCTGCATCGCGACCAGGCCGGCATGGTCTACGGAGGCTACCTGGCACTTTACGGCAACCTGTCCTTCCCCCGATACAGGGGCCTGGAGGAGAAACCCGGGGCCACCTACCGTGTGATCCCGGAGGCCGGATTCTTTCTCCGGGGCGAGCTCGTGGGAATGAAGGCCTCGCTGAGCGCCTACCAGTTCGGCACCCTGTTGGAAAAGCGGCTCAAATGGAACCTGAGTCTGTTCGTGCGGATCCCCTACAAAAACACCGCGTATGCGTTCAAGGAAATTACCTACTGATTCCCGGCCGGGAGCCGGGCACCCGCTGGCCGCGCTGTCCGTTCTCGCACTCGTGGCGATCCTGAGCATCCCCTTCCGGGGCTGCCAGCCCGAGGACATGACCTGGGCCATCGATTGCATGGATTGTTACACCGAGGCGCCCGACAGCGCCAAACTCATCGTTTACCTGACCATCAACGAGGAAAACCAGGCCGTCCCTCTGACCTTTTACCGGGGAACCGTGGAGGATGGGGCCATCGACTGGATCGACACGGCCGTGTCCGGGGAATTCACGCTGTATTCCGCCATTGATCAGACCTACAGCGTGATGGCCACCTACAGGTCGGGCGACAAAACCATTCTGGCATTTGACGAAGACAGGATGCGGGTGGTGGATGAAGGGGAAAGCTGCGGCACGCCGTGTTACATGGTCCGGGACGGGATTTTCGATGTTCGACTGCCCGAACCCTGAACACTCAGCGAATCATCTGCCCAACCACCAACGGAAGGGTGATCGACCGGTCGGGAAGCTGAAGCAGGTACATCCCCGCCTCCAAATCCAGACGGAGCAGGGTGCCCTCCGCCACCAGGTTGATGTCCTCCGAAGAAAGCACCCTCCCATCGAGCGAGAGGATCCGGATGCGAACGGGACCGCGCAGCGAAGCCCCCGGAATCAGAAGAACCTCCCGAAGGGCGGGATTGGGAAACAGTTTGAGTTCGTCCCGGTCTCCGGTTGGGCTTCCCGAACTTCCCCAGATCACGTCCTGCGTCACCCGGAGAGTTTCCGGATCCGCTTCGGGAAAGGTCAGTTCGATCCACAACCGATGGGTTCCTTCCTCCAGATTCAATCCCGACACTGCGCTTTCAGTCAAAAGCACCAGGGTATCGACGGTCCACCCGCCCCGTGTCAGGTCGGCCGGACCCGGAATTTCTCCCAGGAAAAAATCTCCAAGCCCCCACCGGTACACGCCCGGTCCGGACGCGACATTGCCCCGGTTCTCCACCCGGAGACGGGCCGTCCAGTCTGACCCCGGAATCGTTTCCAACCCTTCCCAGGCCAGGAACATTTCTCTGCACTCCGCAACGAGCAGAAGCAAGTGCATCCGGTTGTTGCGCACAAAGCCTTCGCCCGGATTCCAGATCCGGAGGCTCACCTCGTGGTCGCCGGGAGAAAGAAGGCTATCCGCCACCGGAATCACCAAGGAAGCGATCTCGCCCGCTGCGATGGAAACCGTTTCCAGGGACAGCGTATCGCCCGGTTGCCCGTCGAGACCCACCAGCGCGTTCAAACCGGTGATCCGTCGTTCGCCCCGGTTCTGCAACCCGACCTCCAGAACGGTGGATGGCGCACATTCCACCAACTCCGCCGGTCCCGCCCAAACCAATTCGGTTTCGGGATGACGGAACGCTCCGGCCGGAAACACCAGATCGTCGAGCCAGACCGCATCCTCTCCTTCGCTGACGGAGGCATCCTTCCTGTAGCACCACCGAAGACTGTGCCATCCCAGTTCGAGAGGAAGTCCGTACTCATCCCAGGAGCGCTGTCCCGACCACCGCTTCACCATCTGATCGTCCACCCAGAACTCCAGATGGTCATAGGCCGGTTCCGAGGAGACACGGAAAGCAAACCGGAGGCTGTCCCGCACCGCCAAATCCACGTCAAGTGATACACAGGTGGCCTGGGAATGGCTCATGGGAGGCGAACGAAGTGCATAGGGTGCCGACACAAAGGTGGTCGGATCCCAGAACCACCCCGGAACACCCGAGGGCGTCCAGGCAACGTCCGGTTCCGAATCCTGGAAAAACTGTTCCGACGGATGTCCGGGGAAAAGGCGCAGGCTGTCTCCGATCCCGGATTCGGTTGTTCCCCAGAAGAAGGGCAACGGAAGGGTTCCCGATGCCTCCTCCGAAAGGCGGAAGGTAAAGGACGACAGGGCCGAAGCCCCCGGCTCCAGGGATGGCAGGTCCGGAATATCCACGCTTTCGATTCCCGTCGGAACAGGGCCTGCAAAGGCGAGCGGTTCGCTCGGGAAAGATCCCCGGTTGATCAGATTCAAGGAGGCATGAAGCCATTCACCCGGTTCGGGGATTCCGTTGCCGTTTCCCGGGTCCAGGTCATCCCAGGTCATTCCAACCGAGCGAAGGTTCGGGCTTCGGGTCGATACGGAAACGATCCGGGGAATTCCCAAACTGTCCTTCCCCAGAACAGCCTGCAAATGAAAGACAACCCCATCCTCCAGTCCCTCGCAGGCCCGGATCCGGAAGCCGGCTTCCACCCGCAGGGTGTCTCCCGGCAAAACCGGCCCCAGCACCAGCAGGGAATCGAGGATCTCCACACAGGACGAAGTGGAACGAAGCACCAGGGTGTCTCCTTCAAAGACTTCCGTTCCCAGGTTCTGCAGATCGATCCGGAAGGAGGCGGTTTCGCCCGGATTCAATGCAAGGTCTGCTGAGCCGGATTCCCCGGAAAGGACCATGGAGGCCAGGTAGGGAAAAGGTCCGGCCGGCGTCCCCCGGGGCAGCCACTTTGCAAACGGACGGTGGGGTCCGCCCGTCACCACCACCTCCAGGGAATCGGCAGCCAAATGGTCCGGCAGCCGAAGGGAAACGAGACCCGAGGCATCGGAATGCCGTGCATCCAGGAGTCCGTCCTCCGAGCTCAGGGCCACATAGGCAAAGGGTTCACATTGCACATCCAGTTGTCCGGCTTCATCAGGCACCACAGGGGGCAGTCCGACGTCGCGAAGGGACGGTTCGCCGAACCAGGGTTCCAGGCTGGGATCCCCGGCCAGCTGATAGATCTCCCAGTACATTCTTTTCAGGGAGCTGGGACTCGCCTGGACAGCCATGTTTCCCGCGAAAAGCATTTCACCAAGACTGGGGGCCCACTCTCCGTAGGGTTCACCGTGGGTATGGAAAGCTGCATCATAAAATCCGCGCTCCGTGTCTTCATACACCGGATCGGAGACGATGTCGCCCATCCCCACCGCCCAGAAAAAATCCTCATCCCAGTAAGAATCACTGGTGCATCCGATGTATGCCAGGGCACCTTTCTCCGGGGCCCGGATCAGTGCTTCTGCAAAACACTCCTTCAAGGTGAACACGTTGGTCTGGCAACCGTTCCCGATCATGACCGGGTATTTTCCACCGTTCGTCAGGGTGGCGATGTCGTCCTGATGAAACAGGGGATCCTGCCACCGGTCGTAATTGCCATGGCCCGTGTAGTTGACCAGTGCCATGCCCTGCGACAACAAATCCCGGATGGCGCCGGCACTGGTATCGGAGGCCGGATAGAGGAAGGAATGGACATCGAACCGGGAGGGATCGTCCAGGTACGTTTCGTGGGCATACCGGATGTGACCGTTGCCCTGCACCGGCGCAAAGGTCGCGTCCGACCCAGCGATGAGCAAAGCCTGCCGAAGATAGGCCGGATCCGGAAAAGCATGGGTTTCGACCATCAGGATTTTGTCCAGCACGGCCTTCAGCTGTCCATCGGTCTCCACAGAAATCCTCCCGTAAAAAAGATCGGGCAGATAATCCCCTTCTCCGTCGAAGGTGGCATAATACAAATCGGTGAGGAAGGGCGATTCCTGCGAGGGGGGAACCTGGTCCTCGTCCCCGACGATCAGCAGGAAGGCCGGGGGCCGGTCCGATCCGTGCTCATAATAAAGATCGGTGAGCCGGGCCTTGATGTCGGATGGATTCCTTCCGGTTTCCTGCACATAGACTTCCTTCACCACAAAGCCCTTCCTCTGCTTCCAGGCGACCAGTTCGCCCAGTCTGTCCCGGAAGAGGGTATCGGACAACAGAATCAGGGTCATGGGAGCTTCGGCGGGCAGAGCTTTGGTGAGCGGAGTCACCACCGGCCGGGCTACCCTCCGGAGCATTGAACGGAACAGGGGATCCGGGGAATGGTTCACCGTCCCGGCCGATCCGATCACCACCTCCAACCGGTGGTATATCTTCAGCTGATTGGCTGCAGGATGGTATTGCACCGGACGAATGTGAAGAGAAGCCAGCCTTCCTCCCCGCATCGTTCCTTCGTATTCAAGCTGTGCAACCGGGCCTCCAAACCAGGACTCCGAAGAGAGATAGGAGGTGTCGGGAGGCAGCGGATCGACTCCGGTCGTCGATTTCCTGCCACGCGGCCAAAGGGGCCCCGGGGGCAGAGCCCCGTCCACCGAATCCAGATCGACGAGAAGGGAATCCAGGGCCCGGATACGAAGGATTGGAGCAGCGGATTCGCCCAGCTCGACCATTTGGGTCAGCACCGGAAGAGCAGGCATCCCCTCCTCCCCCCAGAGCCGGGCTTCCGGTATCAGAATCCTGGAAAAACCCGGCACTTCCGTGTGTTCTTCCAGCAGAAGCTGATCCAGTTCCAGGGAACCAACCCAATGGGACGCTTCCCAGGACATGCGCCAACCGGATTCAGGGCCCGTCGCCGGAAGCGGAATTTCACATTTCTGCCCCGGGCACACCACCCGGAGGGAAAGCAAGCCGAGGCTCAGTACGATATGTGGGAACCTGTGCATGGAACCAATCCTTTGGACTTCGGACCGATCGGGCCAATCCTCGCCCCGGCAACGGGTCGACCCGCCCCGCAACGACCGAAAGTTGGTGGAAAAAAACGAAAAATTCCTGCGAAGAGTCCCGTATATTTTCAATATTTTAGTCGAAGTATATTTTCCAAAATGAGAAACACTCTGTTTTTCATACCATTAGCCTTCATTCTCCTGCAGGCAGGGCACACATTTGCCCAGCCCAATGCCCATGGCGTGCCCCTGATCACCAATTACCCCTTCCAGATCACCGGCGGCAGCGAACAGAACTGGTGCGTGGTCCAGGACAAGCGGGGGGTCATGTACTTCGGAAACCAGGACAAAGGGGTGCTTGAGTATGACGGGCACAACTGGCGGACCATCCCCCTGCCCAACAAACCAACCGTCCGATCCCTGGCCACCGGCCCGGAGGGAATCGTTTATGTGGGCGCCGAGGGAGATTTGGGGCGATTGCAACCCGACAGCAGCGGTTCCATGGTCTACCATTCGTTTTTGGGGCGCGTGCAGGAACACCCGGAAGACTATTTCATCGTATGGAAAACCTATGTGCACGAGAACAAAGTGTATTATTGCACCGTCTCCGGCATTCACATTTATGATCCGGCCACAGACACCTTCCGTACCATCGAACCCCCGAAATACGGATTGTATTCCTTCTTCGTCGAGGGAGAACTGTACACCCCGGATTTCGGGGAGGGGTTGTTGAAGTACAGGGACTCGGTGTTTGTTTCCGTTCCCGGTGGCGAACATTTCGTGGAGAAGACCGTGGTGAGCCTTCTTCCCCACGACCCCGGCCACCTCCTCGTGGCGACTTATTACAATGGCCTGTCCCTGCTCGACACCCGGACCGGAGCCCTGGTTCCGGATTTCATGGATTCCCGGCTCGATCGTTTGTTTCGGGAAGGCCTGATCACCACCGTGGAAAAGATCGACGGGAAATACCTGGTGGGAACCCAATACAAGGGATTGTTTATCCTGGATCGCCAATTCCGGCCACTTCAAATTATTTCCACGGACGAGGGAATGATTAACAACACAGTGGCCTGGATCTATGCCAACCCCGATCGTTCGGGGGACAGCCCTCTGTGGATCGCCAATTTCGATGGCATAAGCAAAATCGGGACGAATCAGCCCTTTCAGCGCTTCAACGAGAACGCCGGATTTGAAGGACTGATTACCGACATCGCCGTTTTTGAAGACCGACTGTTCATTTCCACCCTCGGGGGACTCTATTACAAACACTCCTCCGAAACTGGAACAAACTTCATCAAAATCCCCGGAATACAGGAAGAAATCTGGAAAATGGAAGTGATTCGGCCCAACGAACGCACGGAGCTGCTTTTGGTTTCGGCAGACCGTTTCACCTTCGTGCTGGACCGGAACCTGAACCTCACCACCATCCAGGACCGTCTGCTTTCTCCGCCCGAAAACAGAGAGGATGTGTATGAGATCGCCGGGGATTTTGTGCTACGGGATCCGGACCATCCGGGAGTCATCTTCACCGGGGTATCGGAACTTGTGGGTCTCGAGTACCAGGGCGGACGCTGGCAGGAGTTCTTCCGGTTCCGGGACCTGCAGACAAACATCATTGAATGGCTCAGCAAGGATGTCTACGGATATGTTTGGGTCACGGGGCCCCAGAATCTGATCCGGGTCGACGTCACCCTGCCCGACCAGGCGCTGCAATACGTTTACAATGCCACCAACGGTCTTCCCGACAACCAATTCAACCGGACCTTCCGGGATCCGGAAACGGGGGAAGTGCTCATCGGAACCAAGCAGGGTTTTTACCGGTACGACTACTACCGGGATGTATTTTACTCCGACACGGTGTTCAATTCCCTTCTGCCCCCGGGGAAAAACCACATTCGTCGTTTCTATCAGGACAGGGACGGGGATTGCTGGATTTCGTTTGAGAACGAACGGGACGGATGGTCCGAGATCGGTGTGCGGAAAGTTGCCGGGAAATTCCGGCTTTTCCATGACACGGTGTTTCGTCAATTGCCCAATGCCTCGGTGGATGTGTTTTGTGAGGATCCGCAGCAGGGCATCTGGTTCAGCAAGTCAAGCGAGCTCTTCCATTTTGACAAACGACTGCGTTCCCAGGACTCCCTTACCTTCCGGACTCTGATCCGGTCGGTTCGACTCGACAACGACAGCCTGATCTTCGGAGGTGCCGACCGGATGGTCAATCCCCACGGGGGCTATCTGGTGACCGACCGGCAGGAGGCGTCTTTCCGGCCCCATCTCCACTACAAATACAACAACATCAGTTTTACCTGGGCCGCTCCCTATTTCGAGCAGGAGGAAGCCATGGAATACAGCCACCGGCTCCTGGGTTTCGACCGGGGCCTGTCCCAATGGTCCGAATGGTCCCCGAAAACCGAAACGGATTTCACCAACCTCCGCTACGGGTCCTACAACATGCAGGTCAGGGCCCGGAACATTTTCGGGGAAACCGGCGAAACGGCGACGTTTGCCTTCACCATTCTGCGGCCCTGGTATGCCACCTACCTCTCCATGTTTGCCTACATCCTGCTTGCCGGTTTCCTGGTGTATCTGGTGATCAAGATTTATACAAGGCGTCTGGTTCAGGAAAACATCCGTCTGGAAGGCATCATCACCGAACGGACGACGGAAATCCGGAAACAAAAGGAGGAACTCACCGACAGCATCGAGTACGCAAGCCGCATCCAGAGGGCGTTGCTTCCGCCCGAAAAGCTGCTTCATGAAAACGGGATCGAGCATTTCATCCTGTTCCGGCCCCGGGACATCGTATCGGGCGATTTTTACTGGATGGGAATGAAGGACGGAAAACTGCTCATTGTGGTTGCCGACTGCACGGGGCATGGGGTTCCCGGGGCCTTCATGAGCATGCTCGGAATGACCTTCCTCGACGAAATCGTGATCAAATCCGAAATCACGGACACCGGGAAGATCCTGGACCTTCTCCGGGAGCATGTCATTACTTCGTTGCGGCAGAGCGGAAAGGACACGGATTCGACCAAGGACGGCATGGACCTGGCCATGGTCGCCCTGGACACCCGAACCCGGTCTTTTCAATTTTCGGGAGCCTACAATCCCATGTACCTGGTGCGCCCCCTGACGGACGATGAGAGGAAAGTCCTGAAACGGGACGGGGAGCTGGATCTCCCCAGGGGTCGGTGCACAGTGAATCGCATGTGCTGCTTCAGATCCGGGCCGATCAGATGCCCATCGGGATCTCGGAAAAGGAGCTCCCGTTCACGGCCCAGTCCTTCTCCGACGAGGACTATCGGATCTATTTGTTCTCGGACGGATTCGTGGACCAGTTCGGTGGCCCCCAGGGCAAGAAATTCATGTCCAGGAATTTCAAAAAACTCATCCTCGACCTGCAACACATCCCCCTGCAGGAACAGGGAGCGCGCATGGAAACGGCACTGCAGGAATGGATGGGTGAGATCAGCCAGATCGATGACGTGCTGGTCATGGGACTCACGCTAAACAAAAGCGGATGGAAAACCAACTGAGCCGGGAAACCCTTCTCGTACAGCGAAGAGAATTGATGGCAAGCCTGAAGTATGCCAGCTTCATTCAGAAAGCCGTTCTGCCCGACGCCCGGTTTCTGAGCAACACCCTGCAGGATCATTTCGTCCTGCACATGCCCCGGGACATTGTCAGCGGAGATTTTTATTACGTGTCCCGAAAGGACGAATGCATCGTGGCGGCAGCCGGGGATTGCACTGGACACGGCGTGCCGGGAGCCCTGATGAGCATCATGGGGGTCTCATTTCTCAACGAAATCCTGAGTGCCCGCGGACCCTGCAAACCGGCCCGGATTCTCAACCTGCTCCGGGAACGGGTCATGAAGGCCCTGCACCAGCGGGGGCATGAATTGGAGAACAAGGATGCCATGGACATGTCGCTGGTGGTTTTCGATCCCCGGAAAAACGAGCTCCAGTATGCGGGTGCCAACAACTCCCTCTACCACATCCGCAAGCAGGTGCTTACGGAAATCAAGGCAGACAAGATGCCGGTGGGAATCAATGCCATCGAAGAGAATTCATTTTCCAACCACACATTGCAACTTAAAAGCGGTGACATCGTATACCTCTTTTCGGACGGATATGCGGATCAATTCGGGGGCCCTTCGAACAAGAAATACAAGTACGGCCCGTTTAAGGAATTGCTGATCCGCATCTCTCCCCTTTCCATGGAGGAGCAGAAGGAAGCCCTGAGAGAAGAAATGGCCCGGTGGAAAGGCGACACCGACCAGGTGGATGACATCCTGGTCTTTGGGATAACATTTATGTAAACCGCATCGCATGCTACTTGTCGCTTTCAGAATCCAGAACTTCCGTTCCATTGTCGACACGGGCTGGCAACAATTGGCTCACGACAACATCACCAGCCTCATCGGACAGAACGAATCGGGGAAAACCTCCGTTCTGGAGGCGCTCCGTGCGTTCCACGACGGCCGGCTGATCGAGGACATGCTCCGAAGCGACCTGAGTCTGCCCGTGGTATCGTGCCGGTTCCGCATGGCCAATTCGGAACTGGAAAACCGGATCGACCTGAAACGGATCGATCCGGCCATCCGCCGCACTCTGGGCAGCCTGGAAACCATCTCCCTTTCGCGGAACTGGGAGGACGACATGGACTCGTTCATGCTCATGGGCGATGAATTGCAGGAATTGTTCGATGAGCAAAGCGACAAGATCCTTGAAAAGGAGCAGAAGGTTCTGGAAAAACTGGAACACCTGAAAAGGGACGTTCTGGCCGCCACACGGGAACGGGACAAGGCCAAAGACGAGTTGGAACAGACCCGGGAAAAAGTGGATTCTGTGAAAC
Source organism: Bacteroidales bacterium (assembly GCA_041393235.1). GTDB lineage: Bacteria > Bacteroidota > Bacteroidia > Bacteroidales. Next base: position 204,273 of record JAWKKO010000005.1, read on the forward strand.
TCCGAATCGGAGAGCTGAAACGCACGGGCCGGAAATTTCCCACAAAGGAAAAGAAAAGCGAGCTGAAGAAGGAACTGGAGGTGGAAGACGGCATGCTGGAAAAACTCCGGGAGGCCTACCAGAACAAAAAAAGCCGGTTGGAGGAGAAGCAGGACATTCTGGATGCCATGGAGGAGAAAGCCCTGGTCAGCACCCAGCTGGACGAAAGCAACGAAAAAATTGCCGAAACCAGGGAAGTGATGGGAGAATCTCTGGACAACCTCCGCCAGCTGCTGCAAATGAGCGGCCTTTACCCATCGGAGAAGGAACAACGGGCCGCCGAGCTGAAGGAGGAAATCTACCGAAACGAAATCGACCAGACCAAACGGGAAATGGCCCGGTTGTCGGAACAGCGCGACATGAGGCTTCTTACCCTGGACCATGTGTTCGAAGGACTGACCATGGAAAGGGCCCGGGAAACGGCCCAACAGGAGATCGCCAAACGGAACCAGTACTTCAGTTCCCGGCAGCTTGCCGATGAAGTCTTCAAGATGGTGCCGGATTTCGAATTGTTCGAGGATTTCTCCTCCCTTCTGCCCAACCGGATCGACCTGGAAGATGTGATCCGGGCAAACCGAAATGCGGAGGGGTACAAAGCTGCGATCAACTTTCTCACCATCACCGGTTTGGAATATGGCTTTTTTCAGCAGCCCTCCAGCCGGATTCTGAAGCAGAAGATCGAAAACCTCAACGGCGAGCTAACCCTGAATTTCCAGGATTTCTGGCGCCAGAACCTGGGCGGAAAAAACAACAAGATCAAGATCAACTTCGAGCTGTCTCATTACGATCATACCCATCCGGAGAAAAGCGGGAAGCCCTACATCGAATTCTGGATCAAGGACGAAGCGGAACGGTTGTATCCCAAACAGCGCAGCCGGGGCGTCCGCTGGTTCCTTTCCTTTTTCCTCGAATTGAAAGCCACCGCCATGGACAAGAGCAAGCACAACAAAGTGCTGCTCATCGACGAACCGGGGGTCAGCCTGCACGCCCGGGCCCAGGAGGACGTCCTGAAGGTTTTCGATGACATCCGCCAGAACATCCAGATCATCTACACCACACACTCCCCGCATTTGATCGATGTCAACAAGCTTTACCGGGTTCTGGCCGTTCAGCGGGCCATCGAAGACGACATGAACAGCGAAACCCTGGTGTTCAGCGCCCGGTCCCTTGGATCAGCCACCGCCGACACCCTGTCCCCGATCTATTCCACCATGGGGGCCCGCCTGAACCAGCAGGAGATCATCAAATCCTTCAACAACGTGGTGGTGAAGGATCTGGCAACTTATTACTTTCTGAAAGCCATCCTGGCCCTCACCGGTTTCCAGAAAGAATGCTATTTTCTTCCGGCTTCGGGAGGGGAAAGCATTGGCATGATGGTGAACATCCTGATTGGATGGGGGCTGGATTATCTCGTCCTCACCTTCAACAACAGCGAGGAACGAGCGCTTCATGACAAACTCCGGAAGGACCTGTTCGACAACAAGATCGATCTTGCCAACAAGCAGCTGATCCCCATGGATGCTTTCATGGACGTGGAAGACATGTTCTCCACCATCGACTTCAAGAAACACGTGGTGCAGGTCCGGGAGGGAATCACGGTGGAGAATTCGGAATACCTGAAGAACAACAACTATTCCCGCGCCGTGCTCGCATCCAATTTCCTGCAGGAAGTGAACAGCGGAAAAATCGGCTTCAAGGACCTGGACGACGAAACCCAGGAGAATTTCAAAGATTTCACGCGGCGTCTGGCCGATATGCTCAAATAGCCATGGTACGTCTGCTCGGGTTTCTCCTCTTTTTTCTTGCAGCCCCCGGCCTCCGGGCCCAGGACACCCTTTTGCTGTTCCACCCGACGGCCTACAACCTGGCCCTTTTTCATGATCTCATCCGGGAAGGGACCTTCCCTCTGGATGACTATCACATCCTGGGCGTCTACCATGAAAAAGAAGCCTACGATTACAGCCGATCGGCCCTCTACCTGTTCGAAACCAAGTGCACGGACATGAGTCTTCGGGAGGTAACGGGCGAACTGACTCCGGACAACTGTTTTGCCGGCAATCCCTGTTCTGAAACCTTCCGCGGCTTGTTCCTGTCCTCCAGGGGTGCATTGTTCATGGGGGGACCCGATATTCCCCCGGCCCTGTATGGGGAGGAAAGCCACCTGCTGACCAGTGTCACGGATCCCCACCGGCATTTTTTGGAAGCATCCTACATCTTTCATCTGTTGGGGGGCTCCCAGGACCGGACCCGGCGTCCCTGGCTCAACGACCGGCCGGATTACCTCATGAGCGGGATTTGCCTGGGCATGCAAACCCTGCATGTGGGCACGGGCGGACGCATGGTCCAGGACATTCCCAGCGAAGTGTACGGGATCTGGACGGCCGAAGCTTTGCTTCGACTGCCGGCCGATGAAATGCACCGGAATTACAACGATCAGCTGCTGTATGATTGCGAAGGTCCCACCTCCTATCACTTTCACCGGATCGACCCGGCCGAAGGCTCCTTTCTGCAACCGCTGACCGCTCAGGCTTCCGGAGAGGCGCCCTGGGTTCTCAGCAGCCATCACCAGGCGGCAGAGGAAGCCGGAGAGGACTGGAAGGTCGCTGCCAGAAGCAGGGACGGCAAGATCATCGAGGCCCTAGAACACCGGACCTTTCCCCATGTGTTTGGCGTCCAGTTTCATCCCGAGAAACCCGGGCTGTTCGATGCAGCTGTGGAACAGCCCGCAGGCTGCGGGGAAACCGTCAATTTCAACCAGGTCATTGCCGGGAACGCATCATTGGATTTCCACCTGGGGTATTGGAAGCTCCTGGCGGACATCCTGAACGCCTCCCGGGAGTAATTTCCTATTCGACTTCCCGGAAACGGATGTCCAGATCCAGAATGGAGGCATAGTATTCGCCCCGCTCCAGGATGTCGTCGTCGCCCTCCTCGTACACCCAGTGGATTTCCAGGGCGTAGCCGTCGTTGTCCACTTCCTTGAGCTTCTTAAGAAGGCGCAGCATGTATTTGGAGGTGCCGGAGTTCAGATACTCCATTTCAATCACCACCTGGGTCCGGGGGGGAGGAGCCGAGGAATAGGCAATGACCCAATCCAGGATGTCCTCATAAAACAGGGAGACGTCTTCGGGAATTGACCTTCCTTTAAATTTCAGGGTTCCGGCGGGGTCAAGCAGTACGTATGGTGTCTTTAGAGTGGGTTGGAACTCGAGTTTGTCCATGCGTCAAAAAAACTAATCCAAGATACACATTATTTTTCAAAAATACATTCTGGCCTGGGGGGATATGTCCTCCCCGGCAAACTCCCCGTTCCGGTAGTGAAAATGCCTGCAATGCCGATCGCCTGGCCGCATTGTCCGTGGTGAACCGGAAGGGCCGGAGACGAACTTAAGGTCCAACCGCTTCGCCGTGCTTACTCTCGCTGCACCGTCTCCCGCAATCCGGGAATTGGCCGAAACTCCTCCGGCCAGGGCCACCTGTTTCACGCCGGTTTCCTTCACGGCCTTGCGCAGTTTGAGAAGGAGAATGTCCACAATGGTCCGCTGCAGGGACGCTGACAAGTCGGCTTTGTTTTTTTCCACGAATTCGGGATCGGTTTTCAACTGGTCCCTGAGGAAATAAAGAAACGACGTCTTCAACCCGCTGAAAGAATAATCGTAGCCGTCCAGCCGGGGTTTGGAGAACCGGAACCGTTTCCCGTCTCCTTCCCGGGCCAGGCGGTCCACATGCGGCCCCCCCGGATAGGGAAGGTCCATGAGCTTGGCACACTTGTCAAAGGCCTCCCCTGCGGCATCGTCGATGGTCCGTCCGATGATCTCCATCTGTAGATGGCTGCGCACCAGGACGAGCTGACTGTGTCCGCCCGACACCAGCAGGCAGAGAAAGGGAAATTCCGGTACCGCTGCCGTACCTCCGGCCTCCTCGATGAAGTGGACCAGGATGTGGGCTTTGAGGTGATTGACTTCGATCATGGGAATGCCCAGCGACGCAGACAACCCTTTTGCAAAGGACGTCCCCACCAGCAGGGATCCCAACAAACCGGGTCCCCTGGTAAACGCCACCGCATCCAGGTCCCGTCGGTCCACGCCCGCCTCCCGGAGGGCCTGATCCACCACAGGCACCATGTGCTGCTGGTGGGCCCTGGAAGCCAATTCCGGAACCACGCCCCCATACTTCCTGTGCACATCCTGGGAGGCGATGACATTGGACAGCAAACGGCGGTCGTCCAGGACGGCTGCGGAGGTATCGTCGCAGGAAGATTCGATCCCGAGAATCAGTGTGCCCATGACAACTTTTACTATTTTTGTTACGTTCAGGATTTTAGAAAGGCAAAACTATTAAAAAGATAGCGAAAATAACCCTGGTGGTTGGGATTGTTCTCCTGGCCATTCCGGCATTTACCCTTTTGTTTCTGCAAAACAGGCAGGTACAAACCGCCCTGAGCAAATACATGACCGAAAAGCTGTCGGAAGAGTTGCAGACCCACATCACCCTGTCGTCGGTCAACTATTCCTTCTTCAAACGGATCCAGGTGAGGGACCTGTACGTGGAGGACCAGCGGGGCGACACCCTTCTCTTTGCCGAACTTGCAAAGGTTCGCCTGAAGACTGTCCGGCCCGACAAAAAGAGATTCCAGGTGCGACGCATTTCCCTGGAAAGCGCCCATGTGAACCTGGTCCTGGACAGTGCCAAGGTGGTCAATCTTCAATTCATCGTGGACCGTCTCCTCCGGCCCCATGTTCCCCCGGAAAACAAGCCACAGCTGGAAATCAATTCCATCGAACTCGCAGACAGCCGCTTCACTCTGCGTTATCTGGAACGGAAGGACGTGGAAAGCGGGGTGAATTTCACGGACCTGAGTCTTGAGAATCTTCAGATCCGGGTGACCG
>JAWKKO010000006.1:2500-187534 GCA_041393235.1 Bacteroidales bacterium
TGATCTATCCATGGCCAGGTTGAAGTAACGGTAACACGTTATGGAGGACCGAACCAGTTCACGTTGAAAAGTGTTTGGATGAGCTGTGGATAGGGGTGAAAGGCCAATCAAATTGGGAAATAGCTCGTACTCCCCGAAATGCATTTAGGTGCAGCCTCGAGTATAAGTGTCATAGAGGTAGAGCTACTGATAAGGCTAGAGGGCTTCACCGCCTATCAACCCTTGATAAACTCCGAATGCTATGACATGTTCCTCGGGAGTGAGGCGTTGGGTGCTAAGGTCCGGCGCCAAAAGGGAAAGAACCCAGACCATCAGCTAAGGTCCCCAAATGTATGTTAAGTTGTTCTAACGTAGTGCGATTGCTCTGACAGCTAGGATGTTGGCTTGGAAGCAGCCATTCATTTAAAGAGTGCGTAACAGCTCACTAGTCGAGCGATTGTGCATGGATGATAATCGGGCATTAAACATACTACCGAAGCTATGGACTCGTAAGAGTGGTAGGGGAGCATTCCAGTCTGCGTCGAAGGTGGATCGTAAGGTCTGCTGGAGCGTCTGGAAAAGAAAATGTAGGCATAAGTAACGATAAGGCAGGTGAGAAACCTGCCCGCCGAAAGACTAAGGTTTCCGGATCAACGCTAATCGGATCCGGGTTAGTCGGGTCCTAAGGCGAAACCGAAAGGTGTAGTCGATGGACAACTGGTTAATATTCCAGTACTACCTAATACTGCGATGGGATGACGGAGTAGTGAAAGGTCCGCGTGCTGACGGAATAGCACGTTAAAGGTTGTAGGTATATCTTTGGGTTAATAGCTCAGAGATGCTGAAACTGATAGTACCGTGAGCCTTCGGGCAAGCGGATAGTGACCCTAAGCAGACTTCCTAGAAAAACCCCTAAGCTTCAGGTATTAGGTACCCGTACCGTAAACCGACACAGGTAGTCGAGGAGAGAATCCTAAGGCGCTCGAGTGATTCATGGTTAAGGAACTAGGCAAAATGACCCCGTAACTTCGGGAGAAGGGGTGCCATCGCAAGATGGCCGCAGAGAAATGGCCCAAGCGACTGTTTATCAAAAACACAAGGCTTTGCGAAATCGAAAGATGAGGTATAAGGCCTGACACCTGCCGGAAGGTTAAGAGGAGGGGTCATCCTTCGGGAGAAGCTCTGAATCGAAGCCCCGGTAAACGGCGGCCGTAACTATAACGGTCCTAAGGTAGCGAAATTCCTTGTCGGGTAAGTTCCGACCTGCACGAATGGTGTAACGATCTGGGCACTGTCTCAACCATGAGCTCGGTGAAATTGTAGTTCCGGTGAAGATGCCGGATACCCGCAACGGGACGGAAAGACCCCGTGAACCTTACTATAGCTTAACATTGATTTTGGGTAAGTGATGTGTAGGATAGGTGGGAGACTTTGAAGCGGCTTCGCCAGGAGTCGTGGAGTCAACCTTGAAATACCACCCTTTACTTATCTGAGTCTAATCCCTAACGGGAGACAGTGTTTGGTGGGTAGTTTGACTGGGGTGGTCGCCTCCAAAAGCGTAACGGAGGCTTCTAAAGGTACCCTCAGCACGATTGGTAACCGTGCGTAGAGTATAATGGCATAAGGGCGCTTGACTGTGAGACTGACAAGTCGAGTAGGTACGAAAGCAGAGCATAGTGATCCGGTGGTTCCGTATGGAAGGGCCATCGCTCAAAGGATAAAAGGTACTCCGGGGATAACAGGCTGATCGCTCCCAAGAGCTCATATCGACGGAGCGGTTTGGCACCTCGATGTCGGCTCGTCACATCCTGGGGCTGGAGAAGGTCCCAAGGGTTCGGCTGTTCGCCGATTAAAGTGGCACGCGAGCTGGGTTCAGAACGTCGTGAGACAGTTCGGTCCCTATCTGTTGTGGGCGTAGGAGATTTGAGAGGACCTGACACTAGTACGAGAGGACCGTGTTGGACAGACCTCTAGTGTACCAGTTGTTCCGCCAGGAGCATTGCTGGGTATGTTTGGAAGGGATAAGCGCTGAAAGCATCTAAGCGCGAAGCCTACCTCAAGATGAGATCTCCATTAAGGGTCGTAATAGACGATGACGTTGATAGGCTGCAGGTGTAAAGGCAGTGATGTCAAAGCCGAGCAGTACTAATTGCCCGTGAGCTTTTTTCAAGGTCAGTTAAAAAGTTTTCTTCCAATCTGTCAATCGTATTGTGTCTGCTCAGCCCGTCCGCTGAATGCATTGCGGATCGAGGCAGGACAAAAAGATTTTGAGACTATTGCAATGGGGAACCACTTACCATTCCGAACAGAGAAGTTAAACCCATTTGCGCCGATGGTACTGCGTTTGTGGGAGAGTAGGTCGTCGCCATCCTTTTGAATCCCATCCGGTTCGCCGGGTGGGATTTTTTTTTGTGGTATGTTTTTTGCTCTGGCAACCGGAGTCCTTTCGGTTCATACTTTGTTAATTTTCATCTAAGTAATTCACGTTCAATATAAAAAGCTTCTTATATTCGTAAATGGGAGCGACGTTACCGGTGAAACCAAGTCTTCATATGGCTGGCATGCCTGGCATGTTCCCTACCGGCAACGGCCCAGGTGGTGGATACATCCCGGACCATCAACAGCTGGGGACTGAAGCATCACTTCACCCGCTTCGAGGAAGTTCGCATCGATACGAACACAGCACAGCTTCAGCGGGGTTATCTGCCGGTTTACAAGGAAGGGTTCGCCTATGAGTTTCCCGGGATGGTTGGCCAGGGCGTGAACCATCTGGATTTCTTTCTCAGACCGGGAAATGAAACCTTCCTCTTTGGACGGCCCTGGGAGCCCTATCTGAAGAAGCCCGACCGGACCACCTTTTTCAACACCAAGGTTCCCTTTACTTCCCTGGCCTATTCCATGAAATTTCCCCCCGGGACCCGGGAAGAGTCCGTGGAGGCTTTGCACACCCAGAATCTGAGTCCGTTTACCAACTTTGGCCTGGAGTTCAGTTTGCTGAGCGGACAGCAGTTTTACGATCATGAGAGAAGCAAGCTGGCCAGATCGGGTCTTTTTCTCAGCCACAACAAAGAGAAGTACAGCCTGTTCGGTACGCTGTACTACAACCATGTGAATCTGGAGGAAAACGGGGGGCTTGCCAACCTGCCTTACTTCCTGACGGGCGCAGCGGACAATGAATTCGATTACATCATGCGCCTCGACAGCAGCTCGTCGGAATACAAAAACCTGTCATTCTTTGCCACCCAGAAATACAACCTCACTGAAAAAACCACCTCCGTCGACTCCGCCGGACAAGTGACCAGTCGGGGCAAGACCCTGTCCCTGTCGCACCAGTTGTACCTGGAGCGGAACGTACGGGCCTACTATGGGGAGGATTCCGTTCAGGGGGGCGAACCTTTTTACCAGGACCGGTACTATGAAATCCTCACGCCGATGGATTCGGTTTCGGAGGACCGGATTTCCAATGTGTTCCAGGTGATCCTGGGCGATCCGGACTACGACAAGCTGAGCATCCGGGCCTATGGCGGCTATGAAATCCGACGGTTCGGGCAATTGTCACCCGTTCCGGTCTCCGTGTTTTCCCATGTCGACACTCTGAGCACCGACCCCTTGACCCTGGCCGATGTGTACCGGGATTCGGCAACGGCCGAGTTTTCGAGCCGGTGGTACCACGATCTCTTCGTGGGGTTCAACCTGGCGGGACCCACCACGGGGGTCTGGGACTGGGTTGTCAACGGAAAGTATTATCTGAGTGGCTATTATCAAAATGATTTCCAAGCCGATGCCACCTTCTCCCGTCGCCTCTTCGGACAAATGGACCTGGGGTTGCGGGGAAGCATCGAATCCAGGAAGCCCCATTACTTCGCCAATCACTACTCTTCCTCCTACTTCCATTGGGAGAATGATTTTGCCCCCAGCTATCAGATCAAGGGAGAAGCGTTTCTTGATTCGGATTCCCTGGACATGGAAGTACGGGTCGGTCTGTCCACCATGGCCAACTACCTGTATTGGGATACCCTGGCGTTGCCCCGGGTGTTCGACCGGCAGTTGATGCTGGTTTCGCTTTACGGGTCCAAGCATTTCAAGGTGGGTGGATTTCACTCACTGAACAAATTGCTGTTCCAGGTGTCAAATGCACCGGAGATACTGAACCTTCCCTTGGCGGCACTCTATACCTCGAACTATTGGAACCAATCGCTGTTCAAAGGAGCCCTGGTTTTCGACCTGGGCTTTGACCTCTCGTACACAACCCCTTACCTGGCAAGTGCCTACATGCCGGTAACCGGAGTGTACCACCTGCAAGAGACCCATCAGGCGGGGGGATATCCTTTCCTGGATGTCTTTCTTACCATGAAGGTCTCTCGCGTGCGTTTTTTTGCGTCCTACAACAACCTCCTTCAGGGGTTGGGCCCGTGGGACCGGAATTATGTGACAGCCTATCCCTATCCCTTGAAAGGCCGGTATGTCCGAGTCGGACTCGTGTGGACCTTTTATGACTAGGACGGCTGTTTTTGTCCCAACTTTTTTTCATGAGAACAATCCGAGTTATTTCCCATGTCCTCCTGTTTTTTGCATTGCTGTTGTGCGGATGCCAACCGGGCGGTGAGTCCCGGTTCCGGGACGTGGAGGAATTGAAACCCGAGAAAGTGGTCAACCTGGAGCGGATCCGTGCCAGGGGCGTGCTTCGGGTGGTAACCGAATACAATTCCATCTCTTACTTCATCTACCGGGGGCAGCCGCTGGGCTACCAGTACGACATGCTTCATGAATTGGCCAATCACCTGAACCTGAAATTGGAGGTCAACGTGAGCAACGACCTGGAGAAGAATTTCCGGGATCTGGAGGAGGGCCACATCGATCTCATCGCCATGAATCTGACCGTGACGGCCGATCGCAAGGCCCGGGTCGATTTTTGCGATCCCATTTTGCAGACACGCCAGATTCTGGTTCAGAAAAAGCCGGAACGCTGGGAGCAGATGAACCCCATCCAGGTGGAGTCGGCCTTGGTCCGGGAACAATTGGATCTGGCCGGCAAAACCGTGTATGTCCAAACCGGCTCCGTGTATGCCAGCCGGCTGGCCAGCCTGTCGGACGAGATCGGCGGGGGAATCCGCATCGAACAGGTCGACATGGAATCGGAGCAGCTCGTGCAGCGGGTGGCCACCGGGGAGATTCCCTTTACGGTGTGCGATGAAAACGTGGGCCTGGTGAACCAAACCTATTTTCCCCAGCTGGATGTGGAAACGGCCATTTCCTTCACCCAGAATGTGGCCTGGGCGGTGAACCGGAATTCGGACAGCCTGAAACAGGAAATCAACTTGTGGCTGGAGGACTTCCAGCGTACCTCCACCTATGCCCAGGTCTACAACCGGTATTTCAAGAACCGGCACACCTACCGGAGCATCCACAGCGAGGATTACACCCTGGGCAGCGGGCGAATTTCACCCTACGACAACATCCTTCAGTCGGAAAGCGAAGCCATCGGCTGGGACTGGCGCCTGTTGGCCTCCATGATTTACCAGGAATCCCGGTTCAACCCCGGAGCCACATCCTGGGCAGGGGCGTATGGATTGATGCAGATGATGCCGGGGACAGCCCAGAACTACGGCATCTCCGAGGATTCCACCCCCGGGGCCCAGATTCATGCGGGCGTCAAATTCATCAAGTGGCTCGATGACCGGTTCGTCTCCGAGATTCCCGATCCGGAGGAGCGGATCAAATTTGTGCTGGCATCCTACAACATCGGGTACGGGCACATCCAGGATGCACGGCGTTTGGCCGAACGGAACGGAGACGACCCCAACCTTTGGTTCGACCATGTGGAATCCTGGCTGCTGAAGAAGGCCGACCCGGATTATTACAGTCTGCCCGTGGTCAAGTACGGGTACGCACGGGGCATCGAAACCTACAACTACGTCCGGGAGGTCATGGACCGCTACGACCACTACCGGAACATCGTCAACTCGGATGTGATGGCGGTCTGGCGGCCATTTGTAGAAATTCACTGAGCATCATTGCCGTGGCGCCCCAGATTTTTTCGTCCCCCACCCGGTAATAGGGCGTGAGGATGGAGGCGCCGTTCCGAACCTGGTGTTCTTCCCGCCGGGTTTCCGGATCGAGCAGGTGTTCCACCGTGGTTTCCACCAGGTAGGCCACCTCCGTGGGATCGGGCCGGAACCGGGGGCGTTGGTGCAGGATGCCCACGAACGGGTGGACCAGGAAATTGCTCACCGGGATGTGCAGGGGGGTGAGCTCCCCCAGGACTTCGATCTTCTCCTCCAGACCCAGTTCCTCCCGGGTTTCCCGGAGCGCGGTCTCCTGAAGGTTCCCGTCACCCTTCTCCCGGGCTCCTCCGGGAAAACTGATCTGGGCGCTGTGGTGCCCCGGGTAGGTGTTGCGTTTGATGAACACGATGCCGGTGGATTCGTTCCCGGGGTATAGCAGCACCATCACGGCGGCCTGAACGGGGTTGCACGTCCCGTTGTCCGTTCCGCGGAAGGCCGGCGCCATCAGGTCTTGGGCGGATTTGCCGGGCAATTCACCCAGCATCGCTGACTTCCAACGGTTCAATTGAAACGAATGCTTTTGTCCGGAGAAATGCGGGCGATGATCAGAGAGGGGATCAGAAGGAAGAGGAAGGTGATGGCCATGGTGCCCAGGTTCAGCAGAAGGATGTGGACCGGGTTCAGGTTGATGGGCACGGTGTCGAGGTAGTAGGAGGTGGGGTCGAGAGAGATGATGTTCAGATACTTCTGGGCGATGCAGATGCCGACGCCGATCAGGTTTCCCCACACCAGAGCCCGCAGGGTAAGGAAGGAGGACTGGTAAAGGAACACCTTCTGTATGGACAGGTTCGTTGTCCCCAGGCCCTTGAGGATGCCGATCATGTTGGTGCGTTCGAGGATGAGGATGAGCAGGCCCGAAATCATGTTGAATCCGGCCACGGTCACCATGAGGAGGATGAGAACGATCACGTTCATGTCCTGCAATTTGAGCCAGTCGAAGATCTGGGTGTATTTTTCTTCGATGGTTTCCACCCGCAACCGGCTCCCGTCGTCCAGAAACTCCAGGGCGACCAGATCGCGCAATGTCTCGCGGGCATGGGGCAGATACTTCATGTCGTTCAGCAACACTTCATACCCGCTGACCTGCCCCTGATCCCAGTTGCTCAGGCGCTGCACCTGCTGGATGTCGGAATAGATGTACAGGCGGTCGAACTCTTCCAGGCTGGTGCTGTAGATCCCGGAGATGGTGAAGGTCCGGGCACGCGGCGGATCCTGGATGAAGTACATCGTGAACCGGTCGCCCGTGCCCAGGTGCAACAAACGGGAGGTGTAGGCGGAAATCACCACCTCGTCGGGCGGACGCTGTCGCTCAGCTCGGGAATCCGCCCTTCCTTCAGATTTTGCCGGATGAAGGTCCAGTCGTACCGGGCATCCACTCCCTTGAGCACCGATCCGTGGATTTCCTCCCCGGTTTTGATGATGCCGGCTTTCAGGGCATAGGGCTGGATGTGCCGGATCCCTTCCAGTTCCTCGGCGGCCCGGACACAATCCAGGCCTTTGGGAACGGGCATGGTTTCGAAGGAAAGGTTCGAATCCAGGTTGAGAATTTGCAGGTGGGCCCCGAAACCGATGACCCGGGCCGAGATTTCTTTCTTGAAGCCCGTGACGATGGCCACGGCCACGATCATCACGGCCAGACCCAGGGCGATGCCGAAGGTGGCAATGGACACGATGGAGCGGGAAAAATCCTGTTTGCCCTTCTTCTTGCCGATCAATCGGCGTGCAATGAATAGTTCGGTGTTCACCCGGAGCGTTTGTCCGTCAAATGTAGTTATCTTTCCGTAATTTTAGGGGATGATGACACGACCGATCCTGTTGCTTTCCGTGGTGCTCCTGTGGACCCAGGTCCAGGCTTGCACGCCCTCGGCGCCGACCCCGGACCCAGTCCCCGAGCCCGGCGCCGCCCGGTACGCTGAATACGTCCCCATGCTCCGGGGAAAAACGGTGGCCCTGGTGGCCAACCACACCACCCTGGTGGGACAAACCCATCTTCTCGACACCCTCCTATCCATGGAAGCGGAGGGGTTCCGGATCGACCGGGTCTTCAGTCCCGAGCACGGGTTCCGGGGCGACCGGGCCGCGGGGGACGAGGTGGACGATACGCGGGATCCGGTGACCGGGATCCCCCTGGTGTCGCTGTACGGATCGCACCGGAAACCCCTGCCGGAGGATTTGGCCGGACTCGATCTGGTGCTTTTCGACCTCCAGGATGTGGGCACCCGGTTTTACACCTACATCTCCACCCTCCATTATGTCATGGAAGCCTGCGCGGAAAACGGCGTGCCCCTGGTGGTGCTCGACCGCCCCAATCCAAACGGGAATTTTGTGGACGGACCCTTGCTGGACACGGCCTTCCGGTCGTTCGTGGGCATGCATCCCATCCCGGTGGTTCACGGACTGACCATGGGCGAGCTGGCACGGATGATCAACGGGGAAGGATGGCTGGCAGGGGGGGTGCGCTGTGAACTGAGCGTCGTCCCCTGTGCCGACTACAACCACCAAATCCCCTATACCCTGCCGGTCCGACCCTCGCCCAACCTGGCCAACGACCACGCCATCCGGCTCTACCCGTCCACCTGCTTTTTTGAAGGGACGGTGCTGAGCGAGGGGCGGGGCACCGACATGCCTTTCGAGGTTTTCGGGCATCCCGACCTGCCCGGCGATTTCCGCTTCACCCCCCGGTCGATCCCCGGCGTGTCCGGAAACCCCAAATTCAAAGACGTGGAATGCCGGGGGACGGACTTGAGAAACGTGCAGCCACCGGCCTGGGACCGTTTGTTTTTGAATTGGTTGCTGGATGCCTATGCGGTTTTTCCGGACAAGGATTCCTTTTTCATTCCCTATTTCGAAAACCTGTCCGGCACCACGAGCCTGAGGGAGCAGATCGTGGCCGGGTGGACCGAAGATCAAATCCGGCAAAGCTGGCAGCCGGAGCTGGAGGCATACCGGGTCATGCGGGACCGGTACCTGCTCTATCCCTAGGACTTCTTGGGCTTGCCGCCCTTTCCCTTCTTCTTCCGGTTCCGGTGCGGATGGTTTCCTCCGCCCGATCGTTTCTTCTTGGGATCGTAATCGGGTCCGTCGCCCAGGGCGGGGGGCAGTGTCGCTTTGGTGACGGGCTTCTCGAGAAGTTTTTCAATCCGTGCGAACTTGTGCTGTTCGGCTTCGCTGATCAGGGTGATGGCGATGCCGTCGGAAGCCGCCCGGGCCGTCCGGCCGATCCGGTGGATGTAATCTTCCCCTTCGTGGGGACCGTCGTAGTTGATGATGAGCTCGATGTTGTCGATGTCGATCCCCCGGGAAAGCAGATCGGTGGCCACCAGGATGTTCAGTTTCCGGTTCCGGAACCGGAGCATGATGTCTTCCCGTTCCTTCTGGTCGAGGTCGCTGTGGATGTCCTGGGCCTCCAACCCTTCTTTCTTCAGCTGCCGGTTCAGGGTTTTTGCAGAAAGCTTTGTGGAACAAAACACAATGACGCTTTTCAGGTTCCGGCCTTTCAGCAGGTGGACGGTCAGGGGAAGTTTCTGGGCTTCGTAAACCACGTACGCCACCTGCAGCACCTTTTCGGCCGGTTTGGAGATGGCAATGCTCACTTCCACCGGCTCATGGAGCACCGTTTTGGCCAGGGTCCGGATCTCCGGCGGCATGGTGGCGGCGAACATGAGGTTCTGCCGTTTCTTGGGAAGATACTGGATGATCTTCATGATGTCCTCGTAGAAGCCCATGTCGAGCATCCGGTCGGCTTCGTCCAGGATGAGGTATTTGAGCTCGGAGAAATCCACATAGTTGTTGTTCAGGTGGGCGATCATGCGTCCGGGCGTGCAGATCACCATTTCGGTTCCCTCGGTCAGTGCCTTCTTTTCCCGGGTGAACACCGAACCGTCGCTCCCGCCGTACACAGCGATGCTGCTGATGGGGGTGAAATAGGAAAATCCTTCCATCTGCTGATCGATCTGCTGGGCCAGTTCCCGGGTGGGGACGATGACCAGGGCCCGGGTCTTGCTTTCTTCGCGGTTCGCCACGATGTGCTGGATCACCGGCAGCAAAAATGCAGCGGTTTTCCCGGTGCCGGTCTGGGCCGATCCGATGATGTCTTTTCCTTCCAATATGGCCGGGATGGCTTGCTCCTGAATGGGGGTGGGGTTCTCGAATCCCATGGCATCAATCCCTTCCTGAAGGTCGGGATGAAAACCAAAATCGTTGAATGTCAATGTGTCGTTGATTAATGTTCGTAGCAGAATCTATTCCGTTCGCCCCGGGTATGCTTCCAATGCACGGGCCAGGGTTTCCATGGCGCGCTCAAGATCGGTTTTTTTCAGCACATAGGCAATGCGGACTTCCTGTTTTCCCAGGCCCGGGGTGGAATAAAAGCCGGAAGCCGGGGCCATCATCACCGTCTGGTTCTTGTATTCGAACTCGCTCAGGATCCACTGGGCAAACCGGTCGGCATCGTCCACCGGCAGTTTCACCACCGTGTAGAACGCGCCTTTGGGGGTGGGACAGTGAACCCCGGGCATGGCGTTCAGGGCCCCGACCATGTAGTCGCGTCGTTCGATGTATTCGTCATACACTTCGCGGAAGTATTCCGGGGGGGTGTCCAGGGCGGCTTCTCCGGCCACCTGTCCGTATGTGGGGGGACTCAGGCGGGCCTGGGCGAATTTCAGCGCCGTCTGGATCAGCGATTTGTTTTTGCTGATCAGGGCGCCGATGCGCACCCCGCACATGCTGTAGCGTTTCGACACCGAATCGAACATCACCACATGGTCTTCCAGGCCCGGGAGGTTCATGGCCGAAAAATGCGTTTCCCCGTCGTAGCAGAATTCCCGGTACACCTCGTCGGAGTACAGATAGAGGTCGTGCTTTTTGACAAGCTGCGCCAGGGCTTCCAGTTCCTTTTTTGAGTACAGGTAGCCCGTGGGGTTGTTGGGGTTGCAGATGATGATCCCCCGGGTTTTTGGTCCGATGACCTTTTCGAATTCGGATACCGGAGGGAGGGCAAACCCGTTGCCGATGTGCGATGTGATGGGGACGACCTTCACGCCCGCGGTGACGGAGAATCCGTTGTAGTTGGCATAAAAGGGTTCGGGGACGATCACCTCATCGCCCGGGTCGATGGTGGACATGAGGGCGAAGGTGATGGCTTCCGAACCGCCCGTTGTCACCAGGATGTCGTTGTGATCCACATCGATCCCGATGTTCCGGTAAAACGTGGCCAGCTTGCGCCGGTAGCTCTCCATGCCCGCGGAATGGCTGTATTCGATGACCTCGGCACCCAGGTTTTTCACCGCTTGCCGGGCGACCTCCGGGGTGCGGATGTCGGGCTGTCCGATGTTCAGGTGGTAGACGGTCCGTCCTTTTTTCTTGGCTTCCTCGGCGTACGGCACCAGCCTCCGGATGGGGGAGGCGGGCATGGCGCAGCCTTTTTGTGATATGCTGGGCATCTCAGGATGTTTTTGAATTGACTTTCCCCTTGATTTGCAGCTTCACCGGCGTGTTGGCGGCGGTGGAGTACACATAGAGGGATTTCAGAAAGGTTCCGGTCTGTGCCGTGTTGTATTTGACAAGGATTTCGCCGGTGGCACCCGGTTCCAGCGGTTCCCGGGGCCACTCGGGCACCGTGCAGCCGCAGGTGGAACGCACCCGGTTGATCACGACCGCTTCCTTGCCCAGGTTTTTGCAAACAAAGGTGTGGGTCCCGTCCCCGTCCTCCGGGATGGTTCCGTAATCAAAGACCGGTTCTTCAAAGAACAATTCCACGCCGCTTTTGGCAGCTTCGCTCTCTCCCTGCTGCGTGCATCCGGCGCCCCACAGCAGGACCGGGAGAAAGAACAGAAGGAAATGGGTGTGTCTGGGTTTCATCTGCTTGTTTTGCAGTGCAAAAGTAAGGGATTTTTTCGGGAATCCGGTTTCGGTCCGGTCACAATGTCAGGAAGGGGCGATGGCCTGGTTTTTGTGCCCGTTCGCATGTGATCGAAAACCATGCAAATGCCTGACATGGAAACACCCAAACCGAAGGTCGCCCTGGTGTTGTCGGGCGGAGGGGCCCGGGGCATCGCCCACATCGGGGTCATCGAGGAACTGGAGCGGCGGGGCTACCGGATCGCCTCCATCGCGGGGACCTCCATGGGAGCCCTGGTGGGCGGCGTGTATGCGGCCGGGAGACTGGACGAGTTCAAGCATTGGATCCTTTCCCTGGACAAAACCCGGGTGTTCAGCCTGGTGGATTTCACCCTGAGCAAGCAAGGCCTGATCAAGGGGGACAAGGTGTTGAAGAAAATGCGGGACTATGTTCCCGACATGGACATCGAAAACCTGCACCTGCCCTATGCCGCCCTTGCCGTCGACATTCGTCACAATGAGGAAGTTGTATTTGACAGGGGGAGCCTGTATGATGCCATTCGGGCATCGATCGCCATTCCGCTGGTTCTCACCCCGGTGCGATCGAACGGACGGATCCTGGTGGACGGCGGGGTGTTGAACAACATCCCCATGGCCCATGTGAAACGGACCCCGGGCGATATCATGGTGGCCTCTTACGTGAATGCGGACATTCCCCTGAACGAAGCTGCCCCCACCAAAGAAACCATCCGGAAACAATCCCTCTATGAGAAAAAGGTTCGGGATTTTGACTTGCACCTCGAAACCACGGATGCAGAGGGGAAGGAGGAGAAACTCGGGTATTTCAGACTTCTCGACCGGACGTTCGAAACCATGACTCTCCACATGGCGGAGGAAAAGATGAAGAAATTCTCCCCCGAGGTGCTGATCAACGTTTCCCGTTACTGGTGCTCGGTGTTTGATTTCTACCGGGCCGAACAACTGGTGGAAGCCGGCCGGGAAGCGGCCATCGAAACCCTGGATCTTTACGAAAACAGTGCGCCCTGATTGGAGGGAAAAAAATTGGCCATGGAAAGCGGACCGGAAACCGGTCTTCTCCATGGCCAAATGAGTGGGGCGGAAATCAGTAGCCGCCCACGATGTCCCAGACAAAGGCGCGGATGCCCACGTCCTTGTTCTCTTCGTCCATCCGGCGGACGCCGTCCAGAACCGCTTCAACGGCCTGGTCTTCCATGACCGCGAGGCTGGCCGTGTTTTGTTCCGGCCAGGTGTGGGTGTTCATGTGCGGAGGTCCGTCCACGCTGCCCCGACCGGCCAGATCGGTCCAGCGGGTGAATCCGCGGATGTTCAGTTTGTCGAACAGGTACTCGACCCGTTCCGTCTGGGCCTGGTTGTATACGATAAATACGGCTTTCATTGCTCAAGGGTTTTGTTTTCCAGTCCGTTCATGAATTCATATTCGACCTCGGTTCCCCGTTCCGCACTCCGGCGAAGCATGATGTGGTACACGACAGGGACGATCACCAGGGTCACCACGGTGGAGAAAACGAGTCCCCCGATGACGGCGATCCCCATGGGGCTCCAGATCTCCGAACCCGAACCGGAGCTCAGGGCCAGAGGAAGCATGCCGAGGATGGTGGTGGCCGAAGTCATCAGAACCGGGCGAAGCCTGCTCCGTCCCGAGACGATGATGGATTCGCGCAGCTCCACCCCCCGGTCGCGGGTCAGGTTGATGAAGTCCACCAGCACAATGGCGTTCTTCACGACGATCCCCACAAGCATCACGCCGCCCACCATGGAGATCACACTCATGGTGACGCCGGTGAATACGTGGGCCAGGATGACCCCGGTGAAGGCAAAGGGAATGGAGAACATGATGATGAACGGCATTTTGAAGGACTCAAACTGGCTGGCCATCACCAGGTAGGTCAGGATGAGGCTGAGCACCAGGAGCAGGGCCAGGTCCATCATGGATTCCTGCATGTCCTCTACGGCACCGCCCACATCCACCTGGATGTCCGAAGGAACGTCCATGCGGTCGATGATCCCCTGGATCTGGACCGAAATCACGTTCAGGGGGACTTTGTACGGGGTGATGGACACCGACACCATCCGTTCCCGGTTCTTCCGTTCGATGTTGGGCGGTGCCCAGCGCTCCTCGACGGATGCCACTTCGCCGAGGCGGATGGTCTGTCCCTGGTTGTTGACCAGGGCAATGTCTTCGATGTCGGTGAGCTCGTTCCGGTTTTCCTCCTGGTAGCGAAGCACGATGTCGTATTCATCTCCTTCTTCCCGGTAGGGACTCATGTAAGGTCCTTCCACCCGGTTCCGGACCGCGTTGGCCAGGGTGAAGGTGTTGAGACCGTGCATGGCCATCTTCTGCCGGTCGGGAACCAGCTGCAGCTGGGGCTTGGACGCTTCCCGGCTGATGTTCACGTTCGTAGCGCCGGGAACCAGGGCCGCACTGTCGGCGATGGCCTGGGCCAGGGCCGAGGTGGTTTCGAAATCGTATCCGGAAATCTCGATGACGATGTCGTTGCTGGTGGTGCTCATGCCCCCGCCGCTGTTGGTTTCCACCTGAAAATTGATGATCTCGGGGTAGGTCTCCAGGTGCTCGCGCAACTGGGCGGCGATTTCATCCACGCCCCGCTTCCGTTGCTCCAGATCCACCAGGCTGATGGTGTAGTTGATCCGGTGCGATCCCGATTCGGTGAACAGGGACATCATCCCCCCCGGGTCGTCGGATCCGGCCGAGGTGTTGTAGAAGTCGGCTTCCGGGATGTTTTCCTCGATGAAGGCATCGATCTGCCGTGCCACCGCCGTACTCATGTCGACCCGCGTTCCCGTCTGCAATTCAATGGCCGCCGTCAGGGACCCCTGGTCGGCTTCGGGCATGAACTCGAATCCCATTTTCGGGATCAGGGCCATGGACAGGCCGAAGATCACAAAGGCGATGATCAGCGTGCCCCAGCGGAAGCGCAAGGCCACCCGGAGCGACCTGGCATAGAATTCGTCCAGCCAGTCGAGGAAACGACCGATGGTGCCGTCGTAACTGAAGGTGCGCACTTTGGCCGGTTTCTTCCGGAGCTTGAGCATCAGGGAAGACAGCATGGGGGTGAGGGTGATGGCACTCAGGGTGGAGGTTACCACGGTGATGGTAACGATGAAGCCCAGGGGCCGGAACAGTTCCCCGGTCATGCCGCCCACCAGGGTGAGGGGCAGGAACACGGCCACCACGGTGAGGGTGGTGACGATGACCGCCAGCCAGACTTCGTTGGTGGCATAGATGGCGGCTTCCCGCGGTCGCGCCCCCCTCTCCACATGTTTGGTGATGTTTTCAAGCACCACGATGGCGTCGTCCACCACCATCCCGATGGCAATGGACAGGGAGGACAGGGCAATGATGTTGATGGAGCTCCCCGACATGTACAGGTAGATGAACGAGACAATCAGGGAGATGGGGATGGTGAGGATGATGATGAAGGTGGCCCGCCAGCGTCCCAGGAAGAACAGCACCACCAGGATCACGGCGATGCCCGCATACATCAGGGTGGAAGTCAGGTTTCCGATGGAATCCTCGATGTATTCCGCACTGTCGAAGAAGGGAATGATCTCGATGTCGTCGGGGAGGGTCTCCATGAGCTCGGGCATCATGGCGCGCACCTGCCGGGCCACTTCCACGGTGTTTCCGCCCGATTGTTTCTGAACGATGATCCGCATGCCTTTCTTCCCGTTGATGCGTTCGTCCAGGGTGATGTCGCGGATGGTGTCCTTGATGGAGGCCACGTCGCTCAGGTACACGGCCTGGCCGTTGAAGTTGGCCAGAACGATGTCGTTGAGGACGTCGCTCGAGGGAAATTCTCCCTGGATGCGCAGGGGATAGTCCATCATCCCCATCTCCAGATTCCCGGCGGGAAGGTTCAGGTTTTCTGCATTCAGAATCCCGGCGATCATCTCCACGGTCAGGTTGTAGGACTCCATTTTCCGGGGGTCGATGTCGATCTGGATCTCCCGGCCGGGGGCTCCCATGAGTCCCACCGAACCGATGCCGTCGATGCGGTTCAGCCGGTTGATCACTTTTTCATCCAGGATGTTGGCCGCGGCCGCATAGCTCTCCTCTGCAGTGACTGCATAAAACAGGATGGGCATCATGCTCGAACTGAACTTGAAGATGGCCGGTTTGGAGACTTCGTCGGGGAGCATTTGCTCCGCAAAGCTGATCCCGTCCCGGATCTCGTTGGAGGCTTCATCCAGGTTGGTCCCCCACTCAAATTCAAGCACCACGATGCTCATGTTGTCCTGCGACACCGAGGTGATGTTTTTCAGGTTGCTCACCGTGTTCAGGTTGTCCTCGATGACACGGGTGACGTTGGTTTCGATATCGGCCGCACTGGCTCCCGAATAGGTGGTCATCACGGAGATGGCCGGGAAGTCAATGTCGGGATAGAAATCGATGGGGAGCTTGTTCAGGGAGTAGATCCCCATCACCAGCAATCCCACAAAGATCATGATGGTGGTTATCGGTCGACGGACCGCACTTCCATAAATACTCATTGTTCCTTGGTTTTTTCTATTCAACAACCACGTTCACGGCCATGCCGTCCTCCAGATTCGACTGGCCGGCGAAGATCAGTTCCTCGCCGCCTTTCAAGCCGGGTGCAGCGATTTCCAGCTGGTCGTTCAGCCTGCGAACCACCTGCACGTCGACCCGTCTGGCCTTGCCGTTTTCATGAAGCATGATGTATCGCTGGTTGGTACCGCTCTGCTGCAACACCGACAGGGAAGGGACGAGCAGGGCATCCTTGTCGCCCAGTTTCAGGTTCACCCGGGCAAACATGCCGGGAACCAGCTTTTCTTCCCCGTTGGGAACCTTCACCTCCACGGCAAAGGTGCGGGTGGCCGACGAAACCGTGGGATGGATCCGGAACACCCGGCCCGTGAATTTCTCGCCGGGATACACATCGGTGGTGATGGTGGCCTCCATGCCGTTCTTCACGTCGGGCAGATAGTTTTCCCCCAGGTTCACCATCAGTTTCACGGGATTCACCTGGATCATGCTGAGCAGGGCGGCTTTCCCGGCGGCGGTGTTGGGCGTGGGCGAATACAATTCCCCGTCGTTGTAATATTTTCCCGTGATGATGCCGGTGTAGGGAGCCCGCAGGAGGGTGTTCTCCTCCAGATTCTCCAGGACGAGGGCCGTGGTTTCCACCTGGGCCTTCATCTGGTCATAGGTTTGCTGTGTCACCGATCCGTATTGCAGCAGGGTGTCCATCCGGGTCAGATCGGTCTTCAGGGTGTTGTACTGCAGCCGGGTCTGCTCCAGCTGGGTGCGGTCCATTTCCGCCAGCAGTTGACCTTTTTCCACGTGATCGTTCACGTCCACCTTCACCGAACGGATCCGTCCCGACAACGCCGGGGACAAATGGGTTTCTTCCATGGCCAGCACGGTGGAGGTGACCTCCTGGCTGACGGCAGTGCTCTGGTAGCCCAGGGTCATGGTTTTCACCGGCTGGATTTTCACTTCCGCCGGAGTGGTCTGGGCGGGGGCGGCTTCCGCGCTCGCCTGGGGTTTGCAGGAACTCACGGCGACAACGCCAAGCAGGGCAAACAGGGCAATTTGTATTGTTCTCATGATCGGATTGCTTTTCAATTTCATTTGGATACTTCGGTTTGTTCGTTTACAGGGTGTTGTTCAGTTTGTCCAGGGCCAGTTTGGCATTCATGACCTCCAGGACGGCCTGCAGGTAATTGCTTTCGGCATCCAGGTAGTTTGCATTGGCCTGGGTGAGGTCGAGGCTGGAGGCCATTCCCTGCTCGTATTTTCGTTTGTAATTGTCGTACACCCGACGGGCGACGTCCACATTCTCCTTCTGGGTCTCGTAATTTTCCAGCGAGCTCTGGAGGTTGTATTTGAATTGTTTTTCCTGGACCGACAACTGGTCTTCCATGATGCTTTTGTTGATCTGGGCCATGTTGTAGTCGATCCGGGCCTGGTCCACCTGGGCCTTCCGCATGCCGCTGGAAAAGATGGGCACCGACAGGGAAAGGCCGGCCAGGTTGTTGGGGTTCATGTCAAAACCGGTGGTTTTGATCTTCTTGTTGTAGTTGTAGAACCCGGCCAGGGTGGGACCGTAGTTCCACTTTTGCAGGTCCAGCATCTTTCCGGAGATCTCCTCCTGGGTTTGCATGATCTGGTAGTTCACGTTGTTTTCGGCCTTGAACGGGGAAAGCAACGCCATTTCCGGATCCGATCCGGAGAAAAGCGATTCCAGGTCGTCGCTCAGGGTGATGGCCACCGTGGCATCCAGGCCCAGTTGGAAGCGGAGCATGTTGTAGTTCAGCTCCAGGTTCCGCTCCAGCGCTTTTTTGGAGTTTTCCAGCTGGTTCAGGGTGATCTGAAGCTGGTCCACGTCGGTTTGCTCGGCCATGCCCGTTTTAAACATCACCCGGGTTTGGGTGAGGTTGTCCTCCATGATTTCCAGGTTCTTTTGGAGAATGTCCAGGGAGGACTGGGTGATGAGCACCAGGTAGTAGGACGATGTCACGGCCTCCTTGATGCTCAGCTCGCTGCTCTGGTAGCTTTGCTCGGAGATCAGCTTGGCCAGTTTGGCCGTCTGGATGCCCACGATGTATTGGCCGCTGAAGATCAGCTGGGACACCTGGAGGGTGGCCGTGGCCTGGTCGGACATGAGGATGGAGGTGGGCGGCATCATGGATGCCAGCACCCCTTCGTAGTAGCTTCCCGCAGAATAATTGGCAAGGTCGGCGGGCGTGAAGGAAGGGAACACGGCCACGGTCTGGTTGTAGGCGTCGGCCATCTGTTCGGCGGTGAACTCCACGCTGCTGCCCGTTCCGAAGTTGAACTGCATTTCGTAATTGAAGTAGGTCATGTAATCCACCGAGCCGCTGACCTGCGGCAGGCCCTGGGCGATGGCTTCCCAGATGCTCCGGTCCGATTTTTCCATTTCGAGCCGGGAGTTCTGCAGGCTTTTGTTGTGGGCCATGGCGTGATCCACGGCTCCCTGCAGGTCCAGGACCAGGGGTCCGGTCGTTGCCTCCTGAGCCGCAGTCGTCCCCAGGGACAGCGCGGACAGGATCAGGGTGTATGCGATGTTACGGATGTTTCTTTTCATTTTGCATTGTGTTTTTGGCTGAATTTTTCGATGCTTTCCTCCAGGATGGTTTGTCCCTTCGTTGTGGAAATCCCCCGGAAAAAGGGGACGATGATGAACAGGAACAGGTCGCGACGGTCGTACCCTTCGTCGAGGAGCTGGCTCTCGTGGCCGAACAATTCGAACAGGTAGTGCATGGTCCGGTTCACAATGTCGAGGTGGATGTCGTTCCGGAACACCCCTTGCCCGATGCCTCTCTCGAAGAGTTTGCGGGTGATGCTCAGGTCGCGCAGACCGTGGTCCTTCGACAGTTCTTTGAAGACTTTGTAGTGGTACTTTTTGAAATCGTGGTGGAAATTCGGGTTCACCTGCGACATCTGGGTGACGGTCATTTCGATGATCCGGAACAGGGCTTCGATGGAATTCTCCGACTGGTCGATCAGGTCTTCCGCCTGTTTCCTGACCTTTTCCTGATACGTCTGGAGGACTTCCATCAGCAGGGTGTCCTTGTCCTTGAACCGTTCATAAATGGTCCGTTTCGAAATGCCCATCTCCTCGGCCAGGGCATCCATGGTCATGGTCCGGATCCCGTATTTGCCGAACAGAATCCCCGCTTCTTCGATGATGCGATCTTTGACGTCCACGTAAGTTCAAAATTTCGGCAAGTGTATGAAAACTTTTTCAGTTTTTTAAGTTTTCTGTGTTAATTCTGTGTAAAAATCGGTGAATGGTATTTTCCCATCGGTGAAGGCGGGAGAACGAAGGAGGATTTCCCGTAATTCCTGGGGAATCAGCGGGTGGGGGATCCCCCTTTTTTTCCTATTTTTGGGGCTCGAATCAAATCTGCCGAACTGTGAACATTCCTTCCAAATACGATCCGGCCCGCGTGGAGGACAAGTGGTACGCCTACTGGATGGACCAGGGTTTCTTCAAAAGCCGTCCCGACGACAGGGAACCCTATTGCATCACCATTCCTCCGCCCAACGTGACCGGCGTTCTGCACATGGGGCACATGCTCAACAACACCATCCAGGATGTGCTGGTCCGGCGTGCCCGGATGCTGGGAAAGAATGCATTGTGGGTGCCCGGCACCGACCACGCCTCCATTGCCACCGAGGCGCGGGTGGTGAGCAAGCTGGCGTCCGAGGGGATCCGGAAAACGGATCTCACCCGGGACGAGTTCCTGGAACATGCCTGGGACTGGACCCACAAGCACGGGGGGATCATCCTGGAGCAACTGAAAAAACTGGGAGCGTCCTGCGATTGGGACCGCACCTGCTTCACCATGGACGAAGCCCGGTCGGCCAGTGTCCTTCAGGTGTTTGTGGACCTGTACAACAAGGGCCTCATCTACCGCGGCGTGCGGATGGTGAACTGGGACCCCCAGGCCCTGACCGCCGTATCGGATGAGGAAGTGAATTACAAGGAGGTGCAGTCGAAGCTGTACTTCACCCGCTACCGGGTGGAAGGTGAGGAAGATTTTATCACCATTGCCACCACCCGTCCCGAAACCATCCTGGGCGACACGGCCGTTTGCGTTCATCCCGAAGACGAACGCTTTGTCCGCTTTCACGGGAAGCGGGTCCTGGTTCCCCTGGTGAACCGGTCCGTTCCCATCATCCTGGACGAATACGTGGACCGGGAGTTCGGTACCGGGGCCCTGAAGATCACCCCGGCCCACGACATCAACGACTACGAGCTCGGACTCAAGCACAACCTGGAGTCCATCGACATATTCAACGACGACGGCACCCTGAATGCATCGGCTCAGATCCTGGTGGGAACGGACCGGTTCGATGCCCGGAAACAGATCGTTCCCCTGCTGGAAAAGGAAGGCAACCTGGTGAAGGTCGAGGACTACATGAACAAAGTGGGGTACTCGGAGCGGACCGATGCGGTCATCGAGCCCAAGCTCAGCCTTCAATGGTTCCTGAAAATGAAGGAGCTGGCCCAGCCCGCCCTGGAGCATGTGATGAACGACGACATCCGGTTGCAGCCGTCCAAGTTCAAGAACACCTACCGGCACTGGATGGAGAACGTGAAGGACTGGTGCATTTCCCGTCAGCTCTGGTGGGGTCATCAGATCCCGGCCTATTTTTACGGGGAGGGGCCCATGGACTATGTGGTGGCCGAGACCCGGGAAGAGGCCTGGGCCCTGGCCAAAGAAAAAACCGGAAACGGGACCCTGGCGGCGGACGACCTGAAACAGGACGAGGATGTGCTGGATACCTGGTTTTCTTCCTGGCTCTGGCCCATCTCGGTGTTCGACGGCATCCGGAACCCGGACAACGAAGACATCCGGTATTACTACCCCACCAACGATCTGGTGACCGCACCCGAGATCCTCTTTTTCTGGGTGGCACGAATGATCATCGCGGGGTATGAATACCGGGGCGACCAGCCCTTCCGGAATGTGTATCTGACCGGGATCGTCCGGGACAACCAGCGGCGGAAGATGTCCAAATCGTTGGGGAATTCGCCCGATCCCATCGAGCTGATGAAAAAATACAGCGCCGACGGGGTCCGCGTGGGCATGCTGTTTTGCTCCCCGGCCGGCAACGACCTGCTGTTCGATGAAAGCCTCACCGAACAGGGCCGGAATTTCAGCAACAAGATCTGGAACGCGTTCCGCCTGGTCAAGGGCTGGAAGGTGGATCCCGGTCTGGCCCAGCCCGTGCATGCGGCCCGGGCGGTGGCGTGGCTGGAAGCACAGCTGCACAAGTCGTTCCGGGAGATGGAGGAACAGTTTGAAAAATACAGGGTCTCCGATGCCCTCATGATTGCCTACAAGTTGTTCTGGGACACCTTCTCCTCCTGGTACCTGGAGATCGTAAAGCCCGCCTTCGGGGAGGCCATGGACCCGCGCACCCATGAAAGCACCATCGCCTTCCTCGACAAGCTGATGCACGTGTTGCACCCCTTCATGCCCTTCATCACCGAAGAAATCTGGCAGCTCATTTCCGAGCGCAAAACCGGGGAAAGTCTCATGGTGTCGCGCCTGCCCGAACCCGCCTCCTGGGACGAAACCCTGCTCGCCGATTTTGAAGCCATGAAGGAGGTGGTGACGGCCATCCGGGGCATCCGGAACGACAAAAACCTGTCGCCCAAGGAGCCCCTGCCCCTGTTTGTGCGTCCCACCAGCCAGGGAAAACGCCTGGAGAATCTGGAGACCGTCCTGTCCAAACTGGCCAATTTGTCCGGTGTGGAAGCCTGTGAAACGGAACCCGCCGATTCGGTGAGCTTCCTTGTGGCCAACACGGAGTATTTCCTCCCCGTGGGCGACCTGGTGGACAGCGGCGAAGAAGCGGCGCGTCTGCAGAGCGAGCTGGACTATGCCCGGGGATTCCTGGCCAGCGTGGAAAAGAAACTGTCCAATGAGCGCTTCGTGAACAATGCCCCCGAAAGCGTGGTGGAAACGGAGCGCCGCAAGCAAAGCGATGCCCGGGCGAAAATCGACGCCCTGGAAGCCCAGTTGAAGCGTTTTTCAGAGTGACGTTCCCGAGGGGTCAGGGGGCCAACCGGCGTCTTGTCCACCGGCTGTCTGTCCGGAGGTATTCCACCCGGTCGTGCAGGCGGGCGGCGCCCCCCTGCCAGAATTCCAGGCGATCCGGTGAAACGGCGTACCCGCCCCAGGATGGGGGCCGGGGGACCGGAGACCCTTCCGGATGCATGGTTTTGTACCGAGACACGGCCTCCTCCAATTCCCCCCGGTTGCGAAGGGGCCGGCTCTGGGCGGAAGCCCAGGCGGCGATGCGGCTCTCGTAGGGACGGGACTGGAAATAGGCGTCGGATTTCTCTTCGGGAACCTGGGTCACCCGGCCTTCGACCCGCACCTGCCGTTCCAGGGCCGGCCAGAAAAACAGGAGCGCCACCTGCCGGTTCCGGGCCATTTCTTTTCCTTTCCGGCTTTGGTGATGGGTGTAAAAGACAAGTTTCCCGTCCCAGATTTCTTTGAGCAGCACAATGCGGGAAGACGGGTGCCCGTCCCGGCCCACCGTGGACAGGTGCATGGCGGTGTGATCGGGGATGTCGGGACGGTCAGCGTCTGCGAGCCAGGTTTGGAGCAGATCGAAGGGATCCGGGGGCACCCCGGACGGATCGAGGGACTGTTTCAGGTAGTCGCGTCGGACGTGCTGCAGGTCCCGGTTCATTGAAAATCGGCTTTCAGGCTCAGGTCCAGGCTGCGGATCTGGTGGGTGAGGGCCCCCACGGAAATGTAATCCACCCCGCATTCACCGAAGGCACGGATGGTGTCCAGGGTGATGCCGCCGGAGGATTCGGTTTCCACCGCACCTCCCACAAGCGCCACGGCTTCGCGGGTGCGTTCGGGACTGAAATTGTCCAACAGGATCCGGTCCACGCCGCCGGTCCGCAGGATGGTCCGCACATCCTCCAGGCTTCTGGCCTCCACCTCGATTTTCAGACCCAGGTTCCGCTCTTTCAGGTAGGCCCGGGTACCGGCGATGGCCCGGTCGATGCCGCCGGCGAAATCGATGTGGTTGTCCTTGATCAGGATCATGTCGTACAATCCCGTCCGGTGGTTGACCCCGCCTCCCAGGCGAACGGCCTCCTTCTCCAAAAGGCGGAGACCGGGGGTGGTTTTGCGGGTGTCCAGCACGCGGGCTCCCGTCCCTTCCAGCCGGCCCACATAGGTCCGGGTGGTGGTGGCGATGCCGCTCATGCGCTGCATGACGTTCAACACGAGCCGTTCGCATTGAAGGATGGACCGGGCGCTTCCGGTGATCCGGAAGGCCACATCCCCGGGTTCGATTTCCGCTCCGTCGGACAGGAGGGGATCCATCGCAAGGCGGGGATCGAAGCGTTCAAAGATCGCCCGAGCCACCCGCATCCCGGCCAGGATGCCGGTGTCCTTCACCAGCAGAATGGCGCTGCCGCGGGCCTGCTCCGGGATGGTGCTCAGGGTGGTGTGGTCGCCGTCCCCGATGTCCTCGGCGAACCAACGATCGATCTGTTGCTCCAGGTCAGGGCTCAAGCTCATACAGCGAGGCTTTTTCGATGGTCAGGTAATAGATGAGGCGCTCGTCCCCCTTGTTGATGAAGAAAATGTTGACCCGGAAGGTGTCCTGTTCGGTGGTGAGGGTGCCGATGGCGTATTTGCTTTGTTCCTTGACCCCTTCGAAGGAGATGTCGAAGGCCAGGGGTGGGTGCTTGTCGAAGAAGCTCTCGAGAATCCGCTGGGCCTGGTGTTTGCTGGCCACGTGATCGTTTCCCAGAATGGTCATTTCCAGGCTTTCGTGGAAAAAGACGGACATTTTTTCCGCGTTGCCGGTTTGAATGGCAAGGCGGAGTTCTTCCGGTACCGTTTGTGCCCCGGCCTGCGCCAGGCACAGGCTCCCCAGAAGAAAAATACTTAAAATCCTGTACATGACTTGTCCAAAATAAGGAGTATGTTTGTAAGGCACTACAACAATCAGGCCAAGGCCTGACGGGCTCTGCAAGATACAAAAAACCTGATTACCCCTTGGCATGCGCATTTCGCTCATCCAACACGGAAAGACCAAAGACCGTTTCATCGAGGAAGGAAGCGAATTGTATCTGAAGCGGTTGAAGCACTACGTTCCCTTTCGGACCGAAACCATCCCCGACCTGAAAAACACCCGGGGCCTGGGCATGCAGGACGTGATGGCGCGGGAAGCGGATCAGCTTCTGAAAAAGCTGAAGGACTCCGACCACGTGGTACTGCTCGACGAGCGGGGGTCCTCCTTCGATTCCATCGCTTTTGCGGAGCACCTGAACAAGCTGGAAGGGCGGGTCGGACAACTCGTGTTCGTCATCGGCGGTCCTTATGGATTCCATGAGCAGGTGTACCGGAGGGCCAATGAAAAAATCTCCCTTTCGCCCCTGACCTTTTCCCACCAGCTGGTGCGGGTGTTGTTCCTCGAGCAACTGTACCGGGCCTACACCATCTTAAAAGGAGAACCCTACCACCATGCCTGACACTCCTGCCTCCCATCCGGAATCCCACCTTACCGGCGCAGGCATCCTGATGCCCTTCGGGATCGCCCTGGTCATCTTTCTTCTGGGGGCGGTTCTGGGAGGTCTGAGCCGGGGAGGGAATTCGGATGCCCGCAAGGCGGAACGGTTTCAGCGCATCCTTCACCGGAAGGAAGCCCTGGTGGCCCTGGAATTCACCGAACTCCAAACAGCGTTTCAGGGGGAAGATCCCATCCGGGTCCTGGACCGGAATTCGGAGCGCTACCGGGAACTGGCCGCCGCTCAGGGGATCTACCTGTTCTATTACCAGGAAGGCCAATTGCGGTTCTGGTCCGATCATTCCATTCCCGTGCCGGAGGTCTGGCGATCCCGTTTCGGACGGCCGTTCAATCCCATGCGGAACAGCGATTTTGTCAGCGTGGTGCGGCAAACCGACCAGGGACAGTTGCTGGGCATGGTGCTGGTCCGGACCCACTATCCGTTCGAAAACAAATTTCTGGAGAATGGCTTTCAAAAGGACTTTCGCCTCGATCGGGACGTGGCCATCGAGTTTCTCGAGGAGAACGGTTCCCATCCGGTGTTCAATGCGGACGGCAGCTATTTGTTTTCCCTGAAATTCCCCGGCGAGGAGGGTCCCCAGCCCGATCTTTACCTGCTGTCGCTGCTGTGCTATTTTCTGAGCGCCCTCCTGGGATTCTGGGTGCTCAACCGGGTGCTGGTCCGGACCCGGGGGCAAAGCCGGTGGTGGGCCCTGTCTCTTTCCACCGTTCTCATCGGCGCCGTTGCCTGGGCTTTGCTGAGCCTTGGATTTTCCGGACACAACGCCATCCTGCCCCTCCTGCAGCCCGAGCTGTATGCCAGCCGGCTCTTCCCCTCCATGGCGTCCCTGCTCGTCTTTACCTTCGGCGCCCTGTTCGTGGCCCTGATCTGGTACCGCTTCGGGGTGGGAAGGGCCACCTTCAAGGGCCGGCTCCGGTACATTGTCGGGCTGACCTGCGTGGTGACGGCTACCCTCCTGCTCCTGTTTGCGGAGGACCTGATGGAGGGCCTGGTCCTGGACTCGTCCATCTCCTTCGAAGCCTACCGGGTTGCCTCGTTTTCCGGATACACCCTGCTGGGCCTGTTCGTCATCAGTGCCTGGTTCCTGATCGTGGGACTGTGGGTGGATGTGGGCATCCGGCATTTCTCCTGGCGGAGGAGCCGGGAAGGGTGGCTGCCGTTTGCTGCGGTCAGCGTCACGATGGGACTCGCCGAGCTGGCTCCGGGCCGTCATGCCTCCCTGCTGGCGTGGGGATTCATGATCCTGATCCTGCTGGGTTTCCTCTACCTCCATTCCCAGCGCCGCCAGCAGCTTCCCATCTCCCGCTTCCTGTTCCTGGTCCTGATCGTTTCCCTGTTCATGACCCTCCGGATCCAGCAGAACAACCGCACCAACAAGGAGAGGGAGCGGATGGTGGAGCTGGTGAAGCTGTCTTCGGAACACGATCCGGTGGCGGAAATGCTGTTCAGCGAACTCACCATGGCCATGCGCAACGACTCCCTGCTGGCCCGTTTTCTGTTTCTTCCGGGCGATGCCTTCCACATCGACGCCGTGTTCGACCGGGTGCAGCGGACCTATTTCTCCGGATACTGGACCAAATACGATTTGCAGGTGGCCGTGTGCCGGCCCGACGACCGGATCTACCTGCAGCCGCCCGACGACGAATACCGGGATTGCTACCTCTTTTTTGAAGAGATGATCCAGCGGGAGGGCATCCGGATCGCCGCCAGTGATTTTTACTTTCTCGACAACCTGAACGGCCGCATTTCCTATCTGGCCGAAATCCCCTTTTTCCGGGGCGAGGACGAGCGCCGTGTGTTCATCGAGCTGGATTCCAAGATCTTCTCCGAGGAGCTGGGCTATCCCGAACTGCTCCTCGACCACCCGGAGGAAAAGGCGGGGGGGACCGTGTTTTCCTATGCCAAATACAACCGGGGCGAGCTCTTCACCCGCGACGGGGAATATCCCTACCGCCGATCCGCCTCCTATTACACAAGCGGCGACGAGCCCTTTGAAGAAATCGTCAAAGAGAACTACGACCACAGCATCTACAATGTGGACGAGCAAAACACCATCATCGTGGGGAGCCCCTCGGTGACCCCGGTGGACCGGCTCATTTCCTTTTCCTACATCTTTGCCTTCAATTTCCTTCTGCTGGGCATCTCCTTCCTGCTGACCACCCTGGGCATGTCCTCCCGGGCCTTCAACTGGAGTTTCAGGAACCGCATCCAGTACTCCCTGGTCCTGATCCTCTTTCTCACCTTCGCCCTGATCTGCTCCGGCACCATCTACTTTGTCATCCAGCAATACCGGATGAAGAATTACGACAGCCTCCGCAACACCATGCGGTCGGTGTACATCGAACTGATCCACAAGGTGGAGTTCGAAGAAGACCTCCAGCACTGGTCGACCTCCGATTATTACAACCTGGACGAATTGCTTCGCAAATTCTCCAACGTGTTCTACACCGACATCAACCTGTACGACAGCGACGGCCTCCTGCTCGCCACCTCCCGGTCCGAGATCTTCAACCGGCAGTTGCTGAGTCCCCGCATGAACCGGCAGGTGTATGAAAACATGGCCTACGAGGGGGCCTCGGAATACATCCACAACGAGGTGATCGGCAACCTGGAATACATTTCGGCCTACGTGCCCCTGATGAACAGCGACAACCAGTTTCTGGCCTACCTGAACCTGCCCTACTTCACCCAGTCCGATGCCCTCACCAAGGACATTTCCAACCTGGTGGTGGCCATCATCAACATCTACCTCATCCTGCTGATGGTCATCCTTCTGCTGAGCGTCTTCCTGGCCGACCGCATCACCCAGCCCCTGCAGATGATCCAGCAGCGGATCGCGCGGGTGAGCCTGGGGCAGAAAAACGAACCCATCCGGTACGACCGCCGGGACGAAATCAAGGGGCTGGTGGAGGAATACAATTTCATGCTCTCGGAGCTGGACAAAAGCGCCATGCTTCTGGCCCGTTCCGAGCGGGAATCGGCCTGGCGGGAAATGGCCAAGCAGATTGCCCACGAGATCAAGAATCCGCTGACGCCCATGAAGCTGAACGTGCAGCACCTGCAACGCATGGCGGCCACCGACCGGCAGGATCCGGAGGTGATCGACCGGATTTACCAGACCCTCATCGAGCAGATCGATTCCCTCTCGGCCATCGCCAACGAGTTCTCGGACTTTGCCAAAATGCCAACGGCCAAAAACGCGCGGATCAACCTGGTGACCCTTCTGAAGAACCTGATCCAGCTGTATGGCAGCTCGGAGCGGGCCCGGATCACCCTGGACACCGATGCCGTGCCCTCGGCCTTCATCCATGCCGACAAGGAGCAGCTGATGCGGGTGTTCATCAACATGGTCCGCAACGGAATCCAGGCCATCCGGAGGGACGGGAGGGGACCATCCGCATCGTCCTCACCCCGGAAGCGGGGAACGGGTGCTGGTCCGCTTCATGGACAACGGCAAGGGCATTCCCGAGGAAATCCGCGACAAGCTGTTCCAGCCCAATTTCACCACCAAATCGGGGGGGATGGGCATGGGCCTGGCCATCAGCTCCAACATCGTCCAGTCCTTCGGCGGCCGGATCTGGTACGACACCGTGGTCGGGGAGGGCACCACCTTTTTCATCGAGCTTCCCAAAATGGTTGAAAAGTAGCCCGGAGAAAGCAACCATTTTATTGCTATCTTAGGACAAGTTTTTATGAACCGTACCAAGGCTTTGTCCAAACTGCGAACCATATTTCTGGTCCTCTTTGCCCTGGGAGCCTGGGGCTTCCACGCCCATGCCCAGACCGCCCACATCTCCGGGGTGGTGAATACGTATGTGGCCATTGATTCGATGTATCAAAAGATCGGTACCGATGTGGATTCCCTCATCGTGTCGTCGGTGGCAGGGTTCAGTGAAGGGGACACGGTGATGGTGTATGCGGCAAAGGGATTCGCATTTAACCTGGAACCACTTTCGGATCGGGAACTCAACATTGGCAGTTTTTATCCGAGCAGTTCCGATCCGGCCGGTAAATATGCCTTTCTCATCATTGACAAAATTGAACCCGGACGACGGCTTGTGATCCTGAATGCGGATTTGGACGGGTTTTTGTCCTTTGACAAAAACCGGGATGCCGCCCAGCTGATCCGGGTCCCTTCCTATGTCAATGCGGAAATCGGAGGAGCAGGATTGACGGCACCCGATTGGAACGGTTCGACCGGAGGGGTTTTGGCTTTGTTTGTTCAGCGACAGCTTGTTTTCCAAGGTGACATCAATGTGAATGGAAAAGGACTTCGGGGTGCTGCACCCAGTGCGGTCTATGCGGGTGCTTGTTCTTCCACGGATCCCGTGTTGTATGACAGTCTCTATTTTTATGAGTCACAGGTTTACGGGGGGCACAAGGGAGAGGGGATTGTGTACGACACCAGCTCATTTACAAGGGGACGGTCCAAGAACATCAACGGCGGAGGCGGCGGAAACGGTCTTTATTCCGGCGGTGGTGGTGGAAGCAACCTGAGCCAGGGTGGGTATGGTGGTGAGGAATCCAAAGCATGCGTGAGTGGTGTGGTGACCCGGGGCATTGGAGGAGTGAACCTGAAATCAGTGACATCCACCTTTTACATATC
This sequence comes from Bacteroidales bacterium, assembly GCA_041393235.1. Lineage (GTDB taxonomy): Bacteria > Bacteroidota > Bacteroidia > Bacteroidales. The sequence goes on from JAWKKO010000006.1 coordinate 32,116, forward strand.
CGGGAACAATGATAACCGTGGAAACCGTATTTTCCTTGGTGGAGGCGGCGGAACGGGCACACAGGGAGCCGCGGTGACGAGCACCCCCGGAGGGGACGGTGGGGGCTTGGTGGTGATTGTTGCTGATTCCCTTGTTGGAAACGGACACAGCATCCGGGCCAATGGGGAGAATGTTTCGGCCATAGCAAGTGGAGCCGGTGGCGGCGGCGGCGGTGGCGGCGGCATGGTCCTGGAGGTGAACGGATACAGTACCTCGCTGAATTTGACAGCATATGGGGGCAACGGAGGAAATACGAACAATGCCAGCATCACTGGGCCGGGCGGCGGCGGCGGGGGTGGCTTTTACTGGCTCCCGGTCGTCAACGAGTTTGTCATACCCGGCGAACTGAATGGAGACATCACCAGCTCGGGACAAGGGGGGATTTCCACGGTGACCGGGTTAAAGGAAGGCGCCACCAATGGAGGAAGAGCGTCCTATGTCTACGGCCTGAAGGTGCCGCTTCTTGGATTCCTGTTCAACAGCGTGGGCAACGAGATCAAGGTGTGCTCAGACGATGTGCCTCCGGTGCTGGGGGGCTCCACACCCAAGGGAGGGACGGGCGGATACACCTATGCCTGGATCGACAGCACGGCCAGCCACGACTGGCAGTCGTCGGCGCCCCTGGGAACCCACACGTTGAAAAGTTTTACATTCAGCACAACCCTGAGCGAGACCACCTATTTCAAACGCATTGTCACCTCCGGGTTGCTGGTGGACACCAGCTACATGACCACGGTGACCGTGCAGCCGGCCATGACGGGCAACACCATCGCCGCACCGGATACGGTGTGTTCGGGGAATGTGCCTGCTGCGTTCCTGGGCACGGGCACCCTGACGGGGGGCGACGGCAGCTATGCCTACCGTTGGGAGAAGCGGACCGGGGCCAGCTTTGAGGCAGCCGACGGAGCCAACAGCGGGGCCGGATACACGGCGCCGGGACTCACCCAGGATACCTATTTCCGGCGGGTGGTGACCTCCGGGGCCTGCGTGGACCAATCGGCCGAACTCTTTGTCAAGGTGTGGAACCCCATCCAGGACAACACCATCCTGAGCGATCCGGGCCTGGTGTGTGAAGGGATTCTTCCCGGGCTCCTGCAAGGAGATGTTCCTATTTGGGGCGATCCGTCCGATTACCGGTTCCGATGGGATTCTGCCACCAATGCGGCGGGACCCTGGACGCCGGTGGTGAACGGGGATCAGCGGGATTATTCGCCGGGACCCATGACCGGGACGGCGTTTTTCCGGCGGGTGGTGCTCTCGGGCAGCGACGATGCCTGCGTGAGCACGAGTCCGTCCGTGGAGATCGGCATGGTGGATGCCATCACGGGCAACACCATTTCCTCCGACCAGGTGGTGTGTGAAAACGGTCCGGTGGCCGACCTCACCGGTCCCGTTCCCGGTGGGGGCGACGGCAGTTTCAATTACGAATGGCAGCGCAGCCCCGATCAGGGGGTCTGGACCACGGCCTCCGGCGATCCCAACACCCGGAACTATGTGTTTCCGGCCAATCCGGGGACGGACCTGTACTACCGGCGGGTGGTGGGTTCCGGAGGAAGCGGCGACGTGTGTCAGGACCAGAGTGCGCCCGTGTTCATCGAAGTTCTGGATGAAATCGCCAACAATGTGATCACCACCTCGGATTTTCAATTGTGCCAGTTTGAGAACGTGGGGACCCTGACCGCCAATCCGGTCTCGGGAGGCGACAATGCCTACACCTACAAATGGCAGGTGGCCACCGGATCCGGAACACCGGGGACCTGGATCAATGCCAGCGGCACCAACAACCTGCAAAACTACGCCGGACCCCAGGCGGTGTCGGCCCTGGATCTGTTCTACCGCCGCGTCGTGTTCAGCGGTCCGGCCGATGTCTGCAAAGACACGACCGACGTCCTGAACGTGACCATTCACACCGCCATATCCAACAACGACATCGATCCGGAAGATGCGGCATGCTACGGGCAAACGAAAATCCTGGCCGGCACGGCCACGCCTCAGGGCGAGGGAGGGCTCTCCGCCACCTACACCTGGCAGCAACGCAACAACGGCACCGGCGTCTGGGGCGCACCGACGGTGGGAGGCAACATCACGGCGGAGGAATATGAAGCGGGACCCTTCGCTGCGTTCGGGGAGTACTACTTCCGGCGCATCGCCCACGTCGGGGCCTGCGACGACATTTCCGAAGATTCGGTGCACATCACTGTGTTGCAGGCGCCCGGCGCCACCCTGAGCGACACCAGCTTCAAGGCCTGCGAGCAGGATGTGCAATTTTATGTGGAACTGGGGCTGGACGAAGGAAAGGCATACGAGCTGCCATGGGTGGTGACCCTGAAGACCCAGGAGGAATCGGGCATCGGCCCCTACACCCTGGCGGGAAACGGATTCATCACCGTCCCGCTCGTGACCGACCTCGACAGCGTGACCCTGGACTATGAACTGGAATCGGTGACCTACGGATCCGCCGGCATCTGGGACTACACCTGCGTGGCCCCCCCCGGAAACATGAGCGGAACCCGGACCGTCAGAATCTTCCGTCAGCCCGATCCCCTCATCACGGTGGACGGTTCGCAGCGGGACAGCTTCAAGGTGTGCAACACCACGGTGGAGCTTTCTGTGAATACCGACAACGGGACCGGGTACTGGTACAGCGAGCCGGGCGGACTGGTCCTGTTCACGCCCAACGCCCAGAGCGAAGACATTTTTGCGGCCATCCCCGACTCCCCGGGGGCCTATGGCAAGTACGTGCTCACCTTCCGAAGCGAGGCGGGGGACTGCTACGGGGAGGATTCCATCGACATCCATTACTTCGAGCAGCCAGAGGCGGCCTTTGCCGGGACCGACACCACCATCTTCCTGAACACCTCGGTGATCCTCCGGGCCGATTCGGCAACGGCGGGGATCGGCACCTGGGAGCGAACCGAGGGGGAAGGAAACATCGTGGAACCCAACAATCCCCACACCCTGGTCACCGACCTGGGCCTCGGAATGGAAAACACCTTCCGGTGGACCGTCACCAACGGGGAGCAGGAAGGAACCTGCGTGACCAGTTCCGACGTGGCCATCATCATCCGCAGCGAGGTGCACCGCTACCAGGGCTTTTCGCCGGGGGGCGGCGACGGGACCAACGAATACCTGATCATGCAGGGCCTCAAGTATGCGGACTCGTTCAAATTCACGGTGTTCAATTCCCTGGGGGCCCTGGTGTATGAAGTGACCGAACAAACGGTGGGGGAACTCAATGTGGATCTTTCCCAAATTCCCAACGGGCTGGCGGAGGATGAGATGGTGATCTGGGATGGAACTGCGAAAAATTCCGGAAACTATGTGCCGGCCGGCACCTACTATTATGTTCTCCAGTACGAGGTCAGAGGATTCAACGACACAAGAAAGGACTGGGTGGTTATCACAAGGGAATGAGATGAGACGGTTGATTGTCATCGGTTGTTTGGTGTTGCTGTCGCTGGGTGCGTCCGCCCAGCGGACCATGGTCCCCTCGGTGAGCAACTACCACCTCACCTGGACCACGCTCAACCCGGCCTTCTCCGGGTTCCGGGACGCCATCTCCCTGAGCTCCCTTTACCGCTCCCCCCTGTACGGAAAGGTGGGTCCGGTCGACATGCAACTCAACGTCCACAGCCCCGTGGGCAATTCCAAGGTGGCCGTCGGCGCCATCCTGTCCTACAACACGACCCCGCCCCAGAACAACATCTACAATTTCATGACCACCTACGCCTACCGGATCTACCTGGGAAGCGGCCGGCTCAGCTTCGGTCTTTCGGCCGGGATGGTGGGCTACAACAGCGACCTCAGCGGGCTGGATCTGAGGGATTCCGGCGATCCGCTCTTCGGGGAGGACAAGTACCAGCGGTGGTTTCCCCAGTTTGCCACCGGCTTGCTGTATTACACGGATCGTTATTTCTTCGGCATCTCCATTCCCGAGCTCATGTCGGTTCCCCTGGACGGGCAATCCCTGGGAAAGGTGGACATGGAAGACACCCGGATCCTGCTCTCGGGCGCCTACCGGTTCGATGTGGGAGAACATGTGGCACTGAAGCCTTCCGTCCTGATCGATTACAACCAGGCGGTCACCACCTTCAAGGCCACCATGAACGCGGGGTTCATGGACGCCCGGGTTTACGTGGGAGCCGGTTACATGCACCCCCAGTATGCGGTGGCCACCCTGAATTTTATGGTGAACCCCCAGTGGCTCATCGGCTATGCCTACACCATCCACGTAACGCCCCTGGGCGGGGCCCTGGGCGGCGGACATGAGGTCGTGCTCCGCTGGGAGCTGCGGCCGGTGATCCGAACCATTCAAGACGACCCCTTCTATTTTTAGTCATGAAACTGCGACTTCTCCATATCGTCCCGATTCTTTGCCTGCCGGCATTTGCGGCGGGACAGGACCATTATTCGGTGAAAAAGCAAACCCGGATTTCCACGGCCATGAACGAAGCCGGGGCCGTTGCCTACGACGACGGGGTGGTCTACATCACCGAATCCACCAGCGTGGGGGCGGCCAGCCCCCAGGACCGGCAGGGGCGCCGGCTGTTCACCATCTTTCATTACAAAGAAAAGGGCGGGGGAAAGGGTCCGTTCGTGACCGCCCTGGTAACCCCCCGGCACGAGGGCCCCGTTTCCTTCACGGGCGATTTCCAGACCATGGTTTTCTCCCAGCAGCGGCCCTCGTCCGCCAACCGCGACAGCGATCCCCTCGGCCTCTACTTTGCAGACCGGGACGGGGAGCTGTGGACAAACATCCGGCCCTTCGAACACAACGATCCCTTCGCCTGGTTCTTTTCGCCTTCCATTTCCGAGGATGGAAACACCCTGTTCTTTGCCGGACGATTCGACAATGACTCCGCCGGATTCGACATCTTCATGTCGGAATTCAGCAACGGCAGGTGGAGCAAACCCGAACGGCTGGGTCCGGCCGTGAACACCCTCAAAAATGAGATCTATCCCTGCATCCACCCCAGCGGAAAGCTTTTCTTTTCATCGGAGGGACGAGGCGACCGGAGGAATGGGTTCGATCTGTTCGAATCGGCCCGGATCGACGGGGAATGGACACAGGCCGTCCGGCTGGAGAGCCCCTTCAACAGCCGCCGGGACGACTACCACATCCAGTTCAGCCGGGATTTCAAAAGCGGCTACCTGACGAGCAACCGGGCGGGCGGATCCAAGGACATTTTCACCTTTGGCACCGACATCCCCTCCTTTGATTCCCCCCAGCCCATCAAGAAAACGTTTTACAAATACCGGATCTGGGACAGCAAGCTGGATTCGGTGGATCCCGGCCTGTTCCGCTATTCCTGGACCATCAACGACACCCTGGAGCTTCCGGGTCACGAGGTCATTTACCGCTTCCCCAAGCCAGGCACCTACATCTGCCGGCTCAACATTTACGACCTGCAACTGGATTCTCTGCTGGAGCCCCAGACGTTCAAAACCCTTTCGATCAAACTCAACGAACAGGGGGTGATCACCTCGCCCGACACCGTACGGGTGGGCGAACCCGTCGATTTCTCGGCCCGGGAGACCAACCTGCCCGGATTCAACATCGGGCGGTACCTCTGGGAATTCGGCGATGGGCATTTCGGGGAAGGGATCGAGGTGGAGCACACCTTCCTGTACCCGGGGACCTACAAAGTGGTCCTGGGTGTTCAGGAGCGGCAGCTGGACCGGAAAACGGAACCGGAGACCCGGGAGAACTTCAAAAACGTCCTTGTGTTGCCCTCCGGAAAGAGGGAGTAAGCATCACGTTAACAAGAGATTGTAGGCTCTTCTTTATAACTCGGATTTTTTTTTGCACGGAATTTGTATAATTTTGGCCAGAATTGTATTCGGAGCCTTATGAAGCGTTTCATCTTCTTTCAACTGGTGGGGTTGACCTGTTTGGCGGGCATCGCCCAACCCGTCCCCAACGTGGAGGAGAACATCCCCTATCTGATGACCTTCAGTCCAAAAGCGGAGATCTCCTGGGGCGACGATGATTTTTCCCAGGCTTTCTTCTTCATGGTTCCGGAAGGCTACGACCAGCCCTTCTTCATCCGGGTGTTCGATCCCGACACCGGGGGCGAGGTGGATGAGATTGCCGGGGAATGGGATTCCAGGCAGATGTACGAAGTCTATGGAGGCGACGGCGTCTGGTCCGAAGCCGATGCCCGGGAAACCAGTCCCACCGGAAAATACAAAAGCGGCACCCTGCTGGCCTCCCGCGCCTTCGGGGTGAACCCCCGCTACGACAATGCCTGGTTCTCCTTCGGCCCCTTCAATCCGGCCCAGGGCGAGCATGTGCCCGAGCTGGGCGGACGGATCTTTAAAGTGATTTGCGAAGGGGTGGCCGGGGACGACGGCAACATGTACCGGTACTACCTGAGCACCGAGGCCGAAGAGAACCGGCCCATCGAGGGCGGGAACGCCTTTGCCTACGAATACTCCTTCCGGATGCACGACGACTACGAACAGGTGTCACACATCTATCCCTACGTGGAACAGGGAACGATTTCGGTGAGGATCAACAACTTCGACTGGGACCGCGACGGCAGCATCATGGTGATCTCCGTGGCCCGCCAGGGCGCCGACATCCCGGTCTCCAACGAAGCCAATTGGGCGGACGGGGAACTGATCATGCAGGACGAGGAGGTGGGAACCTCCCTGGATTTCCGATTCATCAAGGCCCGGCCCCTGGTCCGGCACAACAACGTGGTCGTGAACGTGCGCAACCAGCGCGGAGAGAACCTTCCGTTCTACACGATTCCCATGGGAGGCGTCCCCAAATACAAAGGGGAAGTGGAGTTTGAACCGCTCGACTAGCTTCCTCATCGCTTTCCACTGAGCCTGAATTGCATCCCGGCCCGCAGAAATCTTTTCGCGGGTGTGTTTCACTGCGCATTTTTCACTATTTTCACGAGAGCGTAAGAAAAAGCCTGCAGCAGATGATCAAAGTCAGAGTACCCGGGTTGAGCTTTCTGATCCTGATTTCCTTCCTTGCCGGATCTGTCCGGGCCCAGAGTTACCAATTTTTCAATTATGAACTTGCCGACGGTCTGTGCGACAAATTCGCCTACACGGTGAATCAGGACCGGCAGGGGTTTCTGTGGGTGGGAACCTCCCAGGGCCTGTGCCGGTTCGACGGCACCTCCTTCGACCAGGTGGTCCGGGGCGATTCGGTCCCCGCCAGCATCGCCTACACGAGTCTGCTCGATTCAAAGGGGCGCCTGTGGTTCGGGCACGCGAACGGTCTGGTGAGCATGTTGGAAAACGGCAGCTTCACGCTCATCGACCCGAGCGACGACTTCCAGTCCCAGGTCATGGACATCCGGGAAGGCCGGGACGGAGAAATTCTGGTGCTTTGCCAGCAAAGCGGCATCCTGCGAATCCATGAGGATCTGACCCTGAGCTACGTGGGGGATCCGGCCGATGAACAGAGTCCCTTCGCCAACATGTTCCTGAATTCCTTTCTCATCACCCCGGAGGGCAACCTTCTGGTGGGCAGCAGCGACGGGCTCAGCATTTACCGGTACGATGACGACCTGGACAGCTACATCCAGACCGGAAGCGTGGCAGAACTGGATTACCTGCTGGTACAGGTCATCGTTCCCGGTCTGCGGGAATCGACCTACTGGGTGGGCACCGAAGACGAGGGGCTTTTCCTGCTGAGCGGTGAAGGGCACGATCCGGAGGCATTTTCCATTGAAAAACTGGGGATGGGACTGGGTCTGGACTACGCCCAGGTGCGCGACATCGCCTTCGACGGCGACCGGCGTGTCTGGATCAGCGACTGGATGACCGGTGTGCACCGGTTCGAGCTGGACCGGGAGGGGAACCTGGGGAATTCGACCTTGTTCGGCGACGGATCGGGGTTGCCCAATACCTACATCAACGACATTTTTATCGACGAGGAGGGCAACCAGTGGTTCTCCACCAACGGGGAGGGCATCAGTGTGTTGCGCGACCAGGCCTTCACCTTTTTCTCCCTGTGGGACGAAGACCGGTACGAACCCGATGCCACCGCCCTCAGCCTGAACAAGGACGTGAACTGGTTCGCAGGCGAGAGCATCCTGGCCCGCATGCCCGTGGGTCATTCCGATGCCATGGAATACCTGGGGCCCGAAGACGGGTTGCCCGACGACAAAATCACTGCCCTGTTTCAGGACGAACGGGGCGACCTTTTCATCGGGACCGACCACAACGGCTTGCATGTGTTGCGGAAGGGGAGCCGGCGGATCGTGCCCATGGTGGTCTCGAGGAACTCCCTGGAGAATTCCATCAGCGCCATGGACGGAACCCGCGACACCCTGTACGTTGCCACCAACAATGGCGCCTATGCCCTGAGCTTTGTCACCGGGAACCGGACCACGTATTCCACGGTCAACGGATTGCCCTACAACAAAATCAATGACATCCTGGTGGACGCCAATGGGAACCCGTGGGTGGCCACCATCACCTCCGGGATTCTGACGGCGGATGCCTCGGAACGGTTCATGATCGACGGTCGGCCCAAGATCGAATTCAAGACCCTGATCCAGGACGACCGGGGGGACATCTGGGCGGGGACCGACGGGGAGGGGGTTTTCCGGTTCGGAAGCGATTCACTGATCCTCTACAACGTGGAACGCGGGTTGAAGTCGGATTTCTGCTATGCCCTGAGCATCGATCCCAAGGGGTATGTCTGGGTGGGGCACCGGCTGGGCATGAGCCGGATCGATCCCGGAACCGGTCAAATCCGCACCTTCGGCAAGGAGGAGGGCTTCAGCTCGGACATCTCCCACAACGCCAGCGGCGTGGACGAGGAGGGGCGGATGTTTATGGGAAGCAGTGAAGGCATCATCCGCTACGATGCCTTCCAGGCCAAGGAAGACACCATTCCCCCGAGACTCAGTCTGAAATCCGTGGTGATTTCGGATGTCAGCTACGACCCGGGGAAGGACATCCGGCTCAAATACGACAAGTACCGGGTGCGCATCGATTTCGTGGGAATCAACCTGAGCAACCCCGACCAGGTCCGCTACCAGTACAAAATGAAAAACTACCAGGACGAATGGTCCGATCCGTCGACCCTTCCCTGGGCCTACTTCCCCGTGGTGGCCGACGGGGACTACACCTTCATGCTCCGGGCCTGCGACGGAAACGGCAATTGCACCGAGGTTCCCCTCTCCCTGGATATTTCCGTGAAGATCCCCATCTGGAAAGCCTGGTGGTTCATCACCACCCTGGCCCTGATGGTGCTGGCGGCCATCTTCATCGTGTTCAAGATCCGGGAACGGAACCAGAAAGCCATCCAGGACTACCTGCAAAAGCAGCTGGATGAGCGCACCCGGGAGGTGGTCCACCAGAAGGAGGAGATCGAAATCAAGAACCGGGACATCACCGATTCCATCAACTACGCCCAGCGGATCCAGGCCAGCATCCTGCCGCCCATCAAAAAGCTCCACGACACTTTTACAGGGAGCTTTGTGTTTTACCAGCCCCGGGACATCGTGAGCGGGGATTTTTACTGGTATGAAAAGACCGCAGAAAACAAATTCCTCATCGTCTGCGCCGACTCCACAGGTCACGGCGTTCCCGGCGCCTTCATGAGCATGATCGGGACCACCCTGATCAAGGACATCTGCCTGCGGTCCACCATCCAGACCCCGGCCCAGGTCCTGCATACCCTGGACAACGAGGTCCGGGAGGCTCTCAACCAGAACATCGAAACCAGCGGATCCAACGACGGGATGGACATCATCGTGGCCGAAGTGGACCTGGAAACCTACCGGTTCACCGTGGCCAGTGCCATGCGTCCGGTCATCATCTACAGCGGCGACGAGCAGATCTATGTGAAGGGAAGCCGCAGCTCCATCGGCGGGCAAATGGACGAGGACCGGTTGGAGAAGGATTTCGAGGACCAGTCCTACAACCTGAAAAAGGGGGACATCATCTACATGTTCTCCGACGGCTACCCAGATCAGTTCGGGGGACCCCTCGGCAGGAAATTCAAGATGGTCCGCCTGAAGAACTTGCTCCGGGACATCCATGACAAGCCCATGGAGGAGCAGTACAACTACATCAAAAGCAATTTCTTTCTGTGGAAGGAAGACCTGGAACAGGTGGATGACGTCCTGTTCATGGGCATCAAGCTGTAGAATTACAATTCACTCAGATCGAATCCCGTGAGAACCAACACCTCGGAGGTGTCGGTGTTGCTGTGGTGATAGGCCCGGTCGACGATGTAAAAGGTGTAGAACACCGTATCGAACACAATGAGCGGGTAGGCGATTTCCAATTCCAGGGATCCTTTCAGGGGCTGTTTGTCCAGGTAGGGAATGCGGTACTTGAGCAAACCGCCTTCCTCTTCCGGCACGGCCACAAATTCCGCATCCTTCCAATCGTGGACCTGGACGTAGAAGTTGTATTTCAGGGAGTCGGGCAGGTTTGCCGGATCGACCTGGAGGGTGTCCGGTTCGGCCATTCCCAGGTCCCCGTCCCCGTCCACAAAATCGAACTGCAGGTACCCGTACAGGTTCTTGTTCCCCAGCTCGTCGGTGGAAACGGCAAAGGAGAATCCCTTGTAATCGATGACCGGTTCGTCGGGGTAGTCCGGCTCGGTCTTCTCGCAGGCGGACAGGAGGAAGACCAGGATGCCGAAGCGGAGGAGGTGTGAACGCATGACCATGTTTTTGCTCTTTATCCCACAAAAACGGGCCTACTTTTTTCGCATGAAAACCGGATGGGGACCCCGGTGAAATCAAATGCTGCCGCAGCTGATTTTCCAGGTAGCGCTTGTAGGGTTCCCGGATGTACTGGGGCAAGTTACAATAAAATGCAAAGGCCGGGGCATGGGTCGGCAGCTGGGTGACGTATTTGATCTTGATGTGCTTCCCCTTCACGGCGGCGGATGATGGGCTTCGATGGCCGCCAGCACTTGACTTCATTCAGCCGGGGCGTGGGGATGCGCTTCTTGCGGTTCTCGTACGCCGACATTACCAGCTCCAGGGTTTTGTGGATGGACATGCTTGGTGAGGAGCCGAGCCAGACACCACGGGGACACGTCGAAGGGTTCGAGCCGTTTCCGGATCTCGGTTTCAAATTCCTTCACCGTGTGGGTTTCCTTTTCGATCAGGTCCCATTTGTTCACCAGCACCACCACCCTTTCCAGTTCACTCTGGATGAGGTGGAAAGATGTTTACATCCTGACCTTCGATCCCACGGGTTGTCGAGCAACTTAACACCCATCGGCGTTTTCCAGGTAAACCCGCACCGAGCGCATCACCGAGTAGAACTCCAGATCCTCGTGAACAACGCTGCCCTTTTTCTCAATCCGCCAGCATGAACGAGATAAAAATCATGCCCGTACTTGGTGAGAACCGGGAGTGGATAAGATCGGGTGGTTCCGGAGCGGGGAGGTCACGATGTTCCGTTCCTCATCCAGCAAGGAATTCACCGGAGGATTTTCCCACATTATGGGCCTTCCACCACGGCAATCAAAGGGGATGTCCGCTACCTCCATCTCCTTTTTCTCCATCATCCCGGTGAGCTGGTCCAGCATGGCGGTTCCACTGCTGCGTTGATGGAAACGGCGAAATATTCTCCGAGTCCCAGGAATAAGGTTCCGTTGCGTCATACAGGCGCTGGTTGTTATCCCTTGTTGACCACCAGCAGGACGGGTTTGTTGGTTTTGCGCAGCAACTCGGCCACGGCGTTGTCCAGGTCGGTGATGCCCGCGGTCACATCCACCAGGAAGACCACCACGTCGGCCTCCTCGATGGCCAGTTTCACCTGCTTCCGGATCTCTTCCTCAAACACATCGTCGGAACCGCTCACATAGCCCCCTGTGTCGATGATGCTGAATTCTTCCCCGTTCCAGATCACCTTGCCATAGTGCCGGTCGCGGGTCACCCCGCTCGCTTCGTCCACAATGGCCCGCCGGCTTTCGGTCAGTCGGTTGAACAAGGTCGATTTCCCCACATTGGGTCTGCCTACGATGGCCACAATGTTTCCCATTCACTTTCTTTATCGGTATCCGAATTTCTTTATCTGGTAGTCGCTGTTGCGCCAGTCCTTTTCACTTTTACCCGCAATTCGAGAAACACCTTCTTGTCGAAAAAGGTTTCCATGTCGATCCGGGCCTCCCACGGCCACACCCGTTCAGGGCTTTTCCTGGGCGCCGATGAGGATGCCCTTCTAGCTCCCGTTCCACGTACACTACGGCATCGATGTGGATCAGGCGGTCGTCTTCCTTGAAAAGGAGGATCTCGATCTCCACGGCATAGGGGATCTCCTGCTGGTAATGGAGCAGGATCTTTTCCCGGATCATTTCCCCGGCGAAGAACCGCTCCGATTTGTCGGTGAGGGCATCTTTGGGGTAGAGGGCGGGGACACGGGGAGAAACTCCAGAATCCGTTGAAACACGCGCCCGACGTTGAAATTCTCAGGGCGCTCCACCGGAACAGCTTCGGCCCCGGGCGGAACCCCTGTTTCCAGGCTTCCAGGCTTTCCACCACCTTTTCCTGGTCGCTCAAATCTGATCTTGTTGAGGACCAACAGGACGGGTACTTTGTTCTTGGCCAGGCGGATCAGGAATTCACTCTCCGGATCGGGCTTTTCTCCCATTTCGGTCACATACAGCATCACATCCGCATCGGTGAGCGCAGAGCGGGCTGCCTTCAGCATCACCTCCTGGAGCTTGTAATGCGGGTCCAGAATCCCGGGGGTGTCGGAGAAAACGATCTGGTAGTCGTCGCCGTTTACGATGCCGTGGATCCGGTGCCGGGTGGTCTGTGCCCGGGAGGTGATGATGGACAGTTTTTCCCCCACCATGGCGTTCATCAGGGTGGACTTCCCCACGTTGGGCTTCCCGATGATGTTCACAAATCCGGCCCTGTGCTTTTTCGGGTCACTCATACGCATCGGTTTTGAGCATCCGGATCTCCTTGTCGGTCAGAAACCGCCACTGGCCCCGGCTCAGGTTCTTTTTGGTGAGACCGGCAAAATACACCCGGTCCAGTTTGGTGACTTTGTATTCCAGGGCTTCGAACATGCGTCGCACGATCCGGTTTCGTCCCGAATGGATTTCCAGACCAATTTCCCGTTTGTTGTCCGGGTGGACGTAGCTGATGGCATCGGCCCGGATTTCCCCGTCCTCCAGGGTGACACCCTCGGCAAGCGTCTTCATGTCGTTGCTTGTGAGGGGCTTGTCGAGAAAGACGTGATAAATTTTCTTTTTGTTGTAGGCGGGGTGGGTGAGACGCTTGGCCAGGTCGCCGTCGTTGCTGATCAGAAGGACGCCGGTGGTGTTCCGGTCGAGCCGGCCCACGGGGTAGATCCGTTCCTTGCAGGCCTGTTTCACCAGGAGCATCACGGTTTTTCGTTCTTTGGGATCGTCGGTGGTGGTCACGTAATCCTTGGGCTTGTTGAGCAGCACGTACACCTTCCGTTCGTCTTTCAGCCGCTCGCCGTTGTAGCGCACGTCATCCCCCGGCATCACCTTGGTGCCCAACTCGGTCACCACGTTCCCGTTGACGGAGACCAGTCCGGCCGTGATCAGTTTGTCCGCATCGCGCCGGGAACAGATCCCCGCGGAGGCAATGTATTTGTTCAGACGGATGGCCGCGCCCGTGTCCCGGTTGGCCGGTTTCCGGTCCGTTTTCGGTTTCCGGTCCGTCGCCGGTCCGTCGCCCTCTTCCGGCCGCCTGCGGGTCCGATTGTCGTCCTTCCGGAAGCTGCCTTCTCTCCGGGAACCAGCGCCTTCCTTCCGGAAGCTGCCTTCTCTCCGGGGTCCCCTGTCGTCTTTCCGGGGACCGCCTTCTCTCCGTGGACCGGTGCCGTCCTTCCGGAAGCCGCCTTCTTTTCGGGGACCGCCGTCCTTCCGCGGACCGCTGCCGTCCTTCCGGGGACCGTCGTTTCGTTTCTGCGGGCCGTCTCCCCGTTTCCCAGGTCCTTTCCCGCCCGCCGGACGGGTTGGTTTCCCGCTGTGTTCCGCCATGTGAATCTGTCTGTTAAAAGCTACAAAGATACGGCGAAATCCCCGGTTTCCTGGCAAAGTATTTTCTAACTTTGTTTTTATTTTTTATTCAAGCGCACCATGAGTTTAGTCATTTCAATCTCGGGAATCCGGGGAACCATCGGGGGGAATCCCGGAGAGGGCCTCACGCCCATCGACACCGTTCAATTTGCCTCTGCCTATGCTTCCTGGCTCCGGGGAGCGTCGGGAAAGGAACAGCCCCGGGTGGTCCTGGGACGGGATGCCCGGATATCCGGGCCCCTCGTGGAACAGCTCGTCTGCGCCTCCCTGAATGCCATGGGGGTGCATGTGTCCCTGATGGGGTTGGCCACCACCCCCACCGTGGAACTGGCCGTCACCGAGACCGGTGCGGACGGAGGCATCATCCTGACGGCCAGCCACAATCCGGCCCAATGGAATGCCCTGAAGCTCCTCAACGGAAGAGGCGAGTTTCTCTCGGCATCGGACGGAGCGGCCATTTTGAAGAAAGTGACGGACAACGACTTTCAGTACGCAGATGTGAAAAAACTGGGAGGTGTTAAACCTTTGGAGGGCATGGATGTCAAACACATCGAAATGGTTGCAGGGCTTGACCTGGTGCGGCCGGAACGAATCAAACGAAAGAAATTCAAAGTGGTTGTGGATTGTGTCAATTCCGTGGGTGGTCTCATCCTGCCTCCGTTGCTCCGGGAACTCGGAGTGGAAGAGGTGGTGGAGATGTACTGCGAACCCACCGGCGACTTTCCCCACAATCCAGAGCCCCTGCCCGAGAATCTGACGGAGATCTCGGCCCGGATGAAGGAAACCAAAGCCGATGTGGGCTTTGTGGTGGATCCCGACGTCGACCGGCTGGCCATTGTTTGCGAGGACGGTTCCATGTTCGGTGAGGAGTACACCCTGGTGTCGATCGCCGATTACGTTTTGTCCAAGACCCCGGGCGACACCTCCTCCAATCTTTCCTCGACCCGGGCCCTTCGCGATGTGACCGAAGGACACGGACAGAGCCACCATCCCGCCGCCGTCGGGGAAGTGAATGTGGTGGAAGCCATGAAGGCAAAACAGTGCGTGATCGGCGGAGAAGGCAACGGCGGTGTCATCTATCCCGAACTGCATTACGGACGGGACGCCCTGGTGGGCATCGGCCTTTTTCTGAGCCACCTGGCTGAAAGCGGACTTTCCTGCAGCGAGTTGCGGAATTGTTATCCCGACTATTTTATATCAAAGAACAAAATCATTCTGCCCGAAGGGGCCGATGCGGACAGGCTGCTGGCCGGATTTGCAGAGGCCAATGCCATGCATCAGGTGAACACGGTGGACGGGGTGAAGGTGGACCGGAAGGAAGGTTGGGTCCATCTGAGGAAATCCAACACCGAACCCATCATCCGCCTGTATGCGGAAGCCCGGACGGAGGAAGAAGCCAACCGGCTGGCAGAAGAAGCGAAATCGACCATTCAACAATACACACAAACCGGTAAATCATAGATCATTCATGAAACGAAGAACAATTTACGCCATTGCTTCGGTCGCGGTTGTCGTCCTGGGACTGATCCTGTATTCAGCCCTTTCGGGAAAAGACAAGGCTGTCGTGCTGGAGACCGAAGTGGAGAAGGGGCGTTTTGAAGTTTCCGTGATGGTGACGGGAGAAC
Organism: Bacteroidales bacterium; assembly: GCA_041393235.1. GTDB lineage: Bacteria > Bacteroidota > Bacteroidia > Bacteroidales. The sequence goes on from JAWKKO010000006.1 coordinate 47,786, forward strand.
TCCAAGCCATCCGCGAAACGGAAATCACGGGTCCTTCCCGGCTGCGGAGCCGCAACCTCCGGATCCGGACCATCACCATCCAGGACCTGATTCCGGAAGGAACGGTGGTGGATTCGGGCGACTGGGTTGCCACCCTGGACCGGTCCGAGGCAGACAATTCCCTGAAAGACATCCTCGATGCGCTGGAAACCAGGGAGTCCGAATACATGCGAACCAAGCTCGACACCACCATGACCCTCCGGGAGCTTCGGGACGAGCTGGTGAACCTGCGCTTTGCCATGGAGGAAGCGGAAATCGCACTGGAGCAATCCAAGTTTGAACCGCCGGCCACCATCCGGCAGGCGGAGATCGAATTGGAAAAAGCAACCCGCGCCTATGACCAGTCCGAGAAGAATTACAGCCTGCGCGTGCAGCAGGCCCGGGCCGAGATGCGGGAAGCGGAGCTCAACATGGCCCGGGAGCAGCGGAGCAAGGAAGAAATGGAAGTCGTCATGGACCAGTTCGACATTTTTGCGCCTTCCGACGGGATGGTGATCTACAAGCGGGACTGGGACGGCACCAAGCGAACGGCGGGTTCGGAAATCAACACCTGGGATCTGGCTGTGGCCACCCTCCCCGACATGTCGACCATGATCTCCATGACCTACGTGAACGAGATCGACATCAGCAAGCTGAAAAAAGGGCAACAGGTCCGCATCGGCGTGGATGCCTTCCCCGAGAAAGCCTATTCGGGCGAGGTGGTGGAAGTGGCCAACATCGGACAGCAGCTGCCCAACACCGATGCCAAAGTGTTTGAGGTCAAGATCGAAATCAACGAGAAGGATTCCATCCTCCGACCCTCCATGACCACCAGCAACCAGGTAATCACCCAGGTGCTGGACAGCGTCCTGTATGTTCCGCTGGAAGCGGTCCATGCCAACGACAGCGTTACCTTCGTCTACACCCGGACCGGGAAACGGCAGGTGGTGGTGCTGGGAGCCTCCAACGAGAACCACATCATCATCGAGCAGGGGCTGGCCAAGGGAGACAAGCTTTACCTGTCCATCCCCGAGGAATCGGAAACTTTTAAGTACGCCGGACTGGAGCTCATGGAAGTGATCAAGGCCAAAAAAGCCGAAGAGGAGCGCCAGCGCCGAGAACAGCACCAACGGCAGGAAGAGCGGCAGAACCGTCAGCCCGGTCAGCCCGGCCAATTCCAGGGCACTCCGGGGCAGCGGCCCGCCGGTACCCCGCCAACACAGGGTTAAGCAAACGGTATGAGCAGATATTTTCATGACATCCTGATTGCCATCGAGTCCATCATGGCAAATCAGATGCGGAGCATCCTGACGGCCCTTGGGATCATCTTCGGCGTGGCCGCGGTGATCACCATGCTGGCCATCGGCCGGGGTGCCCAGCAGGAGATCCTGGACCAGATCAAGATGGTGGGTGTGAACAACATCGTGATCACGCCCATCGTCGAAGCTTCCTCGGACGAGGAAGAGGAGTCGGGGGAAAAGCAATCCAAGAAGTTTTCGCCCGGACTCACCGAAGAGGATGTGATTGCCATCCGGGAGGTGTTGCCCACCGTGCGGATGATCTCCCCGGAGATTGCCATGAACAGTTATGTGGTGAAGGACGGGAAACGGGCATCGGCCAAGTTGCTCGGGGTAAACAACGAGTACTTCGAAATTTTCAACCTTCCCCTCGATCACGGTTCCTTCTTCAATGCCTACCAGGAGGAGAACGGCATCCCGGTGTGCGTCATCGGGGCCAACATCCGGAAGAAATTCTTCAGCTCGGAAGATCCCGTGGGCAAGTACATCAAATTCGACCAGGTCTGGCTTCAGGTGGTGGGCGTGCTGGAGAGGAACAGCATGGACCTCACCCGCTTCGAGAACGTGGGGGTGAACGTGATGAACGACAACGTGTACGTACCCACCAAAACCATGTTGCTCCGGTACCAGAACCGGGCCCTTGTGGCTTCCCGGATCAAGGGGAGCGAGGGGGTGAGCACGCGGGGTCCCCGCATGGCCATGGCCATCAGCACCAACGTGACCCAGAATTCCTCCAGCAACTACCACCAGCTGGATCGCATCGTGGTTCAGGTGGAGGAGTCGGATCAGTTGTCGGCCTCCACCGAGATGCTGGCCCGGCTCATGCTGCGACGCCACGAGGAGGTGAAGGACTTTGAAATCACCGTGCCCGAGTTGCTGCTCAAACAGGAACAGCGGACCAAGGACATCTTCAACATCGTCCTGGGGGCCATCGCCAGCATTTCCCTTCTCGTGGGCGGCATCGGCATCATGAACATCATGTTTGCCTCGGTGATGGAACGCATCAAGGAGATCGGGACCCGCCTGGCCATCGGAGCCCAGAAAATGGACATCGTGGTCCAGTTCCTGGCCGAAGCCGTGCTCATTTCCGTGATCGGCGGTTTGCTCGGTGTGCTCATCGGCGTCGTCGCCTCCTTCCTGATCACCAAGTTTGCAGGCATTTTAACCATTGTCACGCCCATCAGCGTGATCATTTCCTTTGTTGTTTCCGCTTCGGTGGGTGTCATTTTCGGCTATTCCCCGGCCAAACGGGCTTCCGAACGCGATCCCATCGAATCCTTAAGATATGAGTAGAATCATGCAACGCATCGCTTTGTTTTTCTTGTTGTCGGGCCTGCTGGTGAACGGCATGGCCCAGGACGTTGTTTCGGAAGAAAAGAAGGTTCTTTCCCTCAACGAGGTGATCGACCTGGCCCATGAGCAATCCCTGATGGCCCTGTTGTCGCGGCACAGGCTTCGGCAGAGCTACTGGGAATTCCGGACCTACAAGGCCAGTACCCTGCCCGGACTCACGCTCAACACCACCCTTCCCAACCTGAGGAACACCATGGAGAGTGTGACCCAGCCCGACGGTTCCGAGAAGTTCGTGAGCACGTCCAACATGCAGACCGGACTCGATCTGCAGATGATCCAGAACGTGACCTTCACCGGGGGACGCATCTTTGTGTCTTCCGAGTTGCAGCGAAACGACAACTTCGGAGACGATCCCCCCACCACTTACCTGGCCTATCCGGTGACGGTTGGATTCATGCAGCCCATCAACGGGTACAACGAGTTCAAATGGCAGAAGCAGATCGAACCCATGAAATACGAGGAGGCCAAACTGACCTACATCAATTCCATGGAGGAAGTCAGCCAGCGGGCCGTGAATTACTTCTTCGACCTGGCCCTGGCGCAAATCAACCTGGAGATCGCCCGGAAGAACTACGCAAACAACGACACGCTTTATCAGATCGCCACGGGCCGGTACCAGCTGGGAACCATTGCGGAGAACGAGTTGCTGCAAATGGAGCTCAGCTACCTGAACGCCGGAGCAGCCCTGAACGAATCCACCATCGACCTGGAACTCCGCCGGTCCCGGTTGCGCTCCTTCCTGGGGTTCAACGACCGGGTGAGCGTGGAGCTGGTCATGCCCCGGGACATCCCGGCCATGGAAGTGGATTTTGCCCGGGTTCTGGCCGAGGCCAAGGCCAACAATCCGGAGATCCTGAACATGGAGCGTCAGTTGCTGGAGGCAAGGCAGGCCGTTGCCGAGGCCCGTTCGCAGCGGGGTTTGCAGGCCGACCTGTTCGCCCAGGTGGGATTGAGCCAGTATGCCCAGGACCTGCCTTTGGCCTATCAGAATCCAAACAACCAGCAGCGGGTGGAAGTGGGGATCCAGGTCCCCATCCTGGACTGGGGTCAGGGACGGGGCCGCTACCGCATGGCCCAGTCGGCCGAAGAGGTGGTCAAGACCAATGTCGGGCAGACCCAGATCGAGTTCAATGAAAACGTGTTTCTCCAGGTCATGCAGTTCAACCTCCAGGACGACCAGGTGCGCATCGCGGCCAAGGCCGACACCATCGCCGACCTGCGCTATGAGGTGAGCAAGCAGCGGTTCCTCATCGGGAAAATCGACGTGCTGGATCTGAACGTGGCCCTGGAAGAAAAGGACGTGGCCCGCCGCGGCTATGTGGAAGCCCTCCGCAATTACTGGGATTACTTCTACAACCTTCGCGCCATGACCCTGTACGACTGGCAGAAGGACATCAAACTGTCCGAGGATTTCGACGAATTGCTGATGAAGTAGGATCCGGACTACGTCCGGTACGCTTCCGAGACCCGGAAGACGTGCTCAAGGATCCTTTCATCGGCCCGATCCAGTTCGAGGTCCCGCCGGCGAAGGACGATCCGTGCGGTCTCCAGGGCCTTGTCGAGGCGGTAGACACTCATGCCGCCCGCACCTCCCCAGCTGAACGAGGGGATGAAATTCCGAGGAAATCCGGGACCGAAAATGTTGGCCGAAACGCCCACCACCGTTCCCGTATTGAACATGGTGTTGATGCCGGCCTTGGAGTGGTCGCCCATGATGAGGCCGCAGAACTGCTGGCCCGTGGGGAGGAACCGGCCGGCCGGATAATTCCAGAGTTTCACCTCCGCGTAGTTGTTCTTCAGGTTGGAGGTGTTGGTGTCGGCGCCCAGGTTGCACCATTCCCCCAGCACCGAATTTCCCAGGTACCCGTCATGGGCTTTGTTGGAGTTTGCCAGGAAGATGGAATTGGTGATTTCTCCCCCCGCTTTGCTGTATGGGCCCAGGGTGGTGGGTCCGTAGATTTTTGCACCCATTTTGACGGCGGCTCCCTCGCAGAGGGCGAAGGGGCCCCGGATGAGGGATCCCTCCATGATTTCACTGTCCCTGCCCAGGTAAACCGGTCCAGCCGATGTGCTGATCAGAAAGTGGTTGCCCCGGAACCCCGGCTCCACAAACACCCTGTCCGGATTGTCGCAAGTGACCCCGGCGGGCAGGGGAGCGCTGGTCCGCCCGTGAGCAATGCGTTCGAAATCCCGGGCAATTTCCTGACCGTTGAGGAGAAAGATATGCCAGGGATGGGCGATTCGATCGACAACCCCCGGATAATCCGCAGCACGGGGAAGGAAGTCTTCGGCCCGGAAATCGGCCGGATCGACCTCTGCCTGGCGCACCGCCAGGAGGGTTTCACCCTGTTTCAGCGCCTCTCCAGGCCGCAAGGCCCCGATGGCGTTGCACACATCCGGTTCGGGCAACAGGGATCCGTTGACGAGCAGGTCACCGGTTCCCGGTGCGACCGGGAATTTTTCCCTCAGATGGGGCCGGGTGATCCAGGAGGCCGGTTGTCCGTACACCCGTTCCCATTTTTCCGCGACGGTGAGGATGCCCACCCGAAGTTGGGCGACGGGACGGGTGTAGGTCAGAGGAAGCAGGTTGTCCCAGGAGCGGTCGTCGAAAAGGATCACGGACATTTTTTGTTTTAAAAGTATAAAAAAAAGGCCGTCCCCCGGGGACGGCCTTTCATGCAAAGCTGATGCAATGCTTATTTTTTCTTCTTGTCGAGATGCGACTTGTACCGGTTCATGAATTTGTCCACACGTCCGGCGGTGTCGACCAGTTTCATCTTGCCGGTGTAAAACGGGTGGGAGGTGTTGGAGATCTCCAGTTTGATGAGAGGATATTCCACGCCGTCATCCAATTTTACGGTCTCTTTGGAAGAAGCCGCAGACTTGGTGACAAAGGTTTGGCCATTGGACATGTCTCTGAATGCCACCAGCCTGTAGTTCTTTGGATGTATGTCTTTTTTCATGATGCCTTGTGTTTCAACCGAAACGTTCCTAAAAACGGATTGCAAAACTAATAAACATTCTCAGAATTTCAAAACAATTTTCACAATATGATGATGCCGGAATCGGGCATGAAGCGAGAATACGGTTTTTCGGGTTTGAAAAGGCACCGGTAGGTGTGGTGGGTTTTGGCATGAACCGCCCCGGTCGCCTGGTACAGAGCGATCATCTTCGGGTTGAAATCCCCCACCCAGGACAGCTCGAATTCTTTGTATTCCGGCTTGTGGTCCATGACCTTTTTCATCTCGAAAAATATCCCGGATTCCACCCCCGACCGTTGGTATTTTGGAACCACGCCGGCCACCGTCCCCCGGGCCGGTCGATGATCCCCTGCCGCTTCATCCGAAGGAAACGCAGCTTGTTCCACAGGTGCAGCTTGCCGTTGAGGTGCCGAAAGATCTGGTGGGCATCGGGCAGGAACATGAAAAATGCGATGGGTTCGTCTCCGTGGTAGGCGAACCAGATGAGCTCCGGATCCAGGATGGCCTTGATTTTCCGGAATTCATCGTACAGGGACGCGGGATCCATGGGGGTGAAATCGCTCCGCAATCCGGGCCAGGCCTGGTTGTAGATGAGGACAAAGTCCCGGACAAAATCATCCAAATGATTCAGGTCTACATATTTGTAGTTGAAATCCTTTCGTGTGTGCACCCATTCGGCGATCTTCCAGAACCGTTCGGGGAAAGGACGGGTGAGATCGAGGTGGAAGCTGTACTGGCGGTAATAGAGCTGAAAACCGTAGGATTCGAAAAGATTCCGGTAGTAGGGAAAATTGTAGGTCATTCCGAGTCCCTGGGGCATGAACCCGTGGACCAGGCAACCCCAGTTGGTGTCGTTCTCCCCGAAATTGACAGGGCCGTCCATGCCTTCGAAACCTTGTTCCTCCAGCCATTGCCGGGCGGTGTCGAAGAGAAGCCCCGACACCCTGAGGTCGTCCACACACTCGAAATAGCCGCATCCGCCGCATTTGACCACATCGGCCTCCTCCTTGGCTTTGTCGTAGAAGGCGGCGATCCGTCCCACCACCTTTTTCCGGTGATCCCGCACAATCCACCGGCGGGCGTCGCCGTGGTGGAAATAGGGGTTGCTCCTCCGGTCGAAAGCGCTTTTGACCTCCCGATCGAAGGGAACGACGAAGTTGGGGTCGTTCCGGTACAGCAGGCGAGGCAGATCCAGGAAGGCCTTCTCGCTTGCCCTGTCGTTCACCTGAATAATTTCCATGTGCTCAGTCAAGCCGGAACCAGGCGTTCATCCTCTGGTCTTCCGGGGATTCCTTCTGGTGGTGCGCATGCACAAATTCGTTTCGCCGGGGGACGTACACGTAATCCTTTTGCCATTCCATGTGGTTTTCCGTAATTTCCCGGATGGCCTGAAGGACCGTGTGGATTTCCCCGTTGGTCATGGTGGGGTGGAGCGACCAGCGCACCCACCCGGGCTTTTCCGAGAGGTCGCCGTGGTTGATCTTGTCTGTGATCTCCTGGGATTGGTCGTAGGACACCTGCAACAGAAAATGGCCATAGGTGCCGGCGCAGGCGCAACCGCCCCGGGTCTGGATGCCGTAGCGGTCGTTGAGCAGGGTGACGAACAAATTGAAATGGATGCCGGGATGGTAGAAAGAGACCACGCCCAGACGATCGTCCTCGCCGTTGGCCAGGATTTCGATGCCTTCAATGGCCCGGAGGCCGGGCAGGACGATTTCCAGCATCTCTTTCTCCCGGGCCATGATCTTGTCCACGCCCATTTGTTGTTTCAGCTCCAGGGCCAGCGCGGCCCGGATCGATTGCAGAAATCCCGGCGTGCCGCCGTCCTCCCTTGCTTCGATGTCATCCACGTATTTGTACTTGCCCCAGGGGTTGGTCCAGTCGACCGTGCCGCCTCCCGGATTGTCCGGAACCTGGGCGCTGTACATGGCCTTGTCGAAGATCAGCACCCCCGAGGAACCGGGTCCCCCGAGAAATTTGTGGGGGGAGAAGAAGACGGCATCCAGCTTTTCCATGGGGTCGTCGGGGTGCATGTCGATGTGCATGTAGGGGGCGCTGGCTGCGAAATCAATGAAGGCCACTCCGCCGAACTCGTGCATGAGCCGTGCCATCTGGTGGTAGGGGGTATGCACGCCGGTGACATTGGAGCAGGCCGTGAACGAGCCGATCTTGAAGGTCCGGTCCTTGTATGCCTCCAGGTTCCGCCGCAGGTCGTCCAGATCCACACGCAAATCTTCCGTCGGGTTGAGCATCACCACGTCCGCCACCGTTTCAAACCAGGAGGTGTGGTTGGAATGGTGCTCCATGTGGGTGATGAAGACGACGGGTCGGTCGTGGGTCTTCACGCAGGTGTTTCCTGCACCCCCGCACCCTTTCAGGCTGAGGATCCGCATCAGCTTGTTCACCACGGCGGTCATGCCGAATCCGGCCGTGATGATCACATCGTTGGGCCCCGCATTCACATGTTTTTTGATCAGCTGGTGGGAGCGGCGGTAGGCCTTGGTCATCAGCGTCCCGGTGGTGGTGGTTTCGGTGTGGGTGTTCGCCACGTAGGGCCCGAACTCCTCCCGGATCTTCCGTTCGATGGGGTCATACAACCGGCCCGAGGCGATCCAGTCGGCATACAGGATCCGCTGCCTGCCGTAGGGGGACTCGAAGTGCTCGTCCACCCCGACAATTTGCTCCCGGAAGGGAGAGAAATAGCGTTCCAGCTCCGTCATAGCCCCTTGTTATGTCTGTGGGTCAATCCCGGCCCGCGAAGCCGGACAGCAGCCTCAGAAATTCAATGTACAGCCAGATCAGGGTCACCATCAATCCGAAGGCCCCGTACCATTCCATGTATTTTGGCGCACCCATGGCCGATCCCTTTTCAATGAAATCGAAATCCAGGATCAGGTTCAGGGCGGCAATGCCCACGATCACCAGATTGATCAGGATGCCGAGCGGTCCACCCGAATGCATGAAGCCCACGGGCATGCCCAGCAAGCTGAGGATCCAGCTGATCAGGTAGGCAAAGAATACGGCTCCGGTGGCCATCATGATCCCCCGGCGGAAGCGGGGCGTGGCCCGGATGCGTTGGGTCCGGTACAGGAAGAGCATGGTGAAGAGGGTGCCGATGGTCAGCATCACGGCCTGAAAGGCGATGCCCGGATACATGGCGTTGATCATGGCGCTCACGGCCCCGAGGAACAACCCTTCCAGGATGGCGTAGATGGGCGCGGTGATGGCAGAAGATTGGGGGCGGAAGGCGGTGATCAGGGCCATGACAAAACCGCCGATGGCGCCCACCATGGTCAGCCGGTTGACGGAAACCGGATCGCCCGTGAGGACCATCTTCCAGGTATAGGCTGCGGCGGCAATCACCAGCAGCAACATGATTCCGACTTTGTTGAGGGTCCCGGGAATGCTCATGGCAGCACCCTGACCGGTTTGTATTCCAGTTTGTTCAAAAATCCGTCCCGACATCACGGGATTGGACGATCGCATGAGTTTCATGATGAAAAATGTTTGGTCAAAGATAGTTGTTTCCTTGGCATGGGCTACGGCAAATGATATGCCATACAACCGGAGGATCCGGAACCCTGACAGAATTGCAGTTTAATGTGTACTTTTGGACATGCATCCGTTTCTGCGCAAGCTCTGGCAGAATGAATTCTTCAAGAATGTCACCACGTTGCTCACGGGGACCGGCCTGGCGCAACTGGTTTCCATTCTTATTTACCTGGTAATCAGTCGGTTTTACAGCGAAGAGGATTTCGGTGTCTTCGGATTGTACATGAACATCCTCAACATCACCATCCTGTTTTCCACGGCAAAGTATGAACTTCGGCCATCCTGCTTCCCCGATCCGAAAAGGAGGCGCTTCATGTTTTGGCCCTGTGCAATGTCATCAGCGTGACCCTGGGGGCCTTCCTGTGGATTGTGTTGCTGCTGCTCCACGGCCACCTGCTGGTCTGGCTCCGAAACGACGCCATCGGTCCCTGGCTCTGGTTCCTGCCTCTGTCCACGGTGCTGGTGGGTCTGTTTCAGGCATACCGGAACCATGCCAACCGGGGCAAAGCCTACGGGCTCATTGCCCGGGCCAACGTGGTCCAGAGTGTGGGCAATGCCCTGTTGAAACTGGTTCTGGGGCTTCTTCTGGCCGGGGCGGCCGGACTGATCATCGGGGTGGTGTTCGGACAGTTGGCCGGACTTCTGGTGTTTCTCATCTTTCACCTTCCCCTGCTCCGACGGACCGGGGAACCGATCCGGATTGCGGAAATGAAACGCCTGGCCCGGGAATACCGGTTGTTTCCCCGCTACAACCTCTGGCAGGGACTCATCAACAACCTGTCGGGTGCCTTTCCCGTGTTCGTCCTCAACGGCCAGTTTTCCACCGCCCAGGCCGGACTTTACACCTTTGCCTACATGGTTCTCTACCGTCCGGTCAACCTGGTGGCCAGTGCGTTCTACCAGGTTATGTTCCAGCGGTTTGTGGAGAAAAAACACCAGGAAGAAGATCTTCTGCCGGGCATCCGGCTTTTCCTGAAACGAAGCATTCAGATCCTGGCGCTGCCCTTTCTTTTGATGGCTTTGTTTGCCCCGGAGGTCTTTTCCTTTCTTTTCTCCGATACCTGGCTGGAGGCGGGCCGGTATGCCCGGATCCTGTTGCCCTGGTTGTTCATGACCGCACTGGTGATGCCTCTTTCCTTCGTGCCGGACCTGTACAAGCGGCAGCGGGGGGCCATGATCCTCGACGGCATCAAAATGATCCTCCGGCTGGGCGGCCTGTGGGCGGGGGTGATGCGGGACGATGTGTTCCTTTCCCTGGCACTATTCAGCGGAGCGAGCACGGTCATGCTCCTGATCAGTCCTTTTGTGGTATCTTCATCTGGTGAAACACCGGCCCAATCCCACCAACGCCATGAGCCAGCCCGTCCCACGCATCCTGGTCGTGCCGTCCTGGTACCCGCCCGACGGGGGGTATTTCTTCAAGGAGCACAGCGAAGCCCTGAGAACCGGCGGCTGGAAGGTGGATGTGCTGGTGTTGCGGACGGTGGGACTGCGGATGATCCGGAAGGAGGGCGTTTCCGCCCTGGGAGGGTTCCGGGTGCGGGAGGAGGAGGGGTTGCGGGTGGTCCGCAAATCCTACCTCAAACTTCCGGGAACGAACCCCTGCACATCCGGCGCTGGACCGGGGCCTGCCTGAGGCTGTACGAACAATACGCAATGCGCTTCGGCCGGCCCGATCCCAGTCCTCGCCCACAGTGTCACCTGGGGAGGGGTGGCGGCGGCCCGGATCCGGGATAAACACGGCATTCCCTTCGTGCTCACCGAGCACCGGAGTTTCTTTGTCTGGAGCACCCCCCAGGCCCGGGCCATGGTCCGGCCGTACCATCTGCCTTTTTTCCAACGGGCTTTTTCTTCCTGCAGCCGGCTGGTGCTGGTTTCAGGCAGCCTTTTGCCGGGCATCCAGGCGGTGGCGCCGGAAGCCGCCGCCGTCTGCGAGATCCTGCCCAACATGATCCGGGAGGACTTGTTTCAACCCGGGGATCCGGGCCGGGGAGCGGTTCCCTTTGTCTTCCTCTGGGCGGGGCGGTTCGAACATGTGAAGGGACTGGATGTCCTGCTCCGGGCATTCTCCCTGCTGGCGGAGGACGGTCTTTCCGTGCGCCTCCGGCTGGCAGGACGGGGCAGTTGCGGGACGAACTGGAAGCGCAGGCCAGAGCCCTGGGCCTGTCGCAGGCCGTTGACTTTCCGGACGGCTCAGCCGGGAACAGATGAAGGAGGAATACCGGACGGCCCATGCCTTTGTGCTTCCTTCCCGGTACGAGGCCTTCGGCGTGGTGCTCATCGAGGCCCTGGCGGCCGGACTTCCGGTGGTGGCAACGCGGTCGGGCGGACCCGAACACATCGTGGGGGCGGAACAGGGTTTGCTGGTTGATCCGGAAGATGTGGAAGCCCTGGCCGGCGCCATGAAGGAGATCATCCGCCGGCGGACCGACTTCCCCGCTGACCGGCTCCGGCAATCGGCCCTGGACCGTTTCGGACAGCAAAAGATTGTGGCTGAATACGGCCGGATTTTTCGAACCATCCTGGACGAAGAAAATGCGGCTGGGGAAGCTGTGGAATAAAAAAATTTGTACATTTGCACACCCAAACGGTGGATGTAGCTCAGTCGGTTGAGGCGCTGGATTGTGGTTCCAGAGGTCGCCGGTTCGAACCAGTCTTCCACCCAGGCCCAAAAGCTGCCAAGCGGCGCTTGGTGGCTTTTTTGCCGTGGGGCCGGAAAGCTCGCTTTCAAGGCCCCACAGCAAAAGCCAGGGGGACAGCGCAGCTGTCCGGCGGCTTCTTGGGCCTGAAGGGAACCCTCCCCCCGGCTCACGAGCCTCCCCCGGGAGGCGAGTAACCCGAGCCGGGGAGAGCCGAAAGCTCGCTTTCAAGGCCCCACCCCTTCGCCTCCCCCGGTTTCTCAGCTTGAATGCGTACCTTGGTCCTTCCATTCTATAGAATCAATCGGTTTCCCATGAAAAAGACCTTCCTTTTCCTCGTCCTCTTCTGTGTTTTGTCGATCCCGGCAACCTCCCAGGTTCCCAACCAATCCGCCCTCTCCATCGGGCAGATCATGCGGGGGGAAGACTTCACCGGTTGCCTTCCCACCTCGATCCGGTGGTCGGAGGACAGCCGAACCATCTATTTTTCATGGAATCCGGACGGGGACACCCTGCGATCGACCTATGGCGCCGACCGGACCACGGGAGACATCCGGAAGCTGACGCCCGCCGAAACGAGGGATCTTCCCGAGGATGGGGATGAATCCCGCGACCACAGCCGGAAAGTCTATGCCAGCCAGGGCGACCTGTTCCTGCTGGATCGGAACACCTCCGAGGTGCGCCGGATCACGAACACCCTGGAGCGGGAGTCGGATCCGCAGTTTTCCGGCGACCAGGGTTCGGTCATCTACCGGGCCGGGAACAATCTGTATCGGTGGTCCATCGGGGACGGAAGCACCACCCAACTGACAAACTTCGTGGCCGGAGCGGAACGATCCGAACCGACTGGAGAACAGGAGGCCTGGCTGGAAAGGGACCAGATGGCCGTCATCGGGATTCTTGCCGAACGGAAAGGGGAGGAGGAGAGCCGGAAGACCCGGGAAAAGGCCCTGGAGTTTTCCAGGCCCAAGGCGGTGTACCTGGAGAACAGGCAGTTGCGGGAGATGGACATTGCCCCCGACCTCCGGCACGTGGTGTACCATGTGGTGGTGCCGGCAGGCGACAGGAACACCCAGGTACCCGACTATGTAACGGGAACAGGCTACACCCGGGAACTTCCGGCACGGGCCAAGGTGGGCGGTCCGCAGGACAGGCATGAGACCTGGATTTTCGACCGGGAAAGGGACACGGCCTACCGGGTCGATCCGACCCGCATCCCCGGCATCCGGGACAAGCCGGCGTACCTGAGGGAGTATGCAAAGGATCCGTCCGCCTGGGTGGATACCTTCGAGCAGGCACGGGAGGTAATCATCGGCCGACCTGTGTTTTCGGACGGAGGAAGGGCCGTGGTGGACATCCATTCGGAGGATCAAAAGGACCGGTGGATCATGACACTGGACCGGACCGATGGAACACTCCGGCCCATCGATCGCCAGCACGACGATGCCTGGATCGGCGGACCGGGGATCGGGTGGATGGACCGGGGCGCCCTGGGGTGGATCGATGAGTCCACGGTCTGGTTCCAGTCGGAAGAAAGCGGATATTCCCATCTGTACACCGCCGATGTGTCGGACGGAACCATCCGGGCCCTCACCCGGGGCGAATTCGAAATCCAGCAGGTGCGCCTCTCCCGGGACCGGAAGACCTTTTATGTAACCAGCAACAAACAAAGTCCCTTCGAACAGCATTTCTACCACCTGCCCGCCAAAGGAGGACCGATGGTGCAGATCACCCGGGCCGAAGGAGGGCACGAAGTGACCCTCTCGCCCGACGAAGCCTGGCTGGCCGTGCGGTTTTCCACGAACACGAGTCCCTGGGAGCTTTACGTGATGCCCAACCGGCCGGGGGCGGACATGAAGCAGGTCACCGAATCCACCACGGAAGCCTTTCGTGCCTACCCCTGGCAATCTCCGGAAATCGTCTTCGTTCCCGCCCGGGACGGTGCCCGCGTGCCGGCAAGTCTGTACAAGCCGCGGGACGGGAAGGGAAACGGGGCCGCCGTCCTGTTCGTGCACGGGGCAGGCTACCTGCAGAATGTCCACCGCTGGTGGCCGTCCTATTACCGGGAGCATATGTTTCACCAGCTGCTGGCCGACAACGGATTCACTGTCCTGGCCCTGGATTTCCGGGCCAGCTCCGGCTACGGAAGGGACTGGCGAACGGCCATTTACCGGCACATGGGAGGCGCAGACCTGGACGATCAGGTGGACGGGGCCGCCTATCTGGTGGAGGAGATGGGGGTGGACGCCGGTCGGATCGGGATCTACGGGGGGTCCTACGGAGGGTTTCTCACCCTGATGGCCCTGTGCACTTCGCCGGGGACCTTCCGAAGCGGCGCCGCCCTCCGCTCGGTCACCGACTGGGCCCACTACAACCACGGGTACACCTCGGCCATCCTGAACACTCCCGTGGAAGACAGCCTGGCCTACCGACGGAGCTCTCCCATATACTACGCGGAGGGATTGGAAGGAAACCTGCTGATGCTGCACGGCATGGTGGATACAAATGTCCACTTCCAGGACATCGTCCGCCTGTCGCAGCGTTTCATCGAATTGGAGAAGGAGAACTGGGAACTGGCGGTGTTCCCCATGGAAGGGCACGGCTTCCGGGAGGCCAGCAGCTGGACCGATGAATATCGCAGGATTTACAAACTTTTTCTGGAAACCCTGACGGAGGCGGGACCACCTGTGAAGTAACCTTTCCGCCTCCTCTTCGTACACCGGGGTAAAGTCAGGAACGACATGGAGAAATACATGGTGGGGGAGAATGAGGTGTTTTTTCGTTCCTCCGGGATCATTCACATCATCCTTCGCGGAGAACAAACAGCGGAAATCGCCCGCTCCTTTCAGGACAATCACGAACTGGCACTTGCGAAATTCGGAGGCCCCATCGATTATTTGATCGACATGAACCAGGCAGGCAAAGTGACACCCAAAGCCCGCCGGATGGTCAAAGACCTCGCCCTTTCCATGGATACGGGCAAGGTGGCCGTTTTCGGTGCCCATTCCCTGGCCAAATTCTATGCCAATCTGGTGTTGAGCAGTTTTGGCCGGGACAACTCCAGGTTTTTCCCGACCAAGGAGCAGGCAGAGGATTGGCTGAAAACCTCGGCTGGGAAGCCGGCTCCAAAAACGGTTTGTTGAAGTGGGGCCGGGAATGCCTTTGCACAATTTCCTTACCTTTGCGATCCCGAGGTGAAATAGAAATGTGAGAAACAGAGATGAAGCAAATCCAAATCGGCGAAAACACCTACGAACTCCTGCCGTCGGCGACCGTTCACCTGGTTCTCCATGGTGAGCAGACCGATGAAATCGCGAAAGGGTACCTGGCATTGCACGACCATGCTGTCCGGGAATTCGGGGGACGGGTCCGCTACCTGATCGACATGAACGGGGCAGGCAAGATCAGCCCGAAGGCCCGGAGGATGGTGAAGGGGTTGGCACTTGCCGGGGAGACAGAAAAAGTGGCTGTCTATGGGACCCATCCCCTGTCCCGCCACTATGCCAACCTGGTGTTGAAAAGCTTCGGCAACGACAATTCCCGGTTCTTTCCGGACAGGCCCCGCGCAGAAGCCTGGCTTGCGGAGTGACTTTCACCCAATTCAGGGAAACATTTCCTTGATTTTCTCGTAGATTTGTGAAGAGGGGAAACCCGGGCATTGCGACACCGATGGAGAAATTCCTGCTTGGCGAAAACGAGATCTACCTGAAACCGTTTCGGATCTTCCATGTGGTTGCCATCGGCGATCAAACGGAAGAAACCGGTGCCGGCTATTTGCGGTACAATGAGAAGGCACTTCGGCACTTCGGTGGCCGAGTGAATTTTCTGATCGACATGAACCGGTGCGGGAAGATTTCCCCCAAGGCAAGGCGGATCTTCAAGCAACTGGGAGAGTTGGAGACCACCGAACAGGTCGCTGTTTTTGGGGCGCATCCGATGGCCAAACTCATCGGAAACATGGTTCTCAGCAGTTTTGGGAAGGACAACGCCCGTTTCTTCGACCAGGAAGAACAGGCCATGGAATGGGTGTTGCATGGAATGGATGTCAAGGGGAAGGAAGTGTAGGTTGGTACGTTTCTTGTGATGTAAATGAGGATGTGTACATGGTTTGGAGCCGATGGATGAATACAATGTTGGAACGAACAAGGTGGTGATCAGGGAGGATCGCATTGTGCACATCACCGTAATCGGTGAACAAGACGACGCCATTGCGCAAGGGTTCCTGGATTTTCACGAAAAAGCCCACAATATTGTGGGGGGGAAAATCCGTTATCTGATTGACATCAACCAGACGGGAAAGGCCTCCCCCATGGCCCGCCGGGTATACAAACAGCTGGGAGAGATGGAGACCACGGAGCGGGTTGCCCTGTACGGCGCCCACCCGCTGGCCAAATTGGTAGGGAACATGGTGCTCAGCACCTTTGCCCGGAACGAAGCGAAGTTTTTCAACGACGAGAAGTCGGCACTGCAATGGATCAGGAGAGAGAACACATAGGAGGGTTGCCCTGCATGGACGGGGAGGAGGCTCAGGACCGCATCGAGAATCTGCTGGAGGTCATGGGGCAGGTGATCCAGGGCGATTACACGGCCCAGGCGCGGATGTCGGGGACCAACGACGAATTCGATGCCCTGGCCATGGGGCTGAACATGATGATCGACGAGCTGCAGGAGAATCTGGACCTGCAGGAGCAAAACGAGCGGATCCGGGAGTTGAACAGCGAAGTGGTGGAAGCCAAAAACCGGGCCCAGGAGAGCGACCGCCTCAAATCCGCATTTCTGGCCAACATGAGTCATGAGATCCGGACCCCCATGAACGCCATCGTCGGCTTTTCCTCGCTGCTGCTGCGGGGGGGAAGGGATCCCAAAAGCGTTCACCAGTACCTGACCTTCATCGACAACGCGGCCAAGCACCTGCTCGACCTGATCAACGACATCCTGGATTTGTCCAAGATCGATGCCGGCGAACTGAAAATCGACATCCGGGAGCACAAGCTCAACCGCCTGCTGCGGGATGTGATGGAGCTGGAATCACAGGATCAGCGTCTCAAGGAGAAGAAAACCTGAAGCTCGTCACGTCCTTTCCTCCGGACACAGACCACTGGTATGTGCCCACCGACGAAGTACGGTTCCGACAGATTTTCCTCAACCTGATGAGCAACGCCATCAAATTCACGGAACGGGGAACCATCGAGTTCGGGTATTACCTGGAGAAGAAGGAGGGACAGGATCAGGTGGTTATCTATGTGAAGGACAGCGGCCGTGGAATTGCCCCGGACATGCAGGAAGTGATCTTCGAGCGTTTCCGGCAGGCCAAGACCCACGACAATGTTGCCGGCACCGGATTGGGCCTGAACATCAGCCGGGGGCTGGTGGAAAAAATGGGGGGAAGCATCTGGATTGAATCCGAGGAGGGCGTGGGTTCGCAATTCTTTGTCCGCTTTCCCTGTTCGGTGAAGGAGGAGGAACGCATCGTCGCTTCCCATGTGCCCGCTCCGCCCGCAGGCAAAGGCATTTTGGAGGGGAAACTGATCTACATCGCGGAGGACAACCGTGAGTCCTACATCCTTCTGCGCGACATCCTGACGGCCGAGGGTGCCAAAGTTGCCCAGGCCCGGGACGGAGAGGCGCTTCTCATGCTCCTGGACGTCCGGCTTCCCGATCTCATCCTGCTGGATTTGCGCATGCCCGGAATGGACGGCCAGCGAACCATGCAGGAGATCAAGGAGCGGGAATACAATGTGCCTGTGGTGATCCAGACCGCCAATGCCATGAACGACGAACGCATGGTCCGCCTGAAATCCATGACCCAGGGCTACCTCACCAAGCCCATCGATCCGGAGGAACTTCTCGCCGAATTGGTGAAGTACATCCGGTAGGCCGGGAACCGCATTCTCCGCGGCTTCCCTTTTCTCAAAAAAATGCATATATAATATAGTGATATATAAAAATATTATATATTTGCTTCATGATTGCAAATGATTTGCTCAAAGGTACCTTGCGAACCATTGTTTTGAAGTTGTTGGCCGACAACGGCCGGATGTACGGGTATGAGATCACCAAACGGGTGGAAGAGCTCTCCGCCGGGAAGATCAAGCTGACATTCGGAGCACTTTATCCGGTTCTGCACAAACTGGAAGCGGACGGACACATCCGGACCGAAACCGAGTACATCGGGAAGCGGGTCCGGAAGTATTACTCTCTCACCGAGACCGGACGGTCGTGGACAGAGCAAAAGGTGGATGAGTTTTTCGACTTCGTGAACACCCTGACCTATGTTCTAAAACCGGGACCGGCCTGACATGTCAGTGACCTTGCTGGATGGGCAATACGAGCGCATCAAGGGGGACCTGACAACCGGCGGACTGACCTATGATCCGCTGTTGGATGATGTGCTGGACCATGTCTGTTGCATGGTGGAGGAAGGCATGTGCGACGGGGAGGACTTTGAAACGTCCTATGCCCGGACCTGCACCTTTTTCAGCCCTGCGGAGATTCGTGTCCTCCAGCACCAGACCTTGCTCAACCTTGACAAACGATTTCAACGCATGAAAAATTTCACATACATCTTCGGTCTGGCTTCGGCCATCCTCGCCATTGTGGGGAGTCTCTTCAAACGCATGCACTGGCCAGGAGCCGGTTTGCTGATCACCATCGGGACCGTCCTGGTGGTTCTGGTCTTCCTTCCCCTCTATTTTTACACCAGTCACAAGGAGCAACCGGAGGAAAAGCGGAAACCGGTGTACGCCATTGTGGGGTACCTGACCCTGGCGTTTCTTTTGGCCGGCGCCTTGTTCAAGATCATGCACTGGCCCGGGGCCAACAAAATGATCCTGGGAAGCGTGGCCTTCATTCTCATCGGATTCATCCCCCTGTACGTGGTCAATGTCTTCCAGCGGAGCGGTACGGACAAAGCGACTCTTCCCTATGTGGTCATGTTGCTGGTGGGGGTGGCCATTGTGCTGATCTTCTCCAACGTGCGCATTTCCAAGGACACCATCGATCTCCACATGGATCAGACCCGCCTTTGCGAGCAACGTGCCGCCCTGGCGGAACAGGCAACGGAGAGGCTGATCCGGGAGGCAGGGGGGATGGAGGATCCACTCCTGCAAGCCGCCCTTCGTGACATTCATACGAAAGCCGGGGCGCTGCAGGCACTGATCGACCAGACCCAGGCCGACATGGCCGTGTCCCTGGGGCAGCCGGGTGCATCCCTTGAAGAAATCAAGGGCAAGGACAACCTGGGTGCGGGCCGGGATGTGATCCTGGACAGGGAGGTGGATCTCCAATTGAAGCAGGACACCCGGCAGTGGGTGGATGCGATTTCAAAGCTCGTCACCGATTCCCTGGCCATGGAAATGATCCGGGACGAACTCGATTACCTGAGTCCGGTCGGTACCTTCACCTTCCGGGAAATGGAAGTGGCCGAATCCACCTACGTCCAGAACCACTACCAGCTCTCCCGGGCCTCCAAGAGCATCGCCCTGGCCGAGTACATAGCCATCCAAAGCCTCCTGGACCGGGGTAACTGAAAAACCCTTCTTTTATGACGGCAACCAATCTGTGTTATCTGAACGGGGAGATCCTTCCCTACGAACGGGCGTCCCTCCATGTGTCGGACCTGCAATTTCAACGGGGCTACGGAATCTTCGATTTCTTCCGGAGCCGGAACGGAGACATCCCCTGGCTCGAAGATTACGAGGACCGGTTGTTTCGTTCCCTGGAGCTGGCGGACCTGGAGATGCCGGTGGACCGAACCGGGTTTCGGTCCATTCTTTCGACATTGCAGGAAGGAAACCGCTTGGACAACGCCGGGTTCAAGGTGCTGGTGACGGGGGGATTCTCCGACAATCTGGCCGGCGTCACGGGTCCGCCCAACCTGCTGATCCTGCACCGGCCCTGGGAGAAGCCGCCCGACTCCACATTCCGCGAGGGCGTCGCCCTGATCCGCCAGGCCTATGTGCGCCCGAACCCGGAGATCAAGAGCCTGTATTATTTCAACACCCTGGCCTTGCGCGGCAAGTTGAAAGCGTACGATGCGGTGGATGTCCTGTTTCACGATGAATTCATATCGGAGGTGTCCCGGGCCAATCTGTTTTTCGTGAAGAAGGACGTGATCGTGACCCCGGACCGGAACATCCTCAAAGGCATCACCCGGAAGCAGGTGCTCGGCCTGGTTCCGGAAATCCGTGTGGAACCCGTTCCTGTGGCTGAACTGGACGGTTTCGAAGAAATCTTCCTGACAAGCACGGGCCGGGACGTCACCCCGGTGGTCCGGGTGGAAGGACGCCCGGTGGGAGACGGACGTCCGGGTCCCGTCACCCGGGACATCATGCGGCTGTTCCGGGAGCAGGGGTGGTAAACAAAAAAGGGGTCGACCAAGACCCCTTTTTAACTAACCACTTAAACCTAAAAAAGAATGTTTACTGTATCACCCGTTGGTGCATTGTAAAAGGACGTAAGATTTGTTTTCACCGGAAGGAAAACACATTTCATGCCAAAAGGCACACAATGCAGTATAACAGATAGATAGCAAATTCTCCCCTTTCTGGCGGTCTGGAAAAGATGACCGGATGCGGAACGGTTCCGTCCGCATCCGGACACTTTTAACAATCCTCAGGCACTCAGTTCGAGACGAACCCCCTTCGTTTTAGAAGTGCTTGATCCGGATTCCGCTTTCCCGGCATGCAACTGGGGCCGATGGGAGCGGGAGAGAATCCGGCCCTGGACTTGCTGCCCGTGACCTGTCCGGAAAAAGGCGACCTCCTGTTTCAATTGTTCGGCCTGGCTGGCCAGTTCTTCCGAGCTGGTGGCCATTTCTTCGCTGGCCGCCGCATTTTGCTGGGTCACCTGGTTCAGCTGCTGGATGGCTGTGTTCACCTGGTTGCCTCCGGTGTTTTGCTCCATGCTGGCCGCCGTGATCTCCTGCACCAGGGCGGCGGTTCGTTCGATTTCCGGCAGCAGGTCCACCATGAGCTTCCCGGCTTCCTCGGTTACGTTCAGGCTGTGGGCCGACAGCTCGATGATTTCCTGGGCGGCCAGTTTGCTTCGTTCGGCCAGTTTGCGAACCTCCGCAGCGACCACCGAGAATCCCTTTCCATGTTCTCCGGCACGGGCGGCCTCAATGGCAGCATTGAGGGCCAGGATGTTTGTCTGCAAGGCAATGTCGTTGACCACGGCGATCTTCTCTGCAATTTCGCGGGTGGCCTGTAGGCTTTGCTCGGCTGAACCGGACACCCGGCTGATGCCGGTGCTGGCCGAGCGGGCAATTTTCTCGGTTTGCATGGCATTTTCGGTGTTGCGTTCGATGTTGGCCATGGTTTCCTCCATGGTGGAGGAGATCTCTTCCGTGGAGGCTGCCTGTTCGGTGGCTCCCTGGGACATCTGTTGGGAGGTCTGGCTCATCTGTTGGCTGGCGGCGGCGATGTTGTTGGCGCCGCTCACGATGTTGTTGATGATGTGTCCCAATCGATCCGACATCCGCTGCAGGGAATGGCCCAGCTGTCCGATCTCATCCTTCTGGTCGAGATCGAGCTTTGCCGTCAGGTCCCCCGCTGCCACCTTTTCCGTGAATTCCACGCCCTTGCGGATGGGAAGGATGATCTGGCGGGAAATGACATAGGCCAGGACCAGGGCGACAACGGCGGCCAGCAGGCTGAACAGGATGACCCCGGAGCGGGTGCGGTTCGCCTTTTCCAGCATCACCTCATCGGAGAGGATGTAGGTTTTGGATTCCTCGATGATTTTGTTGAACAGTTCCCCCACCTGAGCCAGGTAGAGGGTGGTTTCGTTCACGTAGATCCGGTTGGCCTCGTCCATTCCGGCCAGCTGGGCATCGTTCCATACCGTCATGTCATCGATGATGTCCATGACCTCGTTCAGGTGCCCGGACAGGGTGCTCTGGTAAAACCTCCGGGCATCGTTCATCCGGCCTTGCTGCACCATGCCTTCGAATTGCAGGACCCCTTCATGAAGGCGGGAGTGGGGCGCTTCCACCTCCTGCAACAGCCGGGAAAACTCCGGGTGTTCCGTGGCATAGGCCCGGATTTCCGTGGAATACATCCATTGGCCGAAATTGCACAGCCGGGGGTCTTTCTGAACGTCCACCGACGCCACCCGGACCCCGTTCAGGGCCACATCCTTGATCTCGTGGGCGAATATCAGGTGGTCGGCTTTGGCGTTGCGCAGCTGGGCCCCGAATTTGTAATCGGACTGCACAAAGACCTCTCCGATCCGGACGGCCGATTCGTGCAGGTGGATGTGGGGGGCTTCGATCTGGTCGAACAATTCCTTCAGGTCGGGTGCCAGGGTTTCGGCATGCTTTCGACCTTCCCCGTAGTACCACTGCCCGAAGGCACATTTGTGTGGGTCGGTCTGCACCGTCAGCTCGGTGACGGTGCCGTCGGTGAGCAGCTTGTTGACTTCCTGGGCCCAGAGGAGGTGCTGACATATTTCTCCTCCAGATCGGTCCGGAGTTTGTTTCTTCGATGGTTTCTGCGGCGTTCTTTCAATGCCGCGGATGCCGTTGATGGCCCAGAAACCCACAAAAAGCAGAATGAGAATGACCGCTCCGAAGGAGAGACCAAACTTGAGGCTGAGACGCAAATCTTTCCATTTCATAGTCCGAGTGTTTTATGTGATTGAATTCCAATTCAAAAATAAAACACAACGGAACGGGAGTCCCGGGTATTCTCCCCGAATGAAGGGAACGCGACCCTTCATTTTTTTTGCTGTTTTTGCGTGGGAAGGCTGGGTGTTTTTACGCAGCCCGAACAGGAATCATTTCCGTTTCCAGGTGGTCTTGCGTCCCAGGGCCTTGATCCCGGCCACATACCCTTTCAGGTACAGGGTGTTGTAGTTGCCGTTCTCGAACCAGGCATAGCAATCGTAGGTCTTGCCGCTCTCCGGATCGTAGATGTGCCTCCCGTGTATTGTTTCTCTTTGCTGTCGTAAGCAAAATGGTTTACCAGGGGAAGCCCCATGATCGGACGTTTGGCCAGTTTGGAATCCGGGTTCTCATCGTCCACTTTGGGTTTGCCGTTTTCCATGGGTTCTTTCAGCCAGCTGATTTTGCCGTAGTACTTTCCATCGGAGTTTTTGACAATGTCCACCGTGGAGGTGCCTTCTTCGGTGTACCAGGTACCCACGATGCGCTCAGACTGGGCCATCAGGGCCAGCGGCAGGATCAGGGCAAACAGACTCAGAATCACTTGTTTTTTCATAGGGCGTAGAATGAATGGTTAACAAAGACGGATCAGGTCCGCACGAACTCCGTGTAGGTGTGTGGATAGGCATTTTTCTCTCCGGCCGGCACGTGTTCTTCCCGAAGGGCTTTCCATCGGCTGAAATCGATTTCGGGGAAAAAAGCGTCGGCCTCGAAGCTGTGGTGCACCCGGGTGAGGTACAATTTTCCCGCCATGGGCAGGAACTGGGCGTAGACCATCGCGCCTCCGATGACGAAGCATTCCCGGTCCTGCCCGGCCAGAGCAAGGGCTTCCTCAACACTTCGGGCCATCTCGCATCCTTCGAACGCTTCCCCTTCTTCCAGACTGAGGACGATGTGCCGCCGGTCGGGCAGGGGACCGTTGGGGAGGGAGAGGAAGGTGTTCCTTCCCATGAGGATGGTGTGGCCCCGGGTGAGCTTCTTGAATCGTTTCAGGTCGTCGGACAGATGCCACAACAGCCGGTTGTCCTTCCCGATGGCCCGGTTCTCCGCGATGGCGACAATGATGGAGAGGTTGCTATGTATATCTATCATTACAAGCGAATTATACGGAGATATCCCCTTTGATGTGGGGGTGGGGATCGTAGTCCGTCAGGGTGAAGTCCTCGAACACGAAGTCGAACAGCCCGGTGCGTTCGGGATTCAGGACCAACCGGGGCAGGGGCCTTGGTTCCCGGGTCAGCTGGAGCCGGACCTGGTCCAGGTGGTTTTTGTAGATGTGGGCGTCGCCCAGGGTGTGGATGAATTCCCCGGGCTGGAGCCCCGTCGCCCGGGCCATCATGTGCAAAAGCAGGGAATAGGAAGCGATGTTGAACGGGACCCCGAGAAAAATGTCGGCACTCCGCTGGTACAGCTGGCAGGAAAGGCGACCCTCGGCCACATAGAATTGGAACAGGATGTGGCAGGGGGGAAGGGCCATTTCCTCCAGACTCCCCACGTTCCAGGCGCTGACGATGTGCCGGCGCGAATCCGGATTCAGGCGCAACGATTCCAGGACCCGGGCCATCTGATCGATGTGTTTTCCGTCCCCTGCCGGCCAGCTTCGCCATTGGTACCCGTAAATGGGCCCCAGGTTTCCGTCGTCGTCGGCCCATTCATTCCAGATCCGGACCCCGTGTTTCTGAAGGTAGGACACGTTCGTATCGCCCCGGAGAAACCAGAGCAATTCATGGAGAATGGAACGGGTGTGCAGTTTCTTGGTGGTGAGAAGGGGGAATCCTTTCTGCAGGTCGAAACGCATCTGGTAGCCAAAGGTGCTCAGGGTCCCCGTTCCGGTCCGGTCCTCCTTGGGGGTGCCGTGATCAAGAACGTGCTGCAACAAATCCAGATATTGTCTCATGATGGCGGGATCGGGGGATAAAAGTAGGCATTCGGGGCAGATTAGGAAAGGGAAAATTATCAACATACGCAGCCCGGGGCGGGGAGGGGCTTGGGGAGAATTGTCTATCTTTATGCCTGGCATGAAACCCTTTTTATCGTCCCGAACCCTCCTGGTTGCTCTGGGTCTGATCGTCCTGGCCCTGCTGGCATGGCGCTTCTTCAACATTCTTGCCTATGTCCTGATCGCCTCTGTCCTTTCCCTGATGGCCCGGCCGCTGGTCCACTTGCTCGGAAAGATCCGGTTTGGAACCTGGCGGCTTCCTGCCACGCTTCGGGCTTTCGTGACCTTGCTGGTCATCTGGATGGCTTTTTTTGGGTTTTTCCGGTTGTTCATTCCCCTGATTGCAAGCGAGGCTGAATCCTTGTCCCTGGTCGATACAGATCAGGTGGTGAGGGCGTTCGATGCGCCCATCGACTGGGTGGAGAACCGCAAGGCCAAGATGGTGCCTTCGGGGGAAGAACCCTTTTCGGTGGAACGTTTCGCCCAGGAAAAGATCGCCACGGTATTGAATGTGCAGGTTCTCAGCGATCTGGTGGCTACTTTGGCCGCTCTTCTGGGGAACCTGGCCTGGGCCATTTTTGCCATTTCCTTCCTTACCTTTTTCCTGTTGCGGGAAGAAAAGCTGATATCCGGCTACCTGGTGACCCTCTTCCCCAAGGACAAAGAGGAGGCATTCATTCATGCCCTGGAATCCATCAAGCGGCTTCTGCGCCGGTATTTCATCGGCATATTGCTACAAATGACGGGAATTCTCACCCTGGTGACCCTGGGGATGACCCTTGTGGGGGTGGGGTTCCGGCACGGCCTGGTGATCGGGCTTCTGGCCGCTGTGCTCAACATCATTCCCTACCTGGGGCCCTGGATCGGCGCCGCATTGGGCATTCTGCTGGGGGTTGCCACCCAGTTTCCCCTGGACGTAACCACCCAGCTTCTGCCTCTGATGGGCTACATGCTGCTGGTGTTCATTGTCACCCAGATGACCGACAACATGGTGTTTCAGCCCGTGATCTTCGGCACCAGCGTGTTTGCCCATCCCATTGAAATTTTCCTGGTCATCATGATGGCCGGGAGCCTGGCCGGCATCGTGGGCATGATCCTGGCCATTCCCGCCTACACGGTGGTCCGGGTTTTCGCCAAAGAATTTTTTAATAACTTTAGGGTCGTCCAGAAGCTGACGGAAAAGATATGAGCATTCGCCGCATTTTGTTGGGTATCGCGTTGTGCACCCTGATTCTCCCCTCGGTTTCCGGACAAGAGCCTTCCTCCGCCGAATCCGTTTCACCCGGGGTCTTCGTCCTGGCTCCGGAGTCCGAGGCGAGGGCCGATGGGGACACCAGCCTTGTTTTTCCAAATGTGTTTACACCCAATGCCGACGGCCTCAACGACGTCATCGACCTGGAGACGGACGGATCGACCCGGTATTCCCTGACGGTGTTCACCCGCACCGGCACCCGTGTCTATTTCAGCGACTCCCCCCGCGTGTTCTGGGATGGGAAAGACAGCGGAGGCCGGGACCTGCCTTCCGGCATTTATTATTATGTCCTCGAAGCCGGAGAGAGCGATCCCCCCGTGCGACAGACCGGGTTCATCCACCTGTTTCGCTAGTCCCCGTTCCGGGGCGGATGCCACCCCAGTTGCTGGACCAGCCAGCCGAACCCCAGGGTGCTGAAAAAAGAAAAGGAACCATACACCACCGGTACCAGCGCCATTGGCTGGCTGTTCAACAGATTGGCGGCCACCATGATGGCCAGGGCTGAGTTTTGCAATCCCACCTCAATGGAGATGGTGAACTGGTTCATCACCGCAAGGCGAAAGATTCGGGCCACGAACAAGCCGGCCAGCATGGCCACCACGTTCAGGACCAGGGTGTAGGGAAACAGTTGAAGAAAATCCCTCCGGGTGGCGGATGCGGCCCCCTGATCGATGAAGATGACCCCGGCGTAGATGGCAAGGAGCAACAAGGGGAGGACGTACCGGAGGGGTCTTTGAAGCTTCAGGGCCCATTCGGGTTTCCATTCCCGGAGGCGGATGCCCGTGAAGGCGGGAAGGATGGTGATGAGAAAGACCTTGGCCAGGGTTTCCCAGATGTTGAGGTGGATGTCCGCCCTGGTGCTACGGGTTTCCCAGGCTCAGGGTGACGATCACGGGAATGGTGATCAGGGTGATCAGGCTGTTGATGGCCGTCATGGAAATGGACAGGGCCACGTTTCCCCGGAGGATGTAGGTGATCAGGTTGGAGGTGGCCCCTCCCGGACAGGCGGCGATGATCATCAGGCCCACGCTGTAGAGCGGATCGATGTGGACGCTGCGGGCAATGAGAAAGGCGATGCCGGGCAGGAGGATCATCTGGCAGCACAATCCGATGATCACCGCTTTGGGTTGGGCGAAAATCCTTCGGAAATCCCGGGTCGTCAGGGAAAGGCCCATGCCCAGGGTAATGACGGCCAGAGTGACGGGGAGGAAGATTTCCGAAAACAGTGCGTGCATGGGACAGAGGTAGAGGATTGAAAACAGCCGTCACAAGGGGGCTGTACTTTATTGAGAAAATAAATATAAGAAAGGCAAACGGACTTTCGGAAACAAAAGTCAGGCCGAGTTGCTATTTTTCCCGTGGATCAGTAAATTAACTTCAGCGCCTTTTTGGGCAGAGCCACACGCCCGATGAACACATGACCAGAACTATAAGAGTTTACGTTTTCCTGGTTGCTTTCCTGTGCATGTTCCTGGCCGTACCTGTTCTGCATGCCGCAGAGGACGGGGAACATGAAGCTCACGAGGGCCCGGGGTTGATGCGCGGACAGCGTCTTTTCTTTGGCCTGGTGGAGGGAAAGTTCGAAGGAAAAGCCTGTGCCGATTGCCACAACACCATGGAAATCGACAGCTTCAACTGGAACCCCACCGCCCTGGAGGTTGCCCTCGCCTACAAAGACCGGCCGGTGGAGGACTTCCAGAAGGCCGTCCTGCAGCCCACCGGACGGACCATGTCGCAGGTGCATGGCAGTTTTCATCTCAATGAAAGCGAACTGATCCTGGTCAAAGCCTACCTGGACGATTTTGCCACACGGGGCCTGGAGAAACAAAAGCCGGTGATCAACAAGATCTTCCTCTTCCTGTTGCTCGGCGTCGTGCTGACCTGGATCGTCCTGGAGGTATTCTTCCTGAAAAAGGTCAAACGGAAGTTTCTCCTCGTGATTCTCTTCCTGGGGGCGTTGGGCGGACAGATCGCCTTGCTTCTGGAAGCGGGGATTGCCCTGGGCCGGCAGGAGAATTACGAACCGGATCAGCCGGTGAAGTTTTCCCACGTGGTGCATGCCGCCGACAATCAGATCGACTGTCAGTATTGCCATTACACCGCCAGCCATTCCAAATCGGCCGGCATCCCCGATGTGAACGTTTGCTGGAACTGCCATGTCCTCGTCCGGGAAGGGACCCACTCGGGCCGGCACGAGATCGACAAAGTGGTGCAGGCCCATGAAACCGGGACCCCCATCCGGTGGATCCGGGTCCACAACCTCCAGGATCACGTGTTTTTCAGTCATGCACAGCATGTGGAGGCAGGAGGCGTCGCCTGTGCCACCTGCCATGGAGCGGTGGAGGAAATGGACCGGGTGCGTCAGGTCAGCGACCTGAGCATGGGATGGTGCATCAATTGCCACCGGGACACCGAGGTCCAATTCTTCGACAACGCCTTCTATGAACAATACGAAGAACTGCACCGCCAGGTGAAAAAGGGAGAGATCGACCGGGTCACGGTGGACCGGATCGGGGGCACGGAGTGTTCGAAATGTCATTATTAAAGAAGTCAAGCACATGGAAAAACAGTGGAGAAGTCTGGAGGAGTACCGCCAGGGACCCCTTTCGGAGCCCAACGGGGGTGCGGATCCCCACAAAGAAAACGTGTTGGGATTCCTCGAAGGACAGGAAACCTCCCCCGCGTCGAGACGCGATTTCCTGAAGCTGTTCGGCTTCAGTTTTGCCAGCGCCGCGCTGCTGAGCAGCTGCGAGAAACCGGTGCAGAAAGCCATCCCCTATCTGATCAAACCGGAGGAAATCATCCCCGGAAAGGCGAGCTACTATGCCTCCACCTTTTTCGACGGGACGGAATATGCCAGCATTCTTGTGAAGGTCCGGGACGGCCGGCCCATCAAAATCGAAGGAAACCCGGGATCGCCGGAAAGCCGGGGGGGCACCACGGCCCGGATCCAGGCTTCCGTCCTGAATCTGTACGATGAATCCCGCTACCAGGCGCCGATTCTTGACGGGACGGAGGGTACCTGGGAAGCGCTGGACGCCCGTGTGGCCGAGCGGCTCGCCCAAGGCGGATCCACGGTGGTGCTGAGTTCCACGGTGACGGGTCCTGCCTCGCGGGCGGTCATCTTGGACTTTCTGCGTGCCCATCCCTCCGCCCGGTGGATCCAGTACGATGAAGTGTCTTTTTCCGGGATCCGGCAGGCCCACCAGGAAATCTTCGGCCGGGCCCTGATTCCGTATTGCCGGTTCGACCGCGCGAATTTCATCCTGTCCTTTGGCGCCGATTTCCTCGGGACCTGGCTGGCGCCCGTTGAGTTTGCCCGGGACTATGCCTCCACCCGCGACCTGTCCGACGGCCGGAAGGAAATGAGCCGGCACATCCAGGTGGAGTCCGCCCTGACCCTGACAGGGACCAATGCGGACGAGCGGATTCCCGCTACCCCGGACCAGTCGGCCCGGATGCTGGGAGCCATCTACGAAGCCATTGCCCGGGCCACGGGTCAGCCCGGCATTCACACCGGACCCAGCGAAACGGATGTAAGCGCCTGGGTGGCCGAATTGCTGGAACACCGGGGAACATCCCTGGTTCTCAGCGGATCCAACGACCCCAATGTGCAAAAGATGGTGGCCGGGATCAACCACATGCTGGGCAACTACGGCGCCACCCTGGATACGGACCGTCCCCTGCAATTGAAACAGGGCGACGATCCGGCTCTGTGGGAACTCCTTGGTGAATTGAACCGGGGCGAAGTGGAGAACCTCCTGGTCATCGAAGCCAATCCGGCCTACAGCCTGCCGGAGTGGATGCAGGAGAAGGCAGGGTTCAGTGTCTACCTGGGATCGGCCCGATGCGAAACCGGCGCCAAAAGCCAGGCAATCGGAGCCGGGCATCACTACCTGGAGTCCTGGGGCGATGCGGAATTCCGCACGGGTTCCTACAGCCTCCAGCAGCCCTGCATCCGTCCCATCTTCCAGACCCGTTCGTGGCAGGATTCCCTGCTTCGCTGGGCGGGAGTCGAAACGGACTTCCGGACCTATCTGCGCACCCACTGGGAAGATCGCATCCGGCCTGCCGGAGAAGCAGGGGACGGTTCCTGGTGGGAAGCCACCCTCCAGAAGGGATGGATCCAACGGGATGTTTCACCGGCGGAACTCCGGTTTGAGTCGCCCCGGGTTCAGCTTGTCCCCGCAGCACCCGGCCTGGTTCTTTGCGTGGTCGCTCCGGTTGCCCTGATGGACGGCCGGTACGCCAACAACCCCTGGTTGCAGGAACTGCCCGATCCCGTCTCCAAAGTCTGCTGGGACAATTGCCTGGCCCTGTCCCCGGCCGACGGGGAAGCCCTGGGAATCGGCGACGAGGATCTGGTGGACCTGGGCGGCATTCGCTTGCCGGTGCTGATCCAGCCGGGACAGGCGCCCGGCACCATGTCCGTGGCCCTGGGCTACGGCCGGCGCGTCGCCGGCAAGGTGGGCGAGGGCATCGGCGTGAATGCGTTCTCCTGGGTGGGTGTCCAGGGCGGGCACCGGTCCTACCTCCGGGAGGGCCTCTCCCCGGAAACCACCGGGAAAACCCACCCCCTGGCACGCACCCAGACCCACCATTCCATGGAAGAGAGACCCATTGTCCGGGAAGCCAGTCTGACCGCTTTCCGGGACGATCCCCATGCGGGAAATGAATTTCATGTGGAGGCGGAAAGCCACATGCACAGCCTGTATCCCGAAACCACCTTCGATGGGTTCCACTGGGGTCTGGTGGCCGACCTGAACAAGTGCACCGGCTGCAGCAATTGCGTGATCGCCTGTTCCTCCGAAAACAACGTGGCGGTCGTCGGGAAGGAGGAAGTGCGGAACCGCCGCATCATGCACTGGATGCGAATCGACCGCTATTACGGAGGGGCTCCGGAAAATCCCCGGGTGTACCACCAGCCGGTCATGTGCCAGCATTGCGACAACGCCCCCTGCGAGAATGTGTGTCCCGTTTCGGCCACGATGCACAGCAACGAAGGGCTCAACCAGGTGGCCTATGTCCGGTGCATCGGAACCAAATACTGCATCAACAACTGCCCCTACCGGGTGCGCCGCTTCAACTGGTTCAAATACGTGAAGAACGATGCCTTCGATTACCACATGAACAGCGACCTGTCCCGCCTGGTGCTGAATCCCGACGTGACGGTCCGGGAACGGGGGGTGGTGGAGAAATGCACCCTGTGCGTGCAACGGATCCAGGAAAAGAAGCTGGAAGCCAAGCTGGAGGGGAGGGCCCTGCAGGACGGGGAAATCCAGCCGGCCTGCGTCCAGTCCTGTCCCTCCGGGGCCCTGGTCTTCGGGAACCTGAACGATCCGGAATCCCGGGTGAGCAGGCTGAAACGTCAGGAGCGGAACTACCATTTGCTGGAACAACTCCATACCCTGCCTTCGGTGGGATACCTGACCCGCATCCGGAATGCGGAGATCCCAGGTGAGGCCGCCGCGGGGCATTCCCCCACGGTGGCTCCGGAGAAGGCCATGGAACAAACGAAACGATCTGAGCTATGTACAATACGGATATCAGAGGGCCCCTGGTGCTGGGCAACAAAAGCCTGGGGCAAATCACCGAAGACATCACCGCGCCGCTGTACGGACGCACCCGCATGTGGTGGATCGCCGGGCTGGGCATCAGTTCGGTGATGATGCTCCTGGGGTTCTGGGGCATTTACGTGACCGTTTCCACGGGCATCGGCACCTGGGGGGTGAACAACACCGTGGGTTGGGGATGGGCCATCATCAATTTCGTCTGGTGGATCGGGATCGGTCACGCCGGCACCGCCTTCTCCATCTTTCTCCTGGTCCTGAGGCAGGAGTGGCGTTCGTCCATCAACCGGGCCGCCGAGGCCATGACGGTGGTGGCCGTGGGTTGTGCCGCCATCTTTCCGGCCCTGCACATGGGCCGGGTGTGGGACGCCTTCTTCATCCTGCCCTATCCCAACACGCGCGGACCCCTCTGGGTGAATTACAATTCACCCCTGTTCTGGGATTTCATCGCCATCTCGGCCTACCTGCTCATTTCCGCTTCCTTCTGGTACCTGGGCATGATCCCCGATTTCGCAACCATCCGCGACCATGCCAAATCCCGGGTCAAGAAAGCCGTGTACGGATTCTTCGCCATGGGCTGGCGGGGATCGGTGGGGGAATGGAAGCGGTACGAAGGCCTGAGCTACATCCTGGGAGGGATCGCCGCCGTGCTCGTGGTGTCGGTCCACTCGATCGTCTCCACCGACTTTGCCGTGGGGGTGGAACCCGGGTGGCACACCACCATCTTCCCCCCCTATTTTGTGGTCGGTGCCATTTTCTCGGGCTTCGCCATGGTGATGACCCTGATGATCATCGTGCGGAAGATCTTTCATTTCGAGGAGTACGTCACCGATTCCCATCTCGACCGGGTGGCCAAGATTCTGATGTTCGTGTCCCTCATCATGGGGACGGCCTACCTGACCGAGATCTTCGTGGCCTGGTATTCGGGGAACGAATACGAGATCTTCACCTTCTTCCACAACCGCATCACCGGCGAGTTCACGGTTCAGTTCTGGTGCATGTTCGTATTCAATGCCATCGTGCCCC
This sequence comes from Bacteroidales bacterium, assembly GCA_041393235.1. GTDB lineage: Bacteria > Bacteroidota > Bacteroidia > Bacteroidales. The sequence continues at coordinate 80,077 of JAWKKO010000006.1, forward strand.
AGCTGATGTGGTTCAAAAAGATCCGGAGCAATTTCACCATCGTCTTTGTCATTTCGATCCTGATCAACATCGGGATGTGGTTCGAGCGGTTCAACATCGTCATCACCTCCCTGACCAAGGATTACCTGCCCTCGGCCTGGGCAAGCTACCACCCCACCTTTGTGGAAGTGGCCGTCTACCTGGGCACCCTGGGCATTTTCATCTTCGGGGTCCTGCTGTTCTTCAAATACATTCCCATGATCGCCATCCACGAGGTGAAGGACATGAACAAGCACCAATTGAAAAAGAAAAACTAGGACCATGGCACACCATTACCTGATGGGGGTCTTCCCCGACGAACACAGCCTGCTCCGGGCCTTTCACCGGATGAAGGAAGAGCACATGGAAGTGGAAGACGTGTTTACGCCCTACCCTGTGCACGAGATTCTGGAGAAACACGGACGGAAATCCCGGATCACCATCGTGGGATGGTTCTACGGATTCTTTGCGGCATTGGCCGTGCTTGCCTTCCTGTATTTCACCGCCGTGGTCAACTGGCCCCTGAATTACGGGGGAAAACCCAGCGTGGCCTTTCCCTCCTTTCTGGTGGTCACCATCATCCTGACCATCTTCAGCATCACCATCCTGAGCCTGGCCACCTTTTCGTGGCGGGCGGGCTTGTGGCCGGGAAAGGAGGCGGTCATCCTCCACGAAAAGGCCACCGACGACAAGTTTGTCCTGGTGGCGCTGTCGGACCGGGTGGATGCCGGAAAATTCGATGCCCTGATGAAGGAAGCCGGGGCCCTGGAAGTCATCGATAAAACTGTGGAAGCATGAAGCGCTCTTTGTTTGTCCTCTGTTTGGGAATCCTGGCGGGGCACGCCTGCGACCGGACCCGGTCCAGCACCGGATGGGATTACATGCCCGACATGTATTATTCCAACGCCTACGAGACCTATGCACCCAACCCGAATTTTTCAGACAGCATGACCCTGCGGCTTCCTGCAGAAGGAAGCATCCCAATGGGAGCCAAGCCATTCGGGTACGAGAAGACCGATGAGGACCGGCTGCGGGCCGGAGACGAACTGCACAACCCTTTGGAGGCGTCGGAAGAAAATCTTGCCCTCGGAAGGGAGGCCTTCGATCGGTTTTGCAGCGATTGCCACGGAGTCCGGGGCGACGGGCAGGGCCACCTCTACACCTCGGGCCGCTATCCCTATCCCCCGGCCAGCCTGTTGGCCGAAAGGGCCATGGCCCTTCGGGAGGGAGAGATCTACCACAGCATCAGCGTGGGCTTCGGCATCATGGGTCCACACGGGTCCATGATCCCCTCCCGGGAACGCTGGGCCATCGTCCTGCACGTCCGGGAAACCCTCCAACAAACGCAAAACTGAGCCGACATGGAAGACCAAGTGAAAATACCCCGCCTTCTGTACATCGTTTCCGGCCTTCTGGTCCTCCTCGGATCGGTGGCCGTGGTTCTGGCATTCCGGCTCGACGGCACCCGGGCGTGGGCGAACCTGCTGTTGAACAATGTGTATTTTGTGTCCCTGGCCGGAGGCGCCCTCCTGTTTTTGTCCATTCAGCGGGTGACCCATTCGGGTTGGTCGGCCGGATTCCTGCGGGTGCCGGAGGCCATGGCCGCTTTTTTGCCCGTGTCGGCCGTGTTGTTTCTCTTGATGATCCCCGGACTGCCCTCCCTTTATCACTGGGCCCATCCGGGCGCCGCAGAGCACGACGCCCTTCTGGCCCACAAGGCCCCCTATCTGAACCAGGGGTTCTGGATCGCCCGGATGGCGTTCTACTTCCTTCTGTGGAACCTGATGTTCTTTCTCCTCCGGCGGGTGTCGCTCCGGGAGGACCGGGACGGAGGCATGGCCTGGTTCCGGAAGGGCGAACATCTTGCCAAAATCACCATTTTTCTGTTCATCATTACCTTCAGCTTTGCCATGATCGACTGGGTGATGTCCATCGACGCCCATTGGTACAGCACCATCTTTGCCATCCGGAACTTTGTGGCCGCCTTTCACCACGCCTCCATCGTCATCGCCTTCATCGTACTGATCATGCACACCCGGGGCTATTTCCCTTTCTGAACCGGAGTCACGTCGGGGACTTTTCCCGCTACATCTTCATGCTGTGCATCATCTGGGGGTATTTCTGGTTCGCCGAGTTCATGCTCATCTGGTACGGCAACATCCCCGAGGAAACGGGGTATTTCATTGTCCGGATGAAGGGCGAGGGCTGGCCCCTGTTTTTCTATGCGAACATCCTGATCAACTGGGCCCTGCCCTTTGTGTTGCTCATGCCCCTGGCCCTGGCCAAGAACCGGTGGGTGATGAAGGGGGTCATTCCCTTTCTGATCGTGGGTCAGTTCGTGGACCTGTACATGCAGATCTTCCCCGGGACCGTGGGAAAGCAGGTGCTCGGTTTTCCTGAAATCGGAACCTTTCTCGGATTTGCCGGGCTCTTTCTGGGCATCGTGGCCTATGCCCTGGGACGGGCCAACCTCTATCCCCTCCGGCATCCCTTTCTGGAGGAGTGCAAGCAGCATCACACATGAAGCGAGACCGGCAATTTCACTACCTGAATCTTGATATCGTCCTCGGAGCCCTGGCCATTGCCGGCATGGCGGCCCATTTGCTGCATGCGCGGGTGGGCTGGGCCTGGTGGATCTGCCTGCCCCTGACCGTGTGGATCCTTTACATGGGCGATCACCTGCTGGATGCCTGGCGCCACCGGAAAAAAACCACCCGGAATCTTCACCGGTACATCAACCGGAACCGAAAAAGCCTGGTTTGGGCGCTGTTCCTGGCGGTGATTGCCGATTCGCTGCTGATTCTGAATGCCCTGGACCGGGACTATCTGCTGTATGCCGTGATCCTGGCCGGCGGGGTGCTCGTGTATTACACGGTCCGTCATTTTTTCCAGCGCAATCGAATCCTCTACCTGCCCGGCGAATTGTTCGTGCTCCTGTTCTACCTGGCAGGCACCTGGCTGGGTCCGCTCGTGGCCCGGGGATTTTCCCTGGATCCGGAGGAAATCCTCATCCTGGTTCTGAACGCCGGGGTGCTGGCCATGAACCTGGGGGTCATTTCCTACTACGACGTGAAACTGGACACCCGGCTCGGTATCGCCTCCCTGGCACGCACGCTGGGACGAAAAAGCACCCGTATGCTGGTCCAGGTGCTGGGCATCGGTCTTTTCCTGGTGATCCTGCTCCAGTTCCTGACCTTCGGGGTGGGCTATGCCGGGAAATTCAGCATCATCCTGGCCGGAATGGACATCCTGCTGCTGGTTGTCCTCTGGAATCCGTCCCAGTTCGGAGACGACGACCGCTTTCGCCTGGCGGCCGATGCAATTTTGTTGATGGGGTTTCTCAGCTTTCTGATCCCGGCGTGACCACCGTGTAGCCGGTTTCCGCGATTTTGGCCTCAATCTCCTCCTGGCTGCTCCGGTTTTCGTCGTATTTCACCTTGGTCCATCCTTCTTCGAAGGAGGATTCCACGGATTCGATGCCGGCCAGGGATTCCACGCCCGCTTTGATGGCGTTTTCGCACCCTTCGCAGGTCATCCCGTCCACATCCAGGGTGATCACCTTCCAGGCGGCTTCCGCCTGGGGGGCTTCCCCGGCTTCCTGGTTTTCGGTTTTCGGAGTCTGGGAACAGGCCGTCAGAAACAGGGCGGCAACCAGGAGGGCAAGAATCTTTTTCATGGCAATGGGGTTTTTGTTGGTTGGTTTCTCCTTATAAGGTTTGTGCAGGCAAATTGTTCACACCAGCCGGTCGGCCATCAGCGTCAGGATGATGCACAGGTAAAACACATTCACCCCGAGGAAGGCGGTTTTCCAACGGTCGAGAAGGTTGCCGCGGAAGAGCAGCAGCAGCATGGAAATCAGAAACAGGACGGCCAGCCCCACAAGCACCAGGGAGGTACCCAGGTGGCGGATCAGGGGCGTGGCCGGAAACATAAGCACCACCGAACCGGTGGCCGCCACCCAGGTCACGCTGAGATTCCGGATCTGCTGGGGATCCAACAGGGAGGTGATCACCGGCAGTCCGGCCTCGTGGAATTCCTGCCCGTACCGTACCAGAAGCAGCCAGTAGTGCGGCATCTGTCCCACAAACAAAAGGAAGGCAACGGGGAGAATGCCCAGATCGAAGGGAGCGCCTCCGGCGGCTGTCCATCCGATGAGGGGCGGCAGGGCTCCGATGAAGGCCCCGGGCAGCACGGCAAAGGCCGTGACCCGCTTCAGCGGGGTGTACACCAGGTTGTACCACACCAGGGTGAAGATTCCGATCAGAACGGGAACCAGGGAGGAGGTGAAGGCGAGCAGGGCCGAACCGGAAAGCGAGAAGCAAAGGGCCAGGATCCGGGCCTGAGACAGCGACATCCGGCCCGATGGCAGTGGCCGGGAGGCCGTCCGTGGCATGCGGGCATCGGTGGTTCTCTCCTGGATCTGGTTGATGGCGCCTGACCCCATGGCCAGCAGAAACACCCCGGCGACGGTCAGCGCCAGGTCCGGGTCCATCGCGGGACGGTACAGGACGTACCCCAACAGCCCGGTCAGGGCAACGGGCGCAGAGATCCGGGCCTTGCCCAGCCGCAGGGCATCGGAAAAAAAGGAGGGTCCGGTCTCAGTCATTGAGGGATTGGAGGTAGGCGATGATCAGTTCCACTTCCTGCTCACTGACCAGCCCCTCGTAGGAGAGCATCAACCCCTGGTTGAATCCGTCCACCACATCGGCATTGGGTTCGTAGACAGACCGGTGGACATAATCTTCGTCCATGACCACCTGCCGGGTTTCCCGTCCGGTCGTGACCCGGCGCTGGGTGCCCCAGCTTCCGAGGAAGGAGGGCCCCACCAATTTGGAGCCGTCCGAGGAATGGCAGGCGATGCAACCCTGGTTCTGCAACACCTGGAATCCCTGTTGGGCCGGACTCAGTTCGGCATTCACCACGGCCACGCGTGCCGTGGTATCGTTTAGCCAGGTATCGAAATCGTCCCGGGACATCACATGCACCCCCGTGAACATGTAGGAATGTTCCAAGCCGCAATATTCCGTACAGAACAGGTCGAATTCCCCTTCCGTGCCGGGGATGAACCACATGTCCTTCTGGGTTCCGGGCACCATGTCTTCCTTGACCCGGAATGCCGGGATGTACAGACTGTGCAACACATCCAGGGCCACCAGGTCCAGGACCACCGGTTCGTTTACCGGCACCATCAGGCTGTCCGAGACCTTGCCGTTGTCGTACTGGAAGCTGAACTTCCACATGCGGGCCACGGCGGTAACCCGCATGGCATCGTCGGGGGGATGGGTCATGGGACGCCACCCCATCCAGCCGAAATAAAACATGACCATGACCAGAATGAGCGGAACCACGGTCCAGAGAATTTCAAGACGGGTGCTCCCTTCGTTCTGAATGGCTTTGGGGTGTCTTTCCTTCCGGTATTTCCGGATGAACACCAGCATGACGATGGTCAGACCCACCAGAAACAAAATGGAAATGCCCAGAATGATCATGAAGGCCCGGTCGACACCGGCCACGAAATTGGAAGCTTCTTGCGGAACAGGGGTAATCATGGCGTGATGGGTTGAGGCCTGAATCCGTAATCCAGGAAAGTGAATATGATGACGACGACCACCAGGAGGAAGGCCAGCGTGGCCATGATCCGGAACATCTTCTGGTCGAATTTCAGGTGCATGAACACCGACAGCACGAAGACGGTTTTGGTGGTGGCGAGCAACAGGGCCACGGGAGTCGCCCAGCGGGTCAGTTCGATCTGGGTAACCGCAACGGAAACCGCCGTGAGACAGAGCAACAGCAGCAGGATCAGTCCGTACGTGCGGTAGGAAACGATATGATGGGAGGTATCAGACATGGTTCTCGCTTAGGTGATCAGATAAAACAGGGGAAAGAGAAAAATCCAGATGACATCCACCAGGTGCCAGTACAGGCCGCCGTTTTCCAGAAGCTGGAAGTTGTCATGGGTCAGTTTGCCCTTCCAGACAAACACGAAAATGAAACTCAGAACCACCATGCCCACGATGATGTGGAGGGCATGGAGCCCGGTCATGAAATAATAGAGACCGAAAAACAGGGTGTCGCCCCGGCCCAGCTCGCCCAGAAGGGGAGAGCCCGGGTACAGGTCGTGGCTGATCTTCAGACTCCATTCAAAATACTTGTTGACCAGGAAAACCAGGGCCAGCACGAGGGTGGTGCCGATCAGGGCCAGGGTGAGCCGTTTGTTCTTCCGCTGGATCGCCGTGGTGGCCATGGCAATGGTTGCGCTGCTGATCAACAGGATGGCGGTGTTGATGGTTCCGATGCGCACGTCCAGTTCCTGGGAGGCCAGGTTGAAGGCTTCCAGATGGGCATGCCGGTACACGGCATAGACGATGAACAATCCCGCAAAAAGCAGCAACTCGGTGAAGATGAAGAGCCACATGCCCAGTTTGGATCCGATGTCGTCGCGGTGTACGTGAGAAGTGTGTGTGGTTTCCGCCATGGCTCAGTCGTATTTGTAAGGGGCCACATCAATGGTGGGGATTTCGTCAAAATTCTCCAGGGGGGCGGGGTGGGGATCTGCCATTCGAGTCCGCGCGCGTCCCAGGGATTGTCGCCGGCGATCTCTCCGTTCCGTGCCGACCGGATCAGGTTGATCACGATCACGGCCAGTCCGCCGACCATGACCAGAGCACCCAGGGAGGAGATGATGTTGGGTCCGTGGAATTGTTCCAGGTAGTCGTAGTACCTGCGCGGCATGCCCGAGATTCCCAGGTAAAACATGGGTCCGTACAGGGTGACGAAGCCGATGAAGAAAAAGATCCATCCGATCTTTGCCCAGCCCTTGTCGTACATGCGTCCGTAGATTTTGGGGAACCAGTAATGCATGGCTCCGAAGAAGGCAAACCCGGTTCCCCCGAACACGATGAAATGGAAATGCGCCACGACGAAGGCCGTGTCGTGGACATGCACGTCGGTGGCCAGGGAGCCCAGGACCAGCCCGGTGAGGCCGCCGATCATGAACACGAAAATGAAGGACACGGCCCAGAAGAAGGGGATGTCAGGGTGATGGAACCCTGATGCAGGGTGGAAATCCAGTTGAACACCTTGACCGCGCTGGGGATGGCCACGATGAAGGTCAGAAAGGAAAAGGCCCAGAGCGCCGTTCCGCTCATCCCGGACGTGAACATGTGGTGTCCCCAGACGAAGTACCCCACGAAGGCGATGGCCATGGTGGAAACCACCAGGGCCTTGTAGCCGAAAATGGTTTTTTTGGCGAAGGCGGGGATGATCTCCGAGATGGCGCCCATGGCCGGCAGGATCATGATGTACACGGCCGGATGGGAGTAGATCCAGAACAGGTGCTGGTAGAGCAGGGGATCGCCCCCTTTGGCCGGATCGAAGAATCCGATGCCCAGGACCCGTTCCCCCAGGACCATCAGCAGGGTGATGCCTACGATGGGGGTGGCCAGCAATTGGATCCATGCGGTGCCATACAGCGTCCAGGGAAACATGGGCATCTTGAACCAGGTCATTCCCGGAGCCCGCATGCGATGGATGGTGACGATGAAATTCAGTCCGGTGAGGATGGACGAAAAACCCAGGACGAAGGCCCCCAGCACGGCCGGCAGCATGTTGGTACCGGTCTTGAAGCTGTAGGGGGCATAGAAGGTCCAGCCGGTGTCCGGGGGGCCGTCTCCGAAGAGGGAGGCGATCACCAGGACGGATCCCAGCACATAGATGTACCAGGAAAACAGGTTCAGTTTGGGGAAGGCCACGTCCTTGGCCCCGATCTGGATGGGGAGCATGAAATTTCCGAAGACCGCAGGGAGGCCCGGGACCACGATGAGAAAGATCATGATGACCCCGTGGACCGTGAAGGCGGCGTTGTAACCCTGGGCCCCGATGAGGGTTTTTCCCGGAGCGATCAGCTCGAGTTTCATGAGGATGCCCAGGCTGACCCCCACGACAAACCAGAACATCATGGAATACAGGTACAGGAGTCCGATGCGCTTGTGGTCGGTGGAAAGAATCCACCGGAAAATCCCGCGCCGTCCGCCGGTTTCCTGGAGGTAAGAGATGTGGCCGTTCAGACCGGTGGTGCTATCATTCATTTGTCAGGTGGTTTTTTTCTTCTTTTTGAACAGAACCAGGCCGAAAAAGAGCACCAGGCCAAAGAAGAGAATGAGGGTGCCGCTCACTTTGGTGATGTTCAGGGCATATTCCTGTCCTTCCGGATCATAGGCATAGCAATACTGCAGGACGCGGTTGATGGTGGGTCCCACCTTGCCGTCGGCGGCATCGAGCAGGGACATTTTCAGTTCGAAGGGAAGGAAGTAGATTCCGTTCATGTACCGGGTGATCTTACCGTGGGGATCCAGGATGATCAGGGTGGCCGAATGGATGAAGTCGTTGCCCGCGGCTTTGAATTTGAATCCGGCCGCGTCGGTCATCCGCCGGATGCTGGCGCTGTCGCTGGTATAAAAGTGCCACCCGTCCCTGGCTTCCTCCTTGTGTTGCATCAGGTTGAGGTAGTTGTTTTTCTTTCGTGTGGCCAGGAAGGTCTGCTCCCGGTGGTCGAAGCTGATGGTGACGGCCTGGTCTTCCTGGCCCAGCTTGAGGTCGGTTTCGTCCATGGCCTTGGCAAGTCCGTCCATCAGGGGCGAACAAATGCCCGGGCAGCGGTAGTAAACGAAACAGAGAACGGTCGGCTTGTCGATCACGTCTCCGAGGGTGACCGTGTCCCCGTTCTCGTTCACCAGGACGGCATCCAGGGGAAGGGTGTCGTTGAGGTGTTCCACCACGCCCACCTCCGGGTCTTCCGCATTCTGGGCAGGGAGCGACAGAGAAAACAGGACCAGCAGGCAGGATGTAAAGATGGATGTCAGGATCCGTCGGAATGGGTTCGGCATCGTTGCATGGTTTGGTTTGGGACCTGTTTCAAAACAAATATGAGCGTAAAATGCTGGAACAAGCCCACTGGGTTTGGATTTTTTTTGCTTATTTAGAAATTATTAAAATAAGGGTGCCGGGCACGCAACTAAATATACGGTATACGGACATGAAAACCCAGGAAAGAAAGCCTTCTTTTTTGCCGCAGCGCATCCTCCGGTTCTATGTGGACGGATTCCGCGCCATGACCTGGGGAAAGACGCTGTGGGGCATCCTGTTGCTGAAGTTGTTCATCCTGTTCGTTGTCCTTCGGCTCTTCTTTTTTCCGGACATCCTGGAAAAAGATTTCCAAACCGACAGGGAACGGAGCGACCACGTGCTGGAGCAGCTGACCTCGCCCTAGGGACAGGGCCCTGTGAACACCGACATAACTGACAAACCGAACCTATTCACGAAACTCTGAATGCTATGCTCGAATCGATTGACATGTCACTGGTGGACTGGTCCCGCGGGCAATTCGCCCTCACGGCCATGTTCCACTGGCTTTTTGTTCCGCTGACCCTGGGTCTCTCCTTTCTGGTGGCCTTCATGCACACCATCTATGTGAGAACGGGGGACGAGGAATGGAAGCGGATCACCAAATTCTGGATGAAACTGTTCGGGATCAATTTTGCCATCGGCGTGGCCACCGGCCTGATCCTGGAGTTTGAATTCGGAACCAACTGGTCCAATTACTCCTGGTTCGTGGGGGACATCTTCGGGGCCCCCCTGGCCGTGGAAGGCATCCTGGCCTTTTTCATGGAATCCACCTTCATCGCCGTCATGTTTTTTGGATGGAACAAGGTGAGCAAGCGATTCCACCTCACGGCCTCCTGGCTGACAGCCTTTGGCGCCAACCTATCGGCTGTGTGGATTCTGGTGGCCAATGCCTGGATGCAACATCCGGTGGGGACGGCCTTCAATCCCGACACGGCCCGGAACGAGATGACCTCCTTCTGGGATGTGGCCCTGTCCGAGGTCGCCGTGAACAAATTTCTCCACACCGTGATGTCCAGTTTCCTTCTGGCGTCCCTGTTTGTCATCGGGGTGAGCGCCTGGTTCCTGTTGAAAAAGAAGGACATCCTTTTTGCCAAACGGAGCACGGTGATGGCCGCCATGTTCGGCGTGCTTTCCGGAATCGCCACCATCTTCACCGGCGACAGCTCGGCCCGCATCGTGGCCCGGACCCAGCCCATGAAATTTGCCGCCATGGAGGCACTGTACGAAGGACAGACCCACGCCCCGCTGGTGGCCATCGGAGCCATGCGCACCGACACCACCCGGATTCCCAATCCGAGGGAAGAGTTTATTTTCAAATTCGAAATCCCCAATGCGTTGTCCTACATGGTCTTCCTGACGCCAAACGGCTTCGTTCCCGGGATCACCGACCTGGTGTACGGGAACGACGAGGAAGGGCTGATGGGCTATGACGAACGGATCGAGCGGGGCGCGGTGGCCATCCAGACCCTGAAGGAACTCAAACGGGCCAGGGACCGGGGCGACGAAGCCACCTATGCGTCCCTCCGCTCCAAGTTCGAGGATCCGGTTTGGCTGGAAGACTACTACCGGCATTTCGGATTCGGGTACTACAAAGGAAGAGAGCTCAAAGAGTTGATTCCCAACGTGAAGATGAATTTCTACTCCTTCCACGTTATGGTGATCCTGGGCATTCATTTTCTGGTCCTGTCCATCCTCGTCCTCTGGCTGAGTCTCAAGAACCGCTGGGGGAACCATCCCTGGCTGCTCTGGGTCGCCCTGCTGACCATCCCCCTGCCTTACGTCGCCAGCCAGGCCGGCTGGATTGTGGCGGAAATGGGTCGGCAGCCCTGGGTGGTGTATGAGCTCATGCCCACCATCGCCGCGGTGACCCGCCTGAGTCCCGGTGCCGTCCAGCTGACTTTCTGGATCTTTCTGGCCACTTTCACGGCCCTCTTCATCGCCGAAATCAAAATACTTGTTTCACAAATCAAAAAAGGACCGGGAGGAAACTAGCCATGTTTGGAAATCTGACTTATCTGGAATTGCAGCAATACTGGTACATCATCGTCTCCCTTCTGGGAGCCCTGCTTGTGTTCCTTTTCTTCGTGCAGGGCGGACAAACCTTTCTGTTCCGCATCGGGAAAACCCAGGCCGAGCGAACCATCCTGGTCAACACCCTGGGACGGAAGTGGGAGTTTACCTTCACCACCCTGGTCACCTTCGGGGGGGTGTTTTTTGCCTCCTTCCCCCTGTTTTACGCCACCAGCTTCGGCGGGGCCTACTGGGTTTGGATCGCCATTCTCTTCGCCTTCGTGATCCAGGCCGTGTCCTACGAGTTCCGCACCAAGGTGGGCAACTTCCTGGGCCAAAAGACCTACGAGGTGTTTCTTTTGCTCAATGGGCTGCTGGGGACCTTTCTGGTGGGCGTGGCCGTGGCCACCTTCTTCTCCGGGGCAAAATTCTCCCTCAACGAGATGAACAGCGTCACCTGGGCCACGGGCGCCCGGGGACTGGAAGCCGCTCTGAGCCTGTTCAACCTCTCGCTGGGTCTGGCTGTCTTCTTCCTGGCCCGGGTGCTCGGGTTGTTGTATTTCATGAACACCGTCGACCACGGGGTCATCCTGGCCCGCTCGAAACGGGAATTGTTGCGCAATGCCATCCCCTTTGTGTTCTTTTTCCTGGTCTTTGCCGTGTGGCTGGTCGTGCGGGACGGGTATGCCGTGGACCCCGTCACGGGCGAGGTGTCCATGGAGGCCTTCAAGTATTTGCACAATCTTCTGGCCATGCCCCTGGTCTTCCTGTTGTTCCTGGTCGGCGTGCTGGCCGTGCTGGGCGGAATCGTCTGGTCCCTGCTGCGGGACACCTCCCGGGGCATCTGGCTCACGGGACCGGGGACGGTGCTGGTGGTGTTTTCCCTCTTCCTGGTGGCCGGATTCAACCACACCGCTTTCTATCCCTCGTCCCACGACCTGCAAAGCAGCCTGACCATCCAGAATGCCTCTTCGAGCCGGTACACCCTGGTGGCCATGAGCTGGGTCTCCCTGTTCGTTCCCTTCGTCCTTGCCTACATCGTCGTGGCCTGGCGGGCGATGAACCGGAAGAAAATCGACGAGCAGGAAATGCGGGAAGAACCCCACGTGTATTAACCTGAAAAAACCAAACCGATATGTACCTAGGTTCGATCATCGGATACCTTTCCTGGCCCTTCATGATCGGGGTCAGCTACCTGGCGGTTCGCTGGGCGCTCCGGATCTTCGAGAAAAAATGGGAAGCCGGTTCCCGGGAAAGCTGACATGAGGAAACACATCCCCAACGCCCTGACCCTCCTCAACCTGGGGTGCGGCACGGTGGCCCTGTGGCTGGTGCTCACGGGGTTCGGCCCAATGGCCCTGTACCTCCTTCTGGGAGCAGCCGTGCTGGATTTCCTGGACGGTTTTGCCGCCCGGATGCTTCGGGCGCAAAGCGAACTGGGCAAGCAACTGGATTCTCTGGCCGACCTGGTCAGCTTCGGCCTCCTGCCCGCTGCGTTTGCGCTGAAGGTGCTGCTGTTCGTTTTTGAAGCCCGCCATCCGGGGGCGAACCCCTGGGGGGGAGCCGGGGGAATCCTGCTGGCCGCCGTCCTCCTGACCGTTCCGCTGTGCTCGGCCCTTCGCCTGGCCCGTTTCAACGTGGACGGGGCGAAGCAGAAACATTTCCGGGGGTTGCCCACCCCGGCCAACGCCCTGTTCTGGGCAGGGATGTACGGCATGGTCGTATCCCGGGGCGACCTCTATGGCGCCCTGCCTCCGGTCTGGATCCCGGGGGCCTTCGTTCTGGTCATGTCGGTCCATCTGGTCCTTCCCCTGTCCATGCTCAGCCTGAAATTCACTCATTTCCGGCTCCGGGGGAACATCTTGCGGTACTTGCTTGTTGTGATGGCAGCGGGTTTGTTGCCCGGATTCGGTTGGGGGGGATTCCCCCTGCTCATCCTTGGGTACATGATCCTATCCATGCTGGCCCTGGGGCATGGACATCATCGGAGCGAAACGACATGAAAGACAAGATCTACGACTTTGCCCTACGGCTGAGTGAATTCAACTCGGGTTTCTGCATGGATGTGCCTTCCATGGTGGAAAGCCATGCCTTCACGGAGGGACTCATCCACACGCTGTTTCCCATCAAGAAGCATTGCGTGGTGGACCGGGACGAGCTGGCCATGGAAATGGAGCGGTGCGGCATCAAGCTCAAGGAGCTGCTCCTGTCGGTGCGGAACACCCTGCCGGCTCCGCCCGAAGAAATCGTGGAAGGTTTCTTCGAGGAAGTGCCGGCGGTGTTCGAGCAGCTGGTGAACGATGCGGAAGCCATCGCCCGCTTCGACCCTGCCTCCAGTTGTGTGGAGGAGATCGTTCTCTGCTACCCGGGCTTTTTTTGCATCGCCGTCTACCGCCTGGCCCACATTCTTTACGAAATGAAAGTCCCGGTGCTCCCCCGTGTGATGGCTGAATACGCCCACGGAAAGACCGGCATCGACATCCATCCCGGTGCCCGCATCGGATCGCCCTTCTTCATCGACCACGGAACGGGGATCGTGATCGGGGAGACCGCCGTGATCGGGTCGAACGTCAAGCTGTACCAGGGAGTGACCCTGGGGGCCCTCACCGTGGCCAAGGACATGGCCAGCACCAAGCGGCATCCCACCATCGAAGACGACGTCATCATCTACGCCGGAAGCACCATCCTGGGCGGGGAAACCGTCATCGGACACCACACCGTGGTGGGGGGGAACACCTGGATCACCGAAAGCATCCTGCCCCATTCGGTGGTGTACCGGAACCACCGGGTTGTGGTGAAGGACCGCCGGGATTTCGTGCCACCCCTGGACTTCGTCATCTGAGGGGAGCAAACACTTTGCCGGCTCCGGATGTTATAAGAATCCGCCCCATTCACTCAAACACATGGAATCATGAAATACAACACCATTCTGGACGGAATCGGAAAGACCCCCCACCTGCGGCTGGGAAAACTGTTTCCGGACAACGACGTGTGGATCAAGCTGGAACGCACCAACCCCGGCGGAAGCATCAAGGACCGCATCGCCTGGGCCATGGTCCGGGACGCAGAAGAACGGGGCGTGCTGACCTCCGGTTCCACAATCATTGAACCCACCTCCGGCAACACCGGCATCGGCCTGGCCATGGTCGCCGCCGTGCGGGGTTACCGGATGATCCTGGTCATGCCGGAATCCATGTCCGTGGAACGCCGAAGCATCCTGCGGGCCTACGGGGCCGAAATCGTCCTGACCCCCCGGGAGAAGGGCATGAAGGGAGCCATGGAACGGGCCGGAGAGCTGGCGGAAGCCACCCCGGGCGCCTGGATTCCTTCCCAGTTCGACAACCCGGCCAATCCGGCCGTTCACGCGGAATCCACCGCCCGGGAGGTCCTGGAGGACTTTCCGGGAGGCATCGACTTCCTGGTCACCGGGGTGGGAACGGGCGGACACATCACCGGGGTGGGCCGGGTGCTCAAAGAAACGTTCCCTCACCTGAAGGTGTACGCCGTGGAACCGGCCGATTCGCCGGTGATTTCGGGCGGCAATCCGGGTCCCCACGGCATCCAGGGAATCGGCGCCGGATTTTTGCCCCGGAACCTGGACCGGGACGTTCTCGACGGGAGTTTCCAGATCACCGTGCAGGAGGCCTTCGATTACGCCCGGCGGGCCGCCCGGGAGGAGGGCCTGTTCGGGGGCATCTCCACCGGAGCCTCCCTGGCGGCGGTCTCCCGGCTGGTTCAGGCAGGGGAGATCCGGGGCACCGTGCTGACCTTCAATTATGACACGGGGGAAAGATATCTTTCGGTGAATGACCTGTTTTAGGCGCAGATTTGTATTTTTAGGGGATTTTTTACGCACCGAATGATGCAAGGACCCCTCAAAATCGCCGTGGATTTCGACGGCACCATCGTGGAACACAAGTACCCGGAGATCGGAAAGGAACTGCTGTTTGCCTTCGATACCCTCAAAGCCCTTCAGAAACAGAAGCACCAGCTGATCCTGTGGACCTACCGGGCCGGAAAGGAACTGGACGAGGCCGTGGAGTACTGCCGCCAGAACGGGGTGGAATTCTATGCGGTCAACAAGAGCTATCCCGAGGAGGTGTTCGACGAGGAAATGTCGAGCCGGAAAATCGAAGCCGACATCTTCATCGACGACCGCAACATCGGCGGCATGTACGGGTGGGGCGAAATCTACCAGATGATCAATCCCCACGAGAACCCCGACCATCAGATGGAAATCAAGAGCATGGCGGGCAAGCGTTCGCTCATGGGCCGATTGCTGGGGAAATGAGACGGCGTCGTCAGGCATACGGGTTTCTCCTGATCGCCCTGGCGGGAGCGCTGGGGTCCTGTGGTCCCCGCAACGGCAGTTCCCCGCCCCAAAAAAGCGGGGCCGAAGCCCCGGCGGCGGCCCTTCTTTCCGTGCTGGAAGAACCGGCATCGTCCCTGAGTCTGCCCCTGGGAAGCCTCCTTCCCCTCCGGCTGTCCTATCCGGACAGCCTGCACCTGGATTCCCTGCATGTGCTGGTGGGAGGGAAGCTGCAGGAGGCCCTGGTTCCCGGGGAGGAGACGGGGACTCCGGAACTCGCCCCGGGCAGTCGCAAACGGATCGAGTACAGCCTGTCCACCGGGGCGATGGCCCTGGGACAGTCCGGATTGCGGGTCCGGCTCTATTTCGGGAACGGTCTCCAGGAAAACCACAGCCGCCAGCTCACCCTTCTGTCCGATACCCGGCCCGTGTCCTACGGATACCGGGTCGTCCGGCGCTATCCCCACGATGAAAAGGCCTACACGCAGGGATTGGAATACGAGGACGGCGTGCTTTATGAAGGCACCGGGGAGTACGGGACCTCCACGCTTCGGAAGGTGGATCTGGAAACCGGTGAGATCCTGAAAATCCGGAACCTGGACGCCAAGCTGTTCGGCGAGGGCATCACCCTGTTCCGGGGCCGGATCTACCAGCTCACCTACAAGGCCCAGGTGGGGTTTGTGTACGACAAGAGCAGCTTCGAGGAATTGCAGAAGGTGTACTACCAGAACAAGGAGGGGTGGGGATTGACCCACAACGAGGATGAGCTGATCATGAGCGACGGCACCCACGTCCTGTACTTCCTCGATCCGGGCATGTTCACCATCAACCGGCAGATGGAGGTGTACGACGACCAGGGCAAGGTGGACAGTCTCAACGAACTGGAATACATCAACGGGAAAATCTGGGCCAACCGCTATTACACCGACGAGATCGTCATCATCGATCCGGAAAGCGGACGTGTGGAAGGACGGATCGATCTGAAAGGGATTCTCCCCGCCACGGAACGAAACCCGGGAACCAACGTGCTCAACGGCATCGCCTGGGACAAGGAGGCAGACCGGATCTTCGTCACCGGAAAGAACTGGCCCCGGCTCTACCACATCGAAATCCAGGAACGTCCCTGATCCTTCACCGAAGTGTTCAGGCCGTCATCTCCCCGGAAATCACCCGGACGCTTCTCGGGATGATTTGGAACCGCGCCGGCACCATGCCCAGGCTCTCCCCGTCGGTTTCCACATGAAGGGGATGCTTGCTGTCGATGCGAACGCTGCTGGCCAGGTAGGTTTCGACCCGGGAATGCTCCGTGATGCGTCCGTCGTACAGGCGTTTCAGGTTGGCCAGCACGTTGAGCCGACCCATCCGTTTGATCAGGGTCACGGAATACAGGCCGTCGTCGGCCACGGCATGGGGAACCTGGATCATCCCCCCGCCGTTGTATTTTCCGATGCCCACGTTGAGGGAAAAGATGCGCCGGTCGTAGCGGGTCCCGTCGATTTCCACATCGGCCCGAAGCGACCGGTACCGGAGCAGGCTGTAGAAAATGCTGTAGTAATACAGAAGGGCCCCCGATTTTCCCCGGTCCTTCATGCGGTTGGTCCGTTCCACCACCCGGGCGCCGAAGCCAAGACCGGCGATGTTGATGAAGTAGCGCTGCCATTCCTTTCCGTTGCGGCGGTAGCTGACCAGTCCCGCATCCTGGATGAAGGTTTTCTGCTTCAGGATGGTCTTGACGGCTTCTTCGTAATCGGTGGGGATGCGGAACATCCGGGCCCAGTCGTTCCCGGTTCCCACGGAAATCATCCCCAGCATGACCTCGGCCGTGTGGATCCGCTTCTGGTGGAACAATCCGTTGATGACCTCGTTCATGGTGCCGTCTCCGCCCACCACGATGATCCGGGAGTACCCCTCCTCGATCTTTTCCCGGGCAATGAGGGAGGCGTGGAGCCTGCGGTGGGTGAAAAAGGGAAGAAAGGGGATGTTGTGCTTGTGCAACAGTCCCTCGATCAAGGGCCAGTCGTTCCTTGTCTTTCCGCTGCCTGCCGTGAGGTTGACAATGGCAATCCAATGGGATCGGTTCATAGATGTTTCAGTGGCTGCGGGACAAAGATAGGCAAATTCTGACGGACACGCAGGAATGTCGATTTTCCCTATCTTTGCCCCGGGGAAACCCGATCCGGATTCCGGGCGGGCGTCTGCTCCGCTGGTGGGTTGCAAATGTTGAAAACGTGTTCATAAATGAATTTTCAATGTTTACAATAACAAATGGAGGAAAGCGGGCAGGGATTCGAAAATGGTAAATTTGAAGCCCGTTTTTACGCGGAAAAAACACGCAAACGAAGCACAAGGCCTATGGGTAAAATCATTGCAATCGCCAACCAGAAGGGGGGTGTGGGAAAAACCACCACCGCCATCAATCTGGGGGCCAGTCTGGCCGTTCTGGAAAAGAAGGTTCTGATCATCGATGCCGATCCCCAGGCCAACGCCACGTCCGGTACCGGATTCGACATCAAGAAAGTGAAGACCAGCATTTACGAATGCCTGATCGAGGATGCGGATCCCCGGAAAATCATCCTCAACAGCGACATCGAACACCTCGACCTCATCCCCAGCCACATCGACCTGGTGGGCGCCGAGATCGAAATGCTCAACATGAACGAGCGGGAGTTCATGCTCAAGAACGTCATCGAGCAGGTGCAGGACATGTACGACTACATCCTGATCGATTGCTCCCCCTCCCTTGGTTTGATTACCGTGAACGCACTGGCGGCCGCCGATTCGGTGGTGATCCCCGTGCAATGCGAATACTTCGCCCTGGAGGGCCTGGGCAAACTGCTGAACACGATCCACATCATCCAGAAGGGGCTCAACCCGGATCTGGAGATCGAAGGCTTTCTGCTGACCATGTACGATGCCCGGTTGCGCCTGTCGAACCAGGTGGTGGACGAAGTTCAGAAGCATTTCCAGCAAATGGTGTTCGACACCATCATCCAGCGGAACATCAAACTGAGCGAGGCCCCCAGTTTCGGGAAGCCGGCGGTGCTGTACGATGCCGAATCCCGGGGTGCGGTAAGCTACCTGAACCTGGCGCGCGAAATCCTCCAGAAGAACGAAGAAACCCTGCTCCGGCAGGAAGAAAAAATAATGGAATAATCAGTTCTATGTCTGCAAAGAAAAATGCCCTCGGAAGGGGACTGGGTGCGCTGATCGACACCGGCAACGACCAGGAACGACCCCTGGTGCAACAGACCGGATCGGCGGTGAGCGAGATCCTCATCAAAAACATATCGGTGAACCCCTTCCAGCCCCGGACCCACTTCGACGAAGAATCCCTGGAGGAACTGGTGCAATCGGTGAAGGAACACGGGATCATCCAGCCCATCACCATCCGCCGGACCGAAGAGAACAAATACCAGCTCATCACCGGGGAGCGCCGTCTGCGGGCTTCCCAGAAGGCGGGCCTGAAACGGATCCCCGCCTATGTGCGGGAGGCGGGCGACGAAAGCATGCTGGAGCTGGCCCTGGTGGAAAACATCCAGCGAGAGGACCTGGATGCCATCGAGGTGGCCATCTCTTACCAACGGCTCATCGAGGAATTCGAACTCACCCAGGAAAAACTGGGCGACCGCGTGGGCAAGAAGCGGGCCACGGTGGCCAACTACCTGCGCCTGCTCAACCTGCCCCCGGAGGTGCAGAATGCCATCCGGGAGAAAAAGATCTCCATGGGTCACGCCCGGGCACTGGCCTCCATCGAGGACCCGGAGTTCCAACTGGAGGTCCTGGTGAAAATCCTCAGCCAGGATCTGTCGGTCCGGGCCGTGGAATCCATCGCCAAGGGCGCCAAGAAACCCCTGGCCGAACCCGGGGAGACGGAGGAAGCCCCCCGGTCCGATTACGAGGACCTGCGGGAGCACCTGTCCCATCATTTCGGAGCCACCGTGGAATTCAAGCGGAGCAATAAAGGAGCGGGACACATCGTTATCCCCTTCAAATCCGACGAAGACTTGCAGCGCATTGTGAGCATTCTCGACAAACCCGTTCCATGACCCGGTGGGCCCACACCCTACTTTTTCTGATTCTTCTTTCCCTACGCCTGGCTGGGCAGGAAGCGGACAGCCCGTCGCTTGATCCCGTTCCGGCCGGAGCCGGCCTCCCCGATTCGCTCCGGATGCATCCGGGCGACCGGCTGGTGGGCGCCGACACGGCGGTGGTCCGGGCGTTCGACTGGAGCCACGACGCCCGCAAGGCCATGATGTATTCCCTCGTCCTTCCGGGACTGGGGCAGGCCTACAACGGAAAATACTACAAGATCCCCATCGTGTACGCCGGATTTGCGGGACTGGCCTACGCGGTGCATTTCAACACCCAGAAATACAAAATCGCAACCAGCAAGTACCTGGAGACGGGGGATGACCAGGCCATGAAAGTCTGGAAACAATACATGGAACGGAGCTACATCCTGGTGGGGGCCCTCTACGGGCTCCAGGTCCTGGATGCCTACGTGGATGCCCAGATGTTCAACTGGGATGTGAGCGAGGACCTGAGTCTTCGCGTGGTACCCCACCTGGAACCCCTTCCCGCCCTGGCCGGCGGCGGGGGAAACTCCTACGGCATCCGCTGTTCCTTTACCTTGAAATCATTTTCACCATGAGAAAAATCGGATGGATTCTGGCCGGCGCACTGAGCCTGGCCTTCGGGAGCGGCGTGCAGGCGCAGGAGCCCGGTGCGGACAGCCTGGGGCTTCCCCTGGACGACTATGGGTTTGTGGTGGACACCCTCCAGCTGAGCAAGGAACTGGAGCCCGGCAACGCGGCCAATCTGGACAGCCTGTTGAATCTCTGGTACGTGAACCAGTCCCTGGAGGACGCCGTGGACAATTACGATCCCCGGGCCGAAACCCTGCTGCCTGATTTCTCCGATTCGGTGTACATCCACCGTCTGTCCATGATTCCCTCGGTGATCGATCTCACCTACAACCGCATCGTCAAGAACTACATCAACGTGTACACCCGCAAGCGTCGGGAGCAGGTGCGCATCATGATGGGCCTGTCCGATTACTATTTTCCCATGTTCGAGGAGGTCTTCGATCTCTATGGGGTCCCCTACGAGCTCAAGTACCTCTCGGTGATCGAATCGGCCCTGAACCCCCGGGCCGTGTCCCGGGTCGGCGCCGTGGGCATGTGGCAGTTCATGTACAGCACCGGCCGGGCCAACGGACTCACCATCAATTCCCTGGTGGACGAGCGCCGCGATCCTCTGGCATCCACCCATGCCGCGGCCCGCTACCTGTCGACCCTCTACGGGATGTATGGCGACTGGACCCTGGCCCTGGCGGCTTACAACTGCGGACCCGGCAATGTGAACAAGGCCATCCGGCGCTCGGGCGGAAAGCGGAGTTTCTGGGAAATCTATTACTACCTGCCCCGGGAGACCCGCGGGTATGTGCCGGCCTTCATCGCCGCCACCTACACCATGAATTTTCCTGAAGAACACTACCTGAGCCGGGCGCCCCTGGAACTTCCCCTTCACACCGACACCCTGCGCATCCGGGAACCCCTGCACCTGCAGCAGGTGGCCGACGTGCTGGACGTGCCCGTGGCCCTGATCCGGGACCTCAATCCCCAGTACCGGAAGGACGTGATCCCGGCCAACGAAAAGACCCAGTATGCCCTTCGGCTCCCGGGAACGGAAATCTCCCGGTACATCGATCTGGAGGAAAGCATCCTGGCGTACAAGGACTCGGTGTTTTTCAGCGATTCGGAGAAGGTGCTCACCCCCCAGGCCTACAATTACACCCAGGTGGACCTGCCGGCCGACAAATACGACAAACTGACCTACACGGTCCGCTCGGGCGACAACGTGGGCTACATCGCCGACTGGTACGACGTGCGGTCCACCGACCTTCGCTACTGGAACAACATCAACCGGAACGTGATCCGGACGGGACAGAAGCTGGTGATTTACAAGCCCAAGGGGACATCGGCGAAATACGAGGGGGTCAACGGCATGAGTTTCTCCGAAAAGCAGCGCTTTGCCGGTCGGACCGCCCCCGCAACGTCTGCCTCCGCAACGCCTGCCTCCCAGGCTGCGGTGACGGCGGCGCCCCCGCCCTCGGGAAACATTGCGGACTATGAAACCTACACGGTCCGCCAGGGCGACACCCTCTGGGAGATCGCCCGCAAGTACCCCGGGGTCAGCGAGACGGACATCGCCCGCCTGAACAACCTCACCGATGCCTCCCGGATCAAGCCCGGTCAGGTGATCCGGATCCGTCGGAAAAGCTGATCCCTCCCGGTCAATCGCCGGTTGCGCGGTTCCCGGGGGCTTGGAATTGATGCAAGGAGCATTATATTTGTGTATGAAGCCCTTGCGGATTTTCCTCTTTTTTCTGGGGGTCTTTGCCCTTTTGGCACTCCTGGCCTGGGGCATCCCCGACCGGGGCATCCAGGTGGCCGGGATCCTGCATCTTGACTTTTACCAGTTCACGAGGCCCGGTCCGGATTCTCTGCCCGATGCCCGGGAAACCGCCGTCCGCCTTCTGGCCGGCTCCTCCGTCACATCCGACCCTGAATATGAATCGGGCCTTTCCCTTTTTTCGGAGGACGAGGCCGACGGGACGACGAAAGGAGATTCGGTGACCGGTCCCTCCGCGGTGCTTCCTTTCGTGGCACCGGTGGACATCGACAGCCTCCGGGCAAGCACCCAGCGGATCGAGGTGGCCCCGGAGCTCCAGCCCCGCCTCGATGATTTCTTCCTGCAACTGGAGGCCCTGGGCGGAGAAGGCGGGGAGGGGCAGACCCGCATCCTCCACTACGGCGATTCCCAGATCGAAAACGACAGGATGACCGCCCTCCTGCGCTTCCGCCTGCAAAAACATTTCGGGGGCAGCGGCACCGGACTTGTGCCTGCCGTCCCCCTGTATTCGGGAAACATGGCCTTCCAGCAGGAGATCCGGGGGAAGTGGCTCCGCTACACCTATTTCGGCAAACGCGACACCAGCATCCGCCACCGGAGCTACGGGGCCATGGGGGCCTTCGCCTCGGTGCCGGTTGCCGGGGAGGGAAGCTGGCCCGGACTCACCTACCGTTTCAACACCCGGCGGCAGACGGGCCAGGTGGAGCAGGTGAAGGTGTTTCTGCATTCCTACGTGGAGCGGGCGGCCATCGCCTATGAGATCGACGAAAACCTGAGGGACACGCTCCGGGGACTTCCGTCCGGTTTCAGCGTGGCCACCCTCGCCGTCCCCGAGGGGATGGAGGAGCTCCGGCTCGATTTCCGGTTTCCCCAGGGGGGGCGGATATACGGGATCTCCTTCGAATCCCGCGACGGCATCCAGGTCGACAACATCGCCATGCGGGGGGGATCGGGCCTGATCTTTTCCAAAATGGACCGGGAAAACCTGGCCCGGATGATGGACCGGCTGTCGCCCGGGATGCTCCTGCTCCAGTTCGGGGGCAACGCCGTGCCTTACATCAACCCGTCCTTTTACTACCGGACCTTCAGCCGGGAACTACGGACCCTGCGGGATCTGTGTCCCGCCGTTCCCGTGATCGTCATCGGTCCGGCCGACATGTCCATCAAGGAAGGCGGGGAGTTTGTCACCAACCCCAACCTGGAGCCGGTGCGGGACGCGCTGAAGCGGGCCGCCCTGGACAATGGGGTGGGGTTCTGGGATCTCTACGAGGCCATGGGCGGGGAGAACTCCATGCCCTCCTTCGTTCAGTCGGATCCGCCGCTGGCCTCGGCCGATCATGTGCACTTCACCCCATTGGGCGGAAACCTGGTGGCCGAGATGTTCTACAAATCCCTCATGCTGGAATACGCGGGGTTCCAGGAAAAGCGGAAGCAGCCCTGATGACCTGGTGGCGGGACATATTTCTCTTTGATCCGGATCGGCCGTTGATCTTCACCGGCCTTTTTTTCTGGATCTTTTACCTCGTGGTCCTGATCCTGTATTCCGTGGTCTACCGCGAGCGGGCCCTGCGCAATGCCTTCCTTTTCCTGGCCAGTCTGTTCTTTTACTGGAAAACGTCCGGACTCTTTTTTCTGTTGCTCCTGTTTTCCACCGTTTCGGACTACCACCTGGGGAACCTGATCCACCGGTCCCGGCGGAAGGGGTGGAGAGTGGCCGGGGTGGGTTTGAGTGTGGCGATCAACCTGATGCTGCTTTCCTATTTCAAGTACGCCTACCTGTTCACGGAAACCCTGAACCGTCTGTTCCACCTCGACCTGGAGGTGGTCAATCACCTGGCCCAGTGGTCGAACCGTCTCATGGGAACCGGGTTCGACGTGTCGGTCATCCTTCTTCCCGTGGGCATTTCCTTTTATACCTTCCAGACCATCTCCTATACGGTGGATATCTACCGGGGCAAGGTGGACCCGGTTCGCCACCTCCTGGATTTCGGATTCTATGTGTCCTTTTTTCCCCAGCTGGTGGCCGGGCCCATCGTCCGGGCCTCCGAGTTCATACCCCAGCTGTACAAACGCTACAGCCTTTCGATGGACGAGTTCGGCTGGGCCCTGTTCCTCATCCTGCAGGGTCTGTTCAAGAAGATCGTCATCGGAGACTACCTGGCCCTGAATTTCATCGACCGGGTGTTCGCCAGTCCCGCCACCCATTCGGGGTTCGAAAACCTGGCCGCCCTGTTCGGCTATTCCCTCCAGGTGTATGTCGACTTCTCGGGCTACACCGACATCGCCATCGGGGTGGCCCTGTTGCTGGGGTTCCGCTTGCCCAAGAATTTCAACGTGCCCTACAAGGCCACCTCCGTGGGGAACTTCTGGAAGCGATGGCACATTTCCCTTTCCACCTGGCTCAAGGATTACCTCTACATCCCCCTGGGCGGCAACCGGCACGGTCGGGTGATGACCGACGTGAACCTGATGATCACCATGTTGCTCGGGGGACTCTGGCACGGGGCCAGCTGGCAGTTCGTGGTCTGGGGCGGACTCAACGGACTGGGTCTGGTCGTGTACAAGCTCTGGCGGAAGATCTCCCCCTACGAGCGCAGCAGCCACCCCGCGGCCCGGTTCTGGAAAATCGCCAACACCTTCGTGTTCATCACCTTCACCCGGATCTGGTTCCGCTCCGAGTCCATGGAGAAGGCCAACCAGCTGATCCGCCAGGTGGTGCACGATTTCGAATGGTCCATCGCCCCCCGGGTGATCTGGAACTACCGGGGGGTGTTCGCCCTCATGGCCCTGGGCTATGCGGCCCACTGGATCCCGGAGCGGTGGAAGCGGGGCGTGGTCAACGCCTTCCTGGCCACCCCGCTCTGGGCCAAGGCCGTGATCGCCGCCGTGGTGGTCCTGATCATCTACCAGGCCTGGTCGGCCGACCTCCAGCCCTTCATCTACTTCCAATTCTGAGGCGGGATTGGGGATATTTCTTTACTTTAGCAGGGTTTTCCCATTGTCCGGCCCCTCCATGAACAACCTCAGGCATCGCCTTTCCTTCCCCGGTCTCCCGCTTTCCAAAGCGGCCCTGTGGATCGTGACGGCCGGATTTCTGGCGGGCATGTTTTCTTACCACCACTGGACCCGGACCAAAAACGGGGAGCGGGGCGTGATCAAATGGGATGTCATTTCCTACTATGCCTACCTGCCGGCCACCTTCATATACGGGGATGTGGGCCTGGGATTTCTGGACAAGGACCGGGCGCCCGAGGGATTTGTCAACGACAACAAATTCTGGCCCGTGGAACCGGGCGACGGAACCCGGGTGATTCAGACCACGATGGGACTGGCCTACCTGTACAGCCCCTTCTTTTTTGCCGCCCACGCCCTGGCGCCGGTGTTCGGCGAGCCCCGGGACGGATTCGGCTCCATCTACCAGTTTTTCCTGGCCCTGTCCCCGGTGGTCTTTGCCGTGCTGGGCCTGTTTGCCCTGCGTAGGATTCTGCTGCGCTATTTTCCGGACCGGCCCGTGGCCCTGGTCCTGTTTCTGGTGGGACTGGGCACCAACCTGTTCTTTTACGTGGTGCACGACGGACCCATGACCCACGCCTACAACTTTGCCCTCCTGATCTTCTTTCTGGAAGGGGTGCACCGGTGGTACGAACGTCCCGGCTTCCTTCGCAGCGCCCTGCTGGGGTTGTTGTTCGGCCTCATCGTCCTGATCCGTCCCACCAACCTCCTGGCGGGCCTCCTGCTCGTCGGCTGGAAGGTCTCGGGGTGGGGAGAACTGAAGGAACGGGTCCGCTTTCTCCTGGGGCGGTTTCCCCAGCTGGGGATCCTGGCCCTGTGTTTCCTTCTTCCCTGGATTCCCCAGTTTCTGTACTGGAAGTCCGTCACCGGCTCCTTCCTGTTCAATTCGTACGGACCCGGCGGAAGTTCCTTCTATTTCGGCGCACCCCACATCCTGGACCTGCTGTTCAGTTTCCGCAGCGGGTGGTACCTCTACACCCCGGTGATGGCGGTGGCCACCCTGGGCCTGGTGTTTCTCTGGAAAAAAAACCGGGGCCTGGCCCTGCCGCTGGCCCTTACCTGGCAGCGGAAATCTACGTCCTGGCCAGCTGGTGGTCGTGGTGGAACGGGGGCAGCTTCGGGATCCGCTCCTTCGTGGATATCTACGGGCTCATGGCCCTTCCCCTGGCCGCACTCGCGGAAAAGGTTTTGGCGGTTCGCCCGAAAAGCCTCCGGACCGGTCTCCTGGCCGGTTTGGTGTTTCTGGTCTACATGAACCAGCTCCAAACCATCCAGTACACCCGGGGACGATCCACTTCAATGGGATGACCCGCCAGGCCTATGTCCTGAACTTCCTTCGCTGGCGGCCCGACGGGCGTTCCTGGTCCATGCTGGAGCTGCCTGATCCCCAGCTGGCCCGCCTGGGCATCTATGTGGGCTATTCCACCGGGGGGATTTACGAGGAGCTGAAAAGGATGAGCCCGGAGGAGGGCCTGGAATCGGTTCGAACCGACCTCCACGCAGATGACCGCCTGTCCCGGCAGATCCGCCGGCATGCCGCGCGCACCGGCATCACCGAGGCCGACGCCTTCGAGCAGGTGGCGGTCCGGGTCTATGCCCAGCGCATGAATTCCTGAACCCTGCTACTTTCGCATCGAACGCCATTCCCGCCACCGGAACAGGCGTCCCACATTGGCCACGTACACCAGTCCCCCGATCACCAGCGACCCCAGGTAGGTGACCATGAAATAAACCGTGGAGACGGAAATGGCGGCCGCCACGGGGTAGGACAGACGTTCCCAGATGGTGGTGAACACCAGCTCCCTGGTGCCGAAACCGGCCACCGTGATGGGCAGGAAGGACAGGATGTTGGACACGGAAATGGCACCGATGCCATCCCTCAGGTGCAGGGGATAAGGGGTGCCCATGGCGAAAATCACCGGGATGAAGGCCAGGGACAGAAAGGCCGCGCCGCTGATCCCCAGGGACGGCAGAAAATGGGCGAAACGCCTCGATTCCCAGAGCGTGAACAGGTCATCCAGCTTCCCGTGGACGGAGGGAAACCGTCGCGTGACCCGCCGCAGGGGCCGGAAGAGCCATCCCGGCCGGAGCACGAGCACCAAGGAACCGGCGAAAAGCAGCACCAGAAGAAGGAGGGTCCAACCGGTCACCCCGGCATCCCCCGCCAGCCAGAGCAGGTACATGCCGGCGGCCAGGCTCAGCACCAGCACGTCCCAGATCCGGTCGAGGAACACCGCCGACGTGGCAAGGGACAGGGAGGTCTGGTGATTTTTCTTCAGAAAATAGACCTTGGCGAATTCCCCGAGCCGACCCGGCGTGAGCACGCTCAGGAAACCGGCCGACAGGTAGTACACCACCGAAGTCGACCAGGTGGTGTGGATCCCAGCTCGGTTCAGGATCATCCACCGGTAGGATTTCATGCCGTACACCAGGCAAAGGATGGCCAGGCCCGCGGCGTATTTCCATAGGGGGTAGAGGCGAAGGAGCCGGCCGAAATCGGTCCAGTCCATGTTCCGCACCACCAGGACCAGCAGACCGAAGCCCACCAGGTGGAGCAACGAAATCAGATGCCGGACCGCCTTTCGTTTCATGATACCAGATCCTTTCGTTTGATGTCCCGGGTCGATCGCTTCCAACGGGTCCGGGTTTTCTCGAACAGTCGGCCCAGGGTATCGGGCGGCAGTTGTTCCACCAGGAAGGAGGCAAACCGGGTGCCCGCCAGCAGGAAGAGACCGCTGATGATCCCTTCCATCAACACCCGGCGGAAAGGGATGGCGCCCGGGGCATAGCCATAGTCGGGAATCGCCTTCCCGAACAGCCGCCGAAGGCGGATTCGGAGGAAGGCCCCCCGTTTTTTGAAATCGTAGCCGTGGGAATGCATCTCGATGGCTTCCTTCTCCCCAATGGGTTCCAGGCTCAGCCAGCCCTCCCGTTGCATTTCTTCCACCAGGGCCTGACCCCGGGCCGACCGGGTGACCACCAGGGAGTAGCCCTTTCCCCTTTCCTCGTACACCGGGGCCCAGGCATCCCCGCCGGAGAGGTCGGTGAATTCGTTGCTGAAATCGGTGCAGTAGAGGCTGTTCCGAACGATATGAAAGGGAATCAGGTAGTTGGCGTGAAATTTTCGCAGCTCGATCACCCGGCCCGAGGCCATTTCGATGCGCATGGATCCCGGCCACTCGCCGTACCGGAAATCGAGCCGGCGGATGTTCCGGTACGCCCGCTCGCCATAGGAACGAAGGAAGCTTTTCACCGAGGAAAAATGCAGGGTGTTCCCGTAGAAGGGGCCGAACACCCAGTCGATGTTCCGGACCGACGGGTCGCCGGCCTGCTGCAGTTTCCGGACCGACTGCACCTGGCCCGGCAACCCCACGTAGGCGAGGCGGCCCGGAAAGGCTGCGGTCTGCGCGAGGATCTCGTTCACCGAGGTCAGGATGTATTTGCTCTGGGCGGCCCCGAGGATTTCCTCCCGGGTGGTGGCGATGAAGGTCTCCGCCTCCCAGGGCACGGTCTCCGACATGCGGGTGGTGACGGCCCCGTCGATCCGCCCGGTTTCCAGGAGGTACAGGAGCACGGCGGACAGGATGCCCCCGCTGGCTCCTGCCGAACGGATTCCCTCGTCAACGGCGTGACCGATGGACAGGTTCCGGTAGGCACCCGTGTAGGGGTGCACGTGCGGGGCATCGGGAAAGAGGGCCTCCCGGTGGGCGGGAAAGGAAAAGGAGTGGCCGGAACAGGCATTCCAGATCCGTTCGACCTGCCCGGGGTGCAGCCGGGACCGGAGCTCCGGCCGGTAGGCGCCCTGCTTGTCCCCGAACACGATGGCCCCCTCCGACAGCCCCACGCAGGTGCCGCAGCGGTTGCACAATTCGGATCGCATGACCCGCCTGAGCTTCTTTTCAATGCTTGTTGCAGACATAGATCTGGCGAATGCCCAGCTCGGAGAGCCAGGTGTGTTGAAACCGGCGGATCAGGCTCTCTCCCGCCCGCCGCAGCCAGGCGGGTCCCACCGGAAGGAGGACCGTGCCCTTGTGCTCCAGCAGGTTCCATCCCGTCCTTTCCAGCATGTGTTTGACCCGCCGGGAGGGAGGGAAGCGATGGGGACCTTCCCCGTGGCCGCCGAAGAGAAAGGTGTAGACCCGGTAGGGAAATTCACTGGTGGCGGGCGGACAGGTCAGCACCATGCGGGCCCCGGGGGCGGACACCCGGTGGAGCTCCGACAGAAAGGCCAGGGGCTCGGCCACATGCTCCAGGGTTTCCAGGCTGAGGATCCGGTCGAATTCCCCGGTCCGGAACGGCAGGACCGAATATCCCCCGATCTTCACTTGCCGGATTCCCGGTCGCATCGACCGCGCCACGTCCTGGAGCCGGCCCGATATCTCCGCATGGAGGACCTCACAGCCGGGGCAGGCCCTTTCCAGATAGTCCCCGGCCTCCCCGTCCCGGCTTGTGATGTTCAGGACCCGGTGCCCCTCCCGCAGGTCGATCCGGGACACACCGGCATGGAACCGCTGGTCGTGGGTGGCCTTGACGCGTTCGTTTTCCCGGACGTACCGGTGGGCCACCCGGTCCCAGTGCGCCTCCACCTCCTTGTCGGTCCATTCGTTGATGGGAATCCTCATGTCACGGTCGTTTCCGGTTCACGATGGCGATCTGGTCGGCCACCAGACCGATGAAAAACAGGAACATGCCCAGCATGGTGAGCACCACGGCCCCGTTGGAAAACCGGCCGAAGAGGAAATAGCCGAGCAGCCCGAAGACCAGTCCGGCCAGAAAACTCAGGATGCTGGCCGGAAAGAACACCTTCAGTGGGTTGAACAACATGATGATCCGAAACAACAGCAACATGGTTTTGGGTCCGTCCTTGGTCATTTTGACATTGCTTTTCCGGCCCACCCGCCGGGTCACCTCGATGGGCAGGGTGGCCGTGGGATAGCCCTCCTTGAGAAAGGCCAGGGTGGAGGTGGTGGAGAAGGAAAAGCCGTTGGGCATCATGTGGAGCATGTCCAGGATGGTTTGTTTCCGGAAGCCCCGGAACCCCGAGTTGTAATCGGGCAGCTTTTGTTCCACCAGGTATTCCCCCACCTTCCGGATCAGGAACTTCCCGAGTTTCCGTTTGCCGACCTGGTGGGACCCCTTGGTCCGTTCCCCGATCACCAGGTCGTACTCCTCCAGCATGGAGCGGATGGTCAAAAGGGAGCGGGGATCGTGCTGTCCGTCGCTGTCCAGCATGATCACGTATTCGCCCCGGAGCCCGCCGGATCCCGGTTTTCAGTGCGGCTCCGTACCCTTTGTTCGCCTGGTGCCGGAGCAGGGTGACGGGGCGCTCCTTCACCACCTCCGCCGTCCGGTCCGTGGAACCGTCGTCCACCACCAGGATCTCATACTCGCTGCCCAAATCCAGGGCCAGCAGGCTGTCCAGGGTGGTGCCGATGGCATCGTCTTCGTTGTAGGCGGGAAGGATGACCGAGGTGGTGATGTGGCTCATGGAGCGCGGTTTTTGAGTTGGATCATCAAACCTACATAAAAAATTTTAAGTAGGTTTGTGGGAAGGGCCCCATCCCGCAGAAATCGGTTCGTGCCCCGTCGTTTGTTTTGAAACCCCGCCCATGGACAAAACACTTTCCGTCATCATTCCCGCCTACAACGAGGAAAAAACCGTTCAGGACATCCTGGACCGCCTGCAGGCACTGAAACTGGAGGGCGTTGCCCTGGAGATCATCGTGGTCAACGATTGCTCCACCGACAAAACGAGGGAGATCGTGGAGCGGTGTGCCGTCGCCTCCCCGGGAACCATCCGTCTCATCAACCAGGAAACAAACCGGGGCAAGGGGGCGGCCATCCACCGGGGCATCGAGGTGGCGGAGGGCGACTTTCTGGTGGTGCAGGACGCGGACCTGGAATACGACCCCCGGGAATTCAAGGACCTGCTGGGGCCCCTTCTGGACGACCGGGCCGATGTGGTCTATGGGTCGCGGTTCATGGGATCGAACCCCCACCGGATCCTGTTTTTCTGGCATTCCATCGGGAACAAGCTGCTCACTTTCCTGTCGAACCTGTTCAACAATCTGAACCTGAC
Source organism: Bacteroidales bacterium (assembly GCA_041393235.1). Lineage (GTDB taxonomy): Bacteria > Bacteroidota > Bacteroidia > Bacteroidales. The sequence goes on from JAWKKO010000006.1 coordinate 110,823, forward strand.
CGATATGGAAACCTGCTACAAGATGTTCCGTTCCGACATCATCAAGAAGGTCCACCTCCGGGAAAACCGCTTCGGCTTCGAACCGGAAGTCACCGCGAAAATTGCCAGGATCAAGGGCATCCGGATCTATGAAATCGGGATTTCCTATTACGGCCGGACCTACGAAGAGGGAAAAAAGATCAACTGGAAGGACGGGTTCCGGGCCATCTACTGCATCGTCAAATACGGGCTGTTCCCCAAACGGATTTACAAATGAAGCCGGACCTGCGGAAGCTCGAGCGGATCGGTCTTCCCGTGCTTTTGGGCGCCATCCTGGTGGGGTATGGGGTGCTCATGTTTCTTTCCGAGGGGACCCACGGGGGCGCCGATGACATCGGCCACTACCGCCGGGCCCGGTACGCCTTTCAATTCCCGTCCTTCTTTCTCTACCATTGGGGAAAGCCCCTTTTCACCGCCCTGAGTTCCCCCTTCGCCCAGTTCGGGTTCAACGGCATCCGCATGTTCAACGTGTTGTGCGGAACCGCCACGGTGTACGTGACCTACCGGACCGCAAAACGCCTGCAGATCCGGTTGCCCCTGGCGGCCCTCTTCCTGGTGCTATCGTCCCCGCTGTATGTGGTCCTGATGCTCAGCGGCATGACGGAGATTCTGGCCGGCCTGGTGCTCGCCCTGTCCATCTTCCTGTTCTTCCGGTCGCGGTACATCGGATCGGCCGTCCTGCTTTCCTTTTTGCCCTTCGTCCGGAACGAGGCGGTGGTGATCCTTCCCCTGTTCCTGGCCGGGTTCGCCCTGGTGAGGCAATGGAAGGCCATGCCTTTTTTGCTGGCAGGATTTGTCTTTTACTCCGTCGCGGGCAGCTTCCACTACGACGACCTCCTTTGGGTGATTCACGAGATGCCCTACAAAGGGAATGCAGCGGGAATCTATGGCAGCGGGGAGCTCCTGCACTACGCCCGGGAGGCCAGATACATCTTCGGCATGCCCCTTGCCGTCCTGATTTTCGCCGGGTTTGCCCTGTGGGCCCTGGAGCCCTTTTTGCACCGGTCGGACAAATTCCAACCCCGGAAGGAGTGGTTGCTGAGGATGCTGGTGGCCTTCCTTCCCTTCGCGGTGTATTTCGCCGCCCACAGCTACGTGTGGTGGAAGGGGATGGGCAATTCGGTGGGCATGTCGCGGGTGATGGTGGCCGTGGTACCCTCGGCCGCCCTCCTGGGCGCCTATGGCTGGGACCGTCTTCTGGCCCTGCTTCCCGGACGGATTCCCGGACGGGAGTTCCTCAAACACGGGCTGACGGTGTTGCTGGGGGCCTTCCTGCTCACGGTTCCATTCCGGAATTACCGGATCCCCGTTCCCCTGGTGGGGGAGCAGGTGATCGTGAAGCGGGCGTCGGATTGGTACGCGGACTCGCCCTACCGGGACGTGCGCATCTACTACTACAATCCCTTCTTCACCCATTTCCTGAACATCAATCCCTACGACGAAGAACGGTCGCACCAGTTCGTGCACGACCGGGAGCATCCGGAGCGGAACATCGAGCCGGGGACGTTGTTGTTCTGGGACGCCCATTTCTCCCCCAACGAAGGCCGGTTGCCGCTGGAGCGCCTCATGGACAATCCCTGGTTCCGGCTCATCCACCTGGAGCGGGACAAAAAGCCCTTCACCGTGCTGGGGGGGTACGAATACGAAATCTACGTCTTCGAGCGGCTGGCCGAAGCGGAAGCACCCGACAACCGGGCGCTCTACGGGCAGTACCTGGCGGAAATCCTCGAAGCGGACTGAGATTACTTTGAAATCGGCATGGCGTAGTGGGCACGTCCTTTCCGGTGATCTCCTTCTCGCAGAGGATGATCAGGCGTTCCAGCACGTTGCGGAACTCCCGGATGTTTCCGGTCCAGGTGATTTTCTGCAGCTCCCGGACCGCATCCTCGGTGATCTGGCGGGGCGGGGTGCCGTACTCCTCACAGATGAGCCGGTTGAAATGGTCGGCCAGCAACGGGATGTCGTCGATGCGGTCGTTGAGGCTGGGCACATGAATGAGGATCACACTCAAACGGTGGTAGAGGTCCTCTCGAAACCGGCTCTTCCCGATCTCCTCCTTCAGGTTCTTGTTGGTGGCGGCCAGGATGCACGTTCACCGCGATGTCCTTGTCGCTGCCCACCCGGCTGATCTTGTTTTCCTGGAGGGCACGCAGCACCTTGGCCTGGGCCGAAAGGCTCATGTCCCCGATCTCGTCCAGGAAGATCGTCCCGCCGTCGGCCTGCTCGAATTTCCCCTTCCGTTGTTTGATGGCCGAGGTGAAGGCCCCCTTTTCATGGCCGAAGAGTTCGCTTTCGATGAGCTCGGAGGGAATGGCCGCGCAGTTGACCTCGATGAAAGGGGCCCCCGAGCGGGTGGAATATTCATGCAGCGACCGGGCCACCAGCTCTTTTCCCGTGCCGTTGGACCCGGTGATGAGCACCCGCGCATCGGTGGGGGCCACCTTCTCCACCATGTCCTTCACATCCCGGATGGCCTCCGACTCGCCCACCATTTCGTAGCGCTTGTTCACCTTTTTCTTGAGCACCCGGGTTTCGGTGATCAGGCTGGTCTTGTCCAGGGCATTGCGGATGGTGATCAGCAGGCGGTTCAGGTCGAGGGGTTTTTCGATGAAATCGTAGGCCCCCTTTTTGATGGCCTCCACGGCGTTGTCGATGTTCCCGTGTCCCGAGATCATGATCACCTGGGCATCGCCCCCTTCCTCCCCCAGTTTCTCCAGCAGTTCCAGTCCGTCCATTTCCGGCATCTTGATGTCGCACAGGACGATGTCGTACTGTCCCTTCTTGTACATCTCCAGGCCTTCGAGACCGTGTTCGGCCAGATCGACCTTGTATTTCTCGTATTCCAGAATGTCTTTCAGGGTGTTCCGGATGCTCCGTTCGTCATCGATGACCAGAATGTTCGCCATGGTTTTTTCTTTGGGTTCCTTAGAGTCCCACCAGTTCGGCGATCACCCCTTCCTTCAGGGCATAGTGGGAATGAGCCAGCTGGTGGATGCCGCATTCGCGCAGCACAAAACTAACAAAAATCGCAGCCACCACAATCATTTCCACCCGGACGGGCTCCATGCCCGGCATGCGGCGGCGTTCCTCCAGGGTGGAGCGCAGCAGCTTCTTGTAGAGCTGCCCGAAATCGTCCAGATCGATGCGGTGGCCCTGGCCATCTTCCGGGGGGAGCTGCTTCTGGTGGGCGATCAGGGCCGCAAAGGTGTCGAAGGAGCCGGAGGCGCCGATGAGCACCGAAGGCCGCTCCTTCCGGACCGCCTCGAAGAGGGGTTGCAGGGCCTGGCGGAACCAGGATTCCACGGCCCGGATCTCCTCGATGGCGATGGGGTCCGAGACCCGGAAGAGCTCCAGGACCCGGGCCATGCCGATCTCGAAGCTTTGTTTCCAATGGATCCCTTCCCGGGAGCAGATGATGAACTCGTTGCTTCCCCCGCCGATGTCCAGGATCATGGATTTCTCCTCGCCCAGGGGGACGGCCTGTCGGACGCCCTTGAAAATCAGCTCGGCCTCCCGGTCGCCCGGGATCACCCGGACCCGGAATCCGAACCGTTTCCAGACTTCCTCCACGAAATCCTGTCCGTTGCTCGCATTGCGGATGGCCGAGGTGGCAAAGGCCCGGATCTCGTCCACGTCGTAGTCCCGGATGGTTTCCATGTGGTTGTGGATGGCCACGAAGCCCCGTTCGAAGGCGTCGGGGGTCAGGCGGTTGCTCTGGATGCCCCCCTTGCCCAGCTTCACGGGCTGCTTGCTCGTGTGCAGGATGGTGAAACTGCGCTCGTTGCGGCGGGCAATGAGCAGGTTGAAGGTGTTGGTCCCGAAATCGAGTATGGCAAAGGTCATCGTTCCGTCGGCTTATTGAACATCCATGTCTGGCTTCAAAGCTACGGTTTCGGCGCGGGAATGCAAAGCCGGTTCCCCGGGAGTTACGAACGGTAGCGGAGCCACTTCCACAGCTCCCGGTAGCTCGCCTTCTTGCCGTACATGAGGATGCCGGTTCGGTAAATCTTTCCCGCCACCCAGGTCATCCCGACAAAGGTGGACACGAGCAGGGAAGCAGAAAGCGCCACCTGCCACCAGGGCACCCCGAAGGGGATGCGCACCATCATCAGCACGGGCGAGGTGAAGGGGATGATGCTGAACCAGAAGGGAAGGGCCGCGTCCGGGTTGTTGATGGCGCTGATCATCACGTAGATGGACAGGATCAGGGGCAGAATCACGGGCAGAATGAGCTGCTGGGTGTCGGTCTCCTGGTCCACCGCCGATCCCACCACCGCAAACATGGCGGCATAGAGAAGGTAGCCGAAGATGAAATAGAACAGGAAGGAAAAAGCCATGACCCCCAGCTTGATGGTCTTCAGGGAGGCAAAGATGTCCTGGGCCATGTCCAGTTCGGCCGAACCTTCGTCGTCGCTGCCCGGGAGAATGCCCAGTTCATCCGCAACAGCATCCCCCTGGGGAGAGAAGAGGTCGGAGGCCACCACCTGTTCGGTGGGACTCTGGTTGAGTTCGGGAAAGAAGGCGGCCTTGAGTCCCGTGATCAGCAAAACGGACAGGACAATCCAGATCAGAAACTGGGTGAGGCCTGTGAGGCCCACCCCCAGGATCTTGCCCATCATCAGCTGGAAGGGCTTCACCGAGGACACGATGACCTCGATGATCCGGTTCGATTTTTCCTCGATGACCCCCCGCATGACCTGGGAGCCGAAAAAGAAAATGAAGAAAAAGACCAGGAAGCCGGCTCCGTAGCCCACGCCCATGACCACGCCGGTCATGCTTTCCTGGGATTTGCCGTCCTTTGTCCATTTGATGCTGCGCATGCGGATGTTTGTCTCCACCTCGGCCAGGATGCGTTCGATGTCCTCGATGTCGTTGGCGGCCAGTTTCAGGTGTTCCAGCTCCTGGTTGATGGCGCTTTTGATGACATTGCTGACCTCCACCGACACGGCCCGGGTCGAATAGAGGAGGGCCGACTGGGAGGTCATGATGTTGGCGGGGATGTACAGGACGGCATAGTACCCCGATTCATCGAATCCCTCCCGGAAGGTTTCCACCGGGACCTGTTCCACCACCTGGAAATTCAGGTAGTCCGATTCCGGGATCACACAGACGGGACCCTGGGGGGTGTATTCCGTGAAAATCCGGGATTCGTCGATGACCACCACCGTTTTGACTTCCTTGTCCTCCAGGGAGGCGAAGTACATGGGCACGAGAATGTAGGCGGCAAAGATGAAGGGTCCGAGGACCGACATCACCAGGAAGGATTTTTTCCGGACCCGGGTCAGGTATTCCCGTTGCAGGATGAGGGCGATCTTATTCATGGTCTTGGGTTTTGCCCGCCGAGGCCCGGTGGACCACTTCGATGAAAATGTCGTTCATGCCGGGGAGGATTTCTTCGAACGAGCGGACCTCCGTCACCGCCACCAGGTTCTGCAAAAGGCCGGCCGTGCTTTCGTCCCGGTCCATTCGGATCACGGCGTGGTTCCCCATGCCGTTTTCCACCACCTCTTCCAGGGCAAAGCGCTTGTCCAGGCCGCTTTCCAACGCCCGGGGATCGCCCCGGAAACCGATGCGGTAGCGGTTGGTCCGGTACTGGTTTCGGATGGTTCCGATTTCCCCGTCCAGAATGGCTTTGGATTTGTGGATCAGGGTGATGTGGCTGCACAGCTCCTCCACCGAGGCCATGTTGTGGGTGGAAAAGATGATGGTGGCACCTTCCTCCTTGAGGGCCAGAATTTCCTGCTTCAGCAGGTTCACGTTGATGGGGTCGAAACCGCTGAAGGGTTCGTCGAAGATCAGCAGGCCGGGCTTGTGCAGGACGGTGGTGATGAACTGCACCTTCTGGGCCATGCCCTTGGACAGCTCTTCCACCTTCTTGTCCCACCAGGCCCCGATCTCGAATTTCTCGAACCAGTGCCGGAGGGCTTTCATGGCGTCGGGGCGGGACAGGCCCTTGAGCTGGGCCAGGTAAAGCGCCTGCTCGCCCACCTTCATTTTTTTGTACAGGCCCCGCTCTTCCGGAAGGTACCCGATGTTCATGCGGTCCTCCTGGCGGAGGGGCCGGCCGTCGAACAGGATGCGTCCCTCGTCCGGGGCGGTGATCTGGTTGATGATGCGGAGCAGGGTGGTCTTCCCGGCTCCGTTGGGTCCCAGCAGGCCGTACACGCTGCCCGGGGGTACGTCCATGCTCACATGGTCCAGGGCGCGGTGTCCGCTGAAATCCTTGACCACGTCCTGCACCTGTAGCAAACTCATTCGAAGAAGTTTTTCATCCGGTTGAAGAACCCGTTCTCCGTTTTGTCGGGACGGGGGGTGAAGGACTCGGACTGACTCATTTTTTCCATCATCCGCTTCTCGTCTTTGTCCAGCGATTTGGGGATCCACACGTTGATTTGCACGAGCAGATCGCCCCGGCCGTAGCCGTTCACGTCGGGCACGCCTTTGCCCCGCAGCCTGAGGATCCGGCCCGGCTGGGTGCCCGGTTCGATTTTGATCTTTGCTTTTCCTTCCACCGTGGGGATTTCCACCGTGTCGCCCAGGGAGGCCTGAGGCACGCTGAGGTGGAGGTTGAACACCAGGTCGTTCCCGTCGCGCAGCAGCTGGGGATGGGCTTCCTCCTGGATGATCACCAGCAGGTCGCCGTTCATCCCGCCCCGGCGGGCGGCGTTCCCCTTGCCGCTCATTTTCACCTGCATGCCTTCGGCCACGCCGGCGGGGATGTTGATCTTGATGACTTCTTCCCCCTTCACGACCCCCTCGCCGTAGCACACGTCGCATTTGTGGGTGATGATGCTGCCCTCGCCGTGGCAGGTGGGACAGGCCGAGGAAGTCTGCATCTGGCCCAGGAAGGTGTTGGTGACCCGGGTCACCTGGCCGCTTCCGTGGCAGGTGGTGCAGGTGCTCTTGGCGGTGCCGTGCTTGGCCCCGGACCCGTTGCAGGCTTTGCAGGGGGTGTATTTTTTGACCTTCAGTTTTTTCTCCACCCCGTTGGCCACGTCCTTCAGGCTGAGTTTGACCTTCACACGCAGGTTGGAACCCCGGGGCACGGCGCTTCCCCGGGACGATCCGCCGAATCCGCCGAATCCGCCGAACCCCCCGAATCCGCCGAAGATGTCCCCGAACTGGGAGAAAATGTCGTCCATGGTCATGTGGCCGCCGTAGCCGGCGCCGCCCCCGTTCTCAAAGGCGGAATGGCCGAAGCGGTCGTATTTGCCCCGTTTCTCCTGGTTCGACAGGACCTCGTAGGCTTCCGCCGCTTCCTTGAACCGTTCCTCCGCCGCCTTGTCCCCCGGGTTCTTGTCCGGATGGTAGGTCAGGGCCTGCTTTCGGTACGCTTTCTTGATCTCCTCCTGGGTGGCCTCCCGGGAAACACCCAATACCTCGTAAAAATCTTTCTTCGCCATATGGTTCGCTTGCTGGATCCTTATTCGCCGATCACCACTTTTGCGTAGCGCAGGACTTTCTCATGCAGGTAATACCCTTTCTGTACCACGTCCACCACCTTTCCTTTCAGCTTCTTCTGGGGTGCGGGAATCTTTGTGATGGCTTCGTGAAGGTCGGTGTCGAAGTCCTTCTGGACCGCCTCGATTTCCGACACACCGTTCCGGCTGAGAAAAGAGTCGAATTTGCCTGCGATGAGTTTCATGCCTTCCTTGAGCGCTTCCACATCGGTGGCTTCCTCCATGGATTTCCGGGCCCGGTCGAAGTCGTCGGCCACCGACAGCAGATCGACGAGCAGCTTTTCGTTGGCCGAACGCTGCAATTCGATCTTTTCCTTGAGGGTCCGTTTCCGGAAATTGTCATATTCGGCAGTCAACCGCAGGTAGCGATCCTGCAATTCTGCCAGTTTTTCATCCGCCGAGGCCACCTTCGGCTGCACAGCGGGTTGTTCCTCCTCGTCACCGGTGCCGCTTTCCCCGGGGGCATCTTCCGCAGCGGTCTCCTCCTGTTCGGTCCCAACCTCTTCCTCCCGGATGGGCTCTTCCATTCCTTGTTTGATATCCTTCTCTTGATCAGTCACTTTCGATTTTTTCGCCATGGGGTCAATCCTTTTTGATTTCACGAATGTGCCCAAGTCATGGCAAAAACTACGCCAAGGCCGACAACAGGACAGATTGTCAGAAGGAAGGCAGATCAGTGTCCGACCAGGAAGAGGTAGCCCTTTCCCTTGAGGGTCTGGATGCGGATGGAGGGATCGTGGCGGAGGTATTCCCGGATTTTCCGGATGTACACGTCCAGGTTGCGGGAGTTGAAGAAAGAATCGTCGCCCCAGACGGCAAGCAGAAGCTCGCGCCGGTCCACCACCCGGTTCACCGATCCGGCCAGGATGGCCAGGACCTGGCAATCGCGCCGGCTCAGGCGGATGGTTTCTTCGGGGGCTTCCAGTTCGTACATCCGGGGACGGAATTCGTAGCGACCCAGGGAGATCGTCTCCCGGGAGGGGCTTTTTCCCTTCCCCTGCCGGAACAGGGCCAATTGGTTTTCGATGCGGACCATGAGCTCCGCCATGCTGAAGGGCTTGCGGACGTAGTCGGTGCCTCCGGCCTCGAACCCCCGGACCAGGTCGGCCGTCTCCGTTTTCGCCGTCAGGAAGATCACCGGCAGGGACGGGTGAAACGCCCGGATTTGCCGGCACAGATCGTACCCGTCCACGTGGGGAAGCATGATGTCCAGCACAACGAGGTGTGGTTGAAACGCCTCCACCGCCCCCATCACCGCCGCCCCGTCCGTTTCCCAGCGGAGTTCGTATCCCCGGGTCTCCAGGGTTTCCTTGACGATTTTGCCCAGGTGCTCCTCGTCCTCGATGTACAGGATCTTTACTGCCATCCCGGTTCCGTTTTGGGAAAGGTGAGCACAAAAGCGCATCCGCCCCCGGGGGGATTTTCCTGGCGGATGTCGCCCCCGAACTGGCGCATGGCCAGCCTGGAGAAATGAAGGCCCAGGCCGTGGCCTTTCACGTCGTGGCGGTCGCCGGTGGGGACGCGGAAGAACTTGTCGAAAATCCGGGCGGCGTGTTCCCGGGGAATCCCGGGACCGTTGTCCGAAACCCACAATTCGGTCCGGTCGTGAATGCACCGCACCCCCAGCCGGATCTGCGGCCGGGGTCCCGCGTATTTGAGGCTGTTGTCGAGCAGGTTCATCAACACCCCTTCCAGATGGACGGGGTCGGCCCGCACCGGGCAGCGTTCCTCCGGAGTGGTCCGGGTCACCTCGGCCTGTTCCCGGTCGATCCGGGGAGCCAGCCGCAACAGGACCTCGTCCATGAAGGCCTCCAGATCGACGGATTCCAGGGAGGATCCTGCCTGTTGTTCTTCCAGGGCCATCTGGCCGAGGACCTTGGAAATGAGATCCTCCAGGCGCCGGACTTCCTTCCCGGCCAGATCGAGGTATTCCCGGCGGGTGGCCTCGTTGTTCTGGAAATCGAACTGGGTCAGGGCTTCCAGGGCCACCTTGACCGTCGACACCGGGGTTTTGAGTTCGTGGGTGATGTTGCGGATGAAATCGTCCCGGAGCCGGTGGAGGACCAGCTGCTCCCGGAAGCTGCGGTAGCTGATGCCCAGGGCGGCGGCGCTGATGCCCAGCAGCAGGAGGGCGAACAGGATCTGCGGCCACATGTCGCCCAGGACCTGCCACAGGAGCCCGTGGATGTGAATGGGGGGCAGGTCTTTCCAGATCAGGATCCGGTCCGGACCGGCAAACGGGGCATCCGAACTGTCCGTGAACCGGAGGGTGACGTCCCATTCCATCTGCCGGTTCCGGGCATCCAGGGCCTTCAGCAGGTCTTCCTCCGCCACATCCAGGGGAAAATGCACCGTATCGCCTTCTTCCCGGAACAGCTCGTCGGTTTTGTGGATGAACAACTGCACACTCCGCAGGAAGCGCGCGTCCACCTCGCCGGGCAACCGGATGGAATCGGCCTCGGAATAAACCTGGAACTCCCGGGCCCCCGGTGCCAGGATCAACGCCTTCGCGCTGTCGGCACCCATCCAATGAAACCCCAGGCTGTCTCCGTCCCCCGAAATCCCTTCGGGAAGCGGAGGCACATGCAGCCGGCGCACGTTCCCCGGGGCCATCATCACCGCAGCCAGGCTGTCGGGCAACACTTCGAGCCGGGTGATGCTGTCCGTTCCCAGGATAAGGGTCCGCGCGCCCGGGGATTCCAGGAACATCCGCTCCAGGCTGTCCGATCCCTCAAAGAGCCGGCCCGCTGCATTCAGGTCGATGCGGACGGTGACGGAGTCGGCGAGACTGGGTACGACGATGTCGCGCAGGATCAGGGAATCGACCAGGTGCTGGTGGATGACCGAGTATTCCATGCGCATGTCCGCAAGCAGGCGTTCCCGCGTCTGCCGGAACTGGCCCGCCAGCCAGTAGGCCACAAAGGCCGTGAGGAGCAGAAGGCTGCCTCCCATCAGAAGCAGCATGGCCCGGTGTCGTCCCCTGGATCGTTTCATCGTTGCAAAGATAGGTGCCTGGAAGGAAAGGACTTGCCCCCGTTAACCTTAATTAACCTTAATTGGCCGGATGCTAACCTTCTTCCCGGATTCCCCGCCCTACTTTTGACCCAAAATCCATTCGATGAAACACAAACGCATGCTAAGCCTGGGCCTCGGACTGACTGTCCTTTTGTCCCTTTCCGGACAGGACAACGGCATCCTGCTCACCGGTTCGGTGATTTACCGGCAAACCGACAAACTGGACATTCAATTCGAAGGCGACGGCGGGGCCCTGGGGGCCTCCCTGCCCAAGGAACGGACCAGTGAGAAAATCCTGCATTTCAGTCCCGAAGCCAGCCTCTACGAGGGTCGCCAGACCGGCGACGAAGGTCCCGCCCTGGGATCGGCCCAGGTGATGATCCACATCGAGGAACCGGAACACCGGATTTACACCGATCTGCAGACGGGCGACCGCATCGAGCAGCGGGAATTCATGTCCCGGACCTTCCTGATCGAATCCCGGGTCCCGGACGAGCCCTGGAAGATGAACGGAGAGCAGCGCACCATTCTGGACTATCCCTGCATGGGGGCGGAGCGGGAGGTGGACGGCCGGACCGTGAAGGCCTGGTTCACGCCCTCCCTTGCCCTTCCGGCGGGACCGGACGGGTTCGGAAACCTGCCCGGACTCATCCTTGCCCTGGAGGTCGACGGCGGCCAGCGGGTCCTGGAAGCCCTGGAGGTGATCCTGGAGCCCCTTGCGGCCGGTGTGCTAGAGAAACCCGGGAAGGGAAAGAAGATGAGCCGGGAGGAATTCCAGGCCATGGTCCGGGAAAAGATGGAGGAAATGGGATCGGAAGGCGAAGGGGGCGAACACATCATGGTGGTCCGCATCACCCGGTAGCCGGAAACAGAATCCCCGCACGGTACATACCCAAACCTTTCACACATTCATTCACGAACCGCATCCAACCCCGTCCTCCGACCCATGTTGATCCGATCGATCCCCGTGTTCCGGTCCGTTCGTCCCCTGCCGACCCTGGCCCTCCTTCTTTGTGTGGCCCTGCCGGGCTTGTCCCAGACCCACCGCTTCCAGGGACGGCTGCTGGATGAACAGGCGGCGCCCCTGTCCGCCGGAACGGTGGTGCTCCTCCATCCGCAGGACTCCACCCTGGCGTATTTCGCCATTTCGGCCCGGGACGGTTCCTTCGAACTCCGGGAGGTGAAGGATGGCGGCTACCTGCTGCAGGCATCCTTCATGGGCTACCGGACCCTGACCCGGCCCCTGCGCGTGCCCCGGCCGGAAGGGGGGGCGCTGGGCGACATCCTCCTGCGTCCCCTGCCGATCGGACTGGAAGGGGCGGAGGTGGTGGGGGAAGCGGTTCCGCTGCGCATCCACGGCGACACGGTGTTTTACCACTCCGCGGCCTTCCGCACGGGACCCGGTGCCACCGCCGAGGATTTGCTGAAGCGGATGCCGGGCATCGAGGTGGACCGCAACGGCACCATCAAGGCCCTGGGAAAGGAGGTGGACCGGGTGTTTGTGGACGGAAAGGAATTCTTCGGGAGCGATCCTACCCTGGCCACCCGGAACATCCCGGCCGATGCCATCGACCGGGTGAAGGTGTACGACAAGAAATCCGAGTCGGCCGAATTCACGGGCGTGGACGACGGGCAGCGGAGCAAGACCATCGATCTGGAATTGAAGGAGGATCACAAGGGGGGCGTGTTCGGGAGTGCGGAGGCAGGGGCGGGGAGCCCGGGCCGGTACCGGGGGAATGTCCGCGCGTTCCGGTTCTCGGACCGCTGGCAGCTGGCCGGGCTGGGCATGCTCAACAACACCAACGAACACGGATTCTCCTTCGGCGATTACATGAACTTCAACGGAGGCATGGGCGGAATCGTCTCCGGCGGTGGCTCCACCGAAGTCCGCATGCAGGTCGACGACGGATTTCCGCTGGACATGGGCCAGTCGCAGAGCGGGATCAGCACCTCGGGCGCGGGCGGACTGAACGTGTCCCGGTCCAACGGTCCCTTCCGGCGGGTGTTCGGGAGCTACCTGGTGAACGGGTTCGACCGGACGGTGGAGGAAAGCAGCACGCGGACCAACCTTCTGGAGAACGGAACCTACGGGAGCGAGAGCGAAATGGACCAGACCAGCCGGAGCCTGGTGCACCGTGTGAACCTGGGGGGACGCTTCCGCAGGGATTCCACCCTGAACCTGGTCCTGGAGGCCGACGGCCTGGTGCAGGGCTTCGGGTTGTCGCGCAGCCTGCACAGCCTGAATTCCGCCGGCGATGCCGTTCTCAGCGAGCTGTTCAGCAACCGGGAAGAAGGAAAGGGTCGGGCCGAAACCCACTTCCTGGCCGAATCGTACCGGGTCTACGGAAAGGGGAAGTCGGCCCTGTCCCTCTCCCTGCAGGGGGAAGGTTCCCGGGTGGGGGAGGACATCCGCCTGGAAAACCGGACCCTTTTCGGCGCCACGGAGGTACCGGATGCGGTGCTGCAAACCAACGATGCCCGGTCCCTGTCGCTTCGTTTCGATGCCGGGTTCACCCGAAAGGCGGGCCGGGGCCTGTACCTGGTGCCCGCGCTTGCCCTGGGCTGGGAGGGGCGTTCCCTAAACCGGCTGCAGGAAGGGGAGGGCGATGCCGCCCCATCCGGAGGGGTCACCGGGGGAGCCGCTGTGCAGGAACACCGGTGGGGGAAGCCGGGCCTGCGGTTCAAATGGAACCGGGGCGATTCCCAGCTCACCCTGGAGGTGGCCACCCACCTGCGGTGGCTGGAGACCCGTGTCGACGGCCGCACGGATTCGGACCGCTTCTATGCCGCCTTTGCTCCCGGCCTGTCCTGGTCCCGCAACCCACGGATGGGACGGAACCTGCAGGTGTCGCTCTTCACGTCGGTCCATCTTCCCGAGATTTCCCAGGTGCTTCCTCTCGAAAACCGGCTGAACCCCCTGGCCGTGGTCCGGGGAAACCCCGGGCTGGAGCCGGAAACGGACCACCGGTGGATGGCCAACTATTTGCTGTTCGACCAGTTTTCGTCCACCTCCCTCATGCTGACGGCCCAGGCCGGACTGATCCGGAACAAGATCACCTGGAGCACGGAGGTCACCGACAGCCTCGTGCGCATCTCCAGCCCCGTGAATGTGCCCTGGGAACGGCAGGTGGGCGGGAGCCTCGACTTCTCCACCCCCATCCGGAAATTGGGACTCAAGGTCCGGCTGAAGGCTTCGGAACAATGGAACCGGGGCACGGGTCGGATCAACGGAGCGGAGCACGCGTACAGGAGCCTGGCCCAGGACTATGAAATCGGAATCGGGAACCGGAAGAAGCAGGTCTGGGACCTGGAAACCGGTTTCGGGCTCCGGTACACCCGCAGCGCCTACGACCTGGCCGCCGACTACAACACCAGCTACCTCGACCACACCTTCTTTGCGGATCTCCGCGTGCAACCCGGAACGGTTTGGGAATTCGAGGTGCAAACCGACCTGACAACCTACACCGGCCGGGGTTTTCAGGAGGCCCTCACCGTTCCCGACATCCGGGCCGGCATCCGGGTCCACGCGTTGAAACACCGCCGGGGCACCTTCGGCCTCACGGTGTCCGACCTGCTGGACCGGAATAGGAACGTGGTCCGGATCAGCGAATTGAACGCGGTGCAGGAGTCCCGGTCCAATGCCCTGGGCCGCACGGTCCTGCTGAGTTTCAAGTACCGGCTGAACCAAAGCGAGGAGCGCACGGGAATTGAGATGAACTTCCACAGCAGGCACTGATTTTTTTTCTACTTTAGGCCCCATGAAGGGAGCCCTCGCACACATCGTCTTCCTTGGACTGGTTGCCGTCCTGTGCACCCAGTGCCGTCCGGAGAATCCGCCCGATCCCAAACCCGACGGGTACGTGGAGGTACCCGACGAAGCCTTCCTGGAAGCCCTGATCGCCCTGGGGATCGACGTCAACGGGGACGGATACCTGGTGGAAGCGGAAGCCGTCGGCATCGATTCCCTCTACGTGGGCATGGCCGACATCGCAGACCTCACCGGCATCGAAGCCTTCGTGGACCTGGAGGTTCTGGTGTGCTGGATCAATGCCATCACCGACCTGGACCTGTCCCACAACCCCAGGCTGCGGAAGCTGATCTGCAACGACAACCTGCTCGCGAATCTGGACCTGACCGGCAATCCCCTGCTGGAAGAGCTGAGCTGCAACAAGAATCTGCTGACCTCCCTGGACCTGTCCGGAAATCCGGCCCTGCAGATTCTGGGCTGCAACGAGAACCTGCTCACCAGCCTGAACCTGGGCACCCTCGACCAGTTGCAACTGGTGAGCTGTGCCGTGAACCGGCTGGCCACGCTGGACCTGGACCATGCCACCGGGCTGGAGACGCTGCTGTGCTACGACAACGCCCTGGAAACCCTGGACCTGCAGTCCCTTGCCCAGCTCCGGTCGCTGGATTGCCGGAGCAACGACCTCACCGACATCGATGTGTCGGCCAGTCCCCTGCTGGAAAAACTTCGCATCGGGCACAACTACATTTCCGATCTGGACCTGTCGGCCAGTCCCCTGCTGAACTACCTGGACTGCAACCTGACCGACCTCACCACCCTGGATCTGTCGGACAGCCCGGACCTGCGTGAATTGTACTGTTCCACCAACAGCTTCACCACCCTGGACCTGACGTCCAATCCCTCGCTGAAGAAGCTTTATTGCAACGAGAACCTGTTCACCGAATTGAATCTTTCCCTCAACACCGAACTGACCGAGATTTCCATCACCGACATGTCCACCCTGACCCGCATCCTGGTGTGGACCACGCCCTTTCCTCCGGCGGGGGTGACGGTGAACAAGACCAACAGTCCAAACGTGTTCTTCGAAAGTTTATAAAGTTTGTAAAGTTTGTAAGGTTTATAAAGTTTGTAAAGGGGGGCGAGGGTGAATTCGTAAGAAGGCCATGGATATTGCGGAGGACCACATTGTCCAGCCGGCATAAAGGAATCGCTGCTTCAGGCCATGGTATCCGGACAGGATGCCGGGAGCAAAGATCAGGAACCCCAGCAGCATGACAATCAGACCAGCGACTGCAATCATTTTCAAAGCAGGGCTCATCAAATCTTTCTTCCAGAACAGGAGGGCGAACAGGGGAGCAAGCAGGATGAGGGGAAACGGCATTCCGACGACGCCGTGAAGCGGCAATGGCATCGGCACAAGAGCAGGGCCGGCGAGAAAGGAGTAGCAGAACATGGGAAGAAGCGGAACGATGCTTTGCTTCCATTCCTTACAAATTCTCCACAAACTGGAAACAAAGAGGACATTCAGAAAGGCACTCAGAACGAGTCCGAAGGAAAAGAGGTATTGCGTTCTGGTACCCTGTGCACCAAGCTCACTTACAAGATTGGAGAGTCCATTGTAGTCCCCCAGAAGCATTCCGCAGACGAATGTCGTCAACCAAAACACCAGGGGGCTGATCATGCCCAGCCAAACCAGCATGAATAATCGGTTCAATTCCCTTTAAAACTTTATAACTTTACAAACTTTACAAACTCCTAATACTCCCCGACCCCCCGAAACAAATACAACCACCCCGTGTACACCGTCTGTGCTGCGGTTTCGCCGTCGGTGCCTGTGCCGCCGGTGGTGGCTGAACCGCCCCGGTTGGTGCGCCAGTTTTCGATGATGGTGGGGTCCTTGTATTCCACCCCGTCGTAGCCCAGGGCCTCCACAATGTAGTAGTACTGGCCTTCCGGTGCCTTCCGGTTCGTTTCATGCACATTGCCGTCCCACCCTTCCCAGAGATAGATGTCGTCGATCTTTTTTCTGTACATGATTTTCCCCGTGCGGTCCACCACCGTCACCTTGCAGGACTGGAGGGACTGGTGCTTGAAGTACCAGATGTCGTTGGCCAGGTCGCCGTTGGGCGAGAACACATTGGGGATGGCCAGCTGGGAGGGTGCCACAAACAGGGGAGATTCCAGCTCGAAGGTGTCGGTGCAGGCCTCCTCGCTGGTGGAAACCAGGGTGGGGTAGTAATACTTGTTGGCGGTCCGGTACACAAATTCCACGAACTGACTCGTGTCGGTGGTGACGTCGGTGACCGGGATCCCGCCGAGGGTGTCGAGGAGGGTCCAGTCGAACTGCACCCCGTTGAGGGATTCGTTCCGGAACCGCACCGTCAGGGGAGCGTCCAGGCTGCCCTGGTCCTTGGTCCAGGTCGATGTCAGGTCCCCGTCCCAGGCGAGGGCCACCTTGTCCCAATATTCCATGCGGAAGGTGGCCCTGGTCTGGATGCTTTCATAAAAGACGGAATCTTTCACCGTCATGCCCAGGTTGTCGGTGGCGGTCAGCACATACCAGGTGTCTTTGTAGGGCGGAGCGTAGGAGGTGTTGTTGCGCAGGATGCTGTTGTCGTTGGGGATGTCCAGATCCTCATTGTCGGAGGTCCACTCAAACTGTACCCCCGGCATGGAATTCGGGCCGGTGGGTGAAGGGATCGTAGTACCAAAGGGTGTCAGGGGCAACCTGCCCGGAAATCGTCACGGTGTAGCAAGTGTACATGTAGGCCGGCAGGGTGCCGGCAGCGGTCTGCGTCACCTCACAGCCGAGTTCGTCCAGCATCACCCAGGCATAGAGGAGGGTGTCGGTTCCGGTACCGTCGAAGATGCGCACCCGGTAGCCCCCTTCGTCCAGTCCCGATGCCGTGGAGCTTGCCTGGGCGGTCTCCACGAGAAAGGGGGCTGCAAATCCGGGCAGGGACGGGTTGTACCGGCTCCATTGAAAGGTGTAGGTTCCGGCTCCGGGCAGGGTGGCGGTGAGGGTGCCGGGGACGGTGGTTTCGCCCGTTTGGTAGAAAACGAACAGAGGGTGCTGTCCGGGGCTGTCGGTGTAGGTGAGGGTGCGGATCCCGCCGGCAGCCGGGGAGGTGATCTGCCCCTGCAGCGGGTTGAGGGCGAGGACCGTCAGGAGAAGGGCAGGGGCAAGGACCAGCAGGTTGATCCGGCGGCCCCGACCGGTCCCTGCGTTGTTCAGGATGGATGTGGATAACTTTTTCCGGCGGGTCGAACGGGGCTGCATGATCTGGTTTTGGGGGATAAGGAGATTAATGTCAAAATATTATACGCAGCAAGGGTCCACAAAATTGCAATTTTTGAGCAAACTGTGCAATTATTTGTGTGAGCGGGTCCGATCGATAACCCCCATATTCCATGAATAGGTGTTATCTTAGCCGGCCCAGTTCCGGAAACCATGATCGACATCATCAAAAATGATCTGAACGAAGCGCAACAGGAGGCTGTCCTTCAGCACAAAGGGCCGGCCCTGGTGATTGCGGGCGCCGGTTCCGGGAAGACCCGGGTGCTGACCTACCGCATCGCCTACCTCCTGTCGCTGGGGATCCTTCCCCACCGGATCCTGGCCCTGACCTTCACCAACAAGGCCGCCGCCAACATGAAGGAGCGGATCGCCGCCCTGGTGGCTCCCGAGCTGGCCCGGAACCTGTGGATGGGGACCTTCCATTCCCTGTTTGCCCGGATCCTCCGGAAGGAAGCCCACATCCTGGGTTTTCCCTCCACCTACTCCATTTATGACACCATCGATTCCCGGAGTCTGGTGAAGACCATCATCAAGGAGTTCAACCTGGATGAAAAGAAATACAAGCCCGCCGAGGTGTTCGGACGCATTTCCGCGGCAAAGAACAACCTGGTGACCCCCGATGTGTACATGAGCAGCGGCGAATACCAGGTGAGGGACCAGGTATCGGGCCGGCCCCGGCTCGGGGAGATTTACGATCGGTACGTGAAGCGGTGCAAGCATTTCGGGGCCATGGACTTCGACGACCTGCTCCTGCAGACCAACATTCTGTTCCGGGACCATCCCGCCGTGCTGGACAAATACCGCAACGCCTTCGATTTCGTGCTGGTGGACGAGTACCAGGACACGAACTATTCCCAGTACCTGATCGTCAAGAAACTCACGGAGGACCACCGGAACATCTGCGTGGTGGGCGACGATGCCCAGAGCATCTATTCCTTCCGGGGGGCGCGGATCGAGAACATCCTGAATTTCAAGAACGACTACCCGGACTACAACCTGTTCAAGCTGGAGCAGAATTACCGGTCGACCCAGACCATCGTGGATGCGGCCAATTCGGTGATCAAAAAAAACCGGGACCAGATCAAGAAGGAGGTGTTCTCCAAGAACGAAAAGGGGGACATCATCAAGGTGGTGCGCTCGGTCGACGACCGGGAGGAAGGGTTCAACGTGGCCAAGCACATCTCCGATCTCCGCTTCCGGGAGCAGCTGGAATACAGCGATTTTGCCGTGCTGTACCGGACCAACGCCCAGTCCCGGATTTTTGAGGAAAGCATGCGCCGCCTGAACATGCCCTACAAGGTCTTCGGGTCGCTTTCCTTTTACCAGCGCAAGGAGATCAAGGACCTGCTGGCCTATTTCCGGCTGACGGTCAATCCCCGCGACGACGAGTCCCTCAAGCGGGTCATCAATTACCCCATGCGGGGCATCGGGAAGACCACCCTGGACAAGCTGGTGGCCTATGCGGAGAAGCTGGATTCCAACATCTGGGACATCCTGATCCACCTGCACCAGGTGAACCTGGGCTTCAACCGGGGCACCCTGATCAAGCTGCAGGAATTTGCCGCCCTCATCCAGGGATTTCAGGCCAAGCTGCAGGAAATGGAAGCCTTCGATCTGGCCTACACCATTGCCATGGAGGCCGGGATCCTGAAGGATCTGAAATCAGAGCAGACCCCCGAGGCAGTCAGCCGGTACGAAAACGTGGAAGAATTGCTCAACGGGATCAAGGATTTTACGGACAACACAGAAGGCGAATCGATGAGTCTCGCCGAATACCTCCAGGATGTGGCCCTGATGACCGATGCCGACCAGGAGACGGTGGAAGACAAAAACAAGGTGACGTTGATGACCATTCATGCTGCCAAGGGATTGGAGTTCAAGCATGTGGTCCTTGGCGGCGTGGAAGAGGAGCTGTTCCCCAGCCAGATGAGCACCGACAGTCCCAAGGATCTGGAGGAAGAACGGAGGCTGTTCTACGTGGCAGTGACCCGCGCCGAGAAAACCCTGTTGATTTCCTATGCGGCCCAGCGGTACAAGTGGGGAATCCAAAACGCCTGTTCCCCCAGCCGCTTCATCAAGGAAATCGATCCCCGCTTCCTGGAATTGCCCGCCGGCTTCGATCCGGCCCGGGAGCGGATGTTGAAGGAGGAAAAAGAACCCTTCGTGCCCGAAAGCTACCGGAAGATCATGGACCGTCGCACCCAGCCCCGGCAGGTACAGCAGGGCGGACGGCGGCTGACCCACCTGGACCAGGCGGCCGCCGGCGCTCCGGCCGGACCTCCCCCCAAAGATTTTCAGCCCTCGGATCCCACCGCAATCCGGGAAGGGAGCAAGGTGGAACACCCCCGTTTCGGCATCGGGACGGTGGAGCTGCTCGAAGGGACGGGGTCCAATGTGAAAGCCACGGTGCATTTTCCCATCGGGCGCAAGCAGTTGCTCCTGAAGTTTGCCAAACTGCGCATCGTGGGGTAGGGGGCATTTGTCCGCCTCCGGGAAAAGAGCTACTTTTGTAAAAATTTTGAACGACATGTCATACGATTACAATAGCAGCCGGTCGCATCTGATCCTGCCGGAATACGGCCGGAACATCCAGAAAATGGTCAACCACATCAAGACCATCGAAGACCGGGCCGAACGCAACAAAGCCGCCCACACCATCATCGGCGTCATGGGCAATCTGAATCCCCACCTGCGGGACGTGAACGATTTCAAGCACAAGCTGTGGGATCACCTGGCCATCATCTCGGATTTTGATCTCGACATCGACAGCCCCTATGAATTGCCCGCCCGGGAGAGCCTCCAGAGCAAGCCCAAGACCGTGCCCTACAACCAGCACAACATCAAGCGGAAGCATTACGGGTATGCCGTTCTGGAGATGATCGAAAAGGCCATTGCCCTGGAACCCGGACAGGAAAAGGACGATCTGACCCGCATGATCGCCTACCACATGAAGAAATCCTACCTCACCTGGAACCGCGAAGCCGTGAGCGACGAGGAGATCATCACCGACCTGAAGGCGCTGTCGGAGGGACGGCTCGACGTGGTCGGTGAGCTGAACCTTCCCGAAACCAAGGAGATTCTTGCCAAGAACCGGAAGAAAAAGGGAGGCAAGAAGAACAAGCAGTAGGCCATGGCGAAATTCATCATTGAAGGCGGCCACCGCCTGCATGGTGAGATCACTCCCCAGGGGGCCAAAAACGAAGCCCTGCAGATTCTCTGTGCGGTCCTGCTCACTCCGGAAACCGTTGAAATTCACAACCTGCCCCGCATCAAGGATGTGGACCAGCTCATCCAGCTCCTGGGCGACATGGGTGTGGAGGTGCGACCATTGTCCGACCGGTCCTGTGCCTTCCGGGCACGGAACATCGACCTGGACTACTTTCTGACCGAAGCCTACAACAAGCAATCCGCGTCGCTCCGGGGATCGGTGATGGTCCTTGGACCCCTGCTGGCCCGTTTCGGGCGGGCGGTCCTCCCGAAACCCGGCGGGGACAAGATCGGACGGCGGAGACTCGACACCCATTTCCTGGGGTTTCAATCCCTGGGAGCCCGGTTCGATTTTGAGCACGCCGACAATTTCTACCGGGTCGAAGCCGACCGCCTGAAAGGGTGCTACATGTTGCTGGACGAGGCCTCGGTGACAGGAACGGCCAACATCCTCATGGCCGCCGTCCTCGCGGAGGGCACCACCACCATTTACAATGCCGCCTGCGAACCCTACATCCAGCAACTGTGCCGGATGCTGGTCCGCATGGGCGCGAAAATCTCCGGCATCGGTTCCAACCTGCTGACCATCGAAGGTGTGGAACAGATGGGAGGGACCGTTCACCACATCCAGCCCGACATGATCGAGGTGGGGAGCTTCATCGGCATGGCCGCCATGACCCGGTCCGATCTCCGGATCCGGAACGTGGGTCTGGAGCATCTGGGCATCATTCCCGCCGCCTTCCGCCGCCTGGGCATCCGGGTCGAGGAAGAAGGGGACGACCTCCTGGTTCCGGTCCAGGAACACTATGCCATTGAAACCTTCATCGACGGGGCCATCATGACCATCGCCGATGCGCCCTGGCCGGGCCTCACGCCGGATTTGCTCAGCGTGATCCTGGTCACGGCCACCCAGGCGCGGGGTAGCGTGCTGATTCACCAGAAGATGTTTGAAAGCCGGTTGTTCTTCGTGGACAAGCTCATCGACATGGGGGCCCAGATCATCCTGTGCGACCCCCACCGGGCCACGGTCATCGGGCTCGACCATGGCATCCGGCTCCGGGCCACCCGCATGAGCTCCCCCGACATCCGGGCCGGGGTCGCCCTCCTCATTGCCGCCATGTCGGCCCAGGGGAGCAGCGTGATCGACAACATCGAACAGATCGACCGGGGCTACGAACAGATCGATGTCCGCCTGAACCGGCTGGGGGCGGTCATCGTGCGTGAAAACTGAGATTCGAACGAAAAATTCTGTATATGAAGAAGTCCATCCTTTTCCTCGCCGCAGGGTTTCTCCTGATCGCCTGTTCACCGGGCTCCGGGGACAGTGCCGTGCGAATGACCGCCTCCGTGGAACGCACCGAGATCAAAACCGGGATCGAACTGGGCGACCGGGCCCCGGATCTGGTGTTTGAAGCGCCCAATGGGCAGCGGATCGCCCTTTCCCCCTCCGGGGGAAAATGGTTCTGATCGATTTCTGGGCCTCCTGGTGTTCCCCTGCCGGGTGGAAAACCCCAACCTGGTGCGGCTCTATGAAAAATACAAGGAAAGGGAATTCAAGGACGGATCCGGGTTCACCATCTACGGTGTGTCCCTGGACAAATCAAAAGAATCCTGGGGAAGCCGCCATCCAGAAGGACGGGCTTGTCTGGGAAAACCACGTCAGCGACCTCAAGGGCTGGGATTCGGAGCCCGCCGCCCGCTACGGCATCATGGCCATCCCCATGAATTTTCTCATTGACGGGAGCGGGATCATTGTGGCAAAGGGGTTGAGGGGGGAGTACCTCGAAGACAAACTGAAGGAGATGGTGAAATAACCAGTTGGATTTTGCGCCATCGCTGCTGAAAATCTTTGCTGCGCAAATATTTATAGGCAGCTCCTGCGAAAATCCCAACTGGTTATTTCACACAGGGGACGGGGGGAATGGGTTTCACACCCTCGCTGCTGAAAATCTTTGCTGCGCAAATATTTATAGGCAGCTCCTGCGAAAATCCCAACTGGTTATTTCACACAGGGGACGGGGAAAGGATTTTGCGCCATCGCTGCTGAAAATCTTTGCTGCGCAAATATTTATAGGTGGCTTATGTGGAAATCCCATGGGTTAGAGATGAAAGGAAAAGTTTACAATTTGGGAATTCAATTCCGAAATTGTAAGTTTGTGACATGATCCATCGGGATGCGGAACAGGAACTTCGCCTTTTGGCTCAGCAGTTCCGGGCAGTTGTGGTGACTGGGCCTCGCCAGGCAGGGAAAACCACCCTGGTGAGGAAGGTATTCGATGCAAAGCCTTATGTCAGCCTCGAAAATCCGGATGTGCGGAAATTTGCATTGGAGGATCCGAGAGGCTTTCTTTCCGGGTTCCCCCACGGTGCCGTCCTGGATGAGGTACAACGGGCACCGGAATTGTTCTCCTATCTGCAGCAGATTCTTGATGAAAGGAATGAAGCGGGTCTTTTTATTCTCACCGGATCGAACAATTTCCTGCTGCAGGAAAGCATTTCACAGAGTCTGGCCGGGAGGACCGGGACCTTGTTCCTGTTGCCACTTGGACTGAATGAATTGGCTCTTTCGGATTCAAACAGCAACCTTCGGATCATCCAGGGCGGGTTCCCTGCCATCCATGCCGCAAAGACGGATGTCGGAAGGTTCTATGCAAATTACATCCGGACTTATGTGGAACGGGATGTCCGTTTGCTACGGAACATATCGGACTTGTATGCATTTGAAAGATTTCTCCGACTGTGTGCAGGTCGAGTGGGACAGCTGCTAAATATGAACAGCCTGGCGACGGAGACGGGTGTGGATATGAAGACGGTCGCCTCCTGGATCGGGATCCTGGAAACAAGTTTTGTTTTGTTCCGGTTGCAACCTTACCACAAGAATTTCAGCAAGCGTATCGTAAAAACCCCCAAGCTGTATTTTTATGATACGGGTCTCGCGGCTTCTTTGCTGGGGATTTCCTCGGCCAACGATTTGTCGGTGAGTCCGTACCGGGGGAATTTGTTCGAGAATTTGGTGGTTCTGGAATTTCTCAAGAACCAAATCAATTTTGGGAAAACGACAAGGCTATACTTCTGGAGGGACAACACCGGTCACGAGGTGGACCTGCTGTTGGATTCCGGCAAAGCGCTGTTGCCGGTTGAAGTCAAATCAGGGAAAACCATCATCCATGACTTTTTTTCCGGTGTCCGGTACTGGATGAAACTGACGGGCGCACCCCGCGCCTGGATCATCTACGATGGCGAGGAATGGCAAAACCGGAGTGATGGTTGTTCGGTCGTCCCCCTCCGGGATCTCCCCTCTGCGAAAATTGTCTAGGCTGGAATCTGTTCCCGGGGAACGCAACAAAGAGAAACGGGGAAGGCCTTCGAGACCTTCCCCGTTTTCTTTCTCTCTTCCCGCTTCCGCCTAGGAAGATGAATATCCAGCCGTCCTCTCAGGAGGGATTCCCGCTGGAGCTGCCTACAAATCTTTGCTGCGCAAAGATTTTCAGCAGCGAGAGCGGAGAATCCCTCCGAAACGGAGGGAGCGGAATCTCTCCGGAGAAAGCGGTTTAATCGTCTTCCTGTTCGGCAGCGTAGGCTTTCAGCAGTTCGTCCTGGATTTCTCCCGGCACCTGTGCGTATTCGCTGAAGGTCATGCTGTACATGGCCCGGCCGCTGGTGATGGAGCTCAGGGCGGTGGAATACTTGTTCATCTCGGCCAGGGGCACCTTGGCGGTGATCTTCTCGAAGCCTTTTTCGCTGGCCATGCCCTGCACGATGGCGCGGCGACCCTGGAGGTCGCTCATCACGTCACCCATGTAATCCGAG
Organism: Bacteroidales bacterium; assembly: GCA_041393235.1. Classification (GTDB taxonomy): domain Bacteria; phylum Bacteroidota; class Bacteroidia; order Bacteroidales. Next base: position 135,400 of record JAWKKO010000006.1, read on the forward strand.
GGAACCAGAACCTCCACGACAAAAATGGGTTCCATGATCTTGGGACCGGCTTCCTTGAAGGCCTTGCTGAAGGCGTTCCGGCCGGCCAGCATGAAGGAGATTTCATTGGAGTCGACCGGGTGCATTTTCCCGTCGTGAGCGTAGACGCGGATGTGCGCGGGCGTAGGATCCGGTAGGGGGCCTTCTTCCAGCTTTCCCATGATCCCTTTCAGGATGGCGGGCAGGAAGCGGCCATCGATGGAGCCCCCACGATGCAGTTTATGAATTCCAGTTTTCCGCCCCAGCTCAGGGAGTGGGAGTCGACGCCCCAAGTTGGACATTTTGGCAATTGCCTCGAATTTGAACACATCCTTGGGAGCGGATCCTTCGGTCAGGCTCCACGATCATGGACTTCACCGAACTGTCCCGAGCCACCGCTCTGCTTTTTGTGGCGGTAGTCGCTTTCGACCGGCTTTGGTGATGGTTTCGATGAGTTTTGGGGTACCGAATTCGGTGGCCACCTTGAATTCGTGGTCGAGGTGCCATTTCACGATGTTCAGGTGGTATTCGCCCTGTCCGGACAGGATGATTTGTTTCAGCTCCTTGCTGTATTCCACTTTCACCGTGGGATCTTCCTGGCTGATGCGTTGCAGCGCCTCGCCCAGTTTTTCCTCGTCTCCTTCGGTCACGGGCCGGATGGCGGTCCGGAATTTGGGCTCCGGGAAGCCAATCTTCGGGAAGGTCTGGTCGGCACCCGCGATCCCCAGGGTGTGGTTCGTTTTTGTGTTCTTCAGTTTGACGGTGCAGCCGATGTCGCCGGCTGCCAGGGAAGCGACCTTGGTCCGGTTCTTGCCCAGGGCGGCGAAGATCTGGGACAAGCGTTCCTTGTTGCGGGTGTTGTTGTTGGTGAGGTCCATGCCTTCCTTGATTTCCCCCGACATCACCTTGAAGAAGTTGATTTCGCCGATGTGCGATTCCACGGAGGTTTTGAAGACAAACAGGGAAGCGGGGGCGGCGGAATCATAGGCCACCTCCTTGCCGTCGTCGGTCTGGCTGGCAGGCAGCATGTCGGGCGAAGGCGCCACGTTGCACAGGAATTCCATGAACCGGTCCACACCCATGTTCTTCTTTGCAGAGCAGCAGAACACGGGGAACATGCCCCGGGCGATGACGCCGGCGCTGATGCCTTTCCGCATCTCGTCCTCGGTCAGGCCGTCGTTCTCGAAGAACAGTTCCATGAGAGCCTCGTCGTTCTCGGCGGCTTTTTCGATGAGTTCGTTCCGGAGCTCTTCGGCCCGTTCCATTTCCTCTCCGGGAATGTCGGTGATTTGGGGTGCCCCGCCGTCTTTGGGGTATTTGAATTGTTTGAAAAGGATGATGTCGATGATGGAGTCGAAGCCGGGTCCGGCGTTGACGGGATACTGGGCCAGCACGGCATTTCCGCCCAGGCTGTCCCGGAGGCTTTCGAAGGCTTTTTCAAAGTTGGCCTGGTCGTGGTCGCATTTGTTGACCAGCACCACCAGGGGACGGTGGAATTTGTCGGCCCAGCGGTTGTGGATCTCGGTGCCCACTTCCACACCGTTCTGGGCATTGATGACCAGAACGCCGGTGTCCGCCACATGAAGACTCGATACGGTGCCGCCCACGAAATCATCGGCTCCCGGCACATCGAGAATGTTGATCTTTTTGTCCTTGTATTCGGCGTACATCACCGAAGAATACATGGAGGTCTGGTTTTCATGCTCGATCTGATGAAAGTCGGAAACCGTGTTCTTTGAATCCACATCGCCTTTCCGGTCGATGGATCCGCCCAGGAAGAGCATGGTCTCGGCAACAGTGGTTTTGCCCGACCCTGCGTTTCCCAGGAGGACAATGTTTTTGATCTGTTTGGTAGCGTATGTCTTCATTGCGTGTTAAATAATAAGTATTCAGTTGTTTACGAGTAATTTTCCCAGATAAAAGCGGGAGAATAAGTCATGCAAAAGTAGTAAAATTTTGATATAAGCAATTGAGAAAAAAGAGCTTTCGGAGGGTGGTTCCCGCCCTGCCGGTCCGATGCGACCCGACCCGGGTGACCGGGACCTATTTCCCGGGGTTCGTCCCGTTGTTTTCTTCATAAAAAAATATTGTTTATTGAAATTTATTTTTACCTTTGCGACCCCAATTAGAACAGAGGAATTGAAAATTAAGGATTTATAACGTATGCCGACGATTCAACAATTAGTGCGCAAAGGCCGTAAGAAGCTGAATGACAAGAGCAAGGCGCCTGCCCTGGATTCCTGCCCCCAACGGCGGGGTGTTTGTGTGCGTGTGTACACCACGACACCGAAAAAACCGAACTCTGCCATGCGGAAGGTTGCCCGGGTCCGTCTCACCAACCAGAAAGAGGTCAACGCCTACATTCCCGGAGAGGGACACAACCTGCAGGAGCACTCCATCGTACTGATTCGCGGAGGCCGGGTGAAAGACCTTCCCGGTGTGCGGTATCACCTGATCCGCGGTGCCCTGGACACCTCCGGCGTGGAAGGCCGGACCCAGCGCCGTTCCAAGTACGGAACCAAGAGACCGAAAGTGAAAAAATAATGGGTTGAGTGCCCGAAGGACCAACCGAGGGTACAGTACTCGATAGCATAACAGACTATTACTCATGAGGAAGACCAAACCGAAGAAGAGAATCCTGCTGCCGGATCCGCGATACAAGGATCCCTATGTAACAAGATTCGTGAACAACATGATGCTCGATGGCAAGAAGAGCAAAGCATACGACATCTTCTATGCTGCCATGGACATCGTGGAAAAACGCATGAAAGACGTGGAGAAAACTCCCCTGGAGATTTTCAAGGCTGCTCTTGACAACGTGACCCCGCATGTGGAAGTGAAAAGCCGCCGTGTCGGTGGTGCCACCTTCCAGGTGCCCATGGAAGTGCGACCCGACCGCAAGGTGTCCATTTCCATGAAAAACCTCATTCTGTTTGCCCGCAAGCGCGCAGGGAAGTCCATGGCTGAGAAGCTGGCATCCGAAACCATTGCAGCATTCAACAGTGAAGGCGGTGCGTATAAAAAGAAAGAAGACACGCATCGCATGGCCGAAGCCAACAAAGCTTTTGCCCATTTTAGGTTCTAGATTTTTTTTGACATAGCAATTCTTATTGCAAGGTAAGTGTGTGACACTTATGAACCCAGATTTAAGACATACAAGGAACATTGGGATCATGGCACACATCGATGCCGGGAAAACGACCACGACGGAACGCATTCTGTTCTATACGGGGATCACCCATCGCATCGGTGAAGTCCATGACGGAGCTGCCACCATGGACTGGATGGTCCAGGAGCAGGAGCGCGGGATTACCATTACCTCTGCAGCCACTACGACATTCTGGCGGAATCACGACCAGGAGTTTAAAATCAACATCATCGACACGCCGGGACACGTGGATTTCACCGTGGAGGTGGAACGTTCCCTTCGGGTGCTGGACGGTGCCGTGGCTGTTTTTTGTGCTGTGGGAGGTGTCGAACCTCAATCAGAGACCGTCTGGCGTCAGGCCGACAAGTATAAGGTGCCTCGACTGGCTTTCATCAACAAGATGGACCGGGTCGGGGCTGATTTTTTTGGCGTGGTGCAGGAAATGGCCGACAAACTCGGAACCAATCCCGTGCCCATGCAGATTCCCTTCGGAGCCGAGGAGAACTTCAAAGGCATCGTGGACCTCATCGAGCGCAGAGCCATCGTGTGGAAGGAAGATGAGACCATGGGGATGAAGTACGAGTACTGCGAGATTCCCGAGGACCTGATCGAAACCGTGGAAGAGTGGCGGGAGAAGCTGGTGGAAGCCGTTTGTGTTTCCGACGACGATCTCCTGGAGCGCTTCCTGGAAGACCGGGACTCCATCACCGTGGAAGAATTCATGGCGTATGCCCGCCGGGCCACCATCGAAATGAAGATTGTGCCGGTGCTGTGCGGGTCCGCCTTCAAGAACAAGGGCATCCAGCGTCTGTTGGATGCGGTCACCGACCTCCTGCCCAGTCCCTCCGACATCGGAGCGGTGAAGGGCATCGATCCCCGGACCGACAAATCCATCACCCGGGAACCCAGCGACGAAGAACCCATGACGGGTCTCGTCTTCAAGATTGCCACCGATCCCTTCGTGGGACGACTGGCCTATGTCCGGGTGTATTCCGGAAAGCTGGAAGAGGGCGTGATGGTGTTCAACAACCGGACGGAAAAGAAAGAACGGATCAGCCGTCTCTACCAGATGCACGCCAACAAGCAGAATCCCAAGAAGGAGATCGGTGCGGGCGACATTTGCGCCGTGGTCGGACTCAAGGAACTGAGAACCGGAGACACCATCACCTCCGTGGGGAAACCCATGATCCTGGAAAGCATCGAATTCCCGGAGCCGGTCATCGGGGTGGCCATTGAGCCCAAGACCCAGGCCGACATCGACAAGCTGGGCATTGCCCTCGGCAAACTGGCCGAAGAGGATCCCACCTTCCAGATCCGGACCGACCAGGACACCGGGCAGACCCTGATCAACGGAATGGGGGAACTGCATCTGGAAATCCTGCTGGACCGCCTGAAGCGCGAGTTCAAGGTGGAATGCAACGTGGGGGCTCCCCAGGTGAACTACAAGGAAGCCATCACGAAGGACGTGAAGCACCGCGAGGTCTTCAAGAAGCAGACCGGCGGTCGCGGGAAATTTGCCGACATCGAAATCACCATCGGTCCGGCCGACGAAGGCGTCAAAGGCCTCCAGTTCGTCAATGAAATCCGGGGCGGTAACATCCCCAAAGAATACATTCCCTCCATTCAGAAAGGTTTTGAGAACGCCATGTTCAACGGACCCATGGCCGGCTTCCCGCTGGAAAGTCTGAAGGTTGTCCTGACCGACGGATCCTTCCACGCAGTGGACTCTGACCAGCTGTCCTTTGAGATCGCGGCGCGGCAGGCTTTCAGGCATGCCGGCGGCAAGGCGGGTCCGGAACTCCTGGAGCCCATCATGTCGGTGGAAGTCGTGACCCCGGAAGAATACATGGGGGACGTGATCGGCGACCTGAACAAGCGCCGGGGCCAGGTGGAAGGCATGGACAGCAAGGCAGGCGCCCGGGTCATCAAGGCCAAGGTTCCCCTGGCCGAGCAAACCGGGTACGTGACCGTGTTGCGGACCATCACCTCGGGCCGTGCCGTTTCGACCATGGAATTCAGTCATTACCAAACCCTGCCGGAGAACCTGGCAAAGGCAATTGTGGAAAAGAAGTAATCGTCATTTGATAATCGATAAGACAATGAGTCAGAAGATCAGAATTAAGTTGAAGTCCTACGATCACAACCTGGTCGACAAGTCGGCGGAGAAGATCGTTAAGACCGTGAAATCCACCGGTGCTGTGGTCAGCGGGCCCGTCCCTCTCCCGACGCACAAACGGGTGTACACGGTACTTCGTTCCCCCTTCGTGAACAAGAAATCACGGGAACAATTCCAGTTGAGCTCTTTTAAACGATTGCTGGACATTTACAGCTCCACTCCCAAAACCATCGATGCGCTCATGAAACTTGAGCTGCCCAGTGGAGTCGAAGTTGAAATCAAAGTATAACTCAGGAAAAACACAATAAGATGCCAGGATTAATTGGTAAGAAAATTGGAATGACATCCATTTTCGACGAAGACGGAAAGAACATCCCCTGTACAGTGATACAGGCTGGTCCGTGCACGGTGACCCAGGTTAAAACAGTTGAGAGCGATGGGTACGCCGCCGTGCAACTGGCTTTCGACGAGAAGAAGGAAAAAAATACCCCCAAAGCCGAGCGGGGACACTTTGTCAAAGCCGGCACCACCCCGAAGAAGAAGGTCATCGAATTGAAGGGCTTTGTGAAAGACTGGAAAGCCGGTGACGTGATCACGGTGGATTATTTCAACAACGACATCTGGCTGGATGTTTCGGGTATTTCCAAAGGGAAAGGTTTTCAGGGCGTCGTGAAGCGCCACGGCTTTGCCGGGGTCAACGATGCCACCCACGGTCAGCACAACCGGAACCGGGCTCCCGGATCCCTGGGTGCCTCTTCCTATCCTTCCCGCGTTTTTAAGGGCATGCGAATGGCCGGTCAGACGGGAAACAAAAAGGTGAAAATCTTGAACCTGCGCGTGATGAAGATCGTTCCCGAGAACAATCTCCTCATTCTGAAAGGTTCGGTTCCCGGATCCAATGGTTCATATTTAATTATTGAGAAGTAATGGAAATCGAAGTAGTCAACATATCGGGAAAAGGCACCGGGAAGAAGGTGACGCTCAACGAGGAGATTTTTGGCATCGAGCCAAACGATCACGCCATTTACCTGGATGTCAAACAAATCCTGGCAAACCGCCGGCAGGGAACCCACAAAGCCAAAGAGCGTGGGGAAGTGCAGGGCAGCACCAGGAAGATCAAGCGTCAGAAAGGAACGGGTACCGCTCGTTTCGGCGACATCAAAAACCCCTTGTTCCGTGGCGGCGGCCGGGTCTTTGGACCGCGTCCCCACACTTACGGAGGAAAGGTGAACCGGAAGGTGAAGGATCTGGCACGCCGGTCGGCTCTGGCCTACAAAGTCCAGAACAACCAGCTCATGATCGTGGAGGATTTTTCCTTTGAAGCACCCAAAACCAGTGAGTTCGCAGCCATCCAGAAAAACCTGAAGATCGACGACAAAAAGTCCTTAATCGTTCTGAATGAACGAAATAAAAACATATATTTGTCGTCGCGAAATTTGCAAAATTCCAAGGTAGTAACACTCTCTGAGCTAAACACATACGAAATCATGAAGGCATCCGCCTTGTTGTTTGTTGAGAGTTCGCTTGATGTCTTGCAGAAGAATGCATAAACCTTTTTGAATTGCACAGCTCATGAATATTTTGATTAAGCCCATCGTGACCGAAAAGATGACTGCCCATGGCGAGGATTTCAATCGCTACGGTTTCGTGGTGGACAAAGACGCCAACAAGATGCAGATCAAAAAGGCAGTGGAAGATCTGTACAACGTGAAAGTCTCTGAAGTGAACACCATGCGTTATGGTGGAAAACGGAAGCAGCGTTACACCAAGTCCGGCGTGTCGGTCGGAAAGACCGCCTCCTACAAGAAGGCGGTGGTGACCCTGGCTGAAGGAGAAGTGATTGATTTTTACAGCAACATTTAAGATAAGATGGCAATTAAGAAGTATAAACCCACAACCCCGGGTCAGCGTTTCAAGGAGATTTCCGCCAACGACGACCTGACCCCCGGAGTGCAGCCCGAGAAGTCTTTGCTCCGGCCCATCAAGAAAAGCGGTGGCCGTAACAACACCGGGAAAATGACCATGCGCTACCTGGGTGGTGGTCACAAGAGACGGTACCGCGTGATTGATTTCAAACGGAACAAGGACAACATGGATGCGACCGTGAAGAGCATCGAGTACGATCCCAACCGTTCGGCCCGCATCGCCCTCCTGGTATACGCCGACGGGGAGAAGCGGTACATCATCGCACCGGACAAGCTGGCCGTGGGTCAGGTTGTCGTCTCCGGCGCCGAGGTGGCTCCCGAAGTGGGGAATACCCTGCCCTTGTCCAACATCCCTCTGGGTACCGACATCCACAACATTGAGCTCAAGCCAGGCCAGGGCGGAAGTCTTGCCCGCAGCGCCGGTTCCTACGGCACCCTGACCTCACGGGACGGAAAATACGCCATCATCAAGCTGCCCTCCGGCGAATCCCGCATGATCCTGGTTACCTGCAGGGCCACGGTGGGGATCACCTCCAACACCGATCACGGTCTGGAGAAATCCGGAAAAGCCGGACGTTCCCGTTGGAAAGGTCGCCGGCCCCGCACCCGCGGTGTGGCCATGAACCCGGTCGATCACCCCATGGGTGGCGGCGAAGGGCGTGCCTCCGGCGGTCACCCCCGTTCCAGAAACGGGAAACCTGCCAAAGGGTACAAAACCAGGGCCAAGAAGAAGTTTTCGGATAAGTACATTGTTGAGAAGAGGAAATCAAAAAAATAAATAGAGCATGAGCCGTTCACTGAAAAAAGGACCTTTTATCGACTTCAAACTGGAGAAGCGTGTTCTGGATATGAACGATGCCGGGAAGAAATCGGTAATTAAAACCTGGTCGAGACGATCGATGATCTCTCCTGATTTTGTGGGCCACACCATTGCCGTACACAACGGGAACAAATTCATCCCCGTGTACATCACCGAAAACATGGTGGGTCACAAGCTGGGTGAATTTGCACCTACGCGCCAGTTCAGGGGTCACGGTGGAAAGCAGAGATAATCGAAAAAACCTAGAATAAAATGGGTGCACGAAAAAGAAACAGAGCAGATCAGTTAAAAGAAGACAGGCAGAAAACCTACTACGCCGTGTTGCGTAACTGCCCGACTTCTCCACGCAAGATGCGCTTGGTCACCGATATGATCATTGGAATGGAAGTGAACAAGGCCTTGGATACCTTGAAATTCAACACAAAAGAAGCCTCCACCAAGGTCGAGAAGCTTTTGTTGTCGGCTCTGGCCAACTGGCAGGCCAAAAACGAAGGGGAGCGCATCGAGGACAACATGTTGTACGTGAAGGAAGCCAAAGTGGATCAAAGCCGGACCCTGAAGCGGATCCAGCCGGCTCCCCAGGGGCGGGCCCACCGGATCCGGAAGCGTTCCAACCACGTAACCATAGTGATCGGCAGCCGCAAAGCCGTGGAAACAGTTGAACAAGAACAAGAAAAACAAGCATAGATGGGACAAAAAGTTAATCCGATTGGGAATCGCCTGGGCATCATCAAAGGATGGGACTCCAACTGGTACGGAGGCAAGGATTATTCCACGAAATTGGTGGAAGACAACAAAATCCGGGAATACCTGAATGCCCGTCTGGCCAAAGCCAGCATTTCCAAGATCATCATCGAACGCACCCTGAAGCTCATCACGGTTACCGTCAACACAGCCCGTCCCGGGATCATCATCGGGAAAGGCGGCCAGGAGGTTGACAAACTGAAGGAGGAGTTGAAGAACATCACCAAGAAGGAAGTACAAATCAACATCTTCGAGGTGAAGCGTCCCGAATTGGATGCCACCATCGTCGCCAACAACATTGCCCGCCAGGTGGAAGGCAAAATTTCCTACCGCCGTGCCATCAAAATGGGCATCGCCTCCACCATGCGGATGGGAGCCGAGGGCATCAAAGTCCTGATCAGCGGTCGCCTCGGCGGCGCTGAAATGGCCCGGACCGAAACCTACAAGGACGGTCGGATTCCCCTGCACACCCTGCGTGCCGACATCGACTATGCGTTGGCGGAAGCCCACACCAAGGTGGGAGCCATCGGTATCAAGGTATGGATCTGCAACGGTGAAGTGTACGGAAAGCGGGATTTGTCGCCCAACATCGGCGCTCCCAACGTGAAACCCAAAGCAGGAGGCGGCAGACCGCCCCGCAAGGAAAGAAGGGGATAAGACCTCTCGTCCGGGAAATGAAGAGTTAATTAGGAAAATCTACGATCAATGTTACAACCGAAGAAGACCAAATACAGGAGAATGCAAAAGGGGCGGATGAAAGGAAACGCCCAACGAGGAAATCAACTTACATTCGGTTCCTTTGGGATCAAAGCAATGGAGAGTGCCTGGATCACCGGCCGTCAGATCGAAGCCGCCCGTCAGGCCATCACCCGTCACATGAAACGGGAAGGTCAGCTCTGGATTCGCATTTTCCCTGCCAAACCCATCACCAAGAAGCCCGCCGAGGTTCGGATGGGGAAAGGGAAAGGAGCCCCGGAAGGATTCGTGTATCCCATCACTCCCGGACGCGTGATTTTTGAATTGGAAGGTGTCCCCATGGATGTTGCCAAGGAAGCTCTCCGTCTGGGTGCCCAGAAATTCCCCATCACCACCAAGTTCGTGGTGCGCCGGGATTATGCAGAAGAATAGAAATACCGAAGATACTACAGAGATGAAGAGTTCTGAATTAAGAGAATTGACCATCAAGGAGTTGGAGGAGCGCCTTGAAAGCGAAGAAAGCATGCTGGTCCGCATGCGCATGAATCATGCAGTTTCGCCTTTGGACAACCCCAACAAAATCGTGGAAGCACGTCGGAACGTTGCCCGCCTGAAGACCGAAATGCGCTCCCGGCAAATCCAAGAGCAGTCTGAAAAGCAATAAGATAATGGAAAATACGAGAAATACCAGGCGCGAGCGTATCGGGGTTGTGGTGAGCAACAAGATGGACAAGTCCATCGTGATCGCCGTCAAGCAAAAGGTGAAACACCCCATCTACGGTAAATTCGTGAACAAGACATCCAGTTTCATGGCTCATGACGAGGAAAACACCTGCAACATCGGTGACACCGTGCGGATCAGCGAAACACGGCCTCTGAGCAAGAACAAAAGGTGGAGACTAGTAGAAATCATCGAAAGAGCTAAGTAATCATGTTACAACACGAGAGCAGAATGGCCGTGGCCGACAACAGCGGTGCAAAAGAAGTGCTTTTGATCCGCGTACTCGGCGGTACAAAAAAACGCTATGCATCCATCGGCGACAAGGTGGTGGTCACAGTGAAAAGTGCCATCCCCTCCGGAGAAATCAAGAAAGGAACGGTTTCAAGGCTGTCGTGGTACGGACCAAGAAAGAGATCCGTCGGGCCGATGGTTCCTACATCCGCTTCGATGACAATGCCGTGGTCTTGCTGAACAACATGGATGAGATGCGGGGTACCCGGATTTTCGGACCCGTTGCCCGGGAACTTCGGGAGAAACACATGAAGATCGTTTCATTGGCTCCCGAGGTATTGTAAATCATCGAAAAACGTATACCCATGCAAAAGAAATTCCATATCAAAAAAGGTGACCAGGTGATCGTCAACGCCGGCGAGTACAAAGGCCAGAAAGGCCGGGTGCTGGAGGTGGATCATTCCAAAGCCCGGGCCATTGTGGAAGGGGTGAACATGGTGTCAAAGCATACCAAACCCAATGCCGCAAACCCCCAGGGAGGCATCACCAAGCAAGAAGCCCCCATTCACATTTCCAACCTGAACCTGGTGGATCCCTCTTCGGGAGATGCCACCCGGATCGGCCGGAAAGTGAATGACAAGAACAAACTCGTTAGATTCGCTAAAAAATCAGGTGAGGAGATCAAGTAAGATGGACAAGAAGTACATACCCACATTGCAGACAAAATACAGCGAGGAGATTGTGCCGGCCCTGAAGGAGCAATTCGGCTACAGCTCGCTGATGCAGGTGCCTCGCCTGCAGAAAATCATCCTCAATCAGGGTGTCGGACAAGCCATTGCCGACAAGAAACTCATTGAGGTCGCCCAGGAAGAACTGTCGTTGATCGCCGGACAGAAGGCGATTCAGACCGTTTCAACCAAGGACATCTCCAACTTCAAACTGCGTCAGGGCATGCCCATCGGCGTGAAAGTGACTCTGCGCCGGGATCGCATGTACGAATTCCTGGAGCGTCTGATCAACGTGGCGCTTCCCCGGATCCGGGACTTCAATGGCGTGAGCGCCAAGCTGGACGGTCGGGGCAACTACACCATGGGACTGACAGAACAAATCATCTTCCCCGAGATCGACATCGACAAGATCAACAAGATCATGGGTCTCGAGATCACCTTTGTCACCTCGGCAGGCTCGGATGAAGAAGGAGCCGCCTTGTTGAAAGCATTCGGTATTCCGTTCAAACAAGATAAAAAGTAGCAGCATGGCCAAAGAATCAATGAAAGCGCGCGAAGTGAAGCGCCAGAAAATGGTGGATAAATATGCCGAGAAGCGGGCAAAACTGAAAGCCGAAGGTGATTACGTCGGTTTGAGCCGCCTTCCCCGCAATTCCAACCCCATCCGGTTGCACAACCGCTGCATGCTGACAGGACGTCCCAAAGGGTACATGCGCCAATTCGGCATCAGCCGGATCACCTTCCGGGAGATGGCCTCCGAGGGATTGATCCCCGGCATCAAAAAGGCATCCTGGTAGGGAACGAGAGATTGAAACTCACTGGATGATCCAGTAAAGTCAAAAAAGATAAAAAGAAAAGAACATGACAGATCCGATTGCAGATTATTTGACCCGCATCCGAAATGCGGTCATGGCCAACCACAAAGTGGTGGACATTCCTGCATCCAACATAAAGAAAGACCTCACCAAGATTCTCTTTGAAAAAGGGTACATCCTGAATTACAAATTTGAGGATGAGGGTCACCAGGGCAACATCAACATTGCACTGAAGTACAATCCGGAACCCAAGACGCCCGCCATCAAGTCCCTGGAACGCATCAGCCGTCCCGGACTGCGGAAATATGTGGACAGCGATCACCTTCCCAGGGTATTGAACGGACTGGGAATTGCCATCATCTCCACTTCCCAGGGCGTGATTACCGACAAAGAAGCTCGCAATCTCGGAATTGGCGGCGAGGTACTCTGTTATGTCTATTAAAAAGTAAGGAGCAAGATTATGTCAAGGATAGGAACATCACCCGTCGAAATCCCTGCAGGAGTTAGCATCGACGTGGACAAGGAAAACCTGGTGACCGTAAAAGGTCCGAAAGGGGAACTGAAACAACAGGTGGACAAGGCCATCACGATGAAAATCGAAGATGGCGTATTGACTCTGGATCGGGCTTCTGAATCGAAAGACCACAAATCGAAGCACGGACTCTACCGCTCGTTGATCAGCAACATGGTGATCGGGGTATCGGAAGGATACACCATCCAGCAGGAGCTGGTGGGCGTCGGTTACCGGGCCGAGGTGAAAAACAACGACCGTCTGGTGATCAGCGTGGGATACAGCCACGACATCATCATCAAGATGCCGGCCGAAGTGCAGGTGGAAGCCAAAACGGAACGCCGCTCCAATCCCATCATCACCCTGACCAGCATCGACAAGCAGCTGATTGGCGTGGTGGCTGCGAAAATCCGCTCATTCCGTCCGCCGGAACCCTACAAAGGCAAGGGCATCAAGTTTGTGGGCGAGCAGCTGAGACGCAAAGCTGGAAAAGCAGCGTCGGCTTAAGAGAGTTAGTATAGTCATTAAGTTTGTAAAGACCATAAAGAAAGGAATAATATCATGGCGTTGAGTAAAGCAGACAGGAGGCAGCGGATCAAATACCGGATCCGGAAACGGCTCTCCGGCAGCAATGATCGTCCCCGAATGACCGTATTCCGCAGCAACAAGCAGATTTACGTGCAACTGGTCGACGACATCAGCGGACAGACCCTTGTTTCTGCTTCTTCCAAAGAGAAAGACATTGCCAGCCAAAAGGTGAACAAGATCGAACAAGCCAAACTGGTGGGCAAGCGCATTGCCGAAAAAGCAAAAGAAAAGGGGATCGAAACGGTCGTTTTCGACCGGAACGGCTATCTCTATCACGGCCGAGTGAAAAACCTTGCAGATGCTGCCAGGGAAAGCGGACTTAAATTGTAAAGAAGACATGTCAACAGGTATCAGAAAAGTTAAGACAAGCGACCTCGAGTTGAAAGACCGTTTGGTAAGCATTCAGCGTGTCACCAAGGTAACCAAAGGGGGGCGTACCTTCAGTTTCTCCGCCATTGTGGTGGTCGGCAACGAAGACGGCATCGTGGGTCACGGCCTGGGCAAGGCCAACGAAGTGACCACGGCCATCGCCAAAGGCGTGGAAGATGCCAAAAAGAACCTGATCAAGGTCCCCATCATCAAAGGAACCATTCCCCACGAACAGTATGGAAAATACGGCGGAGCCAAGGTCTTCCTCAAGCCCGCTTCCAGCGGTACGGGTGTGAAGGCCGGAGGTGCCATGCGCGCCGTGTTGGAAAGTGTGGGTGTGAAAGACGTGCTTGCCAAGTCCAAAGGATCGTCCAACCCCCACAACCTGGTGAAAGCAACCTTCGATGCCCTGCTCGAGCTGCGTGATGCAAACGCCGTGGCCCAGCAACGCATGGTTTCCGTGGATAAAGTGTTTAACGGTTAATTCAGACAGACATGGGAAAAATCAAAGTAACCCAGATCAAAAGTGCCATCAAGCACACCGATCGTCAGAAAAAAACCCTGGAAGCTCTTGGCCTGCGGAAACTGCATCAGAGCATTGAGGTGGAAGCGACCCCCCAGGTGAAGGGCATGGTCGCCAAAGTGGCACACCTTGTGGAGGTGGAAGAAATCAAGTAATCACAATCATAGAAAGAGATCACATGGATTTAAGTAACTTAAAACCAGCCAAAGGCGCGACCAAAAGCAAGAAGAGGATTGGACGCGGTCAGGGTTCAGGGACCGGCGGGACATCCACCCGTGGTCACAAAGGAGCCAAATCCCGTTCCGGCTATTCCCGCAAGATCGGTTTTGAGGGCGGACAGATGCCTTTGCAGCGTCGGGTTCCCAAATTCGGATTCAAAAATATCAACCGGAAGGAGTACAAAGGAATCAACATCAGCACCCTTCAGGAACTGGCCGACAGCAAAAAGCTGACTGAAATTTCCGTGGATACCCTCATCGATGCAGGGTTGGTGCAAAAGAACACCCTGGTGAAGATTCTGGGCAACGGAGAGCTCAAAGCCAAGCTGACCGTGAAAGCGCATGCATTTTCCAAAAAAGCGGCCGAAGCCATTGAAGCAAAAGAAGGCACGGTTGAGATCATCTGACAGAAGCAGAAGTCCCTATGAAAAAGTTTATTGAAACGCTGAAGAACATCTGGAAAATTGAGGACCTGCGGGCCAGGATCCTTTACACTCTGGGAATCATCCTGATTTACCGGTTGGGTACGCACATCGTGCTCCCCGGCATCAACCCGGATGTCATCACCGAGTATTCCAAGAACCGCCAGCAGGGTGGAGCAGGCATCCTCGACCTGTTGAACCTGTTCACCGGCGGGGCATTTGCCCGTGCGTCCATTTTCGGTTTGGGGATTATGCCTTACATTTCCGCATCCATTGTGGTTCAGCTGCTTGGGATCGCAGTGCCCTATTTTCAGCGTTTGCAGCGGGAAGGCGAAAGCGGCCGGCGGAAGATCAACCAGATCACCCGCTACCTGACCGTCGCCATCCTGATTCCTCAGGGACTCAGCTACATCACCAGCTTGCGTTATCAATTGCCGGCCGATGCGTTCACGCCTCTGTTTTCGCGCATGGCGGCCATGATCATCCTCACCGCCGGTACCATGTTCATCATGTGGCTGGGGGAAAAGATCACCGACAAAGGGATCGGGAACGGAATTTCTCTGATCATCATGATCGGGATCATCTCCCGGATGCCCCAGATGCTCGGCATTGAATTCATTTCGCGGCTCGAGCAGCAGGGTGGCGGACTGGTGGCCTTCCTGGCCGAGATGCTCATTCTGTTCGTGGTGTTCATGGGAACCATCCTTCTGGTTCAGGGAACCCGACGGATTCCGGTGCAGTATGCCAAACGGATCGTGGGCAACAAGCAATACGGCGGCGTACGCCAGTACATTCCATTGAAAGTGAATGCCGCCGGTGTGATGCCCATCATCTTTGCCCAGGCCTTCATGTTCATTCCCATCACCGTGGCCGGCTTTGCAAAAGCCGACGCCGCCTCCGGTTTTGCTGCCGTGTTCAGCAATCCCGTCGGTTTTTGGTACAATTTCACCAATGCCCTGCTGATCATCCTTTTTACCTATTTCTATACGGCCATCACGGTGAATCCCACCCAGATGGCAGAAGACATGAAGAAAAACGGCGGTTTTATCCCCGGTGTCAAACCCGGCAGAAAAACGGCCGACTTCCTGGATACAGTGATGTCCAGGATCACCCTTCCGGGTTCCTTCTTCCTGGCATTCGTGGCCATCATGCCTGCGTTCGCCATGATGGCGGGAGTGAATTCCGGTTTTGCGCAGTTTTTCGGGGGCACCTCCCTTTTGATTCTGGTGGGTGTGATTCTGGATACCCTGCAGCAGATCGAAAGCCACCTGTTGATGCGTCATTACGACGGTCTCACCAAGAGTGGCCGGATCAAGGGCCGCGCCGGCAGTGCGGCGGCCATCTAGTGAGCAGAAAGTTCTTTGATGATTTTTATAAAGACAGCGGACGAGATTGAGCTGATGCGCGAAAGCAATTTGCTCGTATCCCGTACGCTTGCCGAAGTGGGGAAACACATCCGTCCCGGAGTGACCACGGCGGAATTGGACCGGATTGCGGAGACTTTCATTCGCGATCACGGGGCTGTGCCTGGATTCCTTGGATACCACGGGTATCCCAAGACATTGTGCACCTCGGTCAATTCGGAAGTGGTCCATGGCATTCCGTCGGAAAAGGTCATCCTCAAAGAGGGTGACATGATCTCGGTGGATTGCGGTGTGGTGCTGAATGAATTCCATGGCGACACGGCGTTTTCCTTTGAAGTGGGAGAGGTCAGCGAAGAGGTCCGGACCCTGTTGCGGGTGACCCGGGAAAGCCTGATGCTGGCTGTAGAGCAGGCCGTCGACGGCAAGAGGATCGGAGACGTCAGTCACGCCGTTCAAGCCCACGCCGAATCCCATGGATACAGTGTGGTTCGGGAAATGGTGGGACATGGGTTGGGACGCAATCTTCACGAAGCCCCCGAAGTTCCCAACTACGGCAGGAGAGGATCGGGCCCGAAATTGAAGAAGGGCATGGTCATCTGCATCGAGCCCATGATCAACATGGGGCGCAGGCAGATCAGCCAGGATCCGGACGGTTGGACCATCCGCGCCGCTGACAACAAGCCATCTGCCCATTTTGAACTGGCAGTGGCCATAGACAAAGGAAAGGCAGACGTGTTGTCTTCCTTTTCGTACATTGACGATGTGATAAAGAACCAACAAACACAATAAATGGCGAAGCAGTCTTCTATTGAACAAGACGGTGTAATCACCGAAGCATTATCCAACGCCATGTTCCGGGTGGAACTGGAGAACGGGCATGTCATTACGGCGCACATCTCGGGGAAAATGCGGATGCATTACATCAAGCTTCTTCCCGGGGACCGGGTCAAGGTGGAGATGTCTCCCTACGACCTGACGAAAGGAAGAATTTCGTTCAGATATAAGTAGAAGTTTGTAAGGTTTGTAAAGTTATAAAGTTTGTAAAGTTTGTAAAGGCACGATATTATGAAAGTTAGAGCATCTGTAAAAAAGCGCAGCTCCGATTGCAAGATCGTTCGGAGAAAAGGTCGCTTGTACGTTATTAACAAGAAGAATCCCAAGTTTAAACAACGCCAGGGATAGGTTATTTAAAAAACATTTGAAGCATTATGGCTAGAATAGTTGGTGTTGATCTACCAAAGAACAAACGGGGCGAAGTAAGCCTGACGTACATTTATGGGATCGGCCGGAGCCGCGCCCAGATGATCCTTGCACAGGCCGGCGTTGACCGGGATACCAAGGTGAAAGACTGGACCGATGACCAGATTGCGGCCATTCGGAAAGTGATCAACGAATCCACCGAGTACAAGGTGGAGGGGGAACTTCGTTCGACCGTCCAACTGAACATCAAGCGTTTGATGGACATTGGTTCGTACCGTGGGATCCGTCACCGGATTGGTTTGCCCACCCGGGGACAGAGCACCAAAAACAATGCCCGTACGCGGAAAGGCCGTCGGAAGACCGTGGCCAACAAGAAGAAAGCAACCAAATAAGAGCAAATAGGTTATGGCTAAGAAGACAGGAACGTCAAAGAAAAGAACGGTTAAGGTTGAGCCCACTGGCCAGGCACACATCCATGCCTCCTTCAACAACATCATCATCTCCCTGACCAACAACCAGGGACAGGTCATTTCCTGGGCATCCTCCGGGAAAATGGGGTTCCGGGGTTCCAAGAAGAACACCCCGTATGCCGCTCAACAGGCCGCTATGGATTGCGCCAAGACCGCTTATGATCTCGGATTGCGGAAAGTGAAGGTTTACGTCAAAGGCCCCGGTGCCGGACGTGAATCCGCCATCCGGAACATCCATGCCTCCGGCATCGAGGTGACCGAGATCGTCGACGTGACACCGCTGCCGCACAACGGCTGCCGTCCTGCCAAAAGGCGGAGGGTATAATTCAGCCCTAAGGTGGAAACCAAGCTGAAGAGGAATTATTAACATCAATTAAATACTTCAATGGCAAGATACAGAGGTCCGAAGACCAAGATTGCACGCAAATTTTCAGATCCGATTTTTGGGACGGATAAGTCGTTCGAGAAGAAGAACTATCCTCCCGGAATGCACGGAAACAACAAGCGCAGGCGCAAGGCCTCGGAATATGGGATTCAGTTAAAAGAGAAGCAGAAGGCCAAATATACCTATGGAGTGCTGGAAAAGCAGTTCAGAAACATGTTCGAAAAAGCCCAGAGAAGTGGAGGTGTGACCGGTGAAGTGCTGTTGCAGTTGCTGGAGTCGAGGCTCGACAACGTGGTGTACCGGATGGGGTTGTCCCCCTCCCGTGCAGGCGCGCGCCAGCTCGTCACCCACCGTCACATCACCGTAAACGGTGAATTGGTGAACATTCCTTCCTTTACCCTGCGGCCCGGAGACCGGGTCGGCGTCCGGGAGAGGTCCAAGTCCCTCGAGGTCATTACCGATTCTCTGTCTACCCGCCGCTACGGATCTTCTTCCTGGTTGGAATTTGATGAAGCGACCATGACCGGTAAATTCCTAAACCGCCCCGAGCGGGAAGAAATTCCGGAAAACATCAAGGAGCAGCTCATCGTCGAACTTTATTCAAAATAAAATAGATCTTCGTATTATGGCCATTTTAGCTTTTCAAAAACCGGACAAGGTCATCATGCTTGAAGCGGATGACAGGTATGGAAAATTTGAATTCCGTCCCCTGGAACCTGGCTATGGCATCACCGTGGGAAATGCGCTGCGCCGCATCCTTCTGGCCTCCCTGGAGGGGTATGCCATCACCAACATCAAGATCGACGGGGTGGAGCATGAGTTTTCCACCATCACCGGTGTCATCGAGGACCTGACGGACATCATTTTGAATTTGAAGCAGATTCGCTTTAAGAAGCAGATTGATGATGTCAGCGATGAGAAAGTGGTGGTGACCATCACGGGCCAGGACGAATTCAAAGCAGGTGACCTTCAGCGATTCCTGAGCGGATTCAAAGTGTTGAATCCCGACCTGGTGATTTGCCACATGGAGCCCGATGTGAAGCTGCAGATGGAAGTGACCATCAACAAAGGTCGTGGGTATGTGCCTGCAGAGGAGAACAAACCCGCGGAAGCCGAATTCGGCCTCATCGCCGTGGACTCCATCTACACCCCCGTCAAGAACGTTCGCTTCAACGTGGAGAATTACCGTGTGGAACAAAAGACCGACTACGAAAAGTTGATTCTGGAGATTGATACGGACGGTTCCATTCATCCCAAGGAAGCGCTGAAAGAAGCTGCCAAAATCCTGATTTACCACTTCATGCTCTTTTCCGACGAGAAGATCACCCTGGATACGGATGAGAAATTCGCCAACGAGGAGTTCGATGAGGAAGTGCTTCACATGCGCCAGCTTCTGAAAGCCAAACTGGTGGATCTCGACCTCTCCGTCCGGGCATTGAATTGCCTGAAGGCTGCCGAGGTGGAAACCCTGGGCGATCTGGTCAAATTCAACAAGAATGACCTGCTGAAATTCAGGAATTTCGGGAAGAAGTCGCTCACCGAACTGGAAGAGCTCCTGGTGAACATGAACCTGACTTTCGGGATGGATACAAGTAAATACAAACTGGACAAGGATTAATGCAATGAGACATAAGAAGAGTTTTAATCATTTAGGAAGAAAGAGCGGGCACAGGAAAGCCATGTTGGCCAACATGGCGTCTTCCCTGATCATGCACAAACGGATCGAGACCACCACGGCCAAAGCAAAAGCGCTCAAACGCTATGTGGAACCCCTGGTGACGCGTTCCAAGGAAGACAACACCCATTCCCGTCGGGTTGCGTTCAGTTACTTGCAGAACAAGGAAGCTGTCGCCGAGCTTTTCCGCGAGGTGGGAGCCAAGGTGGGCGATCGCCCGGGCGGATACACCCGGATCATCAAGTTGGGACATCGTCTCGGCGACAATGCGGACATGTGTCTGATCGAGTTGGTGGATTTCAATGAAACCCTGATGGCTGAAAAATCCGCCGCCAAGAAGAGTGCTTCACGGCGTCGTCGCGGAACCAAAGCCAAGTCCGACAAGCCGGAGGCTTCCGCAGCAGCAACCAAAAAGGCCGCTGCCGCAGAGAAGGAAAGCGCCATTGAAGAGGCCGTAGAGGAAGAAGCTGTCATGGAGGAAGTCGTGGAAGATGCCATCGAGGAGGAGATGACCGAAGAGAAGGAAGCCGACGAGGTGATGGACAAGGACGAATCCGCGGACGAAGAAGAGAAAAAGGACTGATCCGGACACTCTCACCGCGCTCTCCCCGAAACGCGCCGGGGAAACCACAGTTTTTTTTACATTTCGTTGACGTGACAAACACAAACATATTCCGGGGGATGAAGTAACTTGCTACTTTATCCCCTTGTTTTTTTAACTCATACAAATTTTTTATCATGGGACAAATCGTAGATATTCATGCACGCGAAATTCTTGATTCACGCGGAAATCCCACGGTCGAGGTCGAAGTGACCCTGGCCAGCGGATTTGTGGGTCGTGCTGCTGTTCCTTCCGGCGCATCCACCGGGGAAAATGAGGCTCTCGAACTCCGGGACGGGGACAAGGGTCGCTACCTGGGAAAAGGTGTCCAAAAAGCAGTTGACAATGTAAACAATGTGATTGCCGAGGCGTTGATCGGCATGGATTCTCTGGACCAGGTGGCCATCGATCAGAAAATGATCGCCCTGGACGGAACCAAAACCAAAAGCAAACTGGGCGCCAATGCCATGCTCGGGGTTTCCCTGGCCGTAGCCAAAGCCGCTGCCATGTATCACGACATGCCGCTCTACCGCTACATTGGCGGAACCAATGCCAAGCATCTTCCCGTTCCCATGATGAACATCATCAACGGCGGGTCCCATTCCGATGCTCCCATTGCATTCCAGGAATTCATGATCCGTCCGGTGGGCGCCAAATCCTTCAAAGAGGGGCTCCGCATGGGCGCTGAAGTTTTTCACGCACTGAAAAAGGTTCTCAAGTCGCGCGGACTCAGCACGGCTGTCGGAGATGAAGGTGGATTCGCACCGGAGCTGGACGGAACCGAAGATGCGCTGGAAAGCATTCTGAAGGCTGTGGAAGAAGCCGGTTACAAGCCCGGTACCGACATCCGGATCGCTCTGGACTGCGCTGCTTCCGAGTTTTATGTGAACGGCGTGTACGACTACACCAAATTCGAAGGAGCCAATGGAGCCAAGCGGACTTCCGAACAGCAGGCCGACTACCTGGCTGAACTCATTTCCAAGTACCCCATCGATTCCATCGAAGATGGCATGGACGAGGCCGACTGGGATGGCTGGGTTGTTCTGAACAAGAAAATCGGAGACAAGTGTCAGCTCGTGGGCGACGACCTGTTCGTGACCAACGTGGAATACCTTTCCAAAGGGATCGAGCTGAACTGCGCCAATTCCATCCTCATCAAAGTGAACCAGATCGGTACCCTGACCGAAACGCTGAACACCATTGAGATGGCCCATCGCGCCGGGTACACCACCGTGACTTCCCACCGTTCCGGGGAGACCGAGGATGCAACCATCGCCGACATCGCCGTGGCCACCAACTCGGGTCAGATCAAGACCGGTTCGCTGAGTCGTTCCGACAGGATCGCCAAGTACAATCAACTTCTTCGGATTGAGGAGGAGCTGGGAAGTACGGCCATCTACGGATACTAGGAAGTTTGCGGTTTTCCGCAGATCACACCACACAAGCCGTCCTGTAATGGGGCGGCTTTTTTTTTTATGGGTTCCGGGAAGGGGGGACGCTGTCTCGTGACGTGCTTGTTCGCTTCGCGAAAATGCCAGGCCGCTTCATGGGTTCCGGGACGGGGGGACACTGTCTCGTGACGTGCTTGTTCGCTTCGCGAAAAATGCCAGGTCACTTCGCCAGGTCCCCCCGTCCCTGTCCCCCCGTCCTGGTCCCGACGACGGCACCTGCATGTGGCGGAAGGGGGGATGGGTGATGCGGAAAAGCAAAGGGGAAGGGAGGAGGGGACAACCGGTGAGAGAGGGGGGACATATTGAAATATCTCAATAGTTTCATTATATTGTATTGCCCTAAATTTTATAAAACTCATTGTTATATGTCAGTCCTAAAAGAAAGACTCCAACAGAAGATCGAAGAGTGGAGACCCAGAACCAAGAAACTGGTTACAGACTATTGTGATGTCGTGGTAGACAAGGTCACCATATCCCAGGTGATCGGTGGCATGCGCGGGCTAAAAAGCCTTGTGACAGACATTTCCTATCTCGATCCGCAGGAAGGGATCCGGTATCGCGGGTACACCCTTCCCGAAGTGATTGCCAAGTTGCCCAAGCCGGACGGCGCCGAAATGCCGTATGTGGAGGGCCTGTATTTCCTCCTTCTCACCGGCGACATCCCCACCGACAAGGAGGTGGCCGACCTGGTGGATGAATTCCGGAAGCGCAGGATTCTTCCCCGCTATGTGTACGAGGTCATCGATGCCTTCCCGTCCTTCTCGCCTCCCATGGCTATTTTTTCCGCGGCTATTCTGACCATGCAGCGGGAATCCTTTTTCGCAAAGAAGTACCAGGGAGGCATCAGCAAAAACGATTACTGGGATCCCACCTTTGAGGATTCCCTGAATCTTCTGGCCAAATTGCCGGAAGTGGCCAGCTACATTTATGCCAAGCTGTACCGCGACGGCAAGCGGATCCAGTCCAACCCCAACCTGGACATGGGGGCCAATTTCGCCCACATGATGGGCATTCCGAGGCCTTACGACGATGTGTCACGGCTGAATTTCATCATCCATGCCGACCACGAAAGCGGAAACGTGAGCGCCCACACGGGTCACCTCGTTGCCAGCTCTCTCTCGGATATTTACCTGTCCATCTCCGCCATGATCAACGGGCTGGCCGGTCCGCTGCACGGTTTGGCCAACCAGGAAGTCCTTCGCTGGCTCCAGGATCTGGTGGAAAAGATGGACGGTCAGGTCCCCACGATGGAGGAAATGAAGCAGTTCGTCTGGGACACGCTGAATTCGGGTCAGGTGATTCCCGGGTACGGCCACGCCGTGCTGCGGAAGACCGACCCGCGGTACACGCTGCAACGGGAGTTTTGCCAGAAGCACATGAAGGACGACCTTCTGTTCCAATACACCGACATGTTGTACAGTGTGGTTCCCCCCATCCTGAAGGAACAGGGCAAGGCCAAGAACCCCTGGCCCAACGTGGATGCCCAGTCCGGGATCATTCACTGGCATTATGGCATCACAGAATACGAATTCTACACGGTTCTTTTCGGCATCGGAAGAGCCATTGGGATCACGGCCAACATCATTTGGGACCGCGCCCTCGGATATCCGCTGGAACGCCCCAAGTCCATCACCACGGAGATGTTGGAAAAGATTGCCATGAAAGCGCGGGAAAAAAGCGGCGGGAAGTCATCCCCCTGCAAGGACCTGTAGCCCCGGACGCCATCCGGTGTCCTGCATCGATTGACCCCGAGTTTGAGCCCTTTATTCTCGAGAATGGAGGACGTGCATCCGCGTAGAAGAGTTATATTTGTTTACGGAGCAACTCGAGTGGAATGGAGGAGTATTTCGGGGTCATACGGTTTGCCGGCCTGGAGCCCATCGTGGTTGTGCTGGTCGCCCTGATGTTTCTGATGTCGGTGTATGTACTTTTCATTCGGAAAAGGAGCCGCATCGTCTTCACGCAGGGTCGTGACCGGAATCTGGAAAAGGAAAGCACCACCGAACTGGTGGAGCAACGCAACAAACTCCGACGCAAGGCAAAGAACATGGAGGACAGCCTCCTCTACGCCCAGCGGATCCAGAAAGCCATGTTCATGAGCCCGGACACCCTGCGCACGCTGTTTCCGGATTCCTTTGTTTTTCAGCGGCCCAAAGACATCGTCAGTGGGGATTTCTACTGGTTCAAGCGGATCAACGGGAAGGTGGTGTTTGCGGTGGCCGATTGCACCGGGCACGGTGTGCCGGGCGCCTTCATGTCACTCATCGGCCTGGAATTCTTCCGGCAGATCGTGGTCGAACGGAAGATCCTTCAGCCCAGCCTGATCCTGGACGAGATGAATGTCTATTTCGACAAGGTGTTTGGAAGCCTGGAGGAAATTTCACTGAAGGATGGCATGGATCTGGTGTTCTGTGCCTACGATTATGTCAACCAGGAGCTGGAGATCGCAGGTGCTTTTAATCCGGTGTATGTGGTGCGGAGCAACGAAGTCATCGAAGTGAAGGGAGACCGCATCACCGTGGGGCCGGACTACGGGGCCCGGAGAGGCAGTTTCACCAACCACCACCTGAAGATCCAGAAGGAGGATGTGATTTATCTCTTTTCCGACGGATTTCCCGATCAGTTCGGAGGTCCTGAAGGCAAGAAATTTAAATACCGACGGTTCCGTTTGTTGCTCATGTCCATTCACAAATTGCCCATGGAAGAGCAAAAGCGGCGTTTGGAGGAAAACATGAGGGAGTGGATGGGTGACCGGCACGAGCAGATCGACGACCAGATGGTCATCGGGATCCGGCCAGCAAGTTTTGCATCATCCGGATGAGCACATCGGCCTGGAAGGGTTTGGCAATGTAATCGTCCACGCCGGCCGCAAGGCAATTGTCTCTGTCCCCTGCCAGTGCATTGGCTGTGATCGCTATGATGGGCACATGCCTTCCGGCGGTCGATTCGATTTCGCGTATCTTCTTGGTGGCGGTCAGTCCGTCCATGACCGGCATCATGATGTCCATCAGAACCAGGTCGTATTGTTTCAAACCGAACATTTCCAGTGCGATTTTCCCGTTTTTGGCCACGTCGATCTTGCTCACATACTTGCGGATGCTGAGCAGAACGATCTTCTGATTGATCTCGTTGTCTTCCACAAGAAGGACATTGGCTTCCTGAAGGGCAAGCTGCTTTTCGGGCCTTGGTTTCGGGGGTTCTTCCCGGACCGGCGCCTCCACCAAACGGGTGGGATCCTTGGTGAAAACCTGCACGAAGGAGAGGGAGGTGGCGGTTCCTTCGCGTTTCACCAGCAAGTTGCTTTCACTGTCAACGATCAGTTTGTACGCATTGGCCAGTCCGCTCGATTTGGATTTGGTTTCCCGTTTCAGGGCGTCCACATGGGCGGCCAGTTTGTCGGGATCCTCCATTTCCGATACAAAATTGAACTTGATGCTCAATTCGCTGGAGGTTTCCTTGATTTTGCTGATCATCAACCGAAGGGGTTCGCTGGATCTGAGAAAGGGTTGCAGGCCTTTGCTCATGTTGACCACCAGGCTGCGCACCAGGCTGGGGTCACCGATGAGGTGGGTGGAGATTTGCTCCGTTCCCTTGATCTCGAGCGGATTCTGCTTCATGTGGTTGGTCCCCAGAATGCCCGTGGATTCTTCAATGATCCTTGCCAGATTGAAGGATGTGATGCTTTTCTTGTAATCGATGATGCCGGGCGAGGCAATTTCGACGATGTTGTTCACATGTTCGATGAGGACGTTGGTGGAGTCGCGCAGGGTTTCAAGCAATTCTTTTTGTTCGGAGCTCAACCGTCCGTCGTGAACCAGGTGATTGACCAGGGTGATGTTGCTCAGGGAGGTACGCAACCGGTGGGATAGCTTCGAAATGAATTCGTCCTTCTCCTGCACTTGCTTTTCGTAGAGGCTTTTGTCATTGGTGAGCCGTTCCAGCAGATTGCGGTTCGACCGGTCGATGAATCCGGCCGTCAGGATGACCAGTGCGTAGGAGGAAAAGAACACCCATTCGCCGTTGGCTTCAAGTTGGATGCCCTGATCGGTCAGCAGGTGGATCAGCAACGTGACGATCCCCAGAAAAATGGGCAGCAGGGTATGCATTCTCCCCACGAGCCCAATGCAGGCAAGGGGAAAAAAAAGGTAGAAGATCAGAACGAGAACCGGGTCCAGCAGCGTGGGGAAGGTGTATGTCACCAGGAGGATGACCGCCGTCAGGGTGAGCATGAGGTTGCTGTGAAGGGCCGGATGCCGGGAGGGAGGGATGAGGAAGAAAAACCCCTGGGCCAGAAGGAATGCCCCCAGAACGAAGAAGCTCCTTGCCGTCTGTCCGGAGGCGAGAATCCATGCGATCGACCCGAGCAATGCCAGAGACAGCACAAGATAAAACAAGTTCATCCGCTGTATCCGGTTCATTTGGGCATAGTCCAAATTTTCACCGATCCCGTAACTGATGATCCTCTTGAACGATGGAAACACCATGGCTGTCTTCGCTAGCGATCTATAACAAAGTAAGGAATTTTTGAACATTCCCGGTGCATATTGGCTCTATTTTTGTGCTCCATACGCAGAATCCTTATTTTTACCTTTGAAAAAAATGGGCCCATGAAATTCGCACGTGCCTTCGGAATCTTCCTCCTGATTGCAACCAGCCTGGGGCTTGGTGCGCAGGAGCCACAGGTGAATGAAGAGAAAGCCATGGTGAAATACGCCCCTGGATTTGAGTTCCGGGACGGGTTGTTCGCAAACTTCGAGATGGTGAAGGAGAACCGGCCGATTCCCACGGCGCGGATCGTGACCGATCTGGACATGTTCGACCGGGAGTTCTGGGAAAAGGTGACCTCGGCCCGGGAGATCACCATTTACGACAGCAACGGAGTCAAGAAGGTCATGGAGACCAAGGACATCTGGGGATACGGACGCAACGGCGTGCTTTACATCAACGTGGGAGGCGCCTTTCACCGCATCAGTTTTGTGGGGAAGATCTCCCATTTCGTGGCCACCATCACCACCTACAACTCCAATTACTACGACCCCTACTATTACAACAACCCCTATGGGTACTACAATCCGTACTACTATGGAAGTCCCTCGTCCCGGGGACGGTACTACAACTCGAGGAATCCGTACGGGAACTCGGAACTGAGGCAATACCTGCTGGATTTTGAGACCGGGGAAGTCCTGGAATTCGAAGTCAAGGGAGTGGAGGTGTTGCTGATGAACGATCCCGAATTGTACGACGAATACCAGGGGTTGAGCAACCGGAAGAAGAAGCAAATGAAATTCGTGTTCATCCGCCGGTTCAACGAGCGAAATCCCCTGTACTTTCCAGCCGATTGAATTCACCAAGCACCGATACCATGAAGAAAAAAACCATTGTCTGGCTCTTGCTTGCCATGCCTTTTCTGCCCGTTCTGGCACAACGGGAATACCTGCCCACGCCCGAGGATCTGGACCGGTTCCATCACACCACCACCTACGTGGTGATGAATGACAACCCGCTTTCGGCCTACAATTTCGAAATCCAGGATGCCCTGAAGAAATTCTGGACCATCACGGACTATGAGATCATATCCCATGACGATTTTGCTGCAAAGAGTTCCAACACCAACGCCAGCTTTCTGTATGTGGCCACGGTCAATTTCGAAAAGGACCGGTCGAACACCCGGTACATCTTTCTCTGCCTTTCCCTGGGTGGGGACCACCAGACCATCGACGACCTGAAAGACATCGCCAACATTCCTCTGGGGTACAACGGTGTTCCGGAGGAGGACTATACCTACAAGCTCAGCACCCTGCTCCGATTCCTTCAGGAACACGTGAAGCTGATCACCGCCCATCCGGACATGGTTTCCCAGAATGTGTACGAACACTACAACGAAAACATGGAGAGCCTGAAAGGCAAGACGTTGTACGTGGTCAAGGATGAGCTGGGCCGGGATGTGAACACCGAAGCCAAAATCAAGGCGATCTACCCGCTACCCGTGAAAATCGTGGAACGGGACGAGATCGGGGAGCTTATCCTGGCCGCCGACCCCAACACGGTCTTCCTGCACAAGGTGGGCCCGGAAGGGAAGGGGCAGAATTCCCGGGTTTACAAGATCCTCATCGGGGCGGCCGAGGCCAAATTCTACTATTTTGATTACCACAAGGCAAGCGATAAAACTCCGGACGCTTTCCTGTCCAGCGATTTCAAAAAGCTGGCAAAGGCAAACCAATGATTTTCCATGGCAGAAAAACCAAGCATACCCAAAGGAACCAGGGACTTTTCCCCCCTGGAAATGAGTCGCAGAAATTTCATTTTCGATCAAATCAAAGAGGTCTTCCGGACCTGCGGATACCAGGCCATTGAGACCCCCGCCATGGAAAATCTCTCCACCCTGATGGGCAAATACGGGGAGGAGGGCGACAAGCTCCTGTTCAAGGTGCTCAACTCGGGCGATTTCAAAGGCAAGTTGTCGGAGGAGGCTTGGGATCTGCCCCCCGGGAAACTGGCTCCCCTCCTTTCGGAGAAGGGGCTTCGGTACGATCTCACCGTGCCCTTTGCCCGGTATGTGGTTCAACACCGGAACGACATCAGTTTTCCATTCAAGCGCTACCAGATCCAGCCGGTGTGGCGGGCCGACCGCCCCCAGCGGGGGAGGTACCGGGAATTCTACCAGTGCGATGCGGATGTGGTGGGGAGCGATTCCCTGCTCAACGAGTACGAATTGATTCAGATCATTGCCGATGTGTTCCGCCGGCTGAATCTGAAGACCGTGGTCAAGCTGAACAACCGCAAGATTCTGGCCGGGATCGCCGAAACGGTGGGAGCGGGGACCCAGATGACCGACATCACCGTGGCCATGGACAAGCTGGACAAAATCGGTCTGGACAAGGTCATGGAGGAATTGGAGGAGAAAGGGCTGTCTGCGGCTTCCAGGGAGGCATTGAAACCGGTGCTTGAAATGCAGGGCGGTTCGGAGGAGAAGCTGGCCTTTCTGGAAGCATTCCTTGGATCCAGTCCGCAGGGAAAGCTCGGACTGGAAGAGGTGCGGACGGTCATGGAGTTGACCGGGCAGGACACCCCCGGGTGCCGGTTGGAATTCGACCTCACCCTGGCGCGGGGGCTGAATTATTACACGGGTTCCATCATTGAAGTGAAATCCGCGGAAGTGGAAATCGGCAGCATCTGCGGCGGTGGACGGTACGACAACCTCACCGGCATTTTTGGATTGGAGGGCGTTTCCGGAGTGGGAATCTCCTTCGGAGCCGACCGGATTTACGATGTCCTGTTGCAGCTGGACCGGTTTCCCGATCAGGAACTGACCGGAACCCGGGTTCTGTTCGCAAATTTTGGTGAGAAGGAAGTTCTTGGGGTGCTCGCAACGGCGAAACAGCTCCGGGAGAAAGGCGTTGCCGTGGAGGTGTATCCCGATGCGGCAAAGATCAAGAAACAGCTCGCCTATGCCAACGCCCGGAGCATTCCCTATGTGGTCATGGCCGGAGCGGAAGAGCTGGCCCGGGGCGTTTACACGCTGAAGGACATGGCGGCTGGCGGACAGGAAACCCTGACCCCCGATGCCATGCTGAAATTCCTGTGTCCCGTTGACTGATCGCCGCCTGGCGGATCCGGCTGTCCAAGAACATCGGTCGGGACGTTGGGCCTTCCTGCATTTTTTCGCTACTTCGGGAAAAATTCGGAGACCGTCATGCCACATGCCATGAGCACGGAACCCCTGGGTTGGGGTGACATCGAGAACATTCTGGAGAATGGAAGAAAGCTTTCCCTTTCGCCGGAAGCCGAAAGTCGGATCGTCCGCTGCCGGACCTATCTCGACCATCGACTGGAGAACAAGGACGAACTTTTGTACGGAATCAACACCGGGTTCGGTTCGTTATGCGACACGGTCATTTCCCGGGAAAACCTGGGCAAGCTGCAGGAAAACCTGGTCATGTCCCATGCCTGCGGAACCGGCGACCAGGCTCCGGAGGAGATCACCCGCCTCATGCTCCTGTTGAAAATCCGATCCCTGTGTTATGGAAACTCCGGCGTGCAGCTTGCCACCGTCCGGAGGCTGGTGGATTTTTACAACGAAGGGATTCTTCCCGTGGTTTATACCTATGGCTCCCTGGGGGCTTCCGGCGACCTGGCTCCCCTGGCCCATCTGAGTCTGCCCCTGTTGGGAAAGGGCGAGGTGGTTCACCGGGGTGTGCGCCAACCGGCTGCCGACGTACTTGCCGGAATGGGATGGGATCCCATTGCCCTCCAATCCAAGGAGGGACTGGCCTTGCTCAACGGCACCCAGTTCATGAGTGCCTACGGAGTGCACCTGTGTCTGCGCGTTTTTACCCTGTCCCGGCTTGCCGACGTCATCGCCGCCCTCTCCCTGGAAGCCTTCGACGGACGCATCGAACCCTTTCATGAACTCATCCAGACCATCCGGCCCCACCGGGGTCAGATCGTTACCGCGCGCAGAATCCGGTGGTTCACCCAGGGCAGCGAACTGATCGGACGGGACAAAGCCCATGTGCAGGATCCCTATTCCTTCCGGTGCATTCCCCAGGTGCACGGGGCGTCCAAGGATTCCATCAATTACGTGGCCTATGTTTTCCGGAACGAAATCAACGCGGTGACCGACAACCCCACGATCTTCCCAGAGGAGGACCTGATCATCTCGGCGGGAAACTTTCACGGACAACCCCTGGCCCTGGCCCTGGACAACCTGGCCATTGCCATGGCGGAATTGGGCAACATCAGCGAACGCCGCACCTACCAGCTGTTGTCCGGCTCCCGGGGACTCCCCCCGTTTCTTGTGGCCAATCCGGGCCTGAACAGCGGATTCATGATCCCTCAGTACACGGCTGCATCCATGGTCAGCCACAACAAACAACTTTGCACGCCCTCATCGGTGGATTCCATCGAATCGTCCCAGGGACAGGAGGACCACGTGAGCATGGGAGCCAATGCGGCCACCAAGGCCTATCGGGTGATGGAGAATCTGGAGCGGATTCTGGCCATTGAGCTGTACAATGCAGCCCAGGCCCTGGAGTTCAGGCGTCCCGCTCGAAGCAGCGACTTTCTGGAGTCTTTTTCTTGCGTCCTACCGCGAACGGGTGGCCTTCGTGGAAGACGACAAGGTCATGTATCCCGACATCGAGGCCAGCGTGAAATTCCTGCAGGAGGTGAAGCTGGACTGGCCGGAGGAATTGCTCTACAACCGGGAATACTCTCCTGAGGACATGTAGGAGGCGTACATCATCGGGACCCTAGGGCAGAAACTGTCCGCACGTGATGTCTTCCCCCGGGCACTCGAAATGACAGGCCACGGGCTGGGGATTGACGCTCTTGTCCGAATTGCCGCTGTTCCGTTTTCCCCGGTCATCCGCATCGTCTTCCCGGTCCCGGATTTGCCGGAGGAGGTGCCTGCGATAATCCCATTCCACCTTGTACAGGTGAAGGACCTTGGAGATGGGCAGGACCCGGGTGAATTTTTCATGGTAGTATTCCTGGTCCAGGGCATGCTGCTTGTCCTGCACCTCCCGGATCTTCTGAAGCGCATCCTTGAGTTCGGCTTCGTCCAGGTTGTCTTTGTTCTTTGCGCAGTAATTGAAGATGTTCCGTTCGTCCTCGAACAGCTTGTTCTTCCGGTTCTCATAATCCTCGTAGAGAGGAAGGAAGGCCCTTGATTCCGCATCGGTCAGCTCCAATTTTTCCTTGAAGTACGCCTCTCTGTCTTTCCGGAATTGTTCCCGTTGTTCATCCGACTGGGCCCGAGCCACCTGCAGGCAGGGCAGAAGTGCAAGAAATAGAAGGAGAATCCTTTTGACGGGCAGTGTCTGGTTCATGGTCCTGGGTTTAGGTTTTGGGTGGTTCGTTATTCAAACAAGAGAGCGGTCTGGAAATTGTTCATGGCCAGGTAATCCGTGGCCTGATTCACATAAGCTTCCTCTTCGTCCAGCGATTCTTCGACCGACTCGAAGTATTCCATCAGGAACAGATCGTCATCAATCAAACCCATTTCTTCCAGGAGGATCATGTCCGTCGAACTGGCAGTCTGGTTTTCGGAACGGGGCGCCAGGAAAATGGAGGTGACGAGGACGAGGGCCGCCACGGCAGCTGCCGCCGTCATCCGGAGGATGAGGGAGCGGCTGAGCTTACGGACGGGCACTTCGGTGTGTTCCATTGCCCGGATTCTGTCCATGACAGCGCCGGGAAGGGTATCAAAATACCCCTCGGGAACAGCGAAGGGCTGCTTTCGCAGCGAACTGTCCGACAAATCCGGTATTTCAATTTTCTGTTTCATTGCTCCTGTGCGTATTGATTAGACCTGCATGCATTTCAATGGTTTAATTGTCCTTCAGGGTGCTCTCGATTTTTTTTACCGCATGGTGGTAGGAAGCTTTCAATGCTCCCACCGACGTTCCCAGGATCTCCGACATCTCCTCGTACTTCATGTCGTCGAAGTACTTCATTTGAAAAACCAGGCGTTGTTTGTCGGGCAACCGGGCGATGGCTTTCTGAAGCTTCAACTGCAGCTCATCCCCGTCAAACCAGGGATCCGAGCTGAGTGCCTCCCCCATTTTCTCCTCTTCGTCGCCCCAGGAAATGAAGCTCCGCCGTTTCTTTTGTTTGAGAAATGTGAGGGCTTCGTTGGTGGCGATCCGGTACAGCCAGGTGAACAGGGAGGAGTCGGCGCGAAAGTGATCGAGGGATTTCCAGGTCTTCAGAAAGGTGTTTTGTAACACATCATCGGCGTCTTCATGATCGAGGACGATCTTTCGGATGTGCCAGTACAACCTTTCCTGGTACGTGCGCACAAGACCTTCGAAGGCGGCTTCCCGTTTGCCTTCGTGCAGCAATCCTTCCAGGATGTCCCTTTCTTCCTTCTCGGACATGCCTGCAAAGCTAGTAGAATTTTATGTTTTCTGCAGACCCGGGATCGATCTCAAAATCCCGGATCAGGGTGTAATTGGTTGACTTCAGGTCGGATCGCCTGAAAATGACCCGGTAGGTTCCCGGTTGGAGATAATATCCCTGGTTGTTTTTGTTCTCCTGCAGATTGAGCACCCACTTTTGCTTCCCGTCGGCGCTGAGCTGGTACAGGGCCCCCACGCCGGTTTGCTGGCTGCTGAAGGTGACATACCCCGGCTGCGGAATCTCCACCGTGGTGGTGTAGCTTTGAAGGATCTCCACGTTGTGAATCAGCATCAGCGGGTAGATGGGGATTTCCAGGTCGTATTTGCCCACCACGTATTTGCCAAGGGTTCCCATTTGCTGAATGTTGATGGTCTGGTGCTGCCCCGCCTTTCGCACAAGGATCTTCTCGTTGTCGTAGGCTTTGCCGCGGGGGGTCCGCACCAGGAGGTATCCCTGGGGAGCATCGATGCCCACTGTGTTGTGTCGTCCCGTGATCAGCTTGATGCTGTCGACCCGCACCGGCGGAATGGTCTGGGCCAGGATGTCGTAGGTGCTCATGTGGTCGAGCATGATGGTGTCCGGATTTCCCTTTCCGTTGAGGGTGTGGATCATGTTGTACCGGATGACCCCCGAGAAGCGGTCGGAGAACACCATGTTGGCATTGGTTTCGGTGGGTCTTGATTCGCTGTCCAGAAGGTTGATCTGGGCCGATGTGGCATTCAGGGCCTGGGTGATCACCACGTTCAGGGCTTCCCGGAACTGTTCCTTGTGGGGGGCATCGTAGTATTCCCCGATGCAATTGAAGGTTTCCTTGAACCCCGGATCGTTCCCGATGCCGATGACAAAGGGCCGGAGAATGATTCCCTTTTTCTGAAGGCGGACCGAGACTTCGCAGGGGTCCCCGTCGCATGCTTCCACCCCGTCGGTGATCAGGATGATGATGTTCCTGCAGTTGGTGCACGGAGGAAAGTCGCCCGGAGCCAATTCCAGGGAGTGGGCAATGGGGGTGGTTCCCTTGGGGTTGATGAAGCGAAGCTTTTGCCGGATCCGGGACGCATTGCCCGGCGTGAAGGGGACCTCCAGTTTTGTGTCGCTGCAGTCCTGGGGCGGAACCGGACTCTGATGGCCATAGACCCGAAGGCCCATTTCCACATTTTCCATGGTTTCCAGGCTGTCGATCATCTCCAGAAGGACCTCCCGGGCCATGTCGATTTTCCGTGCACCGTCCCATTCGCCCGCCATGGAATTGGAGGCATCGAAAATGAACAGAATCCTTGAAAGCGGTTCAATACCCGGCTCAGGTTCAACGGTTTGTCCAATGCCTGTCCGGACAGGGGCCAGGAGGAGGATGGCCAGCCACAGTGGGTAGAATCGGGTTCCCTTCATATGCATACAACGCTGATCTCCAGATAAAAGTACAAAAATCGCCCTTCGTTGATCCGCGAAGTTACAAACAACGGACGGTTGCCCACTTCCTCCGGCCTTACATCTTGACCACCTTGCAGACCAATTGTCCTTCCCGTGTCCGGAGCACCAGCAGATACACCCCGGGCTCCCAGCGTGACATGTCGATCCGCTGAACCCGTTCCTGCCAGGGTTCGGCATGCATTAGGTTCCCACCGAGGGTGCGGAGCTCGACAAGACCGTCCAAGTCGCCGGCAGCGACGATGGTCAGTTCGGTATGCACGGGATTGGGATACAATTGCACCTCCCGTATTGACCTCCCCGGAAACCCGATGGGACTCTGGACCGTCAGGGTGAGGCTGTCCGCTGTTTCACATCCGGCGAGCCCGGCGACGACCCGGATGAGATACGTCCCCGGATCCAGGTCGTGGCTGTCGAAAACCAGGTAGGAGGAGGTGGATCCGTCGTTCCAGAGATACTGGTAGTCCTGCGGAAAGGGACCGAAAACGACGGTCATGCCCCGGGTGATGACCGTGTCCTTCCCCAGCTCGATGTCCGGAACCGGGAGAATGTCCAGGCCGGCTTCCCCGGGCTCACTTTCGCAGAAATCGTTTTTCTCTGTGACATGGAACCGGTAGGATCCAGGTTCGGAGGCACCGGTCTCGTATGCGGGTCCGTCGGCAAGCCACTGGGTGCATCCGGCATCTCCATACCAGGTCAGGTTCGATCCGGTGGCCTGCAAAGCCGGTACCGGCTCCCCGTCGCACACCGAAACAAGTTCCACCCGGGGTGCGTCGGGCATGGGATGGATGCGGAGCGACACGGGAACTCCCTGGCTCCGGCAACCGTCTGCCATGGCGGTGGCATGGTAGGTGTAGGTCCCGGGCTCTGTCTGACCCGTTGGAAAGACCGCTCCGTCCCAGACCTGGCCTGTGAGGCCGGCATCGGTCCACCAGATGACGTTGGTTCCT
Organism: Bacteroidales bacterium; assembly: GCA_041393235.1. GTDB lineage: Bacteria > Bacteroidota > Bacteroidia > Bacteroidales. The sequence goes on from JAWKKO010000006.1 coordinate 170,416, forward strand.
TCGGCAACCAGATCGGGCACCGGATCCCCGGCGCAGCAGGCCGCATCCGAAGCGACCGGTGCACCGGGCACCGGAATCATCCGAACGGAAACAACCGCTGCACTGCTTTCACACTGCCCGTGGTGCCGGGTGACATACAGAAGGTTTTCTCCCGTTTCCATGGACGAAGGATGAAAGCTGTTTCCAACATGAAGAAGGTCGGTCAGTTCGGCATCGGCGTACCAATGAATGCCTTCCCCCTCCACCTGCAGATCGGGCAGGACCTCATTCTCGCAGAATTCATAGTCCGACGGGAGCGGAGGTTCCGGTGTTTCCGTCAACAGAAGCATGGCTTCTGCGCGGGGACTTTCGCATCCGTCCCAGGTTTGGGTCGCTGAGAAGTGATAGGTCCCTGCCTGTTCCTCGTTCACCGGCAGGGAGGATCCCCTGGTGGTGTACAACGATTCCTCCAGGAGGCAACGGACCGAGAATCCATTGTTTTTCGCATCGTAGGTGGACCGGGACGCAAAGATCTGTGACGATGTCCGGCTGAAGGTCCGGTTGTAGCCGCTGGAATTCCAGAAAGTGGCATAATCCCCCAGAGAGGCGTAGGTTCCCTCCTCCGTTCGTTTGCCGCCCATCAGGACATCAAAGCCGCTGCTCCCTCCGTCCTTGAGCCGGGTTCCCTGGTCGGTCCCCCGGAAACCGTACAACGTCGCTTCCGCCTGGGTCATCCCCAAGGCAATTTCGAGTTCCATCCAGTCTGCATTCGAAGGCAGAACCCACCCTTCCGGACAGACGCCCCGGGTGTTTTCTTCCAGGGTGTAGGCCATCATCTCATCCCATTGGTAGAGTCCGCCGTACTGAGCACCCAACGACGGATCGTTGTTGTAATGGTAGGTTTCGATGATCCCGTTGTCCGCACTCTCCGCTGCTCCGTTGATCCGGATGCCCACATCGAGATTTTCGGCCATCCAGACCTGGTTGCCGAGAACCACCATCCCATATTCGCGGCCGTTGCGCTCATCCACGAATCGATCGGTCTCCGGATCGTGGTACCAGGTGATGTTCTCTCCCGTGGCCGTCATGGCCAGACCGGAGGTTCCGAGGCAGGCTTCCACATCCGGTACCACCGGGGGTGGGGGAGAGGCCTTCATGGTGAGGTGAACCGTTTCCGGAAAGCTTTCACAGCCTTCGTAGGTGCTGGTCACCAGGAAATCGTATTCTCCCACCCCATAGGCGGAAACATCCAGCCGGTTGCCGTAGCTTACGTATGCCGTGTCGTCCTTTACGCATCGAACCGAGAATCCGTTCGACGTGGGATCCCATTGGGAATGGGAGCTGTAGATCTGGTCGAAATGGACGCTGACCGTCCGGTTGTATTCATCCGACGTCCAGAAGGTTCCATAGTAATCCCCCGAGGAGAAGGTTCCGTCCGGTTCCCGTTTTCCGCCCATCAGGGCTTCAAACCCGCTCTCGACCCGTTCATCTGCAGCCGGGCACCCTGGTCGGTTCCCCGCAATCCGATCATCACATCCACGGCATCGGGACTCATGCCCAATTCCAGTTCCAGGTCTTCCATTCGCTGTGGGAAGGAACGTGCCATCCGGCGGGGCAAATGCCCTGCTGTCCCAACCGCTGGTAGGCCATCATTTCCGGATGGTACAAACCCCCGAAGGTTGCGCCCCGGTCGGGATCGTCGTTGTATCGGTATTTCTCGATGACCCCGTTGTCGCCGGCTTCCTGCGAACCCGGGATGGCGGTTCGATGTTGAGGTTTTCCGCCATCCAGATCTGGGTCCCGATGGCCACTGTCCGGTAGGTTCTTCCGTCCCGCTCGTCCACCAGCTGACGCTCGAAGTTCCCGGCATACCAGGTGATGTTGTTGCCGTCTGCATTCAGGAACAACCCCGGTTCCCTGCAGAAAGTTTTGTCTTCTCTGCCACCGCCGGCTGGGGTGCCTGGATGATCTCGTAGGTGAGGATGGCACAGGCACTCTCAACGCCTCCCTTGGTCTGAGTGACATAGTAGCGGTGCACGCCCGGTCCGGTTTCCGCTGGCGAGTAGCTTCCGCCCGAATGCAGCAGGGCGGTCTTCTCCGGATCGGCATACCACCGGATGTCCTCTCCCTCCGCCTGAAGGGTGCGGTCTTCCCCGAAACACGTGGTGATGTTTTCCACCACGGGCGGGGTGATTCCTTCCAGAATGACCAGGTGGACCGATTTCGGAGCGCTTTCACAGCCCTCCACGGTTTGTGTGGCGTAGTATGTGTAGGTGCCCATGGTGATGTGACCGCGGCAAAGCTCTCCCTGTATGGGCCATGATCCGCAAATCGTAATCACGGTACCATCGGATGTCCGTGCCCTGCGCCCTGAGGTCGGGAACCGGATTCCCTTCTCGAACACCGTTTGGTCTTCGGCCACCGGCATGTCGGCATGCCTCGACTGAGATTGCCATAGGTATCCCTCGGTCCGAAGCAGGGGTTGGAGTCGTCACCGTCCGGTTCGGTCGGGACAGGAGTGACAATGTGCCGGTTTGGGTCCCGTGCCCTAGGTGTAGTAGCTGTCACCGTCCCGGTCGACGCAGAGTACCTGCACGGTCATATGAGCCTCTGATAGGGAGGCAGGGGTCTGAAGATGCGGTGGATTCCATCCCAACCGACCAAAAGATATGCGTATCCTCCGTCACCCCAATAACTTCCCCAGGAGTTTTTAATCAGCAGAGCTGTTTGGCCGATGAGGGACTGTCATGGTTGATGGTGGACGCAAAAGTTCGAACCTTCTGTCCTAATATAGATCCGGTCGCCTGCATAGAGGTTTTGAAACCCAACTAGGGTGATGGCGTCTCCAGGAAAGGACACTCACGGTCGTGGTCCCCTTTAACAAGAGCTTTACCTCTTCCCTATTTCTGCTAACCGGGCTTTCGATAGCATGGATTCGTATCAACTCTTTTCCGGGGAAGCACATTTCTGGTCGCATGAGACATCGGAAATCTGATATGGAAAACAAGGCTCTGTAACAATCCCGTGGTCCCTTATGTAGCCAAGTGCCCGGTCGGTCCATCCCCCCAAACATGAACCGGCATCCCCGCAGGAAACAAGATCCTGTTCCGATAGGTTGTAGTCGAGATGCCGGTTGTAATGGATGTTCAGCATGGCCTCCGTGGCGCCCGCCGCCGAAAAAGCCCAGCAACTGCCGCACTGGCCCTGGTTTTTCACGGGGGTCACCCAGTCCTGACCGTGGACGTTTCTCCAGGAAAACTCCTTGACATAGGGAGAGTCGCCCACCGATTTTGTGGAGGCAGCCTTGTCCGGATCGGTCGGATCCAGGGCGCCGGGCAGGACAAAAATACCGCCGGTGTAGTATTCGAATCCCCCCAGGTTGGGGAGTTCCCCTCCGAACAATTGTTTCTTTTCCGCATAGGTCATCCGGGAAACGGAGGTTTCTCCGGCCACCCAGGGCAGGTTCAGCTGCCGGAGCTTTTCATTGATTCTGTCAATTTTTGCCTGTCCCTGTCGAAGCCGGACATTGCCTTTTGTCTGGTCCTGGAATTTCCCGGTACGGCTGAGGGTGACCGATTCGAGGAACAGACTGGCGTTTGCCATCTCCACGGTCAGCCCGACCGGCACCACGTCCGGGAGAAGGGAGGTTTCCTCCCCGGTTTCCACAATGGGAAACAAATCGGACTCACTCAGAAGTGCGTAGGATTCGTAGACCAGGTACTGGTTGCCTTCCGCATCGGTGAGAATCACCCGCAGGAAGCTGGTGTCGGTGGGCAACATCACCTGGCCGGAAATGACCAGACCGGTGATGGGGGCAGGTTCGTCCATCCGGTACGATTCGCCGGTTCGGGTAAAGGACTGCCGGACCGAAATAACCCGGTCGGCGGGATGTTGGAGGGAAAAGGGATCTTCCTGGGCGGACAGGAAACACGAAATGGCAATAAAAACGGCCAGGGCTGTTATTTTCTTCATGGTTGGGGTTTGGCACCATAAGGTACAAAACCCCCCTCAATACTTCAAGAATTTGTGGATGGATGTCCCCTCAACCGAGTGGATTTTCAAAAAATAGGTGCCAGCCATCAGATTTCGCGTCGAAATGCGGATCCGAAGGTCCGATCCGGTCATCCGGATGTCTTCCAATACCTGGCCGTGGAGATTCAGTAGCTGGCAGGAAACCGGATGGGTTCCGGCACCTCCCCATTCGACGGTGATCCAGTCTCCGGCCGGATTGGGATACAGGCGGACGGTCCCTGTTTCCTCCGGCACGCCGGTTTCCCAGGCGGTCAACCGAAAATTCACCCGGGTGGTCTCGTAGGGTTCGACCCCCACATTCCACAGGGTGTCGCTGAGATAGCCCGGGGCGGATGCCACCAGGTCGTAGGTCCCCTCGTCCAGGTACCGGTAGAAATCCCCGAACGCCGGTCGGCTGGTCACCGCACTGTACCCGCTGTCGTGACCGGGAATGGCGATCCGCGCTTCCAGGGGATCGCCCGTTTCCAGATCGGAGACGATGCCATGGATGCCATAGCGGGCCTGGGCCATGTAGTTGATCAGGGAGCGGTAGTTGATGTCCCAGAATTCCTCCAGGGTTTCCGCGCCGGGCATTTTTTCCAGGGACAGCTCCAGGGTCACCTCCCGTCCCCCCAGGAACCAGGTGACAAAGTCCTGCCGTCCGCCGTCGATCACATACCAATCCGCCCCGTTGGTGATGCCGTCGGTGAAATTGGGCATGTAGCCCGGATCCACCGCCCGGGCTTCGTCGGCATACTCCCGGGACACAAAGCGGAACCAACCATCGTCGGCATGCAAATCGTAGGTGTGGTCCCAGGGATAATTGACCACCTCCTCGCCTCCGTGTAGATTCGCCGACAGGTTGAACCCGTGTTTTTCCAGGAAAGCCACCATGTGAACGTTTTCCCCGGGCAGCCCGGATGTGCTGTAGGCGGAACCGATACCCGCATCGGGAAACGTCCGGTTCAGGTCGAAGCCCTGGCTGTTGGACCGGATGGCCCCTTCCAGGGACTGGGGATCGGCCCCCTGCCCAAAGCTCCCGTCGGGATTGGCCAGAGGATTGATCCAGATCTCCAGGTCGTTCACCAGGGCATCGATCTCCGGGTCGGTTCCGTACCCCGACAACAGCGTGTCGGCCAGCCGGAGCAGAAGCACATAGCCCAGGATTTCGTCGCCGTGCATGGTGGAGGAATACAGGAACCGGGGTTCGGCTTCCTCCTCTTCGACCCGGTCGCTGATCTTCAGGGCCAGGAGCAAGCGCCCCTCCACCGAGGTGCCGAAGGTGTCGAGCCGGCAGATGTCCGGATGGTCCGTTGCCCAGTCCTGCAGGATTTGCACGTACTGGTCGTAGGTGGGGTATCGGGTGAAGGTGCGCGCCTCCGCCAGGCTGGCGGCCATGTCGCCGCCGTCAAAGGCTGTGGTGCGGACCTGGGAAGCGGCCGGATGTCCGGCGCCCGACAGGAGAATCAGGACAAGAAGGAAAGGAAGCGGACCATATGTTCCTTTCCTGTGCATCACACATTGAATCGGATGTGGAGGATGTCGGCTTCCTCCACCACGTAGGTTTTGCCTTCCACATGGAATTTCCCCTTGTCCTTGCAGGCTTGCTCGGATCCCAGGGCAATGAAGTCTTCGTATTTCATGACCTCGGCCCGGATGAACCCCCGTTGCAGGTCGGAGTGGATGGCCCCGGCCGCTTCCGGGGCGGTGTATCCTTTCCGAATGGTCCAGGCACGGATTTCCTTGGGGCCCACCGTAAAAAAGGAGATCAGGTTCAGCATGGCGTAGGCCGACCGGATCAGCTTGTCGACCCCCGGTTCTTCCAGTCCCGCATCGGACAGGAATTCCTTCCGGTCCTCTTCTTCTTCCAGCTCCGCAATCTCCGATTCCAGCCGGGCGGCCAGGATCAGGATTTCCGGATTCTCTTCCTTCAGGTAGTCCTTGACCTTTTCCACATAGGCATTGCCGGTCAGGGCGGCCGAGTCTTCCACGTTGCAGACGTACATCACCGGTTTGGCCGTCAACAGGAACAGGTCTTCCACAAATTTCTTGTCCTGCTCGGGCATCTCCAGGGTACGCACGTTCTGGAAGTCCTCCAGGTGGGCCTTGTACTTTTCCAGAACCTCGATCCCGTGGCGGGCGTCCTTGTCGCCCGATTTGGCGACCCTGGCCAGTCGTTCCATCTTCCGTTCCACCGATTCCAGGTCCTTCACCTGGAGCTCCAGGTTCAGGGTCTCGATGTCCCGCACCGGATTCACCGAACCGTCGATGTGGGGCAGCTGGTCGTCGTCGAAGCACCGAAGCACATGGATCAGGGCGTCGGAATTCCGGATGTCGGCCAGAAACTTGTTGCCCACGCCTTCTCCCTGGCTTGCTCCCTTGGTCAGACCGGGAATGTCCACGATGTCGACCGTGGCGGGGATGATCTTTTCCGTCGGCTGGAAGTTCTCCAGTTTGTAAAGCCGGGGTTCGGGCACGTTCACCACCCCCATGTTGGATTTGTTCGTGGTAAAGGCAAAGCTCGATGTCTCCACCTTGGTGGTGGACATGCAATTAAACAAGGTGGATTTGCCCACGTTGGCCACTCCGATGATCCCGCATTTCAACGCCATACTCTGTAAAATTTTGGCCAAAAATACGAAAAAAGGGCTTATTTTTGGACTTCTTTCTGAGCAGCAAAATCATTCATCAAGAAACCTGAACCACATGGAGAATCGCACACATCTTCGCGCAGCGGACAACATCCGGATCCTGTCGGCCGCCATGGTCGAAAAAGCCAATTCGGGACACCCGGGAGGAGCCATGGGCGGAGCTGATTTCATCGAAATGCTTTATTCCCGTTTTCTTTCCTTTGATCCCGACGACCGTTCCTGGGCATTCCGGGACCGCTTCTTTCTGGATCCGGGACACATGTCTCCCATGTTGTACAGTGCTCTGGCCCTGACCGGGGCCTATACGATGGAGGAATTGAGCCGGTTCCGCCAGTGGGAAAGCCCCACGCCGGGTCATCCCGAGGTGGATGTGCCCCGGGGGGTGGAGAACACGTCCGGACCGCTCGGACAGGGCCACACCATGGCTGTGGGAGCGGCCATTGCCGAGCGTTTCCTGGTGGAACGCTTCGGGAACTGGATGGCTCACAAGACCTTTGCCTTCATCTCCGACGGCGGGGTCCAGGAAGAAATTTCCCAGGGGGCCGGCCGGATCGCCGGATTCCTGGGGCTGGGTCAGCTCGTCATGTTCTATGATTCCAACGACATCCAGCTGTCGACCCGGACCGCCGAAGTGTCCGACGAAGACACGGCCCGGAAATACGAGGCCTGGAACTGGCGGGTTATCACCATCGACGGCAACGATCCCTCCGAGATTTTCGATGCCCTCAAGGCCGCCACCGAGGAACAGGAGAAACCCACCCTGATCATCGGGAAGACCGTCATGGGAAAGGGCGCCCTGGACGAAGAAGGCAAAAGCTATGAAGGACGGACCGAAACCCACGGCATGCCACTGTCGGCCGCCGGGGCTTCCTTTGCCCGGACCATCCGGAACCTGGGCGGCGATCCGGAAAACCCCTTCGTGGTCTTTCCCGAGGTGAAGGAATCCTACGAGGCCATCCTGCAGCGGAAGCGCAAGGAGGTGGCAGCGAAGAAAAAACGACAGGTTCAATGGGAAAAGGAAAACCCGGAGCTTGCCGCCAAACTGGCGGAATTCCTCTCGGGCCGGGTTCCCGAGGTGGACTATGCCGCCATCGTCCAGAAAGCCGGGGTTGCCACCCGCGGCGCCTCCGGAGCCGTTTTGGCCTCCGTGGCAAGCCGGATGGAAAATCTGATCGTGTCCTCGGCCGACCTGTCCAACAGCGACAAGACCGATGCCTTTTTGAAGCACACCAAGGCCTTTGTCAAAGGGGATTTCTCCGGTTCCTTTCTGCAGGCCGGGGTGTCCGAACTCACCATGGCCGCACTGGCCAACGGGATGGCGCTCCATGGCGGGGTGATCCCCGTGATCGGCACCTTCTTCGTGTTCTCGGATTACATGAAGCCGGCGGTCCGGATGGCCGCCCTCATGGAACTTCCGGTGAAGTATGTGTGGACCCACGACGCCTTCCGGGTGGGAGAGGACGGGCCCACCCACCAGCCCGTGGAACAGGAAGCCCAGATCCGGTTGCTGGAGAGCCTGCGCAACCACTCGGGCGGCCGTTCCATGCTTGTCCTCCGGCCGGCCGACGGTGCCGAAACCACCGTGGCCTGGAAGATGGCTTTTGAAAACACCGCCACCCCGTCGGCCCTGATTCTGTCCCGGCAGGGGATTTCCGATGTCCCGGCACGGGCGGGGTCGGACCGCTACACTGAGGCTCTGGACGCGCAGAAGGGCGCCTATGTGGTCCGGGATTGCGAAGGAACCCCGGACGTGATCCTGCTCGCCTCCGGATCGGAGGTCTCCACGCTGCTGGCCGGTGCCGCTTTGCTGGAGGAGTCCAGAAGGTTGAAGGTCCGGGTCGTGTCCGTGATATCCGAAGGTCTGTTCCGGGAACAGGATGCCGCCTACCAGAAGGACGTTCTGCCCGTGAACATTCCCGTCTTCGGTCTCACGGCCGGATTGCCGGTGACCCTGGCCGGGCTGGTCGGGGAACGGGGCCGGGTCTTCGGACTGGAAAGCTTCGGTTATTCGGCGCCCTACCAGGTCCTGGATGAAAAACTGGGCTTCACCGGAAATAATGTGATGGCCCAGGTCGTTGATATGCTGAAACTGTAAGAACGTTCTCGACGATGAACTCGATCCGCTCCCTTCTCTCCACGGGTTTGGTGCTGCTGGGCCTGTGCTCCTGGCAGCCGGTTGCCTCCCAGCGAATCCCCGGCCAGAAGCCCAAATTGATTGTCGGCATCACCGTGTCCGGAATGCAATACGATTACCTGTCGGTGTATTGGGACAAATTCGGGGAGAAGGGATTCAAACGCATGGCCACCCAGGGGGCCAATTTCAAAAATGCCAGGTACGATTACCTCCTGACCGATGCCTCGGTGGGCTTTGCGTCCATCGCCACGGGGGCCAAACCCAGCGCCCATGGGATCGTTTCCGATTACTGGTACGACCGGTTGAGCAACGCCATCGTTTTCAACCTGGACGATGCCGCCCAGAAAGGCCTGGAGGGAAGCTACGGATCGGGAGCCTATTCCCCGTCGGCCCTGCACAGCCGGACCCTGGCCGATCAGCTGCGGATCCACAGCCGGTTCCGGTCCCGGAGCATCGGCGTTTCCATCGATCCCCAGGGAGCCATCCTCATGGCCGGTCACACCGCCACGGCGGCGTACTGGATGGACCCCCAGCTCAGCACCTGGATCAGTTCCACCTACTACATGGACTCCCTGCCCGGATGGGTGAAGGAGTTCAACAAGAAGAACTACCGGGACGTCTATCTCAAGCGCATCTGGGACACCAAGCTTCCCATTGCCGATTACAGCGAAAGCGTCCTGGACAACAGCCCCTACGAATCGGGTATCAACGGGCAGAACACCTTTCCCTACGACCTGACCCGCATCAGCGGCGTGGGGACGTCCAAGGTCGATTACCGCTTCCTGAAATACACCCCCTGGGGCAACACCTACACCAAGGACATGGCCATTGCCGCCATCGTCAATGAAAACCTGGGGAAGGGGGAGGACACCGATATGATCCACATCGGGTTCAACGCCACCCGGTACCTGGCCGAGGGCTACACAACCTGGTCGGTGGAGATGCAGGACGCCTACCTCCGGCTGGACGAGGACCTGGGACACCTCCTTGATTTTCTGGACGATCAACTGGGCTTGCAGAACGTGCTCGTGTACCTGACGGCCGAGAATTCCCTGGCCGTGGACCCGCGGTACCTGGAGGAAAACAAAATCCCCTCGGGCTTTTTCAACTACCGCACCAGCATTTCCCTGTTGAAGTCCTACCTGAACGCCATCTACGGCCGGGGCGAATGGGTCAGCTTTTACTACGCCCAGCAAATCTACCTGAACCGGCAGCTCATCGAGGATTCCCGCCTGTCCCTGGAAGAGGTCCAGGACCGGGTGTCGAGGTTCATGGTGCAGATGGCCGGGGTTTCCCATGCCGTGCAGGCCTATGTGCTTCAGAAAAACAACTTCACCGACGGGGTGCTGGAAAAAATTCAGAACAGCTACTACCCCAAACGGTCGGGCGATGTGATCCTTTCCCTGACCCCCGGATGGGTCGAGCACAGCAGCCTGGGAGCGGGCGACTACGCCGAATTCCATTACGGTCCGCACGTGCCCCTGCTGGTTTACGGATGGAAAACCAACCGGGTGACCGTTCCCTACCGGGTGTCCCCGGCCGATGTGCCAACCACCATCGCCTCCCTCCTGGAGATTTCCATGCCGGAGAATGCGACGGGCGAGGTCATCACCGATCTGGTGAAATAGGATCGTTGAATTCCCTGAACCTAGACCTTCGACACCAGGGATGGGTACCTGTCGAAACGACCTGGTCATTCATCCATGTTCATCCCAAGGGTGGTGTGAGTTAGACGAAACGAGCTGGCATTTTTCCCGCAGCACCCGCCCTTCCCGAGGATCGTTGAATTCCCTGAACCAAGCGTTCGTTCCAGGGATGGGTACCTGTCGAAACGACCTGGTCATTTATCCATGTTCATCCCAAGGGTGGTGTGAGTTAGACGAAACGAGCTGGCATTTTTCCCGAAGGGAATAAGCACCTCGTGAGACGAACTCACACCACCCGTGTTTGATGGATTATCGCGGGACAGGTACCCATCCCGTATTGGTAAGAAAGTCTTGCTCAGGAATTCAACTCCGACCGCAGTTGGCAGAACTCCGCCACCAACTCCGGCTGCCGCTCGACCACTGTCCCCACCACAATCATGTCCGCTCCGGCCAGGTAGACCTCCCGGGCCTTTTCGGCGGACGAGATGCCGCCGCCCACGATGAGGGGAAGGGAAAGTTTGCGCCGGATGGCCCGGATCATGTCCAGTCCCACGGGATGGGCCGCACCGCTGCCGGCTTCCAGGTAGATGGCTTTGAGTCCCAGCATTTCACCGGCCATGGCGGTGGCCACGGCCAGATCGGATTTCCCGAAGGGGATGGGCCGGGTGTTGCTCACGTATTCCACCGAGGTGGATTTGCCGTTTTCGATCAGCATGTAGCCCGTGGGGATGATTTCGATGCCCGACCGGTCGAGGTGGGGCGCCGCGAGCACATGATTCCCGATGAGAAACTCCGGGTTCCGCCCCGAGATCAGAGAAAGGAAGAGGATCCCGTCGGCGCGTTCCGACAGATGCATGACGCTGCCGGGGAACACAAACACGGGAACGGAGGTCCCCAGTTTGAGGGCGGTGATGGTGAGTTCGATGGGTTTGAAAAGGAGACTTCCGCCCACCAGAAGGAGGTCGGGCCGGTGGGTGTTGATGAGCCCGATCAATGTTTCCAGGGCATGGTCATCGTATTTGTCCGGATCGACCAGCAGGGCAAATTTCTTCGTTGCCCGGTTCCCCAACGCTTCGTAAAAACTCTTCATTCCTTGACGCACCAAACCAGTGCATAGTTATCGTGTTGCAAATACTCCATTTCAAAATCTTCGATCCCGTTTCCGTTTACCACGTTCCCGTTCATGAACCCGTGTTCCTCGGGCGTGAAGGGCTTGACGGTGATCCCGTCCCGGAAATTGATGTCCTGCTTGTCGCAAATCTTGTACAGGGCTTCCTTGGCGCACCAATGGAGGTACAGGTGGTATTTTTTCAGTTCCGGATCCCGGGAGATCTGCTCCCGTTCGTTGATGAACTTGTCGGCGACCTTGCTGATCTTTCCCGACATGAATTCCAGGTCGATGCCCACCCGTTTGTCGGGACTGATCAGAACGGCGGTGAGCATGTTGGAATGAGAGATGCTGATGTTGTGCGTGTTCCCCTTGACGAAGGGTTTGTTCTCCGCGTTGTACAGGATCCGGGTGTCTTTCCCGAGCATGGTTTTGACCAGGGCACGCACACTGAGCCACTCGATCTTCCGGCTGATGTTCTTGAAGCTTTCCAGTTTGTTGATTTCCACGGGAGCCAGGTCCACCATGGCATAGAGGGTATCATAATCCTCGGTGATCTCCCACACGCCAAGGAGACACTCGGGCATTATCTCTGTCTTTAAAAAAACTCCCACGGTGCGTACGTTTTCCCTGGCAAAAGGGCTCAAAGTTAATGAAAAATGATCAATACTTCCATTGGGTGGTTTCGATCAGATGCACGATGTCCTCCCGAAGGAAACGGATGACCGGATTCAGGGAATCCCGGTTCGGCGCACAATCGAAATACAGGGACCCGCGAAGGAAATGCCGGGTGCTGTCGGTCAGGAAGAACTGGACGGCCGAGGCCACGTCGCCCTTCAGATCGTACACCATCCCGAATCGTCGGTCGACCGGATCCAGGAACGGCGATTCGTCAATGCCGGCCGCCTTCACCGTGTGCTTGTAGGCCAGGGCCCGGCTGTCGGCGATGTAGTCGTCCAGGTTCCCGTCGACTTCCTTGTAGCTCAGGTGAAGGGTGGCCTGGAGTCCGCTGAAATCCACATCCAACCAGCCTTCCTCCGCACCCCGGCTCTGGTGGGGATGCAGGTCGGCATAGTCGGGCACTTCGAACTGGAAGTGGGCCTGTTCATCGTACAGGTGATAGGTTTTTTCCGGATAATCGACCCGAAGGTATCCGGTCGGTTTGGGCGTATAAGGGTCGCAGGCCAGCAGGCCCGCCAGCAGGAGGAGGAGCCACCCCCTCCGGTATCTCCCCGGATCATTCATTGTTCAGAAATACTTTGACTTCCTTGATGCGGCGCTGGTCCATGCCCAGAACCGTGAATTCAACAGTCTTGCAGACGATTTTTCATTGACCCTGGGAAACTCGCCCTGGAGCCCAGGATGAGTCCGCCAGGGTTTCCGCCTCCCCTTTCACATCGTCGAAGAGAAAATCCTCCCGGCCGGTGACCTTGTAGAAGTCGTTGAGAAGGGTCTTGGCATCGAAAATGAAGGTCTGGGCATCGATCTGGCGGTACCACTCCTCGGCTTCATCCGATTCGTCCCGGATTTCCCCGACCACTTCCTCCAGGATGTCTTCCATGGTGACGATCCCTTCCGTTCCGCCGTATTCGTCCACGGCAATGGCCATGTGAATCTTTTTCTCCCGGAACTCGTCCAGCAGGTCGTTGATCTTTTTGGTCTCCGGCACGAAAAGGGTTCCCGGATCAGCTCCTGCCAGGGGAATCCGTCCGGTTTGCTGATGTGGGGCAGCAGGTCCTTGACATAGAGAATGCCCCTGGAGCCGGTCGAAGGTTTCTTCGTACACGGGAATGCGGGAATAGCCGGATTCAATGATCACCCCGATCAGTTCCTCCGCGATGGGCAGCCGCATGTCCACCGCCGTCACATCGGTGCGGGGTACCATGATCTCGGAAACCTCCAGGTTGCTGAAACGGACGATGCCTTCCAGCATCTGTTTCTCATCCTTCACCACCCCGGTGGTCAGATCGAGCGCTTCCGACAGGTCGTCCATGGAGATGTTCTGCCCCTTCCGGGCCAGCCGCCGGTTGACCAGGCGGGTGAAGCGGAGCAGGATGAAGATCAGGGGCTGGAACAACCGGTCGAGCACGGCCAGGGGACCGGCCATCCGCCGGGCAAAGGACAGGGCAAACCGGTTGGCGTAGACCTTGGGGATGATCTCCCCGAACAGGAGGAGGAGAAAGGTGATGAACACCACCTGGATGAGGAACCCCAGGCCGGGATTGCGGGAAAAATCCAGCAGGTCGGAGGTCACAAAGGACATGATCACCACCACCCCCACATTGACAAAATTGTTGGTGATTAAGATGTTGGCAAGAAGCCGTTCGGGCTTTTCCAGGTGTTTCAGGACCAGGGCGTCCTGCTTGACCGGATCCTGCTTGATGTCCTGGAAGCTCTGGGGCGGCAGGCTGAAGAAAGCGACCTCCGACCCGGAGATCATGGCGGATACAAACAGGAGCACGGCCACGGAAATCATCCCCATCAGGGCTCCGGTGGTCAAGGGCAAGAAGACGGTTTGTCCAAAAATGAATTGAAAATCTGCTTCCAAGAGAACGGATTGAAGTGAAGCCACCCTGTCAGAAGGGGAGATCGTCGGGTCCGTCTTCCGCGCCCTGGAACGGATCGTCGTCACCCGGAGAAGAAGAAGGGTTCATGGGTGCCCGTGGTGCGGCAGGGGTCTGGGAAGACGGCCGGTTTTGTCCCGCAGGCTGGGGAGCGGCGCTTCGTTCACCGCCCGCTCCGGAAGAGGAGGGGCCCGCGTCGCCGCCGTCATCGGGCCGCCTGCCCAACAGGGTCATCTGCTCGCCCACGATCTCGGTGATGTACTTCCGGTTTCCGTCGCTGTCGTCGTAGGAGCGCGTTCTGATCTTTCCCTCAATGTACAGCTGGGTTCCTTTTTTGACGTATTTCTCCGCGATTTGCGCCAATCCCCGCCAGAGGACCACGTTGTGCCATTCGGTGTTCGTCACCCGGTCCCCGTCCCTGTTCTTGTAGGTTTCGCTGGTGGCCATGGGAAATTTGCACATGGCCGTCCCTTCGTCCAGGTACCTGGTTTCCGGGTCCTTGCCCACGTTTCCCACGAGAATGACTTTGTTAACAGACATAAGGCAACAGAATTTGATCGTTTCAAAGATATTAAAAAATCCCCGCTTCGAGGTATCGGTTGATGGGTTGAGGGAAGCCGTGATCGGTCCGTTCCCGGAAGGAAATGATTTTGCAGGCGGGAGAAAGGGCAGGGGGCCAGTCGGTAAGGCGGACCCGCACAAACCGCAGGTGGAGCTTCTGATGGCTCAGGACATGGGGGATTTCGGGCCCCAGCGCCTCCACCGTGAACCGGACATTCCGGAGGGATGTTGCCTGTTTGTGTCCGGGGAAGGTACACTCCAGGATCCCCTCCAGCATCTCCCCCAGGATGTGTTCCTCCTCGCTCCTTCGGTCCGTTTCCACCAGGGGAAATTCGTACAGCGATCGCCAGATGTCACCGTTTCCCCGTTTCCGGATCAGGAGAGATTCCTCCCGGTGGAACACATAATAATGGAGCCACCGGTGGCGGAGGGGTTTCTTTGGCTTTTTCCGGGGCAGGGAGCCGGTTTGTTTCGAACCGAACGCCACGCAGACGTCCCGGAAGGGACAGGAAGGGCAGAGCGGGGAGGAAGGCAGGCAGTGCAGGGCACCGAATTCCATCAGGGCCTGGTTGTGGGTGCCCGGATCGCGGCGGTCCAGCAGGGCATCGGCCAGCTCCCGGATCCGTCGGGCACCGGTTGCGGAATCCACCGGCTCCTCCACCCCGTAGAGCCGGCTCAGAACCCGGATGACGTTGCCGTCCACCACGGCCCGAGCTTCTCCGAAACAAATGGACGCCACGGCCGCGGCCGTGTATTCCCCGATGCCCCGGAGGGCAAGGAGGTCTTCGTATCGACGGGGCATGGCGCCGCCGTGCAGTTCCACGATGGTTCCGGCCGCCTGGTGGAGGTTCCGCGCCCGGCTGTAGTAGCCGAGGCCCTGCCAGAGCCGGAGCACCTCGTCCTCGTCGGCCCGGGCCAGGGAGGCGGGGTCGGGGAACCGTCCGGTGAAGCGTTCATAATAGCCTAGGCCTGTGGCCACACGGGTTTGCTGGAGGATCACCTCCGAGATCCAGACCCGGTAGGGATCCCGGGTTTCCCGCCAGGGGAGGGACCGCCTGTTTTTTTTGTACCAATCCCGAAGAATATCCGCAAAATTCATTACCTTCGCCGCGCCGCTGTATAATTCGTTTAGAATAAGCGCACTAAAAATAAAAATCGTTCAAATCCATTTCAAATTCGATCAAAAGTAATTATATTTGCAAATCCATCATCGAACCATAACGTAAATCATTGATAATTAAAGGTTTTTTAAAATGACTAAAGCAGATATCGTAAACGAGATTTCCAAGAATACGGGAATAGAAAAGGTAACTGTTCAGAAAACAGTTGAGGCTTTCATGGAAACGGTGAAAGACTCCCTCGCCACCAACAAAAATGTTTATCTGCGAGGCTTTGGAAGTTTCATTGTCAAGAAACGTGCAAAGAAAACGGCCCGGAATATCTCCAAGAACACCACCATCATCATTCCCGAGCATTCCATACCTGCTTTTAAGCCTGCAAAAACATTTGTAAGCAAAGTCAAAACCAACGTGAAGTAAGAGGAACTTGCCATGCCAAGCGGAAAAAAAAGGAAAAGACATAAAATGGCCACCCACAAACGGAAAAAACGTTTGCGGAAAAACAGGCACAAGAAGAGGAAATAGGACTTTCTCTTTTCTCGCAAAGATGTAAACCTAAAGACCCCTCGGTTCTTTAGGTTTATTTCTGTTTGTTATAAAGCTTCATCATCCAAAATCACGAGAATGTGAGCAGTGAACTGGTAATCAACTCCACGAAAGAGCGGGTTTCGATTGCCCTTCTTGAAGATGGTAAGCTCGTTGAACTCAATCAATCATCCCTGTCGCAGCGGTTTTCGGTCGGTGACATTTACCTGGCACGGGTAAAGAAGATCATGCCGGGCCTGAACGCCGCCTTTGTCGATGTCGGGTATGAGAAGGATGCCTTCCTTCATTATCTGGACCTGGGTCCCCAGTTCAGCACGCTGAACCAATACCTGGCTCAGGCCATTTCGAAAAAAGGGAAGCCCGTCCCCATCAGCAAATTCAAGAGACTTCCCGACATCAACAAGCACGGGAAAATCAACGAGGTACTGAAACAAGGGCAGTACATCCTGGTGCAAATCGCCAAGGAGCCCATCTCGACCAAAGGTCCGAGACTGACTTCCGAAATTTCCATCCCCGGAAGAAACATCGTCTTGATGCCCTTTGCAGACAAAATTTCTGTTTCATCCAAGATTTCCTCGGAGGAGGAAAAGAACCGGCTGAAACATTTGCTACAAGCCATCCGGCCCCAGAATTTCGGGATCATCGTGCGCACCGTCGCCGAGGGAAAAAAAGTGGCAGAACTCGACACAGAACTCCGGTCCCTGATGCGGAAATGGGAGAAGGCATTCGAGCAGCTCACCACGCGAAACCTTCCCAAGCTGGTGCTCAGCGAGCTGAGCCGTGAATCGGCCGTCGTGCGCG